>CANMAW010000002.1 GCA_947495915.1 Maribacter algarum (ex Lu et al. 2025) (nom. illeg.) | reverse complement strand
CGCTAGCGTTCATCCTGAGCCAGGATCAAACTCTTCATCGTTAATCTTTAAATAATTTAAGTACTAACAATCAAAAACATCCCAGCTCCGTAATCTCGATTTAATTCTTACATAAGCATCGTTTCCAATACTCATATATATAATTCTTACTTTACAAATTAACCCGAAGGTTATTTGCGCTGTCTCTACAATTTGTCAATGAACTTTTACTACGAAACTACTCTTAGTTTCTGCTTTTTCTTAGAGCATATATCTCTAAGCGGCTGCAAATATATAACTGTTTTTTTAACTGGCAATCTTTTCTTGAAAAAAATATTTATTTTTCTGATCAACCTTAAAAAACAACAATACAACTATTAAGAACGTAATTTCAATTTCCTTTTAAAAAGACAAATACCTGTCTTGTTATCGGGCTGCAAATGTAACATGCTTTTTTAATTCTCAAAGCGTTTTAGCAAACTTTTTTTATTTTTTTTTGAGCCATATTTACAATGCTCTAAAAACTAGAATTTTACTTGAAACAATTGCCCGAAAAAAGGGTATTAAATTTAAGGCATTTTCTAGCTTAACGCAAATTTAAGTTTAAATAATAGTTGCGTTAGAAATTATACCCGCTTCTTACTACGATCTTAAAACACAAAAAAACACCCCGAATAGTCTGACCTTACCTAACAAAAACTAGAAACATCATAAAGAGTACTATATATATTGTCAGCATCGCTACAAGATACTATCTTTGCGCTTCTATTATATGTAGTGACTATGATTAAGATTACTTTACCCGACGGATCAATAAAGGAATACAATAACGGAAGTACCGCTATGGACATCGCCAAAAGCATTAGCGAAGGGCTTGCTCGTAACGTAATATCTGCAAAATTTAATGACACCATTATTGAAACCACTACCCCACTTCAAGAAGATGGGTCATTGATTCTTTATACTTGGACAAACCCTGAAGGAAAGAAAGCATTCTGGCACTCTACTTCTCATATTGTTGCCCAAGCACTTGAAGAATTGTATCCAGGTATTAAATTAACAATTGGACCAGCAATTGACAATGGCTTTTATTATGATGTTGATTTACCCAATGGAAGTATTTCTGATAAAGATTTTTTAGCTATTGAGAAAAAAGCTTTAGAAATTGCCAGGGGCAAACATGATTTCAAAATGCGTTCTGTAACTAAAGCTGACGCTTTGGATAAATACAAAACAGAAGGTAATGAATATAAAGTTGAGCTTATTGAAAATTTAGATGATGGCACTATAACCTTTTGTGATCATGATAATTTTACAGATCTATGTCGCGGTGGCCACATACCAAATACAGGAATTGTAAAAGCAATTAAAATTTTAAGTGTTGCAGGAGCATATTGGCGCGGTGACGAAAACAAACCTCAGTTAACCAGAGTTTATGGAATTTCGTTTCCAAAGCAAAAAGAACTTACCGAATATCTAGCACTATTAGAGGAAGCAAAAAAACGCGACCATAGAAAACTAGGTAAAGAATTAGAACTTTTTACTTTTTCTCAAAAAGTTGGTCAAGGATTGCCGTTATGGTTACCTAAAGGTGCCGCATTACGTGAAAGACTAGAACAGTTTTTGAAAAAAGCCCAAAAGAAAGCTGGTTATGAAATGGTGGTAAGCCCGCATATTGGTCAGAAAGAACTATACGTAACTTCAGGTCATTATGCCAAATATGGTGAAGACAGTTTTCAACCCATAAACACCCCAAAAGAAGGCGAAGAGTTTTTATTAAAACCGATGAACTGCCCGCATCACTGTGAAATTTTCAATCATCGCCCGTTCAGCTATAAAGAATTACCAAAAAGATATGCCGAATTCGGTACTGTATACCGCTATGAGCAAAGTGGTGAATTACACGGACTTACTCGAGTTAGAGGATTTACACAAGATGATGCGCATATTTTTTGTACGCCAGATCAATTAGACCAAGAATTTAAAAATGTAATTGATCTTTCACTTTATGTATTAGGCTCATTAGGTTTTGAGAATTTCACTGCACAGGTTTCAGTTCGCGACCTAGACAAACCAGAGAAATATATAGGTACTGTTGAGAATTGGGAAAAAGCTGAAAACGCCATCATAAATGCAGCAGAAGAAAAAGGATTAGATTATGTTATTGAAAAAGGTGAAGCTGCATTTTATGGACCGAAATTAGATTTCATGGTGAAAGACGCACTGGGAAGAAGTTGGCAATTAGGAACGATACAAGTTGATTACAACTTACCAGAACGTTTTGAATTAAGCTACAAAGGATCTGATAATGAGTCACATAGACCCGTTATGATTCACCGAGCTCCATTCGGAAGCATGGAACGTTTCATTGCTTTGCTGCTAGAACATACTGGGGGTAATTTTCCACTTTGGCTGATTCCTGAACAGGCTATTGTCTTACCTGTAAGCGAGAAAAATGAAAAATATGCTGAAAAAGTTTTAAAATCCCTAGAAAATAACGAAATTCGCGCGCTTGTCGATAATAGAAATGAAACTGTAGGCAAGAAAATACGAGAAGCAGAAATGAATAAAATTCCATTTATGCTGATTGTTGGGGAAAACGATGAGACAGCTAACACTATTTCAGTTCGCCGACATGGAGGTGAAGACTTGGGAGCAATTACAATTGAAGATTTTGCTAACTTGGTGAATACAGAAATAAATAGTACCTTAAAGTCGTTTTAAAAAAATAACGTTTAATTAAAAAATATTAGTCATAGCAATACGAAAAAGATTTAGGCCCCAACCTAGAAGGGAAAATAAAAATCCTCATAAAATAAATGAAAGAGTCATCGCACCTGAAGTTCGCTTGGTTGGTGACAATGTAGAGGTAGGAGTTTATCCGTTGGCAAAAGCCATGGAAATTTCAAATGAACTCGGATTAGATTTAGTGGAAATTTCACCCAAAGCTAATCCACCAGTTTGTAAAGTGATAGATTACAAGAAGTTCCTTTACGAGCAAAAGAAGCGCGAAAAGGTGATGAAAGCCAAGGCCTCAAAGGTAGTGGTTAAAGAAATCAGGTTCGGACCAAATACGGACGATCATGATTATGAATTTAAAAAGAAACATGCTGAGAAGTTTTTAAAAGATGGTGCCAAATTAAAGGCCTATGTTTTTTTTAAGGGCCGATCAATTGTTTATAAGGATCAAGGAGAGATTTTATTGCTTCGACTTGCATCTGAATTAGAAGAGTTAGGAAAGGTAGAACAGATGCCTAAACTAGAAGGAAAGCGCATGACGATGTTCATCGCTCCAAAGACAAAAGGAAAATAAACGATTATATTCGTTTGATTTATAAAATACTGAACGCTGCTTGCTTTTTGTAAGCAGCGTTTAGCATGCTAAGTGAGATAATAACTAAATTAGGAAAAATGCCTAAACAGAAAACAAAATCTAGTGCTAAAAAGCGTTTCAAGCTTACTGGTACTGGTAAAATCAAAAGAAAGCACGCTTTCAAAAGTCACATTTTGACTAAAAAGTCAAAAAAGAGAAAGCTTGCGTTAACACATGACACCTTGGTACACCAAGCAGATGTTAACAGTATTAAAGAACAATTACGTTTAAAGTAATTATTCAAATTCGGTAAATATTAACCCTGGAGTTAGGCTTAAAACAAGTGTCGATTTTCGACCGCCTACTACAAAAACAATTTAAATTATGCCAAGATCAGTAAATGCAGTTGCTTCAAGAGCCAGAAGAAAAAAGGTGATGAAGCAAGCCAAAGGTTACTTTGGAAGACGTAAAAACGTTTGGACAGTAGCCAAAAACGCGGTTGAAAAAGCAATGTTATATGCTTATAGAGATCGTAGAAATAAGAAAAGAAATTTCAGAGCTTTATGGATTACCCGTATTAATGCGGGTGCTCGTATGCACGGAATGTCTTATTCTCAATTTATGGGAAAAGTAAAAGCTAACAATATCGAATTAAATCGTAAAGTTTTAGCCGATTTAGCAATGAACCACCCAGATGCTTTCAAAGCAATCGTAGATCAAGTAAAATAGATTATAAAACATCTCACTTATAAAAAAACCCGAAGCACAAATGCTTCGGGTTTTTTATTACTCTAGTTTACCAGATATCTAATTCTTTTTATGAGATCTTCTAAATCAAATTCTTCAGTTCTTATTTCAACAACTCCGAAGGTGGTGGCTGATGATGTCACTACGTATTGAGTTTGATAAAAATCAAGACCATCGGCGTTTATCTTGTACTTTATCTTTAAGTATTTTGACCGTTCGTTCTGTGAAATTTTATTTTGTAACCTTTTATAGTTGCCAAGGCCATAGCTATTTTTTATATAATTCTCATATACTCCAAGAAATTGATTTCCGTCTTTTTTAGAAAAATTCATGAATTCTGATTTATGAATTAGAATGAAATCATTTGTATCATCCTCATTCGTAAATAGCAAATAATCTCTTCGGTCAGCATCTAATCGTTGCATAACCATTTTAACTATTGAAGCATTATCATTTTCATTAAATAGATACGGTAATCTTTCTTCAGTAACCTTTTGGTAATGGCGAGGTAATAGCAGTGTGCCCTTCACATAGTCAACATAATGTTCCGTGAAACTCTCCTTATTGAAAGGCTCCTTTTTATTTACATTCTTACAATTTAAAATCAAGAATAAAGCGATGGAGATTGTAACCGGTTTAAATAATTTCAGTACCACTTCTATTAAGTATTCTTAATCTTATCAACCGCCGCTTTAAATTCTTGCCAATCAATTTCTTCATCTTCGCTTTTGTCATAACCTTCAATTAACTTAGAGCCCACTAGCCCGCGTATAAAACCATTAATTTCTGCTTGCTTTAACAATTTGACAATTTCACTTTTTTTAAGCTTACCACTACTATCGGCATCAAAAAAACTAAAGGCCTCTTCTGGAGTATCGAAATGATTGGTTATAAGTATTTGAATTTTGTATAAAATAGATTCTTCAGTTGTCATAACTAGTAATTTTCGGTTCAGTGATACAAGTTAAGAAAACCGTCTAAATTCCTGAAGCAGTTAATACCAAATTGCGACCAGAAGCGTGATTACGATGTTCACATAAATATAAACCCTGCCATATGCCTAAATTCAATTTACCAGCTGTAATGGGTATTTGTACAGAAGAACCAAAAATTGAGGCTTTGATATGCGCAGGCATATCATCTGGCCCTTCATAGGTATGCACATAATATGGCGCATTTTCAGGTACTATAACATTAATATGGCTTTCAAAATCATCACGTACCGTAGGGTCAACGTTTTCGTTAATCGTTAAACTTGCAGAAGTGTGCTTAATGAACACGTGTAACATTCCTTTTTGAATATTCTGTATTTCAGTCAAATTATTCATAACCAAGTCAGTTATCAAATGAAAACCTCTTTGATACGCCGGTAGCCGATACTCTTTTTGATAATACTTCATTAATTAAATGTAAAACTTTTCACTACTTCCTCATAATTAAAATTGGAACAAATATCTTTGCTCACTTGAATCGTACAAATATGAATTTGTCAAAAGTAAAAATGGTAGTCACCGATATGGATGGCACCCTTTTAAATACTAACCATGAAGTTAGTAGTCGTTTTTTTGAATTGTTTGAAGAACTCAAAAAGAGGGACATTATTTTTGTAGCAGCAAGTGGTCGTCAATATAACAGCATTGTAAGTAAATTAGATCAAATTAAAAATGACATCATTATAGCAGCCGAAAATGGTGGCTATGTAGTTAAACAAGAGCAAGAACTATTGGTCACTCCCCTAGCTCACGACAAACAGATTCAAATTCTTCGTGATATTGAAAATGTAGAAGGAGTACATCCGGTTTTATGTGGAAAAAGAAATGCTTATCTCACTGGTAAATCAAAAGCATTTGAAAACTTGCTGCGCCAATATTATTCAGCCTATGAAATAGTATCAGATTTGACCACCGTTGACGCTGAGATACTAAAGGTTGCTGTTTATCATTTTGAAAGTTCGGAAAACTATATTTATCCCGCGGTACAACATTTAGAAGACCAACTGAAGGTTAAGGTTTCCGGTCCAAATTGGGTTGACATCTCAAGCACAAATGCCAACAAAGGTTTTGCTTTACAAAAATTACAAAAACATTACGGAATTACTCCATTAGAAACTATGGTTTTTGGAGATTACAATAATGATTTAGAAATGTTGGAACTGGCAGAATTTAGTTTTGCTATGGCTAATGCTCATCCGAAGGTGAAAGAGGTAGCTAATTATGAAACTCTCAGTAATGACGAAAACGGTGTTGAATTTATTCTTGAAAAATTGCTTCAATAAAGTTATGATAGTGACCTTATATTTAGGTTGTTTCAGATTTTAACTCTCGTGGTAAATACCCCATGGTTCTTTTAAATGCGGTGGTAAAATGTTGAGGATTGGAGTAACCGACTTGGTAAGAAGCTTCTGCGATGCTAATTCCGTTTTGAGATATCATACTTTTTGCAACCTCCATCCGCAAAGCCGTGATATATTTAAATACAGTGACCCCGTACAATTTTTTAAAATCTCGTTTTAGTTTAGTGGCATTAAACCCGGCAACATCTGCAAGATCTAAAATTTTCAAAGGCTCTTTTAGATTTTTTCTAATATGTTCTTCCACCTTTACCAAAGCCAAATAATCTGCATTTAATAACTTAACATGATTCTTTGTAATCTTGGCAGTTTGTCGTCCTATTAAAAAGTCAATCAACAAAACAGTTAATTTGCTCTCCAAATATCTTTTTCGAACTGCTCCTTTGTACGGACATTGAATAATGTCGTTAATATAACTTCTAATATGCGGTGGTATAAATTTACTCTTATCCCATAAAACAAATGAATTTGAATTTGAAATAGCGTTTTTCAATCCAACAAAAGCTTGGTCAAAAGTTTCTCCTAAAAGATCATGTAATACATTAGGCTTAACATATATCTCAAAAACTTTGGCGCAGTCTTTCAAAAAAATACCGCCGTCTTGGGTTTTAGGATTATAAAACATATTACAATGATTATCAGGTATTTGAACTAAATAATCTATATGCCCCAATGGCTGAAACGAATAGGTTCCTTCTAATGAAAAATGAAACTTTATCAAATGCTCATCGCTTGAAACACCTATCTTAGAATCGAATTGGAAACGTAATTTTTTCTTTGAAAAGTCGATTCCGGTTATAATAGCAATCCCTTTTTCATTGGTGGTTTCAACAGAATTGAACTGAACAGCATTATCGATAAAAGCATTTTTAAAGAGTTTCTCAACATAAATTTCTCTATGCAACTCCTTATTCTTTTCTTCAATATTCTCGCCTAATGCCATTACTTCCTTTTGCGTACTTAAAAAATCCTTTCTCGGTATTATTCCTTTCCAACCTGATATAGATTTGCAAAGTTATTTATTTAGATTAAATCTTAATAAGAATAAGGATTAATTTTTTTATGAGAACTTTTATTACAATTTGTCTTCTATTATTATCTATTTCGGGCATGGCTCAAGTTGTTTCTGGATCAATTACTGGAAGCGTATTTGACACTTCAGGAAATGCGATGCCTTTTGCGACGGTTGCCATTAAAGGTTTACAACGGGGAGAGCTCACCAACGACAATGGTGTATTCGAATTTAACAATGTACCTAATGGTCCAAACGCTATCGAGGTCTCCTTTTTAGGATACCAAAGCCAAACCAAAACAGTTATAATATCACAGCGTACACCATTAGTTCAAGTTCATTTCATTTTAGAGGAGGAAATTGAAAATCTAGAGGAAGTAACGGTAAGCGGAAAAAGCAATGAAACCAAATTAGAGACCAAAGGTTTTGCTGTCAGTGCTATTAAAACCGAAGAAGCGAGTCTTAGAAATATTCAAACCAATGAATTACTAAACACCACTGCAGGAGTTAAAATACGACAGAATGGTGGGTTAGGATCTGATGTTACTTATAGCTTAAATGGACTTTCTGGAAATTCTGTTCGAATTTTTATTGATGGAATTCCTATTTCTACCTACGGAAACTCATTTAACTTAAATAGTATTCCCCCTTCATTAATTAAAAATATTGAAGTTTATAAAGGTGTTGTACCTGGTCATTTGGCAAGTGATGCATTAGGTGGGGCAATTAATATTGTGTTACATAAAGACACAAAAACCAATCTAAATGCTTCTCTTTCTTATGGTTCATTTAATACTTTACAAGCAAGTGTTAACGGACTCTATAGAGTTGACAAAACCGGTTTTACCGTAAAAGCCTCATTCTTTCATAATCACTCTGACAATGATTATAAAGTTTCTGGCAGAAGTGTTGTTGTTACTGGTTTAGGCGGTGTACAAACCCCAATTATTGCTAAGAGATTTAACGACGCCTATAAATCCACTGGTGGAATGGCACAAATTGGATATGCCAACGTAAAATGGGCAGATCAATTTCTAGTGGGTGTCACGGCATCAGATGATTATAACGAAGTACAGCATGGTGCATTTATGACCATTACTCCTTATAAGGGTCGATTTCTAGAATCTGATGCATTATTAACTAATCTAAGTTATCAAAAGAAAAACTTATTTACCAAAGGTCTTGATGTAAACATCAATGGCTTGTACGGCAAAAGAAACAGGGTTATTAATGATACCGTGGCAGCTGCATATAGTTGGTCAGGTGAAAGAGCTATAGATTTTAGGGGTAATGAATACGCGTACACTTGGGGCTCTCAACAAGAAGGAGGTCCTACCCTAGCCCAAATAAACAGAAGAGTATCATCAATTAGATCAGGAATATCCTATACCATCAATGAGCATCACAAAGTATTATTCAACCATGTTTATAGTGGCATTGACAGAAAAGATAGTGACGCATTACGATCTGTTTTAGAAAACACCTTTCAAGGTAGTAGAGATTTGAAAAAGAATATTTTCTCTTTAACTTATGAATTATCTGCCTTTGATGACAAACTAAAAACAAATGTATTTGGTAAACATTATCATCAAAAAACAACGAGTGTTGATCCAACCATTACTTCAGATAGTGGTGGAAATGATGTCGTAGTTGATGAAATAGTGCGTAGCAATAAAAAATACAACGGCTATGGTTTTGCTGCATCATACGCGATAACACCTACCATTACCCTTTTAACTTCCGCTGAAAAAGCGATTCGACTGCCTAATGAAACTGAGGTTTTCGGTGATGATGGTGACAATGTGATTGCAAATTCAAGCATCAACCCTGAAAGTAGTAACAACTACAATCTAGGTTTTCGATTTGGAACCTTTAAAATTAAAAAGCATGACTTTACCATTTCGACCAATCTTTTTACCCGAAATATTAAAGATCGAATTGGCTTGCCTATTGAAACATCGCTAAATGTTGATGATGAGTTAATTATTTATGTAAATCAAGGGAGTGCTACTTCTAAAGGAATTGATGCCCAACTGAATTATAACTATAACAACTATTTCGGAGTCCATTTCAATATCTCACGTTTTGATTTAAGGGTAGATAATCAGGGTATCGAAATTGATGTTCCGAATACGCCTTTTTTTACCATGAATGGTGGGTTACGATATTCAGTACAGAACGCCATTCAACAAGACTCACAATTACATCTTTATTACTCCCTCTATTATACGGATGAATTCTCATTTTTAACCGCCCAAGGTTCTAATACGGTAGGGAATGATTTTTTCAATGTTCCGGAACAAATCGCACAAGATTTCGGACTCAGCTATATGTTTCCAAATAACAATTTTACAGTCAGCTTCGATATTAAAAACATTTTTGACAAGCCTGTATTTGACAATCTTTCGGTTCAAAAACCAGGAAGAGCTTTTTATCTAAAACTGAATTACACAATCAATAAATTTTAATAGAACAACTATGAAACGAATGAATTTAAATTTAAAAACTATAGCCACTATGGTATTCATAACTGGCATAATGACCGCCTGTAGCGATAATGATGACACCGTACCAGTAATTGATTCCGATACGGAAGAACCGGTAGTTGAAGAAGATTCAAGATGGATAACCGTTGCCGCTGCCAAGATGGGAGATGAGCCCGGAGATGGAAACGGCGGCACATTAATTTATTCTGTATCTAGCAAAGATGCCAAAGACCCATCAGTGTCAATTGAACCTTTTGAGAACGGTTTTATTGCCCCTTCAAATAGAACAGCCAGATTACAATCTTCGGAAGACGGCAACACCATATTTAATATTAGTTACGCCGGTGATACCGGTGGTAATTATACAAAATATAGTGTAGAAGGTGGTCAAAATTTTATGCCTTCAGGATCAGAAGTTAGTATTGCCCCATATGTTGGTACCGCTCCGCGATGGATCAAACTTTTTGACGGCGATCAAACTGGGGCCGCAGTCTATGTTTCTACCGAACATGAAATTGATGATAATGGCACTCCGAACGATGCATCTGATGATAGTTACCAACGAACTAATGCAACTATTGGCGTTGTTACCCTAGATTTAGTTAATTCATCAATAAAGGAGTTTCAAGAACATCAGGTATCATTAAGTCAAGAAGAAGAAGCTGCTGGCTATTATATTTCTAGAATTGACATGCCAACTTTAAACGCTTCTGGAGACAAATTATATATCGGTGCGCGTTTAAGCAAGGTAGATCCTGCCACTACTGAAAGTGATCGCGATTATGAAATTTTAGGGTCTAAAACCATAGTTTTAGATTACCCTTCATTGTTAAACCCTTCAGTAATTACTTCTACTGTTGGTCATGGTAACACCAACGGGTATCGCAGTATTAACTCTTTTTTATACAACGGTAGTGTTTATCAAGCAAATCAAAATGATCCTGAAGGGTCTTATATTCTAAAAATTGATTCAGATAATGAATATGATAATTCCTATAATTTCAATTTAGATGCCGCATTAGGAATTGATGGAGCCTATATTCTAGCCTGGAGACCTGCAGCAAATGGCAAAGCCGTTTTAGCATATAGACATGATGGTTCAGCAGAAGGTATTGCTGGCGCTCAAGGTTTTTTTGCCTTAGTAGATTTAAATGCTAAAACTGCGGTGAAACTTGACGCTATTCCTTATGACCCCGATTTTTATCTTTTTCAATACCAAGGCTTTGTAGTTGATGGTTCTGAAATTTATCTTTCCCAAGGGGCTGTAGGTCAAAACGGAAATATTTATGTGGTAGATACAGAAACCGGAGAAGTCACCAAAGGTGCTGAATTGGTTAATATTACCGGCAGTCACTTCATTGGTGTTTTTTAATTAAAAAAAGAATACATTTTTGAATAAAACTTAGTACAACAACATATTAGCTATAATTTTACCAACCATTATCGAAAACCAATTTTCGATAATGGTTTTAAAGGTATAAACAGGAAATGATATAAAATGAAAACAATTATTAGAAAAGTTACCCAAGCAGCGTTGGCATGTCTCTTTACCGTTGGTGTCATGGCTCAAAGTCCACAACAAGGATCAAGTAATCCTTTTTTAGATAGAGCCTTTTGGCAAACTAAACCAAGTATCGAGAAAATTAAAGCTACACAGAATGAAGGTCACTCGCTTACTGAAGCAAATAGTGGTGGTTTTGATGCCGCAACATTTGCAATTTTTAGTGGCAACACTGTAGAAACAATTGCTTTTTTACTATCACAAGGCAATGATGTAAACAAAAGAACACATGATTCTCGAACGTATGTGTTTTGGGCCGCTTCTCGAGGAAACCTAGAAGTTGTTAAATTCTTGATAGATAAAGGTGCTAAGTTAGACTTAGTAGACTCTCATGGCTACGGACCACTATCTTTTACTGCTGCAGCAGGTCAAGGCAACACTGAAATATATGATTTTTTAATGGCTAGTGGCGCTGATATTGCTAAAGAGAAAGATCATCACGGTAAAAATGCATTATTAGTTGCGGCGTCTAGAGCTAAAGATTTGAAATTAGTTGATTATTTTATTAGCAAAGGTTTAGCTATTAACAGTACCGATGAGCATGGTAATGGTATTTTTAGTTATGCTGCTCAAGGCGGTAATGTTGATGTTCTTAAACAATTGGTAGACCGTGGTGTATCTACAAAAAAGAACGAAACAACTGGTGAGAATGCTATTTTCTTTGCAAGTAAAGGTAGAGCAAGCTCCTTAGCCTTATTTGAGTATTTAGAAGGCTTAGGTCTTGATGCAAACGTAACAACAACCGAAAGTGTCACCCCATTGCATAATTTGGCTGGTTCGGTAAAAGACCAAGAAATTTTAGACTATTTTGTAACCAAAGGGGTGAACCCCAATGCCGTAAACAATGAAGGTGAAACTGCTTTGTTGAAGGCTTCAGAAAGAAATAATCTAACTATTGTAAGGTATTTCACGAAAAAGACTGATAACATTAATCAAGCGGATAAAGATGGAAAAACACCCTTGACTGCTGCCCTGCAGAGCAACAGTGCTGGCGTTGTTTCTTATCTATTAGCGAACGGTGCTTCTATTGAAGCTCTTGATTCCAAAGGAAATAATGTAGCGGCTTACCTCTTTAACGGTCGAGGAAAACCTCGTGATTTTGATGCTAAAGTAGCAGCATTAACTAAAAAAGGTTTCGACTTTAAACAGTTACAAGGTGATGATCGTTCTATCTGGCATATAGCCGTTTCTAAAAACAATCTAGGTTTGCTTAAAAAAGTAAGTGCATTTGGTGCAGACATCAACGCTAAAGACAAAGATGGAAATACACCATTACATAATGCCGCAATGAAAACTGAAAATGCAGCTATTTTAAAATTTCTAATTGCCAACGGTGCTGATGTAAATTCAACCACTGAATTTGGTGAAACTGCTTTAGATTTAGCCATGGAAAATGAATTATTAGCTAAAAACAAAGTAAATCTTCAATTCTTAAACTAATAGCATGAAAAGTATGGTAAATAAATTGATACTCGGATTTTTACTAATAACAGCCTTTTTTGTTTTTTCTGCATTTGTAGTGAAGACAGAAGTGCTATATAAATGTATGATTCAAATGACGAATTATACCGGTGAAAAAGCATATGTAGTGGTATCCTTAATTAACCCTGAGGGGAAGTACGAAAAAACACTTTATGTTCAAGGTGATGACAAAGAGTGGTTTCCGGATTTAAAAAAATGGTGGATTTTCAGCAACGGAACCAAAGAAAATGTTGATGCCATTTCTGGAGCAACCATTGGTAACGGTGAAAGAAATATAATTTCTTTAGGTTTTGATTCTGAACAGATTGATACCGGCTATAAAGTGCGTTTTGAGTCAGCTGTAGAGAATCAAGAATACTATGAGGTAGATGCAGAAATTGAATTAAATACTGCTACTATTAAGAATAAAGTAGATGGTACCGGATATATTCGTTATATAAGAATGGTACCCAACAAGTAATTTATGATTGTTTCGGTCTGGAGATATAGTCATTTATTATTTGCCATTATCTCTTCTATTTTTCTTTTAATTGCATCGGTTACGGGAGTTATACTTTCTGTAGAACCAATTGCCAATAAGGTTGCCCCTTATCAGGTTTCTGGGGCAGATACCCTTTCGTTGGCGGAAACCCTTGAAACATTAAATAAATCATACGACGAGGTTTTATCAATATCACGAGACCGTAATGGTTTTGTGAGTGTAACGGCTATTATTGAAGGTGAAAATGACGCTTTTTATGTTGATCCATTTACAGGTAAAAAAATGGGAGACGTCATTCAAAAAAAGCCCCTTTTTCAGTTTGCTACCAATCTTCATCGATCGTTATTTTTAAAATCCACAGGACGCTTTCTTATTGGGATAGCGTCCTTTTTACTTATTCTGATTAGTATTTCAGGCGTTGTACTTATTGCTAAAAGACAAGGTGGTTATAAACATTTTTTTTCTCCCGTAGTTCGTGAGAATTTTTCGCAGTACTATCATGTAATCTATGCTCGCTTCGCTCTAATTCCACTTTTAATACTAGCACTTACAGGCGTTTATCTTTCTTTGCTTCGTTTTGATATTATTCCTGATACTCAGGTTTCTTTGCAGGTAGATTATGATACCATTCAAGAAGAACCACAACAAGAATTAACAGCCTTTCTTCTTTTTAAAAACACTCCTTTATCTGAACTTCGAACCCTTGAATATCCATTTTCTGAGTTTGTAGAAGACTATTACATCATCCGTCTAAAAGACAAAGAAGTTTACTTAAACCAAGTTACAGGTGAAATTCTTGCGGAAGAAAACTACCCTGTTGTACAAGTAATGTCTTCTTGGGCAACAGTACTACATACCGGCGAAGGAAGCATTCTTTGGTCTATAGTACTTGGTTTGGGCAGCTTGGCAATTCCCTTTTTAACCGTAACCGGGTTTATCATTTATTTTAAAAGGCCAAAAACAAAAATTAAAAATGGGTTCTCAAAAAATGATAGCACACATATTATTTTAGTGGGTACCGAAGGTGGCTCTACGCTACAATTTGCACAAGAGTTACATAAGCAATTATTAGCTATTGGCAAGAAAAGTCATTTAACTTTAATGAATCAGTATACCCATTTCAACAAAATGGAACATTTAGTTGTTATGGCCGCTACATATGGACAAGGAGAAGCTCCGGCTTCGGCAGAAAAGTTCTTGGGTTTACTTAAAAAACATCGACAACAAAATGCTTTTAATTTTAGTGTTGTAGGATTTGGCTCAACCGCCTACCCAAATTTTTGTCAGTTTGCTTATGAAACCCATGAAGCTTTAAATTCCTTAGAAATAAGTAACGCGTATCAAGAAGTGTTTACAGTGAATAATCAGTCTTTTGAATCTTTTACCAATTGGACCGACACTTGGTCAAAAAAAATTGGAGTAAACATTCATCTAGAGAAGCCAATACTTGCAACAAAGTCGCGGCAGCCTTCTTCTTTTAAAGTACTGCAAAAGGCTGAAATTACTGAAGACGACACATTCTTATTACACTTAAAAAGTTTAAATGGCACCAATCTTATTTCGGGTGATTTACTATCTGTTATTCCTGAGGAAGGAGCTCGTGAGCGTTTATATTCCATTGGAAAATTAAATTCGGGGGCTTTAGTCGTTAGCATCCGAAAACATGAAAACGGACTATGTTCCAACTATTTATATCAATTAATGGAAGAAGAAAAACTAAAGGCTACAGTGGTACCCAATAGAAATTTCCATTTCCCCGAGAATGCAAAAAAAACCATTTTAATAGCTACAGGAACAGGTATTGGCCCTTTCTTGGGAATGATTGATGAGAATAATAAAAAGAAAGAAATTCATTTGTACTGGGGAGCACGAACAAGTAATGCCTTTAATTTATACAAAGAACATATTAATACTGCCCTAGCAACAGGAAAGCTAACCGCATTTAAAACCGCATACTCTCGAAATCAATCAGAGAAAATTTATGTACAGCATCTGATCAAAAAAGATCAAGATTTATTCGTAGATGTATTACAAAATAAGGGTTGTATCATGATTTGTGGTTCTATAGCTATGCAAAAAGAAATTATAAGAGAACTAACGCATCTGTGTTCGGCGCGTCTTACACAGAACCTTAGTTACTACCAAAATAGAAAGCAAATTAAGATGGATTGCTATTAAGTTTTCTGTTTCTTTTTTTGCGCCGCAGGAAACAACACATTATTTAAAATCAAACGATAGCCAGGTGACGTTGGGTGTAATTCAAGTTCTGTTTTTGGGTCCCCTACTCGGTGCTGATAATCCTCAGGGTCATGTCCGCCATAGAAAGTAAAAAAGCCTTTACCTTTTACACCATGTATATACCGTGCTTCTTCATTTATTTTATTTTCGCCTAAAACCATCACCGTTGGTTTAATTGCTCTACGCTCAAAAGAGGTTGTTTGTCCCATAAAACCTTTTACCAATGCCGTATGATTTTGACATAGCATTGTGGGTACCGGATCCCATTTTGCTGAAAAATCCATTAGTGAAAAATAATCCGTTTCTTTAGATATATTTGATCGTTTCGGAGTCATGTCAATAGAAGAAAACTCATACCGCATAGGGTTTCTTTCTAAGGTAAAATCTTTAAAAGCAAAGGTTTTATTGAAATTTAGTTTGCTTTGATAGTTTGCATCAGAAGGATCACCATCAAACATAGGTTCACAAATATCTACGCCGTCAGACGCTGCTAATGCAATATCAAAACTATCAGTTGCAGAACACATGGCAAACATGAATCCGCCGCCAATAACGTACTTTCTAATTTTTAATGCTACCGCTCTCTTTTCCTCCGAAACTTTTGAATATCCTAGTTTAGCAGCTAAGGCTTCAGCATCTTCTTTTTGTTGAATATACCATGGAGCTGCGCGATAAGCGCCATAAAACTTACCATATTGCCCTGAAAAATCTTCATGATGCAGATGCAACCAATCAAACAAAGCTAACTTATCATCTAGAACATCTTCATCATATACCGTTTCATAAGGAATCTCGGCATAGGTTAAAACCATTGTAACGGCATCATCCCAGGGTTGATTTCCTTTGGGAGAATAAACAGCCACCTTCGGTGCTTTTTCTAAAACTACGGCTTCTTGATTTTGAGAAGGACTACTTATAGCTTCTAAAATACCTGCTGTTTGTGCGTCAGATAAAATTTCAAAAGACACCCCTCTTATTTGACATTCGTTACGAATGGTTTCGCCGTCGGGCAATAAAAAAGAACCTCCTCTATAATTTAATAACCACTGTACCTTCTGCTGTTTGGTAAGTACCCAATAGGTAATACCGTATGCTTTAAGATGGTTTTTTTGGGTTTCAGCATCCATCGGAATAAGAATCATCGATGCCGAAATTTGAAATGATACTAGTAAAAAGAAAATAGAGAAAAGACTAATTCGCATAAATTGTAAGTTGTCACTTCTCAAAGTTAATCGAAAATAAATGACAAAATAACTATATGTTCGTTAAAGAATACTAAAACGGAACATCGTTATCTTCACCAGCGTCAGGATTATCATTCATAGAACTTCCAAAAGCTTCGTCTGCACTTGGTAATCCTTTGGTGATAAACGGATTTTCTTCATCAGCATTCATCTTTGACTGAAATTCCCATGGGGAATCAAAATCGTCGAGATTATCAAACTTACCGAGGTTTCCAATAAACTTCAATCGAATGTTTTCTAAACCACCATTACGGTGTTTGGCCACAATAAATTCTGCTTGGCCTTGTGTCGGACTTCGATCTTCATCATCCCATTCATCAATCTTATAATATTCAGGACGGAAAATAAAAGATACAATATCGGCATCTTGCTCAATCGCTCCAGATTCACGTAAATCAGAAAGAATTGGTCTTTTACTACCACCACGAGTTTCCACCGCACGTGATAACTGTGATAAGGCAATCACCGGAATATTCAATTCTTTTGCCAGTGCTTTTAAGTTTCTAGAAATCGTAGATATTTCTTGTTCACGATTTCCTCCTTTTTGATTTCCACCAGCAGTCATCAGCTGTAGGTAATCAATGATAATAATCTTTATATCGTGTTGCGACGCCAACCGTCTTGCTTTCGCTCTTAAATCAAAAATCGAAAGTGACGGTGTGTCATCAATAAATAACGGCGCTTTTTCTAAGGCTTTTACTTTTACGTTCAATTGCTCCCATTCATGTTTCTCTAATTTACCCGTTCGTAACTTTTCAGATGAAAGTCCGGTTTCCGAAGAAATTAGTCTGGTAATCAACTGTACTGAAGACATCTCACAAGAAAAGAAAGCTACCGCATTACCGCCATCAACGGCAATATTTCTAGCCATCGATAAAGTCAAAGCTGTTTTACCCATACCAGGACGTGCCGCCACAATAATTAAATCACTGGGTTGCCAACCTGAGGTTAATTTATCAAGCTTATCAAAACCTGTAGCGATACCGCTCATACCCTCTTTACCCGCAATTTCTTCAATACGTTTTTTCGCTTGAATTACTAAGTCAAGAGCGGTTTCTGCTGAACGCTTTAAATTTCCTTGAGTTACATCATATAATTTTGATTCCGCTGAGTCAAGAAGATCAAAAACATCAGTACTATCATCATATGCCTCTTCAATAACTTCATTTGAAATTTTAATCAAACTTCGCTGAATATATTTTTGTAAGATGATACGAGCGTGAAACTCAATATGTGCTGAAGAAGCTACTTTCTGAGTCAGTTTTATGAGGTAAAAATCACCACCTACAGCCTCTAGACGACCATCTTTCTTCAATTGGGAAGAAACGGTTAATAAATCAATAGGTTCTGACGTTTCGAACAAAGTAAAAATAGCTTCATAAACAAAGCGATGCGCATCTTTATAAAAAACATCGGGGTGCAAAATATCAATAACCTCATCAACACCTTTCTTATCAATCATCATCGCACCCAACACAACCTCCTCTAAATCAACTGCTTGTGGTGGAATCTTACCACGTTCTAAATTGATTAGTGTTGTTTTATCGATCTTACGACCTACTACTGGGTTCGGTTTTTCCATGAGACGAAAATATACAATTAACCTTTAGTTAACATGAATTGTTGCCAATTCTATATCAACAGAAGATAAACAATTGGGTGTTTATAAGTTACGATTTTGTGTTAATAACAAAAAAAAACTGGTGAATTGATTCTCCAGTTTTTTTTCTGCTCGATAATAGCAGTAGTTAGCCATTAAAAACTCCCATTTCACCGTATTTATTCATACGTTGATTTACAAGTTCTTTTGGGGATAACTTTTGTAATTCTTTAAAATGAGCGTTTATTTTATTCTTTACCGTATTGAACGTTTTATCACGATCGCTATGTGCACCACCTTCTGGTTCGCGAACAATTTCGTCAATAAGCTTTAATTTTTTCATATCGGTGGCAGTCAATTTCAATGCCTCTGCAGCCTGCTCTTTAAATTCCCAACTTCTCCATAAAATAGAAGAACACGATTCAGGAGATATTACAGAATACCAGGTGTTTTCTAACATCAATACGCGATCACCTACGCCAATACCTAAAGCACCACCTGATGCCCCCTCTCCAATAATCACACAGATTATTGGCACTTTTAATCGAGTCATTTCTAAGATATTTCGCGCAATTGCTTCGCCTTGACCGCGTTCTTCGGCTTCAATACCAGCATAGGCACCTGGAGTATCGATGAAGCAAACTACAGGGAGGTTAAATTTTTCTGCCGAACGCATCAATCGCAAAGCCTTGCGGTACCCTTCAGGGTTTGCCATTCCAAAATTTCGGTATTGTCTTGTTTTGGTATTGTATCCCTTTTGCTGTCCAATGAACATAAAACTTTGATCGTCGATTTTTCCTAAACCGCCAATCATAGCTTTATCATCTTTTACGTTTCTATCACCATGTAATTCAAGAAATGTGTCACCACAAATGGCATTTATATAATCTAATGTATAGGGTCTATTTGGGTGTCTTGAAAGCTGTACACGCTGCCAAGCAGTAAGATTTTTATAAATATCTTTCCTAGTTTCTTTTAACTTTTTTTCGATTTGTTGGCACGTATCTGTTACATCAACATCACTCTCTTCACCAATAATCATACACTTATCAAGCTGGTCTTCTAGCTCCTTAATTGGTAATTCAAAATCTAAATACTCCATTTTCGGGTAGGTTTTGGTTCTAATCAATAACATGCAAATATAACAAGTAAACTGCTATTAATTGACTGATTTTTTTAAGTTGTGTCTGTTTTTTATTACGCCATTGGCAATTACAGTACTAATTATTATGGCTGCACCCAAATAGAACATGGGGTTCATTCGTTCACTATCTCCTAAAATAAAAAAAGCGAGAATTATACCATATACAGGCTCTAAGTTGACCGTTAATATTACCGTATATGGTGCTACAAATTTCATAACTTTTACCCCGCCAATAAACGCATAAGCTGTACAAACGGATGCCAAAATGATTATATACACCCAATCACTAGTAGACAATTGAAAGAAATTAGCATTGAATTTTCCTTGAATTGACAATAGTATTGTTATCAACAGTACCCCTATCGAAAGCTCATACCAAGCAATAACACTCGGTTTTTCTTTTTGAACCAATTCTGAGTTTATTAATGTAAATACGACCCCCATTAGGGTTGATATTAGGGCGATAAACATACCATAACCGTAGGACGATTCTACTTTAAAAATCAAACCTAAACCTAAAATAACAACAGCCCCTAAGGCTAGTTCATACCATACTATTTTCTTTCTATACCACAGTGGTTCTAAAATAGCGGTAAAAAAGGCACCGGTAGACATTGTGGCAAGGGCAATGGAAACATTCGAAACTTTTATTGCTAAAAAAAAAGTAACCCAATGAATTGCCAAAGCTAGCCCGGCAACCACCAAAACCAAAAATGTACGTTTGGTAACTTTTAAGGGAATACGTACTATGCTAAGGAATATCAGAACAAAAATAGAAGCCATACCCATACGGTACCACACTAAATTTAACGCGTCAATAGCGATGAGTTTTCCGAGAACGGCGGTAAAGCCCCAAATAAAAACTATTAGATGTAAATGAAGGTAGTTTTTAAGTTTTGAATCCATATAAATGAGTTCACATCGTTATTAGCGTTTTGCCTTTTGTAAAAGGTAAAAAGCTAATACTCCAAAAAATAAATTTGGTACTAAAACTGCAATGAATGGGTCAAGCCCTGCTTGCTCCGCTAAGGTGCTAAAAATTCGATCGAAGAAAATAAAGACAAATGCGACTACGATACCAAAGGCTAGGTTAAGTCCCATACCTCCTCTTCGTTTTTGTGAAGCAACACCCACTGCAATGATGGTTAAAATGAAAACACTTAATGGTAATGCCCATCTTTTATATTTGACCAATATATATGAGTTAATATTAGAAGCACCTTTTTTGCGCTGATCTTTAATAAATTTATTCAGTTCTATTAGATTTTTAGTTTCTGCAACATATGACACGGGCGTTAAATCATCAATTTTGAAAGTAAAAAGGGTATCTAACCGTCTTTTAGTTTCTACAATAGCGGTATCACCTACAATTTTTCGTTTTCTATAAGAGGTCAGCCTGTAAACACTGTCTTTATCAATCCATCGAATACTAGAAGCTGAAATTTTAAAGTCAAGTAAATTTCCTTCTTTAAAACGTTCAAAAGTAAAATTTGCTCCATTTTTTCTTCTAGGATCAAAACTGCTTACATATATAAAATCTCTTTCATTTAATTGGTTGTAAATGTTGGTTGTAATTCTATCTTGTCCACCTTTTTTCAGGTACTTATATTTAAACTCATTAAAACCCTTACTTGCAGAAGGCACCACAAACATACCCATCAAAAGCATAAATAAAGCAACAATAGAAGCTCCTATCATATATGGCCTTAAGAACCTGTTGAAAGAAATTCCGGAACTTAACATGGCTACTATTTCAGTGTTACTAGCCAATTTAGAGGTAAAGAAAATGACAGAAAGAAAAAGAAATATGGGGAATAAAAAGTTACCAATATAAACGCTGAAATCAGCCAAGTACATTAACACATCATTTAATGGTGCTTCATTGTCTTGAATTTTACCAATCTGTTCGGCCAAATGAGCCATAATACCTATTGGAATAAACAGTAAGAGCATCACAATGAATGTGAGCAGGTACCTTTTTAGTATGTATTTGTCTAATATGGTCACCCTATAATCGCTTATCCATTTGCTTTACCATTTTGTCTTTCCATGCAACGAAATCTCCAGCTAAAATATGCTTTCTTGCTTCTCTTGTCAACCAAAGGTAAAAACCTAAATTATGAATTGTAGCAATCTGTTTCCCTAAATATTCGTTGGCAGCAAACAAGTGTCGTAAATAAGCCTTAGAATATTCATGATCTACAAAGGTCGTACCTGAAGCATCGATTGGTGAAAAATCATCTTCCCACTTTTTGTTCTTAATATTTATGGTACCATGTGCTGTAAAAAGCATTCCATTTCTAGCATTTCTGGTAGGCATAACACAATCAAACATATCAATACCTAGAGCTATATTTTCAAGTATATTAATAGGAGTACCTACCCCCATTAAGTAACGCGGTTTATCTTCCGGTAAAATTTCAGTCACCACTTCGGTCATCGCATACATTTCTTCAGCAGGTTCACCCACTGATAAACCACCAATAGCATTACCTTCAGCTCCCGCATTAGCAATATATTCTGCAGATTGCTTTCGTAAATCTTTATACGTTGACCCCTGAACTATTGGAAAAAATGTTTGTGAATAGTCATACTCAAATGGCGTCTTTTCTAAATGAGCAATGCAACGATCAAGCCATCGATGTGTCATATGCATTGATCGTTTGGCATAATTATATTCACAAGGGTACGGCGTGCACTCATCAAAAGCCATGATGATATCGGCCCCGATTACGCGCTGAATTTCCATCACATTTTCTGGGGTAAACAAATGAGTTGATCCATCAATATGTGACTTAAATTTTACGCCTTCTTCTTTAATTTTTCGATTTCCCGACAAAGAATATACTTGGTACCCTCCGCTATCAG
Organism: Maribacter algarum (ex Lu et al. 2025) (nom. illeg.); assembly: GCA_947495915.1. Classification (GTDB taxonomy): domain Bacteria; phylum Bacteroidota; class Bacteroidia; order Flavobacteriales; family Flavobacteriaceae; genus Maribacter_C. The sequence goes on along the minus strand of CANMAW010000002.1, from coordinate 759,105 downwards.
TTAGAATATTTCGATCCCAACCCATAAATTTATGCAAACCACCAGCCTGCCTCAGTATTTCAATTTTTGGCCGTAAAAAAAGATGGTATGTATTTCCAAGAATAATATCAGGATTCACTTCTTCCTTTAATTCTCGCTGGTGTACTCCTTTCACAGAAGCTACCGTGCCTACAGGCATGAAAATGGGAGTTTCAATGGTTCCATGATCGGTAACCATTGTTGTTGCTCTTGCCCGACTTTGCGGATCAGTATGTTCTAAGGTAAATTTCATATGTTCAATCGTAGCGGCAAAGATATAGAACTGAAAAACATTTATCCTTAAGGAAAAAATAAAGTTGAGTCGGTTTAAAGGTAGATTTAATTAATCATTAAGAGAACATAGGAGCGAATTTCATACGAATGTTTTAAAATTAGCATTTTCGTTAATAAAAACTAATAACTACTACTTGTATACCGTAAAGATTGCAAGTATTTTTGACAACCAATTATAGCACATCATAAAATGCCTAAAACAGAAGAATTACAAGACATCGTTTTACAAACCCGAAGAGATATTCTTCGCATGGTTCATAAAGTAAATTCAGGACACCCAGGGGGTTCTTTAGGTTGCACCGAATTTTTCGTTGCCTTATACCATGAAATCATGGAGCTTAAAGATGGTTTTGATATGGACGGATATGGAGAAGATTTATTCTTCTTATCAAACGGCCATATTTCACCGGTTTATTATAGCGTACTTGCTAGAAAGGGATATTTTCCTGTAGAAGAGTTAAACACTTTTAGACTAATAGATTCCCGATTACAAGGGCACCCAACCACCCATGAAGGTTTACCAGGTATTCGCATTGCTTCTGGTTCTTTAGGGCAAGGTATGTCGGTAGCTTTAGGAGCTGCGGAAGCCAAAAAGCTTAATGGAGATAAATCACTGATTTATAGCTTACATGGTGATGGGGAGTTGCAAGAAGGTCAAAACTGGGAAGCAATCATGTATGCTGCAGGAAATAAGATTGATAACTTAATTGCTACCATTGACTTAAATGGAAAGCAAATTGATGGTGCAACAGATGATGTTTTACCCATGGGAGATATAAAAGCTAAGTTTGAAGCTTTCGGATGGGATGTTTTAGAAATTAAAGAAGGTAATGACATGCAGGCCGTTGTTAAAGGTATGCAAGAAGCTAAAAGCAGAACCGGAAAAGGTAAACCAGTTTGTGTATTATTACATACCGTTATGGGTAATGGCGTTGACTTTATGATGTACACGCATGCATGGCATGGTAAGGCACCCAATGACGAGCAATTAGAAAATGCATTGGGTCAAAATGCAGAAACCCTAGGAGATTACTAAGCCGTAATCAATACAAAAAAACAAAGAAGATTAAAAAGAATTCTGCTCAACAGAATCCAAAATATAAGAGATGACTAAATACGTAGATCAAGGTAAAAACGATACAAGAAGTGGATACGGTGCAGGTATGACCGAATTAGGTAGAACAAACCCTAATGTAGTTGCACTTTGTGCTGACTTGGTAGGTTCTTTGAAAATTCAAACCTTTATTGATGAAAATCCGGAGCGCTTTTTTCAAGTGGGAATTGCAGAAGCAAATATGATGGGTATAGCTGCGGGACTAACCATTGGAGGTAAAATTCCTTTTACAGGTACTTTCGCTAACTTTTCTACTGGTAGAGTTTATGATCAAATTCGTCAGTCGATTGCGTATTCGGGTAAAAATGTAAAAATTTGTGCTTCACACGCAGGTATCACCCTAGGGGAAGATGGTGCTACACACCAAATTTTAGAAGATATCGGCTTGATGAAAATGTTACCTGGTATGGTCGTGATCAATCCGTGTGATTACAATCAAACCAAAGCTGCAACCATTGCAATTGCCGATTACGAAGGTCCTGTTTATTTACGTTTTGGAAGACCTAAAGTCGCAAACTTCACTCCGGTTGATCAAAAGTTTGAAATTGGAAAAGCCGTAATGCTTAGTGAAGGTACTGATGTTACTATTGTGGCTACAGGTCATTTGGTTTGGGAATCTTTAATTGCTGCTGAAGCATTAGAAGCCCAAGGCATATCTGCAGAAGTCATCAATATTCACACCATAAAGCCATTAGATGCAGCGGCTGTGTTAAAGTCTGTTAAAAAAACAGGATGCATAGTAACCGCTGAAGAACACAATTACTTAGGTGGTTTAGGGGAGAGTATTGCTGGTATGCTTGCAACACAGCACCCAACGCCTCAAGAGTTTGTAGCAACACAAGATACTTTTGGTGAAAGCGGTACCCCAGAACAGCTTATGGAGAAGTACGGACTTAACAATAAAGCTATTGAAAAGGCCGTTTTGAAGGTATTGACGAGAAAATAATCATGGTATCGTTTTTGATACCCTGAATTGTATTATGAACGAAATACCTATACGATTATGAAAAAAATGCTTCTAGTAGCAGTAGTGGCCTTATTTGGCACTAGTGCATTCGCTCAAAGTGATTCCGGATTTGGCTTAAGAGGAGGTCTCAATTACAACGGCAATGGTGATTATATTGAATCTTTTGGCGATGTAGCCCGTGAACCCGATCGCAATGTCGGTTTCCATTTGGGTGTATTCCATAAAATTAAGCTCGGTCCTATTTACATTAAACCTGAACTGGTGTACACCAGAACCAAATCAGATTATGATGATGCTTCTTTTAATTTAAGCAAATTAGATGCCCCCGTGTTGGTTGGCTTCAAAGTTATTGGTCCTGTAAACATTTTTGTCGGTCCTTCGTTTCAGTATATCTTGAATTCTGAATTTGACGGAATAAGTATTGACAATGTTGAAAATGACTTCTCTGTAGGAGCAAATTTTGGAATAGGCGTAAATTTAGGAAAACTAGGTGTTGATCTTCGCTATGAACGCGGATTTAGCGAAAATGAAGCTCGTTTTATTAATACCAATATTACCAGCTTGCCTGATAGTAGATTAGATACAAGACCAGAACAAGTGATTTTAAGTTTTTCACTTCAAATATAAAGAGCAAAAATTAATACCATAAAAAAGCCCCTTAGCAAGTCTAAGGGGCTTTTTAGTTGTTCTATTCTTAACTATTATCAGGATCTAGATAATCTGGAATATCATCACCATCGGTATCAGGATAAGGTAAAATAATATCACCATTCTCATCAGAAATCTCATCTCTAGTACTCGTGCCATCACCATCATCATCTGCATCAAAATAATTTACAAAATTGTCAGCATCGGTATCATCTTCATCATCAAATAAAAACCCATTTCCATTAATATCCTCAAAAATACTCAGTATACCATCGCCATCATGATCTGAATCGTTCATGGCATACATATCAATTTCAAAAATTAAAGGACTGTATGTTGGTATAGATCCTTGTAAAACATTAAAATAACCTAACCCTGATGGAAAAATAACCAATCCTACACCGTAGTTTTCTACGGTAAATGTTCCATCTTCATTTTCAACTATTTCTCCGCCTGCTTTAATTAAACTAGCACCTTCTGCAAAACCTCTGGCACCTGAACCTTGAATCGATGCTAGATCAAACCATACTGGTATTTCAGTAGATCCGTCAAAAGTGGTTCCGTCGAGTAATGATCCTTTGTACCTAACAAATGCCGAATCAGCAATTGTTGGTTGTATACCTACTCCAGGTCTCGCTTCTAAATAATATAAAGTATGTGCTATTTGGCCAACTTCATCGGTTTCTAAGAATCTATTGGCATCCACGTTTATCACTTTCGGCATTACTTGTTGGCTTAAAGGTGTTTTACCTTGGTTGTCACCAGCAATTGTGTCTATTCTAATTTTAAAGTCAAAATTTTCAGGTGGCGTTTGAAATTCCTCATAGTTATAAAAATGAGTTTCTAGATACGCGGTTATATCTGCATCATCAGTAACTAATGTTTCTGCTAAAGTTTGCGGTGGTACTTCAATAAGATCATTATCATCATCATTTCTACATGAAACCGCTATCATTAGCGTAAAAAACAAAATACCTATTCGATTAATCTTCATCAATGTGTTATTAAGCTCGGCAAGATACAATTTTCCCCTATTTTTGTTTAAATCCTTAACAAAGAATTTTAATTCAGAAATGCGCATTGACAAGTATTTATGGAGCACACGCTACTTTAAAACACGTAACCTTGGCACTAATGCCTGTAAAAAAGGCCATGTACGTGTGAATAACCAGGTGGTAAAGCCTTCGCGAGAAGTATATCCGACCGATAAAATTATAGTACGTAAAAATCAAATCAATTACGAATTAACAGTTTTAGACATACCAGCAAGTAGAGTTGGCGCCAAGCTTGTTGATATGTACCGAAAAGATACAACACCAAAAGAAGCTTTTCAGCACGATGAACTGTTACAGTATTCTAAAGACTATTATCGTAAAAAAGGAACCGGAAGACCTACCAAGAAAGATCGTCGTGAAATAGATGATTATACCGAAAACCCTTCCGATTTTGAAGAAGAATAAGGCTGAAGGTTTTAAAACAGAGATTCTTTATCTTTGAAATGTAATTAAGTAGTATTATGCCGAATAAAATATTATCTCACGATCAAATTCAACATAAAATTCGTCGAATAGCCTATCAAATTTTTGAAGCTAATGTTACCGCTAAGGAAATCGTGGTTGCTGGTATTGACGGTGGCGGATTAAATTTTGCAAAAAAAATTCAAAAAGTTTTACAAGATATTACCGAGGCAGAAATTACTTTATGCACCGTTATTATGGATAAAAGTAACCCGCTTAAAAGTGGCGTAACAACATCGATTGCCGAAAATGAATATCGAAATAAGTCCGTGGTGCTCGTTGATGACGTTTTAAACTCGGGTACTACCTTAATTTATGGCGTACACCATTTTTTAAAAACCCCTTTAAAGCAATTAAAAACGGCTGTTTTGGTAAATCGTAATCATAAGAAGTATCCGGTAAAAGCAGATTATAAGGGTATTTCATTGTCTACTTCATTGCAAGAACATGTACAGGTTGAATTTAAAACTAAAAACGATTCTGTTTACCTAGCGGAGTAATTCTTTTATTTCTAGCATTACTTCTTCAGGAGATTTTTCATCACCGATTACCTTGTGAGAAGCTTGTGAATAGAAATAACTTCTTTCAAACAAATGCTTACCGATGAACTCAGGCATTTCATCATCAGTTATATTTTGCACCAAAGGTCTTTCACTTCTCTCTGAAGAAAGTCTTTTTACCAGTTCAGTAATAGAATTTTTTAAATAAAATGAATTTTCTGTTTGTTCAACAATAGCTTGCATATTATTAGCATAACAGGGTGTTCCCCCACCTATTGATAGCACAAAATTATCTTCCAATTGTAAAATTTCACGAAGACACGCCGCTTCTTTTTTACGAAAATAAATTTCACCATGAGCTTCAAAAATAGCCTTAATAGGCTTGTTTTCAGCAGCTTCAATATAAGTATCAAGATCTAAGAAGTTTAATTGAAGATTAGCGGCCAAAATTTTACCAATTGTTGATTTTCCACTTCCCATATATCCTAAAAGAACAATTTTCATATTTCGTATTTTTGTAAAAATCAGTTAATTATAATTGATTTCAAAAAGAATTTTAAAATTCTCTTAAAAACTGCTTGTAAAATAAATTAATGCCCTTATATTTGCACCCGCAAACGGAGAAAGTTTGTGTTGAAATTTTGACCTGGTAGCTCAGTTGGTAGAGCATCTCCCTTTTAAGGAGAGGGTCCTGGGTTCGAGCCCCAGCCCGGTCACAAAAAACCTCTTCATTACATTTATGAAGAGGTTTTTTTATGCTTTCTAAACTGTAAGTTACAGTCTAAGTTATTCGAACAACGTAATTAGTCAATAGCAAAGCCTCTATTGAATCGAAAACTTAAGATGAGCCCGTGAGTGTTTCCAAAGGCTAAACGTTCAGGAGCCACGTTGTAATGATAAATTAATCGAAGACTTTCAAACAAATAAACACCAGCAAGAAGGTTTACCGAAGCATTTGTTCGATACCCAATTCCTATTTCAAATTGATTGCGATAACTCAAAGACATATTAAGATCGGCCTGCAGTGGCGCCCCCTTTTCATACCTGGTAAGTATACTCGGTTTGAGCATAAAGTTTTCGTAGCGACTAGAGAAAAAACGATACCCAAAGAAACCGTAAAACGGACTTTGTAATTCTACCGTATCATCTGTAGCGAAACGTGTTCCTAAAACATTAGGTGTAGATAAACCAGCATAAAAATTCGATTTATTAAACAAAACACCAATACCAACAGTTGGTATTGTTGTATTAATATTTCTCATAAATGTAGGATCATTCGTAATACCAAGTTCTAATAAATTATTTTCATATTTCTGCACTCCCGCAGTAATTCCGAAGGAGAGTGAAGGTTCTTGGTAAACCTGCCAATACGGTCTATTTTCTTTAAAATCGAAAAATATCTTATATGAATATGCCGCAAACGCACTTGTTGATGTAGTTACGCCAATTTTATCGCGAATTAACCCAGCTCCTACCCCAGTTTGATTGGAGCCAATTGGGGTATGAAAACTTAAATTTAAATTCTCAGGACTACCTTCTAACGAATTCAGTAAACCATTGGTTGCCAATGTTATCTCAGCCGTATTTGAAAGCCCCGCGTATGCCGAATTTATTATAAAAGGATTGTAATTATATTCAGAAAAAACTGGTGTTTGTTGCGCCCATACTTGCACACCTGAAACTAAAAGTGAAAAGTACAACAAGCCTTTGTAAACGCTTTTAAATCTATTTTCTATCATTTACCTATCTATCGCTTGATGACTAAATAACCTTTGGTTTTATCAAGATTATGCGCACCATTAATACTAATATTGAAGAAGTATGTTCCTTCTGGTAGTTTTCCTCCACCTACGCTTGTCTTTTTGTTTGTGGTACCGTCAAATACATTTTTAAAATTATCATATCCCTCGGTTTGATATATGGCATCACCCCAACGATTATATATCGTAACCTCATTGTCAGGATAATTCTCAATGCCATCAATTACCCAAAAATCATTGATACCGTCAGCATTTGGTGAGAAACCGAAGAGCGTTTTATCTGAAGAATCATCTACAAATGTGGTAATGAATTTCGTTTCTGGACATCCCTCTGGACTACCAATTTCATTATATGGTTTTACAGTCACATAAATTAAGGCTCCAATGGGTAAATCTTCTGCATCATAGCTTGTATTCGACCCTACATCAAAAGCTTCAACCAAATCATAGGTTCCAGGTTGTGTACCTAAAGATATTAAGTACCCATCTGCATTTGACACCTCATTCCAGCTAATTTTCGCATTTTGTTGAATATTAGACTGCCCGTCGATTGGTTCGTATATCGATGTACAAAATGGAACAATATCTTGGCTGGCAAAAGAAGTTGTAAAGGATTGTGGAATGCAATCTAAATTTGAACCACTTGAATTATAAGGTACTATTTTTACAAATATTTGTGTAGCCTTTGGGAGTCCTCCATTTAAGAAAAACTCTGTGATAAGCCCCAAATCTTGATCATCAAGTAAGTCAGTTCCTCCAACGGTAGTTCCTAATGATAATCGATAGCCATCAGCATCAGAAACCGCACTCCATCTGATTGTAGATTGAGGATCTACTGAACGCGCACCATCTACTGGGGCGATTAAAATTGAACAGGAAGGTACCGTAGGTTCCATTGCTGTGGTAAACGTTTGCACCTCGCAGGCTTCAGGTCTACCCAAATCATTATAGGGTGTAATACTTACATAAACTTTAGTATTATAAGGTAACTCTTCCGCTAAATCGTACCAGGTTGAATTTCCAACATCGCCTTCAAAAAATTCACTCCCACCTTCTGTACTCCCTATGCTTAATACATATCCTTCTGCATTATCAACTAAATTCCAAGCGACATTCGTAAACGTGCTTACATTTAAGGATTCATTTTGAGGTAATATTAATGAAGTACATGATGGTGCAGTAGGTACGGCAGCCGTTGTAAATGAGTATGCCGTACAAGAGGTTGCTTCTCCATTTTCGTTATATGGTATTATAGAGACAAAAATCATCGTATTTGGTGGCAAATCTTCTTCAAAATCGTAAAAATTAGATAAGCCAACATCTTCAAGTAAAATATCTGTATCATCAACCTGTGTACCAATTCTTAAAATATAACCATCAGCATTGTCAATTGCAGACCATGAAAAATTGGTAGACATACTTACCTCTTCGCTACCATTTACAGGCATAACTAGCTCACCACAAGTAGGTATTGAAGACCCCGAGGCAGTTATAAAACGCTCTTCAACGCAACCTTCAGCATCGCCTAATTCATTATATGGAATTACTTGTACATAAATAGTTGCATCTCCTGGCAAGTCTTCCGGTATTGCAATGGCATTACTCGCTCCGACATCTTGTGAGTAAATATCATTACCCCCAGCACTACTACCAATTCTGACGGTATAACCGGTTGCATTTTCAACAACTTGCCATGCAAAATTAGTTGAAACTGGTACGGCTTCTGCATTCGCTTCTGGCATAACTAATTGCGTACATGTCGGTAAAACAACTTCGTCAGTTCGTGTACTAAAACTTTGCGAGTTACAATCAGCGGCATCTCCTAATTCATTATAAGGGGTAACAGTTGCATACACAGTTGTACCAAGTGGCAGGTTTTCAGGTAGATCAAAAAATGTAGTTGCCCCAACATCATCAGAAAATATATCATCACCACCTTGAGAAGTACCAAGTTTCAATTTGTAACCGTCTGCGGTTGAAATTGCATTCCAAGCGATATTGGTATTTACCTCAACTTCAGTTTCACCATCATTAGGCAATACTAATACCGTACAGTCTGGCCTTTTAGGTACATTGGTCACAAAACTTTCTCGTTCACAACCTATAGCGTCACCAGTTTCATTATAAGGGGTAACCGTTACATAAATTGGGCTCCCTTCTGGTAAATCTTCCGGAAAATTATAGAAGGTAGTTAAACCAACATCTTGAGAAAAGAACTCATCACCTTCAGGGGTTGTACCGACCACCAGGCGATATCCCTCTGCATATTCCGCAGCATTCCATGCTAAATTAATAGAAGGATCAACATCACGTTCTCCGTTTTCAGGTGTTATTAATGAAGTACATTCTGGAATAGGCACGATATCAGCGGTCGTGAAACTATCTGAGACACAAGCTGTAGCATTTCCCTGCGTATTGTAAGGTATTATCGTAACAAATATGGTCGTTGATGGGGGTAAGTTATCATCCAATTGAAATTCTATCTCTGAACCCACGTCGCGAGAAAGTATATCGGTACCAAATTCCGTTCGTCCGATATTTAAAACGTATCCATTGGCATTACCCACACGGTTCCAACGAATGATAGTGTTCGTATTAACATCTATCTCTCCGTTAACGGGTCGCGTCATATTAGTACAAGGTGGTATTTGATCGGCTTCTGACACAAAAAAACTGCCTTCTGCACAGCCAATAGCGTCTCCTTCAGCGTTAAAAGGTGTAATGGTCACAAATACTTCAGCGTTTAATTGAAAATCAACAGGCGGGTCATAGGTAGTAAGTCCGTCTTCAATATTTACGTTGGCCAAATCACTACCTCCTGAAGTTGTTCCTATTTTTAGGCGGTACCCCTCTGCCCCACTCGCTACAGACCAGTTGATATTCGTTTGAGGATTAACCCCAACACTACCGTTTAAAGGTTGGGTTAAAATAGAACATTCTGGCACTGTTGACTCAGCGTTTGTAAAAAATGATTCTTCGCGACAACCAGTTAATGGTCCGTTTTCAAAGTAAGGTGTGATGGTTACAAAAATCTCGGCATTAGAAGGTAAGTTATTTTCAAAATTGTAACCACTTACATTACCCACATCTTCTGCATCTAAAATATCGGTTGCACCCGCAGTTGTACCGACAGATAATAAATAACCGCAAGCTCCCGATTCACTCTCCCATTCTATACCAGTATTGATAGGTATATCAATAGCTTTATTTAGAGGGTTTACTAAAATCGCACAGGTTGGCGCCCCATTGGCTCCTAATACAATGTCATTTCGTTGAAGCAATAAATTCTTTCCATTAGCACCTGGGCCATTAGCATCTTCGAATGGCATTAAATCACTAGTTATTTCTGCATAATATACACCTGATTCACAAGCTTCAGGTGCTGGTATGGTGTATTCAGGTGCATCGGCTGCCCCGGCAATTTCAACACCATCTTTAAACCATTTGTAATGATTTTGAGAACCTCGTACAACGGTAGCTAAGGTAATAGGTTCGCCAGCGGTGGTAGTAATTACCTCTCTTACATTAACTTTTGATTGGCCAGCATAGGAGTAATTTTTAAAAATTGGCCCGTCACCGTTGGCTGTATTTGTATAATTGACATATTGTTGATGTCTAGCTTCTAAATCTCCAAAATGAAAATTATTGTTATGAATACTTAAGCTAAAATTCTTTGTAGCCCCATTAACCAATGCCGTAAAATCTGGCATTTCATTTGACAATAAGTTGTCATTTAATAAATACGTTTCTGCACCCAAAGATTTGCCAGCGGCCTGGTAGTTTTGCACTATTTGTTGTAAAATATCATTCCCGGAAAGCTTATTAAATGAAAGGTTGGTATAAACCAATTTTAGGTTTTGGGTGATGTCAATGGTTGAGATTTTATTGTTAGATATGTCAAATCTTACAATATCTATATTCTGACTTAGATCAGGCCCCGCTCCAGTTAGTAAATTTTTTGAAATATCAACATTCACCAATTTTGAATTGTTGGTTAAATCAAGGCTTGTTAATCTATTCTCATTCAAAGCAAGATTAATAAGTTTTGTATTGTTTCTTAAATCAATATTTCGCAATAAATTTCTTTTAATGTTAAGATTCTCGAGATTAGGGTTTTTTGTTAGATCTATAGTCTCCATGTTATTTTCATGTACTTGCAAGGATACAATCTTCGGATTCCCTTCTAAATTGAGATTCACCATGTTGTTTTGACTAAGTATCAAAGTTTTTAATTCGGAATTAGATCGAATATCTATATCAAGAGGTAAGGTTAATGGAGTACTTCTAATATGCAAATACTCTAATTGAGGCAAGCCATCAAAGGATAAAGGGGTAGTAAACAAATGTGGCTCAATAATAATTGATTTTAGAGTTGGTGTTATTGGGAAGTCGATAAATTCAGTTGGCCCCTGCAGTGTTATTTGCTCAAGATTAACGTAATCTACTAAACCTCTAAAATCATTTATATTTCCACCTACAATCCTTAGTAATTTCAACTTGTTTTTGTTATTAGGTAGTTCAAGATTTATAACTTTAACCCCTGGTACTTGTAGATTCAAAACTTCCAAGTTATCATAAAAACTCATGTCCGCAGAGAAATCAAAATTTGAAACTAAAGTTAAACTTTGAAGACTTTTGGTTTCTGGTAATGTTATGGTTTCTAAATCTTGAAAATTAAATATGTTTATACTCTCCAATTCTACATTTTGGGAAAGGTCAAGTTCTATTATCAATGAAGTATTTATTGCACCAAGAGACCTTATGTCTAAAATCTTAAGTTTCAAATTTTTAGTTAAATCCAAACTTGCTAAAACCACATTATCTATAAACCTAAGCTCCTCTAATACAGCTAATTGATTAAGTGGTAATGTTGTGAATTGGTTTCTGCCTAAATCAATTCTTTTAATATTTTTAAACGCTTGTAACCCACTAAAATCTGTAATATCATCTCTCCCAGTTACAAGCTCTATAACTGCCTCAGCATCAGTGTTTAAAATATTGCCATTTTGGCCATTTGTATCGACACCTAAGGCAATTAACTGTGCTTCAAAATTAGCATCTGGTATGGCGGTTGTTTGTGACATTGCAACAGTACCTAGCATACAAATACATAGGGCTAATATATTTTTCATTTTTATAGTCTTGATCCTCATGTTCTCACGCCTCAAACTCATACATATTCTTACCACAATATACTTACCAAACTATAAATGGGGAACATTTTTATATGAGGGCTGTGCAAATTATTAAAAAGAGCTTATTTACATACATTTTATCGATGATATTGTAATAACATCGATAAAACAAATTCAATTTTTAAACGCTAATATTTTGGTATAGATTTCTTTTGGGAAGTTTTAAGCTTAAAAAAATCTTAACAGGATTTCTAATTCAAAAATAGGGAATAATTTGATAGCCAGCCACAAATGTACCTGAATTCACCAGATTTATTAATACCATACCCTCCATCATAATCAACTCAAACCTTCTTTGCTCGGCCGCTAATAATATAATTTATAGGGCATGGTCAACTATCATCATCTTAGGTAACTTATTAAAAATTCTTAATATTATTTAAAACCAATCTCTCTATAATCACATTATTCATAAAAAAAGGATTATGTAGTTTTTACAACTCATGTGTCTATATTTCCAGTAAACCCTGAGCTTTCTTATGATATACCTGCTGTTAAACCATTTTATGGAACAAGGTAAGAGGTTCATCAATAAGGTAGTATAGTTAGCAACCAAACAATTTGCTTAAAATCATGCTCCTTTACCCATTAATAATTTTGGCCATCACCATGACCACCATCATAGTAAAAACAGGGTTCTTTTACATACACGCTATTAGTGATTTTTAAAGCTCTTAACCAACAATCATAATCTTCTTCACCAGTTTTTACATTTCTAAAGCCAGCAATGGTATCAAGAGTTTCTTTATCGATTACCACACTACTTGCAATAACACAATTGTGCACACTTAAGAATTCAAAATCCCAAATATCAGGAAAGCCATTGCTTAGTAGGTGCTCAGACTCAAATATCGGTGCCCTATTCAGTAAAGGAATACTACCAAGAAATTTTTGCATAGTACTTTTGGAATGATTTTTATAAATTTTGGTTAGCTGTTTAAAATAATAACCATCATTATATTTTGGGTAATTATTACTTGAGTCAAATACTCCGTTTCCAAAATATCCTTCGGTTGATGACATTTTGCAGCCAGTTGCTTTCATCGCATTTACTTGAAGTTCCAGTTTATCGGGGAGCCAAATATCATCATCATCACAAAAGGCTAAATATTTTCCACTAGAAATTTGAATCCCTTTATTTCTCACATAACCCACACAAGCATAGCCAAATTCCATTTTTGAATTCTTTTCAAGATGTAAAATCGTTACGCCCTGTTTATCCCAATCATGTTCATAATACAACTTCTCTGTTGAACAATCGTTTACAACAATGATTTCAACATTTTGATAGCTTTGATTTTGAATTGATTGTATTGTATTAAGAAGATATGTAAATCTGTTATATGTGGGAATAACCACCGAAACCTGATCCATACTAAACGCGTTTGCAACCATTGGTTAAATGATTTTATCAAAACGAAATTACATTTTAAATCATTCACACAAATAAATACCAGCCAATTTTTGCAGTAAAAGTTAAAATTTAACGAATTAAATGGTGAGTATCTTTGAAATTTACGCTAATATAACACATCGTCTATGATCATTTTAAAATTGGTTTCAAAGCATTGAGAAGTATAATACTCTTCATATCTCCTTCTACCAGCCTTACCCATTTTCATGCGTAGTTCAGGATTATGAATTAGTAATTCCATTTGATTGCTTAAATCTTCAACATTATTTTTTCGAATTAACAACCCAGTTTCCCCTTCAACAATAATATCCGGAATACCGCCTTCGATTGTTGAAATCACCGGAAGATTCATTTGCATAGCTTCTAGAATTACCAAGCCAAAAGTTTCGTTTAGTGTAGGAAAAACAAACACATCAGCCATTTCAAAAAATTCAATTTTATCTGACCCATATCTTTTACCATGAACAAAAATCTGTTCTTCGATTTGTAACACAGCACATTTCTCCCGAAAATATTCTTCTGTAACATCAGACCAAGCACCAACAAAATGACATTCATATGCTAGACCTCTATTATTTAATTCTCTACATGCTTCTAACAAGGTCAACACACCTTTTGCAGCCATCATATTTGAGAGAAAAAGAAATTTGGGCGTGCCAGTTTTGGTATGAACAGATGGCGCAGCCAGATTCGAGGTCATCTCAGAAATACCATTAGCACAATAAAATATTTGTTTCGAATCTACGAACTTTTCAATATCATAATATAATCTGGGCGACAATAAGATGCATTTTGCATTCTTAAATGCAAATTGATACAGCTTTTTTTGAACAAAGCCTTGACTACCTTCTTTTACCCCCTTGTTATGAAAATGATAAATCAATTTAACCCTAAACAATTTAACCAACGAAAGTAGCACCAAATCTTTGTAAAAACCTGCGCCTTTTGCGGTCAATGAAAGATAGCATAGCTTATACTTATTTCGCCGTAATATTTGAAACAGTTCAAATAAGACTTTTAGGAAATTCCCAATTTTAACTGCAACCGTATTTCCACTTTCATTAGTTAAACCTTTTGAGGTGGTAATGTTGATGTAATCTGAATCAATATCACCATTAATTATCGTACTGTTTTGAATTTGTTTGCCAACATTAGTTGCACCAGTTATTGGTGGTGCCAAATGAATCGCAAATAACACTTTCTTCATTATTCAAAAATTGAATTACAGTTTAAAAAAGGATCTCATCTTATAGTACAATCGTGAACGAAGACTGTACTTTTTGATGAATTGTTTGATGAAAAATTTAGATAATTTAGGTGTTCGGTCGAATCGAAACGTTCTAGTGGTCGATTGATCTAAATCAGTTGCATATCGATTTGAATTCCCCTTCGTGTGGGTCGCATCTTCTCCAAATCCAATATTCACTACTTTTGACACCGTAGGAAACACCGTTAGTAATTGATTAGAAAACTGATGGTAGCACCAAACGATTGCCCAAGAACTAATGAGCCCATTCATCTGTCGATCAAGCATTTTGTTCATGTCAGACCCCATGTTATTGAACGCTTGTCTTTGTTTTCTGTCTTTTTTAAAATCAGGGTAACTTGATACCTTCCAATCAACCTTTTCCCATTGTAATTTCCAAGTTGCCCAACCCCACGAAGCAGCTCTTCCGGTAAAATAATTGTCGAATTCAAAACCTATGGGTGTTGAAACTGGTGAAGTATACCCAGCTATAGAAATCACATCACTGTGGTTTTTGTATGTCATCAAACCTTCGTTCATAAAGTCTAAAAAATTGGCGCTAGTGACTAAGTCATCTTCCAGAACTATAATCGCATCGTGCACGTTCAGCACCTCTGAAACCCCTGTAATGACAGAAGTGTACAACCCCTTGTTCACAGGAGATTCTTTCACCTTAACTGACTTAAAACCTTCGGCACTAACAGTTTTTAAATAAGCTCTAACTTCTTCAACTTTAGCTCGATCAGCTTGCTTTTTAGCCCCATCGGAAAATATGATTAAGTCAGTTTCTGCTGCCAAATAGTTTTTTGACAAGCTTGAAATGGTTTCTTTTAAACAGCTCAATCTATTAAAACAAAAAATTACTACCGGGTAATATTGCATATATCAATTTTAAACTAAAAAATTTTAAAGACTCATTTTTTCAAAGTTTTAATAGTTCCTTTTAGAGCATCCCGTGAGGAAAACGATACGGTCTCACGAACACTACTGTCATTTTATTACAGTTTGGTTTAAAGATCTGTTCTCCGTTGTACTATTTGACACGCAACTCTCGTTTTTTTATCACCACATGTTTCAGAAAAATGAATCCATAATAGATATATCTTTTCCACATACGTTTTGGTTCTTTTAATAATCTCCCTAACCATTCCAGTCCTAAATTAATCCATATCTTGCTCGGTCGGTTTACGGTTCCTGCATAAAAATCAAATACCGCACCTATAGAGCAAATGATATGAGCATTTAAAGTCTCTTTATGGGCACAGCTCCATTTTTCCTGTTTCGGAGCTGTCATGCCAACAAAAAGTACATCGGGATTGAAGGCATTTACAGCTTCTATCATTCCTTCATTATCTTCTTTCGAAAAAGTTTGTTTAAAAGGAGGAGAGTATGTGGAAAAGGAAATATTGGGATACTCTAATGACAGTCGTTCACTAATTTTACTTAGCGTATTTTCAGATGAACCCAAGTAAAAACATGACCCTGATTCTTTATTTAGTTTATTCAGTAGAAATTCATGAAGATCGGCCCCAGCAATTTTCCTGATTTTTTTTTGATACAGGTATTTAGCAGCCCATACAATACCTATGCCATCCGGTAGCAAAACATCGGATTCAAGAAGTGATTTTTTGAACGCCCAATCTTTTTCAGCGATACAATACGAATATTGATTAATTGTACTAATTAGGGTCTTTCCATTAGAGGTTGGAAGTTCTGTTAAAGATGTTGAGAAAATCAAGTAATCAAGAAAAGGAACGTTGAATTTATTTATCATATTCGTTTATGCTATTCAAATTATTGTGGCAACAATGAAGTATTAATGTTCTTAAAATACCTATCAGCTGGTTAAATACTTTTTTTTAAAACTTTTGACAATTCCCTTTAAGGTTGTTCCGAAGCCCCCTATATTTATTGAAAAAAGAATTGGATTTATTTTGGTTCTTTTTTTGTCTAATAAAACATGTACATCCATATTAATTAGGCTGGGAAGAGTGGATTTTATAAATGGAATTCCGTGATGCGCAGTTTTGAAACCAAAAATTTGTATAGGTAAATGATGAATAAATTCTTTCTGTTTTTTATCAATCCCACTATAAAGTGATGTGAAATAAATTATGGTAGAAGGTTTAGTAATGAAGTTAAGAGTACTATAAAATTTATTATAATTTGCGTTATTTTTATTTCGGAAGACTACCGGATTAGTACTTTCATTTGAATTTTCTAATAATGAACTAATTTCAAACTGGCCATTGAAAGAAAAAATATGCTGTGCACCTAATAACTGACCAATAATAACGGCTGCAAACCCACCTGCTGAGCTTCCGATAGTAATAATTTTGTAATCCTTTGTTTCTTCTTTTAAAAAATCTACTAATTTAATTGGACTATTAATATCAGAATTTATCCCTGTTAAATACCACTGCTTTTTAATGTCGCGCAAAAAAATGTGTTTACTCGCTTTTTTAATTCTAGTTCCAAACCATTCAAATTTATTTTTAACCTCAATTTCATTTTTAAATGTTGCCTCATTATTAGGATAATAGATATCATTACTGCTAAAATAAATAGCACACCATTTATCTTTTGGAGATAAGGCGTCTAATTCAATTAAGTAATTATCTCTTGTCCTATAACTTTTATTAACCAGAGATGAATCTGTTTGAAATACTGGGGTAAATTTATTATTCATTGCTAAAAATTAAAATATAATCGCTAAGGATATTTTTTTGAATATAACACGAGTAATCCCGTTTTAAATGTTCATTTAAGATAATTGAAATTTTATAAGAAAAAAGAGGACTCTTATTAGTTTAAATTATCCATATTCATTATACCTTAAACTAAATATACCTCCGATACCGCCAAACGATTCACATAATTTAAAAAGACCCCAATACCTATATTTGATGGGAAATGGTAAAAGCAATAAACCTAAGACTCCAAATATCAAATAAAGCGCACTTACAATAATTTTCTTGACAATTTTCAGTTTAAGTTTTTGTATTTTTAATATATAGGTAAACGTGGCTGAAGACCTATATATTCTCAACATTAACCATTTCAATGTACTTCTTTCCGCTGGAATTGACTCATAAACTATAGCTTTCTCAGACCAATATATTCGAGCATTATATTTCATTGCTTGCACACCAAAAAAAGTATCTTCACCACCTGTCTTATTAAACCTATTATCAAAACTAAGATTGTGTTTAACTAAAAAATTGGCGCTTATTAACATATTGTTTGTAGCAACATGTTTAATTTCAGGATTAATATAGGATTTATAATTTGAGAACCAATGCGCTAAATTTTTTGGAATTTCTTTTTCAAAAACTGGCAAATTTGGCCCCTGAACTATATCTGCCTTATAATAAATTTTGGTTTTAATTAATTCAATTAACCACATATTAGTTACAAATTCATCATCATCTACCATTGCTATAAAATCTGGATTAAACTTCATTGACTGCCTTAAAATTTCATTTCGAACGTAACTTAAACCCTTATCGGAGTTACTGAAATAATTCAATGACATATCTTTAGGTTTAAAATCCATTAATTCCATTATTACATCTTTGGCAGTTTCTGATTTATCGTTATCCACCACTACAACATCAACTTTATCAATATATTTGTTATCCAATTCTAGATCAAAAATGCTATATATTAATTTCTTTAATAACAAAGGCCTTTTGTAAGTAGGAATTCCAATAACAATTTTTTTCATCTATAAAAGCAGGTTTATCTAAAAATTAACAAATTCAACTAGTGACTTCTTATTTTAATTTAATAAAAGTACAATTTGACGAGTCACCAACAACATAAAGAGTTTTATCTTTAGTATCCGTAATAATACGTATAGTCACTATATCTCCAACTGTTAAAGGTATAATCTCGTTAATATGAATACTGAACAATACTTCTCTATTGGTAGACCCATTATTTGCAGCAACACCCCACGCTCCATATGGTTTATTGTTTACAAAAATTCGCGCGCTTATCGTGGCTATTTCACCGTTTTCCGTACTATTACTGCCTTTTAGAGAAAGATTTGTGACGATTTGGTACCGACCATTGGAATTAATGCGAAGTATCTTCTCATTATCGGCATTAAAAGCTTTTGCATTATCATGAAATGCTACTTTAGCAAAAATAGGTGTAATATTAGCTCCCTTATTCAATGCAAAATTCGAAGAAGCATTGGTCCATTTTGCAGAAACTAAATGAGTGTTACCAAGGGTTAAGGTTTTGTTTGAAGTGTTTGCTGACCGATGAAATACACCATTAGCATCAACAGTCACGATATTGTCGGAAGGTAATGCAGCTTCTAATTCACGAATACGCAAGGTACCTGCCACATCTAAAGTTTCTGTAGGCTCTCTGGTTTCAATACCCATACCCCCCAGAATTTTTATAAACAGGCGATGGGGTTTATTAATTTCGTCGATATTTAAACCCGCCCCTCTAAAATTTATATTGAATAAGGTATTGCCTAGATTTTCATCTTGAAAAGAAACTAATCTTTGATCTGCACCACTGCCACGAATGATTATTGGTGTTGCCTCTTGATTGGCGTCATTCACCAGAATTTGAGTAGCCCCAAGATCACCATTTATGGCTACTTTATGATTAACAGTTGTATGCGCTCCAATACCTAAGCTATTAGTAGTGGTATCCCAAAATAGTTCATTCGTATTTTCAGTTACTGCACCATCGTCACCAGCAAAGAAGATTGCACCGGGTTCTCCTTCCAAAGCTCCACCGGGTGCCGTATTTATAGTAATCAGGGTTTCTTCTCCATTGGAATCGGTAAAGGTGTAGGTATTATTACCATTGTCGACAAGGCTGGCATTTACCCCGGCTACACCTCCATTACAAAGGTTTTGCCATTGTTCTGCGTCAAAATAAAAAATGCATTTCTGATCAATATTATAAACCATAGCGCCCTGTAGCGGTGCCATAGCTAACATTTGGGTATCAGAAACTCGGGTTAGTACTAGGGCTCGGGTGTTACTTTCCAATTCTAAAATCGAAGCGGGATCAATAACTTCTGGATTATCACCTATTTTAACTTGAGCCTGTACGGTTAGCAATTGCACAAGCGCGAAATACAACAGCGCAGCAGATTTCACTGTGGTATTCATAAGCACTACATATTTTTTCATTTATCGGGACACTTTTAGCAGGTATTCAGTTTTACGCTAAAACTAGCGTAATACAAGTTGTTCTCTTTTACTTACTTTATAACCATTGTTACTAAATAAACCCTACGCTATACTCAGTTTTATTTTACAGATCACGCTTAATTAGGTGAAATTTGTGCAAAATAGCTATTCTGTAGCAGTATGACTACAATATTCGACAACCTTCATTGATATGCCAACAAGTATCAATTTCGATGCTTATCTCCTGAATTTTTAAGCCTAACCATTTGCATATCTTGATTTGCTGCTTCGGTTATAATTCGTTGAAAATTTTTAGTCACTACGGTTTTGTCATGCCTGTTTTTTGCAAGTGCTTTAGCCTTTAGCGCCAATTGTTCACGCAAGGTTTGATTTTGAATTAACTCACGAAGCGCATCGGTGAGCTTAGATGTATCTGGGTTGGTGACGATGCTTGCCCACTGATATTGATTAGCATATTGCACCAATGCCGTATCTTTTGGCGCGTATATAATGATAGGTGCACCACTAGCCATATATTCTGATGCCTTTGTAGGCATTGAATATTTTATGTATGCTAAAGACGCTGGACTAAAGTCGTAGGGAAGTATTAGAAAATCAACAGCTCCAAACTGAAAAGGTAATTGCTCATAAGGCACAAATGGCTTATACTCAACACAGTTGTACGACTTAATCCACAATGGTGCTGATTGCGCCTGAATTAAAAACTTCATGTTAATCTTTAAGTCTGCATTAATTTGGTCTACCGCATCTGCAATAGATTTTAATGCTTCATCTATGCCCAAGCCTATTCTACCAGCATAAAGTATGGTAGGGCTGTTGTCTAATTCATACGATTGTTTCTGCCCTTGCTGCCAAAATTCTAAATCAATAGGGTTGTGAAACGTTCTAAATTGTTTACCGTAACGTTGTAAATAGGCCTCCCCCATATAATCACAAATACCCAAATGAATATCAGTAACATCCAACAATTTTTTGAATTCACGATCAATTTTACGTTGCCAAAAATTTTTCATAAAACCATCCACTCCAATCAAAGATGGCCAGTCATCCATCATGTGAAAAACAAATGGTTTCTTTAAATATTTTTGAACTTCAATACAGAAAAGAATTCGCTCTCTGGATGAGCATTGCGCATAAATAACATCTGGATTATAATCATCTAGCCATTTTTTAAATTTAGATGACAGCACCATTTTTGAATTGAAATGCACCAAACCTGTAGTATTCAAAAACGGATTCAGATACTTCGTTATAAAGCTTATTCTAGATTTCGATTTACTACTTTCATCGACCACTTTATCTTTCGAGGCATCACTAAATTTTATTGGGCCACTTTCATATTTTCTACCAAACAGATTAAAGGGAAACCTCCATTTTCGTTCTTCAGTGCCCAATTGGTAATAATTATTGCATATTTCTGGATCAATCTCCTTGGTGAGAAGATATCCAGAACAAGTTACAGCTAGTTTATCCTTATCCCAGTCAGCAAAGAGATTTGACATAGTAATTCCACCTCCTGTATTATTAACAAAGGGTTGATTTAGAATTAAAATTTTAGGTAAAATCATTTTAATTTTTAAAAAAATTATTGGTTAAAAAATAATCTCTCAACACTTCATCAGGCATTTGACGTACCGGTTTTGAATAGCAGATACCTACAGCCACCCAAACCAATAAATAATTTAAACTAAAGGTAGTTACAGTTGAAGGGTACAAAGAAATCGTCCAAAGAACTATCCATAAAGCAGAAGCCTTAGTTAGCAAGTTTTTAGATAAAAACAAACCTTGAATTATAGCAGGTATGGTAATTAACATTAAGAGACCCAAACTTATTAACCCACCTTTTAAAATAATATTCAAATAATCAGTTTCAATTCCATTTCGATACCCTGGAGTTTTGCTGTTTATATCAATACCTATAGGAGCCGCCACCATGCCGCTCATACCCCGACCTACAACCCAATCTTGAAATTGCATGTCATTATAATAATATATTTCAACACCAGAACGAGTATCTTCTGCTCCTCTTTCCTTAGCCTTTGCAAATAGATTTGAATTAGAAATGTTTAAAGTAGTTATAGTATAACCAGTTGCTAAGATACCTGAAAGAATAAGTAAAAAAATCAACAAGATTTTTCGCTTATTAATATAAATTGATAATATCAAGGTAAAAATAAAAATGATGCTGGTTATGAACATCAGCCCTCTCCTTGCCCTAAATAACGCTAGAATAAATACAGCTATCAACAACAATAATGTAAAAATCTGTGTTCTTTTAGGCTGGTAATAAAAAGTAATTAGAATAAAACCAGATGGTAAAGCTAAAAACTTCATAAAAACTTCAAATCGGCCAAAACTTGAAACATCAGTCCTATCTAAAATAGCAGTAATATCCAAAACAACGTGTATAAAAAATAGTCCGCCAAGAACGAGTGAGGTATGAAATAAGTACCTGTAAAATTTAGGTGGTTTTGGTACTAAAAGAATTAAAGGCGCGAGATATAAAAAAAAACCACTGGGATCAAATAAAGAATTTTTCAAAAACTCATAATCTAACTTAAATCCCCTAAAAACAACCGTTATTGACCAAAACAAGAAAAATGAATAAAGTGTTTTTAGATATATGTTCTCGAATCGCCAAGACGCTAACCTAATAAATGTTAAAGTTAGTAGGCACACACCAATTAAACGCATGAGATCGCATATAATGTAAATGGGACTCACGGTTATAGACATAGTATAACCTAAGCTATAAATTACAAAACCAGTAAAAAACAGTTTTAAAGCGCTATTATCCTTAAAACTATCATCCATGTTATGCAAATCTTTTAGACTATACTTAATCATATAAAAATCGCTTAAATTAATCGAGCAGTCGCTGATATAAGGAAATATGTTGATTTAGTACAGAAATTTTGTCCAAAGCTGGGCTAGCAATTACTTCAAGTTTATTATTCAGACAATAATTAATACCCTCCGCCAAATCTTTCGAATCTTTGTATTTAGCCAAGTACCCATTCTTTTTATGTGTTATTATATCACTAATACCCCCCGTATCAAATGCCGCTACTGGCGTTTTACATCGAATGGATTCTAACACCACCAAACCAAAGGTTTCTGCTAGTGAAGGTACAACAAATACATCGGCAGCGTTATAGGCTATTGTTGTAGAATATTCGTCACGCAATCGGCCTAGAAATTTAACATTAAAAGGTATAGCTTCAGCAACTTTATCATCGTAATCACTACCGAATATGGCAACTGTTACGTTACTCAACTGTTTTTTATTTTCAAGTAATTTTAAGGCACACTTTAAATACTCCCAGCCCTTATAAGGGCTTCTCGGTGAAACTGCTCCAAATAAAATAATAGTATCAGATTCCGGTAACCCTAAAATTTCCCTAGCAGCATTTTTGTTTATTGATTTAAATGGCTTTACGTCTACAAGATTGGGAATCATAAGGACATCCTTACCCTTTGTGAGCACCGATTCCTGGGCCAAATTAAAAAGCCATGTACTAGGCGCAAGAAAGTGAAAGTTTTTATACTTATTAAAAAGTTGATGTTTCTTTTTAAACTGTTGTATTGGAATATGTTCATCTCCATTTGGAAACATTTGACAATCGGAACAATCTCTCTTATAATGATCGCAAGAAAAACTATGATGACACCCTCCCGTAATGGTCCACATATCGTGCATAAAAAAGATAATTGGTTTGTTTAGTTTAGCAAGAGTTTCAATGTTTTTTAAATTTAAAAAACCCGCAAGTACCCAATGTAGGTAAATAATATCGGCACTTTCAACCATTTGATGTTTTACAATACTATTGCCTAAAATGGGTGAAGAAAACATTCCAAAACTAGGGTCGACTTTTTGTATTTTTCTCTGGTGTAATCTCCCGTTTATTAGAGCTTTCAAACCACTTCTAAACTTTAGTGTTTTAACTCTTTTGCTTATAGGTACTTCAGAAGTTAATGACAACATGTACGAATCTACCCCTACATTTAATAAACCTTTATGTAAGCGATAAGCCGCATTGCCTGATGGGGAATTATGCGTTTGTAAATGAACCACTTTAGTCATAATCATTCTTGATTTAAGATGGTGTTCATAATCGACTTAAAATTTCCCTCAAAGGTCGGTAGTAAAAAATTCTCAGTTGCAAAATCAAATACTTTTTTGCTTCTTAACTTAAGATTTTCAGAACTTTCATTCGATAATTCTGTTAGTTTATCATTCAAATAAGGAATATTATAATCTTTTAAAAAGATACCAATATCACCCATTCGATTAAACCCTGTATCTCTCATTACAATAGGTATAAGACCATGTCTCATGCCAGTAGTTACTGAGGTTGAAAAAGCCTCAGAACATGATGGCAAGATAATATACGTACAGGCTTCTACTACCCTTAGGAAGGTATCAGTTTTGATATTTATGTAGGAATGATCTATTATATTTGCCCTATTTTTTGGTTTTAAAAGCTGTTTATCCTCTTCCGATAATCCAGCAATGTGCAATATAATGTCATCTCGCTTTTCAAATACATCCAACAAAAGATCTAGACCTTTGTGTATTGCACCATAGGAGCCAAGCCACAAAAAATGCTTCTTTGTCGCAGCATGATTTTTATGATTAAACTCATAGTTGATATTTTCTATACTAGTAGGGAATAAACTAAAAACTTGCTCATAATCTTTGAGAAATGGATCCACTTCACTCAGCGTTATAATGTGTGAGTATAGTTTATCAAAGTAGTGTTTTTTATAGAAATTACCACTTCGCACGATCCGCCCTTTTTTCTTGTGTCGTTCATAAAAGTACTGCAGTCGCTTTTTTTCTTCTCGATCTGCAAACTCTGGGTGATGTTCTGTCATATACATGATAGAGCATGCATTTTTATGCCGTTGTGTTAATTGATAAAACACCTCTCCAAAACCAAAAATAAGATCATACTCCTTATCCTTTAAAAATGGCAATATTTTAAGATCGTTACAATCAATAACATCAATACAATAATCAGCCTCTGAGAGCACCTTTACGATTGAAAGTATTTCAAAAGGCTGTGTTCTACCGCCATTATAACTATCCCAATCTTTGGTAAAACTATCGGTAATATAACACACTACCGCTTTCTTCTGTTTACGAATATTGGTATAGTTAATGTTCTGAATAATAGCCGTATCTGCAATACGCTGAGTATAGAATAAGTGTTTAAACCTATACCACAACTTATCTAAAATTCGTTGTTTTAAACTATCTCCCTTCATATTTCAATGTAAAACCAGGAATACTTAGCGTATCCATATTCCTTTTTTATTTTTATTAATAATCATATGGTATTGTATAGGTGCTAGAATAAATGCGTTAAAATTGGCAATAACCGAAGCTATAAACAGTGCATGCACTCCCATTTGATAATTAATTAGAAGCAACGTAATAACAATATAAAGTATAGGACTGACGACACTAGACCAAAATTGTAATCGTAGTGCACTGATCCCATTTAAAAAGCTCACATATTTAGAGCCAAAAATAGAAACTAAAAAAAATACAAGTCCCCACATCGATAATGAAAAATCAATCTGAACGGTATCTTCACCCAACCAAAGGTCGTACATATAGCTCGAAAGCAATAACATAACAGCCCCAATAACGACAAAGCCAATGTTTAAAATGTTATACTTTTTCATACTATTTTTAATCCAAGCAATATCATTTTTCACATAAGCTTCCGTTGCTGCTGACCAAAATGGGGTTAAAAATATCATGAAACCCATACTGAGAATTCCGAAATACTTAAATACAATATTATAATTGGTTACTTCTTCTGGCCCAAAATTTCTAGAGATGATAATGTTGGCAGATTCGAACTGCACCAAACCGGCTATTTGAATAACAAAGAAGACCACACCCAAGTTAAAAAGACTTTTGGCATGTGAAAATTTCACTTTTGACCATTTTGGGCGAAAGGCTTTATACTTTCCTCGAAAGAAAAATATGTTAGCGCCAATGAGGGCAAGCAGCGGAGCAGCACACAAGGCCAAGCCTAACTTCACTAAAGACCCTTCTGTGGTTTTTACTAAAATAACAATGATGATTAGTGATACCAATTGACCAATAACACTAATCAATGCCGCTTGCGATGGTTCTTGATCGGCAGAAATAATAGTATTTATGGTACGTAATACAAATTGCATGCAAAAATAAGTGAACACAATAATGGCAAGTTTTGAAACGTCATCGTTAAATTCTGAAGATAGCTTAAGTAAGTCTGCCCAATCTAAAAAGGGATTTACTAGTAAAAAAAGTAACCAAACAGAGATAAAGACTATGGCCAAAATTCCATAGGTCGTACTCACGAAAATTTGTGCACTTTCATCATCATTTTTAGCACGTGCTTCTGCGAATTTGTTGCGAAGCCCATGAGTAATACCAATATCAAAAAAACTAAACCATGCTACAATAGAACTTAGGGTTAACCAAATACCATAGCGTGAAGGGTTCACATAGTTAAGGGTTAAGGGTACCACAACCAAACTAATCGTAATACTAGCTGCCTTAATAAGAAAGGAGGTAATAATATTCTTATTTGCTCGAGCTGTTCGTTCATGCCCACCAGCAACTGCTTTTTTAATTTTATGTATGAGATTCGGTATCAATTTTAGTTTAGGGAATTAAATGCGGTTTAAATAATAAATGCGCTGAAAGGTTTCAAGAAAAAGTTGATTATCGTTCTCTTTGCCAAGTAACATGGCGTTTTATTATTTTGGCCGGTATGCCAGCAATGATAACACCTTCATCTAAGAAAGGTTTAGAAACTATTGCTCTTGTTGCTACGATACAATTCGCTGCTAATCTTACTCCTTTCAATATCGAAGCATGGGCACCAACCCATACATGACTGCCTATAACTACATCTTTAGCGTGATTTATTCGTTCTTTGGTTTCAAGATCAATAATAGCATGTGAATCGCCAGTTCGTATATCGATGCCATTTGCAAACATGCAGTCATCACCAATGATTACTTTAGAGTTTGACTCCGTTACTGCAATATGTGTATTTTCAAAGGTTGTATTATTCCCAATTTGTAATTGACAATGATCATCTTCAACCCATAATTCACCCGAACGATTAAAACTCACCTGCTTAGAAATCAAAATACTATTTGAGTTACCCCTAATAAATATAAGTACGTTTTTGAATTGGCAATTGGGCTCAATAACAATTTCGTTAGCATTTCCTTTTACATCAATTTTGCAATTGACTAAAGCTACTGATGGGTGAATTTTCAGGGTATTGCTTTTCCCTTTGATTGACTTTTCAAGAGATTTTTCAAATAAAGTTCCGTCACGCAGTTTTCTTGCTACCCTTAACATGGTCGGTGATGATTTAACCAAAGACTTCAATTTTTCTTTCATGAATTATCGTTCGTTATCACTAACTAATATATAAGTGAAATAAAGCGGCTGCCATAAATACATGAATGATTTTAAGCAGTATATTCTTCGCCATAATCCATAGTACCATAGCCGTACCCATAATTGTGATCACTCGTGGTAAGTCCTCGTTGTTTAATGGCATTAAATACAATTGAAATATTTTGAAGGTCTTTCAAAGCTGGCGAGTCTTCAATGTGCTTCAAAACTTTCAAAGGCGTTTTTCCATGTCGAATTACCATTAAATTTTCATCGCTATATTCCATTAACAATTGTACTTCTGCTACAAGATTCACCGGAGCTGCATCTATGATTACATAATCAAAGTCTCTAGACAAATTATCAAATAGTTCATTGAGCTTACCATTAAGTAGTAAACCGGTATAATTTTTAGTATTCCGCCCAACAGGTACTACAAACAAATTTCTATTGCCATTGTTATTTGTCAAAATTTCAAAGTATGTCGCCGTTTCAGCAAGATAATCGATAATGCCTATGTTTTTAAGAAGGCCAAAATGCGTGGTTGTTTGCGGTTTTAAAAAATCCATATCAATCAATGCAACCCTCTTACCCGATTGCGCCATACAATAGGCCAAGTTCGTACTCACAAAACTCTTACCCTCACCTTCAATACTCGATGTTACCAATATGCTTTTTTTCTTGAAATCACGACTGTATAGCCCCATATAGCCCCCTAATTGTCTAAAGTGAGGTAGCAATACAGCTTCACCGAGTTGCGGTACTGCATCATGTTGCTCGAAACGAAAAACATTTTTGATACCTAGCGCATGAGTTACTTTTCCTATTAAATCAGTTGGATTAAGTTGATTTTCATTTTCGGTGATTTGACCTAAATGAGGTAGCTCTAAAACAACCGGGATATCTGTATATTTTTCAATCTCTGAACGAAACAGTACATTTCGATTCATCATTTCTTTATACACTATATAACCAATACCTAAACTACAGGCCACCATAAATGCTACTATATAAAATAATGATCTTTTCGGTGAAACAGGTCCGGCAGACGATTGCGCATAATCTACAATTCTACCGTCGCCCCCATTAGGCGCATAGCTTAATGCTGTTTCTTCGCGCTTTTGCTGTAAGAATGAAAACAGGGCATTCTTAATTTCTTTACCACGCTCTATTTCTAACAAAGCCCGTTCTTTTTCCGGAATATTGTTCAACGCAGAAGCAGATCGATCGGCATCACTATTTAAGTTTGCAAGACTTGCTCTTAGATTATTCTTTTGATTGCGTATGTTTTCGCGAATACTCGGCCTTAATTTTTTAATTTCATTGGCTATAGAAGTCAAAATTGGATTATTTTCAGCAGTGGTCTTACGCAATCTTTCGTATTCTATTTCAGAATCATAGAGCTTCTCTAGTAATTGCGTTAAAACTGGATCTTCAACACCTAAGGTAGAAGGAACTAAACCTGATTGATTTTTTTTTGACACCACATATTGGTCTACTTTTTGTAACACCGCCAATTGGCGATTTATGACTGCAATTTGCCGATCGTATTCTCCAACATCTTGTAAATAAAGTTTGCCTTGTTCGCTTAAGTTTACGACCCCTTTTTCTGATCTAAATTGTTGGATAGTGGTTTCGAGTTCATTAAGCTCTTTTTCAACCTTATTCATTCGATCATCTATAAAAGCTAATGTTTTGGCCGCAAGGTCATCACGATCAGAAATTGCTTTTTGATTGTAGGTTGCAATTAAATGATTTAAAATATTTTCCCCTCGTAAAGGAATAGCATCTCTATAGGTAAGGCGAACAATCGTTGACAATTTATCGGTTGCACTAGCCTTTAAACCACCTAGAAGACCCATAGCCAAATTTTTAGGATGCTGGAATGTGAAAAAGTAGTCACCATCAGTACTTGCTGCACTGATAGGATTCAATTTAAATTTAGTTTCACCAAAAGCAGGCCCCTCTACCCACTGATCTATGGGGTAGTTTTTTCCTTCAATTTGAACCGTTTTTTTTATGGAATCATATTCAAAATAATATTTTTCTGCCCCTGTTGGCTGATAAATAGATTCGGGGTTTTTAAGTTCAATAATAATTGGTGAAGTGGTGTAAGCTGGTTTGGTTCCAAAAAGTTTATTTTCAAATACTGGCGCATATAATTGTAGGTTTTTTACCACCTGCGTCATAATTGATCTCGATTGAATAACTTCAAGTTCATTTTCAACTATTTTTTTGGAATCAAAAGGGTTCATCCCCTCCATTAACTGAGGATCATTGACCCCCTTGTTTTCATCTTTTATGATCAAAGTTGCTGAGGCCTCATAGACCGGTGTAACCGTTTTTAAATAACCCCAAGCCAGTATAAGGCTCAAGGGTATTAAAACAGCAAATAAGGGCCAATAGGGCAAAAACAAGGATAAGAGAATTCGTAATATATTCTCCTCATCGTTCGACTTTTTCGCTTCGTACATCTTGTAAATGGTATTAAAGATTCACTAGGGCAATAATGGTCAATGAAATTCCGCTTAATATAACAGGAATCCAATCTTTGGTGCCCGTTGAACTCGCTACCTTCGCTCCGTTAGGTTGTACGTAAATAATATCATTCGATTGCAGGTAGTAGTACGGCGAATTGAAAATTTCATTGGTGGTTAAATTTAATTTAATAATTTTCTTAACGCCATTTTCTTCTCGTATTAAGGTGACGTTATCTCTTCGACCATAAATGGTGATATCACCTGCCATACCCAATGCCTCTAATAAAGAAATTTTTTCACTGGGCACATTTAAAACAGAAGGATTTTTAACTTCTCCTAAAATAGAAACTTTATAATTCAAATATCGTATTTCAACAATAGGACTTAACAATAGTTTTTTACTTACTAACTGCCCGGTTATTTCTTCTCGTAACTCTTTTTTAGAGATGCCAGCCGCTTTTATTTGACCTAAGATCGGAAAGTTTATATAACCATCTTGATCTACCAAATAGCCAGATACTCTTGTCGTATTGCCTGCATTAGTGGATGATTGAGCGTTACTATTTCTGCTTGAATTAAATATTTCTGCCGCCTCAGGGTTCACACTGCTCACTACAATACTTAATAAATCATTGGATTGTATAATGGGCTCTAAACCAGCTTTTTGATAATTTATGAGCATGCTAGATGGTTCATCAAAATAAATCGCATTTTTGGTGGTACCACATGAGTTTAAGCATAAAGCTATAAATAGTAGCACAATCACAATATTACTGTTCAAATTTTTCATTTTCATTGGAATCGCCTTAATGATCAGGTCAAAATTAGTACTTAATACATTCATATGGTATTTAATACAAGTATTTAAAAGTTTGTTCTCGTAATATTTAATTAGATTTTGATTCGGAAATTTAGCTGATTTCAGTTTTCACACCAAATAAATTGGCTGAACTTCAGCATTATAGATCATAGTAGGCATAAATAAGTGAGGTATTACCGTAAACGAGATTTTTTGAATATAAAAAATCACTTCTTCCGAATTTCGATTAATAGGCTTTTTCTTCCCCTTTAAAAACATTAAAGGCCGTTTTTAGAATAATTTCTATATCAAACCAAAGTGTCCATTTTTCCACGTAAAAAATATCAAATCTCGTTCTGTTTTCAATATCAGCTTTTTTCATAATTTCTCCTCGATACCCCTTAATTTGTGCCAAACCAGTTATACCAGGTTTAACAAAATGACGCACCAAATATTTATCGATGGATACTTCATACTCCATGGTATGCAATTCCATATGTGGTCTAGGCCCAACCACACTCATATGCCCCATGAACACGTTAAAGAACTGCGGTAATTCGTCAATGCTCGTTCTTCTCATAAACTTTCCTAACCGTGTTAGTCTAGCATCTTGTTTCGTCGCCATTTTTGTATCTGCATCTTTCGACATGGTCATGGAACGAAATTTATAACACCAAAATGTTCTTCTTTTTAAACCGTGCCTTTTTTGTTTAAAATATAAGGGGCCAGGAGATTCTAACTTTACTAAAACATATAAAACAACAGATAGCCATGATAATACCCCCAAAATTACCAATGAAGAAATGATGATATCTACGATGCGTTTTGATATGCGAGAATACTCGGTATCTAAAGGTACTTTTCTTAAGTTAACTATAGGTATATTCAAATATGACTCAATAGACATAGCCCTAGAAAACACATCTTTATTATCGGGAATAATCTTCACACGAACCAAATTGTTATCGGCAAAGTTGATTAGATTTTTAAGTTCTTTCTGGTTTAGTTTTGATGCTGCACAGTAAATTTCATCAACATCATTCTCAAGTACGTACAAGAAACAGTCTATTACCTTACCTAAATAGGTCGGACTATTTGAAGTTTTATCATCAAAATAACCTTTATACCGATACCCTAATGAGGGATCATCAAAAACTTTACGCATCTTTTTAAGCGTTGAATCTCTACCTATTACCACCACACTGGCTGAATTACCACCAACCTTTCGATACTTATTACGTAACCAAAAAAAGATAACTCGATACCAAGTAATACATAAACAAATGAGCGTATAGACTAAGAGTTGAAATTTTAAAGAACTATAGGAAAGACCCGTAAAACCGAATAAGGCGAAATAGGCTAAACCAAAAACCAAATATAATTTAATCGTTTTGTCTATATGGGTGAAAAATCCTTCTTTTCGATTGGTAGGATAATAGTCAACACTGTAGGCAATTAAAAGCCATGTAAAGTTGTAATACAAGATATTGTATTTTACAAAATACGTTTCTGGAGTAAGCAATCCTAAAATACCGTTGATAACAACTAAATGTACTAGGATTGAAATTGGAATTACTAAATCGGAGTTTTTAAATTTTTTCATTTGTGGTCGTGCTCTATATTAACCATTTCATACCATTAGTCTTTCGTTACTTCATTTTAACTTGTTTTGAAGAGTCTAATTCCGGAACTCATCAACAATTAAAAAGAAGTGACAAATGATCTATAAAGAAGGTGTTCTACTCCTCCTTTACATGATATACGCCAAAAAACTGATTTATGGATAGGATCAAATGAAGTTTGTTGGGGACCTCGAATCCTACATTCTTAAAACAAAAATAAAACTTAATTCAACACACCTAATCAATTACAACACAATACTTTCAAATATTTTTTTCAAAAGGTTCGAAATTTCATTTCGCTACTCCATACCTGCTTAACAAAAAACAGTCTTAACGTAAGTTTTAAAGGAAAAATCTTACTTAATTTTAGGTGCAAAAAAAACAGTAGTATTTTTCTGTAAATCGGTTGAAACGACAAAAAAAGCCGATTAACGTAAGTTACAGTCATTGGTTGTGACCTTTTATATTTTTATGTTGCTTGTATTTTCTACTTAAGAATAGCTTTATAACTTCTAGGTTAGCACCTGTCGATTTGCGATTATGGTGTGTAAGTTAAAAGCTTCTATTCTAACTCGGAAAGGTTAGGCAATATTAACATTGACAATATATTTCGTATTAAAGACCAAGAGCTTCAATTTCAATAGGGCCATGATTAAAAATCAACTTTGATGTCCGCGGCCTGATAATTATCATTTATTACAAAACAAGAGTAGTATAAATTTGTGTAGATAACATAGTTTAGAAAAATGTTCCATTGAGCAACTATGTGTAAAATAGTTCATAGGTGTTTTACTTTTGGCAAAGCGTTATTCAAGCAATTTACTTCAATAATTATCTTTTAAATAGAGGTAATCTGCTAAACATGTAAGCGAAATTTTACTATTCATGAACATAAAAGTTAAGAATGATTTGTCATTTATTCCTCTTCTATCTGGTTTGCGGAAATTTGTTTAACGCTAGGTCTGTAAACACCACACTTGAATATGACATCGTAATTAAAGATAAAGTCGTTGGCAGTTTAGAAGCCACTCGCAACCAAAAAGACAACCAAATATGGTACCATAGCGCAACCGTAATAAATACAAAGATTATTAGAAATATTGAAGTTCAATATAACTATGATGTTCACTTTGAAAATGAGCGATTACAGTCATCGCAAGTAGCTATTTACATCAACGCTAAGTCACATGCCAATACTAAAACTCGATATACTGATGACGCATATGAAATTACAAAAAATGGCAAATTAGAAACAACCATAACGGACAGTATAACGTACCCCTCAGTTTTACTGTATTTTAAAGAGCCAATAAATATTACCAAATGTTTTTCTGAGCAAAATGGTAATTTCAATACAATAAAATCGTTGGAAAATCACAGCTATAAAAAAACCAACGCAAAGGGTAAAGAGAATATTTATTATTACAAAAATGGTGTTTTAGATAGTGCTGAGATAGATGGTGGACTCATTAACTTTAAAATAATTGCCACTAAATAAATTGTGGTAAAAAACAATCATTAAAATGAATAGTAGCAATACAGGTTTAGTACTTTCAGGAGGTGGAATTAGAGGTGTAGCTCATATAGGCGCTATTAAAGCGCTAGAAGAATTTGAAATTCACCCTACTCACATTGCGGGTACCAGTGCCGGCGCAATTGTCGGTGCTTTATACGCTGGTGGTATATCATGGGAGGAAATATTAGATTTTTTTAAAACTACATCTATTTTTCAAACAAGAAAATATGCTCGCAATAAGCCAGGTTTTGTTGATACTGAAAAGTTTTATGATGATTTTAAAAGATTGCTTCCACATGATAATTTCAATGCTTTAGAGAAAGCACTGTATGTTACTGCAACTGATATCATCAAAGGTTCCTTAAAAGTTTTTAATTCTGGCGAATTGATTGCTCCTGTTTTAGCATCAGCATCATTTCCCGGTGTTTTTACACCTACGAAGATTGCTAATTCATATTATATCGACGGTGGAGTTTTGAACAACTTTCCTGTCGAATTACTTCAACCAGAATGCAGTACTATTATCGGAGTTTATGTAAACCCCTTAAATACAATTACACCAATAGATTTAAAGCACTCTTACAATGTTGTAGAACGAGCCTACAAAATAAAGATGGCGGCAGATTCAATAACCAAATTCAATACCTGCGATATTATAATTAGTCCATTACAACTGAATACTTTCAATACTTTTAGTATGTCTAAGATTAATGAAATTTTTGATATCGGTTATATAAATGCAAAAAGAACTATAGAAACGCAGTTAGCCCAATTACGAACCAAACAATCAATTATATAGCAACCTAGATTGACTATGAATATTTTTTTATCACCCGCGAAATTTCATGTTTAGGTAGTGCCCCTGACTTTTGCCACAGATGCTTTCCCTCTTTAAACAGTAGCATGGTAGGTACACCTCTTATTTGGTATTTAT
This sequence comes from Maribacter algarum (ex Lu et al. 2025) (nom. illeg.), assembly GCA_947495915.1. GTDB lineage: Bacteria > Bacteroidota > Bacteroidia > Flavobacteriales > Flavobacteriaceae > Maribacter_C. Next base: position 724,475 of record CANMAW010000002.1, on the reverse strand, counting down.
TTGCTAAAAATTGATTTTTATCTATATCAACTTTAATAATCTTAACAGTTTCTCCGAATTCTTCTTTTACCTCTTTTAGAATTGGTGCTAACGTTTTACATGGCCCACACCATTCCGCAAAAAAATCAACCAAAACAAGTGTTTCAGATGCTATTATTCTATTAAAACTCCCCTTCATAATTAAACTATTTCTTGTAGCAAATTACTAATAAATTGTGTGCTTTAAGTGATTAATATCATGGTAAATGATTATTAATGAAACTAGTTTTGAGTGAACAAATAAAACCTTCGTGATGTTAAAAATACTACTGCCCACAGATTTTTCAAATAATTCTTTCGACGCCATTACATATGCGTTGCTTTTACTCAAAAATTTCAAATGTGAGTTTACTTTACTATATACTTATATGCCTCCTATATATCACGCTGAATACTTAATTGGTAGTCCTGGTCAAATTGGATTAGGAGATGCAATTAAAGAAAAGGCAACTTCAAATATTGACGAGTTACAGAAACGTTTAGAAGATCAAATTAAAAATGAAAATCATTCATTTCGTTCAATTACGGCATTAAACTCCTTGCCAAATCAAGTAACCGAAACTGTCGAAATTCAAGCTATTGATCTTATTGTTATGGGTACCAAAGGAGCTACAAGTGCCCAAGAGATTCTTTTCGGCACTAATACTGTTCATGTAATTAAAAAAGCCAAATGCCCGGTAATTGCTATTCCTCCAAATTTTAACTATGAAACTCCAAAAGAGATTCTCTTTCCGACTGACTATGAGGTGGACTTTACTACAAAACGTCTTGAAATACTTTTGAAAATTGCTCAAAAACATATTTCTAGCATTGAGGTCTTGCACGCTACTTATGGTTATGAACTTTCTGAAAAACAATTAAAAAACAAGAAAACCTTAAATGAAATTCTTGGGAATATTGCTCATGGATTTCACGAGCAATCAAATCAAGAAGTCATTCAAGCTATTAATAATTTTCAACTAAAGCACAAAATGAACCTTATGGTTATGGTACGGAATAAACACACTTTCGTAGAACGCCTTTTTATTGATTCAGTAATCAAAAAAATAGGGTTCAATATTAAAATTCCATTTATGGTTATACCTCATTCAAAATAAGAGGTATATTCATTCTCATTTTATAAAATATACGTAGCGGAACTATTCATTTTTTTGGTTGAAAATGCTGATCTAACTAGACCTTATCATACTATTTTATACTTACGATATGGCAATGGTAGTTATGACGATTTTGGTTTAAAAAGGGTCGTCATAAAATTGGGCTAAAAATTTTACCTATTCCTTCTTTAAGTTTATCAACCCAAGGTCGATTGATATGTTCTGAATAAGACAATAAAGTACTGATATTGCTATCTTTCAGAAAGTCTTTTCGTAAAGATTTTGCAATGCTAGAATCATAAATTAAGGCATTTACTTCATAGTTTTGCTCAAAACTACGTTCGTCAAGATTAGCGGTTCCTATTGTTGCAATAGCATCATCACTTACAATGAGTTTACTATGTAGAAAGCCATCAGGAAAAAGATAAATTTTAATTCCAGATTTTAAAAGGGTTTCAAAATAAGAACGAACACACCAACCTACGATTTTATTATCTATGTTCTCAGAAATCAGCAGACGAACATCTACGCCACTCAACGAAGCCGTTTCTAATGCTTGCAGAATTGCACGACTAGGAATTATATATGGATTAGTTATATAGAGATAGCGCTCTGCACTATTTATAATTGTAAAATAAACCTGCTCTAAAATAGGAAAGTCATCATCAGGACCACCTGAAGCGATTTGTACTAACTTATCACCTCTCTTATCAATGGTAGTTTTAGGTTTAAGTATTGATTTCAGCTTTTTTTGACTAACAAGATACCAATCTGAAGCAAAGACAAAATCTAAATGTTCAGCTGCCTTTCCCTCAATTCTTAAATGCATATCATGCCATTTTCCTAAATTGAGGTCTCCTTTCAAATACTTATCTGAAATATTGATTCCACCAGTAAAAGCTACAATAGAATCAACAACTATAATTTTTCTATGATTTCTATAATTTATTGAACGCAGAAATCGACCAAACTTAAAAGGGAGAAACTGATATATTTCAACACCTATGTTTATCAGTTTGTTTACATACTTTTTACTCAACGAAAAGCTCCCTACTCCATCATAAATCATACGGATTTTGACTCCACTAGCTATCTTTTCTTCAAATAAAGCAAGCAACCTGTTAGCCAGTTCACCTTCTTCAAAAATATAGTACTGCAAATGAATTTGAACTTTAGCTTCGGTTAAAGCTCTAAAAATTGATTCAAATGTTATTCTACCATTCTTAAGAGGCTCTATCTTATTATTATCAGTTAGCGGAAAATTACAATTCTTTTGAATTAGCGTTACTAACTTTTCATTATACCCATTATCGGAGAACTTTTGGTTAACTAGCCTATCTTTTGAAGCTTGCAAAAAAGGGATTTCTAATTTCAACAACTTATTCTTACGTCTATTTCTACCCAACAATATGTATAACAAAACACCTCCCACGGGAATGGTGAATATAGTTAATAACCAACCTAAAGTTTTAGTTGGCTTGGCACCATACAAGAGTAAACGCAATACAATCAAAAGCGCCACCATGACATAAAGCGAGACGAACAAATAGTACCACACAACGTTAGAATATTCAAATTAGTTCTTACGCAAAAATAACCGTGACAAACCTATTTAAGCATGACGAATGTCAGCCTTAAATAATGGTAATTACAAATTCTAGAAATAATCTCTTTTCGACAATTAGACTAAACAAATGACTCTTCAAACCTTAAAAAGTGACAGGTGTACCCATTTGGGTTCTTTACCAAATAGTCTTGATGATCAGGTTCTGCAGGCCAAAACGGAGTAAACGGTTCTAAGGTCGTAACCACTTTGCCGTCCCATTTTTTAGAGGCATCTACAATGGCGATCATTTCTTCTGCGATTGCTTTTTCTTCTTCATTCTGGTAAAATATTGCAGACCGATAGCTTGATCCTCTGTCATTACCTTGTTGATCAACCGTTGTTGGGTTGTGCATTCTGAAAAAGTAATCTAATATGGCTCTAAAGGATGTTTTGTCAGGGTCATAAGTTAATTCAATTCCTTCGGCGTGCCCTGGGTGATACTTGTACGACGGATTCTTATTTTCCCCTCCTTGATAGCCTACTTCGGTATCAATAATTCCTGGTTGTGTTCGAAAGAGATCTTCCATTCCCCAGAAACAACCTCCTGCTATATATGCTTTTTTGTATGTATTCATCTTTTTAATTATACTTTTTTAGTTCCATTTAAATTCAATTTATGAGCTGCACGAAAGCATGGAACAACCCACTTTGTTTCTAGCCCAATCTGGTCGTTTTGCAAACCACTTTTCTGCTTCTGGCTGTTCGTCATAAGGTTTTTTTAATAGATTAAATAATTCATCTATTAGTCCATAATCACCTTTTTCAGCAGCATCAATGGCCAATTGAGCCATATAATTTCGCAATACATATTTCGGATTCACCCGATTCATTTGTATGGCGCGTTCTTCTGCTGTTGCAGCTTCTAATTGTAATCGCTGTGCGTACTTGCCAAACCAAACTTGCCATTTTTCTTTGATTTCCCCCTGTATTTCCTCAGGAACATACAATGCATCTGCGATAATGGACAAACCATCTGTGGCTTTATCTTTGGAAAAATTGGAAAGATTTCTAAAGAAAATCGTCATATCTGTTTCCGATAATTCTAGAATTTCTTCTAACTCATTTACCAATTTTTGATCCGCAGCATCGGTATTTAGTAGTCCGAGTTTAGCTGTCATCATTTCGTAATAAGCAACCTCAACTTCTTCTTGATATTCGGTCAATATATCTTGTAACGGTTCTGCTTTTTCAATTAACGGATATAAAGCATTGGCCAACTGTAATAGATTCCATAAAACAATTTGGGGTTGCGTACCGTAACGATACCTTTTGTTCGTACGATCAGTGGTGTTTGGTGTCCATCCCTTATCATAATCTTCTAACCAACCATATGGACCATAATCAATGGTCAAGCCTAAAATAGACATGTTATCAGTATTCATAACTCCGTGTACAAAACCTACCCGTTGCCAATGAATTACCATCTCCTTACTGCGTACAGCAACCTCCTTGAAAAATTTTAAATAGGTTTCTTTTGAAGGTTTTCCTAAATGGGCATAATGATTGTTAATAGTATAATCAACTAAATTTTTTAAGGTGGATGTAGCTTGTTGGGCTGCCAGTATTTCAAAATTTCCGAAGCGAATAAAAGAAGCTGCTGCCCTACTCACAATGGCTCCTTTTTCATAGGCGGGATTTCCATCATACATCACATCTCGCAATACTTGATCACCACTTAACATAAGCGACAGCGCTCTTGTTGTTGGCACCCCTAGGTGATACATTGCTTCACTACATAAATATTCTCGAATAGATGAGCGTAATACGGCAAGCCCATCTGCGGTTCGTGAATATGGTGTTTCACCAGCTCCCTTTAGTTGCAATGCCCAATTATTATTTTGATGGGTTACTTCAAACAAATTAATAGCGCGCCCATCGCCCAGTTGACCTGCCCAATTACCAAATTGATGCCCGCCGTAGCACATGGCATACGGACTCGTTTTTGGCATTATTTCAGACCCGGAAAATATTTTTACAAACCCTTCGGAATTGACTGCATCTTCAACTCCAATAGCTTTTGCCATTTCTGGTGAAACATGTATTAATTCAGGATTTGAGGGCTTTTTCGGAACTACATACGAAAAACAAGCATTCTTAACCTGTCTCCTAGAATTTTCAAGGATAGGATCTGCAGGAAGCTGTTCGTTAAATTTATCTTGTATGTTCAAAAGTACTTTCAAATTTTGCTCCTTTCTAAAATTTATATCTGCTCTGTGGTACTGCTCAATTGCATAGACTCTGAGTTTACACAATACCGCAATCCACTCGGTTCAGGTCCGTCAGGAAAAACATGACCTAAATGTGCATCACAGGTATTACACATCACCTCAACACGAATCATTCCGAAAGAAACATCTTTTTCATATTTAATCGCATTATCTTGTATAGGCTGGGTAAAACTTGGCCAACCAGTACCCGATTCAAACTTAATGGTAGAATCAAACAAGGGACTATTACAACAGACGCAATTATACTTACCGGCTTCATGAACACTACATAAAGCCCCTGAATGTGCTGCTTCTGTTCCTTTTTCGCGTGTAATTCTAAACTGACTGGGTGTTAAAATTTCTCGCCATTCTTTTTCTGACTTTTCCACTCTACGATCAGGTTGCGGATTACCGTTTACACTAAAACTTATTACATCTTTCCAAGTCAACATAGTTTCTTCTTCTTTGAGTTTCTTTTACAAAGGTATTACTCGAAAAATAACTCGCGTTCAATACCTCGAACATTTATGTTTTTTTTAAATAAACCTACGTCTATTTAGTCTCATTAATTGCTTTAAACTTACGAATCAATACTTTCTTAGAAAACATAAAAAAAAGCCCTAGAAATGATTCTAGGGCTAATTGATTTGTGTTGGCAAACAGACTTCAAAAGTCTTATTAATTATCTGTAAAGCGTGAAGTTTCCGATAAATTCTCTCTCATCATCTTCTCCATTTAGACGAATCACATACCAGTAATCACCTGTTGGTAAATCAGCTTCTTGGTATAACCCATTCCAGCCGTCTTCATTATCCTTGATACGATATACTTCACGACCATACCTGTCGAAAATTTTAATGAATATATCTGGGAATTGAGAAATGTTTCTCGGAATCCATATATCATTTTGGCCATCACCATCAGGTGTAAAGAAGTTAGGAATTTCGATGTCAATAAACTCCATATCAATCGTTGCAATAACCTCACACCCGTTTTCATCTACTACCCTAACGGTATAGGTATCAGTTCTTTTAATGTAGAACGTACGGTCATCACCATTATCAATATCATCAAAATAGAAGGTGTAGCCTTCTCTACCACCAGCTGCAGTTGCCGTGATTTCGTTTAGACTTACCTGCGTTAATGTCAACTGTAATGGTTCGTAATCAACAACCTCAAAATTGATGGTGTTCATACAACCATTCGCATGTACAATTGCCACATAATGACTGCCCGGTGTCATGTTTTCAAAATTCGCATCTAACACAAAATCAGAAGGATCGGTAGAATCTAGCGCATAAAGAACATCTTCAGAAACCGTATCATCTTCAAAAACTATTTCTAGATGATTGTCTGGTGTATTACCTGAACACTCGTAAATCACTTCAGCAGTAGCATTTAAGTTAGCCCCATTCTCGATAGTAACTGCACTATCTAAGGTACAACCATTAGCATCTTTGACATATACGAAATACACGCCACCAGCTAAATCTTCAATAGTCAATCTACCTTCTACAAAATCGGCATCATCTTCTGAATTAAGAGCAGTACTGTACGGAGCAGTACCTCCAGTTATATTGAAAGTAATTGTTCCATCATTATCGCCTGCACAAATCTCTGGAGTAGTACTTAAGGTCATTTCTAAAACTTCAGGTTCAGTGATAGAAAATTCAATCAATTCAAAACAACCTTTGCTATCTTGAACAATTACCGTATAATCACCTACACCCAATTCATCAAAACTGTTTTCATCATCAAACTGATTTAAGTTCGGAGAAATCGCATACTGATAATCACCAGAACCACCAGTTACGTCTAGAACAATGCTGCCATCTTCATCGCCATAACAACTAATATTGGTAATAGTTTCGACAACTTCTAACACTGCAGGGTCAGTGATCACAATTTCATTAGAAGTTAATTCACAATCTTCACTTTGAACACTCACAAAATAATTGCCCGCAGGTAAATTATCAAATGTACCTGATGTTTGGTAAGGTCTTATTTCATTAACGCGACCTGCATCGGCGAATAAGCCATATTCGTAATTACCAAGTCCACCATCAGCATTTGCTTCTATCAAAGCGGTACTTTCACCATTACAGTTTACAATCGCTGCTGAAGTATCAACATCTAGTGTTAAAGCTTCCACAGGATTTATAGTTACCTCATTAGAAAAGGTAGATACACAATTGAAACTATCTCGAATAAAGTATTGGTATGAACCAGGAGTGACATTTTGGAATAGATGCGTATTCGCTCCATTGATTTCATTCATTGCATTAAAAGAAATTCCATCGACACTCCACATATACGGAGCAGTTCCACCACTTGCCGTTAGTTCTAATTCTGCATCAGATTGACAGGTCAAAGAAGCAACAGTAACTAACATTCCTGAAGTTTCTGTAGGATTCACAATCTCAACTATGGTAGATTCAAAAGCACAATCCATAGCATCTAGTACAGAAATAGAATAGAACCCAGCAGCTTGATTAATAAAAACCGGAGTATTTTGAACTGTTGTGCTTTGCAATAATGTCGTTCCACTTGCATCATCGTAGGTATTTAATACAAATCGATAATCAGAAACAACATTTCTAGGATTCAAACTAATTTCAACTGAAGCATCTGCATCATTCTCACAAGCCAAAGTAGTTGCCGAAATAGTTCCTGAAATTGGATCTGGAACTACCAGTTCAAATGCAGTAGCAAAAGTATTAGGGCATCCTAAATTATCAGTCACTGCAACATCATATTGACCAGCAGCTAGGTTTTGAAACAGATGCACATTAACATCAGTAATATTCATCACCATACCAGTAGTAGTATTCGTTAAGGTAATGTCATAAGGTGCTTGACCACCTTGAGGCTCAATTCTTGCAGTACCCTGATCATTGCTGCAACCTACATCAGTAGTTTCAATTGCCGCTAAGGTCACCGCTGCACTTGGTGTTGTTATATTAAATGATCGTACTTGACTACAGTGTGGAAATGCATCTTGTGAAACCTCTACCAAGTAATTCCCAGCAGGTACATTAATCGCAGGTGTTGGACCAAAATTTGGTGAACTGCCTGTTATTATTGCCACGCCATCATCTGAACGATCTGCTGGAGTTCCATTAGTATCATAAATATTATACGTGAAACTACCAGCATAAGTGGCATCAGACATAAGCAGTCTGATACTACCATCACCTCCAAAACAAATGGCGTCGGATAGTTTTTCAACGGTTACATCAAAAGTGTTAGGATCAATAACACTATGTTCAACAGTGATTTCACAACCCGTATTTACGTTTCTAACAACAAATGTATAATTACCAGGTGCCAAATTCATGAATGCATTAGAAGCCTGACTAGTGCCCGATGGCAACTGTCTGAATTCGTAATTAGCCGGGGCTGATACATACGTACTCAAACTACCCGTTACATTAATACTGATATTTTCGGTTAAGGAACTACAGCTTATAGCGTTATCTACGGTAATAGAAGCAGATTGTAATTCATCAAATTCAGGAATAGTAACCGTTTGTGTTCCGCTACAACCATTATCATCGTGAACAATTACTCGAATATCACCGCCAGAAAGGTCCGTAAAAATATAGTTCGAATCTGTTCCGTTTTGCAACACAGTTCCGTTAGAATCATCTATAAACTCATAGCGTACATACGTAGATGAACCACCTGCAATACTACTGGTGTTTATTGAAACACTTGCATTATCTGCTGTGTTGTCACTTGAGCAACCAAACGGAGTAACAGTTGGCACATCGAAAGTTATGGTGTTTGGTTCATTAACCAAAATATTATTTATTATGGTAGTACAACCATTTGGACCGGTAGCAGTTACCTCATAAGTACCTTGTGGAAGGTTTTCATAGGTAGCCGTTGCAGCATCATAACTTCCATTATTTGGAACTAAACTGTAGGTCAATGGGTTGTTACCATTGTTAATTTGGGTTAATGAAATTGAACCGTCAGTAGCTCCATTACAGCTAATGTCTTTAGGTGTCGCCGTAAAATCAGGAACGATAGCCAAAGGTACCTCAACGGTAAAGCTTCGCATACATTCTGGTACACTTGCCGTATCAAAAATATTTACGGTATATGTATCAGCCACTGTCACCAATTCAGTTAATGGATTTGTTGCTAATACTTGTCGTGCAACAACAGTACCAGAACCATTAAGAATTTCATATTCGTAATTGCTAGAGCCAGCAGACACCTCAATTGAAATTTCAGCCTCTTGACCTACACCACAACCTAAAGCTTTACTTAGTTCTACCGAAGCCTGTAAACTTTGATGCACATCAAAAGCAACGGTAGCAGTACAACCATTTCCATCTTTGATTGCTGCCGTGTAACTTCCTACAGCTACGTTCGTAAATACCCCGGCGTTATCTTCATAGGTAATTCCTCCATCTATTGAATATAAAATTGAAGCAGCTGAACTACTTGTTGCCCCGATAGTAACTGTACTAGAAGCACTACAATTTTCTACATCAACGCTATTAATTGTTGGGTTTGGTGCTAAACTTAAAGCTACATCACCTAAGTTTTGAGAACAACCAAATTGATCTTGAATTTCTACATTGTAATTACCAGCCGGAGAGTTTGGCGCAATCTCTATAGGGTTATCAGTGGTACCAGTAATGGTAACAAAAGGAGCAGGACCAGTAACCGTATAGGTAAAAGTACCACCACCACCTTGAATATTATCAATAGAAATAACACCAGGAGATTCACAACTAATATCTTCTAAAACATTGAGCGCTGCAGTAATTGCGTCTAATTCTTCTAAAATTAAATTTTCACTACCGCTATTACATTGTGCAGTTCCAGTACCATCTACTTGCGTTACTACAATGTAATATTCATCTGCAGATAAACCAGTAATATGAATGGTATTGTTATATGGAATATCTCCTCCACTAGTTAAAATAGTGTTGTCATCGATATCAAATAAAGTCCAGTTCATATCGACCTCAGTTGACCCATCAGTATCTACAATCGTATAGGTAATCTCACCATCATTAGCTCCATTACAAGAAGGCTCATAGGTAGCTGTAATATCCATAGGATTTGTTGTAATGTCATTTACGTTGACTGTACTTTGACGCACACAACCATTCGCATCTCTAACATAAAACACATAGGTTTTACCAGGCACTAAATTCACCCATTGATACATTCCTTCACCAGCTGGTACAGGATTACCAAGGTTATTCGTTGACCCTCCTAAAATCCATGTGGCTGTTGCTGGATCAAAATTACCAGGATTATCAGAATACGCATATTCGTAAGGAGCAACACCTTCGCTACCCTGCACCGTAACTTGTAATTCAGTACAATCTACGATAATAGCCGAAATGCTAATATCTAAATCATCGAGTGGATACGGAATTATAAACGGATCTAAATCTGTTTGACAAACCGTACCGCCAGAACCGTCAATTGTTCGCATAGATGGGTAAACCGTATCTCCTGAAAGATATCCTGTAAGCTGATCTGATACTCCCGGATTGCTGTTATCGCTAATCCAAGTAGCACCTCCATCAGCACTAAATTCAATCGTACCTAAAGTTGTTGGGTAAGCACTGAATGCAAATCCGAAGTCATTCACATCTCCTGTACACGATGCTGGAGTAATTCCGGTGATATCTGCGGTTAGTTCATCAGGTTGGGCAACGATAACACCTGTTTCTGTTATAACACATCCCAAAGCATCTGTAATGATTACAGTATAACTACCCGGAGTTAAATTATAATATGATTTTGTCGTTCCAACTACATTATTTTCGGTCTGATCAGCTAATCCGTGGTCAACATCAACCAATTCATAAGAATAAGGTGAACGACCAGCTGAAATTGTTACAGCAATACTACCTGTATCACCAAAACAAACGGCATCAGTAGGCGTTGCAGTAAATGTTAGCGTTGGTGCTGTTTGAACAGTTACCGTTTCTAAGAACTGACAATATGGTGAAGTACCATTGTTATCTCTTGCATACACATCATAATCACCAGCATTACCGCTAGTTATTGTAAAAACATTTGCTGCAGCAAAATCAGAATCTTGTACCGTTGAACCTGTTGGTAAGAAAGCATATGCATAATTTCCATCTCCTCCAGAAGCGCTGATTGTGATACTTCCATCGGCACATGAACTTACATCAACAACATCAATTTGAGCAGTGATTGTAGGTTCAATTACGATCGTCTCAATGTTTGAAACACAACCAAAAGCATCAGTTACTTCAATATCATAACTACCATTAGCTAGTCCAAAAAACGTATAATTTGTCGCAGTTGAAGGTGTTGGTGTTTGCCATGCTCCTCCATTTATTCTAAAATTGTAATCTCCATTACCCGTGTTTACCGTAGCTGTAACACTCGCATTGTTTTGACCATCATAACATGCTGTTGCAGTCACATCAAAATCAATCGTTTCAGGTCCGTCAACAGTGATAGCAGTTGTTGAAATCACCTCACAACCATTTTGATCTCTAACGCGAACGAGATAATCACCGTTGGTTACATTGTTAAATGTTGTTTCTGTTTGATAAGCAACGATAACCGCATTGGAAGAATCTTCCAACTGAAATTCATAATTTGGTGTTCCACCGGTTGCTGAAGCTTCTAATGTTCCTCCTGTGTTAAAACAAGTGTAAGATGCGGTTTGACTTAAACTCGGCACAATTGCCGCAGGCTGAGTTAAAGTTGCTAAAAAGTCAGTTGAACACGAGGTATCATTTGTTCTACGGATTTCAACCGTGTAACTTCCATCTACTAAAGTAGCAGGTGTGGTAACTGGTGATGTTAAGGAACTTGTCCAATTTGTACCTCCGTCAGTAGAATACTCGAATCCGGTAGCGGCATCAAAATTTGTTACTTCAAAACGGATAGATCCGTCAGCAGCACCGTTACAAGTAGGATCTGTCGTACCTAAAAGCGATGCGCTAAATTCTTGATTATCTTCAACTACAACCGTAATATCTGTGGTTTTGTCACAAATCTCAGGTTGTTGACTAGCGGTAATATCATCTAGTATAAGCTCATTACCATCATCACTTGGTTGGTTGCTTCTTAAAACAATACCTACGGATGTATTTGCACCCGGATTAAAAGTTGCCGTACGCTCATGCCAATCATCTGCATTGGTGTTTTTAGGAATTTCAGGAACAACAATACTATTGATTACCGTTCCGCTGCCATCAACTAATTCAATTAGTAATTCAGGATTGTTACCAGCAAAACTGGTTTGACGTAGATTGTATGCCCATAGCGAAATGGTGATATCTCTATTTGGAAGCACTTCTAAATTGGTTCTTTCCCAAACCACACTCGTACTACCAACAAGGTTATTACTAGGATTAATAGCTAAGAAACGTCCGTCAGTAATTGCGGAGTGGTCATTAGGATTTCGATAGGCAGGAATCGGATTGGTAACAAAATTAGTAACCGCATATTCACCGTCTACTAAAATACCAGCTGGACCTAAATTACAATTGGTTGTTGAACCATCTTGAGGTTCATAACAATATCCGGCTCCTATTTCTCCAATCTGCGTAGTAATTCCTGAACCAAAATTCTCATAAAAAAGGGTACTTTGATTAGCCGCAATGGCACTAGAATATCCAACAGTTACCGTATGTGTACCATTCGCGACATTACTGAAAACATTTAAGTCTTCTGGTGTATTTGCAGTACCATTTAAGCTATACGAATAGTTAAAATCAGTTGTATTTGATGGAGTTATAGTAATCGTTCCATCGCCCGCACAATCATAAGCAACATCACTGGTGAAACTAGGATCAACAGCAGATGCCGGAACTGTAATTTCGGTATCAAAAGTACACCCTAAAGCATCTCTTACAGCAAGTTGGTAGGTACCTGCCAATAAGTTTTGCATATTGCTAGCAGTAAATGAAGTACCGCCATCAAAACTATATTCATAAGGTGATTGACCTCCATTAGCATTCAAAATTTTAACCAAGGCACCAGAAGGGTTACAAGATGCATCCTCAACTATCGAAGCAGAGGCTGTCAAACGGAATGGCTGTTGCACTTCATAGTCAAAGTTTTCAATACAACCTGTACCCGTATTTCCACTAGAATCCATTACAGTAATGGTATAAATACCAGCGGTAAGATTCGAAAATGTATTTGGCGTCTGATAATTTGTTCCGCCATCTAAACTATATTGATATGGCGCTGTTCCTCCGGTAACGGTAACGGTCATCGTGGCCGTAGCCGAGTCAGCACATATTATTCCAGAATCGGTTGCTGAAATAGTCATGGTACCTAAATTATCAACGCGAACCGAGTTTGAGGTCGCGAAACAACCATTACCATCTCTAACTATAAATACATAATCTCCTTCCGCATGTGGATTTCCAGAATCACCAAACAAGAAACTTGCGGTAGTTTGAAAATCAGCATCAGGAATTAAAGCTTCGTCGGTGTATAGGTCTGTTCCATCTTTACTCCATATCGCCATTTCATAATCAGGACTAGGAAGGCCACCATCGGGAGTTAAGTTTACAATACCTGGAAAACAGGTAATGTTTTCTGTAGTTACCGCATTTAAGGTTAATGTTGGAATTTCAGTAACAGTAATTTGTTGTGAATCAAAACACCCGTCTTGGGTTCTTGTAATCACAATATAATCTTCAGGATTTACATCAGTAAATGTAAAGGTGTTATCATTCAAAGCAGGATGACTACTTACGAGCGTACCTTGGCCTGCATTTGTACCGTCATCAATACGTAATTCATAGCTATAATTAGGTAAAGCATTTAATGCTGATACCGAAATAGTACCTAAAGCATTACAATCTGCAGGAGTTGTGTCTAGCGTAACCGTGAAGTTTCGCTCTAAAATACCAATATCTTCAGTTTCAAAAACACAACTACCGGCTATCGGCGTATTATCAGCAGGGTTTAAGGCAGTAATCTGCACTTTGAAAGTACCACTTGTGGCAATATCAAAGTTAGGTCCATTATTTGCCGAAAAAGGAACAACAATACTATTATCAGAAACATCAACTAATTGAAAACCATATCCAGCACCTACATTCGTAATTCTAATGTTACCAGGGGTACTACATAATATATCTTCTGAGGTATTGGTGATGTCTAGTTCATTCTTATAAACATTAAAGTAGAAACGACTAAAACATCCGTTTTGATAATTGATTACAATTCTGTACTCACCTTCATCTGTAATAGTGTAGTTATCATTCGTTTCTACATTGCTCCATGTACAAGTACCATTTTTATTAGCACAATCATCAGAAGCAGCAGAACAGCTTCCTTCATTTAGTTTCTGCCAAACAATACTTTGAGCATCAGAAATACCTAATTGAATGGTAGCTTCATCATTAGCTCCACATAAAAATATCTTAGGTAAAACATCACCATCAATAGAACAAGTAACAATTTCTCCTTGTAAATCGTTATCAGGATTTACATCATTGTTCACCTGATTGAAATACTCTACAATGGGGTTAGATTGGGTGGTTCCAAATCGCTCTACATCTAATACTTCAATTTGATTCGGACAAGAACCATCAGAAATTTTCTCTACAATATAAGTACCCACATTAGTCACCAATAAGGTACTCGGGTTCGTATCAGGATCACCATCATTCATTACAGTATCACTCCCATCTACTTGGCCATTTCCGTTGGTATCTAAAACCCAATTATAAGTAACAAACCCTTGCCCAGCAGAAAGGGTAACGTCATCACCACAAAGCTGTACCGTGCGTGCTTCGTTACAATTTGATAAGTCATTTAATATAGAATTCTCAGCTGTTTCAGGTGTTCGTGGACAAGCGGTAATGGAATTAGATCCCATTTCGTCAGTAAACACATTGGTATTCACAACCCCTTCATAAGTAGAATATGCACTATTAACTAATTGTGTTGAACAAGCATCAACAAAATCAGAACAACTAGATGCTAGGGTAACTGTAATTCGTATGCTATATTGAGGGTCGCCAATTTCAACCAAACCATCAGGAATTGTGAAATTAATAGTATTCGTATTAATATCATAAACATGTGTCACACCAGGTGCATTCGAAACATCTACGTTGTCTAATGTAATATTATTAGGTAATATATCTCTGATGGTATAATTAGTAGCATTATCATCACCCGTATTTTGAAATCTCAATACATATTCAAACGTTTGACCTAAACTTACAGGTTGGCCATTGATATCTGTACCACCAAGATCTTCAGTAGTATTACCTAGTAGTATTTCTGGAGCGAAAACTTGCACATAACTTGCAGCATTAACACTACCATCATTAGGGTCAACTGCGGGAACACCTGTACCATACTCACCACCATCGCCTCCATCAGCATCATCTTCCTTATAAAACTCGTTAGCATCGCTACACCCGTCATCATCACTATCTAAATCTAAATGATCAGGTAAACCATCGTTATCAGTATCGCAACCAGCAGTTAAAAGCACGCCACTCATATTCGTAGGCCCTACTACTGCTTGGTTGATACTAATTGAATTATTACCAGATGCATTCCAGCTGAAAGTTGAAGCTGGTGTAGTTAAAAACATCGGTTCTAACGCACCATTAGAAGTTCTTGATCCATACAATGAAAACTGACCTATTTCATCAACTACGACTCTTATCAACGGTGTTTCAGCAGAACCAGATAAGGTATAAACTTGAGGATTACCATCTTCGCCATAACCGAAACCATCAGAAAATCGGGCAAAATTTCCTGGAGAGTTCTGAAATTGAATTTCACCAGCTAAATCGGTGCCATTAATTTGAAGGTTAAATGAATTATCTAAACTATAAATGTCAAGAATCATATAATTCTCAACACTGATTAAGTCGCTGTTATGAGGAGTTCCTCCGGATATATTAAAGGTTAAATTCGGACATTCTTGCTCATCGTACACACCATCGTTGTCGTCATCAACATCAACAATATCATTGACGCCATCATTATCAAAATCATTGTGTACTATAATTCTTGCTGATGGATTGTCGGGCGTTGTATTGGTATCTGTTTGATCTTGTGTATTTGTTGCCGTATTAGTCAGACTCAACAAAGGAAGTGTGTCTATTTCATCAGCGACAACCTCTAATTCTAAAACTGCAGTTTCCCCACCCTCTAAAGTTCCAATGTTCCAAGTATTACCACTCCAACTTCCTGTTATTGTAAAGGCTGAAGACAAGGTTAAACCAGCAGGAATGTTATCGGTGATTTGCAGATTGGTTACTGGGCCAACTCCTAAATTTCGTACCCGTATACTAAATGTAGCGGTCTCGCCTTCATTGATCTCCGGTTTGTCAACGGTTTTGTTTAAGATAATATCAGGGTCGCAATACAATGCAGAAATAGATTGAGAATCATAGGTACAAGGGCCTTTGGTTCCTCGTACAAAGTAATCTCCAGCTACCGTTGGTGCGTATCCTGGTCCATTTGCTCCAGGTACTAAAACCCCATCATGAAACCATTGGTAAGCATCAAAATTTCCTGTCGCTTCGAAAATCGAAGACCCGACAAAACACCCGGTACCTCCTCTAATTTCAAGGTTTACCTCTGGCACCGTATCGAAGCCTGAAAAATATCCAGCAACTCCACGAGCACCATTAAACCCGAAAAAACCAACAGCCATAGGACCCGTTGATTGAACACTTACATTTCCATTTAGATTAGGAATATAAAAAGTTTTCCAGTCACTTGAACCGGCCACCGGGTTTGATGGTGGCAAGGTAACTGCTCCATTACTATCGGTAACCATAATATTTGCGTCCGGTGTATTAACCGCAGCAATCACAGTTAAACCACCACTAACAGTAGTACCCGCCATATTTCGAATATCAGGAATATTGTCCATTACATCAGGCAATAAACAATTCACTGGGGCAACAAAATTCAAACCTTGTGTATATACAGCACTGGCCCCAGCTAAACATTGATAAGCATAGACATCTTTTGAAGTTTGAACTAGCATATTTGCCCCCACTGTATTCGACGAATACATATTACTTGGTATTTCAAAGTAATCGCCATTATTAAGCGTAGCAATCGGAGTCGCCGACCCATTCACGAAAATTTGCGTATTATCAGCAATCGCAATAAGTAGCGGAAATTCCGTCCATCCGTTTGTATTTCCGTTTCCACGAACAAACACATATTCTTTACCTAATCTGTTTTCAGGAACGGGTTGATCAATACCAGCATCACGGTTAGCCGCATTTACCTGTCTACCAAAGTTCATTGCCCCATTACTGATCACAATATCCTTATCCGATTCAATAGAAGCACCAATCCACCCGGCTCTGTTTGCCTCTATAGGATTATTTCCGACGTAAGCTTCAAAAACAAAAGATTCATTAGCATCTAAAGTAATTTGATAGGTGTTATCGGTAATGCCACCAACATTATTACCAAGTCGAAATTCACAGTCAGGGTCATAACCAAAAACATTAATGGTAGTGTTATCTTCAGTTGCCATTATTCCTAAAGTATTCGACTTTGAAACATGTGCACCTAAATTCGGTATACCTCCCCATTTAAATTTGGTACCCATTGCCACACGGCCTTTTGAAGTTAATGAAGCAGATTGTGCTGAACTACTACCACGATAGTTCACATAAAACTTATTTCCACTAGGCGAAACAAAACGCAATCCACTATTATTCAAGACCACCCCGGTGTTAGCGTTATTCACTAAGGTGATGTTATTATCACCATTAGCAAGTGTGTACACCGCAGGGCTAACATTTGAAATTGAAAATGTTGCAATTGGTGTTGTACTAGTACCTCGATATGCGTTTACGGTAAAGGTCGTTGGTTCAGGAGTTGACAAGTAAATTGCCTGCTCACGAATACCTGCATTATTTTGCCCTTGCTTTAAAGGCGGTAAGTAGTGTAAATCACTTAATTGTGCTTTTACTGAAATCGTTGTTCCGATTAGTAAAACTAAAAACAATAATTTGCGTATCATTTCAATTCTTTTTTTTGGTATAAGACATGGGGAGTCCTTTTCCAAAAAAAAAACAACTGAGGCTCTTTACAAATAATATGTTGTAAAAACCCCTTAGGCTGTTGACAATGTCAATAATGATGTAAACAAAGGATTTAATAAGGCCTTAACAAATTTTAAAAACAGTGATAAAAACCTACAAATTCTCTGTTTGTAACACGTATAGCTACAGTCAAAAACTACTTTTAAAACTTGGTTTATACGGCGTTTTTTTACGTAAAAATGCATTCACCGCCAAAGAATAACATTATTTATAAATTACTCCCTATAACGTACTCACAAATAATACTTTTTTATCTAATTTTGCACTCTCGAAATTGCGCACGTGGCGGAATTGGTAGACGCGTCAGCTTGAGGGGCTGGTGGCCATTAGGCCGTGGAAGTTCGAGTCTTCTCGTGCGCACTTTAAGCCTTGAAATTATTTTTCAAGGCTTTTTTATTTCCAAAAACTAAAAATATAGATTGAATTCTCAATTTGTTTAACTATTTTTACTAAACTATGAACAATGTAAAAAAGTCATTCAGTATTCGAGATTTAGAAAACCTTTCAGGTATTAAAGCTCATACCATAAGAATTTGGGAAAAAAGATATAATCTTTTAACCCCCGAACGCACCGCAACAAATATTAGAACTTATAGTTTATCAAGTCTTCAGAAGCTCTTAAATATTACCCTGCTTTATAATAACGGGTTTAAAATTTCTAAAATTGCTAAAATTCCTGAAGCAAATATTCCGTTAATTGTTAAAGACATTGTTGCTGAAAACAGTGTAAACAATTTCGCCATTAGCTCATTTAAATTGGCTATGATCAATTTTAATGAAACGCTGTTTTCTGAAACTTATGATAGTCTTTTGATTTCAAATTCATTTAAAACAATTTTTCAAGATGTTTTTATACCTCTATTAATTGAATTAGGGCTTTTGTGGCAAACTTCTACGATTAGTCCTGCACATGAACATTTTATCACCTCTTTGATAAAGCAAAAAATTACAAGCAATACAGAAAAGTTACAGTCTCAAAACAACAAACAAGCTGATAAAATTTTCGTACCGTTTTTACCGGAAAATGAAATTCATGAAATCGGTCTTTTATATATCAATTACGAAATAGTTCTTCGAGGATATAAATCTATTTATTTAGGACAAGCAGTACCATTGCAAACCCTTGAAGATGTAATGAAATATTTCGACAAATTACATTTTGTATCTTATTTCACCATTGCGCCTTCAAAAGAAAAATTAACGAATTTCATCAGTGAATTTGAGACTTTGAGTAAAAAACACGGAGGCTGTAAATTATGGGTTTTGGGTTATCAAACAAAGCATTTATCAACTGTAGCCCTCCCTAAAAATATTAGTGCATTTACATCAATAGAACAACTGGTTTCGCAACTGTAAAACCTCAATAAAACTACTTTAAATGAGTAAGAAAGTAATTATAATAGGCTCTGGATTTTCATCGCTTTCAGCGGCTTGTTATCTTGCGAAATCAGGTTTTAAAGTTGTCATTTACGAAAAAAATAAAACTATCGGCGGAAGAGCAAGACAGTTAAAAAAAGATGGCTTTACCTTTGATATAGGGCCAAGTTGGTATTGGATGCCTGATATTTTTGAAAAGTTTTTTGCTGATTTTGGCAAAAAAACATCTGACTATTACGTGTTGAACAAGCTTAGTCCTGCTTACAGAGTTTTCTTTACTGATGATATTATTACCATTGAAGATTCTTTAGACAAAATATGTGTGGAATTTGAAAGAATTGAAAAAGGAAGTTCGAAACATTTAAAAAAATTCATTGCTTCTGCCCAAGAAAATTATCGTATTGCAATCGATAAAATAGTTTTAAAACCAGGTAATAGTCCGTTTGAATTGGTAACGAAAGACACCATTTTAAAACTAGATCAATTTTTTAAAACTATCAGCGGAGAAGTTCGAAAAAAATTCAAAAACCCGAAGTTAGTAGCCACTTTAGAGTTTCCCGTATTATTTTTAGGAGCTAAACCTAACAACACCCCTTCGTTTTATAGCTTTATGAATTATGCCGATTTTGGGTTAGGTACATGGCATCCTAATGGTGGAATGTTTGAGGTGGTAAAAGCTATGCAAGATCTATCTCAAGAATTAGGTGTTCAAATAAACACGGCCTCAGGTATCGAAAAAATACTGGTGAAAAATAAAAAAACGGTTGGAGTAATTACGAATGGTAAAACCGAACTATGTGATATCGTGCTTAGTGGTGCTGATTACCACCATTCTGAAACCTTACTTGACAAGGTATATCGACAGTATTCAGAATCTTACTGGTCTAAAAAAACTTTCGCCCCTTCCTCTTTATTATTTTACGTTGCCTTTGACAAAAAACTGAGCAATGTTGAACATCACAATCTTTTTTTCGATACTGATTTTGAATTACATGCAGAAGAGATTTATGATCAACCTAAATGGCCTACTGCCCCACTCTTCTACGCAAATTTCCCTTCAATAACAGATAAAACTATGTCTCCAGAAGGTTGCGAAACAGCATTTTTCTTAATTCCTATTGCACCAGGCTTGGAAGATACACCTGAATTAAGAAATCAATATTTTGATTTAATTTTAAATAGGTTTCAAGATAAAACGGGACAACATATAGAAAACCATATCATTTTCAAAGAATCGTTTTGTGTAAATGATTTCATTGAAGAATACAATTCTTATAAAGGAAATGCATATGGATTAGCAAATACCCTTTTACAAACAGCATTTCTACGACCAAAATTAAAAAGTAGGAAGGTGGAAAATCTATTTTTCACAGGCCAACTTACAGTACCCGGACCCGGAGTTCCCCCCGCACTAATTTCAGGAAAACTGGTTTCTGAATTAATTGTAAAAGATAATAACCAATAGCTTATGAAAAGTTTATTTGACAAGGTTTCTTATGACTGCAGTAAAATAGTTACACAGTCTTATAGTACTTCTTTTAGCCTAGCAACAAAAATGCTGAGTCCTAAAATACGTAGTGATATCTATAACATTTATGGATTTGTTCGGTTTTCTGATGAGATTGTCGACACCTTTCATGACTATGACAAAACGACTTTATTCAATAAATTTGAGGAAGATTTAAAATGCGCTATCGCTGATAAAATTAGCTTAAATCCTATTTTAAATTCGTTTCAGCATACCTTTCACAAATACGAAATACCTTATGATTTGGTGAACTCTTTTTTGAAGAGCATGCGTATGGACCTTACCAAAAATAATTATCGTACAGATGCAGAGTACAAAGAATATATCTATGGCTCAGCTGATGTGGTAGGCTTAATGTGTCTTAAAGTATTCGTGCGAGGTAATGATTCAAAATATGAACAGCTTAAAGAATCAGCAATGTCTTTAGGCTCTGCCTTTCAAAAAGTAAACTTTTTGAGAGATCTAAAAGCCGATTTCGAAGATTTGAATCGAGCCTATTTTCCACATGCAGATTTAACAGAGCTCGATGAAAATTCAAAACAGCTAATTGTTTCTGAAATAAAAGAAGATTTCAAAAAAGGCTATATTGGTATTATAAAACTACCAGCGGAAGCTAAATTCGGGGTATACACAGCTTATCGATATTATTATAAATTATTAGAAAAATTGCAAAGAACTCCCTCAATGCAAATTAAGGATGCCCGAATACGGGTACCGAATTATGAAAAATTTGGAGTTCTTGCAAAATCATATGTTAATTACAAATTACACTTAGTTTAAGAATGAATTCACTACTCTGGATCCTTATTTTTTTAGGTACATTTTCTATCATGGAGTTTATGGCTTGGTTTACGCATAAATACGTTATGCATGGTTTTCTATGGAGTTTACATAAAGACCATCACCACAAAGATCATGACTCTTGGTGGGAAAGAAATGATACATTTTTTGCCTTTTATGCCGTCATAAGTATGTCTTTGTTTTATGCTGGAGCTAATGGTTGGTGGTACGGGTGGGCTTTAGGTTTTGGAATATTGGCCTACGGTATTGCATATTTCTTGGTGCATGACATCTTTATTCATCAACGCTTCAAACTTTTTAGAAATGCCAATCATTGGTATGCGAAAGGAGTGCGTAGAGCACATAAAATACATCATAAGCACTTAGGAAAAGATCATGGAGAATGTTTTGGTATGTTGATTGTTCCGTTCAAATATTTCAAAAAACAACCATCAAAAAACCAAAGTACTACTCAGAAAGCATAGCATCTAATAAAGCTCTCACATCGTTGTCATTCCATGCTGCTGCTCCCGTTTTAGAAACTCGAATTACCCCTTTTTTGTCAATCACATAAGTCGTTGGTAAGTATTTAGAATCTAACAAGTCAGGCGAATGAGTTTTTTCTAAAAAAACAGGAAAATCATATTCATTATTATTTAAAAAATCTTCAATTTTTGTCACCTCGTCTTGCGCAACAAAAACAAAAACGACATCTTGATTATAATCTGTATATAGCTTTTGAAGTTCAGGCATTTCCGCCACACATGGAGGACACCAAGTTGCCCAAAAGTTAACCAAAATCACCTGACCTTTAACCGTATCAAAATCAAATAATTCGCCATTAAGGCCAACTAATTTCCAATTGTAATCGGTGAGTTGTAGTTGGTCACTAACCACTAATTCTTTGGGGCTTACAGATAATAACCTGTTCACAAATACTTTTACTGAGAAACCAACTGGTGTAAAAAAGACGATTGCAATAACCGCGATGAAAATTGCATTAGCAAGCTGTTTTTTTGTAATTCTCATTACTCACTAAGAAGTTGATCAAGTAGTGTTCGTACTTCAACATTATTCCAGTCAGAAATATCGTTTTGATGTACACGTATCATTCCATTTTTATCAAGAATATAACTTCCGGGAGGTTTCAAAAGTTTAATGGGGCTTGCATCTCCAATAATTTGATACGTAATAGGAATGTCATATTGGTTCTTAGCTAGAAACTCTTCAACAGGAGCTCGCTCTTCATCCGTTATTAAATAAAACTCCACACGTCCACTATATTGTTCGTACAGCTGTACAATGTCTTTAAATTGAGCTCTTGATGGAAGATGCCATGAAGCCCAGAAGTTAATGAACACCACCTTTCCTTCAGATTTCTCAAAGTTTATAAAATTCCAGTTTTGGTCTTTTAATCTCCAATCATAATTAGATATTTGCCCTCCTTGTTCTACATCAATAATGGTAGGGGAAGAAGCAAATAATCTATTCAATTCTATCTTACTATAGTCTCCTAATGGAGTAACAAAGAACGATAACACTAGAAGGATAATCAAAAGGGTATAAACTGTTTGTTTTTTCATAAAAACTACCTGTTTTTCAAAACTAAAAAACTCCCAATAATTATCGGGAGTTTTTTAAACATTTTAATCTATTTCACTTAAGCCGCATTCTCACGTTTAATAACATTGAGCGCCGAGCCTTCTCTATACCACCCAATTTGTGCTTCATTATAGGTGTGATTAGCTAAAATAGTATCCTTACTTCCATCTGCATGTACTATTTCTATAGTCAAAGGTTTTCCAGGTGCAAATTCTGAAATATCAACAAAGTTAAAGGTATCGTCTTCTTGAATTAAATCGTAATCACTTTCATTTGCAAAAGTTAAACCAAGCATACCCTGTTTTTTCAAATTGGTTTCATGAATACGTGCAAAAGATTTTACAAGTACAGCAGCAACACCCAAGTGACGGGGTTCCATAGCAGCATGCTCTCGGGAAGAACCTTCACCATAATTATGATCACCTACTACTATAGTTCGTACGCCTGCCGCTTTATAAGCTCTAGCCGCGTCTGGTACACCAGAAAACTCACCAGTCAACTGATTTTTTATAAAATTGGTTTTCTTTCCAAATGCATTTACCGCTCCTATCAAACAGTTGTTAGATATATTATCTAGATGCCCCCTAAAACGTAACCAAGGCCCCGCCATTGAAATGTGATCTGTAGTACACTTTCCAAAAGCTTTAATAAGTAATTTAACACCTTTTAATTCTTCATCTTTAATCGGAACAAAAGGTTCTAATAATTGTAACCTTTCTGAATCAGAGGCAACTTTCACCTCAACACCAGAGCCATCTTCGTCTGGAGCTAAATACCCTGCATCTTCAACCTCAAACCCTTTTGGAGGTAACTCCCAACCAGTTGGTTCATCAAATTTAACCTCTTCTCCATTTTGATTAATTAAAGAATCTGTAATAGGGTTAAAATCTAAACGACCGGCAATTGCGATTGCAGCAGTTATTTCTGGTGAAGCAACGAATGCATGGGTATTTGGGTTTCCATCAGCACGTTTAGCAAAGTTTCTGTTAAATGAATGCACTATACTGTTTTTGGGTGCATTCTTTGGGTCTTTATATCGCGCCCATTGACCAATACAGGGTCCACATGCATTGGTAAAAATCTTTGCGTCTAATTTTTCAAAAACATTTAAAATGCCATCTCTTTCTGCTGTATAACGTACCTGCTCTGAGCCCGGATTAATTCCTAATTCAGATTTCATCTTTAAACCTTTATCAATCGCTTGTTGTGCAATAGAGGAAGCCCGTGATAAATCTTCATAGGAAGAGTTAGTACAAGAACCTATTAAGCCCCACTCCACTTGCAGTGGCCATTCATTATCTGTTGCCTTTTTTGTCATCGTCGAACCAACTTCAGTTGATAAATCTGGAGTAAAAGGCCCGTTCAATAACGGTCCTAATTCTGATAAGTTAATTTCGATTACTTGATCAAAATATTGTTCTGGGTTTGCATAAACTTCTGCATCAGCGGTTAAATGCTCTTTTACTTCATTAGCAGCGTCAGCAATATCGGCTCTATCAGTAGCACGTAAATACCGTTCCATAGATTCATCATAACCAAAAGTAGAGGTAGTAGCACCTATTTCTGCTCCCATATTACAAATGGTGCCTTTACCAGTACATGACAGGGCAATAGCTCCAGGTCCAAAATATTCAACAATTGCTCCTGTTCCTCCTTTTACGGTAAGAATTTCAGCAACTTTTAATATGACATCTTTTGGGGCTGTCCATCCCGAAATTTTTCCAGTTAATTTTACTCCTATAAGTTTTGGAAATTTCAGCTCCCAAGCCATACCAGCCATAACATCTACTGCATCTGCGCCTCCAACACCAATAGCTACCATTCCTAAACCACCTGCATTCACAGTATGAGAATCGGTACCGATCATCATTCCACCAGGAAAAGCATAATTTTCTAAAACTACCTGATGTATAATACCCGCACCAGGTTTCCAAAAACCAATACCATATTTGTTCGATACTGATTCTAGAAAATCAAAAACTTCAGCACTTGTTGAATTGGCCGATTTTAAATCAGCTGCTGCCCCAGTTTTTGCTTGAATTAGGTGATCACAATGCACTGTAGTTGGTACAGCAACCTTAGATTTTCCTGCTTGCATAAATTGCAACAAGGCCATTTGAGCCGTAGCATCTTGACAAGCAATACGATCTGGAGCAAAATCTACATAGTCCTTTCCTCTAGTGAATGCTTTAGTAGGGCTACCATCCCATAAATGAGAATACAAAATCTTTTCTGAAAGCGTAAGTGGTTTGCCCACAACTGCTCTCGCCTTGTCTACACGTTCCGCCATGGAAGCATAAACTTTCTTAATCATATCTATGTCAAAAGCCATAAAATCTATTTATATTTTTGTTATACTATCTTACCTGTACAAGATACGAAATGTACAAGGATTAAAAGAGCACTTATGAAATTAAGAATGATTATAAAAATGAAATAAAAAAGCCCGTGTAAACATACTCGGGCTTTTTCATTAATCATATTTGGATATAAGGTTATCTCACCAATTGCTTTGTTGAAGGTTTAAACTTCGTTAATACAATACCATCTACGGCAGCTTCATATTCGGCCATTGTCGGCGTTCTACCTAAAATTGTTGAAAGTACAACCACTGGTGTTGACGATAATAAAGACTCCCCCTTTTTCTCACCAGAATCTTTCACAACTCTCCCTTGAAACAAACGCGTTGATGTGGCCATTACCGTATCACCTGGCTCTGCTTTTTCTTGGTTACCCATACAAAGGTTACAACCTGGTCGCTCTAAATACAACATGTTTTCGTATTTAGTTCGTGCCAATCCTTTAGGTGCATTATCATCGAATTCAAAACCTGAATATTTTTGTAATACTTCCCAATCACCTTCTTCTTTCAACTCGTCTACTATGTTATAAGTTGGAGGGGCTACAACTAGAGGTGCTTTAAATTCAACCTTGCCTTGTTGTGCCTCAATATTCTTCAGCATTTGTGCTAATATTTTCATATCTCCTTTATGCACCATACAAGACCCTACGAAACCTAAATCTACTTTTTTAGTTCCGCCATAGTAAGATAATGGGCGAATTGTATCGTGGGTATAACGCTTAGAAACATCTTCATTATTCACATCAGGATCTGCAATCATTGGTTCAGCAATTTCGTCTAAATCAATAAGTACTTCTGCATAATATTTCGCATCAGCATCTGGTCGTAAAGATGGTTTTATACCTGTTTTAAGCTCCGTAATTCTAGTTTCCGCTTTTTCTACAAGACCTTTCAGTACCTGCTTAGCGTTATCCATTCCCTTATCAATCATGATTTGGATACGACCTTTTGCAATCTCTAAAGATTCAATAAGAGTCTCATCTTCTGAAATACAGATAGATGCTTTGGCTTTCATTTCGGCGGTCCAATCTGTAAAAGTAAAAGCTTGATCAGCCGTCAATGTACCAATATGAACTTCAATTACTCGGCCTTGAAATACATTTTCACCTCCGAATTGTTTTAACATTTGTTGTTGTGTAGCATGTACCACATCTCGGAAATCCATATAAGATTTCATTTCACCTTTAAAAGTTACTTTAACTGATTCAGGAATTGGCATTGAAGCCTCACCTGTAGCTAAGGCTAGAGCAACTGTTCCTGAATCTGCTCCAAAAGCAACACCTTTAGACATACGGGTATGAGAATCACCTCCAATAATAATATCCCAATCACCAACAGTAATATCATTCAATACTTTATGGATGACATCTGTCATTGGAAAATATTTCCCTTTGGGGTCACGACCAGTAATTAAACCAAAATCGTTCATGAACCTCATTAATCTTGGAATATTTGCTTTTGATTTATCATCCCAAACTGATGCGGTATGACAACCTGATTGGTATGCTCCATCAACTATAGGAGAAATGACGGTAGCGGCCATCATCTCCAATTCTTGAGAAGTCATTAATCCCGTTGTATCTTGAGAACCAACAATATTCACCTCAGCACGTACATAAGAACCTGCATGTAATGTAGCACCTGAAGTACCCACTGCATTTTTGTTGAAAATTTTCTCTACTGCGGTTAACCCCTGGCCTTCTATAGACACCTCTTTTGACGGAGCATAAACTTGGGGTACCTCAATACCTAATATCTTAGCGGCAAAGGTTTGTAATTTTTTACCAAAAACAACAGCGTAAGAACCACCTGCTTTCATAAACTCCATCTTCTGAGGCGTAAATGCTGCAGAAACATCTTTGAGTTCAACTTTACCGTGGTATAGTTTTTTCTCTTTGGTATTAATGGTTAGAACGGTTCCTGTTTTCACAGAATACATCTCTTTTAGCACTGGCTCTCCGTCTTCATCTCGAATTGTTTTTCCGTCTGCATCTTTTTGAATCACCCAGTTCTTAAGGTCTAATCCTATACCGCCTGTAACACCAACCGTGGTTAAAAATATTGGGGCGATACCATTTGTACCTGCAATTACAGGAGCAATATTGATAAATGGAACATACGGACTAGAAGAAATACCAGTCCATAAGGCAACGTTATTTACACCAGACATTCGTGAAGAACCCACTCCCATTGTTCCTTTTTCCGCAACCAACATCACGCGCTTATCGGGGTGCTTTTGTTTTAATGCCAATAATTCGTTTTGCATTTCTTTATTATGCTCAAACATACACTGACCATGTAGTTCACGATCTGAACGCGAATGCGCGTCACCACCTGGAGAAAGTAAATCTGTTGAAATATCACCAACACCAGCTATGTATGTTACTACATCAATCTCTTCTTCTATTTCAGGTAATTTGGTAAAAAACTCTGCCTGTGCGTAACTTTCAATAATTTCTTTCGCAATGGCGTTTCCTGCTTTAAAAGCTTCTTCCAAACGATCTGTATCTGCCTCATATAAAAACACTTGTGTTTTTAATACTTTGGCAGCTTCTTTAGCTATTGCAGTATCATTTCCTAAAGCCAAATCTAGCAATACCTCAACTGAAGGTCCTCCCTTCATGTGCGATAACTGTTCTAATGCAAATGCAGGTGAAATTTCTTTTACAATTTCTTTACCTAAAATGATTTCCTTTAAAAATTTGGCTTTTACTCCAGCAGCACTTGTAGTACCTGGCAAGACATTATAGATGAAAAAGTTTAGAGAATCTTCTCTATAGATGTTATCTACTTCTCTAATTTGCGATATAATCTCACTTAATAATTCGGCTCCATCAATCGGCTTCGGGTGAAGACCTAAACTTTTACGATCTTCAATTTCCTTAAGGTAATCTTTATACATGCTCATATATTATGAATATCTATGTTGAATTTAGGTTAATGCAATCTTACGAAATTACTAAAAATCATAACCTTAATCGAATAATTTTATTGCGATAAGACTGGAATTAAAGAAAATGTTGAATACTGTATTAGAAAGAGAGAATCTCTAATAAAATTGCTCAAGTTTTTGCAAAAAACTTATACGGTAAGAAATAAAAAGAAGCAGTAGAATCTATTAAAGCAGCTGTGTTATTATGTTTTCTTCAGAAATACCTTCTGCCTCTGCTTTATAATTTTTTATAATTCGATGTCTCAGTATGCCCATTGCCACAGCTTTAACATCTTCAATATCTGGTGAGAATTTACCTTGAATGGCTGCATTTGCCTTAGCTCCTAAAATCAGATTTTGAGAAGCACGTGGCCCAGCCCCCCAATCAATATACTGCTTTACATACTTAGACGCTGATTCAAGATTTGGCCGCGTACTATTCACCAAATTAACAGCATATGTTATAACATTATCTGGCACAGGAATACGGCGTACTAATTGCTGAATCTCTAAAATTTCAGCCGCATTAAAATGACTACTTATTTTAGGAGTTTCATCAGATGTTGTCGCTTTAACAATTTTAATTTCTTCCTCAACGGAAGGGTATTTTAGTTCAATCGCAAACATGAATCGGTCTAACTGCGCTTCAGGCAATGGATAG
Source organism: Maribacter algarum (ex Lu et al. 2025) (nom. illeg.) (assembly GCA_947495915.1). Lineage (GTDB taxonomy): Bacteria > Bacteroidota > Bacteroidia > Flavobacteriales > Flavobacteriaceae > Maribacter_C. Next base: position 695,202 of record CANMAW010000002.1, on the reverse strand, counting down.
GTACCTTCTTGTTCAATAGGGTTCTGCGTTGCTAGTACGAAATAAGGCAACTCTAGTTTATGCTGTTGACCTGAAATGGTTACAGCTCTTTCTTGCATCGCCTCTAAAAGTGCGGCCTGTGTTTTAGGAGGCGTACGATTAATTTCGTCTGCCAAGATTATATTAGAAAATATTGGTCCTTTAATAAACTTGAAACTGCGACTTTGATCTAAAACCTCACTACCTAAAATATCACTTGGCATTAAATCAGGAGTAAATTGAATACGCTTAAAATCTAAACCAAGGGTTTGCGCAATGGTATTGACCATTAATGTTTTTGCTAAGCCAGGCACCCCAATTAACAAAGAATGTCCTCCGGTATAAATAGAGAGCAAAATTTGTTCTATCACCTCATTTTGACCAACTATTATTTTTGCGATCTCCTCTTTTAGCTCTTTATGCTTAACAACAAGGTTTTGAATTGCAGTTACGTCTGACATTTAGGAATTTCTTCTATTATTCTTTAACCCAATTATTCGCAAAATCACAATCTCTGTTACTTTCGTTTACCGTGATATAGGTATCTTGGATGTGTTCATTCATCCATTTTTTGATTGCTTTATACTGTTTTTCAGTTTTAGCCAATTGTTGAATTTTAATATAGTCTTGGGCAAAATCAGCAACATGCTCATCATATCGATTAGTTACTTGCATGATTTTATATTTCGGGCCACCACCTCTTGGGTCTTGTTCTAAGATAGGATGTGATATTTCATCATCTTTTAAATTTCGAACCTGATTATAAAGGGTTGGATCCATCTTTGTTAATTCAAAACGCGGTCCAAAATCTTGAGGGTTACGTAATTTTCCACCATCATTTTTAGTTTCTTTTTCATCTGAAAAATTTAGAGCTGCTTCTGCAAAGGTGTATTTACCATCAATAATATTTTGACGAATACTATCGAGTTCAACTTTAAGTTCATCTAAAGTAGATTGGGTTATTTCTGGTTGTAAAAGTATATGCCGAACATCTCTTTCTTGTCCTCTAATTTTTTCTACCAGTAATATATGCCACCCAAATTGAGTTTCGAAAGGCTCTGAAATTTTTCCTTCAGGAGTACTGAAAGCCATATCTTTAAATTCGCTAACAAAACCTGACTCTTTTGTAATACTCCCCAAGGCTCCACCTGTAGACTTTGAAGGCCCTTGAGAATACAATATTGCCTTAACATTAAAGCTTGCATCGTTATCTTCTACATCCGCTTTAATCGCGTTAAGTTTATCAATCACCTTTTGAATTTCTGCTTTTGAAGGTTTTGGCTCTTTAACAATTTGAGAGATTTCCATTTCAGCCCCGATACGAGGTCGTTCTTCTTCAGGAATCTTATTAAAAAATTGTCTTACTTCTTCAGGCGTTATTTCAATTTCTGAAACTATACTTTGTTGCATTTTTTCAGACAACATTCTTAACTTATTAATTTTATAAAGTTCTGCTTTAAAATCAGCTTCACTTTCTTTTTTATAGTAGCTAAGAACCTTTTTCATATCTCCAATTTGTTGAACTAAAGATTGAATTTGACGCTCTCCTGTTAAGTTTACCTCATCATCAGAAACTAATATACTATCTTGAACTGCTTGATGTGCATATAAACGGTCTTCCATTAATTTACCTAAAAGTCCGCATCTGGTCACATCCTCAGTTGATGCTCCTTGACTACGCAAGTCTATTAAGGTTTTGTCAATATCTGAATCTAAGATTACGTAATCACCAATTACAGCTGCAATACCATCTAGTTTCACTCTTTTAAAAGTTTTAGTGGTATCTTTTTTAAACGCTGTCTCATTTACCGTCAAATCTGGTGGTTCCAAATTTGTATCTGGTAAAGAAATTGAGTCATTTTCTTGTGCTATAACAAGAGTGCTTGCGCATAAAAGGGACAACAAAAACAGCGCCTTATTCATCATTTGCATATATTTCAAATTCATTATCTTTAATAGCCTCATCAATTATCTCAGTTTCAAGGCTTCGAATATAATTTAGTTTACGTCGATTGAGAAGTACTTGTTTAATTGTAGGTTGGATAAATGACAGTGGTGCAATTTCATTAATATTGCGAACATCAACAACCTTTGTCAAATATACCCCCATTGCATCTTCTAATTCAAAAAATTGGGATTTTTTTAAGTATTTACTCTGGTTTTCAAAGGTCAAAGGTGGAATTTCATCAATCAATCGTTCTGATTGCACCCAAATAGAATCATTAAAATTTAGTTTCTTGAATTGCACTCCTATAGAATCTAAATAAGCAATATCTTCAGTCTTAAAACTTTTAAGTTTTTTAATTACAGATTCTTTATTCAAAAACTGTTTGGGTAACTCAATATATCTAATTTTAATCAACTGCTCTTTCAAACGAAAGTTTTCTTTTTCTTGCTCATAAAAACTACGCATTTGCGACTTAGTCACCATTGAATCTGCAGCCTGATTTACGAGTGCATCTTTATAAGCTCGGGTATAAAGGTCTGCTCTGTATTCATCTACCAGCTTATCAAAAACAACTAGTTTTTCTTCCGGAAGGTTAATTCTTGCTTTACTCAGAAGCAATCTTTTAGATGCCCAATTATTGATAAAATTAGTGACTACAGTTGCGCTATCTACTTCAGAAATACCTTCGTACAATAATGATTCAATATCCTTTTTATAAAGAAATGACTCACCAACGCGTGCAATAGGATCATCAGCGTCACTTTCATTAATATATGAACCGCACGAAACTATAAAAAACAGTACTCCACTGATTTTAGGTAACTGTCTATACAACCGCTTTTTTATTAAAAACATCTAGCAAAAATAACAATTCTATCAACCCTTACAAGCGTATATTTTAATCATTAACAGATTTTTAGCGACCACGAATAGAATTTGCTACATTAGTGTTATAAAGTGAAATTTAATTGTAAAAGCATGCAACGAAAAATAAAATTCATTTGGGATTTCAGAGGTCCTGCCGCACATAAAACCGCAGAACATCACGAAAAACATCTCAAAGAATATATCGCAATTGAAAAAACGGCTCTCACCATAACTGGTGTTGACCACATCAATGATATGTTTAGTTTGGCTTATATGGTAGTTGAAGAAAATGAAATGATAAAACACCGTGACGCATTAAAACCACATCGAGGAGAAGTTTTTGCCGAATAAAAATGATATCATGCCTAAAACAGTTATAGTACTTTTAATTATTTCGTGTATCATTTCTTGTAAATCGCAAGAAAAAGAAATTCTTGCAGACCCTATAAAATATGTTCTTCAATCAGAAAACATAAAGATAAAAAGAGTTGTTGATCAATTAAATAAGCATCAAGTTCAAATAATGTTCACCCAAGTTGATAGATCTAATGACCATGTCACTTTTAATGATTTCAAGTTTCAGGTGGATGACGAAAATTATTTTTACCCAGCAAGCACTGTAAAGTTTCCGGTGGCCGTATTAGCCCTTTCTAAATTAAACACTATTGATAATTGCAATGGTGATTCAACCTTTTATGTAGAAGGAGATTCTGTTGAGACTACTTTTAACCGCGAGATTGAAAAAATATTTGCAGTTAGTGACAATCAATCATTTAACCGGTTTATAGAATTTCTTGGTCAAGATTACATTAATTCTACCTTAAATAACCTGGGAGCGGGACCCGTTCGTATCGCCCACAGGTTAAGCGTACCTGAAGCAGATGAAATAACCTCTAAACCTCTAATCATTTACGAAAATGACAGTACTACTTTCACCTTAGAGCCAAATATAAATACCACGGCCACTGCATTGAAGTTAAACAATCTTACTAAAGGTAGCGGCTACTATTTTCAAGATTCGTTGTATGCTGAGCCTTTTGATTTTAGTCTAAAAAACTATTACCCTATATCAACCCAACATGAGTTTTTAAAAAGAATCTATTTTCCAAAATCATTTGAAAATAAACAAAAACTAAATTTATCTCAAGAGCAACTAAGTTTCATTCATCAAGCTATGAAAACGGTGCCAAGAAATACTGGGTATGATGCAGCAACCTATTATGACGGCTATTGTAAATTCTTCATGTATGGCGATACTCACGAAACCATACCCCAACACCTTAAAATTTATAATAAAGTAGGCAATGCCTATGGTACCTTAACTGATTGCGCTTATATTCACGATGTTAAAAACGGAATAGAATTTCTAATTACTGCCACGATTTTAACTAATGAAAATGGCATCTATAATGACAATGAGTATGAATATGATACTATCGGATTACCTTTTTTGGCTGAACTAGGCCGACAATTTTATGAGTTTGAACTACAACGAAAAAAATAGAATACTATATGTACTTCTTTTTTGATAAGAATGATCAAATTGTTGTGGCTTCGAAAATCTTAATTTTTGATAGTAATTCATTATCATATTATTAGAATAATAACAGAAGTACATCTTTTTATCAAAATTTTATAGGTTATTTATTGTGTTATCTATGATACAATATGCTATTTTCGCAATCTATGATACCTTATGCTATTATGTCAAGCTAGGTCTTTTTTATGTAATAAATGAAAATACACAACACACAAGAACCTCCTTCTTACGATTGGCTTACAAACCCAACTGTATTTAACATTGGACAAGTAAATCCTTCGGCTTTCAGACATGAAAACCTAGACAGTGACAATCACATACTTCTTAATGGTTCATGGAGATTTGTTTGGAGTGAAAACAAAAAGAACCTTCCTCATAATTTTGAAAAATCAGATTTTGATGTAGAAAGTTGGAATACGATTCAGGTTCCATCAAATTTAGAAATCAATGGCTTTGGAACTCCAATTTATGTTAATGACCGGTATCCTTTTGAAAAAAACCCTCCATTGGTGCCCGATGACAACCCTACCGGGGTATACAAACGAAAGATCACAATACCTGAAAATTGGGGTGACAAAAACATATTTCTGGTCATAGGAGCAATCAAATCTGCTGCTTATTTTTGGATCAATGGTGAGTTTATAGGTTATAATCAAGATAGTAAAACTGAAGTCGTTTTTGATCTTACCAAGTACGCAAATTCAGAAATAGATATAACCATCCAAGTTTTTCGATGGTGTGATGGCAGCTATTTAGAATGCCAAGATTTTTGGCGATTAAGTGGTATTGAACGTGATGTTTATCTAGTGGCCAGAAACAAAATACAAATTACTGATCATCATAGTACAGCTACTCTTATAAATTCGTATCAAGATGGCAAATTTCAATTAAAGACTGAGATTGCCAACACCTCAATAAAACCAGAAGAAGGAGCGCTTTTAATTTCCATAACTTCTCCACATGGAGATGAAATCGTTTCCGAAAATTTATTTTTCTCCATTGATTCTGAATCGAAGAAGAGTTTAGAATATGAAGTGTTATTGCCCAATGTAAAGGCATGGAGTGGAGAACACCCTAACTTATACAAGCTTTCCATTACACTTAAAAAAACAGGTGATTCGGTTGATTACATCACAAATCAAATTGGTTTTAGAACGGTTGAAATTATTAGAAATCAGCTTTGCATTAACGGTAAACCTCTAACCTTAAAGGGTGTAAATCGTCACGAACATGACGAGCATTTTGGTCATGTAATCACTATTGAAAGTATGATCGAAGACATTCTATTAATGAAAAAATATAATGTCAATGCGGTTAGAAATTGTCACTACCCCAATCACCCCGAATGGTACCGCCTTTGTGATCAATATGGTATGTATTTGGTAGATGAAGCCAACATCGAAAGTCATGGTATGGGCTTTGAAGAACAAAGTTTGGCCAAAGATATAACTTGGCAGAATGCCCACTTAGATCGATTACATCGAATGTATCACCGAAGTAAAAATCATTGCTCAATTATCATTTGGTCACTCGGCAATGAAGCAGGAAACGGTATAAATTTCGAAGTAGCATATGATTGGCTAAAAAGGCAAGATCAAACGCGACCGGTACAGTATGAACAGGCTATGGAAGATCGAAATACTGACATTATTTGCCCTATGTACCCTACCCCTAACCACGTTGAAGATTATGCGAAAAATAGAGGCAATCGCCCGTTTATAATGTGTGAGTATTCTCATGCAATGGGCAATAGTAATGGAAATTTAAAAGAATATTGGGATTTAGTTGACACTTACGATTGTCTTCAAGGTGGCTTTATTTGGGATTGGATGGACCAAGGTCTTGTAACTCAAAAAAAGGGTCAAAGTTTTTGGGCTTTTGGTGGTGATTTTGGTTCTAAAAATATACCGAGCGATGGTAACTTTTGTATTAATGGTTTATTGTGGCCAGATCGAACGCCGAAACCGGCGATTGAAGAGGTTAAAAAAATATATACTCCCATTAAATTCTCCGATGTAGATATCACTCAAAAAACTATTACAATTTCTAACGAATTACTATTCACTTCGCTTGAAAACTATGTATTAACTTGGAATGTCACAAATGAGAATGGTGTTGTTTCTTCAGGAGAAGTAGCGCTCAAAACCAAAGCCAATTCACAAGAATTATTACATATAGACTTTACAATTCCGGAAGCCACTAACCATTTAGATTACTTTCTTAATGTTTTTGTTCACTCCATAGAAGAGTCAAATTTAATTCCTAAAAATCACTTGATTGTTAATGATCAATTTCAAATTAAGAATGGTGTTCAAAAGGCTTTAAATACGGAAAATTCAAATGCCCAAATTCATAAGGCTAAAGATTTTTTCGAACTAGCTGATGAAAAAGTTAGACTAAAAATATCCACCCAAACCGGATTTATTTTTTCGATGATTTCTAAAGATAATGAATTGTTAGAGGCGCCTATTTCTCCCAACTTCTGGAGAGCACCAGTCGATAATGACTTTGGTTGGAATATGCCCTCATCATTGAAATTCTGGAGTACCATTACTAAGAAATTAGAATTGATAACTCTGAATTCTAACAATAATTCAATTACAGCTATCTGGAGAGTTAAAAACAAGTTGATACTGTCGATGCGTTATGAATTAATAGCTATAGGTAAATTGGGTATTAATACAAAAATAGAAATTTTAAAAAATGTTCCACTAATGCCCCGATTCGGGCTCCGTCTAGCAATCAATGATGCATTTTCAACAATAGATTGGTACGGCAGGGGACCATTTGAAAATTACCCTGATCGAAAATACGCAGCACATATAGGTCACTATAAATCTACTGTTAAAGAACAATACGTGCCTTATATTTCGACCCAAGAAAATGGAGCGAAGCAAGATTGCAAATGGCTACAATTACAAAACACCTTGAGTCATAAAATTACGGTCTCTGGAAACGAAACATTCGCCTTTAGTGCTTTAAATTATAGCTTAGAACAATTAAATAGAAAAACTAGAGATAAAGGCAGAGATTACAAGTTAATAAAAGATCAAGGAATTCATATAAATATTGACCATAAGCATATGGGGCTAGGCGGTGTAGATTCATGGCTTTCAAAACCGCTAGACAAGTATTTAATAAAACCAAAAAACGATTCTTTTTCTATTTATATTTCAATTGATTAACCTTTAAAACCAATTATATATGGAAAGTACCATCTCGAATATTGACATAGCCATTGTTATTTCCTATTTCCTATTTGTTCTATTCATTGGATTATGGATTTCCAGAAAAACTAAAACCGGTGAGGACCTATTTTTAGGAGGACGTACATTTGGATGGGGAATAATTGGTTTATCACTATTTGCCTCTAATATTTCTGGATCAACCATAGTAGGTTTAGCAGGTGCCGCATACACGACTGGTATTTCAAATTCTGTTTATGAATGGATGTCAGGAATTCCGCTAATTATTGCAGCTTTAATTTTTATTCCCCTCTACTTAAGAAGTAAAATCACTACCATTCCTGAATTTTTACAGCTTCGATTTGATAGAAGATCACAAAAGTTTTTCTCTGTAATAACCATATTTAGTACCATAATGATTGAAACAGCGGGTGCTTTGTACGCTGGTAGTTTAATATTACAGACATTTTTTCCTGATCTAATCATGTGGCAAACTTCATTAGTGCTTGCTGTAGTCGCTGGTATTTATACCGCAGGAGGAGGTCTTAAAGCGGTAGTGTATACTGATGCCATTCAAGCTATAATTTTAATCATTGGTTGTGGCGTAATCTCTTGGATACTTTTTGGTAAACTAGATTACGATTGGAGTAAAGTATTAGCAGCTGCGCCAGAAGGTCATTTTTCGGTGGTTCGTCCTATTGATGATGAAGGCTTACCATGGCCCGGTCTTCTAATGGGTGTACCATTTTTGGGCTTTTGGTACTGGTCAACCAACCAATATATAATTCAACGTGTTTTGGGAGCCCGAGATATTAAACAAGCGCGTTGGGGTGTTGTTTTGGCTGGTTTTTTAAAAGTAATACCCTTATTTATTATGGTATTCCCTGGTGCAATGGCTATTAGCCTATATCCAGATATTGCAAATGGAGATGCCGTATTTCCTACGTTAGTTACCAAGGTACTTCCTGTAGGTCTGGTTGGTTTGGTTTTAGCGGGAGTTATATCAGCAATCATGTCAAGCGTCGACTCTGCTCTAAATTCTTCTTCCACATTATTAGTTATTGATTTTATCAAGCCGGTAAAAAAGGATATTACGGAAAAAGATATTGTCAAATATGGCCGTATTAGCACCTTAGTATTTATGGTAATAGCTGCCCTATGGGCACCACAAATTCAAAATTTTACTGGTCTTTGGGATTATCTTCAAGAAATGTTTTCTATAATCGTTCCTCCGATTGCAGTAATATTTTTAGTTGGGGTATTCTTTAAAAGAGGTAATGGTGATGGTGCTTTCTGGACGCTCGTTTTAGGAACCTTAGCAGGCATTGTTCTATTCGTATTGAAAGAAAATGACCTCTGGCATTTACATTACACTATGAATGTAGGGCTCATGATTATAATTTCGACAGTAATTTTTATTCTAGTAAGTTTACTAACAAAAGCACCAGACACAGAGAAAATAAAACTGCTTACCTATCGAAAAGAATTGATCATGGATGGTTTTGAAAATGTACCTTGGTATAAGAATTACATTTATCAAATCGTAATTTTGATTATTATCATAACTTATATCTTAATTTGGTTATGGTAAAAGTTAAAAAAATAAATGAGCGAAATAAAGACAACTAGAATAAACAAATATCTTAGCGAAGTAGGTTACTGTTCACGCAGAGCGGCAGATAAACTAATTGAACAAGGTCGTGTCACCATTAATGGAAAGGTACCTGAAATGGGCACTAAAATAGTCGAGGGTGATGATGTTCGCGTCGATGGCGAAATTATTTCTGTTTCTCACGACTCACCCGTTTATTTAGCATTCAATAAACCAATAGGCATTGTATGCACTACAGACACCCGTGTTGAAAAAGACAATATTATTGATTTTATCAATTACCCAAAACGCATATTTCCTATCGGAAGATTAGACAAACCAAGTGAGGGACTCATTTTTTTAACAAATGATGGTGATATTGTAAATAAAATATTGCGAGCTCGTAATCATCATGAAAAAGAGTATATCGTTACGGTTGACAAACCTATCACCAAACACTTTATAAAAAGAATGAGTGAAGGGGTGCCTATTCTCGATCAGGTCACTAGAAAATGTAAGGTTGAAGAGATCAGTAAATATCAATTCAAAATAATATTAACCCAAGGTTTGAATCGTCAAATTCGTCGCATGTGCGAGTATTTAGATTATAAAGTAACTAAGCTCAAACGTGTTCGTATTATGAATGTGAATCTAGATATTCCTCTTGGCAAATGGAGAGACTTAACTGTAGAAGAGTTAAAAGAAATTAATAGACTAGTTTCTGATTCTTCCAAAACTCACTAATTTAAATTTGTTAAGTTGTAATTTCTTGCTGAAGAATTACCAAAAATTATATCATACCATTCAAAAATTTAATACGATTATCAAATTTTTTAACATTTTATCTAGCTATAAATTAGTAACTTAGATAAAATCACACTTCAAATCTTAAAAGAATTAAAATATTTCAATATGAAAAAGCGAATTGGAATACATCACAAATCTTTAGCAACCCTTGCCTTATTGTTTTTATTAATTGGGGTAATGAGCACGAACAAAGCCGCTGCTTTTTTTCAAGATATACAGCAAACTGAGTCTGTATTCACTCAATATAAAGGTGAAATTTTAGACGCAGAAAGCAAAAAGCCGTTAGTTTTTGCAACACTTAGCATCGAAGATTCAAATATCAGTACCATAACGAATACTGAAGGCGAATTTGCGCTAAAAGTTTCAAGTGAAAAGCGCGAAGGAAAAGTGATCATTTCCTTTTTAGGGTATAAATCTAAAACTATTCTGTTGTCAAGCCTATCTGAAGATAGCAACAATAAAATATTCATGGATGTTTCTATTATGGAGTTGTCTGGGGTTAATTTAAGTGTTCCGAAAAACGCAAGATCTCTGGTTATAGAAACCCTTCAACGAAAAGGTCAAAATTATTTTGAAGACCCAACTTTAATGACCGCTTTCTATCGAGAAACTATTAAAAAAAGAAGAAAAAATGTTTCTTTATCTGAAGCTGTTGTGAATATTTATAAATCATCATACTCTTCAGAAAGGCAAGACGCCGTACAACTGTACAAAGCCCGTAAAAGTACTGATTATAGCAAACTAGATACTGTAGCCTTAAAATTACAAGGCGGGCCTTTTAACGCGTTATTTGTTGATGTAATGAAATACCCAGAATATATTTTTGATGAAGAGGGTATTGAAAATTATATTTTTAGTTTTGATCGTTCTACCCGTGTAAATGACAAATTAATTTACATTATCAATTTTACCCAAAGAGCGGATATTTTAGATCCGCTTTACCAAGGTAAATTGTATATCGATGCAGAAAACAAAATATTAACCAGTGCTATCTTCAATCTTAACATTACGAATAAGGAGTTAGCCTCAAAAATGTTTGTTCGCAAAAAACCCAGAAATGCGAAGGTATGGCCAACTGAAGTTGCTTATCGCGTTGATTATAGAGAAAAAAATGGAAGATGGTATTATGGGTATAGTAACGTTTTATTAGAATTCAAAGTTAACTGGGATAAAAAACTATTTAACTCCGTTTATAGCATGGCCTGTGAAATGGCAGTAACAGATTGGGAGAAAAGTTTAAACAATCAGTTACCAAAAATTAAAGATCGAATGAAATCATCGATTATTTTAAACGATGAAGCTGTTGGTTTTACAGACCCAAATTTTTGGGGAGAATATAATATTATAGAACCAGAAAAATCTATCGAATCTGCCATTAAGAAAATACAGCGTCAATTGAGAAGGGCTAAATCTACAGGTGGCACTTCAGCCCCTTAAATTTGAGAGATTTCTCAGTTATCAATAAAGTAACTACGGCAAGCATGTATCGCTTTTAATTCGCTACTTCGCTAATGAATTTTAAGCGGTACAATCTTAGTTCTTCATCTTCATAATCTCCATCAAACTCTTCCATCGCTGTTTCTAAATCGTCTGATTCTGCCTCTAAAAAATAGTCATGAATTTCTTCTTGTTGATCTTCATCAAGCACTTCGTCAATCCAATATCCTAAATTTAATTTTGTTCCGCTATACACGATTTGCTCCATCTCTTTAATTAATTCTGGCAACTCCAACCCTTTAGCAGAGGCTATATCTGAAAGTGGTAATTTTCGATCTATATTTTGAATAATGTATAGTTTTAGTCCAGAATTTGCCCCAGTACTTTTCACCACCAAATCATCAGGGCGCATAATATCATTTTCTTCTACATATGCCTTGATCATTGCTATAAAGGGTTTACCATACTTTTTAGCTTTCCCTTCACCGACACCATGAATATTTAATAATTCAGAAGGTTCAACGGGGTATTTCAATGCCATATCTTCTAATGAAGGATCTTGAAACACTACAAAAGGAGGTACTCCTAATTTGTTAGCCTGCGACTTTCGAAGCGCTTTTAATTGCTTCAAAAGCTTTTCATCGGCAACTCCCTCTTTAGAAGCACTTACAATAGCATCACTACTTTCTTTGGTGTATATATGATCAATAGTCATCATAAACGAAGTTGGCTTCTCTACAAACTTCTTTCCTAAGGCTGTTACTCGCAATACTCCATATTGCTCAATTTCCTTTTTTAAATAACCGGCAACTAAAGTTTGTCTAATTAAAGCCATCCAATACCGTTCATCATGATCAGAACCAATACCGAAAAATGCTTTCTCATTAGTTTTATGCGAACTAATCAAAGCATTAGTTTTTCCACAAAGGGCATGCACAATCTCCTTTGATTTGAACTTTTGGGCAGAACCCAAAACCACTTCTATAAGTTTGACAACATTTTCTTTTGCTTCTTGTTTTTCTTTTGGATTTAGGGAGTTATCATCCATATCAGCTCCCTCTCCATTAACTTCATCAAAATCTTCACCGAAATAATGTAAAATAAACTTACGTCTTGACATTGAAGTTTCAGCAAATGCCACTACTTCTTGTAGCAAGGCGTTTCCGATTTCCTGTTCAGCAACGGGCTTACCTGACATAAACTTTTCTAATTTTTCAATGTCTTTATAGGAGTAAAAGGCCAAGCAATGACCTTCTCCACCATCTCTTCCAGCACGACCAGTTTCTTGATAATAACTTTCAATACTCTTCGGAATATCATGATGTATTACAAATCGAACATCAGGCTTATCGATACCCATTCCAAAGGCAATTGTAGCCACAACGACATCAACATCTTCCATCAAGAACATATCTTGATATTTTGATCGCGTTTTGGCATCAAAACCAGCATGATAAGGCACTGCACTAATACCGTTCACCTGTAAAACTTGAGCCAGTTCTTGCACCCGTTTTCTACTCAAACAATAAACAATTCCTGACTTTCCTTCGTTTTGCTTTACAAATCGAATAATATCTGCATCTACATGCTCTGTTTTGGTACGTACTTCATAAAACAAATTAGGTCTATTAAAAGATGCTTTAAAAAGTTTAGCATCAGTAATACCTAAGTTTTTTATTATATCCTCTTGTACTTTAGGTGTCGCTGTAGCCGTTAAACCAACAATAGGAATATTATCACCCAACCTACCAACTATAGGTCTCAAATTTCTGTATTCTGGTCTAAAGTCATGACCCCATTCAGAAATACAATGCGCTTCATCAACTGCAACAAAAGAGATCTTTTGTGACTGCAGAAAATCAACATATTCTTCTTTAGTCAGCGATTCAGGAGCGACATATAATAATTTGGTAATACCGTTTGATATATCTTCTTTTACTTGTTTAATTTCCGTTTTAGTAAGCGATGAATTTAAAACATGAGCAATGCCATGTTCTGAAGAAATACCACGAATTGCATCAACTTGATTTTTCATCAGTGCAATGAGCGGTGAAACCACAATCGCAGTACCTTCTTGCATCAAAGCCGGTAATTGATAACAAAGTGATTTTCCGCCACCAGTTGGCATAATCACAAAAGCGTTAGAACCTTGTAAAATTGTCTTTACAACCTCCTCCTGTAGTCCTTTAAACTCCGAAAAACCAAAATATTTTTTAAGCGAAGTATGTATATCGAGTTCATTCAAAACTAAACCCTGTTTTTTCATTTATCACCAGTTTGATAGTAGTAGATATCAACATTTCTTTCCCTTTAATATAAGTAATTATTATTTTTAAATTAGGTATTTCTAAAATTAAATTCGTTTTTACTTTGAAAGATTACCATAAACTTTACTTTATGTAAATTTGTAATCTTAAATATAAGACATTCTTAATAGAATTCAACTGAAAATTCAAAACATACCTTGAGCAACACTAAAGCTATTCTTGATTTAGCAAAGAAAACTATACTATCAGAAAGTGATGCAATTCGCAATCTGAATACGCTTTTAAACGATGATTTTGTGCATTCAGTATCTTGTATCATTGCTTCTAAAGGAAGAGTGATCATTACTGGTGTAGGCAAGAGTGCAATTATAGCGGCAAAAATTGTAGCTACGTTTAACTCTACAGGCACCCCTGCCATTTTTATGCATGCTGCAGATGCTATTCACGGAGATCTCGGTACTATTCAAGAAAATGATGTGGTTATTTGCATTTCGAAAAGTGGTAGCACTCCAGAAATTAAAATGCTTGTACCACTAATAAAACGAGGCAAAAACAAACTTATTGGAATGACTGGAAATATTGATTCTTTTCTTGGTCAGCAAGCAGATTTCGTTTTAAATACTTTTGTTCAAAAAGAAGCTTGCCCAAATAATTTAGCCCCTACCACAAGTACTACTGCACAATTAGTTATGGGCGATGCCCTTGCCATTTGTTTATTAGATCTTAAGGGTTTTAGCAGTAACGATTTTGCTAAATATCACCCTGGCGGGTCATTAGGCAAAAGGTTATATCTAACTGTGGCCGATATTGCCACTAATAACCAAAAACCAGAGGTCGATGCGCATACCGATATTAAAAATGTAATTGTTGAAATATCGGAAAAAATGCTTGGGGTTTCAGCGGTTACTGAAAATGGCAAAATAGTAGGTGTTGTTACCGATGGAGATATTCGCAGAATGCTAAATAAATATGATGATTTTTCTGGATTAAAAGCTCAAGATGTAATGAGCACCAATCCAAAAACAATTCAAATTGATGTTCTTGCAATAAAGGCCTTAGAACTTATGCAAGAAAATGGAATTTCACAATTATTAGCAGTTGACGGAAATAAATATGTAGGTATTGTACATTTGCACAACCTAATTAATGAAGGTATTTTGTAATGGCAAAAACAGCACAGAAGAATCCTGATGAAATGTCTTTTTTAGACCATCTTGAAGAATTAAGATGGCACCTAATTCGCGCAACACTTGCCGTTGTTATTATTGCGAGTGTAGCACTTTTAATGAGAGAATTCATTTTTGACACGGTGCTTTTCGGTCCGAAAAACATGGATTTTCCGACTTATAAGTTTTTCTGTAAAATCGGTACTTTTCTAGGTATTGAATCTGATTTTTGTGCCGATGAACTTCCGTTTACCATTCAAAGTCGTTTAATGGCTGGCCAATTCTCAGCCTATATTTGGACCTCAATTTGGGTTGGTTTTATTCTCGGTTTTCCATATTTGTTATATGAAATGTGGAAGTTTATCAGTCCGGGTCTTCATGCGAACGAAAGAAAACATTCTAAAGGATTTATATTCACTGCATCTTTACTTTTTTTCTGTGGTGCTTTATTCGGCTATTATGTTGTAGCCCCTTTATCTATCAACTTTTTAGGAACTTTTAAGGTCAGTCAAGAGGTAACCAACGAATTTGATTTGTCTTCTTATGTAGCCACAGTTAGAACATCTGTAATTGCTTGTGGCTTAATATTTGAATTACCCATCATTGTTTATTTTCTGACAAAGGTTGGATTGGTAACACCTGAAATACTTAGAAAGTATAGAAAAATTTCACTTGTAGTAGTATTAATTTTAGCCGCGGTTATAACTCCTCCAGACATTGCCAGTCAAGTGGTGGTTGCTTTTCCAATTTTAATATTATATCAGATAAGCATTTTTATCTCAAAACGCGTATTAAAAAGACAAGCGAAAGCTGAGGCTAAATTGGCCGCTGAACGTGCCAAAAAAAGTTAAAAATTAGAGCATTGTTCTCTGAACGAAAATTATATGTTTTAGATTTGAAAGAATGAAGCTTAGAGCAGAGAACATAATGAAGGCCTATAGAGGTCGTAAAGTTGTAAAAGGTATTTCTTTGGAAGTTAACCAAGGCGAAATTGTAGGTTTACTTGGCCCCAATGGTGCAGGTAAAACCACTTCTTTTTATATGATAGTAGGTCTGGTAAAACCAAATGGCGGTAGTATTTATTTAGATAATAAAGAGATCACTAACTTTCCGATGTATAAAAGAGCTCAAAATGGCATTGGTTATTTAGCTCAAGAAGCTTCCGTTTTTCGCAAATTGAGTATTGAGAAAAACATTATGAGCGTGCTTCAGTTGACGAAGCTCAGCAAGAAAGAACAAGAGATGAAGATGGAATCTCTGATTGATGAGTTTAGTTTGGGACATATTCGAAAAAATCGTGGTGATTTATTATCAGGGGGTGAGCGAAGAAGAACTGAAATCGCAAGAGCATTAGCAACTGACCCTAAATTTATCTTGTTAGATGAACCCTTTGCCGGTGTTGACCCTGTTGCTGTAGAAGATATTCAGCGCATTGTAGCACAATTAAAAGACAAAAATATTGGCATTCTTATTACCGATCATAACGTACAAGAAACCTTAGCCATTACCGAGCGATCTTATCTGATGTTTGAGGGTGGCATTTTAAAATCAGGGCATCCTGAAGATTTGGCTGCTGATGAAATGGTGCGTAAAGTTTACTTAGGGCAGAATTTTGAATTACGCCGTAAAAAACTTGATTTTTAGGACTTATTCATTACTAGAGATACCGACTTCTTGCTTGCTTGAAAAAAGAGAACCATCTTCATTCATACCTTCAATGAAAAATACTAGGTTATTGACACCTATATTTGGAATGCTAAATTTCACTTGACCAGTTTTATCTACAACAAGGTTCGGAACCCAATGAATACTTCCGAAATATTTAAAAGATTCATCTGTAACATTTTTGTATTTAGGCATGTAGTAACTTTTAACAGGAGTAAAACCACCTGACACTCTATACAAATAAAAACGATCTTTCTTTTTGGTTTTTTTTAAACTTGCAGCACCAACATCTCCTTCTTTACGAGTATATACGCGAATAACACCACCTCCGCCACCAGCCTCACCGAAACCAGATCGATCTATAAAGTAACTCTCTATTTGAGAACTTCTAAAATCTTGGAGAATATTTAAATCAGAATAACGAATGTCATTAACATAAAGAATAGGAGCTGGTTGTTCTAATGAAAAGGCCATCGGCCTTTTTGTTGAAATTCTTATACGATCATAGCCCTGATTTGGCACTTCCCATACATTAAAACCATTAGAACGAATGAGATCAATAAGATTTGGAAATAAACGCTCAGTATGCTCTGTCATTTTCTTGAGTTTGTATTCTGGTATCATTGGCGTTGTTACAGTAGCCGGTAAAGACTTATCACTGACGACCACCTCATCAAGCTCAATAACATCATTTGAAATTTGAAAGTCACTAATAGTTTCTGAATTGTAAATTGGAGCCTTGAAAAGTTCAAAACTATTCGAGGGCAAATAATACATATTATCCATTGTCGACCCATTGTCAGTACGTAAATACAAATATGGTAATGTCAATCGTCCTCTTTTATCAAGAATCGTGAATTGAAGTTCTTCTTCTTCTTCCACATAATAATTATCTAATTTAAAACCTTGGGTTTCTTCATTGATAGAAACAATTTGCGGATTTGCTTTATCACTACCATAAAGTAAGAGCTGGCTGTTTTTTGGTATTTTCTTATTCACTTTGGCTAATACATCTACCCCAGTTCGAAAATGATACTTCTTTATGGGAGGGTGATTATAGATATTGTTCCACTCATATTTTGACCATCCTTGAGTTAATAATAACAAATCAAATTCAGCATGTTTTAACGATGATTGATCTTCAAAGTAATACCTTAAATTTTCAACAAAACCTTTTAAATATGGTTTCACTAAAAGTGAACTTTTAATACTAAAATCGCTCTGATAGGCTTTTGTTTCGGCAGGCAATACCGAAACACTTAATGAAGTCGGTAAACTCTTTGTACTGGTAAAAATTTTGAACGAGAGCGAATCTTTAGTGGTGTGGCTAAGTTCAGTTGTAACAGAGTCATTTGTAATTGCTTCAAAATTAAAAAATAAGCGTTCTGCAATTGGCTGGCCTAAATTGTCAATTAATGTAATAATATTAATACCGCTATGAAATTCCTTTTTACTTAAAATATGTGATACATACACCTCTCCCTTATTGAACTTTACCTCTAAATTTTTTAAAAGTCCATCGCGGTGTAATAAAATAGCGAAAGGCTTAGTACCAATTTTTGTTTTGGTTATCTCGTTGGTACCTACCAAAATCATTACCTTATTTTGGTCAATTGATTTAACTGATAGTGTAAGCCCGTGTTCTTTTGCTTTTGGCAGACTAACTTTCTCAGTAGTACCATTGGGCCCAACAAAATGCGCCCAGTATAAATCTCCTTTAACTGGCTCGATAGTTACTTTTGACAATCCAAACTGATTTGTTGAAAAATTTGCTACTTCCTCCCCTATTTGATTTCGAATTACCCCCTTTAGAAACGGAATTGACTGCCCCGCTTCATTAATAGCTTTTATTCCTAAAACAGACTGAACATTAGTAATCCAATGCCCTCCCTCTGGCAAGAACTGAATATCATAAGCCCTGTCTAAAGATTTGCTTTCAATCTTGGCAGATTGACCTAAAACATTAAACTGCTGAATGAATGAATCATCCTCTTTAAAATTACGCATCCAACTGGTGTTGGCTTTTAAAAAATATGTACCTTCTTTTAAAGTGGAATCGATTTTAATTTGACCTTGAGATAGTCCATTTTTACTAATAAAAAGCTTTTTCTTGATTTGATTTCCCTTTTTATCATAAATACCTACATACAAATTAACAGGTTCATCAAAAGGTTTAGCTTGCAAACGATTATATAAATAACCCTTAAACCAAAGAAATTCTCCTTTTACAAAAACATCTTTATTTAGATGTAAAAAGAGGGAAGCTCTTGGTAAGCCATAATATTTTTGAAATGCAGGCTTCACCTTTTTACTGATGCTCAAATTCTGAGCGTTTAGAAAAAAGATACTTGAAAACAAACAAGCAATTAACTGCACATTTAGTGACCACAGTTTCATTGGCTAAAAATAAATTGTTAAACCTATAGGCAAAAAATCAGCTATAATACTACCGTTAGTTTTCCTTCAACCAAAATTTAAACTACGTACCGATGACAGGTATAAAATAACTCACAAAATCACAACCAGAGTAATCAGGTTTTTTTGAATGTTATTTTTTTATGGAGATTTTAGCAAGCGGATTATCTTTCCAAAGAACAAGAAGTAGTCCGACAATTACAAATGGCACACTTAACCATTGTCCCATATTTAAAGACATTCCATCTTCAAAAGCCACCTGATTTTCTTTAAAAAATTCAATAAAAAAACGCGCTGTGAATAATAAAATTAAAAAGATACCCACGAAAAACCCAGGTCTATTTTCAATTCGTTTTGATCGATATAAATAATATAATAGGCCAAAAATTAGTAGATATGATATTGCCTCATACAACTGCGTAGGATGCCGAGGAATCATATCATCGCGTTCAAAAACAAAACCCCAGGTACCATCAGTAGGCTTTCCGTAAATTTCTGAATTCATCAAATTACCTAAACGAATAAATGCTGCTGTAATTCCAGCACCTATAGCCACCCGATCTAATACCCAAAGAACATTGGTTTTTGTTTTACGCCAATACAAGAAAATGCCAATAATTACACCTAAGGTTCCTCCGTGGCTGGCTAAACCTTGAAATCCGATAAATTTATACGCCCCATTTACTTCTTTAATTGGCAATAATATTTCTAAAGGGCGACTCAAAAAATACTCAGGATCATAAAACAAACAATGCCCTAAACGAGCTCCTAAAATGGCTCCAACAAAAATATACATTGTAAGCTGTTCTAAATTCTCTAAAGGAACTCCTTCCTTTTTGTAAATTCTCTGAACCACCAGATAAGCTAGAACTAAACCAGTTATCCAAAATAAACCGTAATATTTGAGCGGAAAGGAATCAGTAATCCAAAAAATCTCTGGGTCTACATTCCAATGTATAATATTATTTTTCATATTGAAAGCTAAGGTACTAATTCCGATTGGTCAATCCGAAATCAAATCCACCATGAATCAATCTTTTAATACAGGCGATTTGACCACAATGCCACATGGTGTGTTTAATATTCCATGATATTGCGTCAAATTTAGTCTTTGCCACGGGATGTTTTCGTTTGGTAGGCTCTTCTACAGCTTTGTTTAAATCTAATAAAGAAAGAGATTTAATGTTGACAATAACCTTATGCTGCATAAATAAAAGGTGCTCTTTAAGTTCTTTAGGGTTAGAACTACCTACAATTTGAAGAGGGTTAGATTCATAACCAAACTGCTCTGTATAAGATTTCAAATTAATTTTTTGGGTGATTTCAGCATCAAAACCAGTTACTACTAAAATTGCATGATAAAATTCACTTATTACTAAATGTCCTACCTGCCAACTTATATTAGTATCTAGGTTCGAAGGAGTATCCTCCCAACGCTTCATGGGCACGCTATCAATTAATTTATTAGTCCAAACATGAGCTTCTTTAGTTTGTTCTACCAAGACTTCTATTGCATTCATTACTTAGAAAGATTACTTAACATAGAACTTAGAATATAAAAGGCAATAATGATTGGTATAGCCAAAAACTTCATGGTAATTAAAAGTGCCAAACTAATAATGATAAATATATAGCGCAGTGCATTATCTTGAAAGCCCCAATTCTTAAATTTTAAGGCAAATAATTCAATATTTGCATTTAAGAGGAAAGCACTTAAAATTGTTACTCCTATTAAAAACCATTGATTCAAAATAAGTTCGTTTAAAAAATCACTATTCTGATTCAATAGAATTAATGGTAAAGACAAAATTAAAAGTGCATTTGCTGGCGTTGGCAGTCCTATAAATGAAGATGTTTGGTTCTCATCAATATTGAATTTTGCCAATCGATATGCTGAAGCCATCGTTATTAAAAAGCCAGTAAACGGTAAAAGCGAACCTGAAAATGCACGCCATACATGAGCACCTGACATCTCTGGAGAAAAATCAATATTCCACCCACCAGACATTGACATGGCTAAAAGTTGAAACATGACAATACCCGGTACAAGACCGCTAGTAATCATATCTGCTAAAGAATCTAATTGAAGTCCTAATTCACTTTTTACGTCTAAAATTCTTGCCGCAAATCCATCAAAAAAATCAAATATGATTCCTAAAAAAACAAAAACAGCTGCGAGTTCTAATTGATTCAATACGGCGAAGACTGCAGCGATTGATCCACAGAAAACATTGAGTAAAGTAATGAGGTTAGGTATATGTTTTTTCATTGATTGGCATTTGGGTAAAAATAATACAATTTTAACTGATTCCCTTTTGTCCATTATTATTCAGATATTTGCAAATCAGAATAGCGCAAAAGCTTATGAGCCTCAAAAAAGTTGTTTTTTTATTAGTATTTCTCTGTTCAATTCTTGGTTTTACGCAATCTATTGAACTATCGCCCTTATCAAAAGTTAGTTTACTAACCATTGGCAATGCCGATGAATTAAGTTCAAAATTTGGTCATACAGCAATACGCATTCAAGACCCTGCTATTGACAAAGATTTTGTATTTGGCTATGGCGGTTTTGATTTCAATGATCCGTTATTCTATTCGAAATTTACCACCGGAAAGTTAGATTATAGCATGACTGCTCATCGGTTTTCGAGTTTTATTGATAGCTATCGCTATGAAAATAGATCGGTGTACGAACAAACCCTAAATTTAAATTTCGATCAGAAAACGAAACTATTCAAATTTCTTCAAAACAATTATAAGGAAGAAAATAGATACTATAAATATGACTTTTTATTTGATAATTGTGCTACTAAAATACCAGAGGTATTTAGTCAAATATTTGGCAAAAGTCTAAATTTTGATTCATCTTATCTTAAAGAGCCTTCTACTTTTCGCCAACTTATACATGAAACTTTAGAAACCAATTCATGGGCAACTTTTGGAATTGATTTGGCATTAGGCTCAGTAATTGACAGAAAAGCAACAGCATGGGAACATCAATTTTTACCAGCGTATGTTCAACAACAGTTCTCACATGTTACCATTGATGGAAAACCGCTTATTAGCAAAGAAGAAATGCTATTAGAAAGTACTACCAAAACAAATGAAACTTCATTTCTTTTATCACCTTTATTTGTTATGATTTTGTTGCTACTTTTAGTAGTCATTTACACCTATTTTGACTATCGAAAAAAGAAGCGTTCTAAGTGGGTTGATTTCTTACTCTTTTTTACCACAGGTATCGCGGGTGTACTCATAGCCTTTTTGTGGTTTGGTACTGATCATCAATCAACTAAAATTAATTTTAATATTTTTTGGGCGGTGGCTCCGAACCTTATCATAGCGTTCTTATTATTAAAAACAAACCTACCTCAATGGCTATCAAAATACATGTTGGTTCTTCTAATTTTTATTGGAATAATAGCCATACTTTGGATTTTCAAAATTCAAATATTTTCACCGCTGCTGGTTTTTGTCTTATTAGCATTAACTCTACGATATTTATTTTTATTTCAACACCTTAAGCAAACTAAAGCAGACCTAATTTAAAAACCTTTTCATGAACCTACTTACCGTAGAAAATATATCAAAATCATTTGGTGAACTTGTACTCTTTGAAAATTTATCTTTCGGAGTTAACAAAGATCAAAAAATTGCTTTAATTGCTAAAAATGGAACTGGAAAAACATCTATTTTAAAAATGCTTTCAGGCGCCGACACACCCGATACTGGTCAAATTAACTACCGAAAGGGTATTCGTGTATCAATTCTAGAACAAGAACCAGACATGAATCCTGAATTGACCATTGAAGAAACCATTTTTGCCTCTGACAACGAAGTACTACAGGTGATTGCTAGTTACGAAAAAGCCTTGGCGAATCCTGAAGATGCTGATGCTTATCAAGTTGCTTTCGAAGGTATGGATCGGTTCAACGCATGGGATTTTGAGACTCAGTACAAACAAATTCTTTTTAAACTTAAACTAGAAGATCTTTCGGTTAAAGTAGGACTTCTTTCGGGAGGACAAAAGAAACGATTAGCCTTAGCAAATGCTTTAATCAACCAACCAGAGTTACTAATCTTAGATGAGCCTACCAACCACTTAGATTTAGAAATGATTGAATGGCTTGAGCAATATTTCGCGAAAGAAAACATGACGCTGTTTATGGTAACGCATGATCGCTATTTTCTAGAGCGTGTTTGTAATGAAATATTAGAATTAGATAATGGCAAGTTCTACCCATACAAAGGTAACTATTCGTATTACCTTGAAAAGAAAGAGGCACGTATTGAACAAGAAGCTGTAGAACACCACAAAACCAAAATTTTATACAAGAAGGAATTAGGTTGGATGCGAAAACAACCTAAAGCCAGAACAACGAAATCAAAGTCACGAATTGACGATTTCAACACCATTAAAGAGAAAGCTAGTCAACGCAGAAAAGAACATGAAATTCAGCTTGAAATTAATATGCAGCGCATGGGAAGTAAAATTCTAGAGCTTCACAAAATTTCAAAATCTTACCCTGGCAAACCTATTCTTGATCAATTTGAATATAATTTTCTAAAAGGAGAACGCATAGGTATTATTGGTAAAAACGGTACCGGAAAATCTACTTTTTTAAATATTCTAACAGGAAAAGACCAACCCGACGCTGGTAAGGTAGTTGTTGGCGAAACTATAAAATTCGGGTACTACACTCAAAAAGGAATAAAAATTAAAGAGGGTCAAAAAGTTATCGATGTAATTCGTGAGTTTGGTGATTACATTCCTTTAATGAAAGGGCGGCAAATATCAGCACAACAGCTGTTAGAGCGGTTTTTGTTTGATAGAAAAAAACAGTACGATTTTGTAGACAAATTAAGTGGTGGCGAGCGAAAACGATTGTACTTATGCACGGTATTAATTCAAAATCCGAATTTTTTAATTTTAGATGAGCCAACCAACGATTTAGATATTGTCACCTTAAATGTTCTTGAGAGTTTCTTGTTAGATTTTCCGGGATGTTTAATTGTGGTTTCACACGATCGTTATTTTATGGATAAGATTGTTGATCACTTATTTGTTTTTAGAGGTAATGCTGTTATCGAAGACTTCCCTGGGAATTATTCTGATTTTAGAACCTATGAAGACAGTACCGCAATAGAAGAACGTGAGGAGAAAAATAAGGAAACTAAGGCCCCTAAAAAAACCTGGAAATCCGAAGAAAAAAACAACAAACTTTCCTATACCGAGCAGCGAGAATACAAGCAATTAGAGAAAGATATTCAAAAACTAGAATTTAAAAAGGGAGAGATTGAACAGAAATTCATTTCTAGTGACTTATCTGGTGATGAAATTGCAGAACTTTCTAAAAGCTTAAAAGAGATAAATGATGGCATCGAAACTAAAACTGAACGTTGGTTTGAGCTTTCTGCTATGGTTGAGTAAAATGCTATAGTTAAAAACCAACCATTCTACCACGCATAACATATTGTAGTGTACCACATTATAGCATATATCAAACACACGATTACAGCAACCAATCAATATGGAGTGCACTCCCCTTTTGTGTATCGCTTATTAACTACATGTTTGTATCGAAAACCAACGTATAAAGGTGCAAAAAGCGAAAACGTACTTCTAAAAAGCATTAACTATTTCAAACTTAAAAACATAAAATTTCACGAACCAAATGAGCACATTGAAAAGCGTATTATGAAAGAGTTTAAAGTAGAAAAGTCAGAAAAGCATTCGTATGATCTTATTTATTTTAAAACTCCTAATACCATAAATACTACTGATTTAAAAGATAAAGTTCATAATGGTAGCCTAGTATTTATTCATGACATTCATAAAGACAAAAGCACCACACAATCTTGGAATGCATTGGTAGAAGATCTTCAATTCAACGTTTCGATTGATTTTTTTTATTGCGGAGTACTTTTCTTTCGGAAAGAACAAGTGAAAGAACATTTTAAGATTCGGATTTAATCCTTTATTTTTAGACTTAAGCATTTAAGTTATGAGTAATAATACAATGTATTTGGTTTTAGGTGGTGTATTTATGCTTTATCTTATCATCACATTAACTACGCGAAGCAAGTCTAAAGCCCGTAAATCGAAAAAATTTATGGAAGACTACAAAAGAAATGATAAGAAAGAATAACAAAATTTCACCTCAGCTCTATTTCAATGAAGATATATACTAAGACCGGAGATAACGCAACTACGGCGTTATTTGGAGGAACCCGAGTAGAAAAACATCATATTCGAATTGAAAGTTATGGTACCATCGATGAATTAAATTCATGGCTAGGGCTAATTCGTGATCAAGAAATTGATGCGCATTCAAAAAATGTGCTGACGTCGCTTCAAGATAAATTATTTACAGTTGGTGCCATCTTAGCTACCGACCCAGAAAAGGCAGTATTAAAAAACGGCAAAGCTCGGTTAAACATTCCCATAATAAATGAAAGTGATATTAAAATATTAGAAAATGAAATGGATGCAATGGAGTCAGAACTCATGCCAATGACCCATTTCATTCTTCCTGGTGGTCATACTACGGTGTCATACTGTCATATCGCTCGTACCATATGTAGAAGATCTGAGCGACTTATTTCGCATTTGAACGCTTCTGAAACAGTAGATTCGAATGTTTTGAAATTTATCAATAGGCTTTCCGACTACCTATTTGTGTTGGCACGAAAATTGTCTCATGATCTTAAAGCGGAAGAAATAAAATGGATTCCTGAGAAAAAGGACTAATAAATCCGATTTTTCTTCGTTATCAAATTAATATTGCTGAAATAATATAAATAAAAAAGCTAAAAAACTTGGCTGTTATGATTTAAAAATTATTTTTGCAAAAAATTTAAAATCAAACTATTACCATGTATTGGACATTAGAACTAGCATCTTATTTAAGCGATGCGCCATGGCCGGCTACAAAAGACGAGTTAATTGATTATTCAATTCGTACTGGAGCACCTTTGGAGGTTGTTGAAAACCTTCAATCTATGGAAGAAGAGGGAGGAGAGATATACGAATCTATTGAAGAAATCTGGCCTGATTACCCTACGGAAGAAGACTACCTCTGGAATGAGGATGAGTATTAGATAATTTTCCCGCAAACAGGAAATATAAAAAAGTCTCTTTAGAGGCTTTTTTTTATGGACTTTACTTTCGTTTCGGTAATTTTGTCAGATAAGGCATCTATTTTCCATTAAATTAGAAACTGGAATACCTTTTGTCAATTAATCATATTATACAAAAAGATACATCGAATCTATAAAGTAACTAGACCGATCGATTCACATAAAAAATAAAGATGAGTTTTATAAATTCAATACTAAAGGCATTTGTAGGAGATAAATCCCAAAAAGATGTCAAAGAACTACAGCCCATAGTTACTAAAATTAAGTCATTTGAAAGTGCCCTTGAGGCATTAAGCCATGATGAATTAAGAGCAAAAACTATAGCTTTTAAAGCAAAAATCAAAGAAGATCGTCAAGCAATTGATGATCAAATAAGTGCACTTGAAGAAGAAGTAAAAGCCTCTACTGATATTGACAAGAACGAAGATATTTATGCCGAAATTGACAAACTCAAAGAAGAAGGCTACACGATTTCTGAGGCGACTTTAAATGAAATTTTACCTGAAGCCTTCGCCGTTGTTAAAGAAACTGCGAAGCGATTTGCAAATAATACGACCTTATCAGTTACTGCATCAGAATATGATCGCGAGCTTTCAGGAGATAAAGATTATGTTACTCTCGAAGGAGATTCAGCAGTATGGAAAAATTCTTGGGACGCCGCTGGAAAAGCCATCACCTGGGATATGATTCACTATGATGTTCAACTCATAGGTGGTATTTGTCTGCATCAAGGTAAAATTGCTGAAATGCAAACTGGAGAAGGTAAAACACTCGTTGCTACACTCCCACTCTACCTTAATGCATTAACCGGTAATGGTGCACATCTTGTAACTGTAAATGATTATCTGGCCAAACGTGATAGCGCTTGGATGGCACCTATTTTTCAATTTCACGGATTAACTATTGATTGTATTGATTACCACCGACCAAATTCAGATGGCCGTAGAGCAGCTTATAACGCAGATATAACCTATGGTACCAACAACGAATTTGGTTTTGATTATCTGAGAGATAACATGGCGCATACGCCCAAAGACTTGGTGCAAAGACCTCATAATTATGCCATTGTAGATGAAGTTGATTCTGTTTTGGTTGATGACGCCCGTACGCCTTTAATTATTTCTGGTCCGGTGCCAGAAGGTGATCGTCATGAATTTAATGAACTTAAACCAAGGGTTAGTGAAATTGTTCAAAAGCAAAGACAACATTTGACTGGCGTTTTGGCGGAAGCTAAAAAACTTATTCAAGAAGGAGATACTAAAGAAGGAGGTTTTCAATTGTTAAGAGTTCATAGAGGACTTCCAAAGAATAAAGCATTAATCAAATTTTTAAGTGAAGAAGGCGTAAAACAATTGCTACAGAAGACCGAAAACTTCTACATGCAAGATAACAACCGTGAAATGCCGAAGGTTGATGAAGATTTGTTGTTTGTGATTGATGAGAAAAACAATCAGATTGAATTAACTGATAAAGGTGTTGATTATATCTCTGGAGAAAACAACAGAGATTTCTTCGTAATGCCTGATATTGGAAGTGAAATTGCCAAAATTGAAAATCAAAACTTAGAAATTGAAGAAGAAGCTGAGTTAAAAGAAGAGCTTTTTAAAGATTTTACTATTAAAAGTGAACGTATTCACACCATGAGCCAATTGCTTAAGGCCTACACTTTATTTGAAAAAGACGTAGAATATGTGGTAATGGATAATAAAGTAATGATTGTTGATGAGCAAACCGGTCGTATTATGGATGGCCGTCGTTATTCTGACGGATTGCATCAAGCCATTGAAGCCAAAGAAAATGTAAAGATTGAAGCTTTAACTCAAACCTTTGCTACGGTTACCTTACAGAACTATTTTAGAATGTATAGTAAGTTGGCGGGTATGACAGGTACTGCAATTACAGAAGCTGGTGAATTTTGGGAAATTTACAAGTTAGATGTAATGGAAATTCCAACAAACAGACCTATTGCCCGTGATGATAGAAATGATTTAATCTATAAAACGAAACGAGAAAAGTATAATGCAATAATCGAAGAAGTAACTAAATTATCGCAACAAGGGAGGCCTGTGCTTATTGGTACTACGTCTGTTGAGATTTCTGAATTACTTTCAAAGTTGTTAAGTGTTCGTAAAGTGCCACATAATGTGTTAAACGCGAAGCTACATAAGAAAGAAGCTGATGTTGTTGCTGAAGCAGGTAATGCAGGTATTGTAACAATCGCAACTAACATGGCGGGGCGTGGTACAGATATTAAATTATCTAATGAAGTAAAAGATGCCGGTGGTTTAGCAATTATTGGTACTGAACGTCATGATTCTCGTCGTGTAGACCGTCAGTTAAGAGGTCGTTCAGGACGTCAGGGAGATCCTGGAAGCTCGCAGTTTTACGTATCTCTTGAAGACAACTTAATGCGTTTATTCGGTTCTGATAGAGTTGCGAAGATGATGGATAAAATGGGTCTCGAAGATGGGGAGGTAATTCAGCATTCGATGATGACAAAATCTATTGAACGTGCTCAGAAAAAAGTAGAAGAAAACAATTTCGGAGTTCGTAAGCGATTGTTAGAGTACGATGATGTTATGAATGCACAGCGTGAGGTGGTTTACAAAAGACGCCGTCATGCTTTGCAAGGAGAACGTTTGAAGGTTGATATTGCCAATATGGTTTATGATACCTGTGAAGTGATCACTGAGCAAAACAAAGCGCAAAACGATTTTAAGAATTTTGAATTCGAATTAATTAAGTATTTTTCAATTACTTCACCAGTAACTGAAGATCAGTTTTTAAAACAAAGCGTTCAAGAAATTTCAAATATTCTTTACAAAGCATCTTATGACCATTATCAAGAAAAGATAAAGAAGAATGCAGAAATTGCCTTTCCGGTAATTAAGAATGTTTATGAAGACAACGCAAATAAATTTGAGCGAATTGTGGTGCCTTTTACTGATGGTGTAAAGACTTTAAACGTTGTCACTAATTTACAAGAAGCATACGAAAGTAATGGTGCGCAGCTGGTTACTGATTTTGAAAAGAATATCACCTTAGCCATCATCGATGATTCATGGAAAACTCATCTGCGTAAAATGGACGAATTGAAACAGTCTGTTCAATTAGCAGTACATGAGCAAAAAGATCCACTACTAATTTACAAATTTGAGGCTTTTGAATTGTTTAAAAGCATGATTGAAAAAGTGAATAAAGAAGTAGTATCATTTTTATATAAAGGTGAGTTACCTAACAATAATTCTAATCAAATTCAAGAAGCCCGAACGGTAAATAGACCAAAAGAGAATTTAAAAACAACTAAGGAGGAAATTCCGAATAGTGATGAACGTGCTGCCCAAAGTAGAGCTATAGCACAAAATCAAGGTGGAAGACCTGCCGTGACCGAAACAATTGTTCGTGAAACGCGAAAAATTGGTCGTAATGATAGAGTTACCATTAAAAATGTAATGTCAGGTGAAAGCAAAGAAGTTAAATATAAACAAGCCGAACCATTAATTAAAAAAGGAGAATGGGTCTTGACTGAAGACTAATAATCACTTTTAAAATAATTGAAAAAGCGACCTTATAGGTCGCTTTTTCTTTGATTTGCATTACTATCTCATGGCATCAACAATATTTAAAATAGAAGAATGATTTGCATTTAGTTCGATATGGCTTGACAGTTTTAGAAAACATAGTTAGCTTTACCATATTATTCTTAGAAACTTATTAAAGAATAATAACCATTTTCGTAAACCAAATGTCCTTATACCGCTAGAATGCAAAATAATACAGTTTCCGAAGATCGATTGAGAAGCAAGGCTAAATTGATATTAAAAGTCAATTATTTCACGTCTTTTTTCTCCTTACTATTCTGCTGTATTTGTCTGTTCTTTTTGAATATTACCGAGATTATTCCGTTCGTTTTTTTAGGTTTTGGTATTCTTAATTTAATGAATACTATTTTATATTATTATCATAAGAATCTTACGCTCACCTACAATATTGTTTCAATAATGACTTTAGCCGGAGCCAGTGTCATCACATTATATAGTGGTGGCATTAATAGTCCGTTCATTTTTGTTCTAGCAATAATTGTCATTGCAGGTTATGTAACTACTAAAAAATACGGCACTTTATATTTGAACTTGAATTTGCTAATAGTTGTATTAATCTATTCGCAAAGCATTGCCGACTTTAATTTTGCTCGCAATGTTATACCTGAAGAGTCAAAAAATCTTTTTGCCCTATTAAGTGTATTGTTTTCGGTATATCTTTTAGGTGGTGTGTTTGGAAAAAATCTCCTTCATGCTCACCATACCTTGTACAAAACCAAAAGCGCTTTAGAAGATAAAATAAACGAAAAAGAAACCTTACTTAAAGAAGTACACCATAGAGTGAAAAATAATTTACAAACGGTTTCAAGTCTTTTAAGTTTACAGGCTCGTAATGCTCCTGATGCTCAAACAAAAAGTTTATTAAAAAGCAGTCAAAATAGAGTTATTTCAATGGCAATGGTTCATGAAATGCTTTATATGCGAGAAGATATTTCAAAAATAGGCTATAAATCATATGTACAAGAGTTAGCGGAATATTTAGTGCGCTCTATAAAAGGAACAAGTAGTAATATTACCTTAGACATTGATATACCCGATGTTCGCTTAAATATTGACACAGCTATTCCTTTGGGTCTTTTAATTAATGAGGCGGTTACCAACGCTTTGAAATATGGTATTGTTGATGACAACCAAGGCCATATTTTTATAAAACTGAGAAAAGGAATCGGCGATGAGTACTTACTTAATATCGGTGATACAGGTGTTGGTTATTCAGAAACCATCAATCATAAAACAACCCAATCTTTAGGGCTGAAACTCATTCATAATTTGGCGCGTCAACTTCGCGGATCAATCTCACGAGATATTACCAGAAAGGGCACACATTATATCGTGAAATTTAGAGAAATAAATCAACAACTTCCTTCGCTGGCATAGTATATTATCCGTTTTGTTTTTGAGGTTTTATACCTATATTTAAAAGACTAATTAAACAAAACTTCCATGGTAAAAAAACTACTCTTAATTGTGCTTTGCTTTAGTTCATCTGTTCAAGCTCAAGACTATTTTTTTAAGAAATTTCATCCTTTTAACGAAAACGTTCCAAGTCCAGAATCTTACTTAGGTTATGCCATAGGCGAGCATCATACACGACACGATCTAATTGTGTCTTATTTTCATAAACTTGCGGAAACATCAAACAGAGTTTCAATTTATCAATACGGCAAAACCCACGAAGGTAGAAAACTTCTTATGTTAACCGTTTCTAGTACAGATAATATGAAAAATCTTGAGGCACTCAAGAAACAACATTTGGCCTTTACAGACCCTAATGCATCGGTATCGAATTATGATGAAGTACCAATTTTTATCAATTTAGCTTATAACGTACACGGAAATGAACCTTCAAGTTCAGAAGCGGCATTATTAGCAGCCTATACTTTTGCTGCTTCAAACAATCCAGAGATATTAAAATACCTTGATAATGCCATCATCATGATTGATCCTACCATTAATCCTGATGGTCGTGATCGTCATACACAATATGCAAATTCGTATCAAGGGAGTCCGAACGTTGCTGATCCTCAAGATGCTGAACATAATGAATATTGGCCAGGAGGAAGAACGAATCATTATTGGTTTGATTTAAACAGAGATTGGTTGTTGGCTGTGCATCCTGAAAGTCAAGGAAAACTGAAATGGTATCATGAGTGGTACCCCAATGTAGTGACTGATTTTCATGAAATGGGTAGTCAAAGCAGTTATTTTTTTGAACCAATGAAAACAAATGCTTCTTTAAACCCGATCATGCCAAAAGAGAATTATGAGGATTTAAACACCATGTTCGGTAACGAATTCGCAAAAGCTCTAGATAGCATAGGTTCTTTTTACTTTACCAAAGAAGTTTTTGATGGCACCTACCCAGGTTATGGCTCCTCCTACCCTGATTTGCAAGGGGCGCTTGCCTTACTTTTTGAGCAAGCCAGTTCAAGGGGGCATGAACAAACGACGGCCTTCGGCAAAATCACCTTTCCTTTTACAATTCGAAATCAATACACTTCTAGTATTACCACGGTTAAGACTGCTGTAGCCAATAAAGCCTATATGCGAAAGTACCAACAAGATTTCTTTAAAAGTGCAATAACTAATGCTGGTAAAAGCAAAATTAAAGGATACACTTTTGGCGATGTCCATGACAAAAACCGTACAAAAGCATTTATTGATATGTTATTACGCCATGAAATAGAAGTCTATCAGTCTGGAAGTAAATTTGTTGTTCCGACAAAACAACCACAATATCGTATGGTGCAAACGATGTTTGAAAGTTATTCAAAATATAGAGATAGTGTTTATTATGACGCCTCTGCCTGGTCATTGACCAATTTCTATAATATGAAAGCAAAGTCAGTAAATAGTTTAAACCTTGGTGACAAGATTGCGGAAACAGACCATCTTTTCAATGTGGAAAAAGTTCTAAAATCTGACTATGGGTATTTAATTGATTGGGATGATTACAATGCGCCTGCAGTTCTTAATTATCTTCAAACAAATGGTTTAGTACTTTCATCAGCTTTCAAGCCTTTTACCGCAAAAATTGACTCTGGTTCTAAATCATTTAATTACGGAACCTTAGTGCTACCGGTATCACTTCAAAAAAAGAACTCTACTGAGGTGTTTGAATTACTACAAAAAGCCCAATCGAAATATCAAGTACCCATGTATGCTGTGAATTCAGGCTATAGTTTAAAAGGCATTGATTTAGGCAGCGGTTCAGTACGGCCTATTAAAAAAGTTAAGGCTGCTATGCTTATCGGTGAAGGCACCCGATCATACGAAGCTGGTGAAATCTGGCACCTTTTAGACACGCGTATGCATATGCCAATTAGCAAAATACCTATGCGAAGATTCAATACTACCAATTGGGATAAGTATACTACGCTTGTATTAGTTTCTGGAAGGTATTCTTTTTCAAAGAAACAAGAAGCCAAAATAAAAGATTGGGTAAGCAAAGGAAACACCTTAATTACCATCGGAACAGCTTCAAAATGGACAATCGATAAAAAATTGGTAAAAGAAAACATTACTAGAAAAGTACAAGACTCCATAGCTAAAGACACCACTAAAATTGTAGAAAGAAAACCATATGTTGATGCACGAGAAAACATAGGAAAAGAAAGTGTTGGTGGCATTATCTTAAAAGTCGATTTAGATACAACACATCCATTAGCATTTGGGTATCGCGATCAAAGTATTCCTGTTTATAAAAATAACACGGTATGGTTAGCACCAAGCTCCAATGAGTACGCTACTGTAGCAAAATACGCGAAAAGTCCGCATATAGATGGATTTATTACAAAGAAAAATATGGAAGAATATTTGAAACCTTCTGCCTCTCTTATAGTTAGTAAAGTAGGTAGTGGTCGTGTGGTTCTTTTTGCAGACAATCCGAATTTTAGAGGTAGCTGGTATGGTACCAACCGACTGTTTTTAAACGCTTTATTTTTAGGAGATAAAATAGCCGTACCATCAAGAAATTAACAAAAAATGCAACTAAAGTAACTACAACCAACACCGAACGACCATGAAAAAAATATACCATCTGATTGCCTTACTTCTTTGTACGATTATATTTCAAACAGCCAATGCTCAATCTGCACAAGGCGATGGACCCCATTCACAACTGATCATAAGAGGGGTAATGTTAGTTAACGGTAATGGCGCTCCACCGCAAGGTCCCATTGACATTGTGGTAGAGAACAACAGGATTAAAAAAATTCAAGTTGTGGGTTATGATGGTGTTCCCATAGATGAATCTAAAAGACCAAAACTTAAAGCCGGAGGTAAAGAATTAGATTGTAATGGCATGTATTTAATGCCTGGTTTTATTGACATGCATGGTCATATAGGAGGCAAAGCTCAAGGCGCTGAACCAGATTATGTTTTTAGACTTTGGATGGCTCACGGTGTTACCACAGTTCGTGAACCTAGCGGAAGAGGAGTAGATTTTACTATGGATTTAAAAAGAAGAAGCGCTAAAAATGAAATAGTCGCCCCAAGAATTATGGCGTATACTGGATTTGGACAGACTAGCGCTAGCTTTGATCCTTTAAATGATATTCCGATTACCACACCAGAACAAGCTAGAGTTTGGGTGCGTGCCAATGCAAAAAAAGGAGCAGATGGTATAAAATTTTTCGGTGCTGACCCCGAAATTATGGCAGCGGCACTAGATGAAAACAAAAAATTAGGATTAGGGTCTGCCTGTCACCATGCGCAGCTAAGTGTAGCCCGATGGAACGTATTACATTCTGCCAGAGCCGGTTTGACATCTATGGAGCATTGGTATGGACTACCAGAGGCTCTATTTAATGACCGTACTGTTCAAGATTATCCATTAGATTACAACTATCAAAATGAACAACATCGTTTTGAAAATGCAGGTAAGCTTTGGGCGCAAGCGGCAAAACCATATTCTGAACATTGGGAAAACGTGATGAATGAATTATTAGACCTAGACTTCACAATAGACCCAACTTTTAACATTTACGAAGCTAGTAGAGACCTTCAACGTGCCCGAAGAGCAGAATGGCATGAAGAGTATACCCTACCAAGTCTTTGGGACTTTTACCAACCAAGTAAAATATCACATGGTAGTTATTGGCATGATTGGGGTACGGAGCAAGAAGTAGCTTGGAGAACTAACTTTCAACTATGGATGACTTTTATTAATGAATACAAAAATCGAGGAGGCAGAGTTACGACAGGCTCTGACTCAGGTTTTATATTTCAATTGTATGGTTTCGCCTATATAAGAGAGTTAGAATTGCTTAGAGAAGCTGGTTTTCACCCTTTAGAGGTTATTCGTTCTGCAACTTTGAATGGTGCAGAAGCATTAGGAATGGATGATGAAATAGGAAGTGTTGCCATAGGTAAATTAGCCGACTTCGTCGTAGTAGATGCCAACCCTTTAAAAAATTTAAAAGTACTCTATGGTACTGGGGCTATCAAATTAACGGAGAATAATGAAGTAATTCGAGAAGGAGGCGTGAAATACACAATTAAAGATGGTATTATATACGACGCCAAAGCCTTGTTACAAGAGGTGAAAACTATGGTTGATACCGAAAAGGCCAAAACGGGTTATAAAATTCTACAACCTGGCGTCAAAGAATAGTTATAAGTCTATTTCATAAAAAAGGAAGGCATCAAACGCTCGAGACTGAGTATTTGATGCCACTTTTTGGTTAAATAGTATGAGGGAACTTTTTCGGTAAAGCAATTACAGCACAGTCAATACCTAATTGCTTATATAAGTTCAACTATATTATTTTGTTTCATTTTTTTCAGCACGCACTTTTACAGGGCGAACGTTCGGTGCTTGTTTTTTGGCCACATAAATTGAAGTACCAAGAAATGCAATTGTAATTAAAAGTGTAGTTAAGAACATAATTTAGGTTTTAAGTGTTTGTGTTAGGCTATTCTAGCCTTATTTCTTTTAGTTCTAAAAGCCAATGCTTTTTTTATTCTCGAGTTCTTGAATTTGTATAAACGGGTAACTTTGTTTTCACGTAATTTTTCAACCTCATTATACTTGGTAACAACAATAATGCCAGTATCCAAAACAACGCCCATTTGAGTAAATTTAATTTCATCATGATTTTCAATTTTAGGGTTGTTTAATTCAGTTATGTCATTCGTGTTCGCAAAGGCGGTTAAACCAGAAAAAATGACTAAAAGAAGTGTAAAAATAGATTTCATAACAGTAATTTGGGTTACATAAATATAACCTCAGACTACTGCTTTAATGGGTCTGAAACCGCTGAAACACCCCATTTTTCGGTGCTTTACAAAAAACCAGACAAACAGTAAAAAAAGTTCGATAAGTGTTTTACACGTGCTGATTCGCTTACCGATTGAATTTGAATTTAATCGGTTAATTCTTAATCTTTAAGTGTCAAATTGTGATGTATATGCAATGAAAAAAGGTAAATATTGGTTTTAAAAAACCTAACATATACTTATACTTTATGACCTATACTAAGTGAAAGACTTTTTAAGAAAAATAAAGTTGATACAAGACCTTCGTGTTCAGATTGAAATGAATCAATCTGATTTTGAGAAAAAACTAAATAGAATCGTCGACCACACCAATATCGGATATGTATTGAGTATTCTTGATGTATTTTCCTCAAGCAAAAATTTATTTAAAGGGCAAGTGGCTGCTAATAACTTTAAGATTCGACTAAAAAAGCAACGCTTTCGTATGAGATTTAATATCGCGGTAGCTAGTAGCAAATTCAAACAAAAACCGGAATTATTAGCTATGGAAACCGAAATAAATGGTCTTAAAGGAGTAATTGTAGCATTCTTGTTAATTCTTCCGGTTTTTTACATCATACTCTTTGTATCCTAAATTTCCTCTAATTCAATTGAAACGGAATTTAATTTTGCATCAATTCCATTGATATCTTCTCATGCAACGTTCATGATTAGAGGACCCTTTCTATTAATATGAAGAAGCATTCACTATTTAAAATATAAGCTAGCACGAGAATTTTATTTTCTTACGAAAAAAGATATTTATAATTAGTTAATTGCTAAAGCTTATTAAAAACGGTGATCATAAATCAACTGCATTTTACAATTAAGCCATTTTAGATTTGTTTCTTTTAGTTGTAAAAGACAAAGCTTTTTTGATTTTTGAATTTTTGAATTTGTATAAACGTGCAACTTCAGTCGTAGTTTCTAACTTTACTTCCTCTTTTTCAGTTGCAGTAACAATACTCATTTCGATTGTTTCTACCTTTACTTCTTCAGTCGTGTTTTGAGCTTGAGCAGTTACTCCGATAAAAAGAACAAAAATTAAAGTTGCGATAGTTTTCATGACTTGACGTTTTACATATATAAAACGCCGTAGATCCCTGTTTACGGGACTTCAACTCGTTCAACGAGAATAAATACTCGTTAAAAAACCACAATTCAGATAAAGTGTAAAATCGTATCGACAAACGTACATCAGTCTATAAACACCTTAACAGAAAAAGGTGTTTTTTATCGGAAAAAACCTTCGTTCACAACCAGTCTTAAACTAAGGTCTCCACTTATTAAAACATTAGCTTTTTAGTAAGCTCTACATTTGATGCCGTTTTTTTTTAAAATACAATTCGAAACAACATACTATTTATGGTCATTCGAATCAGATTTTTTAATTAAGCCATTTTAGATTTGTTTCTTTTAGTTGTAAAAGACAAAGCTTTTTTGATTTTTGAATTTTTGAATTTGTATAAACGTGCAACTTCAGTCGTAGTTTCTAACTTTACTTCCTCTTTTTCAGTTGCAGTAACAATACTCATTTCGATTGTTTCTACCTTTACTTCTTCAGTAGTGTTTTGAGCTTGAGCAGTTACTCCGATAAAAAGAACAAAAATTAAAGTTGCGATAGTTTTCATGACTTGACGTTTTACATATATAAAACGCCGCAGACCCCTATTTACAGGGTTTTGAGTCGTTCAACGAGAATAAATACTCGTTAAAACACCGCAATTCAGTTAAAGTGTAAAATGGGGTCGATAAACGGAATCATATCAAAATACCTCTTATCGTAAAAAGCGGTATTTCAGCTATAGCAAAGTGAAAATTTGCCATAAAAAAAATACCCCTGACAATATTTGACATATCACAAAAATATCTTTGTTACAAGTTTAACTTCTAAAACAAAAAATAATGTCAAATGCAATTAGTTGGTTTGAAATTCCAGTTAAAAATTTCGAAAGAGCAAAATCATTCTACAAAACTATGCTAGCAACAGAAATTACGGATCACCATATGGATCATGCCAAATACGGTGTTTTTGCCTACGATGAAGACAACAACAAAGTTGGAGGTGCTATTATTGAAATGCCAGATGCAGAACCATCAACAAAAGGTACAACAGTATACCTTAATGGAGGTAACGACTTGGGAGTTCCATTATCGAGGGTAGAATCCTCTGGAGGTAAAATTCTTATGCCTAAAACAGATATTGGAGAAAATGGATATATGGCGCAAATTTTAGACACCGAAGGCAACAAAATTGCTTTACATTCTTGGTCATAATAGAATTAATTAATAGATAGCGAACAATTTATTGGTTCGCTATCTTTGTTTATCATGACTCAACTTTCACGACTTATTTCTATTCTCACCCTTCTTAAATCAAGAAGAGTGCTAACCGCTACCGAGCTATCTGATAAGTTTGATGTTAGCGTTCGCACTGTATATAGAGATGTTCAAAAGTTAATCACAGCTGGTGTTCCGGTAATAACCCTCGAAGGCAGAGGCTACACCCTCATGGACGGATATACCGTAGCGCCTGTACAATTTACAGAAAAGGAAGCAAATGCCTTAATAACTGCCCAACATTTGGTTAGTACAAGTAATGATTCTTCATTCGTTGCTGATTTTGAAGAAGCACTTACTAAAATCAAATCAGTTTTTAGATCCTCTATTTTAGAAAAAAGTGAAGTACTTAACCAACAACTTCACATATTTGATACTAGATCTGAAAGTATAAGTAGCAACGCCCTGTCAGAAATACAGCTTGCTATTACTAACTTTAATTATACGGAAATCAATTATAGAAAGGCCAATGACACCAATATTTCTTTTAGAAAAATTGAACCATGTGCCATACTATCTACTGAAAACAAATGGATATTAATGGCTTGGTGTCATTTACGTAAAGATTATAGAGCCTTTAGAATTGATCGCATTCAACATTTTAAAATTTTAACAGATACTTTTGAAGATAGAAAATTTAACATGCGAGACTATTATAGGGAAAATCCGTATGAACCAAAAAAGAATAATTAAACTTGGCTACCATCTAAATTCACAATTGCGCTATAATAAGTTTAACTGCTTTAGATGGCTTCGAAGCTAAATAAAACTATAGTAGCAACAAAATATCTACTGACCCGTTATAAATAGGTTAAGACCAATTTATGCGACACCTATTTTTTACCTTTTTCATGTTATGCTCTTTTATTTGTTTTGCACAACAACCTTCTTTTAAAACGTGGCAAAGTGAAGCTAAAAACGACAAAAAAATGCTTCCCGAATACGGTAATCAAAAAAAGACTGATGAAGAAGTTGCGGCTGATCAACAATTTATATCTAATCTTCAAGAGGCTGGAAAAAGTAATGCTGAAGCTGCGCATCACATGATTCGTTTAGGTTTTGATTATTTATATAAAGGTGATTTAAAGACGGCTATGTATCGTTTTAATCAGGCTTATTTACTAAATCCGAAAAATGAAGGAATTTATTGGGGGTATGGGGCTATCTATACGGCTTTAGGCGAATATGAAACAGCCAGAAAACAATATGAAAAGGGCTTAAAACTTAACCCTGAAAGCGCTCCAATTATTACAGATTATGGTACCACGTATTTGGGGGAGTATTATAATAACGTTCGAAGCAATCACAAAAAAGCCCTATCAAAACTAGCTTTGGCGAAAGACAAATTATTAGCTTCGTACGCTATTGACCCTGAATACATTAGTACGACCTATAAACTTTCTATTGTATTTTTAAATAGCCAAGATTGTGAGAACGCCAAGAAATACCTTAGAGCAACAAGAGAACTTGGTGGGCAACCAATCACTAAAGAGTATTTAAGTGATTTTAACTTGCGATGCGGTAATTGCACAAGTGTTAAGACTGGTACTTTTCAAATTGAAACTGCTCGTAATGGCTATACTACAATTGAACGTACAGATAAGTTTCAAATAGAAGAAAATGAGTCATTAGGTTATAAGATAAAATTAAAGATTGATTGGTTAGATGATTGCACCTATACCCTTACCCCAATAGCTGATTTAAATTCAAATAAGAACAAAGTACCATCAGGAGTACTCACCTGTCAAATTATTGAAGTAAACCACGATAGTTATATTCAAGTTACCAATACAGATAACAATCAACGCCGTTCTACTTCTAAAATAGAATTTGTGCAATAAGTTGAACGTTTATTTTTGACGTCTTTTTAGCTAGAAAATTTTGAAAAAACATAAAAAAACCCGCTCTTAGCATAAAGAGCGGGTTGTAACATATTAGATAAATTTTACCAAATATATACCCGATCTTCAGGGGCTAAATACATGGCGTCTCCTTCTTTAATATCAAAAGCATCATAAAACGCTTGTATATTCAATAATGGTTGTGTTGCACGTACTCTACCCGGTGAATGCGGATCTGTTTTAATTTGAGTACGCAAAGCTTCATCTCTGCTTTTAGTTCTCCATACGGTAGCCCAAGACATAAAAAAGCGTTGTTCCGCCGTATAACCATCAATGTCATCTGGCCTTCCATTTTCTTTATAAAAACGTTGAAGACCATCATAAGCTCCTAATAGGCCCCCTAAATCACCAATATTCTCTCCAAGGGTAAACTTTCCGTTAACATGAACACTAT
This sequence comes from Maribacter algarum (ex Lu et al. 2025) (nom. illeg.), assembly GCA_947495915.1. Lineage (GTDB taxonomy): Bacteria > Bacteroidota > Bacteroidia > Flavobacteriales > Flavobacteriaceae > Maribacter_C. The sequence goes on along the minus strand of CANMAW010000002.1, from coordinate 654,661 downwards.
CCAACACTTGAACAGCATCATACTGTGCAGCTAAAGCGTCTCCTCTTTTAGTGAACGCTTCAAGATCTTCATCGGTCCACCAGTTTTTCACATTTCCGTCAGCATCAAATCGAGCGCCACTATCGTCAAAAGCATGAGAAATTTCATGACCAATAACTGCTCCAATTCCACCATAATTAACAGCTTCATCGGCTTGATAATTGTAGAAAGGAGGTTGCAAAATCGCGGCAGGAAACACTATTTCATTATTCAATGGGTTAAAATATGCATTTACTGTCTGAGGTGACATACCCCATTCTTTTTTATCTACCGCTTCTCCAATTTTAGCATAACTTTTTAGTTGGCTCCATTTGTTAACCGCTACCATATTTTCAAAATATGATTTATTAGCTGCTACCTGCATTTTTGAATAATCTTCCCATTCGTCAGGGTACGCAATTTTAACTGTAAACTTATCGAGTTTTTCAATTGCTTTTAACTTGGTTGCATCACCCATCCAATCTAAGTTCTGAATTCTTATTTTAAAAGCTTCAATGACATTCGCAATCATTTTTTCTGCTTTCTCTTTTGCTTCAGGTGGAAACTTAGCATCTACATACAATTGCCCTAGCGCTTCTCCTACTGCCCCATTTACCGTTGCAAGTGCACGTTCATCGGCTGGCCTTTGTTTTTCTGAACCTCTTAAATATTTACTATAAAATTCCCAATCAGCAGTTTCAGCTTCACTGTTCAAACGACTAGCTGCACTATTAAAAGTATCCCAACGTACTAGTGTTTTTAAGTCTTCAATTGAAGTTTCTTTAAAGAAAATATCTAAAGCAGATGTATATTCTAACTGCGTTACCATTAAAGTGTCAAATTTTTTGGTAATACCCAAGTCAGAAATCATTTTTTTTAAGTCAATACTAGACAACATTTCATCAGCTTCTTCAATACTTCTAGGGTTATTCATTTTACGAACATCACGACGAGCAACCTTGTCTAACCTTGGTTCTGCTAATTGAGTTTCCATTGCCAAAATTTTCTTTGCAGCAGTCATTGCATCTGATTCTGAATCACCTAACATTTGAAGCATTTTAGCGGTGTGCTTTACATATTCTTCACGAATCTCCTTTGACTTTTCATCTTGTTCTAAATAAAAATCACGGTCTGGTAAACCTAATCCGTTAGGGCCTAAATATACCGCGTTCATAGCACTATTGTTCAAATCGGCAAAAACCCCTAAACCTATAAACGGAGTTGAAATAGAAGGGTTTTTAGCCACAACGGTTTGTAAATCAGCAAGCGTTTTTACGCTAGCAATATCATCTAAAGCCGATTGCAAAGGGGTTAACCCTACTTTATCTCTAGCAACTGAATCTAACTTAGAATCGAAAATTGCCAATGCTTTTGCTTGGTCTGTTTCTGGGCCATATTTCCCACTTGCCTTAGCTTTTGCTAAAATTTGCAACACATCGTTATCTGTAGATTTTCTTAGTACTGAAAAACCACCCCAGCTCGATCTATCTGCTGGTATCTCAGTCTCGTCCATCCACGTACCATTTACAAAATTGTAAAAGTCATCTTTCGGACTTATTTCAGGTTTCATATTCTCTAAGACAATTCCGGGTAAAGCCTCTCCGTCATTGACCGAATTTGTTTGTGCCTCCAAACTATAAAAAGCACAAGTAGCTAATGCCACTAAAACTAGTTTTTTCATTTTCTTGAGTTGAGTTAAATTAGTGAATCTTGACTGTTAGTTGCTAAAATAAGGCATTTGTTACATTTACTTCAACTAATTGATCACGAATACCTCACCTAAAGGGTTGCACCTCTTTTCGCAGAACTTGCAATGGAGGACTTTTCAGTATGCTTCTACTGTTGGCCAAACCTATACCCAGTACTATTAATGTAATTGAAGGTAGAAGAATGCCGAAGGGTACCCAAGATGGAACAAAACGAGTATCAAAAACAAAAAAGGCCAATAATTGACTTGCGATTAGTGAAAGTAAAATGCCAATTCCACTTCCTAAAACTCCAAGGTAAAGATATTCTAACGCTGTTATTTTTAATATTTGAACGCCCTGTGCACCTATCGTTCTTAATAACACACTCTCTTTTATTCGTTGATATTTACTCGTTCGCACGGAACCAATTAAAACAATAATACCTGTAAGAATACTAAAAAATGCCATGAAATTAATCACCCAAGAAATTTTATCTAAGATACCTTGAATAAGATGAAGCACTTGGCGCAAATCAATTACAGAAACATTTGGAAACTTATTGACCAAATCTTGTTGAAGCTCAGCAGATTTCTGTTTATCAGACACATGTGTGGTAATAACATGAAACTGTGGTGCGTTCTCTAATACTCCCTTGGGAAATACTATAGAAAAATTCACTTGCATACGCCCCCAATCTACCGTTCTAATACTACCCACTTTGGTCATCATAGTTACCCCTTGAACATTAAAAACTAAGGTATCACCAACAACTACTTGCGCATCACGAGCTACATTATCTGACAATGAAATTGGTATAATACCTTCTTCATGGTTTTGAGTTTCCCACTTGCCAGATGCTAAGGTTTCAGAGGCTACCAAAGAATCGCGATAGGTAACACGAAATTCATGGTTTAAAACCCATTGATTGATTGTTGAAGTGGAATCTAACCGTATATCGTTTACAGGCCTCCCCTTAATACTATGCATACGCATGGTTACAATAGGAATATTGTCAATAATTGAAATTCCTTTAGGCTCAATAGCTTCTACTACTGATTCTTTTTGATCGGTTTGGATATCTAACAATATGATATTCGGGCTTTTAACACTTGCATCTAAACTTGCTTTTGCTAAAAGTATATCTTTTGAAAAATACATGGTACTAATCAAAAAAGACCCTACCCCTATCGCCAATAATAATACCATAGTTTGGTTGTTGGGTCGATACAAGTTTCTCAAACTTTGCCTGCTAGTAAAACTCCATTGATGCGGAAAATACTTGTTTATAATTTTCATGAACAACTGAGCAATTGCTGCAAGTATTGCGAAAGTGACCAAAATTCCCAGCATAAATAAAAGCGCATATTTCCAATTATTTAACAGCCAATATGCGAACCCAAAAACAAAAGTCATGATACCAAATATTACAACAACATTGGCCCTTTTCGACTTCGTTGAAGAACTTTCTTGAACACGTAATACTTGTAACGGAGAAACATACCAAGTTTCTAACAAGGGTAATAATGCAAATAAAACCGACATTAAAACTCCCAACAAAAGTCCCATAATTACTGGCTGCAGACTTATACTAATTGCTATAGAAAAAGGAAGAAATTCTTGCAGTAGTAATGGAAATATTTGTTGTAAAATTAACCCCGCAATCGTTCCAATTAAACCACCGAGCAATCCCATACCCGCTATTTGAATAAGGTAAATTAAAAAAGTTTGTTTTTTCGTAGCCCCAATACATTTCAAAACTGCAATACCTTTCAATTTTTCTTTTATATAAATATGTACAGAACTGGCTATACCTACACAGCCCAATAACAAAGCAATAAAAGCTACCAAATTTAAAAACTTAGCAAAATTTTGATATCGCTTACCTAGGCGTTCACTCACCGAACTGTGCGAATCAAAATCAGCATTTTCTGCGTCTAAAATCGGGTCAATAGCCTTGTCTAATGCTTCGACATCAAAACCAACTTTTGCTTTAAAATAATAATTATACTTCACTCTACTACCTGTTTGTAATAAACCAGTATCCTCTATAAACTTAAAAGGTAATATTACGGGTGGCGCAATCGTAGTTGAAATTGCACTACTACCCGGTGCCGCCTTAACAGCTCCAATTATAGGAAATGAAAGAGCACCTATCTTAATACTATCTCCTGGTTTTAATTTGAACTGAAGCATGAGGGTGGCATCAACTAAAGCACCATTGTGTCTTTTATAATTTTCAGCTGCATCAACCGGTTCAGTTTCAATAACACCATATAACGGAAAATCACCTTCGATACCTCGCACTTGAACTAATTTCGTAGCTCGATTTTTTGAAAAAGCAGCCATTGAAGCAAACGTAACTTCGTGACCATTTGGCCGTAATGAATCTATTATTCTTTGAACTTTATCGGTTGGTAGCTGATTACTGTCAATGAGAAAATCTGCCCCCATTAAAGCTTTAGACTGTAAGGCAATATTCTGCTCTAAATTCTTACTAAAAGATTGTATCGAAACTACTGCGGCAATTCCTAAAATTATTGATGACATAAAAAGCAGCAAGCGTTTGCCACTAGCTTTTCCATCGCGCCAGGCCATTTTAAACAGCCATTTATAATCTATGTTTGATTTAATTGGAAAGTCGCTCACTATTAAGCTGTTATTTCGTTATTCAACACTTTACCTCCTTTTAGTCTTAAAATATGTTTCGTTCTTTTGGCAAGGTCGAGGTCATGAGTGACAATGACTAAGGTAGTACCGGCATCTTGATTTAATTCAAAAAGCAATTGAATAACTTTTTCACCAGTTTCTTCATCTAAATTTCCGGTTGGCTCATCGGCAAAAAGCAACTGTGGTTTATTTGAGAAAGCTCGTGCTAAGGCTACTCGTTGTTGTTCTCCTCCTGATAATTGAGAAGGGTAATGATTCATTCGTTCAGATAGCCCGACTTTTTTGAGTAGGTCCGTAGATACATCTATTGCATTTTTTGAACCCTGTAATTCTAATGGAACACAAACATTTTCAAGAGCCGTTAAGGTTGGCAAAAGTTGAAAATCTTGAAATATAAAACCTACTTTTTGGTTTCTTAATAGGGCACGTTCATCTTCATTGAGATTTTTCAAATCAATACCACAAAGCTCAATACTTCCTTTATCGGCATCATCAAGGCCAGCACAAAGACCGAGAAGTGTAGTTTTACCGCTACCGGACGGACCTACTATTGAAAATGTCGCACCTGCCTTAACCGAAAAGGTGATATTATCAAGTACTGTTAATTGTTTTGATCCACTGGTATAAGTTTTCACCAGCTCATTTACGTTTAATATATTTGTCATGAAGTTTCAATTTCAACAGCGATTTGCAAAATAAGAAAATGATTCTGATAAACTTAGGATAACCGCGTGCGCATAGTCATAAATTTTAGTTATTTTTTAATATTCGCTATAGCGGTTTCCTGTGGAGAAAACAACGCTGCCAAAACTCAAAATAAAAACGGCGAATCTACAAATCGTGTTACTGCTACACCTGATAAGAAGGAAACTACACCGGAAGTAAAAACCATTTTGTTTTTTGGAAATAGCTTAACCGCTGGGTATGGTTTAGATACTGAAGAATCGTTTCCATCTTTAATTCAAAAAAGAATAGATTCTTTAAAATTGGGTTATACTACCGTAAATGCAGGATTGAGCGGAGAAACTACTTCCGGTGGTAAAAACAGACTTGACTGGGTTTTAAATCAGAAAGTCGACATTTTCGTTTTAGAACTTGGTGCCAATGATGGGCTGCGTGGTATTCCATTAAATGAGACTAGAAATAATCTTCAACAAATTATTGATGCGGTTAAAGATAAAAATCCAGAAACCGAAATAATTCTAGCAGGTATGCAAATTCCACCAAATATGGGAGAAACTTACACCAAAGAATTTCGAACGATTTTTCCTGATTTAGCGAGAAAGAATGGACTTGAGTTGATTCCTTTTTTATTAGAGGGTGTTGCTGGTAATCCTGAATTAAACTTACCGGATGGTATTCACCCAACAGCTGAAGGACAGAAAATAGTTCGTGATAATATTTGGAAAGTATTAAAGGGTGTACTTCAATAATTCTTATAAACCGCTACTTTATCACATATTCAAAATCAAGTTCGGGTCTGGACAATTATTTTTATAAAATTCAAGATTTTCTTCAGAACACACCCCGGGGTAATCACCAATATTTCCCTCTAGATCAATTACAATTTGAAAATGTAAATGTGGTGCATAATTCACATTTATTTCTGATGTGCCTAAAGTGGCTAAAGTAGAGCCTGCTTTAAATTCTTGCCCTATTTTAATATTCGCTATTGATTCTAAAGATAAATGACCGTACAAGGTATAAAATTCAAAACCTTTAACACAGTGTTTTAAAATTATTGTTGGCCCATAATCACCCGCTATCTTATTATTTTTAAAACTATGAACCATACCAGAAATAGGTGCGAGAACTTTGGTACCTGCTTTTGACCAAAAGTCAATACCTAAATGAATATTTCGAACATTATTGACATTAATAAAACCCGGTTTATTATTATAGATACTGCGTTTTTCAAGATATCCCCCATAAGCTACAACAGCATTATTCATACGTAGAACTGAGTCAATATATTTTTGACATACCATAGGGTCAGTAATTACCATTGATGCTAGATCAGAATTAGAATCACTAAGATTTATTGAACAGTATTTTTTTAATCTAATTTCAGAATCTAAAATAGAAATAGGAGGTCTTTTAACTGATTCTAATACTTTAAAAGGTGAATTCATAAATCATATTTATAACCGAAATACCATATTGATTTAGGGTTTTTGGGTTGTTAATTGTTAAAATAGAAGAAGTAAATTATATATGAAACACAATATTATACTAATTTCGTGTTTTTAACGTATTATTAATAACCGTGTTATATACAGATTTATCGACAAGGTATATTGCTGTTATTTAACTAATTTTGTTAAAATAAATGTTGGGTATATTAATCAAGTTAGATAGTTTCACTCCGCATTTATTTTGAAAAAGAGAATTTAGAAAACCAAAATTACTAATTATGAAAAGAGCTAGTTTCTTTAAGATTTCACTTTTTATTTTACTTATTTCATTTGTCGCAGTTCCTGTTTCTTGTGGAAGTGATGATGGAGACCCAATTGTTCAAGAAGATCCAGATGCTGATGGTGATGGTGTTGCTGATGCTGAAGATGAATGCCCCAACGAAGCTGGTATTGCTGCTTTAGGTGGCTGTCCGGATAGTGACGGAGACGGTGTTGCCGATAAAGATGATACCTGTCCAAATGAAGCTGGTATTGCCGATTTAGATGGTTGCCCTGATGCCGATGGCGACGGAATTGCAGATCAAGACGATGCATGCCCTATGGAAGCTGGTGTTGCTGCCTTAGATGGTTGCCCAGAAGATGCTGAAGAGTCTACTGAATTACAAGGAGATTCATTGTTAAAAATTAATTGTGGGGGACCTGAAGTTACTATTGATGATGTTACTTTCTTGGAAGATCAATTTTTAGGTGGAGCTATAGCAAGTTACATTGCTGATGCCAGTATTACCGAAATTGCGAATACAGACTTAGATGAGATATATCTTACAGAAACAATTACTGACAACGAGAATAATAAAGGCCCAGTATCTTATGATATTCCAATTTCTAACGGAACCTACACCGTAAAGTTACATTTTGCTGAGATTTATTGGGGTGAAATGAAAACTGATGGTAATGAAATACTAGGGGGAGCAGGTAGCCGAATTTTTGATGTTGATATTGAAGGAATGTCTATCCTAAATAATCTTGATGTATTTGCTGTGGCAGAAGGTTCAGCTATTGCTATCACTAGAATGTATGATGTTGAAGTTAGTGATGGGGAGCTAAATATTGTTTTTACTTCTACTGTTGATAAGCCAAAAGTTTCAGCAATTGAGATTTTTGGAGACGGTACCATCAATCCGTAATAGATAAAATTTACATTGAAAAAACCTCTCAAAAATTTGAGAGGTTTTTTTATTCAAAAATATTTGATTGAGCTACTTAAACTTAACAATATTTAACCTTTAAAAATGTAAGTAATACGTTATTTGGCGTACATATTATTAAAAATTTGAAAATGAAAATATTAAAAAGTAGTATTATTTTTTTGTTCGCAATGGTATGGACCAGCTGCCAGTCAAAACCGAAAGAAAAAGTTACCCCTAGTGAAGTAACCGCAGAAAAAAAAGAAGCAATAGTAACTTCTAAACTTTCACAAGAAGATCTCAGTCAATATGAAACAGCGTATTTCGCAAGCGGATGTTTTTGGTGTGTGGAAGCCATATTTGAAAGTGTTAAAGGGGTTAAAGAAGTAGTTTCAGGCTACGCCGGGGGAACAGAGCAAAATCCAACATACGAACAAGTTGGTGGCGGATTAACAAGCCATGCGGAAGCTGTTGAAGTTTACTATAACCCGAAAGAAATTTCTTTTACAGCATTAGTTCAGGTTTTTTTTGGGTCACATGACCCTACCACTTTAAATAGACAAGGACCCGACCGAGGAACTCAATATCGCTCTGTAGCGTTTTACAAAACCGAAGAAGAAAAAAAAATTATAGAAGCCTATATTGGAGCGTTAAAAGATCAAGATGTTTATGATGGGGCTGTAATTACTACCCAAGTCGTGGAGTTAGACAAATTTTGGATTGCTGAAGAATATCACCAAGACTATGAAAAGAAACATCCGAATAATTCATACATTCGAAATGTCTCTATACCACGGTTAAACAGGTTTAAAGAGAATTTTGGTGATTTTCTGAAAGAAGATCAACATTAAAACTCTATTGTAGGTTAATTAATCATACCCTATTCTAGAGTTACTTCGCTATATTTTGAGTTTAATACAATAGATTTATTTGCTGCATTAGATTGATAATAGCCCTTATGAACGGTTGAACCCCCGTTTTTGATTTCACTAATAGCGATATTATCTGGGCAACTAAATTCTGAATAACTTTCGTTCATGTAAATGGTAAAAGCAACTTCAGGAGTCTTACATACCAACTCTGCATTTTGAAGAGAAACATCTAAAAGTTCGAAGTTTTCGTCAATTCGGTTAATTTGCAAAGGACCAAAATCATTCTTGATAAAAGCTGTGCTTTTTAAATTATCAATGGTAACATTAGATGATGATGCTACCAGCTTCAAGTTTAATACTTCCTTTAGGGCAACATTCTCTGAATACCTAGCCTTTAATTGGCCATAATTCCAATATTGAACATTTATTGGTGAATATGAAGCATTTATATTGGTTTTATCACCATCAATAGTGGTTGCCCATAATCTTGAATGTGATAAAACAGCATCAATGTTTTCAGTATTTTCCGCAAGCTTCACTTCCCCATGTCTGACATCCATTTTTATTTTCATACTCTTGGGCATCTTTATTTTAATAGTTTTCTTAACCTTGAAATTCTTATTTTCTCTTTCTGAAGAATAAAAAATACTGGCGCGGTTAAATCTATTTACACTATCCTCAAACATTATCGTAATGCGGGTGGAGTCATCAGACATTCTCAGATGCTTATTTCGTTCACTAATTAAGGCATTTCGTTTCTGCCTAGCCTCCATTGATTTTAATCTCTGTTCGGCTATCTTTTCTCGTCGCTCCGCATGTGCTTCTGCCCTCTTTTCATGAGCTTTTTCACGTTTCTCCATGAGAGCACTTCGTTTTTGTTCAAGTGCTTCTTGTCTTTTTTCCATCTTCTCTGCCCATTCTTCTAGTCTTTTTAAATGCTCTTTATTATATCCTTTTGAAAATTCTTTTTGCCACTGCTTCAAGTACTTTTCACCATCTTTTTCAAAGGCTTCATGATCGAATTCAGACATCGGGTTTATGGGTAATGGTGGCATATCTACTAATTCCTTTACATCAAATGCAAATTCAAATCTATCCATATCAGGAAAATCTGGAATTTCAATTTTAAAATTTTGCGTATCATTTAAAAAACTAGCGTGCGACCATGAATTTTTGGCTTTAGTACGAATCGTCACTTTACTACTATTTCCGTTAATGTCAAATCCTGAATTTTCAAAATACTGTGCTGCCTCTTCAGCAGTTGCATCTTCTATTTCAATATTTGCTTCAATGACTACTTCATCTTTTGACCAAGTTTCAAATTCAATATCAGCATGACTTGTATTTAAATCTAATATAGAATTGTTAGATACATTATATACTTCCTTGTAGGTCTTTTGTTGTTTTTGACCATAAACTCCTATGCTGATTAGACATAAGAGTATGACAAAAGTTTTAGATAATAGCTGTCTCAACTTGTTCATTTTTTGATGTATTTAATTCGTTTAACTTCTTTTTTAATTTCTGTAATAGCTGCAACCTTAATTGCAGATTTTGAATTAATGCAGAAATGGTTTGATCATTAGGCCCCATTTCATTTAATTCTTTATTTAAGTTTTTGTATTCAACATTTAAATCGGCCAACTGTTGCATATAACTTTGAACTAACCCCTCATTATCACCAGAAACTTCAAGTTTTGAAAGTTCAAGATTAATGTTGGCAACATAGTAGTTTTCAATTTTTTTAAAATCAGGTGATAAATCTCCTAAAGTGAATTCAACAGGCTTATCAATTGTATTGTTTCTCTCAACGATAGTAGTAGGTGTATCGGTACGTTCATTAAAATATTGTAAGCCAAAATAGGCGGCGGAAATCAGTATCAAAACAGCGGCCGCAATTTTATAACTGAAAAACGTTTGCTTTTTTTTCTGCGGCAAAACTTCATCTAACCGTTCTAGAAAACGTGATTGATGACCTTCTTTAGGTTTTATATTTTGTTTCTGTCTTTCTCGTTCTTTTTCAAATAAATCTCTAAGATCTTGCTGCATATCCTTTTTCCTTTAAAAATTGTTTCAAAAGCCCTTTACCTCTTAATAACCTAGTTCTACAATTGGTTGCTGAAATTTTCAATACCTCTGAAATTTCATTATGATCAAAGCCTTCCAATAAAAACATCATTACTACATATTTATATTTTTCCGGTAAATCACTTATTGCTCCACGTACTTCATCAAGACTAATAGCTGTAGGAACCGACCAATCATCATCTGCTGCAATTGTCATATAACTTTCATCTAATTCGACCGTTCTTTGGTGTTTTGATTTTAAAAAATCAATACTTTTATTTACGACAATCCTTTTAAGCCAAGCCCCAAATGAAACCTCTCCTTTAAATTGATCTATTTTTTGAAAGGCCTTGATAAATGATTCTTGAATTACATCTTCTGCATCATCTGCATTTTTTAAAAACCGCATAGCTACACAAAACATACCATCACAATATTGATTATAAAGCTTCAATTGTGCTTTTCGATTATTAGCTTTACACTGTTCTACAATTTCAATTTGAAACATTTGGCCCGTTTCGATGTTGGTTTGATAAAAATTTGATGAAAAACTTACACTAAAGACGATACTAACATATCGATGTTGCAAAAAACTTGTAATTTTATCAAAAAGTTAGAATAATTAGTACTTCACAAACGTCGCTACCCTTTAAATTTACGTACATGAAAGGGAAATACTCAGCAAACACCGTATTATTTATTAAATGAAACAAATTACCATTAGCACACCGTTTATTACACTTATGGTTCTCAATTATGGAGCCACAATTCAAAAGATATTAGTAAAAGATAAAGATGGAAATTCTCGAAATGTGGTGGTGGGTTTTGATTTTCCGAATAAATATTTAAATGACGATAAATATCTAGGAGCATGTATTGGCAGGTATGCAGGTCGAATATCAAACGGTGGTTTTGAAATCGATCGAGAGCGATATGATTTATATCAGCAAAAAGGTGTACACCTGCATGGTGGTAAAGTGGGTTTTGGTAAAAAATATTGGGTAGTTGAAGAAATTCATCGCGGTAGGCAACCCTTTGTAACTCTAAGCTATTTGAGCAAACATTTGGAAGAAGGGTACCCCGGTAATTTAAAAGTTTCTGTAACCTATACTTTGGTTAACAATGCGCTTATCATAACCCATCAAGCATCAACTGATCTTACTACGGTAGTAAATCTAACCAACCATTCTTATTTCAGATTAGATGATGACAGTTTAGTAAACGATTATCAATTAAAATTAAACTGCTCTAAAATGGTAGAAATGTATGCTAGTAAACTTCCGACTGGTAAAATTATTTCTGTTGAGAATACCCCTTATGATTTTTTACAACAAAAACGGATTGGTAATACCAGAATTGACACTCCATTTGTTATTGATTCTGACAATGAAACCATTGCAAAAGTATCGTCAGCCAAAACCGGTATTGCATTGGAAGTTAGCACTAATCAAAAAGGCTTAGTAGTCTATACTCCCAATACATTTCCTGCAATTTGTTTTGAAACCCAAAATTTTCCTGATGCTCCAAATCACAAACATTTTCCAAATAGTATCTTAAAACCTGGTGAGTTTTATAAGAATGAGTCAAAATTCGTATTTGACCTTATTTGATTTTAGTTTAACTCATTAAATCTGCTAAGCTTAGCTTGTATTTCTTAACTTTAGATAATATTAAATCAAAGATTATGCGGATTAAAAAATGGTTTTTAGGTTTTGCCATAGTTATTGCAGTATTGTTTTTAGCATTTAAGTTTATTGCTTGGCCTTATATGAAAGAAGAAACTAAAAAAATTAGTCCGCAGAAAACAGAAACCTACACCCAAAATGGCTATGATTTATCGGTATCATATTCGAGCCCTAAGAAGAAAGGCAGAGTCATTTTTGGAAACTTAGTGCCTTATAATGCTGTTTGGAGAACGGGTGCCAATGAACCAACTACATTAACTACCAAATCTGATATTAGCATCATCGATAAAAAATTACCAGCAGGATCTTATTCATTATGGACCGTACCCGGGCCGGATAACTGGACAATTATTTTCAATAAGGAAATTCCGGATTGGGGAGTAACGCTTTTAAGTGGTGGAGCAGAAACAACAAGAAACCCCAAAGCAGATGTATTAACTGTAGAAGTGCCTTCACGACCAATAACATCTGTTCAAGAATCTTTTGAAATTTCATTTAAAAATCAAGAATCATTGAATCTTTCTTTAGCTTGGGATCAACTTGAGGTTCTTGTTCCAATTAATAAATAGTTTTGGTGACCAACAAAAAACAATCTTCAATAGCAATTCAAAAATTTCAAAATAATCGAAAAATGATTCTCTCTTCGGAAGAATTATTTCAAGGCATATTGAATGCTGATAAATCTTCTTTGGCTCGAGCAATCACCCTTGTAGAAAGCACAAAAAAAGAAGATCAACAATTAGCAAAGGACATCATAGAAAAGTGCCTTGCTACGAAAACAAATAGTATCAGAATTGGTATCACTGGCGTACCAGGAGTTGGTAAAAGTACTTTTATTGAAGCCTTCGGAAAAAAATTGACTGCTATTGGTGAAAAAGTTGCAGTGCTAGCCGTTGACCCTTCAAGCTCACAAACCAAAGGTAGTATACTAGGTGACAAAACAAGAATGCAAGAATTAGTTAAAGACCAGCATGCATTTATTCGGCCTTCTCCTTCGGGTTTTTCATTGGGTGGAGTTACCAGAAAAACTAGGGAAACGATTATTCTTTGTGAAGCAGCTGGCTATTCAACTATTCTCATTGAAACCGTAGGTGTTGGTCAATCTGAAACTGCCGTACATAGTATGGTCGATTTTTTCCTATTATTAAAATTACCTGGTGCTGGAGACGAGTTACAAGGAATTAAGAGAGGTATTGTAGAAATGGCTGATGCCATAATAATAAATAAAGCAGACGGTGATACCGCAAATTTAGCACGATCAGCCGCAGTTGAGTTTTCTCGTGCCTTACATCTATATCCACCAAAAGAGAATGGGTGGTCGCCCAAGGTTTTAAGTTGTTCTTCTATTGAAAAAAGAGGTTTAAAAGAAATATGGCAGCTAATTACTGAATATATTGCAGCTAACAAAAAATCAAACCACTTCTATATTAAACGCCAACAACAAAATAAAAATTGGCTACTACAAACTTTAGATGAAAAGATTAAACAACAGTTCTATCAAAACAAAGAAGTCGCAGCACAATTAAAAACACTAGAAAAAGAGGTTATTGAAAACAAAATCTCACCTTTCAGAGCTGCTGAACTTTTATTACAATTACATCAGAAATAAATACCCTAAATTTGCGCTAGCAAGAAATTTTATACATGCAAATTATTACTGATTCTTTACTTTCGGTTGTTGTTCCTTTTTACAATGAACAAGACAATGCACAGCTTTTAACTAAAAAAATTCATGAAAGCTTAGCTGGGTATAATTATGAAATCATTTATGTAGATGACTTTTCAACAGATGACACTAGAAAAGTAGTTAAAGCAATGAATGATGAAAGGGTGCATTTAATTGAACTAAAGAAAAACTATGGGCAAAGTTTAGCTCTTGCGGCAGGTATTGACCATGCACAGGGAGAATATATCATAACAATGGATGGTGATTTACAAAATGACCCTAGTGATATTCCTGAAATGTTGGGTTATGCTGTTCAAGAAGAGTATGATGTCGTTACAGGTATTCGCCAAAAACGCAAAGATTCATTGGTAAAAAAGATTCCATCAAAAATTGCAAATTTTCTTGTTCGAAGAGTTACCAAATTAGATATTAAAGATAATGGTTGCGCATTAAAAGTTTTCACCAAAGAAATCGCTAAGGGTCTTAATCTTTATGGAGAAATGCATCGGTTTATCACCCTTCTTGCCCATTTAGAAGGCGCACAAATAAAACAGGTTCCGGTAAAGCATCATGCTCGCCATGCTGGAGTTTCAAAATACGGATTAGAACGTGTATTTAAAGTGGTAGCCGATATGATGCTCTTACTCTTCATACGAAAGTACTTTCAACGCCCCATTCATTTATTCGGAATTTTCGGTGTCTTACTTATTATTTTAGGAGGCTTCATCAATCTTTATTTATTAGTAGTTAAATATGGATTTGGCGAGGATATCGGAAACAGGCCTTTGCTTGTATTTGGCATGATGTTCATATTGGCAGGTATTCAGTTATTCACCATAGGTATTGTAATGGAATTGCTTATTAGAACGTATTATGAATCACAGCAAAAACGCCCCTATCGGATTAAAAAAATAACGGTTGGTGGAAAATCTGCGTAAAAAAAGCATTGTACTTCTTAAGATTGTAGTCAGTGCTGCGCTGCTTTATTTCATTTTTACCAAACTAAACTTTGCTGAAGTTTATGAAACGATAAAAAAGGCAAACCCTTGGTTTTTAGTTTTGGCAATATTATTGTTTGTTTTTTCTAAAATTACAGCTGCTTTTCGACTAAATCTCTATTTTCATAAACTCGACATACTACTATCACAACGAAGTAATTTAAAGTTGTATGTTTTGGGTATGTTTTATAATCTTTTCTTACCTGGCGGTATTGGCGGCGATGCTTACAAGGGCTACCTCATCAAAAAGAAATTTAAAATAAACACAAAGAAAGTGGTTGCTGTTTTGGTTTTAGATCGACTTAGCGGATTGCTTTTGTTGTTTTTGTACGCCTGTATTATCTTTTTATTTATTTCAAATGCTACAACTAGCTCTTACCAAATAATAGCAATAATTTTAACGCCATTGAGTGTGGTGACATTCTGGTATTTAAACAAAAAATTCTTTAATTACGTTTTAGCAATTTTTTGGAAATCATTTGGCCTTTCTGCTCTAGTTCAACTTGCACAACTTATTTGTGTTTTTTGTATCATGAAGGCTTTGTCTATTCATGAGGATATAGCATCATACTTATTTGTATTTCTAGTATCATCAATAGTATCGGTCATTCCTCTTACCATTGGTGGAATTGGTAGTAGAGAACTCACCTTTTTTTATGGAGCTTCGCTACTCAGCTTAGACGAGAATATTTCAATTGGAATTAGTATGCTTTTCTTTTTAATAACCGCTCTGGTTTCGGTATTCGGAATTGTTTACCATTTCAAAAAAGTAGATTTGAAAGTAAGACTAGAATCTTAATACAAGTGAATTAAATGCATTTTATTCAGCACTTTTTTTCGCGTTGCAGGATCTAAAAATTTTCCTTGTAAACGCGTTATTCGAAATTGTGTCTCGGTAAATTGGCGATCCCAGTCAAGCCCAAATTCTTGAAGTTCCTTCAATTGATCATCATTCACATATACCCAAATATCTTTCTTACTCACTAAGTCTTTTGGTTCAATAATCTTCACTGGCTTCTTATTGTAAAAATCTAACGCCCAAGTATGATGTGTTGATATTTTATAAATATTATCAACATCAATTTCTTTTGAAGCAATAGTTTCTGACATTGTTGAACCCGCCTGGTATTCTAATAGTTTCGGGTAAAATTGACCATTCAAAACAGCGTTTAATAATAATGAACTGTATACTGATAATGTTATCAGCCGTAGATAGTAGGCTTCTCTTTTTAAACTGTAGTAAATAATTATTCCGAAAGCAATCAACAATAAAATGGAAGCATGTAGCTGATCAAATTTAAATACCAAAAAGCAAATTAAAACAGAGACAATAAAGACTAAACTGAGAATGAAGTATTGAACTATTAATAAAATCTTTAATGTTTTCTCTTCTTTTGTTTGATATAGTTGATTGAGGTAAGATGCTGTTAAAACGGCAAACAGGGGTATGGTAATGTTTAAATAGTGTGGTAGCTTAAATTGTGCAAAACTGATGACAATAAAAATCAAAGTTATTCCTCCTAAGGTTAAAAACTCTTTGCCCTCTACATACTTAAATTTTAGTTTAACAAATGTCTTTAATCTATCCGCGTAAGCAAGTATTCCAATAATTGTCCATGGTAAAAAGACCCACAAAAAAGTATGAAAAAAGAAAAGATAATCACTACTGTTCTTTCCTATTCCTGAGCCGCTCATCCTTTCAAAACTCTGTTCCCAAAAAATAAAAAATATTCCAGAACGGTTACTCTGCCCCCTTATAACCTTCTCGGGGTGCAAATCAAATTGATGATAATAGGCGTACAACATGGGTACAATGGTAATTGCAAATACCAAAAGTGCTACAAGCACCTTCCAGCTCAAAAAACGTTGCCATTTTCTAGTATATGCTAAATGACATAATAGCGGAAAACCCATTACCAATAGTGCAATTTGTCCTTTGGTAGAAAACGCAATACCAGCACCGAAAGCACCTAGTATTAAGTTTTTAAGTGACCTCGTTTCAATATAGCTTGCCAGCTTCCAAATTGCAAAAATTGTGAATCCAGTTAAAACGGCATCTGTTCTCACGTCAATAGCTGCTAGTACTATTGTTTGTGCGGTCATAAAAACTAGTGCAGCTAATTTACCAGTATTTCGATTGTATAAAAGTGATCCTAAACCAAAGCAACTGTAAGCACCCAGTAAAGTTGCTAAAATGCCTGGTATACGATAAGCCCAAGCATGAATTCCAAAAATTTTAAAAGAAATTGCGGCGAGCCAATAATGCATATGCGGTTTATCAAGATATTCTTCAGGACCTTTAAAAAGGTTTAAAAAATCATTTTCTTGAACCATTCGCATTGCCATGACGGCAAATTGTGCGGAATCATTTTCAAAAAGCTTTACAAACATTCCGGCGATATACACCAGAATAATCATAAATAGCAAAAACCAATATCTTCTATTAGATATCATAATGGCAACTTGAGGAGTGCAAATATATACAACTTTGCAAACAACCAGCCAAAAAATAAACCTACCAACATACCCGTCAATATATCAAGAGGAAAATGTACCCCCAAATAAATTCTACTGTAAGCAACTAGCATCGCCCAAACGATTAAAAAGAAAGTCATAAATTTCTTTTTCAGAAGGTTAGAAAAGAAAATAGCAACCGCCATTGTGTTTGCTGCGTGTGCAGAAAAATAGCCATATTTACCTCCGCATGAATCTTTTACCAACCGAACAAGTTCATTGATTTCATCATCATAACAAGGCCTTAACCTTTGAAACCCGTATTTAAAAAAATCACCTAATCCATTAGTCACCGCTATCATTAAACTTGTAAAAACAAGTAAGATCAGTGTTTTTTTTAACCCAAATTGTTTAAACGATAGAAATATCAGTAAAATATAAAGCGGTATAGCACTAAACTTATGAGTAATAAACAACCAAAAACTATCCCATGAGGTAGTACCCAAATTATTTAGAAAAAGAAATAGTTCTTTATCGTATGTAATTAGGTCGTGAAGCATGTTAATCTTCGTAGCGAGCAATTTCACGATCATAAAAATCGGTAGCATCCTGTATCAAACCTTCTGCCTCAGTTTCAAGTTCTTTCTCATCATCTTTTGTGAAATCTTCAAGCCATTCAACTTCATCATTTTCAAGGTTGATTATAAAACGAGGGTATTCCGTATGAATAATAAATATTGCACTTGGGTAATCTGTATTGTCTCCTAACAAAAATTTCGGAAATTCCATTTGCTGTCTTTATAGTTGGATTTATATATGAAATTACTTCAGATATTAATTTATCTGTTGATGCGTGATTAGTTTTTTGGTTAAATAATTGAATCGAATATACAACATAATAGCCGATGCTGTAAGGCCTGTTAACAGTCCGATCCAAATACCTGAGCTTTTAAAATCAGTATGTAAACCTAAATAATAAGAAATTGGAAAGCCAATAACCCAATAAGCTATAAAGGTTATTATAGTAGGTATTTTAACGTCTTGCAACCCTCTTAAAGCCCCTAGTACTACCACTTGAATTCCGTCTGAAATCTGAAAGAATGCTGCAACAAAAAGCAATTGACCTGCGAGAAACACAACTTCTGTATTGTCGCTCAAATTCAACGCAGAATCAAGATCAAGGTATAAGGTAGGAAACCAATTTCTACCCCATAAAAACAATGCAGCAAAAACTATTTCAACTAAAAACGTAAGTAGAAAAATTGATTTTGCAATTCTTCTTAAAGCCGCAAAGTTTTGAAGTCCCTTTTGATTTCCAACACGTATCATCGCCGTAACCCCTAAGCCCATACCAAACATAAACGTCATACTACTGAGATTCAATGCTATTTGGTTTGCTGCTTGAGCATTTTTACCCAAAACACCGCTTAACCATATGGCTGCGGTAAAAATAGCAACTTCAAAAAACATTTGTAATGCTGAAGGAAAACCTAGATTAATAATCTTGCGAATCACCTTTTTTTCAAGTTTTCTAAAATTAAATCTGGTTACATAATCTTGAAATTTCTTTTTACTTTTTAAAAGAAACCAAATATAAACCACCATTAATATACGAGAAACTAAGGTGCCAATTGCAGCTCCTACAATTCCCATTTTCGGAAAACCAAAATTTCCAAATATCAACAAATAGTTCAATATAATATTAATAACATTTGCAATAATGGTTGCATACATGGGGTAACGCGTTTGCGATAAGCCTTCAGAAAATTGCTTGAACGCTTGAAAAATCACCAGTGGAATTAATGAGAATGCCACTAAATCGAGATATGGCAAGGCGAGCTCAACTACTTCTATAGGTTGCTTCATGAAATACATTAAGGGTTTCGCCAGAAGAATTACACCAAACAGCGACACACCAATTATCGTGCATAATACTAGACCATGTTTTAGTGCACTTTTTCCGTCAGCTATACTACCTGCACCATCAGCTTCAGCAACCAAGGGTGTTATCGCAGTTGAAAAGCCGATACCCAGAGACATTGCAATAAACACAAAACTATTGCCTAAAGAAACCGCTGCTAATTCTGCGGTACCTAATTGCCCTACCATAATATTATCAGCCAACTGCACAAATGTATGGCCCAAAAGGCCCATAATAACAGGTACAGATAGTTTAATGTTATATAGAAATTCTTTGGTATACTGTTGTAACAAGTCTTGCTATTTAAGACTTGCAAAGATAAGATTTAGCTACTCGTTTATTCGCAAATGTATGTAGTAAGTCTACAAAATATTTGCAGAGTTGTTCACCTATAAAAATATCAAAAAATAAAAATTATATTTTGTAAGATTTTTCTTATTTAAACGTTAATGTTTTGTACCACAATTTTTAATGCTAAATATTCATTGAAATCACAAGAAGCTTAAAGAAAATGACACTTAAAAAAGGTAAACATGAAATTCGATACATTGTATTCATAATAACCGTAGTTGTAACCATTTCGGCAAATCTAGCCATATTTCAATACAACTTAAGCTTACAAGATAGAGATGCAGAAATCATTAATATTGCGGGAAGACAGCGTATGCTTAGCCAAAATATTTCAAAACAAATTTTACTAATAAGTTACGCTAATAGCGATAGTATAAGTCAATTAAAACTCCTCGGCACCATTACAAAAGAATTTACTGCTGCTCATAAAATGCTTACATCGATTCAATTACCGGCACCATACGATGCTTCATTTGATAAACTATATCAATCAATCGCTCCACATTTTAATAGCATTGTAAATACTTCTTCAAAAACATTGCAGCATGGTGGAACGAAATTCAAAAAGAATTTACCATCAGAAATTGTCAAAGTAGATCAAAAATTCTTAGCAACCATGGAAATTATTCTAAGGGAGTATCAACATAAAGCTGAAAACACTTTAAAGCGAACCAAACGTATTGTTTTAATACTATCGCTCATAAGTATTCTGATTTTATTAGTTGAATCAATTTTTATTGTATTGCCTTTTGTTAAGACACTAAACTATCAAAATGCAAAATTGATGTCTACAAATCATAGATTATCTGACTTTGCGCATATTGCATCTCACAATTTAAGGAGTCCGGTAATGAATTTAAACAGTCTTATACATTTTATAGATCGTACCGATGATAAAGCAGAGAAAGAAGCTTTAAAGACAAAGGTTAAAACCACCTTAGCGAATTTAAATAATACGATGAATGCACTTTTAAACGCCTTATCTATTCAGTCAAACGAATCTTCAACCATTGAAGAATTATATTTCGAAGACATACTAACATTTACTAAAGAAACGCTATCTGCTCAAATTTTAAAAAGTGATGCTATTATTACCATGAACTTTGCAGAAGCACCCATTCTTAAATACGATCGCTTATACTTAGAAAGCATTTTTCAAAATTTACTTTCAAACGCCTTAAAATATAGATCGTCTGATAGAATACCTGAGGTACATTTCTTAACAAAAATGAAAAATAAAAAAATACATCTTTACGTTTCTGATAACGGCCTAGGTATAAATATGAAACGTAATGAAAGCAAACTTTTTGGTCTAAACAAAGTATTTCACAAGCATCCTGAAGCGAAAGGTGTTGGTTTGTTTATGACCAGAGCACAAATTGAATCTATGGGCGGTATAATAACTGCAGAAAGCACTGTAGATAAAGGCACCACCTTCAAAATAATTTTTTAAAAAAAAGCTATGAAAAACTCCGTTGTAATTAGTATCGTTGACGATGATGACATCTATAGATATTCTGTTTTAAGAACTCTAAAAGAAGAAAAACTTACTAAGAAAATATTAGTTTTCTCTGATGGAGAAGAGGCATTAGATTTCATGTTAGACAACATCGCAAACAGTCAAAAGTTGCCTGATGTTATTTTCTTAGATATCAATATGCCCATTATGGATGGGTTTCAATTCATGGAAGAATACGTAAAAATTAAACCCAAAGTTGGAAAAAAAATAACGGTTTACATGATATCCTCTTCCGTAAATCCTGTAGATATCGAAAGATCAAAATCTATTTCAGAAATTTCAGATTATATCATCAAACCTATTGAAACTGAAAAGTTAGTAGCTATTATTAAAGAAGTTGAAGCAGCCTCATAACTTTTTGGCTTCTTCCCAGTAAATATCCATTTCAGCCAAGGTCATGTCTTTTAGCGATTTGCCTAAAGTTGTAGCCTTGGTTTCGAGGTATTGAAATCGTTTTATGAACTTTTTATTGGTGCGTTCTAATGCATTTTCAGGATTAATATTTAAAAAGCGCGCGTAATTTACCATTGAAAAAATCACATCTCCGAACTCAGCTTCCATTTTCTCGGCATTATTCGCTTTAACTTCTTCTTGAAATTCATTAAGTTCTTCTTGCACTTTTTCCCAAACTTGTTCTGGCTGCTCCCAATCAAATCCAACACCTGCAACCTTATCTTGAATTCTATTTGCTTTTACTAATGCAGGTAAACTATGAGGAACTCCCTCTAAAACACTCTTTTTACCTTCCTGAAGCTTAATACTCTCCCAGTTTCTTTTTACATCTTCTTCATTATTAACTTCAACATCACCGTAAATATGTGGGTGACGATGTATTAGTTTTTCTGAAATCGCCTCACAAACATCTGCAATATCAAAGTCTTTTGTTTCACTGCCAATTTTCGCGTAGAAAATAATGTGTAATAGAACATCGCCTAATTCTTTTTTTACTTCTTCTAAGTCATTTTCTAAAATAGCATCACCTAATTCATACGTTTCTTCAATGGTCAAATGACGAAGTGTTTGCATGGTTTGCTTTTTATCCCATGGGCATTGAGCTCTCAACTCATCCATAATAGTTAACAAACGATCAAAAGCTTTCAACTGGTCTTTTCTAGTATTCATGAAGTAGAATTTGGCTCAAAAGTACGAATCTTGTTATTTCAATGAGCGCTCATTATTTAGTATTTTAAAAGTTGTAAATTGACCTGAAACAATTAACAAACGAATTAAAAATATTCCTTTTTCTTTGGAAAAAAAGCAACACTAATGAATACCAGAAGAGACTTTTTATTAAAATCCAGTATACTCGCAGCAGGAAGTATGTTATTGCCTTCCTTCTCGCTGACTAGTGCACCAACTAGTGATTTCGGAGTTCAGTTATATTCGTTTCGTGATGAGATGGCAGCTGATGCTAAAGGAACCCTAGAAAAAATTGCGTCCATAGGTATAAAAAAAATTGAATCTGCTAGAAGCAAAAAAGGACATTATTACGGGTTAACTCCAACAGAAATGAAAAATGCTTGCGACGCTCTCGGAATGAACCTCACCAGTGGCCATGTAGCGTTAGATAAAAAGTTTGACAAAACCATGGAAGAAGCTATTGCTTCAGGTCAAGAATATCTCATTTGTTCTTCATTGCCAAGTAAGGGCCAAACCGTAGATAACTACAAAAAAGTAGCAGAGGCGTTCAACCGTGCTGGGGAACGCTGCAAAAAACTTGGTATAAAATTCGGTTATCACAATCATGAATACGAATTTGAAACTGAAAACGGACAAGTATTATACGATGTACTTATGGATAATACAGAGGCTGACTTAGTTCATATGGAGTTAGATCTCGGATGGGTAATAGTAGCCAAGAAAAATCCGCTTGAATATTTCAAGAAGTACCCTGGTCGCTTTCCACTGTGGCATTTAAAAGATATGAATATGGTCAAAAAAGAAAGTACAGAATTTGGCAAAGGTGCCCTTGATATTGCAACTATGATGGCTAATGCAAAAGCTTCTGGTGTAGCTCATATTTTTATCGAACAAGAAGAATACCACAGTACACCCCTAGAAAGCATGAAACATAACATGAACTATTTAAATAACCTCAAATTATAATTTAAAAGCGCACTAAAATGAAAACCACAGTTTCTTTGCTCTCTATTTCTCTGTTACTGCTTTCATGCGCAAGAACCCCCACACCAATAATTAGTGAAGGAGCGAAGTTAGCGTTAGTCGCTGACGGATTTAAATTCACTGAAGGACCTGCTACTAATAGTGATGGCGATGTATTTTTTACTGACCAACCCAATGATCGTATTATGAAATGGAGTGCATCAGATAATACCGTAGTTGATTACATGAAGCCTTCTGGTCGTTCTAACGGCTTATATTTTGATAAACAAGGAGATTTAATTTCATGTGCTGATGAAAAAAATGAGCTTTGGAAAATTGATAAGGATAAAAATGTTTCCATTTTGGTTTCCAATTTTAATGGAAAAAAACTTGGTGGACCCAATGATTTATGGGTACATCCTGACGGTGATATTTATTTTACCGACCCCTACTATGAAAGACCATGGTGGTCTCATGGTGAAGAGCAAATAAGTCAACGACGGGTGTATCACCTTTCTAGTAAAGATCAAAAAGTTCAAATTGCAGCTGATGATTTTAAAATGCCTAATGGTATCATTGGTACGCCAGATGGAAAGAAAATTTATATTGCCGACATTGATCGAAAACAAACCTATGTTTTTGATATCTCAACCGATGGCGCCCTCACAAATAGAAAACTCTTTTGCGATTTAGGATCTGATGGAATGACTATTGACAATCGCGGAAACATATATTTAACCGGTGATGGTGTTACCGTTTTCAATTCGCAAGGCGAACAAATTGAACATATTAAAGTACCAAAAAACTGGACGGCTAATATCACTTTTGGTGGGCAAAATAAAACCTTGCTTTTTATAACTGCATTAGATGCCGTTTACACCTTAAAAATGAACGTATCAGGCGTATAATTTACCTTATTTAAGAATGTAATAAAAAAGGCCTTCACGAATATGAAGGCCTTTTTCAAAATACAAAATATGCTAACTTCTTAACTTAATTCTTCAGCCACTAAATAATAAAATGCAGGTCTATTTTTCATTCTAATTCCCGACATTTTATCAGCAACTTTAGTTACCGCTGACATTGCTTTTTCTTTATCTTCAACCCCAAGCTTTTTAGCTACAAAATTTCTACAAACAGTTTCTAATTCTGATTTGTCTTGACCAGATACTAAAGTTGCATCTTTGTTATCTACCATCGATTTTAAACTATTCACATAACCATCTAACCTTTCATGGTTAATATCAGCCACTCCACATTCTTTTAATTGTTTCACGGCTGTTGCTTTTAATGCTGCTAGTTTTTCTGCTCTGTCACTCATAAGAATAATGTTTAAAGGTTTTAGAATTATTAGTTTAATATTATCTCCTCTAAGTTAAAAAAAACTTCTTCAAAAAAATTATTATTCCTTATTTAAAATAAATGCAATACCGCGGCTCCTTTATAAAATTACAGTATTCCCGCAGTTTACCTTAAATGAGATAATGAAATAAGCTGTTCATCTAATTCTGTATTTCTAGTTGTTTTTTTATATCTTCCACCAACTGAAACCATGGAATAAATGCAAGTCTATATTTTTGAATTTATCGGAACCGCTATGTTAATTTTATTAGGTAACGGTATTGTAGCAAATGTGGCCCTTAAAAATACTTTTGGCGCCGATGCGGGCTGGGTAGGTATAACCATAGGTTGGGCGATGGCAGTTTTCGTAGGGGTTTTTGTTTCTGCTGATGTTAGCGGTGCTCATTTAAACCCTGCTGTTACGATTGCTTTAGCCGTCGCTGGCAAATTTGGCTTCGACTTGGTACCAGGGTATTTATTCGCACAACTTTTAGGTGCTATGACTGGCACCACGTTGGTATGGCTAACTTATAAAAAGCAATATGATAGCACCGAAGACCAAAGTGCTATTTTAAGTAGTTTTGCTACAACACCTGCGATGAAAAGTCCGGTATGGAATTTCGCCACAGAATTTATTGCCTCTTTTGCTTTCATTTTAGCGATTTTTTATATCGCTGGTGGTACCGATACCACAGGGCCATTATCATTAGGTTCTCTTGACGCATTACCTGTTGCTTTACTTGTATTGGCAATTGGTATGAGCTTAGGTGGTGCCACGGGTTATGCTATAAATCCAGCTCGTGATTTAGGGCCCCGCATTATGCATACTCTTTTGCCCATACCGAATAAAGGTGCAAGTGCTTGGTGGTATGCATGGATACCTGTTGTTGCGCCAATGGTTGGTGGGGTCGTCGCTGCCTTGGTATTTCTTTGGATAGGAATTTAGATTTAAATTATAATTATGAAAAAAAATATTGTAGTACTCTTAAGCCTTTGCATCGGTTTTGTATCTCTGGCGCAAGAAGTTATTCAAGTACCATATGAAAAAGCTGCTAATGTGAAATGGGAAGGCGACGAAAAAGCATATTACTCTAAAATATGGCAAAACAATGTCGTAACTAACGTCTCAGTACCTACTATGGAAGTTTTTCGACCTGAAAAACCAAACGGTGCTGCTGTTATTATTGCTCCTGGTGG
Organism: Maribacter algarum (ex Lu et al. 2025) (nom. illeg.); assembly: GCA_947495915.1. GTDB lineage: Bacteria > Bacteroidota > Bacteroidia > Flavobacteriales > Flavobacteriaceae > Maribacter_C. The sequence continues at coordinate 628,792 of CANMAW010000002.1, read as the reverse complement.
TGGTTTGTATGCTTTAAGTATAACCAGTGAAGGTACACAAGTTGCCCAATGGTTAAACGAAAAAGGAATTACAGCATTTGTACTAAAATACAGATTGGTACCAACTGGTGAAGATGGAGTTCAAGAAATCACTGATGATGCAACGACAAACCCCAACAATGTAGGGTTACGTGTAATGCCAGTTCTACCCTACTCGTATGCTGATGGATTATCAGCACTAAAATATGTAAGAGAAAATGCGGAAGATTTTATGATTGAACCTAATAAAATTGGGTTTATGGGCTTTTCAGCCGGAGGCGCCGTTACTATGGGGGTAGTATATAATTATGATGAAAGTAATCGACCAGATTTTATTGTACCTGTATATCCGTGGACTCCGGTTATGCCCGTTCAGGAAGCTCCAGAAGATGCACCACCAATGTTAGTTATATGTTCTACTGATGATCCACTTGATTTGGCTTCAGGAAGCGTTTCATTATATTCCTCATGGTTAACTGCTAAAAAACCAGCTGCCTTACATATGTACGCAAAGGGTGGTCATGGTTTTGGAATGAAAAGACAAGGCTTACCGTCTGATACTTGGATTGAGCGTTTCTATGAATGGTCAATAGCTCAAGGAATAGTTGAAATTACAATGGAACAATAATGCGCATATACTTATTATTACTTCTTTTTTGCTACCCATTTTTTGGGCAAACTCAAGCAACAAATCCGTTTGCACAAGAGGTTGATGAAATTCAAAAAAAATATGACACGATTTGGGATAATTCTAAACAAACCATTGTTTTTACAGGCAGCTCTAGCGTACGAATATGGCATAATGTACAAGAACTTTTCCCCCAACATCAAATTGTAAATTCAGGTTTTGGTGGTTCTCAAGCTTCCGATTTATTACTGTATTCGAATGAATTAATTCTTCGCTACAAACCAAGTAAAGTTTTTATTTATGAAGGCGACAACGATATATCTGCAGGAAAAAATCCTAAAGAAATACTAACCGATATACAAGCCATCATACAAAAAATCAGAAATCAAAACCCTAGTACTAAAGTGGTATTAATTTCTGCCAAACCTAGTATTGCCCGCTGGAATTTGAAGAAAGACTATAAACGTCTCAATAGAAAATTTAAAAAACTTAGTCGCAAAGATGCCGACCTTTTATTTGTTGATGTATGGAAGCCTATGTTAAAGGGTAGAAAACTAATGCAAGATATTTTTATTGAAGATGGTTTACATATGAATGATAAGGGTTATGCCATTTGGTATGAGGTAATTAAACCTTTTGTGAATTAAACCACATATAACATTAATCAACACAGCGCCGCTTTATTATGATAAAAAGTAGTTTTTTCAAAAGTACCTGCATATTAGCCATGATTATTTTCTTTTCCGCTTGTAAACAAGAAAAGAAAAAAAGGGTGATTAATTTTCCGAAGACTGATTTGGCTGCTGAAAATTTAATTCCGAAACCTTTAAAAACAATTCCTACACAAGGCGGATTTGCCTTAGATGAGTATACAGCAATTTACACTTCGTCAAACGCGACCGGTTTTGAAGCTGTTGGCAAATTTTTGTCGAAAAAAATCAAAGAAAAAACGGATTTAGACCTACAAGTAAATGTTGATGAAATACCCAATTTAGAAACGGTTATTTACATTAACCAGTCTGATAGTGTTGCGTTAGGAAATAGTGAAGCCTATCAACTTTATATAACACCAGATTCTGTTATTTTGAATTCTAATTCTGCAGAAGGTGCATTCAGAGGTATTCAAACCATTCGTCAACTCATACCTGAAACCAGTAACGACACCTTAGCTACTAATAAAATATGGACCATACCAACTGGTAAGATTATTGACGAACCGCAGTTTGAATATCGTGGTGCTATGCTTGATGTTGCGCGACACTTTTTTAGTGTAAAAGATGTAAAGAAGTTTATTGACTTATTGGCGTACTATAAATATAACACACTACACTTACACCTAACAGATGACCAGGGTTGGCGTATTGAAATTAAATCTTGGCCATTGTTAACAACGGTTGGCGGTAGTACAGAAGTTGGTGGTGAAGCTGGTGGCTTTTACACCCAAGAAGAATACAAAGATATTGTTACATACGCAGCCGAACGGCATATCGTAATTGTACCTGAAGTAGACATGCCAGGGCATACCAATGCAGCATCTGTATCATACCCTATTCTAAATGGAAATGGTAAAACTCCGCAATTATATGAAGGTACTCAGGTTGGTAAAAGCACCTTTGATACTCGAAAAGATACCGTATACACTTTTATTGATGATGTCGTTCGCGAAATTTCAGCGATCACACCTGGCCCCTATTTTCATATTGGTGGCGATGAAAGTCATGTTACCAAAAAGAATGATTATATCTATTTTGTCGAAAAGGTGGAGAAAATAGTTCACAAATACAATAAACGAATGATTGGTTGGGATGAAATAGGTCAGGCCAATATTGATGCTTCTTCAATTTCACACTTTTGGTCAAATAAAGACAATGCCATGAAAGCGGTAAGCAAAGGCATGAAAGTAATTATGTCACCTGCCAAAAAAGCCTATTTAGATATGCAATATGATAGTCTATCAAAACATGGTTTGCATTGGGCTGCCTATATTCCTACAGATACAGCTTATAACTGGGCTCCAGAGACCTATGAAGGTATTCCTTTAAAAAATATTCTTGGTTTAGAAGCACCTTTATGGTCAGAAACTATAAGTAATATTGAGGAACTTGAATATTTAGCTTTTCCAAGGGCTATTGGTTATGCAGAACTTAGCTGGACAACCGAAGAAAATCGAAATTGGGAAAATTATAAAAAAAGGCTAGCTAATCAAGCTCCGTTTTTAGATCGAATGAATGTAAAATATTATCATTCTCCGTTAATTGACTGGAAAAAAAGCAAATATACTTTTACAGAGATTGAAAAAGATTAAATATAGATTAACTAAAAGACAATTAGACCTTTAATTTAAAACATCTAAAGAATGAGTTTGGGTTTAAAATAAACCAAACTTTTTCGCTATTCTTCTTCAGTACTTGCAGTTTCTTCACCATCAGAGAAATCTGTAATACCATTGTCATGCAAGATATTATACCACTGAATTACTTTTTTAATATCACTAGCATATACCCTATCTTCATCATAATTTGGTAAGATTTCGAAAAAATACTCCTCTAACGCAATCTTTTCTGACTTATGAGGAATAGAAGTTTTACCTCCTTTTTCTTTAACTTGAATTTTTAAGAAAACCTCTCGAAGTGGAAGTTCTTCATCAAGTGTGTAAATAGCTATTTCAGAAAGTACACTAACACTACTTCGAATACTAACTGTAATCTTTTTACCATCTAACAATGATTCAGCAACAAAGCCAGTTCGTGTTTGTGTTACTAATCTGTGAAGTCCTGGTTTACCACCAATGGATAAAATTTTATCTAAACTCATAGGTATTAAAATTCTTGTATGTAATTTTTGAAGGGTGCAAATATGTAACAATTAGTTTAATTACACTTCTTTTAACGCCCTTTTTTACTATTAGGAAAACGCATTCGGTAATCTACATTAATTTTCCCTTTTGAAATATTTGCCAATCTGCCTTTCAATAAACGCTTTTTAAGAGGCGATAATTTATCTGTAAATAAAATACCTTCAATATGATCATATTCATGTTGTATCACCCTAGCTAATAATCCGTCAAATGTTTCGGTGTGCGAATTAAAATCTTCATCTAAAAATGATATAGTCACGGTATCTTTTCGCTTAACATCTTCTCGAATATCAGGTATACTTAAACAGCCTTCATTAAAAGCCCACTCCTTGCCAGTTTCCGCTATAATTTCTGCATTTATGAATGCTTTTTTGAAACCTTTTAATTTTTTCTGTTCTGCTTCAGACAATTCTTCATCATCGGCGAAGGGTGTAGTATCAACTAAAAAAACACGTATAGCACGACCAATTTGCGGTGCAGCTAAACCCACTCCACTAGCACCATACATCGTTTCCCACATATTGGTCAATAATTCTTCTAACTTCGGATAATCAGCATCTATATCTTTAGCGACTTTTCGTAAAACGGGATCTCCGTAAGCAACAATCGGTAATGTCATTTAATTTCTATTTAAATAGGCTTGCAGAATAATTGTGGCACTTATTTCATCAACCAAAGCCTTATCTCTTCTATGTTTTCTTTTTAGGCCACTATCAATCATAGTTCTGATTGCCAATTTTGAAGTAAATCGTTCATCTTCTCTTTCAATAGGCATTTCAGGAAATACTTTTTTTAAGCGATTCAAAAAAGGAATTATTAGTGCTTCAACCTCAGAGGGGGTATCATTCATTTGTCGTGGTTCACCCACCACAAATTTCACCACTTTTTCCTCAGAAATGTATTTAGTTAAAAAATCAAATAATTGATGTGTGGGCACGGTTGTAAGTCCTGAAGCGATTAATTGCAATTCATCTGTAACAGCAATTCCCGTTCGTTTTCTTCCATAATCTAGTGCCAAAATTCGTCCCAAAAATACCTTTTGCGCAAAAATAAGGATATTCTACAATAAAGCACTACAATTTAATTTACATGTTACAGTACCAGATTAGAACTTTTCAATTCAATTTCTTAAGAATTTGTTATACCTCTAAAATTCGTAATGTTATTCATCAGCTTCAACTTATATTTGTCGAAATTTTTAATCCACATCATGACTGATTTACGAAATACAATTGAAAGTGCTTGGGAAAACCGTGAGCTATTAAATGAAGAAGCAACTCAAAAGGCTATTCGAGAAGTTATTCGCTTACTTGATATTGGTGAATTACGTTGCGCAGAACCTACTGCTAATGGTTGGCAGATTAATGAGTGGGTAAAAAAAGGTGTGGTATTGTATTTCCCTATTCAGAAAATGGAAACTCTTGAAGTGGGTATTTTTGAGTATCACGATAAAATTCCACTAAAAAGAGGTTATAAAGAAAAAGGAATTCGAGTAGTTCCGCACGCTGTTGCACGACATGGTGCTTACATTTCAAAAGGTACTATTTTGATGCCAAGTTATGTAAATTTAGGTGCTTATGTAGATGAAGGTACAATGGTTGACACGTGGGCTACTGTTGGTAGTTGTGCTCAAATCGGTAAAAATGTGCATTTGAGTGGTGGAGTAGGTATTGGTGGAGTATTAGAACCATTACAAGCTGCACCAGTGATTATAGAAGATAATGCCTTTATTGGTTCTAGATGTATCGTTGTTGAAGGTGTTCATGTTGAAAAAGAAGCCGTTCTTGGTGCAAACGTGGTGCTAACAGCATCTACAAAAATTATAGATGTAACTGGTTCTGAGCCAGTTGAAACAAAAGGTAGGGTTCCTGCTCGTTCAGTTGTTATACCTGGGAGCTACACAAAAACATTTCCAGCAGGTGATTATCAGGTTCCTTGCGCGTTGATAATTGGTACTAGAAAAGAAAGTACTGATAAGAAAACGTCATTGAATGATGCCCTTCGAGAACATAATGTTGCTGTGTAGATTATAAGAGTTTTATTAGCGTTAGAATACTATTTTCTATTTTTTGAAGTTCTTATACAAGACCACTCCAATATGAATAACCTACGTAATCATAGCTATGGGGCTTCAACGCACGAAAATAACAGCACTTGTAATTACCTTCAACGAAATTGGGTATATTGAAAACTGCCTAAAATCTATTGAATTTGCCGATGAAATAATTGTGGTAGACTCGTACAGTACTGATGGTACTTACGAGTACTTATTAGCGCAACCTAAAGTTCGTGTTATTCAGCATCCGTTTAAGAATTATACAGCTCAAAAATCATTTACATTAAACCAAGCTTCGAACGATTGGGTAATTTTTGTTGATGCTGATGAAGTGGTTACTCCAGAATTAAAAACGGAAATAATTACTACAGTAAATAGTTCAACTTCGCATGCGGCTTTTTGGTTTAGAAGAAAATTTATGTTTCAACAAAAACGTCTTCGTTTTAGTGGTTGGCAAACCGATAAAAATTATCGTCTTTTTAGAAAAAGTAAAGTTAACTTCTCAGATAAACGTATTGTTCACGAAACACTTGTCGTTGATGGCACTTCTACAACTTTAAAAAAACAATTAACTCATTATTGTTATAGAGATTTTGCCAATTATAAACATAAAATGCTACTCTATGGAAGGTTAAAAGCAAAAGAAGCTATTTTAAAAGGAAAACGTTTCAGTCTTTTTATGTTATTAGCAAAACCTACTTTTACCTTCACCTATAATTTCTTTATAAGACTTGGTTTTTTAGATGGAATAAGAGGCATTAAAGTTTGCTATTTAAATGCTCGTGGCGACTGGGAACGTTACCTCGAACTTCGAAGACTAGAGCAAGAGCAAAAAATACCAAGTTTAAATACTGCTCAACAAAACGGTTAAATACTTAAAAGCGTTCTTACAATTTTTAGTAAAATTAGTATACAACTAAGTTTTAAGGTGATTCTTTTGGTCTATATTTAAACCATGAAAATATTGATCATTCAACAGAAAATGATTGGTGACGTTTTGGTTAGCTCAATACTCTGCGAGTACTTGAAAAATCACAATCAAAATCATGAAATACATTATCTAATAAACTGGAATACCCTTGCTGTTATTCAAAACAACCCTTTTATTGATAAGCAAATTGTTTTCAAATCTGAATACAGAAGAAATAAGTTAAAGTTTTATTCTTTTTTAAAAACTATCAAGAAAGCCGAATATGATGTTGTTATAGACGTCTACGGAAAATTAGAGAGCAATTTAATGAGCCTCTCCTCTAACGCTTCAATCAAAACAGCTTTTGCAAAAAGTAGATCAAAATTATTTTATACGCATACCATTCCGATTAAATCTAGAGAATTCCCAGATACATTCAATACCATTGATGATCGTTTGGGCCTGATAGAACCGATCACGGGGCCAGTTCAAAACACAATACCGCCTAAAATATATCTTAGTGATAATGAAATTACTGAAGCTAAAGCCTTTTTAATTTCTCAAAAAATTATATTAGAAAAACCGCTCATAATGATCAGCATACTAGGCAGTAGTAATGAGAAAACATATCCCCTAAATTATATGGCTAAACTCATTGACCGTATAGCTAAGCGAACCAAAGGTACCCTATTATTCAACTATATACCTTCACAATTGCAAGAAGCCCAAGAGCTTTATGAACTTTGTAAATCTGAAACTAGAAAACATATCAGTTTTGAAACTTTTGCACCTTCTTTAAGAAAGTTCTTAGCCCTATTGCAGCATTGTGACCTGTTAATAGGAAACGAGGGAGGAAGCACCAATATGGCAAAAGCATTAGACATTCCCACATTTGCAATTTTTGCTCCATGGATAGACAAACAGGGCTGGCATACCTTCGCCAATAAAAATAACATCGCCATTCATTTTACAGATTACTTCAATGATGAAGCTAGAAATGAAACCAAAAAAAGTATCAAAAAGAAAAACAATCAATTTTACGATAAACTCAAACCGGAACTCTTTGTAGATAAACTAGATGCCTTTTTAGATCTTAAAATCTTGCCTAACAAGTAGTACTTGATATTTATTCAATAAGACTTTCCAGCCATTTTGTTTCATGTAGGCAATTGCCGTTTTTCCCTTTCCACCATTGGGTAATTTACAATCGTCAATAAGAACAATCGATTGATCATGTAACTGATTTTCAATTGCTTTAAATTCTAAAAGATGGTGCTCTTGACTCTTCTTTTGAACCTCAACATCAGCACTGTAATCGTAACTGTCTAAATACAAAAAGTCAACTGGTTCAGTTACAGATTTTAAAAATTCTAGAGAATCTGACAAATGTACCTCAACAGCATCTGACAACTTTTGCTGCATGACTTCTTTTCTAGCTTCATTTACTGAAGTTTCATTTATATCAACAGAATGCATTTTGGCTTTATTTTCCTTAGCCCACTTACCAAAAACAATCGTAGATGCTCCATCACCTTTAGCACCTCGCAACCCTTGTCGTGATGTACCAGTTTCTATAATTAGTTTAGCTTTTGTATTATTCAATAATTCTAAAACCTTAGCAAAGGTTACTCGTCGTTTTCCGAAGTTATAACGTCTGGGCATAAACGGATAAAGCGACTTATATTTAATTGCCTTAACAATCACGTAAACTCCAATAACAATTGCAATACCGAGTATAAAATTGGTTATCATAGTAAGGGTTATTATGGCATGATCACAGCCACGTATTTTTATTTTAATGTGAAAATAGTTCGATTTTCATTTACTCCATGTACAATATCGATAAAAACTTTTGGCTATCTTTGAATTTATAAGGAAAACCTACACATGAGAATCGGTTTCGATGCGAAAAGATATTTCCATAACGCTACAGGATTAGGAAATTATAGCCGTGATGTTGTTCGTATTTTACACAAGTACACCAATATTGACGATTTTATACTCTACAACACAAAACCATCAAAACAGCACAATGATAAAATACCCCCAAGAGCTTCTGTAGCATACCCGAACAATTGGTTCTGGAAGAAGTTTTCATCAATTTGGCGATTAGGGTTTGTTACGAAACAAATTAAAAATGATGGTATAGATATATTTCACGGCCTATCAGGGGAAACCCCGGCGTATTTAAGATCTAATAATATTCGTTCTGTAGTAACTATTCATGATCTTATATTTCTAAGTCATCCGCAGTATTATTCTTTTTTTGATCGCATCATATACAAAATGAAGTTTCAGCATGCGGTTAACAATGCTGATAAAATTATTGCAATAAGCGAGCAAACCAAAAAAGATCTCATTAAATACCTAAAGGCTGATGAACAAAAAATTGAAGTCGTTTATCAAGGTTGTAGTGACGCTTATAAAAAGGAGTATTCAATAGAACAAACCGCACAAGTTGTTAAAAAATATAGGCTTCCACAAGATTATGTACTTAATGTAGGAACTTTACAAGAGCGAAAAAATGCATTAACAATAGTAAAAGCGGTTAAAGAATCGGGACACCAACTTGTACTAATTGGAGGAGAAAAAAAATACGCCAAAAAAATCAGAAACTACATTGTTGAGAATCAAATGGAGCAACAGGTCATTTTTCTAAAAAATGTACCGGTTGAAGATTTAGCTATCATCTACAAGCTAGCGACCGTTTTTTGCTATCCCTCAATATGTGAAGGCTTCGGCATTCCGATTATTGAAGCCCTTTTCAGTAAAACCCCAGTAATCACATCAAGAGGAAATTGTTTTCCAGAATCTGGCGGGCCTTCGTCATTATACATTAACCCAATTGACCATATTGATTTATCAAACAAAATAAGTCTTCTATTTAACGATTCAGAATTACGTTCAAAGATTGCAAACGAAGGGCATCATTTTGTTCAAAAATTTAATGACCAAAACGTTGCCAACGCACTTTTTGAAGTTTATAATTCTTTACAAATAAAGTCGAGCGAATCCAAAGTTAAGTTAACTGCCTTAATGATAACCTATAATGAAATAGAACATATCGAGGCTGTTATTCAAAACCTTTCATTTGCAGATGAACTTATCATTGTTGACTCTTTTAGTACAGATGGAACCGTAGAGGTCATAAAAAAACACCCAAACGTTAAATTAATACAAAGGGCATTTAAAAACTTTACAGATCAAAAGGCATTTGCCCTTGAACAGGCTAGCAATGACTGGGTTCTATTTATGGATGCTGATGAGCGAATTACGCCATCTTTAGAGCAAGAAATAAAAGCGGTTATTTCGGAGGGTAATTCAAAATTTGCTGCTTATTATTTTTATCGAAGATTCATGTTCAAAGATCAAATCTTAAGGTTCAGCGGATGGCAAACGGATAAAAATTACCGTCTTTTTCAAAAAAGTAAAGTTCAGTTTTCTCCCGAAAGAATCGTTCATGAAACCTTAGTTGTCAATGGCGGTTCAGGTGCTTTAAAAAATAAATTACTTCATTATTCTTATAAAAGTTTTGATGATTACAAAGGTAAAATGGTTAAATATGGGCAAATGAAGGCAATTGAAGAAGCTGAAAAAGGCAAGAAATTTTCATTAGTTGCCTCTATTCTAAGACCTACCTATAAGTTCTTAAACCATTTTATATTGCGATTAGGTTTTTTAGATGGCAAAAAAGGATTAATAATTTCTTACTTGAATGCTTTAGGTGTAAAAAGTAGATTCGATGAGTTAAAGAAAATTCAAAGCAAAACATCTTAAAATACCGTTTCATGTATGAAGTGCAGCTTAATATTTAGATTACATAGATGCAAAAACAGCAATATCAAGTAGCCATAATAATTATAAACTATAACTCTTCTGAGTTTACTACAAAGTGTATAGAAAGTGTTCTAGCTCATACCTCAAAAAAACTTTCTTATAAAATTATCGTAGTTGATAATGCCTCAGAATTGAAAGACTATAATTTATTAAAAAGTGCAATAAGCTTACTTGACCAAGATAGCGTAGCTCTTTATCGCAGTCGATTTAATACCGGTTTTGGTGGCGGTAACATGCATGGAGTACAATTTGCAAATTCAAAATACTATTTGTTTTTGAATAATGATACTTTAATGATCAACGACCCTATCAAACATTGCTTTGATTTTATGGAAGCGACACCAGACGCCGCAGCTTGCGGACCTCAAATAGAAGATGAATACGGTAACAAGCAAATAAGCTTTGATCATTTTAGCAACTTTAGTAGAGAAATATTCGGAAAAAGGTTTGTTGAAACGCTATGGAATAAACCCAACAGGCAAAAAGAATACAAAACTCCCATAGCTATTGACTATGTTAATGGCAGTTTTATGTTTTTTAAAGCTCAAGATTTTGATGCTGTAGGAGGTTTTGATACCAATATTTTTCTTTATTATGAAGAAAGTGATATTTGCTACCGCTTAAAGAAAAAATGCAGAAAAACATATTTTTTACCTTCAGCAACTTACACTCATTATCAGGGGCAAAGTATAAATAAAACCAAAATGCCCATAGCCATTAAAATCGAATTAAAAACTTCAATGTTCTATGTGATTCGAAAAAACAGAGGTTATATTCATTATCAATTATTGCGATTAGTCTTTATTATTCGATATGGTCTTACTTCTATTATAAAGCCTAAATATTTCAAACTTTTTCTACGTATATTAATTGGTCTGCCCTTGGGTAAGTCTTTAAAGCAATCGCAAGTTATTGAAGCATAGAAATTCCTATTTTCTCAATTGTTACACTATTTTTGCACAAAGCATTTTTTAAAGAGCAAAAATAATGACCGAAGAAATTAATAATGCTATTGAAGTTTTAGCTAGTGGCGGCCTTATTTTATACCCTACAGATACTGTATGGGGTATTGGCTGTGATGCAACGAATGAAATTGCAGTTCAAAAAATTTACGATCTAAAACAACGAGAAGCAACTAAAAGCATGATCTGTTTAGTTGCCAATGATTTTATGCTCGAAAAATATGTAACCAAAGTTCCTGATGTCGCTTATGACTTAATCGATGTATCACCGAAACCAATTACCATAGTATATGATGAACCGAGAGGTGTTGCAAAAAACTTAATAAGTGATGATAACACCCTTGCAATTCGAGTTGCTTCAGATAAATTCTGTCAATACTTAATCAACAAATACAAAAAACCTATTGTTTCAACTTCAGCTAATATTTCAGGTGAACCTACACCTAGTCGGTTTTCTGAAATTTCACAGGCAATTATAAAAGGGGTTGACTATGTTGTAAATTTAAATAAAGACACCGTCAATAGCGTTTCTTCAACCATTATTAAGCTAAGTAACGATGGTACTGTTAAAGTGATACGTGAATAATGCAGAAAAACTTTCAAGAAGCTATACAAAATCCGATATTTAAAACAATAACTGAGGCCGCCGAATTATTACAATTAGAGTGCTACGTTATTGGTGGATTTGTTCGTGATTATTTCCTGGAACGCGGAACTCCAAAAGACATTGATATAGTTGCGGTAGGAAGTGGAATTGCCTTAGCCAATAAAGTAGCTACATTATTACCAGGTAAAGTAAAGGTATCTGTTTTTAAAAATTTCGGAACCGCCATGATTAAACATGAAGGTATTGAATTAGAATTTGTTGGTGCACGTAAAGAAAGTTATCACAGAGATAGCAGAAAACCTGTAGTGGAAGACGGCACCTTAGAAGACGATCAAAATAGAAGAGATTTCACCATAAATGCCTTAGCACTTTCCTTAAACAAAGCCAATTATGGTATGCTGATTGATCCTTTCAACGGCATTTCAGATTTGAAAAGCAAAATCATACGCACCCCTTTAGAACCTGCAATTACCTATTCAGACGACCCTTTACGTATGATGCGAGCCATACGCTTTGCTACACAATTAAATTTTCAAATTGCACTACCCTCTTTACAGGCTATTACTGAACATAATAAACGTATTGAGATAATTTCGAAAGAACGTATCGTTGATGAATTGCATAAGATCATGGCAAGCTCAACACCTTCAATTGGGTTTTCGCTATTACACAAAACAGAATTACTTGGTTATATATTGCCAGAACTTGTGGCACTTCAGGGCATAGAAGAAATTGAAGGGCAACGCCATAAAGATAATTTTTGGCACACCTTAGAAGTAGTTGACAACATCTCAGAAACCACAAATAATTTATGGTTACGATGGGCGGCATTGCTTCATGATATCGGAAAAGCACCCACAAAAAAGTTTGATAAAAAATTAGGCTGGACCTTTCACGGCCATGAGTTTGTTGGTTCAAAAATGGTGTTTAAAATTTTCAAACGGCTGCGAATGCCACTAAATGAAAAAATGAAATTCGTTCAAAAGTTGGTATTAATGAGTTCACGGCCAATTGTAATTGCTGAAGATTATGCAACCGATTCAGCGGTACGAAGATTGGTATTTGACGCAGGTGATAGCATTGATGACCTAATGACTTTATGTGAGGCAGATATCACCACCAAAAACGTTAAAAAACAAAAGAAATATAAGAATAACTTCAAATTAGTTCGGCAGAAAATTAAGGAAGTTGAAGAACGTGATCACATTCGTAATTTTCAACCTCCGGTTTCTGGTGAAGAAATTATGCAGACTTTTAACCTTAAACCTTCCAAAGAAATTGGTATTATCAAAGACGCGATCAAAAACGCTATCTTAGATGGTAATATTCCGAATGAATATGAAGCTGCCAAACGTTTTATGATAAAAAAAGGCGAAGCTTTAGGCTTAAAGATGATGTAGTTCTAACCATAATAAGTTCCTTATACACACAATAAATATAGGGTGTTATCGATGAAATACACGAATTTAAATTTGGTATACCTTCAAAAAATCGCTATTCACCTACACCTTTTAAGCGACTGACAACAATTTTTTATCTACAGCTTTCATTTTTGAGTTCTTTGCACATGAATTGTAGATTTCCATTTGATATGGTACTACTTATCATAATAAGTGACTTTAGCAATAATTCTGTGTCTAACTCTTAAAACCCCAATTGTATAGATGACAAATACAATGTAGCTACTGAAACAAAATCTTATAGTAGTGATGATTAAAGTGAATTCTTGATTAAATCACAATTTAAATCATATCGCCTAAAAACTTACTCGCATAAAAATCGAAAGTATTTCATTTTCAAACCAATACGTTATGAAAAAATTAGTACCATTTAATAATCTAGCCCTAACCATTGTGATATTGTTTGGGTTTCAAACCATATCAGCACAACAACCGGTTGATAGTTGGACACTAACGAGTTCGCCTGCACCAGATCAAGATACTTACATTGATGGTTCAGATACTTACAATTATGGGTTAGGTAACAATATCGAAATATCTACAGTTACCATAGGTGCCGATGTTTATACCATCCCATTCCCTAGTCAATCTTATGTTTTTCAACGTGTTGATATTACACCTAATGTAAATGGAACAAATGTTACTGGTGATAAAGCCAGTATCTTTTATGAACGTACTGGTGCTTCTTTATTTGATTTTGCTGCAAGTTTGCCAGGAACTCCTGGAAATATTGATTTAGAATCGATTCTAAAGCTTCCGGTAATTAACCGAGGGGCTTTAGACGTATTTAAAAATACTGGAACTAATGCTAGCGACGAAGGCCCATCTAATATTGAAAGAATTGATGTAGTATATCCTGCGTTAACCATAAGCAGTGCTTCTGATCTTGATTTAAATGGATTTTTAGCTTCAGAAAAAAGTGGAAACAACACCTATAAAGCTGCAGCAATTTTATCGGTTGATGGCTCAGGCAATCCATTATCATACGGTAATTTGGTAACGATCGTAGCGAACACTTCATATGGAATTCCTGCTGATAACGGCTTTAATCCAGCGAGAGCGAACTCTTTTATTGAAGACTCTAATAGTAACAACTTACCAACTCGTGTTGGAGGAGCAAATGAACGTATTGGGCTAACCTTAATTACTTTTACTGATTTGGGTATTACTGCAGGCCAAACATTTTATGGATTGTCATTTTTCGGAGATGATGTCGTTGATAGTGACAATTTACTTGATCCATCAACCTTTCCTCAAAACACCACAACCGGAGCTGATATATACGGTGCTTTAGGTGCGCTGGTAACAGCTACTGGCTTCGATCCTGCAGATGATGACGGTGATGGTGTTTCTAATACAAATGATGTATGCGATGGGTTTGATGATAATGCAAATCAAGATGGAGATGCTTTTCCTGACGGATGTGATTTAGATGATGACAATGATGGTCTTATAGACATATTAGAAGATCTTAGTCCGAATGCAGATTTTGATCCCTTACAAAATAGCTTAGATGTTGACAGTGATGACGATGGAATAAGTGATTCAGACGAGTATGGAGTAGATATTTCTTCTGTAGATTTTACAGCTGATACCGATTCAGATGGAATTCCTGATGCCATGGATGCTTCAGGCGGAGGAACTGACACCAATAGTAATGGAGTTATCGATAGTTTTGAACCTTTAGATACCGATGGCGATACCGTACCAGATTATTTAGATCTAGATTCTGACAATGATGGAATTTATGACACTGTAGAAGCAGGTTTAGGTGCTTTTGACACCAATCAAAATGGTCGATTTACTTCTAATGGAACAACCGATACTGATGGTAACGGTATGGCAGATGCTACAGAAGCCAACGTTCCAACAAGTACAGATTCCGACGGTATTCCTGATTATCTTGATTTAGATGCTGATAACGATGGTATTCCCGATAACATTGAAGCACAAACTACTTCAGGATACATTCCACCAAACAATGATGCAGGTCCTGCGAATGACGGTCTTGATTCTGCTTATCCATTGGGTATATTACCAACGAACACCGATGGGGCTGATACTCCTGATTATATTGATTTAGATGCTGATAACGAAGGTGCTGATGATACTACAGAAGCTGGATTAACTTTAAGTGGAACTGTTGGAACGAACGGATTAGACAGCAATAGTGAGAACGTTGACGATTACTCTGATGTAAATGGATCATTTGATAATACGCAATATGACAATTTTCCTGATACAGATGTCGATGTTTTAACAACTGGTGATGTAGATTATAGAGATGCAGAAGATAATGACTTTGACAACGATGGTATTCCTGATTACGTTGATTTAGATGACGACAATGACGGCATACCTGATAGCGAAGAAGGTTTATGTGCTGAAATGGCAACATTTAACCTATCTTCAGAAGGTTGGTATACTATAAATGATAATGACAATGCACAAATCCAAACAAATCCCTCTTCACATTCCACAGATGCACAAACAGCTGGTGCGGGATGTCCGATAGATATTAACGGCCCTTCAAACACCGTTGTAGCGGGAATGAGCCCCACCGGAACGAATTATATCGTTGATGCCGATCCAAACCCAGGTGACAACTTTCTAAGAAGTCCAAATAGAGGAGGAATTGATTTAAGTAACCTACTAGGTGGCGCTGTGCAATACGATGCATACGATTACAAATTGGGCGTTACAGGCAATCCAGGATGGGTAGCAAACCCAATGGGTAATGTATTCTTATATGATACCGCTGGTAACTTTGTACAAGCAACTTTTCCAATCACTTCTGAACAATTATATAAATGGGAAAATGGATTATGGAATACATTTGTAATTTCTTTAGACGATGCAAGCTGGTCAGGTACTGAGCAAGATTTAATAGACGTACTTTCTGATTACGATTATATCAGCATTCAAATGGAATTTATTTTGGCTTCAAACCCTGCTGTATGTGCCGATTCTGAATACTTTGCAATCGATAATGTTGGCATTACCAATATTAATGGTGCAACAGGCGCTTGTGACTTTGATGGTGATGGCATTCCAAATGCACTTGATTTAGATAGTGATAATGATGGTATTCCAGATATTATTGAAGCTGGAGGCGATGATGCTGATGGTGATGGTGTTGTTGATGGCTTTACTGATGTTGACAATGATGGTTTACACGATCCTTATGACAATGTAGATAACGGTGACCCTAGCAACGAGGTAAGTACAGGCACCCCGTTAGCAAACCCAGATTCTGATAATGACGGAAATAATGATGTTCTAGATCTTGACTCTGATAATGATGGTTTACCTGATGTTATTGAGGCTGGAGGTACAGATTTGGATGGCGATGGCATTATTGATGGTTTTACTGATACTGATAACGATGGCTTGGCTGACAGTGTTGACCCAGTGGGTCCAGCGACTCTGGGCACGCCACTACCTAATCCAGATTCTGACAATGATAATGTTGATGATAGAATTGATTTAGATTCTGATAACGACGGACTTACCGATGTTACTGAAGCTGGTGGCACTGATACTGATGGTAATGGTAGAATTGATAGTTTTACCGATGCTGATGGTGACGGATTTACTGATAATGTAGATACAGATGATACCACTACCCCAGCAGTTCTTGATGGTACTGGCACACCTTTACCTCAAGACGATTTTGACAACGATGGTACACCAAATTACCTAGATATTGATTCTGACAATGACGGTATTACCGATGCTACAGAAAATGGTGGTGGTGACGACGATGCAGATGGTGAAATTAACGGATTTACAGATGCAAACGGTGACGGGCTTGATGACACGGTTGCAGCAAACCCACTATCTCCACCGAATTCAGACAATAATGTTGGTGATGGAGTTGATTATCTTGACATTGATGCTGACGATGACGGAATTCCTGATAATATTGAAGCGCAACCTACAGTAGGCTACATTGCTCCCAACGGAACCTCAGCAACAAACGGTTTAGATACGGCTTATACCAGCGGATTTATTCCAGAAGACACCGATGGCGATTTAGTTCCTGATTACCTTGATTTAGATTCAGATGACGATACTATTGATGATAATACGGAAGCAGAAACAGGAACTTTTACCGGAGTTGACACCGATGCCGACGGATTGGATGATGGTTATGAAGGTGCGAACCTTAATGACCCATACGATGTAAATGATGAAATTGATGACCCAACACTTTTACCCGACAATCAATTACCAGGTGGTGATGTAGATTACCGTCAAGGATTGGAAGTTGATAGTGACGGTGATGGGGTACTTGATAGTCAAGAAGATTTAGATGGTACTGATTCGAACGATCCGTGTGATTTCTTGGTGGCTAGCATTACAGAACCTCAAACAGGTGATTGGCTTACTGCCGACTGTGATGGAGACGGTGTTACTAATGAGCAAGAAGAAATTGACGGAACTAATCCTGAAGATTCTTGTGATTACAACACTACAAGTATCACGCTAGCACAATCAGGTGATTACCTAATTGCTGACTGTGATGGTGATGGTATTGATAATGGAACAGAAATTAATAACGGTACAGATCCTTTAAATCCATGTGATCCTAACCAAGAATCAGGTTATACCGGTTTTGACGCTTCAAATGTTATTTGGAGTGCAGCAGACTGTGACGGAGATCAAATAACAAATGGACAAGAAGTTACTGATGGTACAGATCCATACGATCCTTGTAGTTCTTTTGGTGGTATTCCGCCAGCGGGTGCTCAATGTGATATTGAGATCGAAAGTGACTTGGTAGCACCTGGGCTTAATGATGGAATTTTCCAGATCAATAATATTGAATTATACCCGAACAATACTGTTCAAATATATAATAGATGGGGTGTTCTCGTTTTTGAAATGAACGGATACAACAGTACAAATGCTTTCCGCGGTGTTTCAAATGGTAGAGCAACTGTTAAGACAGAAGAAGAGCTTCCAACAGGTGTATATTTTTATATCATCACTTATGATAAAGAAGGAATTTCTAGTACTAAATCAGGTTACTTATACGTAAATAGATAATACATACCCCGAATATTTAAAGTAAAACAAAACCATGAAAAAATTCATCATTGCACTCGCGTTAATCGGCACTTCTATTTGGGGTGTTAACGCACAACAAGATGCACAATACACGCAATATATGTACAATACAATCGCGGTAAACCCTGCATATGCTGGGTCACGAGGTGTATTAAGTATGAATGCATTACATAGATCGCAATGGGTAGGTCTCGACGGAGCACCAACAACCCAAACCGTTAACTTCAACACTCCGGTTGGTAAAAGAGTTGGTGTTGGACTATCAATTGTGAATGACAGAATTGGTAACGGAACCAATCAAGACACCTATTTTGATGCCGTATTTTCATATACCGTTCCTACTTCTGATACCGGCAAATTATCATTTGGTATAAAAGCCGGTGGTCATTCTTTAAATATTGATTTTTCAAGGTTACAGAATTATTCAAACGAAGCAAATACGATAGGGCTAGCAAATATTGATAATAAATTTGCGCCAAACTTTGGTGCTGGGGTTTATTATCACACTGATCATTTCTATGCGGGTTTATCAGTTCCTAACTTTTTAGAAACTGAACATTTTGAAACTTCTTCAGCAAGTTTAGCGCAAGAACGAATGAATATCTATTTAATCACAGGATACGTATTTGATTTAAATCCGAACTTAAAATTTAAACCTGCAGTATTAGTAAAATCTGTAAATGGCGCTCCATTACAAATTGACGGATCAGCCAACTTCATGATTAATGAAAAATTCACCTTAGGTGCTGCCTACAGATGGGATGCAGCTTTCAGTGCCCTATTTGGTTTTCAAATTACAGATCAATTTATGCTGGGGTTAGCGTATGATAGAGAAATTACAGATTTAGGTAGTACTTCTTTTAATGATGGTTCTTTTGAAATTTTATTACGATACGAATTGCGAGGAAGATATAAAAATATTATCGCACCAAGATTCTTTTAAAAAGTTTAGCATGACAACAAAACAAACATACATATGCTGTCTTGCAGTTCTAATTTCTACAATTGGTATTGCACAAGACAGAAAATCAGAAAAAGCGCAAAAAGAATTTGAAAGTTATTCTTATGCTCCTGCAATAGAGTCTTATGAAGTTTTAGTAGAAAAAGGATATTCGCAAGAAGCCATTTACAAGAACTTAGGCGATGCGCATTATCAAAACGCTAATTACGAAGAAGCCGCTAACTGGTTTAAAAAGCTTTTTGAATTAAACGATGCGACCATAGAGGCAGAATACCTCTATTTATATGCGCAATCATTGAAGTCTAATAAAAATTACGAGGCTGCCGCATTATGGATGGACCGGTATGAAGCAGCTAAAACTACAGAGGTTAGAGCAAGAAAAAGCATGGCTAGCCCTGATTATCTTGAAAAAATCGAAAAATCTTCTGGCAGATACGATATTAAATCTTTAGCGATAAATTCTACTGCTTCTGATTTTGCACCAGCCTTTAAAGATAAAGACTTGGTATTTTCTACTGCGCGAGACAGCGGTACTGTCGGTCGTTATATTCATACTTGGAATAACAAACCATTTACCAATTTGTATACTTCAACACAAACAACTGAAGGAAGTTTTGATACACCTACAAAATTGAACTCCTTAAACAAAAGGACTCATGAAACTTCGGCCGTGTTTACCAAAGATGGTTCTACAGTATATTTTACTAGAAACAACTCGAAAAATGGGAAATTTTCTAGAGATGAGAAAGGTGTTAGTAGATTGAAAATTTATAGAGCTAATTTAGAAAATGGAGCATGGACGAATATTACGGAGCTTCCTTTTAATGGCGATGATTATTCAACGGCCCACCCAACACTTAGCCCTGATGAGCGTAAACTGTATTTTGCTTCAGATATGCCTGGCACACATGGTGCCTCTGATATTTTTGTTGTAGATATTGCCAATGATGGTAGCTTTGGCACCCCTCAAAATTTAGGAAATGTTATTAATACGGAGGGTAGAGAAACCTTTCCATTTGTAACCGAATCAAACGAATTGTATTTTGCCTCAGATGGGCACCCTGGTTTAGGCGGCCTTGATGTGTTTGCTACTAAAATTGATGATTTAGATAATCTTTATATTGTTAATACTGGTAGGCCAGTTAATAGTGAAAAAGATGATTTCTCATTTATTATTAACTCAGAAACTAAAAAAGGATTTTTCGCTTCAAACCGTGTAGGCGGACAAGGAAGTGACGATATTTACGGTTTTACAGAAAATGAACCAATTGACCTAATTTGTAACACAGCGTTGTCTGGGTTTGTGAAAGATCAAAAAGATGGTACACCACTACCGAATGCCAACGTTATTCTTGTTTCCGCCGACGGTACAACATTAACTGAAGTAATATCAGATGCCGATGGTGCATTTAATATGGATGGTGATTGCCGCGATGGAGATTACAAACTTATAGCAACTGCAGAAGGGTATAATCGTTCAGAAATCGGATTTACAGCAACAGACGCCAAGGACATAGAAGGGCTTGAAATTTTATTATCCAAAATAATTCAGGAAGCTCCAGTTGGCACCGATTTAGCGCGATTCTTAAATCTAAATCCTGTTTATTTTGATTTAGACAAATCCAACATTAGACCTGATGCCGCTGTAACGCTAACCGCTGTTATTAACTATTTGAATGAATTTCCTGACATGAAAGTTCAAGTACAATCACATACAGATGTTAGAGCTAGCACATGGTATAACAACAAATTATCTGAACGCAGAGCGAAAAGCACTGTAGCCTATTTAATTGCCAACGGCATTGCTGAGTCACGCCTTAAAGGTAAAGGCTTCGGTGAATCTCAATTGGCAAATGACTGTACTACTGCTGAAAAGTGTACTGATGAAGAACATGAGAAAAACAGACGATCTGAGTTTATTGTCATAGAATAAGGTGTTTTAACCAACATTACTAAAGGGAAGCTAATTCATTTTGAATTTTCTTCCCTTTTTTGTTTGTAAAAGGTCAGTTTACTTCGGTAAATCTTTATACCTAAACTTCTAAAAATTGCTTAAAGTATGGTAATTTTGCAATATCAAAAGTGCCAATTGCCTTATGAAAGCAAACTTTCGAAAAGCAGCTAAAATATCTTTAATTTTTGTTTACATAGTTATCGCAGCCGGAGCTATTGTTCGCATGACCGGTAGTGGTATGGGCTGTCCTGATTGGCCAAAATGCTTCGGTTATTATATTCCGCCAACAGATATTTCTGAATTACAATGGAGTGCAAATCGTGAATTCAAAAAAGGTCAAGTCATAATCATAAATGAATCGCTTCAAGTAGCCAATTCAGATTTTAAAACTGCACAGGCTTACAATCAAAAAAATTGGAAACCTTATACCACACATGAGTATTCCATCTTCAATCCTGTCCATACTTGGATTGAATATATCAACCGACTAGCAACGGTACTGCTTGGCATTCCCATGCTTATAATGTTAGTATTCTCTTTCTGGTGGTATCAAAAAGATAAATTAGTTACTGTAATCACCATATGCACCATAATCGTTCTCGGCCTGCAAGCTGTTTTGGGTAAGTTGGTGGTAGATACCAACCTTAAGCCAACCATGATATCAGTTCATATGATTTTGGCCTTGGTAATTTTACTGATGTTAATTTTATTAGTGCATAGAACAGACAACAAGGCAAGGTCTTTAAAGTATCACAAAAATCTTTTGTTATTGTTATCTATCGCTACCTTTTTAACTTTTATTCAAATAGTAATGGGTATTCAAGTACGGCAATTTATCGATTTACAAATTGATTTATTTGGTGAACGTGCCAATAACTTATGGCTACAAAACCCAACTACGCAATTTTATATACATCGTTCATTTTCGATAATTGTAGTCTTATTCAATTTCTTCATTGCATACCGCATCTATAAATTTAACCTAGGGTACTCTAAAATTAACTGGGTAATGCTCTTAATTCTTACCACGGTAATTACTGGAATGGCGATGAATTATTTGAGTTTTCCGTTTGCAAGTCAACCAACACACTTGGTTTTAGCTTCACTTTTATTAGGGGTGCAATTCTATTTGGTTTTGCAGGCGATAAATTCGAAAAGAAGTCACAAAACTTTGTAACTTTGCCTACCCACAAATAATTAATTATATGATTTATAAAGTGCGTATCATACTCGATGCGAAAGACGATATCTTTAGAGATATTGAAATTGATGCTAGTAATTCTATGGAAGAGTTTCATAATGCAATTGCTCAATCATTTGGTTTTTTAGGAAATGAAATGGCATCATTTTACACGTGTAATGATGAATGGATACAAGATGAAGAAATTGCGCTTTTTGACATGAGTGAAAATGGTTCTGATGTACGACTTATGAATGAGAATTTTTTGGTTGATGTATTAACTGAAAGAACCCCGAAATTAATTTATGTTTATGATTTTTTAAGCATGTGGACTTTTTTCATCGAATTGGCTGACATTGTAGAGCACGAACCCGGGGTATCATACCCAAATGTACTTTTTACGTTTGGTGAGCTACCAGAAACACCACCGGAAAAGAATTTTAAGGCTGACCCAAATTTCGATTTTGATGACACCTTAGAAAACTATGACGACCTAGATTTCGATGAAAACTGGAATTAATTACTTGGCCTTTTTATACTTCTAAAATTTAATTTTATAATTTTTTAGCTTACAATGATAAATTTATATTCAACCCAAATAGAAAGTATTTCTCTTCACCGAATTGGAAATAAAAATAAAGGCGAAAACGTCTTTCTTTCTTCCGAACCTTTTAGTCTAAATGACGAAACTACGGGGCTTTTGAAAGAGTATTTCTTTAAACCTTTTCGTGAAAAAGAAGAAAATTATTTTAAGCTAGCACATGAAGTTGATGTTGAATTTAATGAAGTTTTCAAGGTAGTTTCCGAAATATTTGCAGAGCCAGATTCTTGTCATTTAAACTCTAAAAAACTAGCAACGCATTTATTCGAACAATCAAATCACCCACATATTAAAAGTGGAGAATTGTATATTGGATATTTATCAGGGTTATTACTTGACAATCAAAAAGTTGATGCCATAGGAATATTCAAAAGTGAACTTAAACACGATTTTCTTCAATTCGAAGAAAAAGGAAGCAATCTTGATATTATTGTACAGCAAGGTATTAATATAAATAAACTCGATAAAGGCTGTCTAATCTTTAATACAGAAAAAGAAGAAGGGTACAAAGTACTCTCAGTTGACAGCAACCGTTATGATGCCAAATATTGGTTAGAGAACTTTTTAGGAGCTGTACCACTTTCAGATGACAACTTTAAAACAAAAAACTACCTTAAGTTTTGCCAGAATTTTGCCAAAGATGTGGTTTTACCCGCAGAAGACAAACAACAAGAGGTATTGTTTATGAATAGAGCGGTGAACCATTTTGCTAAAAATGATGCATTTGAAGAAAGTAACTTTTTAACAGAAGTTATGGAGAACCCTGAATTGATTCCTGAATTTAAACACTACAAAGAAGAAAAAGGACCAAAATATAGCATCGAAGATGTCTCTAATTTTGACATCGCTAACAAAGCCGTTTCAGATGCTCGTAAGAAAATTAAGAATGTTATAAGTTTAGATACTAACATTCAAATTAAAATGGATTTTATTAATCCCGAATCAGCTGAAAAATTCGTTGAAAAGGGTTGGGATGAAGAACGACAAATGTACTATTACCTTGTATACTTCAACAAAGAACAAAAAACCTAGATAAATCAACCTAGTTTAATACGCTGTTCTATAATTTGTTTCATGCTAACATCTTCATAGTTTCGTTTCACGAAGTCTAATCCTAGAGTAAGAATTTCACCCATATTTTTGCACTGTTTAAACTGCATATCAAGAATAAAATCTTGAATTTGACCACGAAGCATTACGACATTTTCAGGTATTGAAATCTTATCTTCTCTACAAATGTCAATCAATTCTTCAATTCGGTCTTCGTAACTGATGATGCGTTTTGCAACTATTGATCGTTCCTCTATTTTATATTGATCAACCGAATACTTTTGCAATTTAGATCTTACCAATTCAACCATTAGGTAGTTTTCTTTAAAAAACTGAGGGCGATAAACTTTAAGCTTGCCTTCAAAACATTGTTGATCAAAATCAATCGCTCGAATCTTATAAACCACGTGGTCAAAATCATGAGTTGGTACAATGACATAATTATATGAACGCATATCACCCAACAAACGAATCATACAGCGTTCATTGAACTTTACAAACTCTTTAGCCAATTGTGCCTTTTCTGACTCCGAACACTTTGGTAACATTTCTTTTATAAAAACATCGCCAGGAATACCAGCTATGTGCTCTTCAATTAGGGTGTCTTTATAAACCAAAAAGTTCAAATTATACGGTGATAGCATATGCTCAAGTTCTAAACCATATACTCGAGACGCATCTGTTTTCTTCACATAGAAATAGGTGAAATTATCATTCAAGATATTTCTAATTTTTATTCTGAAAGGTTTAGAATTTCCAAAAGTGCAGTAGTCAACCGCATCAACATTCAAATATTCAATAATACTATTACTACCATCAGAATGCAATATAGAATACACTTTTTTAAGAGATAAATCAATTTCTTGACGTTCAGAATCTGAGTAATAAACTCGCACCCACAAGGTATCTTCATCATTGGCATCATACACTACTACAGAACCAGCAAAACGAAGTAAATCTTCATAAAATATAGGTATTTCAATTTTGCGATTATAACGATCTAGGTAACCATCAAGTTTAGCATTTACCGGATAAGCTGGTTTCTTTTTAGACATTAACTTTTCTTCTGACATAGATCAATGATTTAGGCACAAAATAGGCATTTCCAACTTGAGGTTTTCATTTTTTTTACGATTAGCTAAGTTTTCCATTTCCAATACGCTTTTAAACCTACTTAAAACAGCAGTTCACAACATTTTTTTAAATGCCTTTTAAGTAAAGTATATCTTCGAAAAATTCAAACAGAATTATTAAATCATGAGCTGTTACAATCTTAAAAAAAGGGTTGTATTCGTAGTATTGTCCTTACTATTTTCAAGTTTGGGCTATGCACAACTTAGTGACCTTCATTATTTGCCACCATTAAAACAGGGTGCAAATAACGCGGGAATACGTGAACAGGCTTTTTATTTATCAACTCCAGAAACAACCCCATTTACAGTAAATGTTTTCAGAGGAACGAACGCAACGGCAATAGCAACTTTCACAGTTTCAAATGCGAGTCCTGTTGTATACACCTTACCCAATGGTGATAACAACATTACATTAGTTCAAAATAATTTAACAGGTGTTGTACTTAATAACAGTGGACTCCGATTTGAATCTCCAAACGGTGAAAACTTTTATGTGAATTTTAGAGGTAGCTCAAATTCTCAAAGTGCCTCTTTAACTTCTAAAGGTAGATCAGCCATGGGGCGAAACTTCAAATGGGGTGGTGTACCAAATTTAGGTTCAGAGAATTCAAAGTCGAATACCTTGGGAATTATGGCCACCGAAGATGATACAACTATCGACCTTTTCGGCTATGACCCAGGTTGTGAGTTTAGAGTTGGCAACAATAGAGCTGGTATCACAGCAGACACCTACCAAATAACCCTAGATGCAAACGAATCATTTGTTTTTGAAACATATATTGGTACAGCACCAACACAAGCACATGAAGACGGTTGGATAGGCGCTTCAATTGTATCTGACAAAGACATTGTCATAAGTAACGGATCTATGAATTTTGGTCGTCAAGTAGGTTCTGGTAACCGAGATGCGGGTATAGATCAACCAGTACCTGAAAACAGACTAGGAAGAGAATATGTTTTTGTTAGAGGAAGAGGAAATGCAAATGGATGGACCGAATTTCCATTGTTAATTGGCATAGCAAACAATACTCAAATTTTCATTAATGGGTCAGCTACCCCTATCGCAACCATAAACAATGGAGAATATTTTCAAGTACCAAGTACAAACTATTCATCGAATACCGTAGGTGCAAATATGTACATTCGCACCTCGAATGATGTTTATGCATATCAATGTTTGGCTGGAAGTACAGCTGCTTACACTCAAGGTCTGAATTTTGTAGCGCCAATCAATTGCTTACTTCCAGATACTATGGATAATATACCTGAGATTCGTGATGCAGCTGGCACAACGATTACTGGTGGCCTAACGGTTATCGCGTCGAGTACAACTCCAAATGCCAACATTATCGTAACTGATGACAATGGTACCGCTACACTGCCTGCACCAAATGCCGTTGCTGGTAATGCGGACTGGAAAACTTTTTATATTCCAAACCTAACCGGTGATGTTAGTGTTAGCTCTACCGGACCTATTGCTGTAGGTTTCTTTGGGTTCAACGGAGCAAGAGGTCTTGCCGGATACTATTCTGGTTTTGACACCACACCCGATGTAAATCTTGAAATTACAGGTTCTCTATGTTTACCTGGTGCTTCCTTAAGAGTTGTCGATGAAACTTTCGATGCATATCAATGGTACTACGAAGGCAATCTAATACCTGGCGCAACTTCAGAAACATATGATCCAACTTCTGCCGGAAATTATTACGTTCAAGTTACCAAAGGACCTTGCAGTTATGACTCTAATACCTTGGCCACCTACTATTGCGACCCCGATATTAAACTTGATAAGGTTGTTGATCTTCCTGTAGTTAACAATGATGATTTGGTAACTTTCACCATTACCGTTGAAAGTTTAGGGCTTAATCAGGTGACCAATTTGGTTATTTCAGATAATTTACCTCCCGGACTTGAATTTATTTCAGCTAGTGTTTCAAGTGGATCTTTTTCTTATCCGAATTGGAATATTGGAACAACAAACTCTGGAGATATTGAAACAATGACCCTTGTTGCTAGAGCAACTTTAAACAGTATCTATTCCACAACAGAAACCCACACCAATACGGTTACAAACAGCCAAGATCAAATCGATAACAACACCTCTACAGACAATCCATCTGTTGACGTGCAAGTTAACTTAGTACCACCGACCACCCTAATTACAAATAGAAGAATAACGATTAGGGTAAATAAAAATTAATCACAACTGCTGTAACAAATTTTGTTTTTGTTCGTCATAAGTATGACAAAGGCATAACTCGCCAATTTCATATTTTCATCAATCAACAAAACCAACCCTATCGTGGCAAATATTCTAACGGTAAAAAACCTTACCAAGAAATTCGGACATTTAACCGCAGTAAAAGACCTTTCATTCACCATTGAAAAAGGAAATGTTTATGGCATTTTAGGCCCTAATGGAAGTGGCAAATCAACAACATTAGGTATCGTACTAAATGTTGTGAATAAAACCGAGGGTGAATTTTTATGGTTTGATGGCAATACCTCAACACATAATGCTTTAAAAAAAGTAGGAGCAATCATTGAACGTCCTAACTTTTACCCGTACATGACGGCCATTCAGAACTTAAATCTGGTATGTAAAATCAAAGATGTTTCGCCTGAAAAAATTGAGGAGAAATTGGAGCTAGTTGGCTTATTAGATCGAAAAAATAGCAAATTCAAAACCTATTCTTTAGGAATGAAGCAGCGATTAGCTATTGCCTCTGCCCTACTCAATGATCCTGAAATTTTAATTTTAGATGAACCAACCAATGGCTTAGACCCTCAGGGTATTCATCAAATTCGAGAAATAATCAAAAAGATTGCATCTCAGGGTACTACCATTCTTCTTGCATCGCATCTTTTAGATGAAGTTGAAAAGGTCTGCAGTCATGTAGTGATTCTTAGAAAAGGTGTTAAACTATATTCTGGGCGTGTTGACGCCATGATTAAGACTCATGGCTTTTTTGAATTAAAAAGTAAACAATCAGAAGCGCTATTAAATTACCTAAAAACCAACAATAGCTTCGGAGAAATTAAAGAAGAAAACAACCTCTTTACCGCTTGGCTGAATGAAGAAATTAGCGCAGAAGTATTGAATAAAACTTTATTTGAACAAGGTATTTATTTATCGCATTTAGTAAAACGCAAAGAAAGTTTAGAAGAACAATTTTTAGAGCTTACCAAAAATCAATCAAACTAACCATACCAATCATGATACGTTTACTACAAATAGAATTCATAAAACTCTGGAATAATAGAGCTAGCAAAGTACTCATTATACTTTCTTTCTTATTACCATTTACCATTGCTTTTATAACATCAATAAAAATAGATCTAGGGTTTGTACGATTAGACCCCGCTGAGTATGGTATTTTTGATTTTCCATTCATATGGCATTGGAATACCTATTTTGCCGCAGCTTTTAAATTATTTTTTGCACTTGTGGCTATTTCAATGGTCGCTAATGAATATAATTATCGCACCTTAAAACAGAATTTAATTGACGGCCTAAGTAAAAAAGAGGTTATTCTTTCTAAATTTTATGTTACTCTCGTCTATTCTCTTATTTCTACTGTTGGTGTATTTTTAATGTCACTTATCATTGGCTCGATTTATAGCAGTTTTAATGAAGCGAGTATTATTTTTCGAGATTTAGAATACTTATTTGCTTATTTATTGAAACTTATAGCATTTTTTTCATTTTGTCTATTCATAACCACCTTAGTTCGCAGATCAATTTTTTCAATAGGTATAATCGTCCTTCTAAGTGCTATCGAATGGATAAGTTATGCTTATTTACGATGGGAAGTCTTTGAAGATGAAGCTTATACTTTTGCCGAAAATATCTCACAATTCTTTCCTTTAATGTCAATGTATAATCTCGTAGAGCAACCATTCTTAAGGTATGCGAAGAAGGTATCTCCTGAAGAAATAGGAATTTCACATGACTATGCAGTACAGTGGAGCGAGGTACTTATTGCAATGGGTTGGACAGCCATTTTCGTATATGGTTCTTATCTATTACTTAAAAAACGAGATTTGTAACTAAAGGGAAGCTAAAACCGGCTACTGGAAATCCAGTAGATTTTAATCGTTATTTTCTTGTATTTATCGAAAGATCAATAGTTAGCACGCTCATTTACACTATATTGTTCACAGAACATTATAGTATAAAATGAAATTAAAACTTCTATTCCTATTTTTTTTCATAGGATTAACAATCAATGCGCAACAAGCAAATGATTGTTCTGATGCTATTGTGGTTTGTGGTAATACCACCATTTCTAGTAACGTTTCAGGGTTTGGAACTCAAGAATTAGACAATACGGCAAATCCTTGTTTATATGAAGAATTAAATAGCCTATGGTTAAGTGTAAATATTGCAACCTCGGGTAACCTGGCATTTACCATAAGACCTGATAACACGGATTTAGAAGTTGATTACGACTTTTATGTTTTTGGCCCAACCGGCGGGTGCGGAAATTTAGACGACCCCATTCGTTGCTCATCAACAAACCCAACGCAAGCAGGGCTGAATTCTAACCACACCGGTTTAAACACCTCAGAAGTTGACCAAAATGAAGGCCCAGGTGAAAATGGAAATAGTTTTGTATCAGCAATACCCGTAGTAGCAGGAGAACAGTATTATATTTTAATTGACAGACCAATCGGAAATGGAGGCTTTTCTCTAGATTGGACTGGTACCGCAGGTTTTCTGCCTAGTCCTGAAGTTTTTGAACCTGTAGATGTTTTACTTTGCGCTACTTCAAAAGGGGAGTTCATTGATCTAACTGAACAAGAAGCAGCAATTACCAATAGCACAACAGCAATAATTAGATATTATTTAAGCTACGAAGATGCCTTTGATTATCGCAATGAAATTGCTGACCCCACACAATTTTCATTCCAAGGAGATTTCACTCCAATTTTCATTCGTGTTACAAACCCTAACGGATGTTTTGAAGTGGTCACTTTTGCATTGACCCCTGTAGAATTTGACCCCACACCAGAACTTAGCTATACACTCTGTGATAGCGATAGAAACGGAAGAGAACCTTTTGATATACCTACAATATTAAATGACATTACCAACAGTATGCCGAACAATTCAGACTACACCATAACATTACATCCAAATGAATCTGATGCGACGTCAAACTTAAGACGTATTGCCTCTGCGACTTTTGAAACCGCAAGCAACGATATTAGCGCGCGAGTCAGTTTAAACAATGACCCAAACTGTTTTATCACTTTTTCTGTTTCCTTAATAATGCTACCATCCCCGTACCCTCAAATCGTTAATTTAGTACAATGCGATGTTGATGAAACCAACTCTTTAGATGGTATTGCACCAATAAATCTTGAACAAGCATTTCCTGCAGAATCGGGAGTGGCAATTTCTTATTATCAAACTATAGCTGATCGAGATTCAGACAATTCCATATCCAATCCTCAACACTATACCAACAACACTCCTTTCAATGAAACAATTTACTATAGAATCACCTCTAGTGTTTGCGAAAGCGTTGGTGAAATAGCACTTATAGTAAACCCAACGCTTATCAGCACCAATACGGTCAGTCCTATTACCCAATGTGACGATGATTTTACAGATGATCAATTACAAAGTACGTTTAACATTGACGAAATACGTCAAAATTATTATGAAGGACTAGAGGTCGCTTTTTATAGCAATCTATCTGATGTTGCGCTAGAACAAAATTCGATTGAAGACACTATTAGAACTGGCCCAACCACTATTTATGTTCGATTAGAAAATGAAAATCAATGTCAGGGTGTTGAAGAAATTGAACTTAATGTTCAACCACTTCCCGATTTTATATTTAACGATAGATATCAAGTATGCACAGATGGGCAACCATTAATTTTAAATGCACCAAGCGGTTACGACACTTACCAGTGGTTCAAAGTCAATGGCTCGACGATAGAAGAAATTGGCAACACAATGCAAATTTCTATTCATGAAGACGGAAATTATCAACTAGAAGTAGGAACGAATTACCAAAATAACGGAATCACAACTACGTGTACATCTAGTAAAGAATTTATAGTGAGCCCTTCAAATAGAGCTATTATCAACCAGATAATTGTCGGTGAAATATCTGATGAAAATGCCATTGAAGTAATTGTTTCAGGTGACGGTGTGTACGAATATTCGTTAGACGAAGTTAATTATCAAGATGAACCGCAATTTGACCGTCTAAATGCAGGTTTTTATACTGTTTATGTACGAGATAAAAATGGCTGTGGAGTTTCTACAGAAGAGGTAGCTATCATTGGATTTCCAAAATTTTTCACTCCTAATGGAGATGGCAAAAATGATACTTGGCAGATTATTGGAGTTAGCGCAACAGCAGCACAAAGCACCATTTACATTTATGATCGTTATGGTAAAATGGTAAAACAAATTACCTCTAACGAACTTGGATGGGATGGTTCAATGAATGGACAAGTACTACCATCTTCTGACTATTGGTTTCGAACTACCTTTGAAAACGGAGTGGAATTTAAGGGTCATTTCGCCCTGAAACGCTAGAGTTTGCTTATATTGTATCGTTTGATTTTCTTATCAAATGAAAAAAAAACTGCTATTAATACTTCTAATAACCTTTGGCTATTTTAGCCATGCTCAATTGACATGCCCAACACTTTCTTCTCCTACCGATGGATCTATAAATATTCCTGTTGATACAATGATTGAATGGGATGGCATTGAAGGCGCCCCTGGATATTTAATTTCCATAGGCACAACCCCTAATGGCACCGATATTATCAACAATCAAAATGTAGGTAATGCCACTTCATATCAACCTCCGCTTGGCTTGCCAGACAACCAAGATATTTATGTCACTATTACAATATTTTTTTTTAACGCAGAAAACATTGTTTGTGCCTCCGAAAGCTTTCGCACCATAGACGTTACAGAGCCACCTACCTGTACAACGCCAACGTTTCCTGTGGCTAACGCCACTAACGTAAATATCGGAACTAGAATTTCGTGGAATTATGCTCCAACAGCCACAGGCTACCGAATTTCGCTAGGCACTACCTTAGGTGGTACAGACCTAGTTAATAATCAAAATATCATAGGTACCCCATCTTTTCAACCCCCTACAGATTTACCTGTTGACGCTGAAATATTTGTTACCGTAGTACCCTATAATGAAAATGGCCCATCTTTAAGCCCATGTACATCTTATAGTTTTACCACAGGAGCCATAGCCATTATACCTACCTGTACTTCTTTAGTTAGCCCTGTAGACGGGGAAATAAATGTTGCTTTATCTCCAATTCTAGAATGGTCTGCAGTACCTAATGCAGATGGTTATAGAGTTACTATTGGCACTACTCCCTTTAACGCAAATGTCATTGATAATACCACTTTTACAAGTAATAGCTCGTTATTTATAGAATTTGAACCCAACCTGACTTTTTTCATTACCATCATACCTTTTAATGCTGCCGGTGATGCAATTGGATGTTCACAAGAATCATTTTCTACAATTTTAGGTTGCGGCCCTTATTTTAATACTATTACCGGTGAATTTGTAGATTTAGCCCCTGAAATAAGTATTCCAGATACGGTTTCTATTTGCAAAAACGGTAGCCCATTTAGTTTTACCACTGAAGATACTGCTGAAGGGTTTCGTTGGTTTCAAATTGACGAAAATGAAACAGAAACTTTAATTTCAATGGATGCAACAGTCATTTTTTCTGAACCCGGAAGATATCGATACGAAGCTTTCAATACCGTTTCTCAATCAGGAACGACAATAGAATGCTCCAGTTCTAAAATTTTTAACGTCGTGGCCTCTGAAATTGCCAATAATTTAACCCTGAATGTAATTAGTCAAAATGGAAATCTTGAAATTGAGCTACAACACGATGGTGCGGGAGACTACGAGTATGCTATTGATGATAATACGAGTAACTATCAAGAAAGTCCTATTTTTAAGAATGTTGAATTAGGAAATCATATCTTTTTCGTAAATGATAAAAATGGTTGTGGAATTGCAGAAATACGCTTCGAACAAGATTTAACGGTTGAAGGTTTTCCAACATTTTTCACCCCTAATGGCGATGGAATCAATGATTTTTGGCAAATTCTACCATCAGTTAGTGGTGATAATATCGAAGTTAGTACTATTGAAGTTTTTGATCGATATGGAAATCTCTTGATACAGCTAGATCCTAAAAGTAAAGGCTGGGATGGTACTTTTAATGGAAATGATTTACCAGCTTCAGATTATTGGTTCAAAGCAAACGCCATAAATCAAAAGTTAATCTATGGCCACTTCACACTCAAGCGATAAGATAATTGCAGCTATCTATATATTCATTTTTATTCCGTTTGCAAATCAGCAACATATCCAAATTCATTTGTAATTAAAAGCACTTGATTTTGTATTTTTAGAGGATGAAATTTAAGGTAGTATCAGAGTTTAAACCAACCGGTGATCAACCACAGGCTATAAAGCAATTAGTAGATGGTATAGAATCAAACGAAAAATATCAAACCCTTTTAGGAGTCACTGGTTCAGGTAAAACTTTTAGTGTTGCTAATGTCATTGAAAGAGTACAGCGACCAACTTTAATTTTAGCACACAATAAAACCTTAGCGGCGCAGCTCTACTCAGAGTTCAAACAGTTTTTTCCGAATAATGCGGTAGAATATTTTGTTTCTTATTACGACTACTATCAACCAGAAGCGTTTATACCTTCTTCGGGTCTTTATATAGAAAAAGATTTATCTATTAATGAAGACATTGAAAAACTTCGCTTAAGTACCACATCATCTCTACTTTCAGGCAGAAGAGATGTGGTTGTAATTGCATCTGTTTCTTGTCTTTACGGTATTGGAAATCCTATAGAGTTTCAAAAAAATGTGATTACCATTAAAAAAGATCAGGTCATTGCAAGAACTAAATTTATGCATCAATTAGTTCAGAGTTTGTATTCTAGAACAACCGCCGATTTTAGAAATGGAAATTTCAGAGTTAAGGGTGATGTTGTAGATGTGTTTCCAAGTTATGCAGATCATGCATTTCGAATTCATTTTTTTGGTGATGAAGTAGAAGAAATAGAGGCATTTGACCCCTTAAACAATACCCTTATTGAAGTATATGAGAACCTAAATATATACCCAGCCAATATGTTTGTTACCTCACCTGATATACTTCAAAATGCAATTCATCAAATCCAAGATGACCTTGTTAAACAAGTTGATTATTTCAAAGAGATTGCAAAACCTCTAGAAGCTAAAAGACTCGAAGAAAGAACCAATTTTGATTTAGAAATGATTCGCGAGTTAGGGTATTGCTCAGGTATTGAAAATTATTCGAGATACCTTGATGGAAGAGAGCCAGGTACCAGACCCTTTTGTTTACTTGACTATTTTCCTGATGATTATTTGATGGTTATTGATGAAAGCCACGTTACCATTCCTCAAGTTCATGCCATGTATGGTGGTGATCGCTCGCGTAAGGTAAATTTGGTTGACTATGGCTTTCGATTACCAGCAGCTATGGATAATCGTCCTTTAAAATTTGAGGAGTTTGAAGCTTTACAAAATCAAGTGGTGTATGTAAGCGCTACTCCAGCAGATTACGAATTAAAATTAAGCGAAGGTGTTTTCGCTGAACAAATTATACGTCCCACAGGGTTACTCGACCCTATTATCGAGGTTAGGCCAAGCTTAAATCAGATAGATGACTTGATTGAAGAAATACAAATTCGGGTTGAAAAAGATGAGCGCACTTTAGTGACTACCTTAACAAAAAGAATGGCTGAGGAGTTAACCAAATATCTTAGCAGAATAAATGTTCGTTGTAGATATATACATAGTGATGTTGACACCCTAGAAAGAGTTGAAATAATGCAAGATTTACGTAAAGGTATTTTTGATGTATTGATTGGTGTTAACCTACTCAGAGAAGGATTAGATTTACCAGAAGTTTCATTGGTTGCAATCATTGATGCTGACAAAGAAGGGTTTTTAAGAAGTAATCGTTCTCTTACACAAACTGTAGGTAGAGCAGCGAGACATCTTAATGGAAAAGCCATTATGTATGCTGATAAAATTACAGCCAGCATGCAAAAAACAATTGACGAAACTACCTATAGAAGAGAGAAACAAATTGCGTATAACACCGAACATAATATTGTACCAAAAGCGCTCAATAAAAGTTTAGATAGTGCCCTTGCTAAAAATTCTGTTTCAACCTACCATTTTGAAAAAGAAGAACTACGAGCTGCTGAGCCAGATATGGATTATTTAACCAAAGATCAGATTGAAAAACTAATTCGAGAGAAAAGAAAATCAATGGAAAAAGCAGCTAAAGAATTAGATTTCATGCAAGCTGCAAAATTAAGAGACGAGATAAAAACACTACAAAATATGGAATAGTTTGAGAACTTTTCGTAATATTAGACCTCAATATGGTTGATTTTAATCAACACAACCTAACACTTCACTTAATTGAATTCAAAACACTGGAATTTAATATATTACGATAATTTTTTAGACTTGTCTAAAATTGTTTTTATAGAAAAAACTTCTCAAAATACATTATTCATTCTTGAATTTTTGTCTTATTCACTGCAATTATTTGTTCGCAATTCTAATAGAACAAAACAGATGAAACTATAGCAATTTAAAATTCAAGAAATCAAACAAGAATACTTTTTTGATGGTTACTAAATACATCAATAAAAATAAAACAACCTCACCCCCCCTACTCTATTTTAATAATAATTCTAACCCACCATTCTTTGTCAAAAAAGCTGTCTTTTTTTTCTAACAATTAACCTCTAACAGAATAATTTCACACAACTCAAAACCGTAAAGATTTTGAACTTAAAAACACCTTCAAAACTAGTACTAGTTTTACATCATCTGCGTTCGAAATCAAATAGATTATTAATTCAAATAACCATTTTTAATTCCTACAAAAAGTTATAGCCGAAATGGTTCTAAAACAGAAAAGCGCATCAATCAAGACGATTGAAACGCTTTTCATTTAACCAACTAAACCAACCATTATGAAAATCAACTTAAGAGTTTCATTCTCATAAAATCATTTGTCATTATGACAATTCTATTAATCTTTTAGGCTTCGGCAAAGCTTCTTCCTTCTTTGGAAGCACTAAACTCAAGATACCACTTTCGTAATTTGCTTTGATACCTTCTGCATCTATCGTATTTGGCAGTGTAAAAGCTCGCTTAAATGATTTAACCGAAAACTCTCTTCGGGTAAATGTTTCATCTTTCTTAACTTCTTCATTGATCACTTCAGCAGATACAGTCAACACCTCTCTGTCAACTTCAACCTTAAAGTCTTTTTTATCATACCCAGGCACAGACAAGGCCAACTCAAAGTTAATTTCACTTTCCTTAATATTAACTGAAGGTAAATTGTTTTCTGATGTTTCAACACCTCCGAACCAATCAGGCTTAAAGATTTCATTCATTAAAGCAGGAAAAACTAAATTGTTTCTTTTAACTATACTCATAATATGTAATTTTTATAGGATTATTTTTAAACTCAATCCATAAAGTCAAATTACATACCAAGTCAAAAATACTGACTTTTTGACACTTTCTTAATGAATTGTAGTGTCAAAAAGTCATGAAATGCTAATTGAAATCTATGCTAGATAAAATCTAATTGTAATGAGCCTTGAAAATGTTGATCAATACCTTAGGAGGAATTACCTTGTTTGGATAGTTATGCATTACAGTCAATACTTGACTAATAGCAGATGGAGGCAGCCCCATAGAAAGACCTATTTCATGCAAACGACGAATCTCTAACTGATCTTGCACTTGATCAATATTCATTAATAGCAATAATCGATGAAATTGAAGAATGCGATCTGCCTGGGTTTTGGGTATTAAATGTTCCGATTGATGCTCTAAAAGTTCCGCAAATTTTTCTTCGGCAACCCCTAATTGAGATGCTACTCCTAACAAAAAACTATATTCTGGCTCCTTAATAATATTATCAACCTTAGCAAAGGCTATCATTTCAGAAAGAATACTCAATTTTTCTTGGTAGCTACTCATTTACAATAAATTTAGATAATCAATTATTTATCAGTAGTATAACTACCAAAGAAATAGTATCGTATAAATACTCGACAAACAACACAATCAACTATTAGAAACCTATAAATTGTAATATCTTGCACGGAAAAGAACCGCAATGACAAATAATGATATTTTCAAAAAACTAAGAGTAGCCTTAATGTTAAGAGATGATGAAATTGTAGACATATTAAAGCTGGCTGATTTTAAAATATCAAAAAGTGAACTAAGTGCGTTTTTTAGAAAAGAAGACCACCCCAATTATAGAGAATGTGGTGATCAAGTACTACGAAATTTTCTCAATGGCCTTGTACTTCACCTTAGAGGAACTAAAGAAAACCCTAAAATACCAGGAGAAGTACTTCTATCAAAAAAAACTACAACTCAAGATAAGAAAACAAGTCTAAAACCAAGCTTTAAAACTATTCAACGTAAACAAATAAACCGTGACATTGAACAAGTAAAGTACAAAAACAAAAAAAAGTCCTGAACTCAATATGTTGAGACAGGACTTTTAAACTAGTCATTGACCAACCTTAACTAGCAATACGTACCGCTACTGTATATTTTTTTCCTTCCTCAAAGTTGCTGGTATCAACCTCTTGGTAATTCAACCTACTTTTTATGAAGCCCTCAAAAGCTTCTTCTTCGGTATCAACAGATAGCACAACTATTTCTTGATCACTGTTCAACATGAAAAGAACTTGAGCCTCATGCCCTTGATGCTTTTCATTAAAATTATTACTGTTTAAAATTTTGGTAATCTGTGCTGAAAGGTTTTCTTTCTTACTTGATTTCGCATCTTTTTTAGGTCCGTTTGCGAATACACTACCTGTAGAAAGTAACAAAGCTGCTACTAGCATTAAACTAACTTTTTTCATGACTTGATTGTTTTATAAATTCTGATTCGCTGATTGACGAATTGTTTATTCAGAATTTTGATTATTAATTAATTGATGAACTACTAAAAAGACGCCTCAAAAATGAGAATGTTACAACAAAAATTAGTTTTAACATTTTTTTAATCAATTCAATGCTTTTTTTGATGGTTCGAAATTATTGAAGGAAAACTCAATTTCCTACCGAAAACAAAGAGCTTAACCATTATTTTAAACCACTAACATTTACATAAAGTAATGCGAAATAAAAAAATATTTTTTTTACTATTAATATTACTTTAACGATATCAGTTCTATAAAAAATGTTCAAAAAAGGTAGATCTCATTTAAAATAAATGCACCACTTTAGTACAAATAAGTGCAAAAAATGCAAAAGGGTAATGTTATTTAAACATTACCCTTTCAATCTAAATACAAAAGTTAAATTATAAACGCATAGTAATCGGCAAGGTATATTTTCTACCTTCTATCACACCTTCGATTTTAATTTCCTGATAATTCAAAGAAGATTTTACAAAATCACAAAATTCACTATCTATAGAATCAACCGACAATACCACCAGTTCTTGCTCTTTGTTAATAGTAAAGATTACCGTTGCTTTGAATTCCTTATCGGAAGACATTTCAAAATAACCATCTAATAAAGCCTCCACTTTAGTTTTAAGCTCGTTAGACGGGTTTCTTTCACTTCTTTCGTAAGAAGGATACATACTTGTGCTTGATAGCAGCAACACTGCTACCAGCATGAAACTAATTTTTTTCATGTTGTTCGTTTTACAGCTCTAATCGATGATTGTCGACTTTAAAAGAGCCAGATTAATAATAATTGATGAATTAATAAGTAGACGATAACAACTACTGAGTTGTTACATAAACTTTACAATTTAACATTCATTTTGCATTTAAACACTCACTTACATTGCGCAAAAAAATGTGGTAGACATCAAAATATAAAAGCCTCGATGCAATCATCGAGGCTTTTATATTTGATATGTGATCTAGATTAACTTAGCACTTCTTTTACCTTGTCAGCTGCTTCTTGAAACTGTACTGCTGAATGTACGGCAAGACCTGAATTATCTATGATTTCTTTTGCAATCTCTGCATTAGTACCTTGTAAACGCACTATAATTGGAACTTTAATTGCATCACCCATATTTTTATATGCCTCAACAATACCATTAGCAACTCGGTCACAACGAACGATACCACCAAATATATTAACCAGTATAGCTTTAACACCATCGTCTTTTAAAATGATACGAAAAGCCTCTTCAACTCTTTTTGCATCAGCGGTACCACCAACGTCTAAGAAGTTAGCTGGCTCACCACCTGCCATTTTAATTAAATCCATTGTAGCCATGGCCAAACCTGCACCATTAACCATACACCCAACATTTCCGTCTAAATCAACATAATTTAAACCTAAGGCACCAGCCTCAACTTCAATTGGGTTTTCTTCACGTAAATCACGCATTTCAGCGTATTGTTTTCTTCTATACAAAGCATTATCGTCAATAGACACCTTGGCGTCAACAGCCATAATCTTATCATCTGAAGTTTTCAACACTGGGTTGATTTCAAACATACTTGAATCACTTTCAACATAAGCTTTGTATAAAGAAGCAACAAATTTGGTCATTTCTTTAAAAGCTGTACCTGAAAGGCCTAAGTTAAAAGCAATCTTACGAGCTTGAAATCCTAACAAACCTGTTGCAGGATCAATTTCTTCCGTAAAAATTAGGTGTGGCGTGTTCTCTGCCACTTCTTCGATATCCATTCCACCTTCGGTAGAATACATAATCATATTTTTTCCTGTCGCTCTATTCAAAAGCACAGACATGTAAAACTCACTCGTTTCACTGTCACCTGGGTAGTACACATCTTCAGCGATTAATACTTGATGTACTTTTTTTCCTTCTGCAGAAGTTTGAGGTGTAATCAAATTCATTCCAATAATTTGACTTGAAATCTCTTCAACTTCTTTTAGGTTTTTAGCTAATTTAACTCCGCCACCTTTTCCGCGACCACCAGCATGCACTTGCGCTTTAATAACGTGCCAACCAGTACCGGTATCTTCCGTTAATTTTTTTGCTGCATCGACAGCTTCTTTAGGATTTAGCGCCACTATACCCCGTTGGATACGGACACCAAAACTTGCTAATATTTCTTTTCCTTGATATTCATGAAGATTCATATATAAAAGGTGATTTTAGGTTCAGTGACAAAAATAGGAAACAGTACCGATTTACACTAATGATTTATCAGCTTAGTTTTCAGCTGGGCAACGATATTAATGAAGCCATTGTTGAATATTATGCGAAAAACTCTAATTTGTAGAAAAGTCTTCAAAATCTAAAGGATCAAAATTTTTAAAATCGCCATTTAACTTTATCGTTTGTTTTGTTCGATTTACTTCCTCTAAAACCGTAATGGTAGTTACTAAATGATTTTTAATGAACTGCAACCGTTCACTTTCTTTCGAAATTTGTAATAATTCATATTCTTGATCAAAAGACAATCCCATTTTATGAACCAAAACATGACTGTGAAATTTAGAAACTTCAATAGGCGTAAAAGGAACAGACATTAGGTTATACAAAGCTTCTAACAATCCTAAAACCTCACGTTTCACACTATCTTCTGCATCATTAATATTATCTAAAAACTGAACATCACCCCCTGCGTACAACTTATCTCCCATTTGATTTTCAAATGACAGCACTTTAAATACTTGACGAGCAACACAGGTCACATCCATCTCACCAGTTTCATAAGTATTGACAATTTCAACGAGTTGTACTTCAGTACCAAAAAGTATACTATCATGAATATAAACAGGAATACCAAAAGTTATTGCTTCTTCTCTACAATCCATAATTAACTGCTTATAACGATCTTCAAAAATGTGAAGTGGTACAGTTTCACCAGGAAAAAAAATAGATTGTAAAGGGAACATTGGTAATTTCATAAGCTATATTTTTTAGCTAAATGTACAATACCCATTTGGTAAGAACAAATAGAAATTTACTTGTTTCAAATATAACAAAATGTTGTATTTTCTGTTTTTGAAGTGTTTTTTTTGCTTAAATCATCGCATATTTTAGCTTTGTTAAAAATAATTGATTTATGAAGAATACTGAATTACTTAAAATTGCGAAAACCTACGGAGATCCGGTTTATGTATATGATGCTGAAAAGATTATTTCTCAGTTTAACCGATTAACAAATGCTTTTGGAAGCGTAAAACATTTGAAGTTAAACTATGCAGCAAAAGCCTTATCAAATATCGCGATTTTAAAGTTAATGAATAGCTTAGGTAGCGGACTTGATACGGTTTCTATTCAAGAAGTGCAACTAGGTCTATTAGCAGGGTTTCAACCAGAATCAATAATATTTACTCCAAATGGTGTATCACTTGAAGAAATTGAGGAGGCTGCTAAATTAGGCGTTAGAATCAACATTGATAATTTATCAATACTAGAGCAATTTGGTAGCAAACACCCCGATATTCCTGTTTGTATTCGCATTAACCCTCATGTTATGGCAGGAGGAAATTCTAATATTTCAGTTGGTCATATTGACTCT
This sequence comes from Maribacter algarum (ex Lu et al. 2025) (nom. illeg.), assembly GCA_947495915.1. GTDB lineage: Bacteria > Bacteroidota > Bacteroidia > Flavobacteriales > Flavobacteriaceae > Maribacter_C. Next base: position 586,906 of record CANMAW010000002.1, on the reverse strand, counting down.
AAATTCGGTATAAGCATACACCAAATTCCGCATTTATTAAGAATTGTTGAACTGACTAAGATGAATATCAATGGTATTCACATGCACACCGGCAGTGACATTCTTGATATCGATGTATTTTTATATGCTTCAGAAATCTTATTTGAAACTGCTAAAAACTTTCCAAAATTAGACTTTATTGATTTTGGAAGTGGCTTTAAAGTACCCTATAAAGAAGGAGACATAGAAACTAATGTTGAAGAACTCGGCAAAAAGCTAGGAGCAAGATTTAATGATTTTTGTAAAGATTATGGAAAAGAACTTACACTTGCTTTCGAGCCTGGTAAGTTTTTAGTTAGCGAATCTGGATTTTTCTTAGCGAAAGTTAATGTGGTTAAGCAAACTACTTCAACCGTTTTCGCAAGTATTGATTCGGGGTTTAATCACCTTATTCGCCCAATGCTTTATGGCGCCTCTCATACGATAGAGAATATTTCAAATGAAAAAGGTCGTGAGCGTTATTATTCTGTAGTAGGATACATTTGTGAAACTGATACTTTTGCAAGTAATCGCCGTATTAATGAAATATCTGAAGGTGACATTCTTTGCTTTAAAAACGCAGGCGCTTATTGTTTTACAATGGCTAGCAATTACAATTCAAGATTTCGTCCGCCCGAAGTATTGTGGTACCAAGGACAAGCCATATTAATTCGTGAGCGTGAAACCTTTGATGACCTGATTAAAAATCAAGTCGACGTCAAAGATCTATTCACCACAAAAAAGCAAAAAGTTACCGTGAAATAAAGGTCAAGTATTTTCGTTAGTTTTGTAATAGTTGTTAGACTAAACAACTAAAATATTTGCTCATGAAAATCTTAGCGTCAAAATTCTTTTTATTTCTTTTTATATCTAGCGTATTCGGCTTAAGTACTCTTAATGCGCAAGAGGTAAATTGGCTTACTTGGCAAGAAGCTGCTCACTTAGCAACAACCGATAAAAACCCCAAGAAGATTTTTGTTGATGTATATACTGATTGGTGCGGCTGGTGTAAGAAAATGGACAAAGACACTTTTCAGAATGCTGAAGTTGCCGCTTATATGGAAGCAAATTTTTACATGGTAAAGTTTGATGGTGAAGGTAAAGAACCTATAGAATTTAAAGGTAAAACATTCAAATTCGTACCCTCTGGAAGAAATGGCTATCATGAATTTGCTGCTGCCTTAATGGGAGGTAAATTAAGCTACCCTACTACCGTGTTTTTAGATGAGCAAATGAACATGCTGTCACCAGTACCAGGCTATCAAAAACCAGAACCTTTTTTAAATATTGCAAAGTATTTCGCTGAAGACATCTATAAAGAACAAAATTGGAAAACCTATTCAAAGGCTTCTAAATAGTTCTATTTTCGGGCTACAGTAGCGTATTGCAAGTAAAACATATCCATCGCTGTAAATAAAAAAGGAATGTTGTAGATATACGGTTTTAAAGATCGTGTACGATTAACCCCCTTATGACTAATTATGGTATACCCTTGGTCAGTATACATTTTTGCAATACTTTTTTTGGTAAAAAAACGCATGTGGGTTTTATCAAAAATTCCATGCCCTTCATATTCCCAATTCTTTTGTAACCATACTTTTTTAAAAGCGTCATGATAGCGAATATTAGGAATTGAACTAATCACAACACCCTTATCTGACAATTTGTTTTTAAGCTTTGCCAAAACCGTATACGGATCTATCAAATGCTCTAGAACATCATTACAATAAATGGCATCAAAATAATTATCAGGCAAATCATCTAGATAATTTTCACATGGCCCAATAAAAACTCTATCCAAAACCTTTTTTGCCTTTTCCCCAGGAATTTCCATTAGTTCAATACCCCAAGTTTCAGCATCTTCCCGATTTTTTAATTGTTGAGCAAATATGCCTTCACCACAACCTATATCAAGAATTTTTTTACACCCATTCGGCAAAAAAGCCAGCATTTCTGGACGTTGATGCGTAAAGTAATCTGTAGCTTTCTTATCGTAGTCCATGTAGTTATCTACTGTAATTCGGCGATTCTTTGGTAATGGTTACATCATGAGGATGGCTTTCATTAATACCACTAGCCGTAATTTTTACAAAGCGACCATTCTCTTTCAATGCTTCAATATCTTTTGCTCCGCAATAACCCATTCCTGCTCTTAAACCACCAACAAATTGATGAATACTTTCAAACAATTCTCCTTTATAAGGTACACGGCCTACAATTCCTTCCGGTACTAATTTTTTTATATCATCTTCTACATCTTGAAAATAGCGGTCTTTTGAGCCTTGTTTCATTGCTTCAACAGAACCCATTCCGCGGTACGATTTAAATTTACGTCCTTCATAGATAATGGTTTCACCTGGAGATTCTTTTGTACCTGCCAAAAGTGAACCTAGCATAACGGTATCAGCGCCGGCAGCAATTGCTTTCGGAATATCACCAGTATAGCGAATGCCTCCATCAGCAATTACAGGAACTCCACTACCCTTTATAGCCGCAGCAACTTCAAGCACCGCTGAAAACTGTGGAAAACCTACACCAGCTACAACTCTGGTAGTACATATAGACCCCGGTCCGATACCAACTTTGACTGCATCTGCACCTGCATCAACCAAATACTTGGCAGCCTCACCAGTAGCGATATTTCCAACAATTACTTCTAAGTCTGGAAATCTAGTTTTTACCTCTTTCAACACAGCAACTACACCTTTAGTATGGCCGTGTGCAGTATCAATAACAACGGCATCAACCCCAGCATTTACCAAAGCCTCAGCCCTATCTACAGCATCACCAGTGACCCCAAGAGCCGCAGCAACACGTAATCGACCATATTTATCTTTATTGGCTATTGGTTTTTGTGTTAGTTTGGTAATATCACGAAATGTAATTAAACCAACCAATCTGTAATCTTTATCAACTACAGGTAATTTTTCAATTTTATGTTCTTGCAAAATATCTTCTGCCTCTGACAACGAAGTTCCTTCTGCTGCAGTAACCAAGTTTTCAGAAGTCATGACCTCTGCTATGGGTCTTTCATTATTCTTTTCAAATCTTAAATCTCGATTTGTAACTATACCTATTAGTTTTCCGTCTTCATCAACAATAGGAATTCCACCAATACTATGCTCTTTCATATTAGCCTTAGCATCACTCACTTTGGTATTTAGTGGCATCGTAACCGGATCTAAAATCATTCCGCTTTCAGCACGTTTCACCTTTCGAACTTTAATAGCTTGCTGTTCGATTGTCATATTTTTATGTAACACTCCAATACCCCCCTCTTGAGCAATAGCAATTGCCATTCGAGATTCTGTAACCGTATCCATAGCAGCGGATACTATAGGCACATTTATTGTAATATTTCTTGTGAATTTAGACTGAATACGAACTTCTCGCGGAAGAACTTCAGAAAAGGCTGGTACCAAGAGTACGTCATCATAAGTGAGACCTTCTCCAACAATTTTATCAAGATGAGCTTGCATAGCAATTAGGGATTAATTGCGGGCAAATATAGTGATTTTAATTGGTATTATTAATCCTTTTCAATGGGTTTTAAAGTCAACTGATAAAGTACCAAAAATGCGGATACTGTGAATGTAGCTGTCATTAAAAATCCAGAGAAAATGACCACATATTTCATCCATAAAACACCAGTCCAAAGAAAATAAATACCCCCAAAGGTCATCAGTACCGATAGAAATGGTTCTATAGTTAAGAAAGTTTTTAATTTTTTAGAACCTCTAATCATCCAAACTAGGCTACCTAAAAGAAAAAAAATGAATGACATGGAGAGGATATGAGTATGAACAATTGTTAACATTTCTCGTTCACTTTTCTTAAATTTCATTATTGCTGCATTTTCATCATCTTCATTACCATTATAGTTTTCGACCAACCCTTCAGTTGAAGCGGTACTAGTTTCAGAAACAAAAAGTAGTCCGGTATAAAAACCAATAGAAAGTAAAACTACAAAAGAAGCTATGAAAATTTTGGTTTCCTTTTGGAAATGAAAGTTAAAGACCATTGTTTGGCTATACCAAGCAACACTTATTAATGACTACTATAAATCTTACGAGCTTCTGTTGCCCAACTAATAACAGCTTCTTTTTCATTTTCAGAAAGCTTACCGTGAATTAACGTATAACCAACTTCTGGCATTTCACCCTCTTCAATTTCTTCAATTAATTCATCAAGCTTATGATCTTTCTTACCGGAATCATAATTACTCCATTCCGAAATATTAAAATGCTCATTGCCTTCATTAACATGATCAGCAATTAAAAAAGAAATAGGAGCAACATTTGCATACCATGGATAGGTCGTTTTATTGGAATGACAATCATAGCATTTTGCTTGTAGTATTGCTTTTATTTCTTCTGACGGTTTTGTTTCAGTTTCAAAATCTACCACATCTCTTAATTCCGCATCGTTTCTTTCTGGACGATAAAATTGTATTAGAACTAATGCTACTAAAGCGATGAGCAATATCTTTTTTGTGATTTTCATATAGAATAGTTTTTATAATTTAAATTGAAGCGTTGCATAAAACGTTCTAGGTTCTGAAGGTATAATTCCAGGCCCAGGATAGCCTGTTGCTCTACGGGTAAAATAACTATTATTTAACAAGTTATTTATTCCTGTTTCCAATTTGAATTTCTTAAAAGAATAAGATAATGAAAAATCTAAAATATCATAAGCAGGTATTGCACCTTCTATTCCCCTTTGATTATCATTTACATCTTGGGGTGCATTTGTTGCATCGGTATATTGGTTAGATATAAAGGTGTATTGCAAACTTCCAATTAAATTTTTATACCCAAAATTCAATCCAGTTTTCATGTTAACATCAGGAATAAACTCTACCTCATTACCTTCAACATTATTCTCTTCAGATGAAACATACTCTGATTGCGTTAGTGCCAAATTTAAAAATACATTCAATTTCAAATTCTTTGAATTGGGAAGAAATGTTTCTTTTAGACTCCAGTTTCCAAAACTTTCTAAACCATAAATAAAGGCTGTACCAATATTTCCTCTAAATCGTATTACACGACCAGTCTCAATTTCTTCACCTAACGCATTAGTACGAGTTTCATTTTTCAAAATTTCGCCTAACCGATTATCATATAGCAAACCATATGCGCTAACATCATATACAAAAGTATTTTTAAAGCGACCTCGAAAGCCTATATCTGCGGTATAACCATCTTCGTCACTAATATTAGAATCTACTTGAAAAGAAGGGTTGACAACCCTAATATCACTAAAGGTTACAGATCTATAATTCTGAGAGAAATTTCCATACATCTCAATACTTGGTGAAATATTGTAACTAGCTCCAATACCTAGCAGTACAAAAGTTCTATCAAAATTTCGATTGTCTTCAATCTCTTCGTTTAGTAAGGGGTTACCCGCTAAGTCTAAAACTATATTCTTATAACTTCCAACACTTTCTGTTTTAATATGTTCTAATCGAAATCCTGGGGTTATCGTAAATCTATCATTAATACTAAAAATATTTTCACCAAACAATGCCACATTTTGATTCGGAAAACTAAATTGAGATTGTCTCTCATAATTTGGAAATTGATCATCTTTGAAACTAAAATCAGCATTTAAATTAGCACTACCCGGGCCTTGTCGTTGGTTATTTTTAGTACTGTAAAATTTAGAACCAATTAACAAGGCAGATTCGCTACCCAATAAGGTGTATCTTTTTAAAATACGAGCTTCAGCTCCCCAATTTTTAAAATTATCTATTAACAATTCACGAGGCTCTTCAAGATTATCTTCTTGAGACACACGATTTGTTCTAAAACCTAAAGCTTTTCTTGAGGCATCCAAACCGAAAATATTCAAGCTGAAATCTGTTTTATTTGAAAACTGATGGTCTAGTCGCAGCGAATATAATTTCCAATCTACATCAAACCAATTTCGATTACGATTACTAAATGTTGGATCTTCTATAAATTGAGCATCAGTTAAACCTCCAGCCTGTTTGGCTAGATAATTTAAATATGTTGTTTCTAAACTAACTTTAGTCTTTTTTGATAATTGATACCCCAGGTTTACATAATAGTTTCTACTACTAAAAGCTGAATTAGGGCGAAAACCATCCCCTTGTTTATAGTTAAAATAACTGTAGTAACTCAATTTACCTATGATACCGCTTAAACTGTTGAAGCTTGTTTTTAAATTAAAAGAGCCTAGTGTTTGGCGTGAGGTCCATTCAATTTTTTTTGTCTGATTTGGTTTTTTAAACTTAAAGTTCACCAAACCACCAAATTGGGTGCCATATTGTAAAGATGCTGCTCCTCTAACCACTTGAATCTCTTCTAATGCCTCAGCTGGCGGTGTATAATAACTTTCAGGATACCCTAAAACATCAGCACTAATATCGTAACCATTTTGTCTGGTATTAAAATTAGCAGTACGATTTGGATCTAAGCCTCTACCTCCAATATTTAACTGTAATCCAGCATCCCCATTATCATATATATTAAGGCCAACCACCTGACTATATATTTGTCTTGAGTTATTCGCTGCCAAATTACCAGTTATAGCCTCTAATAATACGACTTCGCTTTTTTTACCTGCATAAATAGCCGTGCCCTCTACCTTTTTAAGTTTTTTAAGAGCAAAGACTTTTTCTCGTTCTTGTGTTACGATTACTTCAGAAAGTTGTTCTCCTAAAGGTTCTAATCTAATATTTAAAACACTATTCTGATCAATTGAAACACTTTTATCAGAAACTTGATACCCATAATAAAATGCAATAACTTGATAATCGCCTTGAGCAATATCATTGAAGACATATACCCCATTACTATCGGCAAGAGAAAACAACTTAAGCTCTTTAAGGTAAACCTCAGCATCGGGTAAAATAGTACCGTCAGCATCGGTTATGATACCAGACAACTGAAATTGCCCTAAACAAAAGGAACTAAATATAAAAAAACCAAAAAGTATACTAAAATCCTTTAATTTCATCTTGAAAGGGTATAATCCATTTTTTATGTTCAAATGATTCTTTTTCTTGAGTTAAATCTATTTTTGGGTTGACAAAAGTAGTACTTAGTCTTCCATTTAAGGTGACTTGACTATCAACAAATACACCGATGTTTTTGTGCCCTTGGCTTTCAAAATGTTCTTTAAGATAATGCGCATATTCTAAAATAAAATCAGGTTGAAAAGCCATTTGTTTTTCTTGAAAAGGAGTTAAAAAATCAGTGTTATCCACATAAAACCATCTACTTGACTCGCGATCTACTATTTTAAATTGCGCATAACCTGATTTCTCTACCAACATTACACGCCATGAAAAACGATAGCCTTCTTCCGTCCAAAACAGCTCACCTGGATACAACAGATATCTAAATGGAAATAAAATCTGAAATACAAAAAAAAAACCAACAATGACGTATTTTAATTGTGCTAAAAACTGATTTGAAAATGCATATGTTTCTTCGTTATTGAACTTTGGTTTTGCAACTCGAATGATCTTTCTAAAAATTGAAATTATGTTGTTATGTATTTTAACATCAAAGAAAATTAATGTCGATACAATCATTATGTACGGAAACATGCCAATAGGGAATAACACCCGTGTTAAGATGTGAAAAATTACTACTAAAACAAATGCAAAATTTCGTGTTTTTTTATAGAGAAGCAAAAATGGAATTGCTAAATCGTACCCTACTCCTATCCAACTAAATGAAAATTGCACCCACTCTAGACTTAAGAAATGGCCTAAAACAGGTATGTCGAATTTAGAGGGTAACCAAATTTTAAGAGGTAACGCTTTTAACAACCAGTCTGAATTTAATTTAGCTAGGCCAGCATAAAAATATACTAATATTATAAACAGCTTTATACTATTAATTGTCCAAGCCGGAACATATTTAAATGATAGTTTGGTGTTTCTATGTGCGTCAACTGAAAAATAGACATTTGCCGGAAGAAATATCATTAAGAAACTTAAAGCACTTATAAAATAATAGTGATTTAGATACGTAGTTTTATCCATTAACTCAATATAGGTGAAGCTAATAAAAAAGGTAATAATAGCTATTCTATATTTAAATCCGACTGCAATAAATAAGGTTGAAAGCCCACAGAGAAGAAAAATCAAGTAGGTAAATTCTCCCATAGGTTTCACCCACTCAAAACCATAATATGAGAAAAAATATTGAGGTTGCAGATACAACTTATCAATCCAACCGTACGACCAAAAACGCGCAATAGAAATAAACATCAACACCCCAAACAAAACACGAAAGACCGCCAAAGGGGCGGCCTCTATAGGGTTAGATATATAGCTATTTCTGTAGGTCATATTTAATCACCATCAGCATCAACGAAATCAATACCTATACTCATAGCTGAAACCATATCTGTTTTCAAAAGGGGCACCAATCGTTGTACTTCATCGTATGCTAGTAGCATATTAGTTGCTGGGTTATTATTTTCAATTTCAATCTTAAAATTATCAAGTGCAACCACAAGTTCTCTTGATTTGTCAAATTGACTATTAATAACATTGCTCAAATCTTCTCTATCTTCTGAAGTATCTAAATTAACCAAATAAGATGCCAAGCTTTCGCCTTTGACAGTTGAACTAAAGTGTTTGCCATTAAAAAAATCTTGGCTAGCTTGAAGACCTTTTAAAAATAAATCTTTAGAGATATCTGCCTTGTAAAATGCTTCTACATTTTCGGGAAGTGGACTTCCTGAAAAAACACCTAAGGGTATTCCCATTTTACCTGCACGTAAGAATTTTTCAAAATAAAAAATATAATCATTTACAAAACGATCAACTGAGGCAGTCGCAGAAGAACCATCGTTTTCAACAAATGTTGTTCTATACCCAGAATTCCATCCATCAAGAACCTGTGTTGTTAACAAAACCATATCATTTAAAACATCTTCACTATACATCATCAATTCTTCTTTGTCAGTTGATGTATATTTGGCTACTATCTCATCGTCTGTATCTCCTAAACCATTGATTAAATAATCTAATGCAGGAAAACCTTTCGAAGATCGATTAGAAGAGAGTGATAAATCGTACTCTCCTGAAGCTAAGTGACTATTTATATTATCAGTATTCGTAGGGTATGTATTCATGCTAAACCGAAAATCAACACTTTCGGCAGGCCCTATTTCAAACATGGCAACAGTTTGCCAACTCATATAAGCTTCAACCCAAGAATCACGATAAGAAATCAAATTTGATACATTAGTATCTGCCCTGAAAGTTTCAAAGGAATTGACAAGAGTTGTCAAATTTTCAGAGAAAGATTCATACGAAGGTTTGATAATGTTATCTGCCCAGTTCACCAACATAGGCCCTCTTTCAAAACTTACTTCGGCAGGTTCATCAGACACAGCGTTGTCTGATGTACAAGCCCATACTAAAGAAATCAAAAGCGTTATTACTGAAAATCGCTTCATAACTTATTTTTATTTATTCTAATTAAAGCGAAAGTAAAAAAGCTGCCTCTTATAACCTATCAGAGACAACTTTTTTTATTAACATTGCTAAATTGCAAATTGATTATTCAGCGGCTTGTGCCACGGTGAAATCAAAACGTTCAGCGATTGCCTCTGACAACGCATCTAATGTTACATCTGTAACATCCCATAGTCCGTTTTCACCATCTCCTAATAGATCGACTAAAAAAGTATCAACTTCAGTTTTTGAAAAATAAGAATCAGAAGAATTTGGTTTTCTAGTAAATTGAAGACTATAAATAAACCCATACCCTTCTGATAAATCATGAAACGCGGTTCCGTAAGCTGGGGTTTCTTTTGACAAAGCCTGTTTACCTTGTTGTAAATAATGAACCGCTCTAATCGCAACAACAGTTGAGATTTTTTCTTTAATTATTTCTGCTTGCTCATCTCTTACTTCATAGTTTTTAGCTACAATTGCAGCTCTACCTAACTTGAAAGCTTGAAAAATTTCTTCTGCAATACCTGCAAAATCATTATCACCATCAACTCTACCTATATACTTATTCAAGAAACTATCAGCACCTAAGTCTGCATTAGGATTGGCTGCATCTGCATTCAAACCATAAGCATAGCCATAGGCTTCATCCCATTTATGTTCCATTATTGTATAACTCTTACCTTCGGCAACTATATCGTTATTATTGTTATCAATATTATCAGATTCATCTAGAACTACAGTACTTAAATAATTGTTTAAAATTTGATCTACTGTTAAACTACCAATTAAACCCTTGTTAAATAATTGATTATACTCTAATCCTTTAGCGCTCACATATCTAGTCGATTCTCCATCAGCTATTTGACCCGCAGTACCAGCCTCTGCTGCGACATTCCAATTTGGAAATACTTCATCTACTTGTGCCGAAATCCAACCGTCAAATTCAGCGCGAATTAGAGCTTGATCGGTTGCGTTAGCACCAAACAAATCTTTAGAAGCAGCCGTTTTACTACGAACACTTTTATCAGAAGCATTTAGATCTGCATCTTCAAAATCATTAGCACCTTCTTCATGCGCATACATTGCTTGAATTTTAGCGGCTGAGGCAGTATCATCTTTAAATGCGCTTAAAATTTCATCGCCCATCTTTAATCTGGTAGTTTGACCTCCAAAATTAACTGTATTCTCACCTTCACGCTCAAATACATACGAATCTGGATTTACAATACCTGTATCACATGGCGTGCAAGAACCACCACAATCAACATCTGTTTCATCGCCATTTTTAATTCCATCTGTACACGTTGGCGTTATAGCATTAATTGGAGTTTCATTATCATCGTTCTCACAAGAAGTAAAAAAAACACTAACGGATAATGTTAGTATTAAAAGAGCATTTTTCATTATTATATTAATTTAGATTTATTATAAATAGTATTCCTCTGGTGCAAATTTAATATCATATTTGAATAAGACAAACTTTATTTATAATAATTCTAAATAATTTTTTTTAATAATAGAATTATGCAGCGAAGATTGCTTTTAAATACGGGGGCATCGTCTACAATTAGTTTTACCCTTTTTTTTGTATTTTTTGCAACATTTCTTTTTTCTACCTTCTGAGCAGACACCACAGTCAGCGACAGTCATGATACAAGGGCTTACGAAAATTGGAGTGTTCATTATTTTTATTAAATCTAAATAATGACAAAAATACATAAAAATTCTTCATGTGAGAAAAGACTTTTTAAGAAACCTATAGATTATTCAAAGAAGTTTTACCGCTTAAGTATGAGCGCAATTAATGGTAAGAAGAAAACAATTCAGAGGCCTTATTATAAGCAGCTTCGAAAACTAACCAATTCACATCTGAATCTGCTTTCGCTGTGTTCATATATGATAGCATTTTTTCTGTTGGCATATTACCTGTTAAATCGTCTTTCGCCATGGGGCAACCTCCAAAACCTTGTATGGCACCGTCAAACCTTCGGCAACCTGCTGTATAAGCAGCATCTATTTTTTCATGCCATCTATCAGGGGTCGTGTGCAAGTGCGCACCAAATTCAATTGCTGGGTATTTCGGAATCAAATTAGAAAATAAATATTCTATTACTTCAGGAGTTGAACTACCAACAGTATCTGACAACGATAAGATGCGAGCACCCATTTTGGTAAGTCGTTCGGTCCACTCTCCTACAATATCCACGTTCCACGGATCTCCATACGGGTTTCCAAAACCCATAGAAATATAGGTTACCACCTCTTTGCCTGATGCATCAGCTACATTAAATATTTCTTGCAATGTTTCAACAGATTGCGCAATCGTTTTATGGGTATTCCGCATCTGAAAGTTTTCAGAAATCGAGAAAGGAAATCCTAAATAATCAACTGCTTCGAATTTTGAAGCATCAACGGCTCCACGAACGTTTGCTACAATAGCCAGTAGTTTACTTTTGGTTTCAGATAAATCTAATCTACTTAATACCTCAGCCGTATCTACCATTTGAGGAATTGCCTTAGGAGACACAAAACTGCCAAAATCTATAGTATCAAACCCACAACCCAAAAGTGCCTGAATATACTTCACTTTTTTCTCTGTTGGAATTTGATCTTTTATGCCCTGCATTGCATCACGAGGGCACTCTATGATTTTAACCTTTTCTGACATTTGAACTATAAATAGGAATGTAAAATTACCACTATTTATCGGAAAGTAATAGATAGACTGCAATGCCCACAAAAACAATTATTTGCAACCATTTTAAGAACAAACCAACATTGTTATTGGTGCGAATGTATTTTGAAATCAAGTCTGACAAAAGCACAATCACTGCAAAAATCAACGCAGAAACCAACATAAATAAAAAGCCCAAGACATAAAATTGCGTAGTTGTACTTAATTCTTGACTAAAAAGAAACCCAGGAAAAAATGCCAAAAAGAAAATACTCACTTTTGGGTTCAACACATTCATGACAAAACCCTGTTTGAAAAGTTGAATAAGCCCCTTTTTAGAAGAGCCACTTTCAGAAATTTTAATATTAGAACTACTGCGAAATACTTGAAAAGCTAAAAAAAGCAAATACATTGCTCCAAAGATTTTAAGAGTAAAAAACAATGTATTGTTCTCTTTGATGATGGCCGAAACTCCAAAAGCAAGCAGCGTAATATGAATCAAACAACCCGAAATGAGACCCGCAATGGTAGCAAAACCATATTTCTTTCCATTCGAAATACTTTGAGTTAGCACATAAATATTATCAGGGCCTGGCGACATTGCCAATACAGCTGTTGCGCCTACAAAAGCAGTTAAAATCTCTAAATTCAATTTGAAAATCTTTGTAGTTATGAAATGTACAAATTCTCTTGTAAAATGCAAGCTTTTTAATACCTTTCAAAAAACTACAATAAAAAATGAAAACAACAATTGTATCATTAATTATTAGCATAACCGCACTAACTATGGTCTTTGCCAATGAAAGAGAAAAGATAAACACCAATAACCAAATGTCTATAAAAACCGATAGCCTTCTTCGTCATGTAGTATTATTAAAGTTTAAAAAGGGAACTACGCCTGAGCACATTGAAAAAGTAGAAGCTGCATTTTCGGATTTACCTAGTAAAATTTCTGAAATTCAGGGTTATGAATGGGGTTTAAACAACAGTCCTGAAGGCTTAGATAAGGGTTTTACACATTGCTTTTTTCTCACTTTCAAAAGCGAAGCTGATAGGGCAGCATATTTACCCCACCCTGACCATAAAGCATTTGGTGCTGTTCTAACTCCTTATTTAGAAGATGTTTTGGTAATTGATTACTGGGCCCCAAGTAAATTGTATTAGCAAGTATCTCTTAAAGTCCTTTCGCTAAGATGGCCTTATTGATATTCTTTACCAAAGATGGTCCTTCATAAATAAATCCAGAATAAAGTTGTACTAAATCAGCTCCAGCTTCTAGTTTATCTATGGCATCTTGCGGAGAGTGAATACCACCTACTCCTATAATGGGAAACGACTTGTTACTGTTTTTAGCTAAAAATCGGATAACTTCTGTGCTACGCTCTGTTAAAGGTTTCCCACTTAATCCTCCTTTCTCTTCTGTTGCAATAAGGTCAGACTTTAAATTTTCTCTAGCAATAGTAGTGTTTGTTGCAATAACCCCATCAATTTGCGTATCGTGAACAATTTGAATAATATCAAGCAACTGATCATCAGTAAGATCAGGAGCAATTTTTAATAAAATTGGTCTTGCCTTTACCCCTTTTTTAGAAGCGAATTTGGAATTTTCCTTTTTAAGTTCCTTTAATAAAGCGGTTAATGGTTCTTTGTCTTGAAGTTCACGAAGCCCTGGTGTATTTGGCGAGCTAACATTTACAGCAAAATAATCTACATAGTCAAATAGGGCGTCTAAACAAATTAGATAGTCTTTGGTTGCCTCATCATTAGGGGTAACTTTATTTTTTCCAATGTTACCTCCTACTAATACGCGGTGCTTCTTCTTCAAACGGTCAACAGCATCAAATACTCCTGAATTATTAAAGCCCATTCGATTTATAATGGCTTGATCAGCTTTTAATCTAAATAGTCTAGGTTTAGGATTACCCCCTTGAGGTTTTGGGGTTAGAGTACCAATTTCAACAAACCCGAATCCGAAATCAGAAAACTCATTATACAATCTAGCATCTTTATCAAAACCAGCAGCCAAACCAACCGGATTTTTAAACTTTAGACCGAAAACTTCTCGTTCAAGTCCCTTTTCATCGTTTGAATAAAGGCTTCTAAACAAAGTTGAAAAACCTAATTTCGATAACACTCGAATAAGTGAAAAGGTGAAATAATGTGCTTTTTCAGCGTCTAATAAAAATAAGAAAGGTCGAACGAAAATTTTATACATGTGGTCGGACAGAAATTTTGCCAAAAATACAAACTCAACATCAGTATTTCTTCTATCTCACACGTTTTTTTTAACAGTTTGTTATTGAAATTTATTCTGGACTTACCAAACTGTCTTGCAGTACTTGGGGCACTACTTGAATTGGTCTTCTAAAAGCTTCATTACACAAGGTAATATATCGCTCATATTGCTTTTGGTTAAAAACTTCAAGAAGCTTTTTATCAGTTGCAGCTGAAGCTTTTACCATTTTTTCTTTTAAAACTTTGTATTTATCTGCTAATACAGTTAGTTCTTCAGGTGTACTTTGAGGTTGAGTATCAAAAAGTTTCTGAATTGCCTCTTCTATGGTTTTTGTTTCAACACTTAATTCAGCCTGCAAAGTTTCCATTTTACTTATCTGAGGGCGATTTAATTGAAAAATTCGAATCAGAGTTTCCGAATTCTTTCCTCCAATATCTAGAGTGCAATCTTGGGCACTCATACCCATTGTGGATAATAATACTGATAAAAAGACGAGATAAGATTTAAAAGAAATCTTTTTTGTTTCTAAATTCATGCGCTGTAAATCCTAATATATAAACAGTATTTTTCATTAAAAATTATGCCAATGCAACATATTATCGACCGCTTTCTGAGTTATGTAACAATTGATACTCAAAGTAATGCGAATTCGAAAACCACACCAAGTACAGAAAAACAGTGGAATTTAGCAAATGAACTCGTTTATGAGCTAAAACAAATTGGCATGCAAGATGTAAGCATAGACCATAATGCCTACATCATGGCAACTTTACCAAGCAACATTAGTGAAAAGGTACCTACCATAGGTTTTATTTCGCATTTTGATACCTCTCCAGACTTTTCTGGCACCGATGTGAATCCACAAATCATTCGTGATTATGATGGTGGTGATATCGTTTTAAATGTTGAAAAGAAGATTGTTCTTTCCCCTTTTTATTTCGATGATCTATTACAATATAAAGGGCAAACTCTTATTACAACAGACGGTACCACCTTATTGGGTGCAGATGATAAAGCAGGAATTACCGAAATTGTTTCGGCTATGGAATACCTTATTCAACACCCCGAAATAAAACACGGAGATATTCGAATTGCCTTTACCCCTGACGAAGAAATTGGTCGTGGTGCCCACAAATTTGATGTTGATGAATTTGGAGCAGATTGGGCTTATACAATGGATGGGAGTCAAATCGGAGAACTTGAATATGAGAACTTTAACGCTGCTGGGGCAAAAGTCACTATTTCTGGCAAAAGCGTTCACCCTGGCTATGCCAAAGGCAAAATGGTAAATGCCATAAGTATTGCCAATGAGTTTATGTCAATATTACCTCCAGAAGAAACTCCCCAACACACCAGTGGTCGTGAAGGCTTTTTTCATGTTCACCATATGAAAGGAGAAATTGAACATGCCGAATTCGAATTAATTATTCGAGATCATGACAAGATGCAGTTCGAAAAAAGGAAACAATTGTTGATTGATATTGTAGAAAAGCTTAATAGTATTCACGGGAATTGTATTCATATGGATTTAAATGACCAGTATTACAATATGCGTGAAAAAGTAGAACCCGTAATTCATATTGTAGAAATTGCTAAAAAAGCGATGGAAAGTATCGGAATTACCCCAATCATTAAACCCATTCGCGGCGGAACTGATGGTTCTCAACTAAGTTTTATGGGCTTACCCTGCCCCAATATATTTGCCGGCGGCCATAACTTTCATGGAAAATATGAATATGTGCCGGTAGAAAGTATGCAAAAAGCTATTGAAGTTATCGTAAAAATTTGCGAACTTGTAGCAAAGCAAGAAAAGTAAACCAGAAATAGGTTCTCGCTTTACCTTGTAAATTAAATAACTTCGTTTTGTTTATTATGGAAAGGTTAGAAAAAGTTGAGCGTTACTATGAAGAAGAACATCACTTTAGCGCCGCTATTGATAAATTGCGGCAGCTTGTTCTAAAGACTGGTTTAGAAGAAACGTTCAAATGGATGTTTCCTACCTATACTTTTGGTGGGAAAAATGTAATTGCTATTTGTAAATTTAAAAACCATTTTGGAATTTGGTTTTTTAACGGGGTCTTTTTAAAAGATGAGCTTGATGTATTAGAGAATGCCCAAGAAGGTAAAACTCAAGCGATGCGGCATTGGAAGTTTTACGACATTTCTGAAATTAAAGAAGCGGCTATTTTAAGCTATATACTTGAAGCAATTGAAAATCAAAAAAATGGAAGAGTACTTGTACCTGTACGCAAGAAAGCTTCAAAAAAAGCTGTACCACAACTTTTGAAAGATGCCCTTAGTACAAATAAAGAGATGGCGGCCGCTTTCGAACAATTATCGTTATACAATCAAAATGAATATAGTGAGTATATCACGTCAGCTAAACAAGACAAAACAAAGCAATCACGTTTAACGAAAATTTTGCCGCTAATTCAATCTGGTAAAGGTTTGAATGACAAATACCGCAAGAATTAACTTCTAAGGGAACAAAAAAAAGGCACTTTTACAAATTGCAAAAGCGCCTTTTAAATATGTATTTTAAAGAAATTACTTCTTCTCAGTAGTAGGAGTATTTAACTTCTTACTCATTTCAAGAGATATTGCCGAGCGATCAAACTTCAATTTTCCAGCCATAGTCTCAATAACACAAGAATTATCTTTGTCATTAATATCCATCACTTTACCGTGAAGTCCACTTTTAGTAATAATTCTATCACCTCTTTTCAGCTCTGCTGCAAATTTCTTTTCATCTTTTGCGCGTTTCATTTGTGGCCGTATCATAAAAAAATACGCTACTACAAAAATCAAAAGCATCGGAAGAAAATCCTGTATACTACCCATTTGGTTTTATTTGAAAATTAAAAATTATTTAGTTGGCCCTAATGGAGCAGCTCCTTTAGGATTAACAAACGCTTTAATTCTTAAAATTTCAGAACCTTTAGCCGTGTTTGCTTTAACTGTTATTGTTTTTGTTACTTGGTTTTGACCAGATCCGTTAAACTTAACAACCATTTCACCAGTTTCACCAGGTGCAACAGGCGTGTTCTTAGGATATGTAGGCACCGTACAACCACAGCTACTAGTAGCATCTGTAATAATTAACGGACCATTACCAGTATTTGTAAACTTGAAAACTGTTTCTTGTGCAGCTCCTTGTTCTATAGTACCAAAATCATGTTCTGCTTTTTCAAAACTCATAACCGGCACTTGCTTTGCAGCTTCATCGCGTTCAGCAGCTACAGCTACATTGGCGCTATTAATTTTACTAGACGCATTTTCCTTACAGGAAACAAAAACGAAAAGGGACAATGCCCCAATAATTAAAAAACCTCTTTTCATCTTATTAATTTTTATTTGTTGCAAAATTAGATAAATATTAAACAATAACGCTAAAATTAACTTTGTAGTCTTTACGAATTGCTCTTTTTTGAAGATACCGTTCATCGATCAGCTAGAATGAAACCTATAATTAAGAAAGATTTAAGAAACTCGTGGGCGCTATAAAAGACCCCTACCCATCTTGTTTAATTTTCCTTCCGCTTTGTATTCCTTTACCAATTTATCCAAAATTCCATTAATAAAAATGCTACTCTTAGGAGTAGAATATTCCTTAGCAATTTCTAAAAATTCATTGATGGTAACCTTTTCTGGTATTGAAGGAAAATGTAACAATTCACTAATGCCCATTTTTAATAAAATTGCATCAATATCTGCAATTCTATCCTTATCCCAATTGGGTGTTTTACCTTCAATCTCTTTCTCTAAATCAGCATTATTTAAGAGTGTTTTAGTCAATAATTTTTTAGCGTATTTCATATCTTCCTCATCTTTAAGAAGTGCAGGCAAGAAATATGATTCGGTATCGGCTGCTTTAACTTTTTTAAGTAACTTTAATATAAAGGTATTTACAATTGGAATATCATCAACCCAAGTTAGCTGATCGTCTTCAAAATAATCGTAAATCTTTTCATTTGGTGCTATTACTTTTTCGAATAAAGTTTTTATCAATTGGCGGTCTTCTTCGTAAGTACTGGTTGGATGTTGCATATACTCAAGGTAACTATTGCTTTCAATAATTTCCTTATAAATCAATCGTACATACTCCTCATTGAGATACCAGTTTTTCAACTTACGATGCTCTAATTCCTCTTTTAATGACTTGTTACTTGCAATCTGCAACAAGACTTTATTGTTCAAGAATTTCTCTTTATTGGGGTGATCTTTGGTGCTATCAGCCAAATATTTTTTTGAAGATAATACTACTTGTGTACTTGCATATGTATGCACTTCGGTCAAAAGACTTAACATTAACAAGTACAACATATACATATTATCGATACTTTCTTCAAGAAACTTTTCTTGTTTCTTAAGTGAGTCATCTTTTGATTGAATCAGCGCATAAATACATTGCATTACTTTTACTCTGATGTGCCTTCTTGTTAACATGTTAAAGAACTTTAAATAGAATTGGGTTGTTTTTCACGTGGCAAAAATAGCAATCTATTTTCAACCATTGGTTACCCAAAGGTTAATATGTTATACATTTTATAACATTTATTTGCAGATCAAACACCTATCTTTGGTTTTCGTTTATTGAAAACAGTTCGCAAAGCAGTAATTACCCTTCATGAAGGAACTTAAGCACCTTAACAAATACTTTAAAAAATACTGGTTTAAACTTCTTGTAGGTATTATCATTACCATCATTGCAAGAGTTTTTCAACTAGTTATGCCGTCATATGTCAATAAATCAATAACAGCAGTAGATAATTATGTTAAAAATGTTGCCGATAAAGCCCTTACTGAAGAACTTCTTTTAGAGTTCATCATTATCATTGTTGGCGCTGCTCTCTTATCGGGTTTTTTCACCTTTTTAATGCGACAAACCATCATTAACGTTTCTAGATATATAGAATATGATTTAAAAAATGAGGTGTTCAATCACTATCAATTTTTGAGTTTAAATTTTTATAAAAAAAATAGAACAGGTGATTTAATGAACCGCATAAGCGAAGACATTAATCAGGTAAGAATGTATGCGGGACCTGCGATAATGTATGGTATGCAAACTTTAACACTTTTCGCCTGTTTAATTCCGCTAATGTTTATCAAAGCTCCTACTCTAGCCGCTTATACCTTATTACCATTACCTATTCTTTCCGTATTAATTTATCAAATAAGCAAAATAATTCACAAGCGCAGTACTGTAGTACAAGAATATCTTAGTAACCTTTCAACCTTTACTCAAGAAGTGTTTTCAGGGGTAACGGTAATCAAGGCTTATGCTTTAGAACCACAAACTAATAGCAGTTTAAAAACTTTGGCTTTAGACGGAAAAGATAAAAGTATGAGCTTAGCTAAGGTAAATGCCTGGTTTTTTCCTTTAATGATTCTTTTAATTGGCATCAGTAACATTTTTGTAATCTATATTGGAGGTAAACAATACATTAACGGAGAAATTGGGGCTGGATTAATTGCAGAGTTTATTCTTTACGTGAATATGCTAACTTGGCCGGTTGCAATTGTAGGGTGGCTTACCACCATTGTTCAACGCGCTGAGGCATCTCAGAAAAGAATTAATGAATTTTTAAAAGAAGAGCCTGAAATTAAAAACCTAATTGAAAAAGAAAGTAAAATTCGAGGAAAAATTGAGTTTAAAAATGTTTCCTTCACTTATGAAGATACCAAAATAACAGCCTTGAAAAATATTTCTTTCGTAGTAAACGAAGGAGAAACTATTGCTATTTTAGGAAAAACTGGTTCAGGAAAATCAACAATTTTAGATTTAATAGCGCGTCTTTATGAGGTGACTTCTGGAGAAATTCTCATTGATGATGTTCCTATTAAAAACATTAATCTAAATAGTTTAAGAAAATCAATAGGTGCTGTTCCGCAAGATGCTTTTTTATTTTCTGACACCATTAAAAATAACATACGCTTTGGCAAACATAATGCCACTGATGAAGAAGTTATAGCCGTAACTAAGAATGCAGTGGTACATGACAATATTATGGGCTTTTCGAAGCAGTATGAAACCATTTTAGGTGAACGTGGTATTACCTTAAGTGGTGGCCAAAAACAACGCGTTTCAATTGCTCGGGCCTTATTGAAAGATCCTGAAATATATTCCTTTGATGATTGTCTTTCTGCGGTAGATACAGAAACGGAAGAAGAGATTCTGAATAATTTAAAAAAGGCTTCAAAGAATAAAACAACCATCATTGTAAGTCATCGCGTTTCATCAGCAAAAAACGCAAATAAAATTTTAATTCTTGAAGATGGGCAATTGCTTCAAGAAGGTACACATGAAGAGTTAAATCAAGTGGATGGATACTATAAAGAACTATACACAAGTCAATTATCAGAGAAAGAAAGTTGATGAATTGTTGCTGCTTTAGGTTTTTTTTTCCATTTTTGATACTACATTTACTATTCAAAACCATTAGACACTAAAAGATGAGCGAAAGAGATTCCATGGACCAGGATGAGATACATTCTAAAGTATTAAGAGCAGGCAGACGCACTTATTTTTTTGATGTTAGAAGCACCAAAGCCGGTGACTATTATCTAACCATCACAGAAAGTAAAAAATTCACCCACGATGACGGTTCTTTTCATTACAAAAAACACAAAATCTATTTATACAAAGAAGATTTTGATGCCTTTAAGGAAAATGTAATTGAAATGATGGACTTTATTATTGATGAAAAAGGCCAAGAAGTCATTTCTGAAAGACATCAAAAAGATTTCAAAAAAGAGGAAGATGGTGTAATTGCAGAAAATGCACCAACAACATCTTCAGGAAGTTTTACTGATATAGATTTTGATGATATATAAAAGCTTTGTTAATATAACTAAAACGGCTAATTCAATATGAATTAGCCGTTTTTTTATGGGTATTAGTTTACTTAAATTTACGTACTGACTAATTCAAAAATATATGAAAAAGACCTTTCTATTATTCGGCTTTCTAGCAACGCTACAAATTGGGTTTGCCCAAGAAAACCTTGATCTAAACTATTATTTACCACAAGGAATTACTTATAACGAAAACATTCCAACGCCTCAAGAAATTATTGGACATGAAGTGGGCGAATGGCATATAACCCATGACAAGCTTATGTTTTATATGCAAACATTAGCTCAAGCTAGCGACCGCATTACAATCGAAAATAGAGGTGCTACTGCTGAAGGCAGACCCATTCTGCTACTCACTATTACTTCACCAAAAAACCATCAAAATTTAGAACAAATACGAACCGACCATGTTGCATTAACCGAAACAAGCAGCAACAAAACTTCGCTTAAAGACATGCCTATTGTTGTTTATCAAGGTTTTTCAATACATGGTAATGAACCTAGTGGATCAAATGCTGGGTTGGCTTATGCGTATTATCTTGCAGCCGCTCAAGGCTCAGCTATCGAAACTTTGTTAGATAATATGATTATTCTTATGGATCCGTCATTTAATCCTGATGGACTGCAACGTTTCGCTTATTGGGCAAATACTAACAAAGCTCAGAATTTAGTAGCCGACAACAACGATAGAGAATATCATGAAGTATGGCCAGGAGGAAGAACAAATCATTATTGGTTTGATATGAATAGAGATTGGCTTCCTGTGCAACTGCCAGAGAGTAGAGCACGAATCGAAAGCTTTCACAAATGGATGCCTAATATTCTTACTGATCACCATGAAATGGGCACTAATTCTACCTTCTTTTTTCAACCAGGAGAACCTAGCAGAGTTCACCCATTAACACCTAAAATTAATCAAGAGCTAACAGCCGAAATTGGTACCTACCACGCTAAAGCTCTGGATAAGATTGGTTCTTTATACTATTCAGAAGAAAATTATGATGATTATTACTATGGAAAAGGTTCTACTTTTCCTGATGTGAACGGAAGTATCGGAATACTTTTCGAACAAGGTAGTTCAAGAGGTCATATTCAAGAAAGCGAAAACGGATTACTAACATTTCCGTTTACAATAAGAAACCAATTTACCACTGCCTTATCTACTATTGAAGCTGCAAATAACATGCGTGTAAAGATATTAGAGTACCAACAAAAATTTTATTCTGATTCAAAAAACACAGCCGCAAGAAGTAAAACTAAGGCCATTGTTTTTGGAGACAGTAAAGATGCCGCAAAATCTTGGCATTTGGCTGAGATTTTAAATAGACATAAAATCAAATTTCACGAGCTAACTAATGACGCGACTTTTGCTGGTAAAAAATACTCGAAAGGTAGTAGTTATGTTGTACCGATGAATCAAAAAAATCACATGTTAATTAAGGCCATGTTTGAAAAGAGAACCACCTTTACAGATAGTCTGTTTTATGATATATCTGCGTGGACCTTTCCATTAGCATTTAATGTTAACTATACCGAATTGGGGTCAACAGCAAATGCGGGTGCTGAGATAACAAATTTAGAACCACTGACTGGCAGCGTTACCAACAAAAGTAATTATGCATATCTATTTGAATGGAATGAATATTACACCCCGAAAGCCCTAAATACAATTGTTGAAAAAGGACTTCGTGCTAAAGTTGCTAAATCTCCATTTACGGTTGAAGGCAAAAAGTATGATTACGGAACAATTATGATTCCGGTTCAAAATCAGCAATTAAACTCGAATGAATTACACGATTTTTTAACCAAGGTCGCCGCTGATAGTAAATTGGAAATTACTGCTGTTGGCACCGGCCTTACAAAAGGTATTGATTTAGGAAGCAATGATTTCGATCCTATTAAAAAACAAAAAATTGCAATTTTGGTTGGTGATGGAATTCGCTCTTACGACGCCGGAGAAATTTGGCATTTGTTTGATACACGTTATGATATTCAACTTACCAAAATTGACATGAATTATTTTGCATACACAGATTTAAGCAAGTACACTGATATCATTGTTTGTAGCCCTAACAGAATGGCACAAAATAAAAAAAATGCAGATAAACTTAAAGCATGGGTAAAAAGTGGAGGCACCTTAATAGGGTACCGAAGTGCTGTTACATGGTTTAATAAAAGTGGTTTAATGAATTTAAAATTTAAAAGTGACACCCTAGTGGCTAAGAATATTTCCTTCGATAAAAAGCGAGATTTCCTTGGTGCTCAGGTGACCGGAGGAGCCATTTTTGAGACTAAATTAGACCGTTCACATCCTATAAATTACGGCTATACAAATGAAACCTTACCAATGTTTCGAAATACTAATATCTATATAAAAGCTGATGAAAACAGTTACAATAACCCCATTCAATACACGAATACTCCGCTTATGAGTGGTTATATTTCTGAAGAAAACAACGAACTAATCAAAAACTCCGTGCCTTTTCAAGTTCGCAGACTTGGTGAAGGTCGCGTAATAGCCTTTACCGACAACACCAACTTTAGAGCCTTCTGGTATGGTACCAACAAACTGTTAATGAATGCTATCTTCTTTGGTGGAATGATGTAATAGTTCTTAAAGAATGATAAAAAAGCTCCTTTTAAATCTTTTATAAGGAGTTTTTTTATGCATTATAAAACTTAACAAATGCAGTATTAAATAAAAATAATGCCGTGCTACCTCCAATTGCAATTAGGCTGCCCATCATACCAAAAAGAATAAGAAAAATACAACCATAATAAATAGGAAAAGATACAAGAGAATAGGCAAACCTTAGGGTACCCATAAATTCAGGTTCCCAAACCTTTGGTTTAAAATAATATCGCCATAACAAAAGAACGGGAAAATTTAAAACATTAAAGACCAAACCCAAGCAGTAAGCTAAAACACCCCAAGTTTCAAAAGAATCACTATGATGCTCATTTTTTAGTTGCTGAAGTTTAAAATTGGTTTCAACAGGATTTAAAAAATCGGCATTAAGCGCATTCAACTGCGACACTTTCAGCTCGTACTTTTCTTCATTTTCAATATGAGTTGTAACTGTTTTAAGCTGATTTGAAACGACTTTTTTAATTCGATCTATAGAATTTTTAACGTCTGCAGGATCATACAATTCTCGAACAGATATGGGAGTATCAAAGTAAATTGCCACCTGGTCAGGAAATTGAATAGCATTTTTATAATTTATACCTACAGGTACTATTTTAATATTTATGGCATCACTATAATTTAGGGTGTTAAATAATATTCTGGTAAAGCCTTTACTCAACGGGCGTACTCTTCGTTTTAGGTTATGATTCGCTTCTGGAAACATCAACAAGGCCTCTTTTTGAAGCAACAGTTCAGTACAACGATCAAATACTGCTTGGTTATTCTTCAAAGACTCACGCCCGTCTCTAATTCTATAAATAGGAATCATTTGAAAATAATTAAAAATAGTTTTCAGAAACTTACTTTTAAACACATCAGATCGGGTAAGAAACCAAGGTTTGCGATTACAATCTACTGCTATTAAAAGTACATCTAACAAAGCGCTTTGATGATTTGGTAAGAAAAGAACAGATTCATCTTTGGGCACGTTGCTCAAACCGTGCATTTTGATCTTTCCAAAATACAGATGAAGATTAACTTTCATCCAGATTTTCACCATGTTATATACAAAGTTTCTCAAACTACTTTTTCTTTATAAAATGTTTTTTTATTCCAGTAGATAGCCAATACCAATCCTGAAACCAAATGCCATATACCCCAAAAAGCAGCTAAGAGTGCCATACCTCCTAACCCATTGAAAAATGTAAATATCAATAGAAGTCCGAGTCCCGAGTTCTGAATTCCTGTTTCAATAGTAATACTTCTAATATTTTCATCAGAAAGCCTACATAGTTTGCCCAACGAAAACCCTGTAAAAAAGGCAATCAGGTTATGTAGTAAAACTATCCAAAAAACATAAAATATATAATCAATAAATATGACCCGATTATTGTAGAGCGCAATGAATACTAATACCACAAAAAATACCAAAGAAGCTATTTTAAGAATTTTGCCTAATTGCAAAGCAAGTTTCGGTTGCAAATGATTAACCAACATTCCTAACACCAAAGGTACTACCAAAAGTAAAGCTACTAGTTGAACCATTTCTTGAGTTGAAATGGATATCGTTTTTAAAAGTACAGCCGTTGGGTCGTATAAAGAACCCCATAACTGCAAATTAAACGGGGTCATTATCACTGCAAACAGTGTTGCAAATGCCGTTAGACTTACCGAAAGTGCCGTATTGCCCTTGGCCAAATGGCTAATAAAATTAGAAATATTCCCCCCTGGGCAAGCTGCCACTAAAAACATTCCTAACGCAATACTTGGTGTTGGTTCAATCACTTCTACCAAAAGGTAGGTAACGGCAGGCAATGCCAAAAATTGGCTAAAAATGCCAACCAATACAGGCTTGGGTGATTTCAATAATCGTCTAAAATCACTTACCGATATTTCAAGAGCCACTCCGAACATTACAAATGCCAAAACCACATTTAGAACCCACAATGACTCTGCAGAGAAATTGATTTGAATAGTATCTATGGTGAGTTCAGTCAAAAATAAAGTGGTTTAAGCATTAATCAAAGATGTGGAAGTTAAAAAGAGCTATTGGGATAACAAAGAATCACTTAAATACTTTTAACTTTATATTTTAAATTTTAAATACTATGTCTTTAACCCCTAGTAATATGTTACCACTGGGTACCACAGCCCCAGCATTTAAACTTCTAGATACTGTTAGCAACAACACCTTGTCTTTGAATGATTTGAAAGGTACCGAAGGAACAGTAATCATGTTTATCTGTAACCATTGTCCTTTTGTTGTTCATGTTAACTCTGAAATTGCAAAAATCGCCAATGAATATCAAACTAAGGGTATCAGTTTTATTGCCATATCAAGTAATGATATCGTAAACTACCCACAAGATGCACCTCATTTAATGAAGAGAAAAGCTAAAGAAGCTGGCTACTCTTTTCCATATTTGTACGATGAAACTCAGCAAGTAGCCAAAGCATATGATGCTGCATGCACTCCTGATTTTTATTTGTTTAATAATCAAATGAAATTGGTCTATCGCGGTCAATTAGATGATTCTAGACCAGGCAACGGCATACCATTGACTGGTAGCGATTTAAGAAATGCAATGAATGCTTTGCTTGAAAAATCAGAAATTACATCTGTACAAATGCCAAGTATAGGATGTAATATTAAATGGATTTGAAAGACATTATTCATTTTGAACCAGTTACGCCTGATTTATATGCGATTTATATAAAAACTGGCATCAAAGCCTATACACAGCATTACCTACATTTATGGCCTGACGAAAATGCAATTCCGTATTTAGAACATAGTTTTACCACGGCGGTGTTGCAAAAAGAAGAAGCCAACCTAAATAGTATACTTTATATAATAAAATGTAACAATGTAGCAGTTGGTATTTTCAAAATTAACCTAAATGAGAGTTTAGAATCTTACGCTGCGACTGATGCCTTATACCTTGATAAAATATATATTCTAAAAGAATGGTCAGGCAAAGGCATTGGTAAAAAGGTACTTCAATTTGTATGTTTGCGTGCAAAAAAATTAAACAAGAAAATTGTTTGGTTGGCCACCATGCAGAAAGGACCTGCACTACAATTCTACCTCAACAATGGATTCTCAATTACACGTTCTTCAGAGGTAACTTTACCAAACGTCTTGGAAAGTGAAAAATTAATGTGGATTTTAACTAAAAAAATTTAGTTACCACCTTACAACCAATTTTTTCGTTTTAACAACCCTTCAATATGTGCAAAATGGTGATTACTATGCCATGCATATTTACCTATATTTTCAGCAACAGAAACAGCAACATTCCCATCTGGATGAATGTATTCTCGTGTCAAATCAACATCGTCTAAACCTTTTAAAAG
The DNA here is from genome assembly GCA_947495915.1 of Maribacter algarum (ex Lu et al. 2025) (nom. illeg.). Lineage (GTDB taxonomy): Bacteria > Bacteroidota > Bacteroidia > Flavobacteriales > Flavobacteriaceae > Maribacter_C. Next base: position 559,683 of record CANMAW010000002.1, on the reverse strand, counting down.
GTGAACCAATTTGGCATGCAATGCTGTAATATAGTTTAAAGATAATTCAATAGGGGCATTTTTACTATCGAACAGTTGACTCCATTCTTTCTCTTCATAAGCTTTGATAACCGGCTTATCTTCAGTCAATGCCCATTTAAAACGAGTATAACTATTATGATGACTATCACCTATATGGTGAATCACTTGGCGTACAGACCAACCTTTAGGACGATATGGCGTTTCTAATTGTTCATGTGTAAGATTACCTACCAGTATTGCCAACCGTTTTGGTAACGTTTCTAACACCTGAATCCATTCATCAATTTGAGCTTTAGTGATTTCATTTGGGCACTTAAAATGACCTATTGGGTATTGCAAATTTTCCATGTTTAAAAGTACTAAACTTTAATACATCTTTAACCTAAAAAAAGAGGGGCTATTTTATCAATCCATTAATTTTGTAGCACTACGAATAGCAATTAATAAAACAACGATAATGGCAACACTTCGATTAGGAGATACAGCTCCAGATTTTACTGCAGACAGTTCTGTTGGAACGATTAACTTTTATGATTATTTAGGTGACAGTTGGGGAATTCTATTTTCGCACCCTGCTGATTTCACGCCTGTTTGTACCACTGAATTAGGTACTGCGGCAAAATTCAAAGATGAATTTGACAAACGAAATGTAAAAATGCTTGCTTTAAGTGTTGATGGTGCCGCTTCGCATGCTGAATGGATAAAAGATATTAATGAAGTTCAAGAAACAACAGTAAACTTTCCAATTATAGCAGATGAAGACAAAAAAGTATCAGATTTGTATGATATGATTCACCCAAAGGCAAATAGCACATTAACAGTACGTTCTGTGTTTATTATAGCACCTGATAAAACGGTGAAGTTAACTTTAACTTATCCAGCTTCTACTGGTAGAAATTTTTATGAATTACTTCGCGTTGTTGATTCTTTACAGCTTACAGCAAATCATAAAGTTGCTACCCCTGCAAATTGGGAAAATGGTCAAAAAGTAGTTGTTAGCCCGGCAATTTCTACTGCCGATGCTAAAGAAATTTTCAAAAAAGGAGTTGAAGAAATAAAACCATATTTGAGAATGACACCTGATCCTTCTGTATAAATTCAAATTTTTTTATATGTGAAACCTCCTTAAAAATAAGGAGGTTTTTTTGTTTACAATTTTTAAGGTAGGGTAACTAAGTAGTAGAGTGTTGTATTTAAAAATGACCATACTATGAAAAAAATGAAAATTGCTTACCTATTACTAATCGCTTTGGCATTGCAAAGCTGTTGCTTCTATTGCGACGATGATGATGCAGGATTTAGAGGTAGTTCAGCCTCTGAATACGAGCCTGTTTTTTTAAATAGAACAGCTTTTGAAAATTCGGTAGCACTAACCAATCCGTTAGCCATAGGCATATCTGGAAAAATCTATATAAAGGGAAACTTACTTTTCATAAATGAATTAAATAAAGGGTTTCATGTATACGATAATAGTGACCCTTCGAACCCAAAAGCCATTCAATTTTTAGCAGCTCCTGGTTCTACAGATATGGCTATTCGTAACAACGTGATTTATATCAATCAAGCCACTGATTTGATTGCTATAAACTATAATACTATCAACAATACGGTAGAAATGTCTAAACGCATTGCCAATACATTTCCTCCCATGCGATCTCCTGACGGGTTTGATGCTTACGACATTCCCGAAAATAGTGTGTTAATTGATTGGAAACTTATAAACTAAAACCATGAGAAAATTCAGATATATAATTTTATTGGCTTTTTTAGCGCTCAGCTGTGCTGATGATTCAAGTCTAAGCGCCGTTCCGTCTTCTTCAGATGGTCAAGGAGGTTCATTAGCTCGTTTTACTTTAGCTGGTGATTACCTTTATACGGTAGACAACTTTGATCTAAATGTTTTTAACATAACTAACATTGAAGACCCAGTTAAGGTAAATACGGTTTCTATTGGATTTGATATTGAAACCTTGTTCAATTATAAAGACTACCTATATATTGGATCACAAAACGGAATGTTTATTTATGGCCTTGATAATCCAGAATTTCCAGTAAAACTATCAAGCGTAGAACACTTTACCGCCTGTGACCCGGTTGTAGCAAATGACACCAATGCGTATGTTACTTTACATTCAGAAACATTTTGTGGTAATAATATTAATGTATTAGAGGTATACGATGTCAGTGATGTTACGAATCCGATATTGCTAAATAGTAGAAATTTAGAACATCCGAAAGGTCTCGGGCTATATGGTAATTATCTATTTGTTTGCGACGATGAAATTAAAGTTTTTGATGTTACAAATCCGGAAGCATCTAAACTAGTAACCTCAATCAAACGAAGTGCTTTCGATCTTATCATTTCGAACGATTTACTAATTGCAATAGGAGATGAAGGGCTCTATCAATATCAATTATCTACAGAACCAGGCGAAACTGTAACCGCAACAGCATTAAGCGAAATAAGTATTTAATTTCCATTTCATCTTTCAGCCCCACAAGAGCAATGTAATTTTAGATCAGTAGATTTAAAAGACATTGCTCTTTTAAATTTAAAATGCAATTTCAGAATGATATGTTTTTACATAAAAAAATCTTTTCTGATCTTTTTAACATTAAATAGTATCTTTCCAAAGAACCATTAAACAATTGAATAAACATATAATACTCAATATGAAGTCTTTTTCAGTTTTAGAAATCAATCAGCTTTTACAAGGAGAATTAATAGGATCTTCGGATATAATAATATCAGGTCCTGAGGAGCTACAAAAAGCCCAAAGCAATCAAATCACATTTATCGGAAGTGCAAAATATGTAGCTCTTTGGAAAGAATCAAAAGCTTCAGCAGCTATAGTAAATGACTCCATAATAGTAGAACCTGGAAAAAACAGAGCGCTTATAAAAGTGAAAAATGCGGACTTGGCAATGGCCAAAGTATTGGAAGCTTTTCAACCAGACGCTCCTGTTTTTGATATCGATATACACCCTTCAGCCGTTATTCACGAAACAGCAACTATAGGAAAAGGCTCTAAAATAGGTGCTCATAGTTATATTGGAAAAAATGTAACATTGGGTGCAGAAGTTGTACTTTATCCGAACACTACTATCATGGATGATACTACAATTGGCGACTTTTCTGTGATTTGGTCAGGTACCGTTATTAGAGAACGTTGTGAAATTGGATCTCGATGTATTTTTCATAACAATGTAAGTATTGGTGCTGATGGCTTTGGATATCGCCCTAGTGAAGATGGAAGAGGCTTGGTAAAAATACCTCAAATTGGGACTGTAATCATCGGAAATGATGTAGAAATAGGGGCGAATTCTTGTGTTGACAGAGGAAAATTTAGTGCAACCATTATTGGTGATAATTGCAAAATTGACAATCAGGTTCAAATTGCCCATAATTGTATTTTAGGTAGATCATGTATAATGGCTGGTCATAGTGGTTTAGCCGGCTCTGTTACTTTGGGCGATGGAGTTATTATTGGAGGTAGCGCATCTATTAAAGATCATACAACTTTACATTCAGGAGTAACAGTAGGAGCCGGATCAGGAGTTGTTGGCGATGTTGCTGCTGGTAAGACGGTTTTAGGCTACCCAGCACAAGACTCTCGAGACATGTTAAAACAATGGGTAGTGATGAGAAGATTAGCGAAACAGTAGTAGATTGATAATCAATACCTACAATTTAAATTCTTTACACTTTCTTGATCTAAATATAACTTGCAAAAATTCAGCGAATTAACCAAAAAAAAAGTATCTTTGTTTTTTAATAATTTTAATTTTTAGTATTATGAGTAAAGGAACAGTTAAGTTCTTCAACGATTCCAAAGGATATGGTTTCATCACTGAAGAAGGTTCGAACGAAGATCATTTTGTACACATTTCTGGCTTAATCGACGAGGTTCGTGAGGGTGATGTTGTAGAATTTGAACTACAACAAGGTAAAAAAGGATTGAACGCCGTTAATGTGAAGGTAATTGACTAAGCAATAAACTTTTTTATAGTATTAAACCCTGACTTTTTAGTCAGGGTTTTTTTATGTCAAATTTTCAGAGTTTACAATATTAAGAGCTTACAAAAAATAGGAATTCATGAGAATTTGTAAATTTTAACAGTATTTATGATAAGATTTGATAATTACAAGCGTTCTCTATTAAATTATCCTTATATTTAATTAACAGATTATCCTCCTAATATCCCCAAATATGATAGTTTTTAGTATTCTAGTGGTGGTGGTCATTGTTAACGTTGCTTTATTACGTTATAGTGCTACCGAAGGTAAAAGAGAAAACTGGTAATTGCATAATTACAACAGTTAAATCAACACGTATTGGTCGATTGAGTTCATTTTTTGAATTAAAAATGATTCTATGGGTCAAATAAAGTACGCCCTATATTGAGCAAATTCATCACTTAATAAAAAATAGTTGCTATTATTTTAGGTTTAATTTATTTACCTAATAAAAAAAGCCCCTTTGAACTATTCTTATTCAAAGAGGCTATTATATGTATTAAGTGATGGTTAATTCACCCCCATTAATTCTACATCAAAAATTAAAGTTGCATTAGGTGGTATAACTCCACCTGCTCCTGCGCCTCCATAACCTAAATCAGAGGGTATTACGAATCGGGCTTTATCACCAACTTGTAAAAGTGATATTCCTTCATCCCAGCCTTTAATTACTTGGCCAACTCCTAACTGAAAATCAATAGGCTGATTACGTTTGTACGATGAATCAAAAACCTGCCCATTCAACAATGAACCTTCGTAATGAACAGAAACCTTCTGACCAGGTTCAGCTTTGTTTCCATCTCCTTTTTGAATAATCTTATAACGCAAACCACTTGCTGTTTCATCAAAACCAGCAGCAACCTTATCCAACTCTGCCGCTTGTTTTGCTTTTTCTACCGCCAATCTTTCTGCGCCGGCACCTTTAAAGGTTTCAAAAGCGGCAAGAGCATCCCATTTCTTTGCCTCTTCGCCTTCACGAACTATTTCTAAGCTTTCGATTACATCACCTTGAGCCACAGCATCTACAATATCTTGACCTGAAGTTACATGACCAAAAACTGTATGTTTGTTATCTAACCACGGCGTTGCAACATGGGTTATAAAAAATTGGCTGCCATTAGTACCAGGTCCAGCATTGGCCATAGACAATACGCCAGGTTTATCATGTTTTAAATCCGAGTGAAATTCATCGTCAAATTTATAGCCAGCATCACCAGTACCGGTACCTTGAGGGCATCCACCTTGAATCATGAAGTCGGGTATCACTCTATGAAACTTTAGACCATCGTAATAACCTTCTCCTTTAGATTTAGCTGTATTTTCTTGCTTGCCCTCAGCTAAAGCAACAAAATTACCAACGGTGCCAGGTGTTTTATCGTGAGTCAATCTGACTACTATTTCTCCTTTTGAAGTATTAAATTTTGCGTAAATTCCTTCTTGCATTTTTGTAAATTTTATGAAATGCAAAGGTAACAATTTTAGTTTTTAGATATTACTAGATCATGTATCGAATATCTATATCAAATAATCATCTAAATCAATTATTTAGGAAAGGTTCCGTATTGATCAAACAAGTACATCAAACTGGTCATTGCCGCAGCACCTAACTCTAGCTCTCTTCTATTAACATGTTCAAATGTATCATTTTCTGCATGATGATGATCAAAATAACGTTGCGAGTCTGGTCGTAACCCGGCTAAAACCATACCGTCATGTTTCAATGGATTAATGTCTGCCCCTGCATATCCTTTTACAAACAAATGAACATCGTATGGTTTAAATAAATTTGCCCAATCGTTAACTTGGTTAATTTGATTATCTGATGCGTCAAAACTGAATCCTCTAGGAGTAAAGCCGCCAGAGTCACTTTCTAATGCAAAAACATGATTTTCTTTTTTATTTTTTGCTATTTCGGCATATTTCAGTCCACCCCTTAAGCCATTTTCTTCATTCATATACAAAACAGTTCGAATGGTTCTTTTTGGTTTATAACCAATTTCTTTCATAATTCTTAAAACCTCCATACTTTGAACACAACCTGCGCCGTCATCATGTGATCCATCACCTAAATCCCAAGAATCTAAGTGGCCACCAACAACCATAATTTCATCAGGATGCGTACTCCCTTTTATTTCACCGATAACATTGTACGACTCAACATCTTCTAGCTGCTTACAATTTAATTTAAAAAAGAACTGGATATCCGGATTCAATTTTAATGTAGCACTTAACAAATCTGCACCATTGGTACTTATGGCTGCAGCAGGAATTCGCTCTGCCTCTGCTAAATCACCATAACTCATACCTCCAGCATGAGGATAATCATCTAAACGTAAATTCATTGATCGTACTATTACACCCAAGGCTTCATATTTACCAGCTACCGCTGCTCCTCCTCCGCGTTGATCAACTGCTCCAGAATATGCTCCAAACGTGTTTATTAAAGCTGGATCCATAGGACGGTTAAAAAATACAATTTTACCTGATATTTTTTCTTTTCCTAAAGATTCTAATTCTTCTAAACTATGAACCTCAATAACATTAGCTTTCACTCCTCTTCCGGCAGTAGCAATTGAACCACCTAATGCACAAATCGGCACATTTGTGGTAACGCCTGGCTCGGTTTCTATATACGCAAACTCTGGTGTACCTCGCACCCATTTAGGTACCATAACCGGCTGCAACCAAACACGATCAAGACCTAGAGCATCCATTTGTGCTTTAGTGTAATCTACCGCTTGCTGTGCCTGTACAGAACCCGAAAGACGCCCCCCAATTTGGTTTGACAAATAATTCAGCCAATGATAAGCCTTACCTTCTTTAAGAGCGACATCATAAATTGATCTAATTTGCTGTTCGTCTTTGGTTTGTGCTAAACCTTGCAATACCACCAAGAATAAAATAAAAGCGATTTTCTTCATTATTTTTCGTTTTCTAACTCCGATTTATAAGTGCCTAAATTAGCTTTAATTTTTTCAGTTAGTTCTGGTTCTACAATATCTTTGTATTTTTTTAACTCTTGCAGCAAAATTGAGGCAACGATAACTCTAGCCGCTTTTTTATTATCTGCTGGAATTACAAACCATGGTGCATGGCTTTTTGAAGTTTTATTAATAGCTTCCTCATAGCAAAGCTGATAGGAATCCCACAGTTTACGCTCTTTTAAATCACCAGGTGAAAACTTCCAATTTTTACTTTTCAATGCTAATCTTCGTAGCAATCGATTTTTTTGTTCTTCTTTTGATAGATTTAAAAAGAACTTAAAAACAAGTGTTCCGTTTTGGGCTATATGTTTTTCGAAATTATTGATTTGGTCAAATCGCTTATTCCAAAAATTTTGATCAATATCAGCAACTTTATGTATACCAGGAATATGTTCACCCATTATATATTCAGGATGCACTCTTGTTACCAATACATTCTCATAATGTGTTCTATTAAATACCCCAAATTTTCCTTTTGCAGGTAGGGCTATATAATGACGCCATAAATAATCATGTTTCAATTCGAGTTCTGTAGGCACTTTAAAACTATGTACCACTACCCCTCTAACATTGAAATCTTTAAACACCTCTCTAATTAAGCTGTCTTTACCGGCAGTATCCATACCCTGTAAGCAAATTAGCACGCTATATTTACCATGTGCATATAGCGTATCTTGAAACTCACCCAACTCTCTTCGAATAACCTTTAACTCTTTCTTTAATACTTTTTCAGAAGCTTGTAAATTTCTATTAGTCTCTAAATTTGCAAGTTTTACGGTTTTCTCAACTTTAAACTCTTTAATATTTACTTTATTCATAGGCAAAAGATAGAATTTTTTATCGTTGAATTGTTCAAATTGTTAAAAAAAACGGTTGTTCAACAGTCAATATCTTCACTTCAACTAGTAATCGTAAAACTGGTAGGTTCTAACGAATAAAATGGGTGCAGTTCTCTATAACTGGTAATTTTACCCCCGTAATATTCCCAAAGTATTACATGCCTACTAAACCTACAATATGAAGAAATTTTACGTTCTCTTAACGCTATTGGCTTTTAGCCTCTTCTCTTCTTTTACTACAACTGACGCATGTAATTATGCACTCTCAAATATTGGTTTTGTACAAAGCCAAACAGAAAATGCCCTGACCGAGAATAACATTAATAAAGCTCGCTTTTTTATATACAAAGCTATAAAGGGAATACAAAATACTGCAACAAAATTTAACGAATGCGGATGCGTAGATGCCGAAGTAAGCATGGAAGAAAGTTTAATCAACTTGAAAGCAGCAGTACGGTCTACTTCATTAAACGGTACTAAAATACTATTGAACGAAGCACTACAACATATCACAGATACTTATGATGCACTTGAACAACATGACATGCACGATACTGCTTTTAATTCAAAAGATTTTGCAATGAACAATGCTGTTGAAGCTGAAAACAAATTGGAGGGTTTAACAACTACCAAAACAGATATGCAGTTACGCATTGATAAAGCTTTATTAAATTATGAGTCGTCATTGCAAACGGTAGTAGAATCCGTAAGTTGCTCTGAAGCTCGAAATTATGCTATAAAAATATACGAGCAATGCGAACAACAATTGTTAAAACAAAACCTTTCTGAAGGTAAAAAATATTACAATCTACGAACTAAAGAAATAACAGCTGCTGCTTTACAAGCCTTAGAAGGTTGCGTAGAACAACCAAGCAAATAATAATTGTTATTTTGAACTTATAACAAAAATTAGTTTAGACTATTTGCTAGCAAATAGCTTAACATCTTCCTCTGTTACTTCTTTGCCACCTAATATAATTAACCGTTCGACCACATTTCTTAATTCTCGAATGTTACCCGTCCAGTCATAAGCTTTTAATAACTTCACTGCTTTATCAGAAAAGGTTTTTTTGGCCATACCTTGTTCGGACGTTATTTTGGAGCTAAAATGATTAATTAACAATGGTATATCATCACGCCGATCATTTAAAGCAGGCACTTTTATTAATATAACCGCCAAGCGATGATAAAGATCTTCTCGAAATTTACCATCTTCTATCTCTTTTTTCAGATTTTTGTTAGTTGCAGCAATTACACGAACATCAACTTTTATATCTTTATCAGTACCAACTCTTGAAATTTTACTTTCTTGTAAAGCTCTAAGAACTTTTGCTTGAGCCGATAAACTCATATCACCAATCTCATCTAGAAAAATAGTTCCTTTATTAGCCGCCTCAAATTTACCAGCACGGTCTTTAACTGCCGAGGTAAAAGCACCTTTAACATGACCAAATAATTCGCTTTCAATCAATTCAGAAGGAATTGCAGCACAGTTGACTTCAATAAATGGAGCAGCACTTCTTGGGCTTTTTTCATGTAGCCAATGAGCGACCAGTTCTTTACCGGTACCATTTGAGCCCGTTATAAGTACGCGGGCATCTGTAGGGGCCACCTTTTCAATCATATTTTTAATAGCGCTTATTTCATCGCTATCACCAACCATTTCATAATTTTTGCTCACTTTTTTCTTGAGAATTTTATTCTCCACAACAAGCTCTTTACGATCTAAAGCATTTCTAACTGTTGTCAGTAATCTATTCAAATCTGGCGGTTTCGAAATATAATCAAATGCACCTGCACGCATTGTATTTACAGCAGTATCTAAGTCACCATGACCTGAAATCATAATAAAAGGAATTTCAGGTTTAATTTTCCGCGCCGCCTCAAGCACTTCTACCCCATCCATTTTGGGCATTTTAATATCACAAAGCACCAAATCATAATCTTTATTTTTAATTGCTTCAAGACCTCTTAAACCATCTTCGGCTTCCTCGAGTTGATAACTATCATTTTCTTCTGATAGAATTTTAACTAAAACTCTTCGAATTGCAGATTCGTCTTCAACTACCAATATTTTTGACATACGTGCGCGTTTAAAAAATTCCTATTTTAAATCCTGTTCTAAGATAAATATTTCCATCGTTATTCAAGATATAAGCTCTATTTCCATTTCTAATTAATCCTTCTTGAATCACCGAATAGCCCATAACCGCATACAGTGATATTTCTTTTGTGAATTTGTACTGATACCCGGTTGAAATCACCAAAGCTGATAAAGATACAGCAGTACCTACTTGATCATTCGGCAATAACAGTTCATTTTGTAGGTTTATAAAATAACCATCTAAAAAACTGGCCATATTTATAATGTGTTTTTCGTTATTCGAATGATATTTAAAATCAAACCTAGGAATACCAACAGTATATGACCAATTTGGGTGAAAACGAACATTATAGTTCAAAATTGGCAGTGGAAATGGTAGGCCCGTAGCACTGTTATATGAAAGACCAATCACCAAACTAAATGGTTTATCAATGTCTTTCTTTTGCTTCATCATTACCCCGGCAAGGTTCATTCTGAAATCGTTATTCTCGATACCTACAATAAAGTTTGATGCCAATCTTGGTTGAATGGCTCCTATAAATCGCCATTCTTCATTCCATTTAAAAGTATATCCCAAATTAACATCAACAATATGAAGTCTTTCAAAAGTTCTTGTTTCAAAAGGAAAAGGCACTCCTATTCTAAAATCATAACGATTATATTCAGCACCAATAACTAGGTAATTTGTTTCTTTAATTTTAAAAGGAACATTAATAACTGCCCGACTTCGTGTAGTTCGTATTCCGGTTTTATTTTCAGGAATTGTTGTATGCTCTAATCGAAGTAAATCAGGAGTTTGACCAAAACCAAACAAACCTATTATAAAAAGTAAAAAACAAATTTGAAATTGGTTCATACGGGTTAAACGGCGGTAGGCTTATCTTAGTGTTCAGCGGTATTGCTATTTTGAAATAGATGCACATCGCGTTGTGGAAATGGTATGGTTATTTGCTCTGCTCGAAATCTTGAATCAATCTCATATCGCATCGCACTTTTAGTACGAGGATCACTGAAACTATCTGTGATATAATAATTTAAAGAAAAAAGCAATGCCGAATCACCAAAATCTTCAAACAAAACAAATGGTTTCGGATTTTTCAAAATTGTCTTTTGCGTAGTTGCAACTTCTTCTAATATTTGAGTAACTAAATTTACATCGCTTCCATACGCTACGCCTACTTTTACCGATTCTCTAGTTGTTTTATGGTTTTGAGTATAGTTGTATATGCTATCGGTCAAGAATTTATGATTCGGAATTACAATAACTTTGTCGTCTCTTGTTAATGCACGTGTTGTTCGTAACCTAATTTCAAATACGCGACCCACTTTGCCTTCTACTTCTATGATATCACTAACATGTAATGATTGATCGAGTATAATTAAAATACCAGAAATGATGTCTTGAAATAGATATTGCAAAGCAAAACCAATACCAACAAACAAAGCTGTCGAAGCCGTTAGAAGAACCGTAAGATTAACGCCCGATGAATGCAGTATAGTTGCAACTACAAGTATGTAAAACAAATACTTTAAAAAACCGAAAATACTGATAAACTTATTTTTATCCTCTTCCGGAAGTTTAGCTGTAACCAATTTATGAACTACTCTCAAAACTAAGGTTACCGCAAAAAGTGCTATTAGTATGGTCAAAAATGTACTTACACTTAAGTGTACCGTATCACTATCATAAATACGATATGACAAAAAGTCTTTTATACTATCGAATATACTTTCTAACTTTTCCATTCTTAGTAGCGCAACCATTTAAATAGTTGTTTGTAGCTTGGTTTTTTGCCATACATTAAAATTCCTATGCGATAAATTTTAGAAGCCAACCATACTATTGCTATAAAAGTACCAATTAATAAGATGATAGAAGTAATTACTTGCCAGACTGGCACGCCACCTTCACCAATGCCATTTGGCAATCGCATAAGCATTACAATAGGCGAAGTTAAAGGAAAAAGAGAAAAACCAACAGCTATGGGGCCATGTGGATTACTAAATACAGAAAAGAAACCCACATAAATAGCTAACATTAGTGGTAAAATAATTGGAAAAATAAATTGCTGCGTATCGGTTTCATTGTCGACGGCTGCACCAATTGCTGCATAAATTGAACTATAAATAAGGTAACCTAAGATAAAATATATCAAAAAGAATGTGACTAACATTGCCAGGGGTAATTTAAAAAACTCTCTTAAATATTGCTCAACACTTTCGTTTCCAGAAGGTAAATTCATAGGCATGTTAACCCCCATATTTGATGTTAATTCTGCTTTGTTCCCTAGTACTGATGGGTCAATATCAAACAATAAAAAAGCTACAAAAAATAACAACGAAGCAGAAACTATCCAAATAGCAAATTGAGTTATTCCTGCCAAAGCAGTTCCGACAATTTTACCCATCATTAATTGAAATGGTTTTACTGAAGAAATAATCACTTCAATAATTCTACTGGTTTTTTCTTCGATAACACTTCTCATTACAAAGCCACCATAAATGATAATAAACATCATAATAAGATAACCGAACGCACCCCCAATTGCTGCTTTAAGCTCATTGATGCCCTTTAGATTTTGTTGTCCCGCAAAAGTAGCCGTTTGTATCTCGTACTTATCACCCAAAGCTTCAAATTGTTCAGAAGACATTCCTAAATCTTGAAGTTTTTGCAACCGTAATCGTTTTTGAAAAACGGCTTCAATATTACCTAACACCGAGGTGTTCGCCGCCTCTTTTGAATAAAAAAACGCATTTTCAGCAACATCTTCTACATGGGTATTATTGGGTATATATAATAGTCCATAAAACCCTAAACCAGCGGTTGAGTCTTTTGCAACTTCGAGATTTATTTTGTCAAAATGAACGTAACCGGTGGTTGCATCTGTTGTAAAGTCTTTCGAAAAGAATTCACTTTCATTTAAAACTGCAATAATTCGTTTCTCGTTATCATTTAATTTAGCCAAATAAGCAACCAAAACTACCATACCTACCATTAACAATGGACTCAAAAAAGTCATGATAATAAAAGATTTATTCCTAACCTTAGCCAAATATTCGCGTCGAATAATAAGTTTCAACTTATTCATTTGCATCTTTATTTTGTACTGTTTGAATAAATATTTCGTTTGCCGATGGAATTTTTTCGGTAAACCTATTTACGCGACCAAAGTTGTTTAAGTACAATAGTACTTCACCAGTATCACTTGAAGGAAGTTTCAATTTGAAATCTAATTGTTTTTCTAACGGATTAAATTCTGATTCACTAACATCAAACTTTTCAATAAATTCTTGAAAAAATTGCTCGCTATCATTCACCTCTAAACCCACTTCAAAAACGTTGTTTTTATAAGCCTTTTTGATGTCAGAAAGCTTGCCATCTAATATTTTCTCTGACTGATGTATAAGTGCAATGTGATCACAGAGTTCTTCTACAGATTCCATACGGTGCGTTGAGAAAATTATAGATGTACCATTGGCACTCAATTTCAGTATTTCATCTTTAATTATATTGGCGTTTATTGGATCAAAGCCACTAAACGGTTCGTCGAAGATGAGCAATTTTGGTTCGTGCAAAACCGTTACAATAAATTGAATTTTCTGAGCCATTCCTTTAGAGAGCTCTTGTATTTTTTTATTCCACCAATCACCAATATTAAGTCGATCAAACCAATATTTCAATCTTCTTTTGGCTTCCTGTTTTGAAAGTCCTTTCAGTTGCGCTAAATACAATGCCTGTTCGCCCACCTTCATACTTTTATACAACCCTCTTTCTTCTGGCAAATAACCAATGGCAGCAATGTGCTTGGCTTGCAGCGGTTCTCCATCAAAAAAAACTGCACCTGAATCAGGATAAGTAATTTGGTTTATAATACGAATTAGGGTAGTTTTTCCGGCTCCATTTGGACCTAATAATCCGTAAATACTTTTTTTGGGAATTTCTAAAGAAACCTTGTTTAATGCGGTATGTTTTCCGAAGTGCTTGGAAACATCTTTCGTTACCAAAATGTCATTCATGCAGGCAATTTTGTCAAAGATATGTAATGAACTTTAGACTTAGGGATTTTCATCTAGTTTTCAGCCTCAATCAAAATGATTTTTTATTTCGCTTTCAATGTTATAACCAACAAAAAAACAAAACCCACCCTTGAAGCATCAAGGATGGGAAAAAAATTGCTATGAAAAAGAAAATTAGCATTGGTTACCCAACACTATTTCAAATATACGTTTTTTATTTAAATGCCAATCATATAGAATTATGAGAACATATCTTTAACTTTCTCAAAGAACGATTTATCCGATTTTTCAGGTCTCGGTTCAAAATTCTCGTTATGCTGCATTTTTTCAAAAAACTCCTTTTGCTCTTTATTTAGTTCTTTTGGAGTCCATACATTAACATGAACTAATAGATCACCACTGCCGTAACCGTTAAGACTAGAAATACCTTTACCTCTTAATCTTAAAATTTTACCTGATTGAATACCAGCTTCTAATTTTATTCGCACCTTGCCTCCTACAGAATCAATTTCTTTAGAAGTACCTAAAACGGCTTCAGAAATACTAATATATAGGTCATAATGTAAGTTATCACCCTCACGTTTTAACGAAGCATGGTCAATGGTTTCAATAGCTACTAATAAATCACCTGGTACACCATTTCCAGGCGCATCATTTCCTTTATTAGGAACTTTTAATTGCATACCATCTTCCACTCCGGCTGGTATATTTATTGAAACGGTTTCTTCAGCTTGTTTTAAACCTTGAGCATCAGCATCACTTGGCCTCTTGTCTATCATTTGACCACTACCGCCACAAACATTACAAGTAGCAGCGGTTTGCATTCTACCTAAAATAGTATTAGTTATTTTAGTCACTTGACCACGGCCGCCACATGTTGAACATGTTTTATAAGTTACGCCGTCGGCTTGTACTTTTCTTCGAACCTTAACTTTCTTTTCAACGCCATTAGCAATCTCTTCTAAATTCAATTTCACCCGAATTCTGAGATTACTTCCTTTAGCACGCCGTTGTCCGCCTCCGCCTCCGAAACCACTAAAGCCGCCGCCACCAAAAGCACCTCCAAAAATATCTCCAAATTGACTGAAGATATCATCCATATTCATACCGCCGCCGCCAAAACCGCCGCCGCCCTCAAAGGCCGCATGACCGAACTGGTCATATCTTGCTTTTTTATCGGCATCACTTAAAACTTCATATGCTTCAGCAGCTTTTTTAAAATTCTCTTCTGCTTTCGCATCACCTGGGTTTTTATCAGGATGAAATTCAACAGCCTTCTTTCGATATGCCTTTTTGATTTCAGCAGCACTAGCACTTTTACTAACACCTAAAATTTCATAATAATCTTGCTTCATGCTTATGTATTAGTTTCCTACTACCACCTTAGGGTGACGAATGATTTTATCTCCAAGCGTAAAGCCTTTTTCAATGACATCAATGATTTTGCCTTTTAGCTTTTTGTTTGGTGCTGGTATTTGCGTTATCGCATCATGAACTTCTGCATCGAATGTATCACCTTGCTTAACTTCCATTTCTAAAAGTCCTTTATTCTTCAAGGTTTCTTTGAATTTATTACTTATTAACTCAATACCCTTAAACATTTCATCTTCATCTGATTTTGACAGTTCTTTTAAAGCTCTATCAAAATCATCGAGAATAGGCAACAACGAAACAATAACTTCTTGACCAGCGGTTTTAAATAAATCAATTCGCTCTTTAGAAGTTCTTTTTTTGTAATTCTCAAATTCAGCAAAAAGACGTAAAAATTTATCTTTCTCTTTACCTAAGTCTTCTTGTAGTTTTTCTTCAGCAGTCAACTCTTCCACTTCTTCTTGCTGCTCTTCAACAGTATCTGCATTGTCGGAATTTGCGTCTACATTGTTTTCTATATCAGAAATGATTTCTTCTATTTCTTCTGACTTATCTTTTTCACTCATTGAATTATCCTATTTTAAAATCAAGTTGAAGGGGGCAAAAGTACTGCCAAATCTTTAAAAATGTCATAATGTCATTAAAAAAAGAAAAAGCAAATTTGAGTAAATCCGATTAACTAACTATTCTTTGGTATTATTTGATTCACTTCGCGGAGCTAACTACCGGAACCAATTTAGTGAAGTTTCAAACTATCTATTAAACATATTCCTTGATGTCTGAATGATCAGTTGTCTTGTCTTTAGTTTCATTTGAAAAGATTTCATTCAAAGCTCTAGTAATATTTTGATATTGAAAAACAAAGCCTTCTTCTTCAATTTTTTTACTACTGACTCGTTGACTTGCGAACAGCAAATATGACATTTCGCCTAAAACTATCTGCATTGCAATTTGAGGTATATTAGGCAGTATTAATGGTCTATTTAGCATTGACGCAACTTCTTTAATCAACTTTGCGTTCGTAATAGGGTTCGGTGCAACACCATTATACACACCATGCAATGAATGTTTAACTGAAAAAATAAAAATTCTTGCTAAATCTGAAATATGTATCCATGATTGCCATTGTTTGCCATGACCAAAAGCAGCACCAACATACATACGTATTGGCTTTACCATTTCTACGAGTGCTCCACCGTCATTAGAAAGCACAAGACCTATTCTAATTTTGACCAAATTAAAATTGAAAACATTAAGGCTATCAATCTCATTTTCCCATGATTCAACAACATCGCCTAAAAAACTATCGTCTACCTTAGTTTCAGATTCGTCATAAAATTTCGCTAATGAATGCGGATAAATACCTATAGCTGATGCGGAAACAAAAGACGTTATAGTTTGTGATGAGATTTTAGACAAACCATGATGTAAGGTGCGAATGGTATTCACTCTACTAGATAACACTATTTTCTTATAGCTCTTAGTCCATCGTTTAGAAATACTTGCTCCGGCCAAATTAATTATTGCTGTTACCCCATCAAAACATGCTAGATCAATTTCTTTTGTTTCTGGATTCCAGTAGAAGCCTTTGTAGTTTAATTCTGAAACAAGTTTTTTTTTATTGGTTGTTAAATAATGTACAGCAATTTTTTGGCTGAGGCATTGCCGCACAATTTCCTGCCCAATTAAACCAGTTGCTCCTGTTATCAAAATCTTCATTAACCAAAGATATTGGTTTTGGAAGCGTTAAGCCCTACCTTTAAAATTGATTTAACACTCTGGCAACTGAAAATATTTATTTAACTAAGCGGTTGTACTATTTTCGAGCACGAAGCATTTCTCTTTTACCTGGAGGCCCTGGTAAACGTTCTACTTGAAATCCAGCAGCCTGCATGGCTCTTCTCACACTTCCCTTTGCAGCATAAGTAACTAAAATACCATCCTTTTTTAGAGCTTTATACATTTTTAAGAAAATGACTTCAGTCCATAATTCTGGCTGAACTCTTGCCCCGAAGGCATCAAAATAAATGAGATTGTACTCGTTTTCTTCTTCGATTTCTTTAAAATCTTTCTGTTCTTTTATCAGAAAAAAATTAGCATCGATTTGCACATTTTTTTCCCATAAACAACTATGCATCTGTGAAAATTCGGATTGAAATTTCGAAGCATTTAATTCTGAAATATAATTAAGCTGTTGATGCTCTTTACTGGTAATAGGGTAAGCCTCAACACCTTTATAATCGATTTGCAGCTGCAGTCTTTTAGATTCAATTAAAGTAATCAAGCAATTTAGACCGGTGCCAAACCCAACTTCTAAAATTGAAATCGATTTTTTCTCAAATAATTCTAGTCCTGATTTTATAAAAACGTGATACGCTTCTTGAATTGCGCCATGTTTCGAATGGTACTGTTCATTCCAATCAACAATATGTATCGTTTTTGAACCATCAGATGTGGTAATTATTTTTCGCTTCAACCTATTCTTTTATTAAAACACCATCAGCCTCAAATCCGAATGATTTTTTAGGCTTTGTAATTGTGCTAATCTCTTCAGCTGTATTTCCTGCATCTTTGGCATAATGCTTTTGATCTTCAACACTCATTTCTTCTACAAAAGCAAAACCATTCATTACAACTTCTTTATCTTTAATATCTATAGGCATAAAAAAACTATAATCTTTAAACCGTACCATAGTTTCTTCTCCATTATCCAGCGCCACCTTCATCCAACAGCCTTTAACTTGACATACTTCTAATACTCGACCAGAAAACTTAGTTGTTAAAGTATCAGACACTGTCAGCATTGAATATTTTTCAGACATTTCTGAACTACTCAATGCATTATTTTCGTCTATGGTGCTTCCAAAAGTGTTTAATTGCTTTTTGGCTTCTGTTGTATTTTGAGCAAATAAGCCATTAATTGCTAAGAAAAACACAAGTAAAATGTTAAAACGTTTCATAATAGTCAGAATTTGATTCTCATTTACAAAATTGATCATTTTTGGTGAAAAAAGAACCTTTCAATGAGGATATTTCATTAATTTTATTCTTTAAATTCACTTATAATGGAAAGTACCTTGAAGTCACCAATTAGTATTGAAAGAGCCAAAACCTCGAAAATTGAGCAAGTAGATTTTGATAATTTAGCATTTGGTAGTGTTTTTACAGACCATATGTTAGTCTGTGATTATAAAAATGGCTCTTGGGAAACTCCACAAATCATTCCTTACGGACCATTAAGCTTAGAGCCTTCTGCAAAAATTTTCCATTATGGTCAGTCAATATTTGAAGGAATGAAGGCATATAAAGATGATCAAAATGATATTTTTTTATTTCGCCCTAGTGACAATCATAAGCGATTGAATATTTCCGCAAGCCGTATGTCAATTCCAGAAATTCCTGAAAATATTTTCATGGAAGGATTAAACGCTTTGCTAAAACTTGAAGAGAAGTGGATTCCTCAAACTCCGGGAAGCGCAATGTATATTAGACCATTCATTTTCGCATCAGGAAAAGGTTTTCATGCATCTCCTGCCAATGAGTATAAATTCATGATATGCTTAGCACCATCAGGGCCTTACTTTGCTGGTAAAGTAAAAGTATTAATTGAAGAAAAGTATTCGAGATCTGCTAACGGTGGAGTTGGGTATGCAAAAGCAGGGGGAAACTATGCAGGTCAATTTTACCCGACCCAATTAGCTGTTGAAAAAGGATACAATCAAGTAATTTGGACCGATGACAACACACATGAAAATATCGAAGAAGCTGGTGCTATGAATATTTTCGTTCGTATCGGAGACACCTTAATAACAGGGCCAACTAGCGATCGTATTTTAGATGGAATTACCCGAAAAAGCGTATTAGAAATTGCAGCTTCAAAAGGCATAAAGGCAGAAGTTCGTACGCTAACCGTCACTGAAGTGGTTGCTGCCGCTCAAGATGGAAGTTTAAAAGAAATGTTTGGTGCCGGAACCGCTGCGGTTATTTCACCAATTGCCGCTTTCGGATTTCGAGATGTAGATTATGATCTTCCAGAATTAGAGAATAGCTATGCATCCATGTTTAAAAAACATATTACAGATATTCAATACAATCGCGCAGAAGACCCTTATAGCTGGAGAGTGAAGATATAGTATAATTCATTTGCATCTACCTGCTCTAATTTTCAAGCTGTGATTTATTTTAATATCACCTAATATTGTTGATCTTTATATCAATTTTAATATAAAATCGAAGAGAATGAAAACAATGACCTGTAAACAACTGGGTGGTGCTTGCGATTTAGAATTTCATGCCAAAACTTTTCAAGAAATAGCAGAAAAAAGTAAACAGCATGGAATGGACATGTACAAAAAAGCTGATCAGGCTCACTTAAAAGCCATGAATGAAATGCAGCAGCTTATGAAAACTCCAAACGCTATGAAAGAGTGGTTTGAGAAAAAACAAAAAGAATTTGATGCCTTATAGAGAAACGTAATATCATTTACGATTCTAAAATCGCCTTTATATTAGGTTTAAAATAAGATGGCCCTTTTAACACTTTGCCATCTTCTCGGTAGATTGGTTTACCATCTGCCCCTAACTTGCTCATGTTACTACGTTGAATTTCATCAAACACCTCTTCGATTTTATATTGCATACCATGCTCTAAGATTGTACCACATAGAATATATAACATATCACCTAAAGCGTCTGCAACTTCAACCATATCATTATTCTGAGCAGCTTCAAAGTATTCCCTGTTTTCTTCATCCATAAGATTAAAACGCAACAAATTCTTTTTTTCACCTAAGTCTGCTTGTTGCCTTTCAGAAACCCCCAAACCGAAAGATTTATGAAATTTTGAAACTGCCTTAATCTTATCTTGCATATCTACTTAATTTTAAATTAGCTTTGCGTAAAAATATAAATATGTTCAGCACCGGACAATTAATTTTTGCTGCCCTTTTCGCTTTAGGTTTCATTACCATTATTATAGTTTCATACAAAAAAGACAAAAAATTACATCTAAAAAACTATAAAGGTGTCAAATGGGTAGCCCTTACATTTGTAATATTCTTGATTTTATTATTCGTAATTAAGTATTTATTGAAATAATTAACATTTTATTTATTAATACGATAAATCTTACTTTTTCCCGTACATTTTTACCTTTTATCGCGTATAATATACCAAACAACGTAATTTTGCGTTGTATTTCTATAAAGGGGCCAAAATCATGACGTCATTTTTCATCTTACTATTTATTCTTGTTAGCGTTAATGCGGTAATAATGCTTTTCACGCTTCTAAATGAAAAAAGAAAAGCCAAAACAACCTCTGCGACAATTTCAGAAATGCACACTATAGATTTAAGTACTTCCGAGCTGAAGAAAGCCGTATAGTTTTTTACCTTTGGGTATGAAGCAACTTTTTTTAGTTTTTCTTGGAGGAGGTATAGGCAGCATGTTGCGCTATTTAATTTCCAAAAACCTTAATCCATATTTTCAATCTTTCTTTCTTGGCACCTTTACAGTAAATATCGTAGGCTGTTTGCTTATAGGTATCGTCTTAGGCCTTTCATTAAAAAATGATGTACTCTCTCAGAACCAAACATTATTATTGTCTACAGGTTTCTGTGGAGGGTTCACAACCTTTTCCACATTTGCCTTTGAAAAACACTCCCTTTTACGTGCAGGCGAACTAATGAACTTCTCCATTTATATGATAGCGAGTATTGCAATTGGTGTTATTGCCATCGCTTTTGGCTTGTGGGTTTCCAAATTGTTATAAATACAACGTAGACGCAGTATTTTTTTACACTTTAAACTTTTCGCTGATTTAAAGTTATTTTTTTAAGCAATTCTTAGAAAAATTCTTAAAACTATTCATTTTTTCTAATATTACACACTTCTTACCCCTTCTTCAAATTCAAATTTTCAAATTATTTGCATTAAATCATCATACCCGTAAAAATTAGGGGGCTATTTTAAGATATACTTAAAAGTTAATCATATACCCCTAAATTTTGAGGGGTATACTTTTTTTTAACATACATTTGGCAAATCAACTTATATAATTATATATGAAATGAACCATCAGAAGCTCAACCTAAAACAGAAGCTTTAGTGGGGAATTACATTTGATCATTTAAACATTAAAAAAAGGAACAAATGAAACAAATCGAGGCAGTTATTAGAAAATCGAAGTTCGACGATGTCAAAAAGGCATTGCACTCTATCGAAGTAAACTTCTTTACGTATTGGGACGTAACCGGAGTTGGAAATGAAAAACAAGGTCATGTATACCGTGGCATTTCTTACAGCACAGCAGATATTCAAAGACGCTATATATCAATTGTAGTATCTGATGAATTCTTAGAAAAAACTGTAAACACCATCTTAGATGCAGCCTATACCGGCAATGTTGGAGATGGAAAAATCTTCGTCTCTGAAGTAAAAGAAGCTTACAGAATTAGAACCAAAGAAAGCGGGCACGCCGGAATCAACTAAACAAAAACCTCTAAACTATATAAAATGGACGCAGGATTATTTACAGCAAATAATGTATGGATGATGTTGGCTACCGCATTGGTATTCTTCATGCACACTGGATTTGCTTTTTTAGAAATAGGATTAACAAGACAGAAAAACACAATTAACATATTATTTAAAAACATTTTTATTATTACTGTAGGACTTCTACTTTACTATGCTTGGGGTTTTAACATGATGTACCCTGGATTCGAAGAAGGGTCTTCTGGTATTTTTGGTTTTGCAGGCTTCGGAATCGATGCTCCTGAAAACGGAATGACACCTGAATATGCTGACGGCGGTTATACCTGGTGGACAGATTTTCTTTTCCAAGGAATGTTCGCCGCTACTGCTGCTACAATAGTTTCTGGAGCGGTTGCTGAAAGAATGAAAATTGGTGCATTTATGATTTTCACTGTACTTTATGTAGGATTGGTATACCCAATCGTTGGAGCATGGAAATGGGGCGGTGGATTCTTAGATTCTTGGGGGTTTTATGATTTCGCTGGGTCAACATTAGTTCACTCTGTAGGAGGCTGGGCTGCTTTAGTAGCAATATTTTTATTGGGCTCACGAATTGGAAAATTTGGGGAAGATGGAAAACCAAAAGCGATACCTGGTCACAATATTCCACTTGCAACAGCAGGGGTGTTAATTTTATGGTTAGGTTGGTTTGGATTCAACGGTGGTTCTGTACTTTCTGCCGATCCAGAACTTACTTCTCTAGTATTAGTAACAACTAGTTTATCTGCAGCTGCAGGTGGCGTCGCTGCAATGGTTTTGAGTTTTATTCTTTACAAAAACCTTGACTTAACCATGTTCTTAAATGGAATACTTGGCGGTCTAGTTGGTATTACCGCAGGGGCAGATTTAATGTCACCTAATGAAGCTATAATTATTGGTTTACTTTCAGGTATCATAATCGTATTAGGTGTTGCTCTGGTTGACAAACTAAAACTTGATGATCCAGTAGGTGCAGTTGCAGTTCACTTGATCTGTGGTATTTGGGGTACACTAGCAGTTGGTATCTTCGGAAACCTTGCAAGCGGTAGTCAATTTATGACTCAATTATACGGAGTATTAATAGTAGGTGCGTTTTGTATCATAACATCTGGTATCATTATCGGAGTATTAAAAGCTACTGTTGGTATAAGAGTATCTAAAGAAGAAGAAGTTGAAGGCCTTGATCTTCACGAACATGGTATGGATGCATACCCAGATTTCATTAACGATTAACAAAAAATAACAAAAAGGAAACGGAGCGTTTTGCAGAACGCTCCGTTATATAACCTTTCACAGTTTAAATCAATCAATATCAGAATCCCTACGAGGGACATCTAAAATTCAAACTTATGAACATGATTACATTTTCAAATTTCGGAAAAAAAATTACATTACTTGCATTACTGATTTTTACCTCAGTTGCAACTTTCGCTCAAGATGAGGAAGCTGAAGCTCCAAAAGTAGCTATCAGTGGTACTGTTGATGCATATTATCAAACTAATTTAAGCTCGTCAGATACTGACGGACAATCTTTCGGTAGCTCTTTTGCAAATGAATTAGGTTTTGCCTTAGGTATGGCGAATATTATTGCTTCGTACGAAGGTGAAAAGACAGGAGCTGTTGCTGATGTTGTATTTGGTCCGAGAGGTGATGATGCCGTTGGAGGTTACAACCTTAACCAACTGTATGCTTACTGGAATGTATCTGAAAAGACTACACTTACCGTTGGTCGATTCAATACTTTCTTAGGATATGAAGTTATTTCTCCATCAGCGAATTTTAACTATAGCACATCTTTCTTGTTCTCAAACGGACCTTTCTCGCATGTTGGTTTAAAAGCTGATTTTGCATTGTCTGATGACTTTAGCTTAATGTTAGCTCTAATGAACGTTACAGATACTAACAACAACCTTACTGGTGTTTACTCAATGGGTGCTCAGTTAGGCTATGCTGGTCAATATTTAAACTTCTACTACGATGGAGGTGAAACTTTAGGTTATGAAATCGATTACACCGGTGGATTTGATTTATCTGACACTTTCTTCTTAGGAATCAACGCTGCTTACGCAGATAATGATGGAGCAGGTTTTGCAGGTGCAGCTTTATACCCACAAATAGCTACTTCTGATAGTTTTTCAGTAGGTGTTAGAGGTGAGTATTTCTCAACATTTGATGGTGATGATGCTACTGATGATGCAGGAGTATTTGCAGCTACTTTAACTGGTAGCTATACTGTTGAGAATTTAATAATCAAACCAGAAATCAGACTTGATTCATGGAGTGACGCTGAGCCTTTCATTGCAGCAGACGGTACTACTTCAAAAAGTTTATCATCATTTTTAGTTGCGGCGATTTATTCCTTTTAATATATAAGTTGGTTGAAAATTGCAGGAAGTCCAGTATTCAAATACTGGGCTTTCTTTTTTGCAACAACATGATCTAATCAAAAGCTTTTACACCTGCACGAACCTTTGTACTTAAATGATTTACTTTAGGCACAATCGGGCAAGAGTACTTTTTATTGTATGCACAATACGGATTATAAGCCCTATTAAAATCAATTATCATTACCTCTGAGCTCGGAATTTTCAAATCAATATACCGACCCCCACCATACGTCTCCTCTCCGTTAGTTTCATCAGTAAAGGGTAGAAATAAATAATCTTCATAACCTTCTTCTAACATCAATTCTTTATTCTGATAAACTTCTAGTTGTAATTTCTTTCCATGTAGTTCAAAATGAAGAATACCATAAACCACCTCGGTTGAATTTTCACCGGTTGTTGTAGGCATTTGAAAAGGCTTAGCATCTGGTGTTCGAACTAAAACAGCTTTAACAACATAAGAAGTATCTGGTTCGAAAAAAACCAAACTTTCAAAATCAATTCTATCTTTATCTGCTAGTGGTGAAGTTTTCGGATTTTTAAACTCTGAATTCTTTGCTTCATGATAATCAAGAATTTCTTGAAGTGCTTCTGTTGAGGCAATTTGACTCTTTTCTTTATCATCATGATATTTTTTCTTCTCTTTACATCCCAACGTTAAAATAAATATGGCACCTAAGTAAAATGGAAGAATACTTTTCATATTAGTCTTTAATTCAACAAAAATACAATTTAAAGTTTTTCGCGTACTAAGTATCTGTTGTACTTTGCACCCGTAAATATCCATTTTATGAAAGTTTATACACTACTTATTACACTTCTACTATTGATCGCCACATCATGTAAGCAAAAAACAATAGAGGAAAATAAAACCGTTTCGCCAAAAAGAGTTGTTCCGCAATTGGCTACAAATAGATACAATGTGGCATTCCTAATTATGGATGGTACTTTTAATACTGAATTCACAGCACCATTTGATATTTTTCAGCATACTCAATATCGCAAAAATATCAAAGCAATGAACACCTTTACCGTAGCCAATACGTTAGAGCCTATTACTACTTTTGAAGGATTAAGAATTCTTCCTGATTTTGACTACACCAAAGATGAACTACCGCAAATTGACATTCTAGTGGTTCCAAGCGCGGAACATCATTTAGATAGTGATTTACAAGATTCTGTGATGATTAATTTTGTAAAGAAAGTTAATCAAAATGCACTTTTTATAACAAGCCATTGTGACGGTGCGTTTGTATTGGCTAAGGCTGGCCTTTTAAATGATGTGGTATCAACTACCTTTCCGAGTGATATTGACAAGTACAGAAAAATGTTTCCAAATTTAAAAGTTGCAGATAGTGTATTATTTGTTCATGATGACAAATACATTACCTCCGCAGGAGGAGCTAAAAGTTTTGAAGCAGCACTTTACCTATGTCAGTATTTATACGGAAAAGAAATCGCAAAATCACTGGCCGGAGGATTAGTTATTGACTGGAACGTGGAAGAAATTCCTCATCTTGTTATTAAGGAGAAGCAGAAATAAGACGCTAATATTTCAAATATTTACTAACCAAATCGTTAAACTCAGGAGTAATACGCAACAAGGCTGTATCTTCTAGCTTATAAAGTTCAGCTTTATTATCATACCCTGTTTTAAACAATTCTTCTAAATAAAAAAGAGCTGTACCGTAATCTTCCACTTTTGAACTTCTAGAAATAACCTTAAGATATGGCTTCACTTTTTCAGCATCAGTTATTGTCTTCAACATCCAAAGAAAAGTAACTGCCTCTTCATCAACTGGTGCCATTGATTTTATCTCATCAATATTATCCGCAATAAGTGCATTAATAAAACCTTTTAAACGTGCAGCCATTTGTTTTTCGAAAGTATTGGGCTTGTTACTATACTTTTCAAGCTCTTCCATTTGAAATTGCCACCACCCCAAATTGTTGTAGTTGTACGTTTGAATATCTTCAGCTAAATAATAAACATAATCATCTTTAATCAAATCTTCTTTAAAAAAAGCAGCATTCTGGCTACGACTATTTACTTTAAATTCTTTTGTTCTTTTTAAAGTTTTAAGACTTGATTTCAATGAATCTGTATTTCTAAAATGCCTGTACAACTCTATAGTTTGATTTAAGGATTCATATGCCAAAAGCGGTTTATCATTATTTAAAAGCTTATTTACAGTACCAATATTCTCATTGTACGAACCAGCTATGTAATTTTCATCTAATGGCACATATTTTTTTGCCATTGCCGCTAACTTCAAAGATTGCATAGCTTTAGCAATGTGCTCTGATGTAGGCCACTCCTCTCCTCCATCAAAAACCAATAATTCATTTGGAAATTTGAGATTATACAGAAGTTTCTTTCCAGATTTCATTGTTCGATAATTGTAATCTTCAACACCAACAATACCTACAAAATGAAAAGGTCTTTTACTTGTTAAAACCTCAGAATTAGCTACTGAAGAACCACATGAAATAACACCCTGAATCTCTTTAATAAATGTAGGAATTAAAGATGCCATTCGTGCCCCTGCACCATAGCCACCCGTATACACCCCCGTTCGCCTAATGGGCAACATGCGGTATACTTTACTGATCATTCTACTAGCAATCAGCACATTCTTTGTGAGTGTTAAAGTATCTTGAATATTGTTAGAGGCTGCTAAAACAAAACCCTCTTTATCTGCTGCTTTTCGAAACATACTTAAGGCCTGCTTACCTCGCCCTTGCATATCGAAAACAAAAACAACTGGCCACTCTTTTTTGACTTCAAAAGTGGTTGGAAGATATAACGCAAAGGTTTCGTTAATAGAGTCATTAACTGAAACTTGATCAATGATACCTCCTTTTTTTAAAGCAACCTGTTGACCGATACCATAAAAGGAAATAGCAAAAAAGAGGAATAATAATTTTATTTTCATACCATTTGAAAGCATCAAAAATCTAGCCAAAATTCGAACTATTTAAAAATCCATAAATTAAATCATGATTTATCATAGAATTATTCACCAATAACTCCCATTTCAACACCTTCTGAATAAGCAACTTTAATATGATTTGCATTAAAAGCCTTCTTAATAGCCATATTTGATTCAAATATAACTGTCCAGTAATCATCTGGCTCTACATATGGCCTAACTAATAACTGTACATTATGACTATCAAAATTTTCGATACCAACATCAGGCATGGGGTCTTGCAACACCTTTGGTAATTCTAATAATGCATCAATAATTATTTGTTTCACTTTAGGGAAACTTTCATCGTATGGCATCGTTACCGACAACTCTAAACGAATCCTTCCTTTTTCAGAAAAATTTGTAACTACAGATTCGGTAATCATAGAATTCGGTATAATCAAAATTTTGTTTCCCGGTGTTAACACATCGGTACTAAAAATTCCAATTTCTTCAACTCTACCAAATTTATCATCTAATTGAATCCAATCACCTATTTTATAAGGTTTCAATGATAATATCAAAATACCTGAAGCAAAATTTCCTAAACTACCTTGAAGGGCCATGCCTATGGCAAAACCTGCTGCTGCCAAAATAGCTACTAACCCTGTTAAATCAGCACCTATAACAGATGCAATAGCAAATAGAACAGCGCCTTTTAAAACTATATTTGCGGTAGAACCTATAAAAGGTCTTAAAGTTTCAGAAAAACCAGATTTTTCAAGGGCAACACCTAATAATTGAACTAGTTTTTTAACAATTTTAAAACCAACCCAAAGAATAATACCTGCAAGCAAAATTTTAGGTAAGAAAAATACCATTTTATCAATGGCTATTTGCAGGTATTCATTGAGTTTTTCCATTTCCATACTCTAAATAAGCGATAATATTGCTTATCAACAAATTATCTAATAAATTTAATAATTCGCTTTATAACAGTTTCTTGCAAACATACTAAGCGGTACTTCTTCCGAATTTAATCCATATTCTGTTTAATAGGCGCATTCGAAATTACATTAGAAAGAATTATATGAGTACGTGTTTCACCATATTGAATAAGTTGATCGATAAACTTTTCTAAATGAAATTGGTCTTTTAATACTACCTCCATAATTATATTTTCGTTGCCAGTTATTCGATAGCAATTAATAACCTCGTTGAACGTAACTACTGTCGCTAAGAAAGGCTTCAATTTACCCATAAAAGCACGTAGGGTGATTATCGCTTTTAACTGATGTCCTGTTTTGGCATGTGATACTTTTGCGGTATACCCTTCTAAGATTTCTAAATCTTCCATTTTCTTAATTCGCTCTGCTACTGCAGGAGGTGTTAAGCCAACTTTTCTTCCAATATCTGCGAAGGATGAGCGCGCGTTTTCTTGAAGACTTTTCAATATCTTCCAATTTAAATCATCAATCTTTTCATTCATAGTAAAAATGACAAAATACCTTATTATCGATAGTAAATATAAAAATTAACTATTGATTCTAAAGAAATTTATGAATTTTTGACACTAACTTTATGATAAATAATTGCTATAAAAATGTCTTATAAAAATTTGGGTTCTGTACCTGTATATCAAAAAGCACAGTCGCTGTATGAACTGAGCAGGCATTTGGCATCTTATATTTCTTTCAATAAAGATTTAGTAAAACTCTATCATTCAAATAGCTTAAGAGATAGTATTGCCAATTCAATATTAACCGATTGTAGACTTATTGCCTCAAATGTAACTGAAGCACTTTCATCAACCTCTCATAAAGATCGAGTTCAAAATGCTACTTACATTAATGTTATGATTCGCAATCTTAATTCTTATTGCACAGGGTTAGAAAAAGATGGCTTGAAAGAAAAAGAATATGTTACTTTGATGCGTAAAGAGGTTAAAAGTTTTAGAAGCGCTTTCAAGAAATGGAATGGCGCTTAATTAACTTCTAACTTAAATAAATATTACTTCTTAATTGTTTAGGTTTGAATACTGCGATTGAATATCACATTATGTATTACATTTGATGTGCTTTTTTGTCCTAATTTTGTTGACATAAATCGCTTCATTTGAAAACTACCATTTTAATTAACTGTCCTGATCAAACCGGAATCGTTTGCGCGGTAACTGGTTTTATTCATACCCATGGAGGTAATATTATTTACCTTGACCAACATGTAGACAAACAAGCTAATGTATTCTTCATGCGTCTAGAGAGTGACTTTGATACTGATACTTTTAAGATAGCCGTTTTCAAAGAAGAATTTGAAAGTGTTCTTTCTAAAACATATGATATGCATTGGCGCTTGTACACAGACGAAGTAAAACCGAAAATGGCTTTGTTCGTGTCAAAATACAACCACTGTTTATACGACTTACTAACCCGTTACAAATCTGGTGAATTAAAGGTTGAAATTCCTTTTATAATTAGTAATCATAAAGATTTAGAATATATCGGTGAACAATTTGATATTCCTTATTATCATATTCCGGTAACAAAGGAAACCAAAATTTCTGCAGAAAAAGAGCAGTTGCGATTGTTACAAGCACATCAAATAAATTTTATTGTTCTTGCCAGGTATATGCAAATTATTAGTGCGAATCTTATTGGTCATTACACGAATAAAATCATAAATATCCATCATTCTTTTTTACCAGCTTTTGCAGGTGCAAAACCCTATCACGCAGCTTTTGAACGTGGTGTAAAAATAATTGGCGCCACTAGTCACTATGTAACCGAAGATCTTGATGCCGGCCCAATTATTGAACAAGATGTAACCACAGTTTCTCACTCACATACCATAAAAGACTTCATTACCAAAGGAAGAGATTTAGAAAAAATTGTACTATCTCGTGCGGTTCGGCTACATGTGGAAGGAAAAACTATGGTATACAATAATAAAACCGTCATATTCACTTAAATTAAGCTCAAAATTAAAGGTCTATTTTAAGATACGATTACTAATTCTGTAGCGTTGTAAGGGTAAAGAATCCTCTTAAAATACGCTACATGAAAAAATTCTTGCTTGCCTTTATTCTATTTCAACTTGTAGCCTGTGGTGAATTGCAACAAGTAGTCAATCAACTACCTCAAAGCACCTCGGGAATTGGAACCCTAGATATTGCTGCTGGTCTGCGCGAAGCTCTTGATTTAGGAATTGACAAACAAGTTAGTAAGTTAACCAAAGAAGATGGGTTTTTCAAGAATGAATTGGTTAAGATTTTACTTCCGGAAGAACTTCAAAAAGTAGATAAAACTTTACGCGACATTGGACTCGGAAATCTAGCTGACGAAGGATTAAAAGTGCTGAATCGCGCTGCAGAAGATGCCGTTGGTGAGGCTACTCCAATTTTCATCAATGCAGTTAAAGGCATCACATTTAATGATGCCAAAGGCATATTACTCGGTTCTGACAATGCTGCAACCCAATACTTAATTAGCAACACACAAACTGAATTATATGCCAAGTTTAATCCTGTAATTAAACAATCTTTCGATAAAGTAGGCGCTGCTGAAATATGGAGTAATTTAATTACGAGATATAACAATATACCGCTGACGAAAAATATTAATCCTGATCTTACTGATTATGTTACTCAAGAGGCTTTAAAAGGAGTATACACTATGATTGCTCAAGAAGAAAAAGAAATTAGAACAAAGGTTTCTTCACGAAGTACCGATCTTTTGCAAAAAGTTTTTGCTTTACAAGACTAAAATTTTCATTTTTCTATTTGCAATCATACTATTTCAGAATTTATACCGTTGTATTTTAAGAACATAGAAAATATATTTTGAAGTATTCAAATGACTTCAAAACACAATTTTGAGTTAGTAATTTTTTGAGTTAGTTAGTTAAAAACCGGTGGGAGCATCGGTTTTTTTTATTTCCTAAGACGCCTTGTAGAGTTATATGCACCAATAACCTCCATATTCAGTTATTACGTTATAACTACGTTACGACTTTCAATTGACGCTGTTTTTCTTGTTTCATGGCCTCTTGTACCATAATTGGTTCCCAGCTTACATCGCTAATGTAATTAATCACTAAACTATTAAATATTTTAGGCTGTTCAACATTGACTACATGGCCACAATACTCAATAAGCAATAAGCTAGAATTGGCATGCGTTTGAACTGCTTTTTTTACTGCTGGTAAAAAAAGATAATCTTCACCACCCATTACATACAAAGTAGGTATTTTGATGTCAGCAGATCTAAAAAAACGTAATAGGGGATTAATTTCTGAAGTTAATCGAAACCAACGTAAAAATTCTTTTTGATACAATTTCTTTGCCTCACGTACAAAAAGCAATCTTGATTCTTTATGATTACGATGCGGCATAATTACAAAGGCAAAAAACCTATAAAGCCATAAATAAGGAATGATTGATTTGAAAACAACACCTAATTTCATTAAAACTTGCGACCTAAACCCAAGCTTTAAAATTGCACCCCCTAAAACCATACTTTCTACAAGTTCAGGGTTTCTTTCAGCAAGATTTCTAATTAAAATGGTACCTAATGATATTCCAACAAAATGAGATTTCTTGATATCAAGGTATCGAATTACTTCTACTATATCATCAGTAATCGAATCAAAAGTATATTTATCATTAAAGGCATCTTTTAAACTAGGCTTAGATTTACCATGCCCTCGCAAATCAAGAAGTAGTACATTGAAGTGTTTTCTAAACTCACGCACTTGCTTGTGCCAAATAGAAGAGCTTCCCCCAGCACCATGTACAAAGGTGACCCAAGTTACTGCGTCTTTGTGAACATATGTAGTATAGTCTAACAATAGTTATTTGTAAAGCACCTATTTTAAGGCAACTACGCAATGTATTAAACTTTTTAAACTTATTCTCCTTTTGTCCGATTTTTTAACAAAAACTACAAAGAGACGATTCTTCCGCGATGAGAATTACTTAAAAAATCATCAGTAGAACTGATTTATTAGCAAATATGACGAAAGTAAACATCCAAAAATGCAAGTCAAACGTATATTTGAAAGAACTATTAACAAGACTATGGAAAATCAATATTGTAAAGTTGGAGCAGTTACTCCACTTCAAAGCAGCAGACAGGCTGTACACTTGCTAGAATACCAATATCAAAATTTTTTGGACAAAGCATCAAACATTAACGATGCGAATTTGGTAGAATTTTTTGAGCTTAAGGCGGCAAAAATTAAAAAGGTATTAGAAAATTTAGTGTAATAATTTTTGTAGTTCTGCCCCCATCTGAACTTGAATTTTCTCTGCACTTACAGCGGCAGCCTCAGCAAAATCTTTTTGGTTTGAAGAATAGATAATTCCTCTAGAGGAGTTTATCAATAAGCCGACATGCTTATTCATACCATAGCGGCAAACTTCTTCTAAACTACCACCCTGAGCACCAACACCAGGCACTAAAAGAAAACTATTAGGAATTATTTCTCTAATTTCTGATAAAAATGATGCTTTAGTTGCACCAACTACATACATTAATCGGTCTGCATTTGAATAGGTTTTAGATGTTTCTAAAACGGTTTTATACAATTCTTTACCATCAATTTTCTTGGTCTGAAAATCATACGCCCCTTCATTCGAAGTAAGTGCTAAGAGTATGGTGTGCTTATCTTCAAAGGCTAGAAACGGTTCTACTGAATCTTTGCCCATATACGGTGCAATGGTGATAGAATCGAACTTAAGATCGTCAAAAAAAGCCTTGGCATATCGTGTAGATGTATTACCGATATCGCCTCGTTTAGCATCGGCAATGGTAAAAATATCTGGGTGATTGCTATTCAAATATTGAATAGTTTTCTCTAAAGACTGCCAACCTTTTATTCCGTAGGCTTCATAAAACGCAATATTGGGTTTATAGGCGACACATAAATGATGTGTTGCATCAATAATAGCTTTGTTAAATTCAAAGATTGGATCTTCTAACCCTAACAAATGTTCAGGAATTTTCTCTAAATCGGTATCTAAACCAATACAGAGAAATGACTTTTTTTTATGAATTTGGGTAACAAGGTGTTCAGTAGTCATGGGCAATTAAAATATCTCAGAAGCTTCTTTCAACTTCTCGGTATTTTCTACGAGGCTAAGCTCATCAATAATTTTTTGAATATCTCCATTAATAATATTCTGTAGATCATAAAGTGTTAACCCGATTCGGTGATCAGTTACACGACCCTGAGCATAGTTATAGGTACGAATCTTTGCTGAACGATCACCACTACTAACCTGAGAATTTCGCTTCGCAGCATCTTCTTCTTGCTTCTTAGCTAATTCTAAATCATACAAGCGCGAACGCAATACTCGAAAGGCTTTATCTTTATTTTTATGTTGTGATTTTTGATCTTGACACTGTGCTACCAACCCTGTAGGTATGTGCGTTAAACGAACTGCAGAATAGGTTGTATTTACCGACTGACCACCCGGACCTGAAGAACAGAAAAAATCAATTCGCACATCTTTCGGGTCAATTTGAACATCAAAATCTTCTGCCTCAGGCAGTACCATCACCGTTGCTGCACTTGTATGCACCCGACCCTGTGTTTCTGTCTGTGGTACACGTTGCACACGGTGTACCCCAGCTTCAAATTTTAAGGTTCCATACACATCAGCTCCGGTAACTTCAAATTGAATTTCTTTATAACCGCCGCTGGTTCCTTCACTTAAATCAATTACATTGGTTTTCCAACCTTTTGACTCGCAATACTTCGTATACATACGGAACAAATCACCAGCAAAAATACTAGCTTCATCTCCACCAGTTCCTGCGCGAATTTCAACAACGACATCTTTGGCATCTTCCGGATCTTTCGGTATTAGCATCAGTTTTATTTCGTCTTCGAGCCCTGGCACTTGTCCTTTTGCTTCCTCCAATTGCATCTTCGCCATCTCCACCATTTCAGCATCACTACCGTCGGCAATTATTTCTTCAGCTTCTTCAATGTTATTGGTTAGCTCAACATATTTATCGCGCTTTTCAACTAGGGCTTTTAAATCACTATATTCTTTTGTTAATGCAACGTACCGCTTTTGATCTGAAATTACATCAGGCTGAATAATCAGGTCTGAAACCTCATCAAAACGTTGTTTAACTATATTTAATTTGTCTATCATTTTTCAATCTGCTCTATTGCAGCGAATTTACAATTTTTTTACAGGTATTTATCTTCTTTCTTAATGGAACTATAAACTTTAGATGAATTTAAAATTTACTTTTAGTCAGCAACAAACGTACTTCCGAAGGAAACTATAAAAGCATTTAAACCGTTACTACGATCATAATTTTGTAATCGCAGATCTAAAGTTTTGAGTCCGAATTTCAAAACTTTTGCATTAGTAAAAATGTCTTTGTAACGAAACCCTAAACCATATTGATGCGCATTATATGAAGACAAATCATAGTCTGAGGTATAGAATGCTGTACTTGAAAGTGCGGTTTCTTTTTCATAAAAATAGTCTGCCCCTGTTTGCGTATAATACCGGTACGAGGGGTATAAGGTAAATTTATCGCTTAATTTTACAGGTACTTCTATGTTCGCAGTATGCGAATTAATGCCCCAATTATCATTATAAAATCGGTAATAAGTTCTTACAACAAATCGATCACTTACAAAATAATTCAACCGACCACCTACAGGCAATTTAAAACGCGAAGTGGGCAATCGTTCTACATCATCGGCCAGTTGAAAATTTTCAATAAAAAAGTTTGAAACATCTGAAAAATATACACGCTGAAAAGGAGTACTCAATAGCCCGTTTTGGCTAACAATATCTACAAAAACCGAGCCTTGTAGCTTTTTACTTAGTATTTGTGACATACTAACTGAAAGTGAGTATGAATTTCTTGATTCTTTTTCAAAGGGACTAAAGTTTGGAGCATACACTCCGTTTCCTGTAATTCGAGAATCAAAAAAACCGTTGCGAAGTTCAATTGGATATTGCGGATTCCATGTATCTAAAAATACCTGAGCATTAACAGACAATTCTGTATTTTTCTCGTTGAAAAGTTTGGCTATACCTCCCCCAAATCCGAAGGAAAAATAATCATATTCATTCGAAACATAGGCCTTGGCATTTAAAATGGTATTGCGATCATCTGAACTATGGGTATATGATGGATTGAAATATGCCAATACATCTTGCCGAGATGCACCGCTAGAAGCACTAAACGGACTAGCCAATCGATTTATATCGCCGTCAAACGGATTTACATTACTCGAAGAAGCAGAAGTATAAGCAGAAATACCTGCATCAACAGTCAAAACCTCATCTTCACTTAAAGGAATTCGTACCACAATGGTCGAAGTTGCATCGGTCAATTCTTCAGTACCTTCACCCCCAGTTACTGCAGCATTTTGCCCTTCTTGGTCATAGTAGCTGAAAAGCAGGTCAATCTCGGTAGATTCTAATACTCTTTTTTTGTAAGAAGTGTCATTGTCTTGGGCTAGCGAAAAAAAACAAAAGCAAAAGAAAAATATAGCAACTATGTTAGTAGAGACTTTGTTCTTTAATTGCATCCACATCCTCCTCCACTTTTACCTCCATTAGCCCCCCCAGAACCTTCTCGATAAATTTGAAAATTAGTCTCAAAACGCTCTCCATTCTTTGCCGACAAAAGCATCTCCTCATCGTTAAGATAAACTTTGTCGTACTCCTTTACAACTACACAAGAAGTTGCAACCAAAGCCATACAAATTAATAAAAGAAGCTTTTTCATATTATAAAGTTAATCATCTCTTTCAAACAATATACCATCACTTTTATGTACTTTGTTGAGGCTATCAAATAAAATCACCTCTACCCCATCTAATTGATTGATTAGAAATAGACCTGCATCTTTCCCCATTATAAATACAGCGGTTGCTAAAGCGTCACATAATTCTGCTGTTTTAGCAAAAATTGAAACCTGACGAATTCCTGTTGAAGGGTAACCACTGCGAGGGTCAATGATATGCGAATATCGCTTGCCTTTGAAATTCACAAACTTTTCGTAGTTTCCAGAAGTTGCTACTGATGATTCAATCACAGGCAACCATGAAACAATTTTGTTTTTACTTAAAGGGTTCACCACTCCGATAATCCACTTTTTACCGCTAACATCAGTACCCCAAGTAGTTAAATCTCCTGCTGCATCGATAATTCCGCCGACCACTTGTCGAGAAACCAAAAACTCTTTGGCCTTGTCAGCTGCATACCCCTTACCAATGGCTCCAAAGGAAATTTTCATTCCTTTTTCCTCTAAAAAAACCGTGTTATTTTCTCTATTGAGAATGATTTTCTGATAACCTACGTGTCGAACAGAGTTTTTTATTTTTTCAGGAGAAGGCATGTCGGTCATAGTACCATCAAACTTCCAAATTTTATCCATAGATGCATACGAAATATCAAAAGCCCCATCAGTGAGTTCAGAAATTTGCTTGCAACGTTCAATCAGTTTAAAAAGCTCTAGACTAACCTTTACTGGTTTAATGCCCGCATTTTTATTAATGGCAAAGGTTTCAGATTCCTCATCCCAAGAAGAAATCATTTTTTCAATCCTAGTAATTTCTGCAATCGCCTCTTGAATATTAATATTACCTAATTCTTCACTAGTAGAAACAACAGTAATACTAAATCGACTACCCATTAATTTTAGGGTCTTTTTAGACGTTACATACTTAGGTTCTTGAGCAGAACCGATAAAAAAAAGGAGACCAAAAAGTAGGGACAAGAGGACTTTCACTCTATAAAAGTATTTAAAAGTGAGATGTAAGATTCTGGATTTAACTTTTTATATCCGGTTTTTCCTAAAATTTTTTCACTCTCATCTAAAATAACTACCAAAGGAAAGTGACCTTCTTTATTAAACTGTTCTGCCAGCTTCGTGTTTTGGTTTCTTATTTCCTCAGGCAATTGATTGGACTTTTTTCTAGGAAAATCGGCTTTATATAAAATATAATTTTCTACAGCGTAGGTTTTAAACTCTGAAGATTGCCAAATAGACCTATCCATTTTAATGCAAGGTGCGCACCAATCAGAACCAGCAAAAACAAGTATTATAGGTTTGTTTTGTGCTTTAGAACTCTCTAAAGCATCAACGTAGGTAGCTTTCCAATCTTGAGCGTTACTAAGAATGGAACAAAAAAAGAAAACTAAGGAGGCAATCGTTTTCAGGGACAAACTATTTAAATTTTACTCAAATACGCGTAACATATCACCGTTCAGTTCTGTATTATATACCTTAAGTACTTTTGCAGGATTACCATCAACTTGATTCAGTGGTGTACCATTTTGCTCAAATCTAGATCCGTGAACGTCGCAATAAAAAATTCCGCCATCTTGACTCACAAATCGAACTTGATCATAAGCTTCATGACTACAAACTTGACTTGCAGCTATTAAATCGCCCTCTAAATTACGGGCAATGACCACCAAATTCTTTAAAATAAATCCCCCATTAGCCGATAAACTTGAAGCTTCAGAAGAATTTAGATCAATTGTAAAATCAACCTCTGATGGTTCTTCAACAATCGTACCATCAATACTATCATCACTAGAACATCCATGAAGACATGGAAAAGTTAATGCAAATGCCGCACCGGCTCCTAAACTTTTTAAAAACTGCTTTCTTTCCATAGC
This sequence comes from Maribacter algarum (ex Lu et al. 2025) (nom. illeg.), assembly GCA_947495915.1. Classification (GTDB taxonomy): domain Bacteria; phylum Bacteroidota; class Bacteroidia; order Flavobacteriales; family Flavobacteriaceae; genus Maribacter_C. The sequence continues at coordinate 521,853 of CANMAW010000002.1, read as the reverse complement.
GTAGGTCTTTACTATAGCAAACGCAGTTATAAAGTGAATCGTATACCCTAATAGGTAAAGGTACCAAACTCGCTTTTAATCGTTAGTTTTTTGGAAGCGTTTTCAGTTACCTTTCCGATGATCTGTGCATCCACATTAAAGCTTTTTGAAATAGCAATTAAGTCTTCTGCAACCGACTCACTAACATAAAACTCTAAACGGTGCCCACAATTAAAGACCTGATACATTTCTTTCCAATCGGTACCAGACTGTTCTTGAATGAGTTTGAACAAAGGTGGTATCTCAAATAAGTTATCTTTTACAATGTGAAATTGATCTATGAAATGTAATATTTTGGTTTGAGCACCACCACTACAATGCACCATACCGTGAATATCTTCGGAGGAATATTTCTCTAGTATTTTCTTTACAATCGGAGCATATGTACGTGTAGGCGACAACACCAATTTACCGGCGTCAATAGGGGCATCAACAACACTATCAGTCAATTTAGTTTGACCAGAATACACTAGCTCTTCTGGAACGGAAGCATCAAAACTCTCTGGGAATTTTTCAGCTAAATACTTCGAAAAAACATCATGACGTGCCGAAGTGAGTCCGTTACTGCCCATTCCACCATTATACTCGGTCTCATAAGAAGCTTGCCCAAAAGAAGCCAACCCAACAATTACATCACCCGCTTTTATATTTGCATTATCAATGACATCACTACGTTTCATTCGGGCAGTAACTGTAGAATCTACAATAATTGTTCTTACCAAATCACCAACATCAGCAGTTTCACCTCCTGTTGAATGAATTGTAATACCATGCTTTTTTAAATCATCAATTAATTCTTCTGTACCGTTGATGATGGCTGATAACACCTCACCAGGAATCAAACTTTTATTTCTACCTATCGTAGATGAAAGCATAATATTATCAGTAGCACCTATGCAGATTAAATCATCAATATTCATGATGAGTGCATCTTGTGCAATTCCTTTCCAAACGGAAATATCTCCTGTCTCTTTCCAATACATATAAGCCAAAGAAGATTTGGTACCTGCCCCATCTGCATGCATAATTAGGCAATACTCATCATCATTGGTTAAATAATCAGGTACGATTTTGCAAAAAGCTCTTGGAAACAAACCTTTGTCAATATTCTTAATCGCGTTATGAACATCTTCTTTCGATGCAGAAACGCCTCGCTGATTATACCTTTCACTATGTGATGAACTCATTCTTTGAAGTTTTTGCAAAAATAATGGAATAAGTCAATTAGGCCGAATTGTTTTTAAAATATCATTTAAAAAAAAGTCTCTTTTCAAAATGAAAAGAGACCAAAGATTAATTTACATATGAGCTTATTCCCAGTTTGGCATAAAAGCGTTGGTAAACAGAAGTCTTCTACTAACATTAATATCATCATTAACCGTTTTATAAATATGTTGTTCTGACCTGTCATCATTCGATGTATTCATAAAAATTATTGAACCATCATCAGGAGAATATTTTGCATCAAGATCATTGGTGCCAGCTTCTTTTCCCGTAAAAATTTCTGTGGTGACATTTGTAGTTATATCATATTCGTAGATTCGACTATCTAAAATACGATACACAGCATTTTCATTACCTGAAATATCTCTTGTGTAAAGAATTCTATTACCATCTATGGAATAATCTAGTCCGCCGAGAGCCCCAGAAATACCTTCAATCACTACTTCAACCTCAGTACCATTACTTACATCAACAATTACTATTCTCGCATTATAGCCATTAGCATCATTTGTTTTTATTGCTACCAAATTATTTGTTGGGTTTGTTGCTACCTCAGAAATAAAAGTAGCGACTGGCGCTTCATATACTAAGGTTTGACCAGTGCCGTCAGCATTTATAGTGTATAGAGAATTAAAGTTTGGATAGTATATTTTTGCGCCATTGTCATACCATGCATACTCAAGTTGTTCTTGCCTAAAACCAGCCAAAGGTATAGTAGTGGTTAATTGTTTTACATTAGCCCCATCGGTATTCATGGCAAACAACTGCGTTTCTCCCCCAACCAAACTTAGGTAGGCAATTTTTTCAGCAACAACATTCTTAATAGGGCGATAACTATTTTTGTCTTTTGGAGTTAGTTGTAGTTCATTTGAATTAACATCTTCCAGCTCTAAATTGTTAATATCTCCTGAAAATATCACGTTATTGCCATCAACAATACGCACATAGAAAAACCGGTTAGATTCACCCCCTGTGGTAGAAAAACTACTGAGTTTACTTTTTACAGATTCTGAAATTCCGTCGGAAGCGGTTACTTGCCAAAAAAATGTTTTCCCAATTGCAAGGTTTTCAATTATTAATGTAGTGTCTTTGACATCATTGTAATTTAAAATATTGTTAGAACTACTCTCTCTAAGCTCAATATCATAAGTTATTTCATCTTTGTCATTTTCTGAAGAACGCCATACTAATTCTGTTTGAGACACAACATTTTCAGCACCGTCTTCAGGAAACAAAAGAATGGGTAACGAAGGCCTTAAATTTGCGGCGTCTAAAGAATCTAATTCAAAAACTGCATTTGTTACTAAACCATTCAGAATGCTAACCGGCTCAAAAGCTATGTCATATTCGGGTAATTCAGCTTGAAACGAATATTCACCAACCTGAATTGACGCTATACTAAATTCTCCATTAGCATCAGTAAATACTGTAGTGGATGTGGGTGTTGAACTAATTTTTACATTCTCTAAAGGTATATTATCGCCTTTAGCAACAACCTTACCGGTTAAAGTTCCTAATCCATTATCTTCAATACCTTCTTCAGAACACCCTAAGATTATACAAGCCAAGATTGTATAAAAGACCAGTACTAGGTTATTAATTGTTAATGTTGGTTTTATAGATACTTTTCTCATTTTTTTCCAAATTTGTAATTTAGTCCTAATCCAATATTGTAATAAAAATCGTCTCTTTTCCCACTTTCAACTCCTTCGAGTTTATCTGAAAATGTGAAATTACTTTCTGCAAATAGTCGTAAGTCAAATTTTGGACTCGCTATTAATCGTACACCTGCACCTAGTTGAATTTTCGGCGTTTCTACTTTTTCCGTTAAAGGTGGATCAGGATTGCGAATGGCCAAAATATACCCACCACCACCATAAATAAAGGGTGATAAATTGTCATATGGTAATAGGTTATACTCTAAATTTATTTGTGGCATTATATATTCTTCTGAGAAAGTTCGTCCACTTGACATTTTAGCATACGCTAAATCAACATTTAAATTTAGTCGATCATTTAACACTCTCGAATAACTCAAATAGCCTCCAAATCCTACCTTTTTCTTTTTGTAATCTCCATTAAAAATTGGAGTTGTTGCACCAAAAGAAATTTCAGCTTTATGATCTTCAATTATTTGTCTACGATCATTTAACAATTTCGATTCTTCTAATATGGTTTCTGCCTCATAAGCATCTATTAGTTTTTTATTGGTTAGTCCTCCATCTGCTGTAGTCCACATTCCTTCTTTTATGCCTTCAATAATTAACGCTTCTACTGATTTCTCAATAGCATCTTTCATCGCTAACTGAACAGGTTCATTTCTAGTGTACCCAGTTTCAGCTTCTAATAAACGTTGAAAACTCACATATTTAAATAAGCTTGCGTTTACAGATTGTGACAAAATAGTTTTAGAAACGTATACGGTTTTTAATATTTTACCATTGCTTGTAGAAACAGCCCTGAGATATATTGAAATACGATCTTCTCTATACTGTGTAGAACCGCCGGTGCCAAAATATCTGGCTCCTGCCCCACCAGTGATAACGTTAGTATCGTATGAGATGACACCGCCTTCCAAGAGTACTCCAGCATAGAGTAAAGGAGATAAAGGTGGTTGCGTCGTATTTGTACGTTTTCCATATTCATCTCTTGTTGAGCGAATTATATTTCTTTCATTCAACAAATTTGATAGATTCTCGCGTTCAATAGGTGTAAACCATTTGGAATCTTCTAAGGCTTTGAGCAACATGGTGGTACCACCCTGAGAAACCGCAGTACTAAAAGAACTACCATTTTGTAGGTTTTTATATTGACCAGTTTGGTCTTTAAAATTATAAACCCCAACTACAACTTGTTCATATGGATCTGGAAAATTTCTTAATATTTCTGTTTTAGAAGCTAGCTCACCTATTCTTGCATCTTTTACATCATAAGGTTGGTTAAAATAAGTGCCACAACCAGTCATAAGAATCAAAATAGTCAGCACTATATATCTACATAGTATTTTTATCATGTATTGTAAGACTTTAATTAATTTAATTCGGAATAACTACTTGTGACTGCTCACCTGTATTAACATCTAAAATATTGATTACCAATCCTTCTGGCGTATCAAATATTTCAAGGGAAAGACTACCTACAGTAAAAACGCCCTCTTGTAAGCCCTCGCCAAGTTGAGAATTAAAAACACTTCGCGTTAATGTACTCAGCAATTGCCGATTAAGATTTTCTTGAAAATTTTCTAATTCGGTAGCTTGTTCATCAGATTCAAAATTTGGGTCTTCAATAGAATTTTGAGCTTCTGCAGAACTAAGAAGCCATTGATAATTAAATGAGTTGCCACCAAAGGCTGGATTCACAGGTGTATATACCAATTGTTGAGAAAAAGATTGACAACAAAAAGCCATAAAAAGAATTACTATTATTTTTTTCATTGTTCTCGGTTTTTTAATATTTAATAATTTGGTTTTTTGTATTTCGTAATTGCTGAAAATGTGCATTAACCCTATAAATCGATTGTTCAGCCATTTTTTTTAAGAATTGGGTTCTTGGGTTAATAAAAAACTGAACGACTAAAGTTTTATCAACATAAATTTTCATCCTGGTATTTGTACCTAAGGCAAGTTCTTCAACAATATTTACAATTTTTTCTCCATTAATATTCTTAGCTAAATACTGAGAATAAAACATGTCATAAAAGTCGTTTCCCGCTTTAGTTTTAGTGTTTCGAACCACCATTCCTCTTAAAATAAATCCGTCATCATTCCCTACTTTCACATCTTCACCTTTCGAATTAATTTCCTTTCCTAACGCATCTGTAACTTCATCTTGTTCCCCCTTAACACCATTTAAAACCTTGCGATCTTTACCTACAATTATGTCTTTTTCATTATAAACCAAAAGCAGAATAATAGTTCTATCGTCAGAATTAATATTAGTAGAAACCGTTGAAAGACTTTTTTTCATACCAGATTCGAGAACAAATCTTCCTTCTTGGTCATTCTTTGTTTTTATATCATTGTTACTATTTTTATGAATGACAGACAACACAAAGCGTAAACTTTTATTTAATGCAGTTTTATTATATGCAGTACCAGATATTTGAAGTATATGTTCATCTTGAACATTTATTGAAATAGAAGCCTCAACCTCGGTGTTATAAAATTGAGAAAATAAAGCAACGGGTATCATTAAAAATAAAGAAAGAAACTTACCTCTAAATATTGTCGGTTTATGCATCTTGTAATCAATTAAAGTTTCTAATTACAATTGTTTTAGCTTGCCCCGACATATTCAAAATCATCTTTTCAGATATTGAATTTGAATTATAAATTTCAAGTTTTTGACCGTTACCATTTTGAGTGAAATTTCTTTGAATTACTGCATTGGAATTATTCAAATATTCACGATATATATGATTCGAACCATACTGATTTACTGAAACATCTGCCTTTAAAGCTGTAACCCCTAGCACTATAGTATTGTTCGTTCCTTGTTGTGTAAAGTTAAGCTCGCTCTGATCTGTTTTTATATCTACAAAAACTCTATTTTGCGGACCAACTTGTTGAATAAAAATGTAATTGTTAGCATCAACAGAAAATTCTGAAGTAGCATCACTATCGCTTGTTAAACTACCAAGCCCTGTAGTTGCAACAAGTACATCTAGTGTTTCAACTGGTTCTTTTTCTTGGGCTTCTATTGAAGAAGCCATCAAAAAGAAAAAAAGTAAAAAGAAACAACAGTGATTTTTAGCCATAAGATCTTTAGATAAGATTAAAAAATGTTAACTATTTAATTCAAAATAACCAGATTGAGATTTATAAAAATATGAGGTGATAAAAAACAATCACCTCATATTCAATCATAACAAGTTCTTCGAAGTTGGTTGTTTAATTATGTCATCTCTTAAGAGAGACTTCCAAATTTATGGGATGTTAACACCATTAGCCTGTGTAACTGTTGCCATGTTACCATTACCGCTTTGATTTACATAACTGGTATTCAAACCAAAGTCACCGTACTGTGTTACAGTAGCTGTGTTACTATCACCACTTTGACGCACTAAACTGTAATTTACAGCTGCTCCACTTTGGTCGATCATTGACATATTACTGTTTCCAGGCTGGATAATAAATGAAGTATTACCTGCTCCTAAACCAGGATTGTCTTGACTTACAGTATTGGTATTATTATCACCATTTTGTCTAATATCAGAATAGTTCAAACCAGTGCTACCACCTCCATTTTGAGTAACTGTATTATTATTCCAATCTCCTCTAGACACAACAAAAGATTCATTAGTGTTGTTACCTGAATCACCTTCTTGATCTACTAACGTGGTATTGTCATCTCCTACTTGTAAAATATCAGAAAAATTTCTCCCACCAAAAGTTTGAGCATCTACTGTTGCACTATTATGTTCTCCAACTTGCCTGATAAATGAATCATTGTTACCAGCCTTTTGTGTAACAGCAGCTTCATTGTGATGTCCGTTTTGTTCAACATCTGAATAATTGTTGTTCTTAACTTGTGTAACCGTAGCTTCATTGAGATCACTACCTTTCTGCAAAATATAAGAATCAGAGCCCAATTTAGTAGCTGAGTTTTCTGATTGAGTCACCGTTGCAGTGTTATCATCAGATTGTTGTACAACATCACTATAAAGCTCTTCTTGTAAAGGAAATATCGGATCTACCGCAACCTTTTTTACCGGTCCTTGAGCATACATTACAACACCGCATAATAATACGACACCACTTAAAAATACTTTTTTCATAATAAATAGTTTTAAAAAATAATTAAAATTAATAGTTAACCATTTTTGTCTATTGCAATATCAAACTTCAACATATTCGAAATTTAATATGGTACTAAACAAGACATATAGTAAATACTAAACATGTATTGATGTGGGGCATCAAAAAATAAATACGGGGGGGGGGGGTAAAGGTTATTTTAAGGCAATACTTGCCATATTCTGTTATAGTCAGAATCATAAAATAACACCAAAAAAAGGGGGGAGATAATAAATTGTCTTCGAAGAACAAAAGTCAACTAAAAAACTAAGCTAACTCTACTTCAAACCTAATTTTAATTTTAACATTTTATCACAAAAAATAGATGTAATGCATTTTTTAACGACAAAAGTTATCAATCTTACAAAATAAGAGGTCATAATTTATCAATTACCAAATTACCATACAACTAATCGAATAATTCATTGAGCATCGCAGGCCCGACAAAACAGCCAGTAAAAAACAGGGCAATCATTACGCTGATCTATTCAACAAGGTTTACTTTACAAAAAGTAGCTCTCTATATTTTGTTAATGGCCAAATTTGGTCATCAATCAATTCTTCGAGTGCGTCACTTTCGGCACGAATTTCATCAAAGTAGGCTTTTACATTTTCGGTATATGCATAAGCTTTCTTGTAACTATCATTTAACTGATTTGCTTTTTTTCTTGCTGCCGTCATCGCATCGGTTTTGCTCTTTAGGCTCACAATATGTTCTGCAATTTTTTCAATAATATTTGATTGACCCTCAGTTAGTTTCTTGTGTGCAGCGCCATAGATTTCTTTTAAGCCTAAAACATTTTTAATAATAATATTTTGATAGGTAATAGCTGCCGGTATTATTTGACTATAAACCAGTTCATTTAATATACGGCCTTCTATTTGAAGATGTAAAATATACGATTCAAGTTCGACTTCTTGTCGTGCTTTCACTTCAATTTCACTCATCACCTTCATTGATTTAAAAAGATCAATACTATCGGGTGATGTTAAAACTTTTAAAGCCTCAGGGGTTGTTTTATTATTACTTAGCTTTCGCTTTTTAGCTTCTTTTTCCCAAGCTTCACTATAGCCATCGCCATCAAATCGAATTCGTTTAGAGGTTTTTATATACTCACGAAGTACGTTAAAAACAGCTTCATCTTTTTTAAGGTTTTTTTTATCGATTAAAACATCAACCTCCTTTTTAAAAGCTTGTAATTGCTTTGCTACAATTGTATTTAAAATGGTCATTGGTTTGGCACAATTCGACTTTGATCCAACTCCTCTCATTTCAAATTTATTTCCGGTAAAGGCAAAAGGTGAGGTACGATTACGATCAGTGTTATCCATTAAAATTTCAGGAATCTTACCTACAACGTTTAATTTCAACTCCGTTTTTTCTTCCGGTGAAAGTTTTCCTTTAGACACTCCTTCTAACTCATCTAAAACATTACTTAGTTGATCTCCAATAAAAATTGAAAAAATAGCTGGTGGTGCTTCATTTGCACCAAGACGATGATCATTACCAGCCGATGCTATTGATGATCGCAATAATTCTTCATAGGTATCAACAGCTTTAATGGTATTAATAAAAAAGGTTAAAAACTGTAAGTTTTTCATTGGTGTAGAACCCGGACTCAACAAATTAACTCCCGTATCTGATGCTAGTGACCAATTGTTATGTTTACCAGACCCATTAATACCCGCAAAAGGTTTTTCATGAAACAACACTGTAAAATTATGTTTGTCTGCTATCTTATCCATCACATCCATCAACAATAAATTGTGATCAACCGCTAGATTAGCCTCTTCAAAAACTGGTGCCAATTCAAATTGATTTGGTGCAACTTCGTTATGTCTCGTTTTTACAGGTATTCCAAGTTTAGTGCATTGTCTTTCTAAATCACTCATAAAGCTTAATACCCTACCAGGAATTACTCCGAAATAATGATCATCAAGTTGTTGTCCTTTTGCCGCGGGGCGCCCTACCAAGGTACGACCTGCCAAACTGATATCTGGTCGCGAATTTGCTAAGGCTTTATCAATTAAAAAGTATTCTTGCTCCCATCCTAAAGTTGCGTTAACTTTTGAAACATTCTTATCAAAGTACTTAGCTACTGCTGTTGCCGCTTCATCTATGGCATTTAGTGCTCTTAGCAGTGGTGCTTTGTTATCTAAAGCTTCACCGGTGTATGAAACAAAAATTGTAGGTATACACAACGTAGTTTCATAAACAAAGGCTGGCGAAGTTGGGTCCCATGCCGTATATCCACGTGCTTCAAACGTATTACGTATTCCACCGCTTGGAAAACTTGAAGCATCTGGTTCTTGCTGCACCAGTTGGTCACCACCAAACTTTTCTAAAGCACGACCATCTGGCAACAAATCGAAAAAAGCATCATGTTTCTCGGCTGTTGAGCCCGTTAAAGGTTGAAACCAATGAGTATAGTGCGTAGCGCCCATTGAAATTGCCCATCCTTTCATAGCTTCAGCAACTTGATCTGCTATTTTTCGATCAATTTTAGAACCAGAAACGATCGCACTTTGTACACTCTGTAATGCATCTTTAGTAAGATATTGAAGCATTCGCTCTTCATTAAAAACGTTTTGAGCAAAAAGCTCTGAACGTCTTCCTTTTTCTTCTATAGTGAATAAATCTCTATTTTGACTCTTATTAATAGCTTCAAACCTGGTTTTCGACATAATTTTCTGTGCTTAAGTATCTCGTACAACTTTAATGAAATAACAAAATTACCATCAAAAATTAAATATTTCACAATTTACCCCTCAAAATTTAGGGCTATTATAAAAAATAGTAACTTTTAACAAATATACCCCCCAAAAATTATTATAAACCACCAAAAAACATATTTTTGTATGTCTATTTAATACAGAAATTAACTGCCAATATTATGAGTAAAACAAAATTAGAATACATTTGGTTGGATGGCTATTTTCCAACACAAAACATGAGAAGTAAAACCAAAGTTGTAAATGATTTTGGAGGAAAATTAGAAGACTGCCCAATGTGGTCATTTGATGGTAGTTCAACAAGACAGGCTGAAGGCGGATCGTCTGACTGTTTGTTAAAACCAGTTGCTATTTACCCTGATCCTGCTCGAAGAGATGCTTATTTAGTAATGACAGAAGTTCTAAATGCCGATGGATCTGCACACGTTTCTAACGGTAGAGCAGGTATTGATGATGATGATAATGATTTTTGGTTCGGTTTTGAACAAGAGTATTTCATTATGGATACTAAAACGCAATTACCTTTGGGCTTTCCTATCGGAGGATACCCTGCTCCACAAGGTATGTACTACTGCTCTGTTGGTGGTAAAAATACACACGGTAGAGATATCGTAGAAGAGCATGCAGATCTTTGTATTGATGCTGGATTAAATTTTGAAGGAATCAACCAAGAGGTTGCTTCAGGTCAATGGGAATTTCAATTGTTTGCTAAAGGAGCTAAAAAAGCTGGTGATGAAATATGGATTGCTAGATATTTGTTAGATCGTTTGACTGAAAAACACGGATACTATATTGAATATCATCCAAAACCTTTAGGAAAAGATATGGACTGGAATGGTTCGGGTATGCATGCTAACTTCTCTAACGAAGTTTTAAGAACATGTGGCTCACAAGAGGTTTATGAAAAAATATGTGAAGCTTTCCGTCCGGTTGTAAAAGAGCACATTGCTGTTTATGGCGAATTTAACGATCAACGTTTAACAGGTGAGCATGAAACTGCAGCTATCACCGATTTCTCTTATGGTATTTCTGACAGAGGGGCTTCTATTCGAATTCCTATTATTACCGTAGAGCAAGGTTGGAAAGGTTGGTTAGAAGACAGAAGACCTGCTTCAAATGGAGACCCATACAAAATTGCTGGAAGAATCGTTAAAACGGTTAAATCGGCAAAAATATAATCTTATTAATTGTTATAGTAAAACCGCCTTTGAGAATTTCAAAGGCGGTTTTTTTTGCTTTAACTTTAGAAGTTAGCTTACCTCTTAAACCGCAGAGCGATCTAGGTTAACTTAAAGCTCATAAAACGTCATAGTTTTGAATTCATATATCAAATCTACTACTAACAATAACCTATAAAACTACTTCGCCTTAAAACTCAGTAAAAGTCTATTACTATTAAAGAACCATATTTTTTAGCTAGTATTTACCTATGAAATGGTGAAGTAAACGAATGTCATATACACCCCTAATAAGACTAGTCCGTCTCGCCAACCTAAACGCAATTTATTGGGCAGAAAGACTAAAGGTAATATCATAAAAGAAATTCCGAGCATCCAAAAAATATCACTACTTAAAAGTCCGTCATCCACAACTTTAATTGGTGTTATAATTGAAGTTATCCCTATAACAGCTAAGAGATTGAATATATTTGAACCAATAAGGTTACCCAGCGAGATAGCTTTTTCTTTTTTAATTACCGCTATTATTGACGCAGCCAACTCTGGAATACTGGTACCAATCGAAACTATAGTAATTCCGATAACACGTTCACTTACTCCGTACGCAGAGGCCATTCCTACCGCTCCTTTAATCAACAACTCTGAGCCTCCCCATAGACCCAATCCACCCAATCCTAAAAACAATACAGTTTTATATAATGGCATCGGAATATCATCATCAGGAAATTCATCAACCACCGCTTGCTTTTGAAATCGCAGTAGATACACCAAAAAAGCAAACAAAAGAGTTACCATTATAATACCTTCATATTGTACAATAACCCCATCGAAATAGAGAAAGCTGAAAAAAAGAAGTGATGCAATCATCATCACAGGCCAATCTGTGGTGTAAAAACTTTTATTTACATCAATACTTCCTAAAATTATAGTTACTGCCAAAACCAGGCCCAAATTGGCAATATTTGAGCCCACAACGTTACCCAAAGCCAAATCAGGAAAGCCATCTAATGCGGCTTTGATACTTACAATGAGCTCTGGAGCCGAGGTCGCAAAAGACACCACGGTCATACCAATCACTATTTTCGGAATATTTAATTTAAGGGATAATGCTACCGCAGCTTTTAAAAGCCAACTACCTCCAAGAATTAAAAGTATAAGACCCGCAAGTATAAAAAGGGGGTTTTGCATTGAATAGTTTTAACAAATATAAGGGAAGATTTTGATTTTGATTTTTAAAAAATTAGGTGGCTTATTTTTTCATTTGAATCTAACTAAAAACAATGAAAAGGGTTAAAATGAATGAATTTCAACAAAAAGCCCTCTACGAATTTTGAAATAGTCAAAATCACCCCCTACAATTGTTTAAAATTATAACAAATAAACTACTAATCAATTACAATTTGACACCATGATATAGGTTGACTTTATAAATGTAGTATGTTTTTTATTTATTTAGTTTCAATTATGTATTCAATTGTATCGATTTATACACAAAACCTTGCAAGTGAACATTTTAATTATATATCTTATTGGAATAATCGATTATTTACAACTATTTATTAATTTCTAAAAACCTCCGTATTATGATTACACTAGTTAAGTTTATGTTGTTTGTGTTGTTATCACTAATCTCGATAGTAACTTAAGTAGAATATCATATAGGCCTATATAAAAAAGACCGCTCTATAGCGGTCTTTTTAATTCTACTCTTAAAGTATTTATATTTGTACAAATCAACAGAATGAAAAAACCATTCTTTAAATTATTGGCAAAACTTAATAAAGCAATCTTACCTTCATATACAAAAAAGCGTTTAGATCTTGCTAAAGCATCTAAGTTTCAATTAGCTATTATTGGCTGGCGTTACTTTGTAACCACCAATGCGCTCGATTAATATTGTAAAAGTGATTTAATCGGGTAATCACCAATTTTATCTTTACCATTTAAAAAAGATAATTCAATTAGAAAATTACACTGTACGATTTCACCACCTAATCGCTCTACCAATTTACATACTGCGGCTGCGGTTCCACCCGTTGCAAGTACATCATCATGAATTAAAACTTTTTCTCCTTTCTGTATCGCATCAATATGAATTTCAAGGGTATCATTACCATATTCTAAACTATACGATTCTGAATACGTTTTATAGGGTAGCTTTCCCTTCTTTCGAACCGGTACAAAACCAGCATTTAATTTACTTGCTAAAAGTGGAGCAAAAATAAAACCTCTACTGTCCACACCCACTACCTTATCAATATGTTGCCCTTCAAGCTTATCAAATAAAGTTTGATTGGCTTTCCTTAAAGCCTCGGCATTATTTAAAAGTGGGGTAATATCTTTAAAAGTGATGCCTTTATTAGGAAAATCGACAACATCTCTTATATAGTTTCTAAAATCCATTTCTTTTATTGACAGTTATTTTGCGATAAAAGTAAAAAGAAATATATTTGCAGCCCTTTATAAAAGGAAATAAAGGCCTCGTGGCGCAACTGAATAGCGCACTTGATTACGGCTCAAGAGGTTACAGGTTTGAATCCTGTCGAGGTCACTACAAGAAAAAGTCCATCACTAATCATGATGGACTTTTTCTGTTTTAATTAAGATTTTATATCATACTATTTAGAAACCGTAATATTAGAGTTCATCATAGATAGAAGCAATTTCTTCTTTGTATTTTTCACGAATAACCCTTCGCTTCAGTTTTAGTGTTGGCGTTAACTCTGCCGCGCTACCATCGTCATGAATTGGTAACCATTCTTTCGAAATTAAGCGAAATTTTTTTACCTGTTCTACGTGACTAAATTCTGGATTGTATTTATCAATAATTTTTTGGAATCGCTTGATCACTTTTTTATTTGTAATAACCTCATGTATTGAAGTAAACTGAATTCCCTTTTTGCCGCAATAACTTTTTAAAGCTTCTTCTGCAGGAACAATTAATGCAGATACATATTTCTGTTTATCACCAATAACCATCATATGCTCAACTAAGAACTCCTCTTTAACTCTATTTTCAATGGGTGCCGGCGCTACATATTTACCTCCAGAAGTTTTTAATAGTTCTTTTTTTCTGTCAGTTATTTTCAAAAACTCTCTTCCTGTAGGGCCTTTAACTAATTTTCCTATATCTCCAGTACAAAACCATTTTTTGCCATTTATCTCACGAAACACCTTAGCATTAACTTCTGGTTTTTTATAATATCCAATCATGACGTTAGGGCCGTTAACTAGTATCTCACCTTCGTCTTTTTTATAATCTCCATCTTCTTTATCAATGAATATTTCAACACCTTCAAGAATTGGCCCTGCTGAACCTAACATGGCTCCATCAGACTCCATAGTATTAACGGTTAAGGTTGGTGATGTTTCAGTTAGTCCGTACCCCTCACGAATGGGTATACCAGCAGCACAGAATACACGCATAATTTTAACCGGACATGGTGCTGCACCAGTAATAATACATTGCACGTGACCACCTAAGGCATCTCTCCACTTGCTAAAAATTAATGCATCAGCAATCTTCCATTTCAACTTATCTACAAATGACACTTGCTGATTTAACTCATATGAATCGGTAAGTGTTAGCGCCCAAAAGAATAGTTTCTTTTTTATTCCATCCAATGCCAAACCCTTATTATAAATCGCTTCATAAATTTTTTCGAGCAACCTAGGCACCGTAGTAAAAGTAACTGGCTTTACTACCGCTAAATCACCTGAAGGCCCACTTAAATTATCTGTTCCTGCAAAATATATTTCACATCCTTTATTATAATAGGCGAAGGACGCCGAACGCTCAAAAATATGGCAAAGCGGTAAAAAGCTTAAAGCTCTTTCTCCTGTTTTTACAACCATTAACGGACACACTTTTTTGACAACGTGCAAAATGTTTGCATGTGTAAGCATCACTCCCTTCGGATTTCCAGTGGTACCTGAGGTATAAATTATAGTAGCCAGGTCTTCACCAACAATGGTCGATCTGATTTTTATGACTTCAGAAATCTTCTCTAAATTGAACATTGTTTCCCAAAAAGGAGTACCCTCGGTCTTATCAAAGGTGTATACATTTTTAAGCGTCAACACATTGCGTTGCGAAGTGGTCAACTTTTCATATAAATCACCACCTCCACAAAAAGCAATTTTCACCTCTGCTTCATTTAAAATGTACTCGTATTCGCTCACACTAATGGTCGGATATAGTGGTATGCTTATCAAACCAACCATCTGTATGGCAAAATCTATAATCATCCATTCTGGTCTGTTTTCATAAATTACTATTCCAACTTTATCACCTGGTTTCAAACCCATATGAAGTAAACCAGCGGCGGCTTTCTCAGCTATACCTGCAACCTCCTTAGAACTATAAGATATCCAATTGCCATTTGCATCACGTCCGTTAATCGATTTTTCTAGAGGTTCTTTTTCTATTTGATTATAGAGCAAATCAAAGAGTCTTGTCATTGGTTTGGTTTTATGTATAGGTAGTTTGATGCAATAAGTTACATAAATTTTAGCATTGATTTCACTCAAACATTAAACTCAAAAACTCTGCTACGCAGGCGGGTTTTTCAGATTCTTCGATTTCTACCGTACAATTCCATGTAATTTTTAATCCTGTATCACCATAATTTTCGATATGAGTAATGCTTCCGGTTAATCGTAATCTACTATCAACCAAAACCGGACTAGGAAAACGAACCTTATTCAATCCGTAATTGACACCCATTTGTGCAGATTTAACCTGAACAATTTCTTCTAACATTTTTGAAATAAGAGAGACTGACATGAAGCCATGTGCTACTGGTTTTTTAAATGGAGAAAGCTTATTTGCTTTTTCAACATCTACATGTATCCATTGATAATCGCCAGTTGCTTTGGCAAAATCATTAATCATTTCTTGAGTAACGGTCATCCAATCTCCTACCGGTAAAAGTTTCCCTTCCATTTCACGAAAAGCCTTAAAATTATCAAGTATAAGTTTTGTCATAGTATTATCTTGAAGTTCCTCCATCAATTGTTAAGCAAATACCTGAAACAAAACGTGCCTCATCCGATGCTAAATAAAGGTATCCGTAAGCAATATCAATAGGCTGTGCAACTGTTTTTAGCGGTATACTTGCCTTAATTGCGGCAAAGTGCTCTTCCGGTATTTTTTCAACCATTTCAGTCATTGTAAATCCGGGTGCGATTGCATTCGCTGTAATACCATATTTGCCAAGTTCAACCGTCCAAGTTTTAGACATGGCTATTACACCAGCTTTTGTAGCTGCATAATTTGTTTGACCAAAATTACCACGTAAGCCCACATTTGAGGCAGCGCTAACAATTCGACCGTATTTTTTAGCTTTCATATAAGGTGCAGCCGCTTGAGTACATAAAAACACTCCTTTTAAGTTTACTTCAATCACAGCATCCCATTCTTCTTCACTCATCTTTTCAAGACTACGATCTCTAGTGATACCAGCATTATTAATTAGTATATCTATAGCACCATGCTTAATATTAGTTTCAGCAAAAAGCTTTTCAATGGCACTTTTATCGGTGACAGATACAGTATGAAATTCAGCCTTACCACCATCTGCGTTAATAGCTTCTGCCACTTGCTGCCCTTCGGGCAAAAGGTCTACAATTATAACAGTTGCTCCTTCTTTCGCAAACAATTCGGAAACTGCTTGACCTATTCCTCTTGAGCCACCCGTTATTACTGCAATTTTATCTTTTAATCTCATTTTTATCTCTTTTAAACCTTTACAATTATTTTTCCACGAACTTTTCGATCCGTCATTTCTTCTAATGCCTTCGCCGTATCTTCTAAATCGTAAATTGCATGAATATGCGGATTTAATTTACCTTCAGCATGCCATTTCATTAAGTTCATCGTATTTTGCATATTTGCTTTTGAATTTTTCATCGCAAAAGCTCCCCAAAAAACACCAACTACGGAAGCCCCTTTTAGCAAAGGAAGATTCAGAGGAATCTTAGGAATATTTCCGGCAGCAAAACCCACTACTAAGAAACGACCATTCCATGCTGTACCGCGCAGTGCTGCTTCTGAATACTCACCTCCAACCGGGTCATAAACCACATCAACACCCTTTCCTTCTGTCAAGGTTTTAAGTGTCGTTTTTAAATCTTGAGTTTTATAATTTATAGTATCATCAGCACCATAGTCTTTACATAAACTCAGTTTCTCATCAGTAGATGCTGCAGCAATTACTTTGGCGCCCATCAATTTACCAAGTTCAACCGCTGCAAGTCCGACTCCTCCAGAAGCACCAAGAACCAGTAATGTTTCTCCCTCTTCTAATTTGGCCCTGTCTTTTAATGCGTGATACGAAGTACCGTATGCCATAAGAAATGACGCCGCCGTCGGAAAATCCATTTGTGGTGGTTTCGGAAAACATGCATTCGCAGGTACTAATACTTCTTCAGCTAAGGCGCCATGAGCAACAAAACCAAAAACCTCTTGACCGACTTTTAAATGCGTAACACCCTCTCCAACTGCTTTAACCACACCCGAAACATCACTGCCTGGTGTAAAAGGTAAATCGGGTTTAAACTGATACAAACCTTGAATAATCAGCGTATCAGGAAAATTGAGTCCGCAGGCCTTTACTGCCACCAAAACTTCTTTTGCCTTCGGTTTTAAATTATCAATTTCTTCAAATACCAAAGAAGATGGCGGACCATAAATTTTACAGCGAATTGCTTTCATATAGATGGAGTTATACCGATTTAATCTTCGTTTATTTTAAGCACTAATTTTCCCATTTTTTCACCCGAAAAAAGGCGATTGTAGGTTTCAGGAAAGTTTTCAATGCCTTTGTAAACATCTTCACGACTTTTTAATTTTCCTTGTGCCATCCATCCTCCTAAAATTTTAGCTCCTTCGGCGTATCGATCAGCATAATCAAATACTACCATACCGGTCATACTTGCTCTATTTACCAATAACGATAAGTAATTGCTAGGGCCTTTGACGTTTGTCTTGTTATTGTACTGTGAGATTGCTCCACAGATTACAACACGAGCATGTAGCCGCAATCGAGAAAGCGCAATATCTAAAATATCACCACCTACATTGTCAAAGTAAATATCTATTCCTTTCGGACATTCTTCCTTAAACCGAGCCGCTACATCTTCATTCTTATAATCAATACACGCATCGAAACCCAACTCATCAACAACATATTTACATTTATCAGCACCGCCAGCAATACCCACAACTTTACAACCTTTAATCTTTGCTACTTGACCAACAATACTACCGACAGCACCGGCAGCACCAGAAACAAGAACCGTTTCGCCTTCTTTCAATTTGGCCACTTCAGTTATACCAAAATATGCAGTCATACCAGGCATACCTAAGGTACCTATATAAGTTGGTAATGGTGCTAACTTAGGATCTACCTTATAGTAGCCTTTACCATCAGTAGCTATATATTGCTGAACACCCGCGTAACCTGCAACATAGTCGCCTACCTTAAAATTAGGATGATTGTTTGATTCGATTACTTTACCCACCGAACCTGCCCGCATTACGGAACCAATTTCCATAGGCTCTATATATGATTTGCCTTCATTCATCCACCCTCGCATGGCCGGATCTAAAGACACATAATGTTGTTCTATTAAAACTTGACCTTCCTCAGCTGTGGGGATCTCATTAGTTTCTAATGACCACGTTGAGGCATCAGCTTCTCCTGTTGGTCTTTTTACAAATAATAACTGCTTATTCATTAGTTTAATTCTTTTACCAAAAGTCTATTGAATTCAAGACTTCAGTTGTTTTAACTATTTACTTTTTTTTACTTGAAAAGCTTTTTACGTAAGCTTCCATTTTAGCTCTAATTTCTGGTTTCCACCATAATTGAGAGGCTTCCTTTAAAGAGTTTTCAGCATTTAAATCGAGCTGATCCCAAAGGTGTTTTCTTAATTTTGCCTTTGTATTGACAAGAATTTGTTGATCAGCTTTTAGATAATGTTTCATCTTTTTTTCTGCCGTTTCTAATACTACTTCTAATGGAACAATTGCATCAACTAAACCTGAGGATTCAGCCTCATGACCATTCAATAATTTACCTTCTAAAATATATCTACTCGCCAAGCCATAACCCATCCAATAGGCATATATTTCGGTTAGATTTTGGCTAATTTGAATATTTACCGCTACCTCATTAAGTCCGATAACATAGTTATCTCCAGCTGCCATATACCTATTATCACTGGTCACTGCTAATACTGTTCCGCCAGCAGGTGAATGGCCGGTAATTGCCGAAATAAATGGCTTTTTAAACTGTACCAATTGCAAGTACAAACTACCAAAGGCACTAAAAAATTCTGATATTTCTTCTTTATTGTATTGGTATAATTCTATTAAATCTAAACCGGCGGAAAAGTAATGAGGTTGCCCTGTTAAAATCACCCCCAATACGGAATCATCTTCTGCTAAACTTTCAAAGGTTTGTTGTAATTCGCGAACCATTTCACGATTGATAGCATTGACCTTTCCTCTGTTCATTTGAACTATGGTATACCCTTCTTTTTTATCTACTTTTAAGTTGCTCATATTTTTTATAATGATATACCACCATCAAGCGTTAAAGTTTGACCTGTGATAAATTTTGAGTTCTCTGAAGCCAGCCAACATATTGCTTCTGCTATTTCATCAGCTTCACCAAATCTGCCCATTGGTATAAAACGCTTAAGTTTATCACCCATACCTGGGCTAACTGCCAATAACTGATCTAAAAGAGCTGAATGCGTGAAGCCCGGGCAAACCGCATTAATTCGAATATTCTTACGACCGTATTCTAATGCCGCAGATTTCGTCATACCGACAACTGCGAATTTACTTGCACTATAAGATAGGTTATTGCCAGATGCTTTTAATCCCGCTAAAGAAGCCACATTCACCATACTACCTCCACCTTGTTTTAGCATTTGTTGCAAAGCTACTTTCATGCAATAAAAAACACCTGTTTGATTTACAGCAATTACATTATGCCAATCGTCATGTGTATGCTCAGCAGTTTTAACTTGATGTTTACCACCGATACCCGCATTGTTAACCATTACGTCAATTCTACCATACTTTGAAACCGCTTGAGCAACCAAAGCTTCAACTTCTTCGTAAACAGTAACATCGGTTTTTATGGCCGAGGCCTTTCCTCCAGATACCGTAATTTCATCAGCAATTTGTTGTGCATTTTCTAAATTAATATCTGAAGCCACAACTTGTGCCTTATGTTTGCCAAAAAGCTTAGCTGTTGCTGCTCCGATACCACTTCCGGCACCAGTAATTATAACTACTTTATTTTCTAAATTCATTTATATTATTTTAATTAGGAGGAACATGAAATCAATCTGGAATCTTGCAAGCCTTTTTCTCTTAGTTTAGACGGATATCCCTCTGCTTGTATCATATTTATAAAATCAGTCGAGCTAGCATATTTTACTACCAATACTTTATCCCATAAAATTTCGTCTTGGGGACCAATGAGCATTTGCTGTGGACGACCAAAAAAGAGTATTTCAGCAGATGCCTTTTGAAAAAAAGGATAAGCTTGTTTCATATATTCTTTGTAGGCTACTTCACCCGAAACAATGTCATTTTCCATCTTTTCTTTAAATTTTAAAAAGTTCAGAATTACAATGGACTCATTGATAGGATGCTCAATTAATTTATTCAATTCCGCTTTATTGATATCAATATGAGTGACTGGTGTCATTATTCGAATAAGTTATCTATTCTATTTTTTTTGATTGCTTGTAATGCCGTGTTACAACATAGCTCAGATGCTTTGTTTAAATATGCGAATTTTGGATCGCTAGTATGCCCCTGCTTATATCTATAATAAATTTGTTGGGCAATTACAGCTATCTTGAATAAACCGTAGACGTAGTAAAATACAAGATTAGCTACACTTCTACCACTTTTAAGCGCATATTGATGAACAATTTCACTACGTGAAGGATTACCCTCTAAAACAGTTGGAGACTGCAACCCTTGTTTCATAAAGTCAGGATCATTGAAGGTAGTCCAATATCCAAGTGAGGTACCTAAATCCATTAATGGATCACCCAAAGTGCACATTTCCCAGTCAAGGATAGCTGTAATCTCTTGCCATGAATCATCTTTAAATACCACATTATCATACTTAAAATCATTATGTATGATGGTATGATCGTATGTCTTAGGTTGATTTTCTTGCATCCATCGCATAACCTTAGCTGCAGCAGGAACATCATCTGTCGCAGCTGCAAGATACTGTCTACCCCAATTGGTTACCTGACGTTCAACATAGCCTTCAGGTTTTCCTAATTCGGCCAAACCTGCAGCTTTATAATCTATGTTGTGAAAAGCTACAAAAGTATCAAGCCACGTATTCGAAATGGTTTGGAATTCTGCTGGAGCCACCAATCTTCGATGCGCTTCTTTGGCTGTTAAAATTTCTCCATCAACTTTACTCATAAGGTAAAAGGGCGCACCTATTACATCTTTTTCTTCATAAAATGCAAAAGCTGTTGGCACTTTACTAAAGACCTTGTTTAGGTGACTAATCACTTTATACTCACGCGCCATATCATGCCCTCTTTTAGGTGCAGCATAGGGTGGGCGTCGTAAAACATAATCTTTATCTTCTATTTGTAATAAATAGGTGAGATTTGAAAATCCGTTAGAAAACTGACTGACTATTAATTTAGAATCTAAATCAGCAATTAATCCTTGTTTGAACATGAATTCTTTCAAATTCTTTCCTGGTAATTCTTCTCCTTTTCGAACAGCTTTTGTGAATTGAATTTCTGACATACTTATATTGTCGTGTATTTCTTAATTATGTTTTTACCCAATTGGCTCATATGTACCTCATCAGGGCCGTCGGCCAAACGTAACATTCTACCTGCTGCGAAGAAATGAGCTAAAGGGGTATCACCACTTACTCCCTTACCACCTAAAATCTGCATGGCTCTGTCTACCACCCTAAGTGTCATTTTTGGGGTGACAATTTTGATCATGGCGATCAAATCTTTGGCTTCTTTATTTCCAAGTCTATCCATTTTATCAGCAGCAGACAATACCAATAAACGGGCTTGTTCAATTTCGCATGCTGATATTGCTATATCTTGTCTTATACTACTGTACGTATCAAGGGTTCTTCCAAAAGGTTTTCGTTGGGTAGTACGTGCAGCCATTATTTCTAAAGACCGCGATGCCATACCTATTAAACGCATACAATGGTGAATTCTACCAGGTCCTAAACGACCTTGAGCAATGGCAAAACCTTGACCCTCTCCTACTAAAAGGTTTTCTTTTGGAACACGTACATTATCTAAAATAATTTCAGCATGACCTTCTGGGGAATCGGTATAGCCAAAAACGGTTAAGGGTCTTACAACTTTTAGTCCTGGTGTGTTCATTGGAACCAAAATCATACTTTGCTGCAAATGTCTTGGGGCATCAAAATCAGTTTTACCCATCACTATAGCAATCTTACAATTAGGATCCATAGCTCCCGAAGACCACCATTTTCTACCGTTAATAACATATTCATCACCATCAGCAACAATTGCCGTTTCGATATTAGTGGCATCAGACGAAGCTACCTCGGGTTCTGTCATTAAAAACGCCGATCGTATATCACCATTCATTAAGGGTTTTAACCATTTTTTTTGTTGTTCATCAGTACCATATTTTGCAAGTACCTCCATATTACCGGTATCAGGAGCACTACAATTAAAAACTTCAGAAGACCACAAAATTCGACCCATTATTTCTGCTAAAGAGGCATATTCTAAATTGGTAAGCCCCATACTTAATTCTCCATATGATTTCGGGAGAAATAAATTCCATAACCCTGCTTTCTTTGCTTTTTCTTTTAAAGCCTGCAGTCCTGGCCACTTTTTCCAAGCATTTTCGGGGTTGCTATGAAACGTATTCACTTCCTTTTCAACCGGAGCGATGTTATCTGCAATAAACTTTTTTAGTTTTTGCTGTAGTTCTAAAGATTTGTTGCTGTATTCAAAATTCATATAATGGCTTGTTTATCCTGAAATTAAATATCCTCCATCGGCAGCATATACACCACCTGTAATATAACTACCTGCATCGGAAGCTAATAACATTACAACACCTGCCATTTCATCGGGTTCTGCCATACGCTGCAAAGGCACCATTTGATTATAACCTGCAACTAATTTTTCATTTGACCATAGACTTTCACTAAACTTGGTTTTTATTAAACCTGGACAAACCACATTAGAACGAATTCCATATCGCCCCCATTCTTTAGCTTGATTTTTAGTGAGCATGATCAGTGCTGATTTTGTCATACTATATAGGCCTAACCGAAAACCTGGATGAATACCTTCAACGGAAGAAATATTGATGATACTTCCGCCATTATTTGCTTTCATATGAGGTTGCACCAAATTTGAAAGCAACCATGGTGCTTTAACATTGACATTTACAATTTTATCAAAAACCTGTTCATTAGAATTTTCTAATGGCCCATAAAAAGGATTAATTGCAGCATTGTTCACTAATACATCGATACGACCAAAGGTCGCCATTGTTTTTTCAACCAGATTACGACGCTGTTCAGCCTCGCCTATATGACAAGCTATTCCAATAGATTCAAAACCAGCTGCATTCAATTCAGCTGCAACAGCATCAACTGCTTCTTGGTTCCGACTGCTAATAACCACTTTCGCTCCATTTTCGGCAAGTCCTTTTGCTATTGAAAGTCCAATACCCTTGCTAGAGCCTGTAACGATGGCAACTTTACCTTGTAAGTCAAATTTTTGTTTTATACCCATATTAATTTATTCCTTATAAAATTATATCTCATTCATTGATATCGAACCATTATACTTGGCCACAAATTTCATTAAGATATTAGAAAATATGATGATCTGCACCAATAGTTAGTGCCTGATCATCCATTAAAATTTCTGCCAAACCGTTGGTCTTTGGTAGTTCGTATTTAAAATAAAATTTCATAGCACTAACCTTACTTTCATAAAATTCAACACTATTCTCTTTAGCACCAATTTCTAATGACTGATTAGCTTCACGAGCGATATCAAGCCATAACCAAGCTAAAATTATGTTGCTAAAAAACTCCATAAAAGGGGTGGCATCAGCTAAGAATCGTTCATAATTTCCTTTCATTGCATACCCCATTAATGACTGTAAAACTTGCTGCGTTAATTCTAACTTGGCACTTAACTTTTTTGCATATGGTGCTAAAGTTTCATCTGCTAAAGCAACTTTAATGGAGTTTGTTATTTCTTCAGAAAGCAATTGCAATGCTTTACCATTATTCATGGTGATTTTTCGGCCTAATAAATCTTGTGATTGTATACCCGTAGTACCTTCATATAGGGCTGAAATACGAATATCTCTTAAATATTGTTGCAGTACATAGTCCGTACAAAAACCATAACCTCCAAGAATTTGCACACCATTATCAACGGCAATTCTTCCCATTTCAGAAGGGTACGTTTTTACCACCGGAGTCATTATTTCTAACAACATGTTGTACTTTTCACGAACACTATTATCTACATGTGATAGTGATAAATCATGATATTTAGCCGCCAATAAGACTAAGCTCAACGAACCCTCTGTAACCACTTTTTGTAGCATTAACATTCTTCGAACGTCGGGGTGATTAATAATTAAGGTTTGTTCTTCGTTTGCATTTTTCTTTCCTGAGCTGGTTAATTTTCTTCCTTGTGCTCTTTCATGAGCATAATTTAATGATGCCTGATATGCTGCTGATGCAATAGCCGCAGCACCTCTACCAACTGCTATTCTCGCACCATTCATCATCAAAAACATATATTTTAAACCCTGATTTTCCTCTCCTACTAGCCAGCCATGACAATCATCTTTATCACCAAAAAACAAATGAGTTGTGCAATACCCCCTTTGCCCCATTTTTTCAAAATCTGCTACTGTCTGTACATCATTAGAAGTTAAACTACCATCATCATTAATTCTTTTCTTTGGAACCACAAAAAGCGAGATGCCCTTAGTTCCAGCAGGTGCGCCTTTCACTCTTGCGAGAACCAGATGCACTATGTTTTCTGCTCCTTTATAATCTCCTCCTGAAATAAATATCTTTTGACCGTGAATTTTATAAATTCCTCCTTCAGATGTAGCAGAAGTAACGATATCTGATAACGAACTGCCAGCCTGAGGTTCAGTCAAACACATGGTACCACCCCAAGTACCCGCTAACATTTTAGGCACATAAGTCTCATTCAATTTTCTATTTGCAAAATGAGTTATTAACTCCGCAGCACCGACAGTTAATCCAATATAACCTGGCAAGTGATTATTGGCCGCATCTTGTATAAAAGCAGAGGCATTAATTACCATTGAAGGCAATTGCATTCCACCATCTTCATATGGAAATCCGCCAGAAATAAACCCCATCTCACCTCCTTCTTTCATATACTTTGTAACCTGAGGATGCACTATAATTTCTCCATCTTTAAAATGAGCTGGATTTTCATCCATTTCGCGGAAAAATGGATACAACTCTTTGTCTGAAAATTCTTTTACAGAGTTTAGTAAAAGCTCCACCGAATCTTGATCATTGTCAGCGTACTTTTCTTGGTCAAGCACTTCTTTTAGACCATGAACTTTGTATAATAAAAATTTTAAATTTTCTAAATCTATGTACTGGTTTGCCATTATCAACTTTATTTAAGAAGTCTCAAGGTAAAGGAAATTTCACCCAAAGTCATTAAACTAGTTTAATAAACAAACAAGACGAATTCACCCTTTGCAACTATAATTTCACAAAGAAAGTACAGTACTTTTCCAATATTATTAGCGGTTTTGAAGCGATACCATATACCACGCATTTATATCTAAAAGCCAAAATTCACATTCAGAATGCTATACAAATGATATATGACAAAAACGTTGTAAGATTTATCTGTTCTTTTATCTTTGGTTGCTGATATGAAAATAAATTACTTGATATTTAGTGTTCTACTATTTATATTTTTTGATGTCAATTTTTCAATAGCTCAGCATTTAGACTTTGAAAATTTGAGTTTCGTTAAGGTTAAAAATGGGATATCAAAAAAGCCTATATCTTCTATAGTTGAAGACAAATCTGGTTTTATTTGGATCGCCACCCAAGGCGATGGCATATTTCGTTTTGATGGCTCCAATTATGAAAATTTCACGTATCACTTTGAAGGTCAAAACTCTTTCGAATTACCTATAGTTTATTGCCTTTATTTAGATACAAAAAACCAATTATGGGCAGGAACAAACAGAGGAATTAGTTTATATAACGAAGATTTAAATAGGTTCGAAAATGTCAATTTTGAAAAAATTGGAGGCATAAAAGGCACAATTGATGTTATATGCTTGATAGAAAATGAAAACCACAATATTATAATAGGTACCGATTATCAGGGTGCTTACCAGATGCCCCTAGATGCCTCAAGTATTTCAAAAATTAAGGTCAACACCCAAATAGAAGAAGATTTTGTTTTCAAGAGTTTTTCTAAAAGTCAACAGGGTACAATTTATGCAGGTACAAACGAAGGTCTTTTTGTTCTAGATTCAGACATAAAAATTTTTAAAAATCAATTTTCTACTGAATTTAACGAACTAATAACATGCAGCGCATTTGATGCAAACGACAACTTATGGTTTGGCACATTAGCAGGTAACATTTATAAGTTCGATAAAAAAAATAACAAGCCCACTTTAATACTATCTGCTACCACTAGAAGAATTTTTTCTCTTTTATTTATTGATGATTATTTAATGATAGGCACTGAGCTAGATGGGCTTATGGCATACAACTTAAAAAATAAAAACCTACATAAATATAAGGCTAACACCCTAGTTGAAAACAGTTTGGCTTCCATGTCTATTTGGCAAGTTTATGCTGATAGCCAAAAAAGACTATGGATAGGCAGCTTCGAACAAGGAATTCAAATGGTAGATCAGTTTAATAGTAAATTTAATACTATTGAATACATTCCTGGCGATTCTTCATCATTACAAGGCGCCTCTATTGCAGGTATACAGCAAGACAGTGAGGGTAAATTATGGATAGGTGCTCCTGGTGGTATTGATGTTTACGATCCGGCAACTAAGAAAATAGAACATATAAATAAATATCAAGATTCCAAATTTAAAGGATTAACTAGTACTGCAATTCTCAGTGTTCTATTAGATCAAAATGACGGGGTTTGGGTAGGAACCTGGGATAAGGGTATATTTTACCTAGAGAAAGGTGCATCAAGCTTTACCAACTACACCACAAATTCTTCGAAAAACGCTATTGTTACTAATTCAATTTTTGATTTTGCTGAAGATTCTAATGGAAACATTTTTATTGCTTCTTTTCTGAAAGGAATACATTACTACAATGCGAAAAAGAAAAGAATTTACTACTGTAATTCAGCTGCTTTTGTTGAAACTGGTTTAGTAAAAGCTGATAGCAGGGTTGTCTTTGTAGATACTGCAGACAACATTTGGGTGGGTACAAAAACAGATCTATTTAAACTAACGCTAAAAGCAGATGATACATTCATTGTAAATCGTATGACCTCGCAAATGAAAAAAGATGGCGCATATCTTGATGTAAATCCCATTCTTTCTTTATTTCAGTCAGTTGATGGTACCGTTTGGATTGGCACTAACGGTAATGGCTTATTTTCTTACAATCAAGACTTAAATACTTTTCAAGAATACACTAATTTTAAAGATTTTAATCAGACGGTTATCAATGGCATTACAGAGTCTAAGAATGGTAACATTTGGGTAAATGGTACATTAGGACTTAGCCAACTAAATTTCAAATCAAATAAAGCGTCAAATTACACCTCAGATGACGGCTTACTTAGCAAATATTTTAATGACAACACCCTGTTTACCGCTTCAGACGGAACCATATACGTTGGTAGTTTTGATGGCATCAATTACTTTAAACCCGAGCAGTTGCGCATTAACCCTAAATCGCCAACCGTATACTTATCTAAATTAAAGCTGTTTAATAAGGAGGTTTTTCCATTGACAAAAGACAGTCCTTTAAATAAGGAGCTATCTCAAACAACCAAAATTGAACTCAATCATCAACAATCTGTTTTTACCATCGATTATGCCAGTATAAATTATACAAGACCAGAAAAAAACACTTATGCTTACCGATTAAAAGGTTTCGACAAAGATTGGAATTACGTTGGCAATACGACAAGCGCGACCTATACGAATCTTAATCCCGGACATTATAAATTTGAAGTAAAAGGAGCAAACAATGACGGTGTATGGAATAATACACCTACTTCAGTTGCAATCATAGTTATACCCCCATGGTGGAAAACAATTTGGGCCAAATGCACCTATTTTATATTGGGAGTTTTAGGGCTATGGATTTTTTTTAAATTCCGCATTTCACAAATTCATATAAAAACCCAAAAAGCTTACCAAAACAAACTTTTAATGCAACTAAAACTTGATGAGGGTCGACAAATTGAAAAGGAAAGGATTTCTAAAGAACTACACGACAACCTCTTAGGAAATATTTTTGGCATTAGACTAGGCCTAGACAATACCGATGGAAAAAATCAACATCAATTATTAAGTGACCGTAAAAAGTTCGTCAGTAAGCTGTCTGAATTAGAACAAGAGGTTCGTAATATCTCGCATGGCCTGAGTCCTAATTTGTCTTTTTCCAACCAAGATTTCATTCAACTTGTAGAGCAACTATTAGTAGATCAATGTTCTGCTTACCCCATAACATATTCGTTAGAAAATGACCCTAACATCATATGGGCTACTGTCCACAACGATATAAAATTTAACTTATACCGAGTAATTCAAGAATCAATCTTAAATATTTTCAAACATGCCAATGCCTCTACAATTGCAATTAACTTTAAAAAATGTAGTGATAAGATTCATTTACAAATTCTAGACAATGGTGTTGGCTTTAAAAAAGAATACACATATGGCGGTATTGGACTAAAAAACATCAAATCACGAGTTCAAGAGTTAGGAGGTAGCGCATACTTTGAAAATAAAAAGGGTTACGGCGCAGTTATTCGTGTAGAATTACCTATTGATATGAAAATGTAGTCGTAGTTAAAAAAACAAATTAACCTTCGACACATTTACGGGAAAACCGTAATTGTTTTAATGTTTTATTTTATATTTTTCTAAAACATAATTAAGTATTAAAAAGTCATTATCTAGGCAGTCAAAAATACTGGCCGTCTTAATTCGCTGAGCGAAAGTAAATTTGTCTAAGCAGTGTACTATTATTTAGATAAAAGAATATTGATGACTGCAAATAAAATAAATACAATTTGCAAACACTGAATAAAGTTAAAGTTCTTCACGTTGATGATCACCCTATAGTAATTGAGGTTTGTCGAGAAATTTTTAAGAATTTAAATTCTGATTTTAAAACAATAGAGATTGATGAAGCGAACGACTGCGATAGCGCCTTAGCAAAAATTGAATTATCAGCAAAAAATACCCCCTATGATATTATTATAGTTGATCTTCAGCTTCCAGAATGTTCAAAGGGAATTGTCATAGACGGAGAAGATTTAGCTCTCTTTGCTAAAAAAAAATTACCCAAGGTTAAGATTATCGTACTAACCGCAATGAATGATAATTATAGAATAAACATGTTGTTAAACAGGTTAAATCCTAGTGGGTTACTGATAAAAACAGATATAAATTCTAATGAACTTCTAATTGCGATTACAAATGTACTTTATAACCCACCATATTATAGTTCTACAGTTATGAGGTTATTGAGAACCATGGTAAGAATGGATCATATTGAACTACTTGATGCTATAGATAAAAGAATAATTATGTATTTATCTAAGGGTGTTCGTACAAAAAACTTGGTTCAGTATTTAAACTTATCACTAAGTGCAATAGAAAAAAGAAAAGCTGGAATTAAACGGGCATTAGGAATTGAAAAAGGTGATGATTCTTCTATTTTAGAAAAAGCCAAAGAAATGGGCATCATTTAATTCTAAACACAAAAAATATTATCAATGTATAAAAGGCATCTAGTGCTTTTTAGATTTTGCCATGCGCTTACGTATTTTAGAAAGACCAACAGGTGTGAGACCCAAATAAGAAGCAATGAGATATTGCGGTACACGCTGCAACAATTCTGGTCTCTTTTCTACCAACCGTAAATAACGTTCTTCATTACTCTTACTATTTAGTCGCTCAACTCTGGTAAAAATTTTTATAAATGCTTCTTGCATTGATAACCTTCCAAAACGTTCTAATTGATGCGACTTATCAAAAGAACTTTCGGCATCTGATTTCTTAATTGCATATAAAATGGTACGTTCTGCTGCTCTTAAATTATACTTAGATGGTTTCCCTTTTACATAGGCTGGTACGTCAGTAAAAAAAACATCGTCGGTATAAAATTCTAAGACTTGGTTTTCACCCTCTTCCATTTTGTAGTAATAGATACAGCCTTCTGCCACATAATAAAAATGCTCTACAAGCTGACCTTCAGAAATTAAATTTTCACCTTTTTTAAGTTCAATTTTGTTATAGAATTGCAATTCACGGTCAAGAAATTCATTGTCAACTTCAGTATAAGAAAGAATTTTGTTTCTTAGGTTATCTAAATGTTTATTGATAGTATTTGTATGCATTTTTAATTTGGGCACTTTAGGGTATTATTGAAGATAGCTATTTTAGTTCAAATTTCATGAAATTTCAAATTTTATAACCAAATACCTTTATTACTTGTGGCTAAAGAAATAAACCGCTATCATTCTTAAAATTGTGGATACTAACGCTATTTCAAAGTGTTAACGATTTAAAGGAAATAACACGATGTAAACAATTTATAATACATGGAAATTCAATTATTTTAAATTCACCTGTTTATATTAAGAAAAAGAGTTTATGAATAAAAATTACATTCAATATATACGAAGAAAAAACCAAGCAAATAGGCGTCGAAAAGTTTGGAAAAACTTTTGGATACTACCCTTGATTTGTTTTGCAATCGCTGCCGCATTATCCTTATTCTATTTCGACACTGCCGCAACAATCAAGCCTTTGATTTCGAAAGATGGTTTATGGCAAGAAGTTATCGCAAATGATCGTCCAAAACTTATTCTTTTAGGAGATATTGTTTTATACACAGAAAGTAAAATTAAAAACTCTATTCAAGAAGATAATTCGGTTGTAACTAAAAAAAGAACAAACTTAAAATCACCTAATAATCACAATCCACATGAATTTGTTACGGCCGAAAGTTTAGAATGGACACAAAACCTCACAGCAATATTCTCGTCAATTCAAAGTGATTTTAATTTTAATACGGTTTCAAAATTTGATACTGACCAACTCAATACCCATGATGTCATAGTCGTTGGAGTTCAAAAAAACTTAAATCTTTTTCAGTCGTATTGGACGCCATCAAAAATCAAATATGATGGTAATCAAAATTCTTTCTACATCGACAGCAATAAACCCATTAATAGCAGCACCTATGGGGCTAAAGGAAATTCGGAAACATTATTTACCGACTACAGCTATATTGCTAAATTACCAGGCGTCAACAACAACAATATTTATATATTTTCGGGTATTTCTGATGTAGGAACTACACAAAGTTTAAGAACCTTTACCGATGCACGAATGGCTTCAAAATTAGAGACTCAACTACAGCAAGCTTTTGATACTATACCTGGCTACTTTGAAGTTTTATTAGAAGTCAACACATTAAAGAATGAAGAATCAAATAGTGAAATATTACACATGTTTAGAATAAAACATTAAATCAATTTTTCGAAAATTGTAAAAGCTCAGGCATGGTATACTCCCCCTTACTAAGCGGAGTTTTTTCTCTTAATTCAGAAATTCTTTCCTTCTTCACTACTTGTGGTTCATCTGAGAAAGCATTACTGACATATGCAATAATAGCTGCAATATCCTTATCTGATATTTCAGAATTTCGAATCAATCCGGGCATAGTCAGATCAAAATTGTAGCCCACTCCATTAACTGAAATAGGCCCTTGAAGGCCATGTAAAACAATTAAAGCCAACCGTTCAACATCTGCGACATGTTCTGATTTTAAGAGTGGTGGTGCCAAGCCTTCAATACCTTCTCCGTTCGAACCATGACACGAAGCGCAAATCTGAAAGAACATTTTAGCTCCAGCAGTTCGGTTGTCTTCGTTTAGCGATTTTCTTGAGAATATAGCATTTACCATATTCTCTTCTCGCATTTGAATTACTTCTTTAAGCGCAGCTAAAAAATGTGCATCGTCATAAGACACCAACTGAAGTCCCTTTAAAATTTCTTGCTCGTTACCCCCTATTCCACTTAAAATTGATTCTTGAATAATCGAATTCCCTTTATGCTTCTTTAACATGAAAAGTATGTTATGAAAAAATGCCTTTCTATCATGTGGTAGCCATTTGCCAAAGGAGCTACTTAGGTACACATCAATGGTTTTATCATTTCGCTGTATCATTTTTTTGAAGAGCTGCAGAGCCTTTTTTCTATTTCTTTTAGATGCAAAATTTTCAAGCAAAACAATGGCATGTCCAACCACATTAGCAGAGCTTTCTTCACCAACAGCCACTAATAGATCAAAATTCAAAGCATTTAAACCTTCTAATACATATAATGCATGAATTTGAGCAATTTCATTATTGGTATTTAATGCTATTGTTTTTAATTCAGAGATAGCCTTCTTTTGATTCTTAAAGATTAGAAAATGTTGAGCCCTATCCCGAACCCAACCGTTACTATCATTTAAAAGACCCACCAGCTGAGATGCCGTTAAAGCTTCAAAATCAATTTGAGTAGTATTAATATTAGATTCTTTGGTAACTTTTATAATTCTGCCATAGTCTAAAATTGTATCTAAACGTACCGCTTCATTTTTCTTTTTTAAATACGGACTTAAATATGCATGGTGGCCGATCATTCCTCTATGCATATCAACGATATACAAGCCACCACCTGGGCCATTTTTTATGGTAACTGGGCGAAACCCTTCATCAGTTGAGGCTAAAAATTCTTTGTTTTCCCATGCTTGCTTTGCTGAAGTTGAATCTCCATGAAACGTTAAAGTCATTCTTTTAATAAGGTTTCCTTCAGGAACACTAACAAATACATTTTCGGCATAATCATCACCAAAAGCACCTCCTCGATAAACCGATAATCCTGCAGCAGCAGTTGTATGAATCAAAATACTGTCAGCATTCAAAATGCCTTTGGCATAACCTCTGTTAACCGTTGTTGCATGTAATGGGTACACTCTTTGATCTTCAGTCAAGAGTTTATTCACAGACTTTTTTGGAGTGAAGTGTTTGTTACGAACTACCCTATTGGGTAATAGATGATCTCCTAATAAAAGCGTTGAATTATTGTTGAAGTACAATCTGCCAAAATTATCTTGAGAAATTCCCCATTGCCCACGAAATGTTGTTGATTCTTTCTTCCAAACATCATTTATACGACGGTATCTGAAATTAGATTTTGCATTATAAATCCAATTGTCAATATTCAACAGTAATCCGTTAGGCTGATGTTCTGGGTTTCCGTCAGCTGCATATACTGAATCTACCACTATTCGGTTTACGGGTTGGTCATTCTCAATGTCTACAAAATATAGAAATGGAGGTTCAGCGTAAAGTAAACCACCATAAACATGGGCAATGGCCCTTGGCATTACTAGGCTATCTAAAAACACCTTGCTACGATCAGCAATACCATCTGCATCTAAATCTTCTAAAATAACAATACTGCCAACAGGTTTATCTTCATCTGACCCCTGCATATCGTTCATATAGCCTGGCATTTGAGCGACCCACATTCGTCCTTTTGAATCAAAATCTATCGCTACTGGAGCTTTAAGTAATGGTTCGGCAGCAATCACCTCCATTTCAAAACCTTCCTCCATTTTATAGTTTTTCATAGCGATAGAATCTTCTTTATTTTCTTTTTCACAAGAAAATATCAAAAAGATAATAGTTACAAGAATGTAGTAACGCATAGGTTTTGATTGTATCATATAAGTTTGGTGATAAATATTTACTACTCGATTAAACCGAAAAACCGCGGTAACCACAAAGAGATTCCTTCAAAATAAGTGATTAAAAAGAGAACTACAATCATTGCCGCCAACAAAGGCAATAATGGTTTTATCACTTTTGTTACTGGCACCTTAGCAACACCACTACCTACAAAAAGTAAGGTACCCACTGGTGGTGTACAAACGCCAATACACAGATTTAAAACGATAACCATACCGAATTGTACCGGATGCATACCCAAAGCTATTGCTACAGGTAAGAAAATTGGAGTAAATATTAGTACTGCTGGGGTCATATCCATAAAGGTTCCTACAACTAGCAATATTAAATTAATTAGTAGAAAAACTATGATTGGATTACTTACTGAATCAACCAATGTCGCCGTTAACATCTGTGGTATTCCTTCGAATGAAAACAACCATGACATAGCCATAGAAGTGGCTATTAAAAACATCACAATCGCGGTAGTTTTAGCACTTTTTAGCAGAATTGGTTTAAAATCAGCTCGTTTTAGTTCTTTATTAACGAACCCTAATATTACTGCATATAATACAGCAATAGCAGCTGCTTCAGTTGCTGTAAAAATACCTGCAACTATGCCCCCAACAACTATTATCAAAAGTGTTAAACTCAGGGCCGCATTTTTAAAGTCATGAAAGAGTTTTTTAAAACTTACACGATCGGCATTCGGTAATTTTTTTCGTTTTGCAAACACGTACACCATAAACATAATTGCAAGACCCACTAGTATACCGGGAATATAGCCTGCGATAAATAATGCCGCAACAGAAGCTGAACCACCACTAGCTAAAGCAAAAATGATCAATACATTACTAGGAGGAATTAATAAACCGGTAGTAGAAGCGCTAATATTTACGGCAGCACTAAACTCTCGAGGATACCCTTCCTTCTCCATTTTATCAGTTAGGGTACTACCAATTGCGGAAGCGGCAGCAATAGCTGAACCAGATATGGCTCCGAAAAGCATGGCAGAAATAATATTCACATATGCCAAGCCACCAGGTAAACTACCGATAAGTGATTTGGCAAAATTAATAAGACGTGTTGCAATACCCCCTCTATTCATTAACTCACCAGCAAGAATAAAAAAAGGAATCGCCAGCAGTGCGAAATTATCTATACCCGTTGTCATTCGTTGCGCAACGGTAGTGACTGAGGGCATAAAAATAATATTCATCAGTAGCGTTAAGGTTGTAGATATTCCTATAGAATATGCAACAGGAACCCCATATGCTAAAAGCCCAAAAAAGCTTATAAATAGAACAATAACACTGATGGTTTCGATACTCATTATTTTAAAAATTTAAATTTCTAATATTATACCATGAAAAGAAAACTATCACCAAACCACATGCCGGTACTATGGCATAAACATATCCTAAGGGAATTTGCATTGCAGACGACATTTGCCCTAAACTCAATGTTGTATACACCAAATTACCTCCACCAATTACCATTACTATGATAGCAAATACAGCCATTAAAGCTTGAATAACTTTTTGGCGACTAGCCTTTTTGTGGGGAGGCAGTTTCGACAACAGAAAATCCATCGAAAGGTGCCCTTCGTTTTGCCCATTAATATAAGCTGCGCCTAAAACAGTAAGCCATATTAATGAAAAACGAGCAAATTCTTCGGTAAAAGAGCTCGATTGCCCAATCACATATCTTGAAACTACTTGCCAGACTACATCAATTACTAAAAGTGAAAAAATCAACACCAAAAGTGTTTCTATTATTTTATTAATCAAAAGATAAATTCGCTTCATTTCTCTGCAATAATTTGATCTATTAACCTTTTTATTTGTTGATCTTTCATCATTTGTTCTAAGACTGTATTAGACTTAGTGACGAAAGGCTTTTTATCAGGATAAATAAAATTCACATTCGCTTTTTTTAAAACCTCCATGTTCTTTTTTACCGTTTCTTGCCAATATCTTTTTTGCATTACAACACTCTCATCGGCAGCTTCTTGCAACCATCCTTTTTCTGTTTCACTTAATAGATTCCAAAATTTTGTACCAACAACAACAACATCAGGTACCATGGTATGCTCATCAAAAGTGTAGTTTTTACAGACTTCATAATGGTTTGAAGTAACGAAAGAGGGTATATTATTCTCAGCCCCATCTACTACATTTTGTTGTAAAGCTGTATACAATTCTCCATAAGCCATAGGGGTTGCAGAGGCGCCTAAGGTATTCACCATTTTTACCGACATTTGATCATTCATAACTCGAATTTTGAGTCCATCAAGATCTTTAGGCGATTGAACTGCTTTTTCTTTTGTATAAAAACTACGGCTTCCAGCGTCGTAAAAACATAGACCCTTAAGTAAGTATTCGTTTCCGCCCTCCAACAATTCTTTGCCTACCTTACCTTCTAGTATACGAAATAAGTGATCGCTATCTTTAAAAAGGTAAGGTATACTAGTCACCTGATACGCTGGCGCAAAATTTGACATTGACGCTGCACTCACTTTTGTCATCGCAACACTACCAATTTGAAGTAATTCAAGCACCTCACGCTCAGTACCCAGTTGACCGTCAGGAAAAACTTTTATCAATAGTTTACCGTCAGATTTCTCATTAAGAATTTTTTGCATATCTAATATGCCCATATGAACAGGATGAGAGGTAGGTAACGTATGTGCAAAGTATAGGGTTTTTTGCTCTTGAAAATTAGAACAAGAACTAATAAACAACATCAATAGTAGTGCTATTGTTTTCAACATACCCTTTACCATCTGTTTCATCTTTATCTATTCATTTGAATATTAAAATAGTCACTATCCTATTAATTCTTGCCGTACACCAAGTTCTAATCCTGTTAGTTGAGCAAGTCCGATTGCTCTACCAACTAAAGAATACCCTGCATAAAACTCATTTTGCCGCAATTGATCATCAAGCAATACATGCCCATGATCAGGTCGCATCGGAATGCGAACTTCAGCTAATAATTGATGTCGTTTCATTTGCTCTTTTACCAAAGCTTTCATTATTTTTTCCATAGAAAGCGTACCATTTAAATGATCAGCTTCATAAAAACTTCCATCAGCATGTCTTGATACATTTCTTAAATGAATAAAATGAATACGGTCTCCAAACTCTTCAATTATTTTTAATAAATCATTTTTTGGCGATGCCCCTAGTGAGCCTGAACAAAACGTTAATCCGTTGTTGGGAGAAGGGCAACACGTTAACAGGAATTTAAGTTCTTCATAGTTAGAAACAATTCTTGGTACACCAAAAACCGAAAATGGTGGATCATCAGGATGAATAGCCATATTTACTCCCAATTTTTCCGCTTCCGGAATAATAGCCTTTAAAAAATAAGCTAAATTTTCTTGTAATTCGGTTTTTGAAATTTTCAAAACTCTTTTGTGGTTTATCCTGAATTCATTCAAATCAATCAACTTTCTAGAACCTGGCATGCCTGCCAAAATAGATTGCTCAAGTTTTGTTTTTTCTTCTGATGACTGTGCTTGAAAGTATTCAGATGCTTTTTCAACAATAGATTTATCATAGTCTTTTTGGGCATCTTTACGTTTCAGAATAAAAAGATCAAAAGCTGCAGCTGATAAGGGGTTAAACCTCAATGCTGATGCGCCATTATCTAGTTTATAATCAAGGTCAGTGCGCGTCCAATCAATAAGTTGCATAAAATTATAGCAAACGGTTTTTATATCATTTGCTGCCAGATTCTTAAGAGTCTGAATATAGTTTTCAATGTAGAGATCTCTATCTGGTAAGCCATATTTAATTGCCGTATGAACATTTACACTTTCAACCACCGACCATTCTAAACCAGCTGCTTCTATTTGATCTTTTAGTGTTTGAATAACAGCCATGGGCCAGACCTCTCCTAAAGGAATGTTTTGACAAGCAGCTACAATGCCCTCTACTCCTATTTGTTTTATGTCTTTTAAGGCTACCCCAAATTCAGGACCAAACCAACGGAACGTTTTTTTTAATTTCTCCATAACTATACTCCTGAAAAAGAACTAAACCCACCATCTACGTCAAACACACTTCCGGTTACAAAATTAGAAGCATCACTTAATAAGTAATGCACCATACCATTCAATTCTGAAGCATCACCAAAACGCCCCATAGGTGTGTTTTTAATGATACTTTCGCCGCGTTCGGTATAACTGCCGTCTTCATGGGTCAATAGCTTTCGATTTTGATTTCCTATAAAGAAACCAGGAGCTATCGCATTCACTCTAATTTTATCACCGTGTTTTGAAGCCAATTCATTGGCCATCCATTTGGTGAAAATATCAACAGCAGCTTTTGCCATAGAATAGCCTAAAACTCTTGATATTGTTTGTTTGGCTGCCATTGATGATATATTTATTATAGCACCAAAACCTTGTTCAACCATTAATTCACTTAATACTATGGTAGGTATTACCGTTCCAAAGAGATTAATATCGACCACTGTTTTAGTATCATTAATTTCAATATCATGAATAGTTTGATCAGGTTTTAAAGTGGCCCCTGGCAAGTTACCTCCAGCAAGATTTATGAGTCCGTTGAGTTGCTCAAAATCTTTTTTTATTTTGTTTTTAACCGCTATGAGTTGTGCCTCATTCATAACATCAACCTTAAATATGTTGGTGCTATTAGCTTTAATTGCATTTAAAGCTTCTTGTTTCGCCTTTAATTTATTTTCAGACCTACCCAATAAAATTATCTTAGCATCATTTAAAACTAAATACTCTGCTATAGAACCTCCAAGGGTACCAGTTCCACCAGATAAGGCATATAGCTTATTTTTTAAAGAAAAATTGTGGTTCATTAATTTACTTTTTTAGCCATTTCTAATGCGGCAATAGTTGTGTAATATTTTGTTATTATATTCGGAATTTCCCAATCTGGCAATTGTCCTTTTTCTAAATATTCTAAATAATTTTTGGTAACCTGAGCGAAATGAGCTTCATGCCCTATTTTAAGACGATCACTGATATGTATACGCCATTCTTCATCACTTAACTGTTCAGCATAGGTGCCAGGAAATTCTGTTTGCACATGGTCTACAATAGCTCGATTTAACAGCGAATCAAAATCTCGATTACCGTGTGACTTGAGATACAGTACTGGTTTAAAATTTTCTTCTGGTCCTTGTTTTATTATCAAATCACTTTTTGACCCTCGCATAATACTATAATGGGTGTCACCAGTACCTTCAGGTGCTTCGAAATTCCAAAGTACTGAAACTTTAGCATGTTTGCCTTTAATCTTATAATTCATTTCTCCATTTGAAAACACCTTCAACTTATTGTTTTCTAAATCTTTTTCTAAATACGTCGGAAATTCTTTCTGATCAGTCACCTTGGTAAAGTCTGACCTTGATAAAATAGTAGGCCAACGTTTAGCGTTTAGCATTTCAATTTCAGTTGAGTCTACTATTTGATTATCAAAGGCTTCCCATTGAATTAAATCTACCAAATGAGTAGTTACATCAACAATACCTTCACCTTCTTGATTTACATCAAAAAACCATGGGGGTCTAACTAAAGGTTTTCCTGATACATATTTAAAAAAATGATGAACACTTTCTTTGCTAATTGCAGGATGATCTGGAGTACCATCAATAAGTTTTCCGAATATATAATCAATAGAGGATATTTTTTTCTGCAACATGGTGGTCACCTCAAAACGCTCTGTCATTATATCATAAATCAGAACATCATTCTTTGCTGCAATTTCAAATGCACGTTTTAGTTTTTTAAAACCTTCAGAATTAATCACCAATGGTTTGTCTGCATACACATTTAACCCTGCATTTACCGCCGCTATAATATAATCGATTTTCTTTGAATTTTTACCGGCAACAATCATCACATTTCCCGGTTTCTCAGTTATCATTTGACTTACATATTCGTCACTCAAATACGCTTTAACTTTCCATCCAGTAGGCTGTTCTTCTTTAGAGTTATATGTTTTTATCTTATTCAAAAAATCATCTACCTCAGTACCATGGGGCGCAAAAACATATATCGTAGAATCAACCTGCGGATACATACTTTTATGCACTAACGACGCATGAAAATGCCCTGGATCTAAAGTCATTAATTTTACGGTAGTCATTGGGTTATTCTCCAATTCATTTTTTGTTAAATTCTTTTCTAGGCAAGAGGTGACAAGAATTGTTAAAACAAAAGGTACAAGAAATTTCATTGATACTCGGCTATAATTTACAATTGAAGATTATAATTTTACGTAATTTGTTCCATAAGGTTTACGCTGTTCACGGCTTAACATAGCGTTCGCTTCATCATCATTTACAAACAACTCCGTGTTGGGGTTCCATTCTAATTTTCGATCAAACTGCATAGCGATATCACTGATTAAACAAATGCTGCATGCTTTATGACCTTTATCAATAGGAGATATGGGTGCTTTTCTAGTTTTAATACAATCTAACCAGTTACCATGCTGATCATCAATTTTTTCTAAGTGAACCTCACTACTATCAATTACAGAATTCAATATGTTTGGATCGGAGGCGTTTAAAGCCTGAGCACTTTTCTTTTGGTCTACAGGATCAGAAGCAGAAGCCTGATACGCACCTCTGGAAACAAAAATCCACCCGTCATCACCTATGTATTTAATACCATTAGTATAACCTCCACTAGTATATACTGTAATACCATTTTCATATTGATGTTTCACTAAAAAATCACCATGCACATTCCATAAACCAGATTTTGGAAATTCAGCTAAGGCTTCTACTGAAATTGGCCCTGAGAGTTCTGTATTCATACCCCACGCAGCAGAATCGTAATGATGTTGGCCCCAACCGGTAATCATACCAGCGCCATAATTTCGTTGTCTTAACCAACCAGGTCTACTATAATCTTCTTGTGGGTGTACTCCTATCTCCGTATAAGGAACCTCTGGGGTTGAACCCAACCACATATCAAAATTTAAATTAGTAGGAATTTGCATTGTTGCAGCTTCAGGCCCTGCAGGATCTCCTGGCAGTCCTATCTTTACCGTATGCACCTTTCCTATTCTACCGTTTCTCACCAATTCTGCAGCAATACGAAATTGAGGCATCGCTCTTTGCTGAGTGCCTACTTGTAATATCACATTATTATCTTGAACAGCTTTTTGTAGTTGCTGCCCCTCTTTAATGGTTAACGATGTTGGTTTTTGCAAATAAATATCTTTGCCCGCAATCGCAGCTTCCATAGCGGGTTGCGAATGCCAATGATCGGGAGTGCTAATCATAACCGCATCTATATCTTTATTGAGCAACATTTCGCGGTAATCATCATAAGTCTTGGTATTCATATACGAAGACTTTCCTGTAATGTTTTGGTATTTTGAATCTACAAATACCTTCGCTTTAGCCAGTCTTTTTGCATCTAAATCACAGACCGCCATAATACGGGCTTGATCAAACTTCATAGTATCTGGCATATCATGACTTATCGCAATTCTGCCACAACCTATTTGACCTATATTTATTTTATTACTAGGCGCATCTTTACCCAAAACATTTGCTGGTACAATGGAAGGAAAACCAACAGCAGCAAAGGTACCTAGTGCTGTTTTATTGATGAATTTTCGTCGTTTCATATAGTCAAATTGATTATTAATTACTAAATTTTATAGCAGAGGTCATTGCAAAATTCTGCCAATACTGCTCTGCTTCTTCGGCAGTTAATTCGCCATCGAAAATGATCATTCTATAATTTAGTTCGTATGTTTTTTGGGGTTGAATTTGCCATTCTTCATTACGTATTGGGCTATATTCAAAAAACATATCACCACGACCAGAGTTTCCATCTATAGGCCAAATTCGCATTGGTTCAGGGTGCATTCTATTTTTTGGGTGACTTAAAAATAGAATTCCATTCGTGTTTTTATTGTCTGAAGCACTTCCAGAAACTATGCACCAGCGAGCCTTAGAACCGTCAGCAGTCAATCTGTTTTTGCCGTTTGAAGTCAATACCTCGCAATTGTTTTTATGCCAACGTTCAGTAAACCTCATACCTATACCGCCGCCATAGCGATATGCTTCGAAAAGAATTCCACTTTTCAATGGTGTTTTAAACTTTGACGAATAGTCTAACATGTAGCGATCTTGACTATTTAAATTCCATAAAGTGACTTTTAAATGCTCATCAATAGCTACTTGAGGTTTCTCTTTTGTTTTTAAATCAATATGCTGCTGATACGCATTAAAGCTAGCAGAAATATTACCTTCGGTAATAGCGGTAAACTCTTTAAAAAGTACGGTACCCATACCCTGACCTAAATTCCAAAAATCTACTCGGGTGGTATCAATTTTAGTATGCGTCCATGGTCCCCACATTCCATAATGATGAATATGATCTGGCGGATTTATCCGAGTTAAAGTATCACCATTTAAAGTGATTATCGGGTGAATATATCCTGATTTTGCATATACAGAATCTAAGCTCAAGTTTGATGAAGGAACTGATTGATTGGCCTTTTTATAAATTCTTTCCACATCAGGGTAGTTCATACTATAACGATACTGAACTACGGGTTTATTAGCTATACCAAGCTCTAGGTTACCGTTATTTTTTATTGAGGTAAAACGAAAGGCTCCTTTTAAGGGATTGTTGGTAGTTTCTAAAATGTACTTCGTTGTCATGCCTTTATCGTGAACTAACCAAATTTTATCAGCAACAGAATCATAATCAAATGGCACATTGTTACCATTATTAAATAGTTTAAATGAAGACGCCTCAATATCTGAAACATCAAAAGATATGGGATAGCTAATTAGCCTGCTATCACTATCTAACACCAAAAAGGTATACTTGCCGTTCTCAGAACAAGACAACATCATGAATATTAAGGCTATAAGACCAACTTTTCTCATATTAAAAACAAATCACTATAACGCCATTCAAACTGACCGTTGATTTAGAACGACAAGGTGTAAATTGCTCAAATACAAACAGTGAAATCTGAACAAACCTATACATTCAAAATTAATTACGCAACCGATTGCACAACTAAAATATTAAAATTTTACAAAAAACTGAATAATCAAACAAATTAGAGTTACAATAGAAACCAATTGGGTTATCTTACCGAATAATTCACAAAAAGTTACGTAACTTTGTTGCGTAATGTTCATTTCCGCTGCATGTCTAAAAAAGTTACAATCTATGATCTTGCTACGCTACTAAAGGTTTCACCAGCCACTGTTAGTCGCAGTTTAAATAATCACCCATCGATCAGTAAAAAGACTAAAAAAAGGATTGTAGCTGCCGCTAATGAACATGGGTATCACACCAATAAATTTGCAGCAAATCTCCGAAAACAAAAGTCAAATACCATAGGTGTTATCGTGCCACGATTAGACTCTTATTTCATGTCAACCATCCTTGCTGGCATTGAACAAATCGTTAGTAGAGCAGGTTACAACCTTATCATCAGTCAATCTTTAGAGGTTGAAAACAAAGAAAAGAAAAATGCAGAAACACTTTTAAATAGTGGTGTTGATGCTTTGTTGGTTTCGTTGGCAAATGAGACAACAGACTTCTCTCATTTTGATAAATATATAAGTCGTAAAATTCCCTTATTATTTTTCGATCGGGTTTTAGATCTACCCAACTCCCCTACCATCATTATTGACAATAGAGATGCTGGCTACGACGCAACTTCACATCTTATACAACAGAATTGCACCAACATACTACATATTTGCGGTAATTTAAAACGTAAAGTTTACAAAAAACGGCTTGAAGGTTTTAAATCAGCTCTTGAGACCAACGGAATAGCATTTAACCAGCAACATGTATTAGAGGTAGATTTCGATCCTAAGAAAATTGAAGTTGCTGTTACTTACATTGTAAATTCTAAAATTAAGTTTGACGGTATCTTTGTTTCGAATGATAATTATGCTGCAAATCTCATTAAAGAGTTACAAAAACATCAAATAAACATTCCTAAAGACATTAAAATTATAGGGTTTAATAATGACCCCGTTGGCGAAATAATCAGTCCGAATTTAAGCACCATTGAATACCCTGGTTTTAAAATGGGAGTTTTAGCTGGTGAAAGTATTATCGCTTATTTAGAAGGCAACATTAATTTTCAATCGACCAATTCTATCGTATTACGTCATGAACTCATAGCTAGGGCTTCTACTCAAAACACATAATTTCTCATTACAACTATTATGAAAAAAATACATTCACTACTCACATTGTTATTGGTAAGTTTCACTCTAACGGCTCAAAGTTCAGATGAGCTCAAAATATCAGAAGATTGGCTAAATAAAATTGAAGAACTCGCTCCAAAAAAGACAAGCGTTCCATTCGAAACGATGCATAAAATTTTGGTCTTTTCGAAAGCTACAGGTTTTGATCATTGGACGATACCACATAACAACGAGATGCTAAAAATAATAGCTAATAAATCAAAGGCATTTGAAATTCATATAGGCTATGACATTGAAAATTTTAAAGCCGAAAATTTAAATAAATATCGAGCTGTAATTTTAAACAACTCAAACCCGAGTGGGCCAGATCGTGACCTATTTGCTGATCTTCTTCGCCAAAATTCCACTCTTAATGATGAAAAAATTATAGCACTTGCAAAAAAATATGAAGACAATCTCTTAAATTATGTTGCTAAAGGTGGAGGCCTTATGATACTTCATGGCGCAATAACAGTTCAGAACAATTCGCAAGAATTTAGTAAAATGACTGGTGGTAGTTTTGATTATCACCCTAAACAACAAGAAATACA
Source organism: Maribacter algarum (ex Lu et al. 2025) (nom. illeg.) (assembly GCA_947495915.1). Taxonomy (GTDB): domain Bacteria; phylum Bacteroidota; class Bacteroidia; order Flavobacteriales; family Flavobacteriaceae; genus Maribacter_C. The sequence continues at coordinate 477,027 of CANMAW010000002.1, read as the reverse complement.
TGTTCAAGAGGTAGACAAAACACATCCATTAGTAAAAGCGTTCAATGGCAATGGACTAACCCATTTTGACGAACCTTATTTCTTTAAAAATGCCTATTTCGATTATAATTTCAGACCCTTATTGTTTATGGAGGTTGCTAAACTTGAAGGACTAAGGGAACCTGTTGATGAAAAAATCATCTACCTTTCTTGGATAAAAAAACATGGCAAAGGTCGCGTTTTTTATACCTCACCATCGCATAACGCTCAGAGTTTAGAACAGCCTGAACTCTTGCAGTTCTTATTAGATGGAATGCAATATGTTGTCGGTGATTTACAATGTGATGACACTCCGATAAAGAAAAAATAATTACAAACAAACTGAGCAACAGTTGTATTACACATTAGATTAAAAAAGCACTATGTCAGATTTCATCGGAAATGATTTTTTATTGCTAAATAAATATGCAGAGGAGTTATATCATGATTATGCCGAAAACATGCCCATTATTGATTACCATAATCATTTGTCACCAGAACAAATTGCTAATGATGTCACTTTCGAAAATTTAACTAAGGTTTGGATTAATGGAGACCATTACAAATGGCGAGCGATGCGCACCTTGGGCATTGAAGAGAAATATATTACCGGCAATGCCTCAGATAAAGATAAGTTTTTAAAATGGGCACAAACGGTTCCTTTTACAATGCGCAATCCACTGTACCATTGGACACATTTAGAATTGCAGCGTTATTTTCAAATCACCAAATTACTCTCGCCGCAAAATGCCGCCATGATTTACGACATTTCGAATGAAATGCTACAATCACCTGAAAATAGCTGCTGCGGACTATTAACGAAAATGAATGTAAAATACCTCTGTACTACAGAAGACCCTACAGATTCTTTGAAACATCATCAAAAAATCAAAAAATCAGACTTTAAAACTAAAGTAAGTACAGCCTTTAGACCTGATAGCGCTATACACATTGAAAATGCACAATTCAATAATTACTTAAAAAAATTAGAAGTTGCTACTGATAAAACGATAACCAACTTTGACGCGCTCTGCGAAGCTCTATCAAATAGAATCGATTATTTTAATGATAACGGCTGTACTATTGCTGATCACGGGCTCTCTCACATATACACCTCTGAATTTAAAGATTCGGAAATCAAATCAATATTCAAAAGGAAATTAGAAGGAAAGCAACTGACAACCAACGAAGTCAATCAATATAAAAGCGCCATTTTATTGTTTTTATCAAAGATGTACCATCAAAAAAAATGGGTACAACAGTTTCATCTAGGCGCATTACGTAATAACAACCAACGACTACTCTCACAACTAGGACCAGATACTGGTTTTGATTCTATCGGTGATTGGTTACAAGCTGAGAATTTATCGAAATTTCTAAACAAACTTGATCAGGCGAATATGCTTACCAAAACCATTATTTATAATCTTAACCCTAGAGATAATGAAGTTTTAGCTAGCATGATTGGTAATTTTAATGACGGCTCGGTTAAAGGAAAAGTTCAATTTGGCTCAGGCTGGTGGTTTTTAGATCAAAAAGATGGCATGACCAAACAAATCAATGCCCTATCAAATATGGGACTACTGAGCTGTTTTGTAGGTATGTTAACCGACTCAAGAAGTTTTCTTTCATTTCCGAGGCATGAATATTTTCGTAGAGTTCTTTGCAATATCTTCGGACAAGAAATACAGAATGGTGAACTTCCAAATGACCCCAAATGGATAGGCAAAATCATACAAGACATTTGCTTCAACAACGCGAAAGAGTATTTCAATTTAGAATTGCCATAATAGTAAAATACCAATCACAACCAATGCATTCAAAAACTTGAATTATCTTGTGATACATAATGCTTTTTGAAAATGAAAAAACTATACCAAATTTTAGCAACAATTGTACTATTATTAATTGCAGCATGTTCTTCTGATGACAATGCTAGTACAACCTCAACGCCAGATGAAGCTACTGGCATTTACACCCTAGCTGCAGTGAATGTATCTCCCGCTCAAGATGTTAATGAAGATGGTTCTTCTTCTACTAACCTTCTTGAAGAAATGAGTTGTTTAAGTGGCACCTTAACATTAAACGCCGATGCCTCATGGAGACTTACTTTAGTCAGATTAAATGTTACTAGTATTACTGGCGGACAATTCTTTATTGAATGCTCAGATTCAGATTCAAGTTCAGGCACTTGGACAAATTCTAATGGCCAAATAAGTCTTAATGGAAGTTTTGAACCAACGGTTTACTTACTATCTAGCAATACTCTCACTCGACAATTAAGTGAAGAACTACCTGGTTTTCAAAGCATAGTGTTCGAAAAACAGTAATTAAATACTATTGTCTTTTTTTGGTGTGTAACTTTAGTCACTTAAACAGACGAAGTTTCATAATATCTTTGCATTTAAATCTAAACGTATGGAAGTACTTCTTCAACCATGGCCTTGGTATGTTTCTGGGCCATTAATTGCACTGACAATGGCTATTTTAGTCTTTTTCGGAAAGACCTTTGGCATGTCATCTAATCTAAGAACCCTGTGTAGTATAGGAGGAGCAGGAAAGTATGCAGACTTCTTTAAATTTGATTGGAAATCACAACAATGGAATTTGACAGTAGTCTTAGGAGCGATAATCGGCGGATTTATCGCTGTACAATTTTTATCTGATGGTTCTGCAATTGATTTAAGTGCAGCAACCATTTCCGATTTAAAGGTATTAGGTTTTGAAAATGCTGGCGCTACCCTACTTCCATCAGAAATATATGATTGGAATAATATTCTAAGCCTCAAAGGATTTTCAATTTTGGTAATTGCAGGATTTTTGGTTGGTTTCGGAACTCGATACGCTGGCGGTTGCACTTCAGGTCATGCAATTACAGGTTTAAGCAATCTTCAACTACCCTCTTTAATAGCTGTAATAGGTTTTTTCATCGGAGGATTAGTTATGACACATTTCATTATACCCCTAATATTTTAAGCATGAAGTTTCTAAAATTTTTATTTGTTGGGATATTCTTCGGAATTGTATTAGTAAAATCAGAAGCTGTTTCTTGGTATCGCATTTTTGAAATGTTTAAATTTCAATCGTTTCACATGTACGGCATTATCGGATCAGCCGTTTTTTTAGGTATTCTTTTTCTTTGGACTTTTAAGAAGTTTAAAGTGAAAAGCCTTGAAGGAAAAGCAATCAATTTACCTGCAAAAAACAAAAGTGTAACCCGTTATTTATTGGGTGGAACCATATTTGGCTTAGGTTGGGCTTTAGCCGGTGCTTGCCCAGGACCAATGTATATTCTTCTCGGAACTGGCGTTTCAAGTATGCTTCTTGTAATTGCAGCTGCAATGTTGGGTACCTTTGTTTACGGATTATTAAAAGATAAACTTCCACATTAAACTAACTTTAACTCATAAAAAAGGCCAATGAATTAGTTTTCATTGGCCTTTTTAAATGTAATCAGTTAAGCTTATTGATATACTCTAATATAATCAACCTCCATGGTATCTTCAGTAAATGAAGGGTCAATTGCACCGCCTAGATTACCACCCATTGCAACATTCATAATAAAAAAGAAGTCCGCATTAAATGGTGTTTGATCAGAATTTTCATAACTCAAATGTACCAATTCATCATCAACCACAAACTTAATGTAATCAGCAGTCCATTCAACGGTGTAATTATGAAACTCAGTAGTTGCTGTAGCCACATCAGTTGAAGCATGAATGGCTGTTCCACCGAAATTGCCAGGCAAATGTAGTGCACTAGAGGGTACATTTGGATTATTACCAACATGCTCCATAATATCAATTTCACCACTGGCAGGCCATCCTACGGTATCAAAATTAGCTCCAAGTGCCCAAAGTGCTGGCCAAGTACCTCCAGCTGAAGGAAGTTTCGCTCTAATTTCAACTCTTCCGTAAGTGAACTCAAATAAATTTTCAGATTTGATTCGCGCAGATGTAATTCCTCCGGCAGGAGATACTCCAAAATCAAAAAACAAAACCACACGATCATAGGTTCCAGCAGCGGCACCACTAAAATCAAAAGTTAGAGTCTCCCAAGCATTTGCTATCGTTGTATTCACACTAACTTCAACATTCTCATCTGCATTGGCTTGATTTTCAAGTTTCAAAATTATACTTGCTCCAGCAGCAGGTGACCAAGTTTTTAAACTAATACTCGGATAAGCCATTAAATCAATTGGTGCTGCTAAATCAAAAAATGATCCAGCCCAAGTTTCAGCACCAAGTGCTTTTGTAGACTCTGCTACTTTTACCGATGTATTTTCGCCTGAAGCATCAGGATTATCAATAACCGTAGTTGTGGTACCACCAAACCCTGTAAAGGTAGGCGCTGTTCCTTCAAAATCTTCTAAAGATTGTGTAGCCCCACCAGCTTCAATTAAAGTCATATCATCAAAGTAATGCACCGCTGCACTACCTTCACCTGACTTTGCAGTAATTTTCAAAACTCCGTCAGCAACAATCACGTTCTCAGCAGCATCAGTATAGGTTTGAGATTCATTGTTACCCCATCCACCTGCACCTAGGTCATATCCCCAATTTGCTGGATTTGGAGCTCCGTCTACATCAAATTCATCTGACCAAACTAAGTTGTTAAAAATGGTTTCAAGTTTTTCTTCTTCCACTGCCATTGCAGGTGCAGCGGTAAATCTTAAATACCAAGCCAAATCAGCATTTAAAGAATCATAAGTTCTCACATATAATAAGTCATCACTTATTGATAAAACCTCATAGGTACTTGAACCAACGTAATAGCTCATAAATCCTCCATCAGAAAATTCCATTTGCATACCAGTTGTTTCGGTGTCAGGTACGTTACCGCTAATACTTGATATTTCAACTGATTTTGCACCTGTGGTGTCAAAATCATAACATGCATCTTCAGTTTCAGACCCACCAGCCACTTCTTTATGCCCTACATTGAAAAAAGTCTGCCCTTTATTATCTAAAACATAAGACAATTCGCCAGCGGAATTAACTGAAAACGTAAGTTCATCATCACAAAAACAATCAGATATTGCTTCGCCACATTTCTCAAAAGCCATCGCTGAATACCATTTTGGATACCACCAATCACCATCAATACCCTCACGTGCAGGCCCAAGACCCAAGTGACCGGGTTGAGAAGCTGCTAAGAACCAAGTTTTCGAACTACCTGCAGTTAAAGTTGTTACAATCTCAGAATTTACTACTGGTGTACCAACAGTAACTTGAGTCGATGCCTCTAGAGAATTATTGAAATTATCATCATAGGCTGTTACCGTAATGGTATAATCATTTAAACCAGCCATCGTATAAGTTTTTTCAACAACACCCGATCTTGACCCACCTTTAGTACCATCTCCGAAATCAAAAGTATATGATTTAGCCCCAATAGCTGTTGCGGTGATTTTCACCAAACCTGAGTCATCATCACTTACATTTGTAGTTATTTCTAGATTTGATAATGGCGCTGCTGGGTCATCATCTTCTTCGCAACCTAATGCAAGCATACTTAGCGCTAGAAACAGGAACTTCATTTTTTTCATAATCTATGAGTTTGAGTTTATAATTAGTTACTTCTTAAAAAATCTAGGCAATACAAATAAGCCATATCGTAACATCTCAAAGATATTTTACAACAATTGAAGCATCCCTAAAAAACACCTATACAAAAAACATACAATTCACTTTTAGATACGAAAATTTAACAAATCACCAATTAACACCTTTAAAATATGGTCTTTTGATAATTATATTAACAATAGTATAAAGCAGTATTGATTAATGTGTAGAGGTAATGTTGTGGTAAAAACTAGGTTTGTTGTGGTATTTAAAGTTGCATAATATAATCAGTTAGACCTTCTTCATGCGGAAGTTGCATTTTTTTTCTAAGTCTATAGCGTTTCACCTCCACACTTCGAACAGAAATATTTAAAAGTGGTGCTATTTCTTTTGAAGATAAATTAAGTCGTAAATAAGCACATAGTCGCAGATCGTTTGGTGTAAGTTCTCGATGAAGATTTTTTATCTTTTTCAAAAAATCTTTATCAGCATTATTAAAAGCATCTTCAAAAAATTTCCAATCATCTGAATTATTTATATTTCGATCAATAGTACGAATTACTTCTTGTATCTGCGCATTATTAGAATGATCTTTTAGCTGATCTTTAATAGCGTTTAGAAACTCATTCTTTTTAATTATACTCATAGTTGAGATGGCCAATTCTCTATTCTTACTATCTACCTCTTCCTTCAGTTTTTCATTATTTAGTTGAACTAATTTCTTCTGCGCCTTTAATTTTTTACGCTTCATTTTTTTCTTGCTCGCCCTAACAATTTGTTCACGTTGATGCTTGTAATACGACTTATACAGTTTATGAATTAGGGTAGATATGATCAATAAACCCACTAAATAAAGAACAAAAGCTAAATTAGACAAATACCAAGGCCTAGATACTTCAAATTCATAAGTCGCAACATTATCAGTAAGCTGATTACCAGCTTTGGCCCTAACCTTAAATGTATAATTACCGTAAGGCAAATTTTTGAAAGACACTTCTGGTTCTGAGGACCAAACACTCCAATCATTATACTGACCATCTAACTGATATTGATATCTTACTTCTTTGAATTTATCGAACTCAGGTACACTATATGTGAATTTCAAGTTATTTTCAGCATATTTCAATTTCTCATCTCCACTAAGAGACAAATACTGCGAATCTGCATCATAATATTCTTTAAAAACTGAATTTAGTTTTATCTGAAACTCTTTGGCTTTCAATTTTTCCAAATCTAAGGTTATATAGCCGTTAGAAATTCCGACTAAATAGTGCTCACCTCTTAAATGTGTAATGTTTTCAAAACCAGATTTTCCGAAGCTATTAACTAAATATTTAGGGATTGGTATTTTAGTTGCTACTGGCTCATCATTAAATTTTGCTTGTTCAACATAAAGAATGTTCTCTTTTGTAAAAGCCCATAAACGCCCATTTTTCATATCGGAAGTTGGCACCCCAATTATATTTTCTTTATCATCAAAAAATATACTGGTTAAAACAGTATCTAAACCAAACTCATGGTTATTATTGTTATACTTAAAAACACCATTGAAATTCGTATAAATGATATTTTTATTAAATTCTACTAGGCTAGAACCCATTCCCTTCGATTCCATCTTATTTACTTCTAAGACCTTTTGAAAGTCAGCATCAATTTTAAGATCAAAAATTCCTTTATACTCATGATTTACTATCACTTGGTTAGAATCTACAAACTCAAAAAAACGACTTGAGCTATCAAAACCATCGATTTTGTTTCTAAATTTCCAATCATGATTTGTTCGTTTCAAAATGCTAAGGCCTTTAAAATTACCTTGTAAAAGCAAATCAGGTTTACCTTCAATAGGCTTAATATCCCATGTACCCGGAAAACTTGCAATTTTGCGGGCTGTAGTTTCTTCAACAATAAAGGTTCCTGAATTATGACCACAAAATAGAGTACCATCAATTTCTTTAAGCAGCCACACCTGTCCTGCTGTATTTTCAATTAACTGAAAGGTATTTTCGGTTTTTTCGTTTTTATAAAACAATCCTTGATTCGTGCCAAGATAAATCAAATCGCCTATTTGAATAGAGGAATATACCACACCCAATTTACCTACTTCATCAATATATTCTTGAAAAGGTGAATCTAGATTAATAACACTAATTCCATTATCTAAACCTAACCATAGATTTTCGTCTACATCTTGAAATACCGACAAAACAGTATTATTGTTTAAGCCTTTTTCTTGATTTATATTACGAATTATATCCCCATTTTGAGCAATATGGTATAATCCGTTTGAAATTGTTCCTAAAACAAGTGTTCCATTTTCTAACTGCAGACCGCTGTACACTTTGGCAGATGAAATTGCAACATCAGCTTGAATATTCCATCGTTTTAGGTGATTTTCAATTAACTGATAAAACTCACCCTGTTCGGTTACAATTAAGACATTATTATCAACAGAGAAAACACCTACTATAATATCATCTTTTAAAACCTGGTTATCAGACACCAACACAGCGTCACCATTTTCAATCGTGTACAGCCCTTCATTAATTTTCTGGTAATAAATACTGCTTCCTACTTTAAAAATATCAGCTTTAGTGGTTTTGGCATCGACGATATCAAATGTTTCATCATGAGTATGGTAAATATAAATACGGTCTAAAGATTGAAACAATATCCAATCTTTATAATGTGTGATATTCCAAAATTGCTCGTCTTCAATTAAGGGCACTTGCAATTTTTCAGAAATAGAATAATATTCTAGGTTTCCAAAGGCATCAGAACTCCAACGACCAAACTCCATGTAACTTCCGGTGTATACCTCATCACCGATTGCCTTTACAGAGGTTATTGGTACACCATAAAGGGAAGGGTAAAACTTCCATACAGCTCCATTAAACTCTAATAAGCCATTGTTATTTGCTGAATAAATGTATTGATTACTTGCCTGAGTAAGTTCCCAATTTTGATTGCCAGCTGTATATTCTTGCGGCTCGTAGTTTTTTATTGGAGGTAACTCTTGAGAATGCGCTTGTTGAAAAATACAAAGCGTCAGAAAACAGTGTAGTGAAAATTTCCAAATGAATTTTAAAATGGAATTATAGGTAAAAACAAAATATAACCTAGACAATTTCCGCACTCAGTCCTGCTTGCAATAACCTACTACAACGCGGTTCTAAATCATTGTATTCCCCTGTTTTAACGGTGCATTTTCCATTATGATGAACAATCAATGCACATTGCTCAGCCTGTTCTGGCAGGTGATCACACACATCGATTAAAGTGTCTATCACATGATCAAATGTATTTACCTCGTCATTGAAAAGTACAATTTCATTTAAGTTAACCGTCTTTTCTTCTAACAGTAATTCTTCGGATATTTTCTCTTTTGTACTCATGCTATCTAGGGTTTAATAACTTCGTAACTTTTCTAATTTACGTATTTTACGGCAACCCAATTATTTTTTTCGAGATTTTTTTCAAATTTTAACGCGTTTTCATTGCACTTTTCATTAATTAAAGGAATGTCTTCACTGTAGAATCCACTTAAAAATAACATTCCATTTTCATTTAATACAGCAGCATATTTAGGAATGTCAGAGAGTAATATATTACGATTAATATTCGCAATTACTATATCGTATTTCTGTTCTTTTAACAAATTTGAATCACCTTCATAAACATTTACCTGGTCGCAATTATTACGTTCTACATTTTCAATTGCATTTAAATAACACCAGTGATCAATATCAATAGCGTCAACTTTTTCAGCATCTTTCATGGCGGCCAGAATTGCTAAAACCCCAGTACCACTACCCATGTCTAAAACTTTTTTGTGCTTAAAGTCGTGGTCTAAAATATGCTGTAACATCATGTGCGTAGTTTCATGATGACCCGTACCAAAGCTCATTTTAGGTTCAATAACAATATCAAAAACGGTCTCAGGTTTGTCGTGAAAAGGGGCTCTCACCACACATTGATCACTTACCTGAATAGGATTGAAATTCTGTTCCCAAGTAGCATTCCAATTCTCTTGTTCTATTTCTTTTTTCTGAAACTCTATTGAAAATTTCTCATCAGACAAAATAGTAACTGATTTCAACATATTTTCCTTCCATTCTTGCTGTTGAATGTATGCTAAAACCCCATCTTCATTTTCAACAAAACTTTCAAAGCCTACTTCACCTAACTCCGCAATTAAAATATCTGAGGCAGGCTGAATAGGGTTCACCTTAAAACTGTATTCTAAATAAATTGTATTCGACATCTGCCCCAACCGTTATTTTAAAAGTGGAATTACTACTTATTATATACCTAAAACTCTAAACTATATTGCTTTAATGATGGCAACAAAATCATCAGCAACTAATGAAGCACCGCCTATTAAACCACCGTCAACATCAGGTTTAGAGAAAATTTCTTCTGCATTTGCTGGTTTAACACTTCCTCCATAAAGTATAGAAACATCGTTTGCAATGGAAGCATCATAAGCCTCGGTGATTGTTTTTCTGATAAATGCATGCATTTCTTGCGCTTGCTCAGGGGAAGCAGTTTCTCCTGTACCAATCGCCCAAACCGGCTCATAAGCTAAAACAATCTTGCTCCATGAACTAGCATCTAAAGCGAACAAAGCATTCTTTAATTGACTTTCAACCACTTTAAAATGGTTATCTGATTTTCTATCTGCCAATTCTTCTCCAAAACAAAACATTACTCGTATGCCTTTTGAAAGTGCGGTGGTAACCTTTTTTGCTAAAATTTCATCTGTTTCTCCAAAATATGCCCGGCGTTCAGAATGACCAATAATAGCAGTGTTAATGCCTACATTTAAAAGCATATCTGCTGAAATTTCACCCGTGTATGCTCCACTTTCTGCAAAATGCATATTTTGGGCTATAACCTCAATTGCAGAAGACTCTAAATGACGAACAGCGCTCGTTAGGTTTATATAAGTAGGTGCAACCATAACCTCAGCAGACGTATCAGGTAATTTCGCAGACAATTCAGCCAGTAAAGCTTCTGTTTCTGCTAAATTTTTATTCATTTTCCAGTTTCCCGCAACAATTTTACTTCTCATAATTTCTAATGGGTGTTATTTACAATATTATTTAAATTCTAATTCTTCAAAGTCGTTATAGTGTACCTTTTGTTGAATGGTACCTCGCTCTAAAACCAGAATACCAGGATTTGATCGAACTATAGTTTTAAGTGTGGTTTCATCAGTGTAATAGAACTCAAAATTAAGGGCATAGTCTTGAATCAATTTAGAAGTTTGAGCCTCATTTGATGCTGACATGCCTATTACTTTATAGCCTTTTTTTAAGGCCAAATTAGAAACCTTTTTTACTTGCTCAAACATTGCTTTATTTGATTTTCGTAAATCGTAGGCAATTACCATAACCAATTTAGGCTCTTGCAATAAAGCAGGAGCAAAATCTTCTCCATCTTGCTCAATAGTAAAATCATGAACCGGAGGTTCGTATCCTTTTTGAATTTCCTTAGTTTCTACATCAATAAACTCCCCTTCAACTGAAGGATAATCGCCATTGGTAACCACAATTTGCTCTTCTCCGTTAACATCAAACTTCCAAGCATATTCAAATATACTTTCAGGAGCGCCTTCAGGCACGTTCATTCCGTCTTCAATATTTTTTCCTATTTCATAAGGTCTAAAATCGATCACTGGCAAATGATTCAATACATGGTAGACATAAAAACCTGAAAGAACCAATGAGAAAAATACAATTAACCGGTTGATTCTATTATTAAAAAAAGGTACAATGTGTTTCTTTCCTATAAAGAGTATAACTATAAAAACAAGTAAGATTACATCTTTAATAAAAGATTGAAACGGCGTTAACTTAATAGCATCGCCAAAACAACCACAATCGGTTACAGCATTAAAATGCCAGGAATAAAAAGTTAAAAAGGTAAAACCAACAATCATTATTAAAAGGCTCCAAACAGTAAATTTCACCTTATACCCAATTAATAATAACACCCCGACAAGAACTTCAAAAATGACTATGACAATAGATAACAATAAAGCATGAGGTTCAAAAAATGGCATATCTAAAACCCCAGAACTAAAATATTCCTCAAGTTTGAAAGAAAACCCAACTGGGTCATTTAGTTTAATAAATCCGCTTATGATGAATAATACTCCGACAATTATTCTAGAGAATCCTACTAAATATTTCATTACACTTGGGGGCTTTCGTTTAGATGAATCATTGCAAAAATAGCGTAGTTCACCATATCTTGATAATTAGCATCAATACCTTCGCTAACTAAGGTTTTACCCTTGTTATCTTCTATTTGCTTAACACGTAATAATTTTTGAAGTATTAAATCAGTAAGCGAACTTACCCGCATTTCACGCCAAGCTTCACCATAATCATGATTCTTCTTTTCCATTAAGCTCTTTGTTGCTGCAGTATGTTGATCAAATAACCTCACTGCATTTTTTGTTGATAAATCTGGCTGATCTGCTACCCCTAGTTCTAATTGTATCAACGCCATAATAGAATAATTAATAATTCCGATAAATTCAGAACGTTCGCCTTCATCTACTTTTCGAACTTCATTTTCTTGAAGACCACGAATGCGTTGTGCTTTTATAAATATCTGATCAGTAAGTGATGGTAATCTTAGAATTCGCCAAGCGCTACCATAATCTGTCATTTTTTTTTGAAAAAGGTCACGACAACTTTGAATTACTTTGTCATATTGTTCAGAAGTGTTCTGCATGAATATCAATCTAATTTGCGTAAATTTCGTTTAAAATTGTGTGAATGTCAAAGTTCCAAAGAATAACTTGTCTTAAGCTTTTTAACAAGATCAAACACATTCACAACTCACAACTAATTTATGACCATTAACTGCAAAGGCAATTTAATTGATTTAACTGTACCTAAGGTGATGGGCATTTTAAATGTCACCCCCGATTCGTTCTATGATGGAGGCAAACATAAAGATGAAAAAGCCATTCTAAAGGCAGTTGAAAAAATGCTCAAAGATGGTGCTACCTTTATAGATATAGGTGCCTATAGTTCACGACCTGGTGCTGATGAAGTCAATGAAAATGAAGAATTAAAACGTCTAATACCCGTGATCGCTCTTTTGGTTAAACATTTTACTGATATCAATATTTCTGTAGATACTTTTAGAAGTAAAGTGGCCGAGGAAGGCATCAATGCTGGCGCTGCCCTTATCAATGATATTTCTGCTGGAAAACTTGACCCCCAAATGCTTAAGACTATTGCTAGATTAAGAGTTCCATATATTATGATGCATATGAGAGGAAATCCTAAAAACATGCAAGAATTTACAGCGTATAAAAATGTAGTTCAAGAGGTGTTACTTTATTTTTCTGAGCGTGTTGAAAGTGCCCGAAAGCTAGGAATTCATGATATTATAATTGACCCTGGATTCGGATTTGCAAAAAAAATTGAACAAAATTATGAGTTGCTTCGAAAACTAAATTTATTTCAAACACTTAATTTACCAGTTCTAGCGGGACTTAGCAGAAAATCGATGATTTATAAAGTTTTAAAATCAGATGCCGATCATGCTTTAAATGGCACTACGGCCTTAAACATGATAGCCCTAAGTCAAGGAGCCAATATACTTAGGGTTCATGACGTTAAAGAAGCAATAGAGTGTGTTACTTTATTCAAAAACTTAAACTAATAAAGAACCTATTTTTGGTTCATCTATTTTTGCTAATTTTACCAAAACACCACCAATTTGGATTTTTTCAATATTATCGATCTTAAGATTACCGATGTTATCGATATAATTTTAGTAGCGATATTATTATACTATGTCTACAAACTTGTTCGAGGCTCAGTAGCAATCAATATTTTTATAGGAATTGTAATAATTTGGGGCTTTTGGAAATTGACTGCGCTTTTGGGCATGAATATGATTAGTAGTATTGTCGGCCCTTTTCTTCAAGTTGGTTTAATTGCTTTGATCGTTGTCTTTCAGCAAGAAATTCGAAAATTCTTATTGATGATTGGCTCCACGAATTTTGCCAACAAGAGAAATTTCATCAAGCATTTCAAATTTCTTCGTCAAGAAAATCTTTCGGCGAGCATTGACATTGACGCTATATTAAATGCATGCGAAAATATGTCAACCTCACTTACGGGTGCTTTATTTGTTATTGAAAGAAGCCATTCATTAGATTTTGTGAAGTCGACGGGAGACAAAATGTATATTGAAATAACACAACCCATTATTGAAAGTATTTTTTATAAGAACAGTCCTTTGCATGACGGTGCCGCGGTAATTGTTAATAATTATATTGTAGCAACACGGGTAATTCTTCCTGTAAGCAACGAACGAAATATTCCTTTACGCTTTGGCTTACGACACCGGGCCGCCGTAGGAATCACCGAAAAAACAGATGCATTGGCACTTGTGGTAAGTGAAGAAACTGGGGCAATTAGTTATATCAAAAGCGGAGAATTTGTAATGTATAAAGACCTCTCAGAATTAGCTTCTATTATGAAGGAGGATTTGACTTAATCACGGTCAATTTTACGATTATCTTCAAAAAAATTTCATGAGATGCACCTTTAAGCTACTTCTTCAGCCAAAAATTGAGCTTCATACAAATTGCTATAATATCCACCTTTTTTGAGCAGTTCTTTATGAGTGCCTTGTTCAACAATGGTACCAGCATCCATTACAATTATTTTATCTGCTTTTTTAATGGTAGCCAATCGATGCGCAATAATAATAGAAGTTCTACCCGCTGTTATCTTTTCAGTGGCCCTTTGAATTAGTTGTTCAGAATAGGTATCAACAGACGAGGTTGCTTCATCTAAAACTAATATACTTGGATTACTAACATAGGCTCGAAGAAAAGCAATTAATTGTCGCTGCCCACTTGACAACATGGTACCGCGTTCTTTTACATTATACTGATAGCCTTCCGGTAAACTAGAAATAAACTCATCTACACCAATTTGTTGTGCTGCCTTTTTAATTTGATCTAACGAAATGGTATCATCTCTTAAAGAAATATTGTTGGCTATGGTATCAGCAAAAAGAAAAACATCTTGTAAAACCACCGCTATTTGCTTTCTTAATGCAGATAATTTATAATCTTTAATATCAACACTATCAACTAAAATCGAACCAGAATTAATTTCATAAAATCGATTTAATAAATTAATAATTGTGGATTTACCGGCTCCGGTAGCACCAACAATCGCAACAGTTTCACCAGGCCTCACATCAAATGAAATACCATGTAAAACCTCTTCATCTTCTACATAACCAAAGTGAACATTATTAAATCTAATTTTACCTTTAATGTTCTGTTTAATAATGGTGCCTGCATCTTGTATATTGCTGTTAGTATCTAAGATTTTAAATACACGATTTGCAGCTACCATACCCATTTGAAGGGTATTGAATTTATCTGCGATTTGGCGTAACGGCCTAAACAACATATCTATCAACAATATAAAGGCGAAAATTGTACCGAACTCCTCAGCACCCAAATTAGACACATTTTGTAGTCCACCATACCAAACAATAAGCCCTACAGCTATGGAGGATACAATTTCAGCTATCGGAAAGAATATGGAATTATACCACACCGTTTTCAACCAAGCGTTTTGATGTTTTTCGTTAATCTCTCGAAATTTTTCACTTTCAATTTTTTCACGAGTAAAAAGCTGAACGATTTTCATACCAGTAATTCGTTCTTGAACAAACGAATTCAGTTCAGAAACTCTAGCCCGTACCTCGGTAAAAGCTACTTTCATAGCTTTTTGAAACAATCGTGTAGCATACAAGATTAGCGGAAGAATAGCAAAAACCATTAAAGCTAACCGCCAATTTATCACCAGCATCACTACAGCTGCAACCAACATTTTTAAAAGATCAGCAACAATTACAAAAAAACCTTGACTGAAAATTTCCCCAATTCGTTGCATATCAGCAACCGCTCTGGTAACCAAAACTCCTAAAGATGAATTATCGAAATACTTTTTTCGAAAACCCAGCATATGCTTAAATAAATTGATACGAATATCTTTAATAACTGATTCTCCTAACCAGTTGGCGTAATAATTAAATAGTAATTGGCAGGTCACCTGGCCAATTAAAACACCAAGCATTGCTATAGTTAAGGTTAGTAAAAGTTCTTGATTACTTTTCTTAATAGCATTGTCTATTATTTCTCTTAAAAGTAAGGGCGTCAATACTGCAAAAGCAGAGATAAGTACAGCCGCTAACGCAACACCGTAGAATGTTATTCGATACGGTTTTGTATGTGCCAACAAACGCTTAAACAATCGTTTATCAAATGCTTTACCTGAATCTTTATCCATTTTTTATGAAGATACTTTTAGGGTAGATAACCTTTGTCAAATATAGCCCTTTTGCCGGTACAGAAGTACCCGCTTTGCTCCTGTTCTTACTATTTATGATTGCTTTAACATCGTCTACAGTTGACTTTCCAGAACCAACATCTAGAAGTGTACCAACAATTGCTCGAACCATATTGCGCAAAAAGCGATTAGCCGTAATGGTAAAAACTAAAAGTACTCCTTTTTCTTGCCAGGCCGCTTCAGAAATTTCGCATAAGTATGTATGTACATCGGTATTTGATTTTGAAAAACATTCAAAATCGTTAAACTGTAATAACAGTTGTGCAGCCTCATTCATCTTTTGCACATTTAAAGGCCGTTTCACATAATGTGCCGAATCACTAAAAAAAGGATTTTTTTGCGGAATAACCCAATACTCATACGTACGTGAAACCGCATCGAATCTTGCATGTGCTTCAGAGGTAACCTCTACAATGGTTTGTACTGCAATATCATCAGGCAACATTGCATTAAGTTTATAAACAAGTTCAGGTATATTACTTATTTCATTCATATCAAAATGAGCAAACATCTGTTTTGCGTGCACTCCAGCATCGGTTCGACCAGCCCCCATTAACGATACTGGCTCACGAAGAATGGTAGCCATTGTTTGTTCTAAAATTTGTTGCACAGTGATAGCGTTGGGTTGATTTTGCCACCCATGATAAACTTTACCATTGTATGAAAATTGAAGAAAATATTTCAATGCTATTCTCTAGTTTTGTAGATGGCAAAGATACTGAAGTTAAACTGATGAACAGTTGCTCTTCTTTAGTGTCTATTACCTAAACTTTCATGAAAAAAATTTTACTACTTTCTGACACTCATTCACATATTGACAAGGCTATTATAAAATATGCGTATCAAGCCGATGAAATCTGGCACGCAGGAGACATTGGCAGCCTAAAAGTTACCGATACTTTAGAAAGCATCAAACCTATTAGAGCTGTGCATGGAAACATTGATGACCATGTGATACAAAAAGAGTTTCCAGAAAACAATCGCTTTATGTGTGAAGGGGTTGATGTTTGGATTACCCATATTGGTGGCTATCCACCAAAATACAATATTCGAACACGCAAAGAGATTAAAGAAAATCCGCCCAGACTATTTATTTGTGGACATTCACATATATTAAAAGTGATGTGGGATAAGCCATTAGGAGTTTTACACATGAATCCTGGCGCTTGTGGTAAGCATGGGTTTCATCAAGTTCGCACTATGCTAAGATTTGTGATTGATGGCGATCAGATTAAAGATCTTGAAGTTGTAGAATTAGGCAAAAGATAACATTAAAAAACCCGGGAACAACCCCGGGTTTCACGCACTAATACTACTAAGATGTTAGGTTTAACGCAAACGATCAACAGATTTTACAAGATCTTCATCCTTCTTTATAGCTCTATTGGCAAGAACTAAAAAAACGATAGAAAATACAGGAATGAGCATCCCAATACCCTTCTCAGAAACCAAAGTTTCTCCGGATAAATTTAGCGATCGGTAAACGAAAAATCCTAGTAAAAAAAGATTTAATATCATATTCAGTCTATTTACAACAAACTGATTTTTTCTGTTTTTGTATAAAAAAATAGCCAAAAGCGCTAAGCCGGCTATTACATAGAACGCTGAAGAAACCAAAATATCATATTTTGCAAAAAATTCTTCCCCTTGAGCATCTAGCCATAAATACAAAACAAACGGAAGTACTGCTGCAAATAGAGCAACAAGAATTAAATAAACCGATTGTATTCTCTGTATCATGGTAATTATCTATACTAAGAGTGCAAAAATACATGTCTTTTTAAAAATTATTACTGTAATCCTAAAAATAATTTGTAATATTGTTACGTTAGTAGAAAAACACTTACCATTGGGAATTCTTTCCCACAGATTTCCACTTATACACTTCATATATTTATTTTTCTTAAGAGACTGACTTATAATTTATACTATACTTAATGTTTGAGATTTCAGATTTAAAATCAAAAAAGCTACCTGAACTTCAGGAAATAGCCAAAGGGTTAAACATACCTAAGTACAAAACACAAAAAAAACTAGATTTAGTTTATCAAATTTTAGATGTACAGGCGGCAAATCCAAAAGCCGCAGCAGAGGTAGCACCTACAACAACTTCCCCCGAAGACAAACCTAAGCCCAAGCCTAGACCTAGGCCCCGAGCTAAAGTAGTTAAGGAAGAAAAAAAGGAAGAACCTGCTGAAAAAGCTACTAAACCTGCTGCTGAAAAAAAAGAATTAAGCGCCAAATCAGAAACAGAAGAAGCGCCAACTCCAAGGCCAAGGCCACGACCGAGACCTCAAAACAACAATCATAAGGGAGGTCAAAAAAATAACTCGCAGCATAAAAATCAAAATAATCAGCATAAAAAACCGCAACATCAAAAAGGTCGCGAAGACAAAAACAATTTCGACAAAGACTTAAAAAACAGATATAAAGAACCAGAATTCGAATTCGATAGCATTATCGAAAGTGAAGGTGTTTTAGATATCATGCAAGATGGTTACGGGTTTTTACGCTCATCTGACTATAACTACTTATCGTCACCTGATGATATTTATGTGTCGCAGTCTCAAATTCGATTATTCGGATTAAAAACTGGGGACACAGTGTTAGGAAATGTTCGCCCACCGAAAGAAGGGGAAAAGTATTTTCCGCTAATTAAAGTAAATAAGATAAACGGTATAGATCCTCAAATTGTAAGAGATCGCGTTTCTTTTGAACATTTGACCCCATTATTTCCACAAGAAAAATTTAACCTAGCAGAACGTCAAAGTACCATTTCAACACGTATTATTGATTTGTTTTCGCCTATAGGAAAAGGACAAAGAGGTATGATTGTTTCTCAGCCAAAAACTGGTAAAACAATGCTCTTAAAAGATATTGCAAACGGTATTGCAGCGAATCACCCTGAAGTTTATCAAATTATTTTATTAATTGATGAACGACCTGAAGAGGTTACCGACATGCAACGTAATGTACGTGGTGAGGTTGTAGCATCTACTTTTGATAAAGAAGCAACAGAGCATGTTCGTGTAGCGAACATTGTTTTAGAAAAAGCAAAACGATTAGTCGAATGTGGTCATGACGTTGTAATTCTTTTAGATTCTATCACACGTTTAGCTAGAGCTTACAACACTGTACAACCAGCATCTGGTAAAGTACTTAGTGGTGGTGTTGACGCCAATGCACTTCACAAACCAAAACGATTCTTTGGTGCTGCCCGTAATATCGAAGGTGGCGGATCACTTTCAATCATTGCTACCGCATTGACAGAAACTGGTTCTAAAATGGATGAAGTAATCTTTGAGGAATTCAAGGGTACTGGTAATATGGAGCTTCAATTAGATCGTAAAATATCAAACCGTAGAATATTCCCTGCAATTGATCTTACATCTTCAAGTACACGTAGAGATGATTTATTGTTAGATAAAGACATCATACAACGTATGTGGATCATGCGTAAATATTTAGCAGACATGAACCCAGTTGAAGCAATGGAGTTTATTGAACAACGCTTTAAACAAACCAAGAATAATGAAGAATTTTTAGCTACAATGAATCAGTAGCACTGAAACAACAAGTATTTCATTAAAAGTAACACCCGAATACTAGGTTTAAAAAACCTCCGTATTCGGGTTTTTTATTATTTACAATTATAGAAAAGGTAATTTTATATCAAAGATTTTTTCAAAACTAAAATTTTAAGATACCTTTAGATGGCAAAATAACACCTCCCCCTTCCTTTTTGCAGCATAGTGACCTTAAAACCGTAACCATGAAAAACGCAAAAAATTCGTTGTGGAATTTTATTATTCCATTAGGCTTAGTATTGATCTTATCAAACTGTGGTGATCAACGTGAAAAACCTAAAGACCCAAAGCCAATAACAGTCGAAACCCCTAAAAACATTATCACCCTAAAACAAGCAGATGCTTTATATGCCAATTACTCTAAATTTCGTTCTCCGATAATTGTTCAATACGAAACCAAAGAAAGAGCACCTAGTGAAGCCTTTGAAGTAGCAAGATTCGTAGATTTCGACTATCAAGAACTAAAAGATTATATAGCTTATGTTGATCAAGAAGCAGAAAGAGCCGGTGTCAAAAAAGTAACAAAATTACGCATGTACTTTGCTAATTACCCTAGTGAAGATCTATTATCAGATGGCAAAAAAGTAATTCACAAAAGACAGAATTCAATCTTCTTAACGCCAACAATGGCCTTTAAGAATGGAGACTACAGCTTTTATATAGGTGATAATGGAAAGCCAAAACTAATTATTGACTGGAAATCTGAACAATTAAAAATATCTGAAACTTCATCAAAACAAAGCAACCAAGCAAGTGTCGCTCCAAATTTCTTTACCAGTAATTTCTCTAATGGTCAAAGTTTGATTTACAACAGAGGAAACAGCGGACCACCACCTCATACTGAATTCTAAATACTTACGCCATTGTTTTTTGAATTTATAAATCAAAGCTATTTTGTTGTTTTTAATGCGCTCACATTGATCGTTTCTTTAAAGACATATGGCAAATATTTTGATACTGCTTTTAAATACTTACCTATAATAATAGCCTACACTGTAATCAATGAGCTACTAGGATATTTTTTGTTGTATTACCCCAGTTTTCGGGTATTCTTAGATTTTCAAGATTCACAAACTAATCATATCATCTACAATATTTTTGACCTCATTTATTTTCCATTTTTCTACTATGTATATTGGAAATTGATTACAAATAGCCAATACAAAAAGATAATCTTTATGGGCGCTATTTTAGTATTTACTGGGTATTTAATAAATTCATTTTTTAGAAATCCTATGAATTATGGACTTCTATATGCCTATGCTATTGCTTCAGCTTTCCTGATTTTTAGTATTGTATTATATTATTTTGACAAGAGACATAAAAAAATTAACTTTTTTCAGCCTTACAATTTGGTGTTTTGGGTTAGTATAGCTTTGGTTATTTTTTTTACTTTCTCTCCCTTTTTACTTCTATTTGGCTTTCACAATCCAGACGTATGGTATAAATTAAAATTTCAAACAATACATCACTTTCTCATAATCTTGCAAAATATTCTGTTTATTATCGGTTTTATAAAATGTAGAAAAAGAGCTTTTGGCTAAAATAAATGCTAATTTGATGATGTTTGAAATCAAAAATAACCCCCAACCGTTTCAACCCGCTAAAATATGCTTGAGTATTTATTAAATAATTACTTTTTACTACTCTATTTTTTAGCTCTTGTTTTAAGCATCATAAAATACAGATACTACTATGATTCCGTATTAAAGTACCTTCCTATTTTACTTGCTTACACCTTAATGAATGAACTCTTAGGCCTTTTAGTAAGAGATGTAGATGAAATTCAGATAATATATAACGAAACCTACTATAATTACAACGCCATAATTTTCAATATTTTTGATATCATTTTCTTTTTGTACTTCTTTTATATCTATAGAAATACCATTAGAAATAGACAAATTCAAAACATCACCCTGTACGGAGCCGTAGTTTTTGCAATTAGCTGTATAGTCAATTTATATCTGCAAAGTTTTTACGTAGAACCACAGTCTTATGCCATAATTGTAGGTGCTGTAATACTGCTTACTAATGCAATTGCATTTTTAATTGAACTAAACCAGTCAAATCAAAAATCTTTAGTTAAAAGAAACCTTCTTTTTTGGATTAGTATGGGCATTGTATTCTTTTACTCCATATACCCTATCACCATGTATTTAATCTCGTTTCACTTTGATTTATATACTACTTATAATTTCACATTAATTCATAACACCTCCATTGGCATATTTTATGCTTTTATAATAATAGGCTTAGTTTTAATGAAAAAGTATAAAACAATCACTTCATAATATTTTACTGAGCTAAGTACTTAACCTAGCCAGGATTCTCTTTTGGCAACAAAAAAAGCCTTCCAAATTGGAAGGCTCATAAATATCGTACATATAAAAAGTTACAATGCAGCTACGTGCTTTGCTAATTTACTTTTTAAATTGGCAGCTTTGTTTGAATGAATAATATTACGTTTTGCTAAACGATCGATCATACTAACAACACTTGGCAATAAAGCCTCCGCATCTTTTTTCTTCTCTTCAGAACGCAATTTTTTAATTGCATTACGGGTAGTTTTATGCTGGTACCTATTACGCAAACGAACTGCTTCGTTTCTTCTGATTCTCTTTAATGCTGACTTGTGATTTGCCATCTTTGTATTTCTTAAATTATATTTTTATGTACTTCTCACCATTTCCAGGCGAACTTTTGTAGTCCGTAGGGGAATCGAACCCCTGTTACCAGGATGAAAACCTGGCGTCCTAACCCCTAGACGAACGGACCAATTTAAAACTAGGAATATGTGCTAACTACATATCACAATATCCATAATTTTATTTTTGTAGTCCGTAGGGGAATCGAACCCCTGTTACCAGGATGAAAACCTGGCGTCCTAACCCCTAGACGAACGGACCATACTTTGCACAAAATGCGGATGCAAAAATACAATTATTTTTCACTATCGCAACAGCTAAAAGTTATTTTTTAAAACTTTTAATATGCTTTTGCAAAAAGTACTCGTTTTGATGAAGGTTTTCCGGTCACCATACAGGTACCCTCTTCCTCTACAACATCAATAGGAATGCAACGTATCGTCGCTTTAGTTTCTTCTTTAATGCGATCTTCAGTTGCAATGGTTCCATCCCAATGAGCAGAGATAAAGCCACCTTTTTCTTCTAATACTTTTTTAAATTCATCATATGAATCGACTGCGGTAACATGCTCTTTTCTATAATCAAAAGCTTTTTGATATATATTCTTCTGAATATCCTCCATCAAAAATTCAATTTTCGCAACTACCTCATCTGCAGGTACCGTTTCTTTTTCAAGGGTATCTCTTCTAGCTACTTCAAAAGTTCCATTTTCTAAATCTCGCTTTCCGATAGCTAAACGAACAGGTACACCCTTTAATTCATACTCATTAAATTTAAATCCAGGCTTATGTGTATCACGCTTATCAAACTTTACAGAAATACCTTTGGCACGTAATTCTTTAACTAAAGGATTAACTTTTTCAATAATCACATCTAGTTGTTCGAGTCCTTTATAGATAGGAACAATAACTACTTGTATAGGTGCCAACTTTGGCGGAAGCACTAATCCGTTGTCATCGCTATGCGTCATCACCAAAGCACCCATTAAACGGGTTGAAACACCCCAAGATGTTGCCCAAACAAAATCTTTAGTACCTTCTTTATTAGCAAATTTCACATCAAATGCCTTCGCGAAATTTTGTCCTAAAAAATGCGAAGTACCAGCTTGAAGCGCTTTTCCATCTTGCATCAAAGCCTCAATACAATAAGTTTCAACGGCTCCGGCAAAACGCTCACTTTCCGTTTTCACCCCTTTTATTACTGGCACGGCCATATGTTCTTCCGCAAATTCAGCATAAACATTCATCATCTGTTCAGCCTCTTCAATAGCCTCTTTTTCGGTGGCATGTGCCGTATGCCCCTCTTGCCACAAAAACTCTGCAGTTCGTAAGAACAAACGTGTTCTCATCTCCCAACGAACAACATTCGCCCATTGATTAATAAGCAAAGGTAAATCGCGATATGACTGAATCCATCTTCTGTAGGTATCCCAAATAATGGTTTCTGAAGTAGGTCGAACAATAAGCTCTTCTTCTAATTTTGCTTTTTCATCGACTACAATACCACTGCCATCTTCTGCATTTTTTAATCTGTAGTGTGTCACTACGGCACACTCTTTTGCAAAACCCTCAACATGACTCGCTTCTTTACTCAAGTATGATTTTGGAATAAATAATGGAAAATAAGCATTTTCATGACCTGTTTCCTTAAACATTTTGTCTAACCCTGCTTGCATTTTTTCCCAAATAGCAAATCCGTATGGTTTGATTACCATACAACCACGAACTCCCGAATTTTCAGCCAAATCTGCCTTTACAACGAGTTCATTGTACCATTTAGAATAATCTTCACTTCTCTTCGTTAAATTTTTACCCATTCCTTTAGTTTGGCACAAAACTTGTGCATGTTGTTATCGTAATAGTTCGGTAAAACTAACTATTTTTATAATGTTCAACAATTTAAATTATATCTGATGATACAATTCCTACCCCTCAAAAAATTTCGTACTATGGTCATATTCGCTGTAGTAGGATTACTTGTAGCTTCATGTGGCACTTATCAATCAGCGTCTTATTATGACAATGATGGCATTTATTCAAATGGTCGTCAAGTTTCTGTAGAAAGAGCTCCACAAAACACACCAACAAATAGAGAAGACAATAGCTATGCACAGTACTTTGGCCAAAAAGCGGATGAATACGAAGATATATTGCAAAGCGAAATATTTACAGATGTTGAATCATATTCAAGTGGGGTTGAAAATGATAGTATCTCAGAAGTTGATTTAGTAGATTATTATACACCCGATAACGATTATGCAGGTAATGCAGGGTGGGGTGACAACCCATCTAATGTTAGTGTGAATTTTTATGATAATGGCTGGAATAATTTTGGTTATAATTTCGGTTGGGCTAACCCATTTTGGGGATGGAATAACTGGGGCTATGGTGGATATGGCTGGGGCTGGAATCGCTGGGGCAGATGGAACAGATGGAACAATTGGGGTTACGCTGGATGGGGATGGAACTCATGGGGATGGAACGGATATGGCGTAGGTTATGCGTGGTGCCCACCTTATGGATATGGATATAATAATCGTGGCTGGGGAAATAGAGGATATGGATATGCCTATCAGTCTAATAGAAGAGGCTACAACAGAACGAGTATTTCTAGAAGCAACGCAATTGCTTCACGAAGCGGAAGGTCTAATTTAAATACTTCAAGAGGAAACACCTCTAGATACAGATCAAGTTCTAGTCGATCAAGTGCCAATAGAAGTGCAACGACAAGAAGTAACCGCACTTCTACATCAAGAAGAACTGTTGGAGTTGATCAAAACCGTTCTTATCGAACTAGTAGAAGTACACGTGCAACACCACGATATAATAGTTCATCACGATCTAATCAATACTATAGAAATACCTCACCGCGAAGCACAACATATAGAAGTGGCTCAAGCACTGCAAGAAGAAGTTCTAGTACTAGAACAGCTACTCCTAGAACCTCTACTTACAGAAGTTCCGGTAGCAGAACACGCGGTTCATACAGCTCTAGCTCAAGAAGTAATCAATCTTATAGAAGCTCGGCACCCCGCAGTAGCGGCTATAGTAGAGGATCAAGCAGTGGTAGCTATAGAAGTTCTAGTAGCAGAAGCTCAAGCAGCAGTTCTGCCAGATCATCTAGCGGTAGCAGCAGCAGATCATCTGGTGGTCGCTCTTCAAGTAGAGGAAGACAGTAGACTTGCACATCAATCATTATTCAAAAAAAATTTTCAGAATGAAAAGAAATTTTACTTTCATAGCACTGTTTTTGTGCGCAATAATAACAGCTCAAAATAGTACTGATGTTCTTAGATATAGTTCTGAGAATCTTCAAGGCACTGCTCGATTTCAAGGAATGTCAGGAGCCTTTGGGGCGTTAGGCGGAGATCTTTCAGCGTTAAACGTAAACCCGGCTGGCACTTCAGTATTTAATACAAATCAAGCGACTATTTCTGGTAGTTATTATGACCGTTCAAATACCATAAATTATGGAGGAACATCTTCTGGTGCTTATTCCGGCTATGTAGATATAAATCAAGCCGGCGGAGTTTTGGTTTTTAAAAGTTCTTCACCAGATACCGCCTGGAGCAAAATTGCCGTAGCAATTAATTACGATGTTGTTGAAGATTTTGATAATGAAATTGTCGCTTCGGGCAACACCTCTGAAGGTATTGACAAATACTTTTTAAACTTTGCCAATGGCGTACCTTTTGGAGATATTCTGTTACGAGATGGAGAATTTCTTGAAGATGCCTATTTGGATATTGGAGAGGCTCAGGGCTTTAAAGATCAGCAAGCGTTTTTAGGCTATTTTGGTGGCATTATCGATCCTGTAAGCGAAGACAACGACAATACAAGTTATTTGAGCAACGCCAGTTACAGCAATGTAAATCAACAGTTTTCTAGATTCACTTCTGGCTATAATAGCAAATTCACCTTTAATGTCGCCTCTCAATATCGCGATATTTTACATATCGGTGGTTCTTTGAACTTTCATAACATTTCATATACCCGTTTTGATAAATTCAGTGAAAGCAATTATAATGCTGACTCTGAAATACAACGTACCACTTTTGACAATCGATTATTTTCGGAAGGCTCTGGGTTTTCATTGAATGTTGGAGCCATTGCTAAAGTAAGTGATATGGTGCGTTTAGGTGCTAGCTATCAATCACCTACATGGTACCGAATAACAGATAATTTACAACAACGTATTTCTTCTGATTTAGCAGATCAAGATATTAATTTTATAAATTTTGATTTAGTCAATGTATTTCCAACGTATAGTATAAAAACACCGGCAAAGTTAACCGGAAGTTTGGCTCTAATTTTCGGTAAGTCTGGTTTACTAAGCTTAGACTACGGATATCAAGACATGTCACAAGCTATTTTAGGTAAGAAAAATTCAAGTGAATTTTCGGACACTAACACCTTCATCGCAAATGATTTAGGAGGCGTTTCTACATTTCGTTTAGGAGGAGAATATCGTATTGAAAGAGTAAGTCTTCGTGCTGGGTATCGATTTGAGAGTAGCCCTTTTAACGATGGCAGTACTATTGGTGATTTAGAGAGTGTTTCAGGCGGTGTGGGATATGACTTTGGGTCAAGTCGTTTAGATTTCGCTTTAAATAGAACAGAAAGAAACGTGGCAGAATTTTTATTTGACACGGGGCTAAACACACCCGCAGCAGTTAACGCCGTACGTACAAATGCCACATTAAGTTACACCATGCGATTCTAACTGCATATAGCAAAAGAGCAGTTCAATAAAAAAGCAATCTATAATAGATTGCTTTTTTATTTCGTTTATCGTTTTAATGTAAAATGCGTTTTTCGAGTTTGAGCTACTATGGTGCCGTTATTTTGTTCGCCATATTCAAATCTAAACCAATAATCAGAAGAAGGCATTGGCTGACCGTTAAAGGTTCCATCCCACCCACCAAGAGCATTAAGTTGTTTTAACAATTTTCCATAGCGATCAAATACGAAAACTACTGGGTTGTCTAAAGTTTCAATTCCTAGTATGTTCCATGTTTCGTGCAAACCGTCCCCATTTGGAGTAAAAAACTTCGGATAACCAACTACTAAAAACTCTATTGGTTCTGTAATGCCGCATCCATTTTTATCATTAATAATTACGGTATTTACACCTGGCGGAACATTATCAAATATTGCTTCGTCTTGAAATTCACCTCCATTAATCGCATATTCATAACTACTATCTCCGTCGATAAAAATTTCTATATTATTCTGATCAGGGTCTATAGAAAGGTTTGTATCTAAAATTTCAACTCGGTCTAATATTGGAATTCCATAAAAGGTAATTAAAATTCCACCTTCATCACGAACTATGGGCGGCGTACCACTTCCTGTTGTAATTTCAGCAAAATAACGACCCGAATTAGGACTACTAACTACGTACTCTGCTCCAAAAGGTCCAGTTCCGGTAAGGGTATCATCAACCGTACCATCATCATCATAATCAACAGACCATGCAACACTGGCAATATCAGATCCTGCCGGTGAATTCAATGCACTTAGTGTAATATCAGGATCGCCCTCACATGCTACAATATCTAAGCCTAAAAATTCGTCTCTTAAGGTACAATCAATAGCTGTATTTTGATCAGCCTCTACAGAACTACCTGTAAACGTAAATAGAAAGGGTTCTGCATCATCATCAAAATTAGTGTTGAAATTATTAATCAGAATATAGTAAATCTCTCCGGGTTGAACATCTAGGTACTCGTCATAGGTATTTTGACTCCCCACTACAAATGGACCGCCTTGTTGCCCGTTTGCTGGATTTACACCTAAGCCTGTAAAATTAGTACTATTCACTTCATAATTACAACGTATAGGCTCAACCGTACCATTGCTAATACCCGAACAATCTACGTCTGGGCCATATACAGCGAAATCAAACTCAGAAGTTGGAGACCCCGTGCCACTTACTGGCAAGGCTTCAATATCAAAACCAACTTGACCACCAGTACCAGCCCTAAACACATACCATGCTGTGTTGTTTTCAATGTTCGCTGAACTTATACTTCCCTTTTCTAAACAACCTGTCGATCTTATAACTTCTGGATCAAAATCATCAATATCACCAGCGCCATCAACAAATCCCATTATCGGAGCATCAGCGCAAATAGGTATAGCTGTTCTACAATCAGCAGAATTTGGTGATTGAGCACTCAAAGAGATGGAAAAAAGGAACAAACAAGAGACAAACAGGAGTGTTCGCATAGTTTTTTGCTAAATAGGATTCTTGGGTACAATTAGTATAACTCTACCGTATTTGATTTAGTATGTTTTGTCGATAATTTTGGCTGTTAATCGATAAACTGCCTAATTATTGCCTAAAATCAACGCTTTAGCGAGAAATGGTTGTTGATGTATTTAGCCGTAGTTTGTTGGCCATTAACATCAACATAGGTTAGTTTAAACCAATAATCTGTTGATGGTAAAAGTTGACCATTAAGGGTTCCATCCCACCCCGGACTGTTTTCATTCATTTGCTTAATAAGCTTACCGTATCGGTCGTAAATGGTAATTTCTGCATTGTTTAAAGTAGAAATTCCTTCAATATGCCAATAATCATGTCTGGCATCCCCGTTAGGAGTAAAGAATTTAGGAAAACCAACCACCACTATTTCTTCAGAAACGGCGCCGCAGCCTCTTGGGTCATGTACGTAAACAGTATGCATGCCAGCCTGAACATCTCTAAATACGTTACTCAATTGCAACTCACCATCGTCGAGTTGATATTGCCATGCTCCAGTTTCATCGGGCACAACAGTTACGGTATTACTACTTTGCAAATCGTTAATTTCAACATCACTAATTGCTGGTGGAGATGAAATCACCAAAGTGACCGTCTTTGTATTAGAACAGTTTTCACCCGCTTGAGTATGCGTTGCTGTTACTGTATATTCACCTTCTTGATCAACCATAATACTTGAGGTAGTTTCCCCAGTACTCCAACTATAGCTGTAATTCGGCTCACTTGTTAAAGATCCGATTTCAATACTTGGGTTACCGTCACATAAAAAAACTTCCTCTTCAAAATCTAATACAGGCGTTTCTACATTCAAAATTTCGAAGGACTCTGAAGCATCATAACAACTTGGGTTTTCTACAGAGGTTACACGAACAAAAATGTTTCGCACACCTAACGGTGCTTCATACAATTTAGGTAGACTGTTATGACCACTATTAGCATCAGTAATTGAAGTATGGTAGCTCACCAAAAAATCATTCACACTTTGATTTCCTAAGGCCTCAGAATCTTTTATATGTAAGTCAAAGATTTCATCTTCAGAACA
This sequence comes from Maribacter algarum (ex Lu et al. 2025) (nom. illeg.), assembly GCA_947495915.1. Taxonomy (GTDB): domain Bacteria; phylum Bacteroidota; class Bacteroidia; order Flavobacteriales; family Flavobacteriaceae; genus Maribacter_C. Next base: position 447,495 of record CANMAW010000002.1, on the reverse strand, counting down.
CATCGACTCATCGGATAATGGAAAGGTTGTTGGGGTTACCGAAAAGCCTACTTGAACATCACTAATAATGTTATTATTGGTTACCGTAATTACTTCAACTCGGTAAAAAGCAGAAACAGTCACATCTAATGTTGCATTATTTTCTCCCGTTATCGGCACAAAACCAGCCCCAGTATCACTAAACCAATTATAGGCAATAGCATCAGTGGTAGTTGCATCTAAAGAAATCGTATCACCTTCACAGGCAGCTATTGGTGAACCTAACAAGTTGCTAATAATTGAACAATCTAACGCCGTGTAAGGATCGGTGACAAAAATATTTCCAGAAAATTGAATTGAAAAACCCGAGTTACTATTACTAAAGTTATTAATAAGCAAATAATAATCTTCTCCCGGAGTCACTTCCAACCAATCTTCATATTGAATATTCTCAGTATCACCCGTGGGGTCTTCCCCTACTCCTAAAAATGCATTCTGATCTTGGTTGTCAAAAAAATTACACCGTATTGGCTCTCCCAAACCATTACAATCGGAAGCCTTATATAGGGCAAAATCCCAATCTTCTGTAATGTTCGTGGAAATGTTAAAGCCTAATTGGCCAGTGGCTCCGGTACGAAACCGATACCAAGCTGAATTTGATTCAATAGCATTTGTTATCGTTTGCTCTAAACAGCCACTCGTTTGGGCTCCCTTAAAATCATCAATACCAAATCCGGTAGTACCTCCATTTACAGGGGTATCATTACATATAGGAATGGCATTACTACAATCAGGAGAAACCTGTGCGTGCATGCAAATGCTTGCAAAAAAGAAAACAAAATAAACAGCAATCCTTATTCGGTTCATAAGTAGGTGAAAAAACGGGTCGCGATAAAAGTAATATGAGCATTTCCTTAACACTAATTTATGTTGTGTAATAGGCTAAATAGGGCATAAAGTGTCATTTTATGTATATCTTTGCTGTTCGTTAAAGTCACAGTTACATGAAAATTGACAGTACATTGGAAGATCGTTTTGAAGAGATGGGAAAAGATCATATTTCTTCTTCTGAAGACACCCCTTTACGTGAAGATGCTTTTGTTTTGAACAATCAAGAAAAAATCGAAAGAATTAAAACCAATGTGAGAGAAATAATGCTCACTTTAGGTCTTGATCTTGATGATGACAGTCTAAAAGGAACTCCTGATCGAGTTTCAAAAATGTTTGTCAATGAAATTTTTAGCGGCTTAGATCCTAAACAAAAACCAAAGTCTTCTACTTTTGACAATAAATATAAGTATGGTGAAATGTTGGTTGAAAAGAACATTACATTGTATTCAACTTGTGAGCATCATTTACTCCCTATTGTTGGTAGAGCCCACGTAGCTTATATTTCAAGCGGTAAGGTTGTTGGCTTATCAAAAATGAATCGCATTGTTGATTATTTTGCAAAGCGCCCTCAAGTGCAAGAGCGACTAAATATTCAAATTGTCAGAGAACTTCAAAAGGTTTTAAATACGGAAGATGTTGCCTGTGTGATTGACGCCAAACACTTATGCGTTAATTCACGTGGAATTCGTGATATCGAAAGTAGCACGGTAACTGCAGAGTATGGCGGAAAATTCAAAGATGAATCTGTTCGACGTGAATTTTTAGACTACCTTAACCTAGACACCAAATTCTAAACGCTTACTTTTCAAATGCAATTGTACCAAAGTCAAACGCTCAAAATTCATAATTCACTTTCTGGAAAAAAAGAAGTTTTCAAACCTTTAAATGAAGGTCATATCGGCATGTACGTATGTGGCCCAACGGTTTATAGCAATGTGCACTTAGGTAATTGTCGCACTTTCATGTCTTTTGATATGATTTTTCGATATTTTAAACACTTAGGGTACAAGGTGCGATATGTTAGAAATATTACAGATGCAGGCCACTTGGTTGATGATGCGGAAGATGGGGAAGATAAGATTGCTAAAAAGGCTCGATTAGAAAAACTTGAACCCATGGAAGTGGTGCAACGATATACTGTTGATTTTCATAATATATTACAGAAATTCAATTTTCTTCCACCGAGTATAGAACCTACAGCAACCGGGCATATTATTGAGCAAATAGAAATCATAAAAGATATTCTTGACAAAGAATTTGCTTATGAAAAAAACGGTTCTGTTTATTTTGATGTATCTAAGTTTAATGAAAAACATGAATACGGCAAATTAAGCGGAAGAAAGTTAGAAGATATGATCTCTAACACAAGAGCTCTAAACGCTCAAGAAGAAAAAAAGAATCCGCAAGATTTTGCACTTTGGAAGAAAGCCGAACCACAACACATTATGCGTTGGCCCTCACCTTGGGGCGATGGTTTTCCTGGTTGGCATTTAGAGTGTACCGCCATGAGCACTAAATATCTTGGTGAAACTTTTGATATACATGGCGGTGGAATGGACTTGAAATTTCCACACCACGAATGTGAAATTGCACAGGCTGAAGCAAGCAATGGTCAATCACCAGTGCGGTATTGGATGCATGCCAATATGCTTACCATGAATGGTAAAAAAATGGCCAAATCAACAGGTAACAATATTCTTCCTGGTGAAATTTTCTCTGGTGACAATAACATACTTAGTAAACCTTTTTCACCTTCTGTAGTACGCTTCTTTATGATGCAAGCGCATTATACAAGTATCTTAGATTTAAGCAATGACGCGCTTTTAGCCTCAGAAAAAGGGCACCATAAACTTATGGATGCTTTAGATGCTATTGATCATTTAGAATCTTCAAATAGCTCAGATTTTGATATAGAAAGCTGGAAGAATGACTGTTACGCAGCAATGAATGATGATTTCAATACCCCTATTTTAATTGCTAAACTGTTTGATGCTGTAAAATTTATAAACATTGCAAAAGAAGGTAAACAGTCTATTTCTGCACCTGATAAAATCATATTAAAAGAAATTTTATGCGGATTTGTATTTGAGGTTTTAGGCCTTGAAGGTAAAACCGATGAAGCTGCTGATTCTGATAAGTTGTCTGGGGTTGTTGAACTTTTAATTCAACTTCGAAAAGACGCAAGAGACAATAAAGATTTTGCAACTTCTGATAAAATAAGAGATCAATTGGCTTCTTTAGGTATTCAATTGAAAGATGGTAAAGACGGAACAACCTTTAGTGTTTTATAAAATGAAAATTCTTAATCAATGAAGAAAGTGCTTATAGCTCCTTTCATTTTTTTAGTTCGTTTTTACCAACGAGGCATTTCCCCTTTCACCCCAGCTACCTGCCGATACGCGCCTACATGTTCTCAATACACGGTAGAAGCTTTACAAAAACATGGTCTTTTTAAAGGTGGTTGGCTATCCATCAAACGAATATTAAGCTGTAACCCTTGGGGTGGCAAAGGCTATGACCCTGTTCCTTAATGAAATAGTTATCAAGCTGGTTCTGAAAATTTTCATCATCCTATTTAACGTTAAAAAAGAACTGCATTTTACTATCTTCGTTCTTCAAATTAAAGCTGTATGCACTTTTTAAGTATTATTTGGAATCCGAATGAGACGCTATTCACGCTCGGTCCATTACAAATCAAATATTATAACCTGCTTTGGATTACAGCATTTGCTATTGGTTGGTTTATAATGAAACGCATCTTCACAAGAGAAAACAAGTCTGTTGAGCAATTAGACTCCTTATTTATTTACACGGTATTAGCAACTATGCTCGGAGCTCGTTTAGGCCATGTGTTTTTCTACGATTGGAATCATTACAAAAACAATTTACTTGAAATTCTACTACCCATTCGAAAAGCAGGTGCAGATGACACCTTACTTTGGTTTATTAATGGTTATGAGTTTACCGGTTTTACTGGATTGGCAAGTCATGGTGCTGCAATTGGCATAATCGTAGGCATGTTCTTATATGTTCGAAAACATCAAGAATTTAAAGTTCTATGGCTATTAGACCGATTAGTTGTTCCAGTAGCTATTGGTGCATTTTGTGTTCGTCTAGGAAACTTTTTCAACTCAGAAATAGTCGGCTCAAAAACAAGCGAATCTTTTGTGTTTGCCACTAAATTTATAAGAAATACCGTAAAACAAACCGTCAACACGGGTGACCTTAAACATGGCGAAGCATTACAACTCACCAAAGCAAAAACCTTAAATAATGCCTTCGAACTGATTGAAAAATCACCCAAATATGCAGATCGTTTGGCGGAGATACCGTTTCGACATCCAGCACAATTGTATGAAGGTGTTGCTTACATTGTTGTTTTTATCATACTGTATTATCTTTATTGGAAAACCGATAAAAAAGATAAAGCTGGATATTTATTCGGCACGTTTTTAGTTTTTCTATGGGGAATTCGATTTTTTGTTGAATTCGTAAAAGAAAGGCAAAATGAATTAGATGCCAGTATTGGCCAGCTTTCAATCGGACAATTGTTAAGTATTCCATTTATATTAATCGGATTGTACTTTATGTTTCGTCCCATAAATAAATAAGATTATGACCAGATCATATATTTCGATGAAATCTATCTTACAAATACCAGTACTCCTTTTAGCAATTTTCTTATGTGGATCTCTTTACTCTTGTAAGGAAACATCAAAAAAAAATATTAAGGTCGTTGATGTTGTTTTTACTAAGGAAGGCGAGTTAGAAATAAAGAAGAGCATAACCGATAGTTTAATCACAAAAATCAACATCGAAATTGCTGAATCTGACTATGAAACCCAAACCGGATTAATGTACCGAAAAAGTATGCAAGATGATCAAGGCATGCTTTTTATTTTTCAAGAAGAAAGAATGCACTCATTCTACATGAAACATACTGAAATTCCCTTAGATATTATATTCATCAAAGCCGATCTAAGTATTGCTAGTTTTCAAGAAAACGCTGAACCTTTTAACGAAAACGGACTTTCTTCGAAAGTGCCAATTCAATATGTTTTAGAGGTAAATGCTGGCCTCGCTGAAAAATGGCAACTTGAAATCGGAGACTCTATTGAATTCCACAAAATGTAAATTTCGTGAAAATCGAAGTTCAAAAAATTACAATTTCAACTAGAAAAAAGCACCAAATTGGAGCAACCAAATTCTATTCAAAAAGCAATAATCAAAATTGTATTGTAATTTCTTCTGCAACTGGAGTTTTACAAAAATTCTATTCAAAATTCGCCCGTTTTTTTGCCACTCAAGGGTTCACAGTCTATACTTTCGACTATTTCGGCACAGGTGCTTCAAGTGGGCATCCTGCTGCATTAAAAACAAATCAAATCACCTTAAAAAGTTGGGGGCAAGAAGATCAAGCAAGTGTAGTTGCATATGCCAAAAATGAAAACCCCAATGCCTCCATCACCCTAGTAACACATAGTTTAGGTGGTCAATTAATTGGATTTAATCCTAATTACGAGTTAATTGACAAAGCCATACTGGTAGCCTCTCAAAGTGGATATTGGAAATTTTTCAAAAACTATCATCGCCCAAAAATGTGGATGTTTTGGAATATACTCATCCCTTGTTTAACTCCACTCGCTGGTTATTTTCCGGCAAAGCACTTAGGTTTATTTGAAAATCTACCCAAACAAATGGTTTATGAATGGGCTACCTGGGGAAGGCGAAAAGACTATTTCATGCATTTTAAAAATGACAGCGAATATTTTTTTGGTTCAATTAAAATACCAATGTTAATTCTGAGCTTTACTAAAGATACTTTTGCACCAAAAGAAACGGTTGATTGGCTAACTGAACAATATCATCAAGCAGAAATAACAAGAATACATCACAAACCAAATACTGGTGAAAAGCCTGTTAAACATTTTGGCTTTTTTAAATCCGGGTTTCAAGATCCTTTCTGGAAGCAATCTTTAAATTGGATTTTAAACAACACCTATACCTAATGAGCTCATTACTTCTAACTGATGAAACATCGCAACGATTAATTTTTAGAAAATTAGAACCCTCTGATTTTGATTCATGGTTACCTTTTTACCAAGAACCGTTAAGCACTGCATTTTGGACCGGCTTACCAACAGATGCCGAAACCGCTTGCCAGCAATCATTTGATCGTACATTCTTTAGGTATGAAAACAACCTGGGTGGAATGAATGTCTTAATACATAAAGAAACGAATGCTTTTATAGGGTTATGCGGTTTATTGGTACAAACAGTTGATGATAAAAAAGAAATAGAAATCGGATATTCAATTCTTCCTAAATTTTGGAAAAAAGGCTATGCTACTGAAGCTGCTATAAAATGTAAAAACTTTGCTAGACAACATGAGATATCAGATGCTCTTATTTCAATTATTCAAATCAACAATACACCTTCACAAAAAGTAGCTCGAGCTGTAGGTATGCAAATCGAAAAAACAACGCTTTATAAGGCCAATAAATGCCATATTTTCAAAATTCAGTTATGATAAAACATTGGGCTATTTTCATTGATAACAATTCAAACAAGACCAAATTCATAGATGATATTCTTGACGGAAAGGCCACCGAAAAACTCTCTTTTTTAAACCAACTAAAAGGAGCCTTATTTTCAAAACATGCCGTTAGAAAACTAATGGATTATGAAGATCGGCATGGCACTAAAACGATTACCGAAGAAACTACGCAAAGCCTAAAAAGCATGTCGAGCGGTGAGCAAAAGAAAGCCCTTCTAAATTACTTATTAAAACAAAATGTTGATTATTTTATTTTAGATAATCCGTTTGATAATTTAGACACTTCCTCACAAAAAAAACTTTCAGAAACACTACATCAAAAATCTGAACATACTTTACTCATTCAAATTATAAGTAGAAAGTCTGACTTACTTCCATTTATCACCAACTATGGATATCTCAAAGAAGAACGTTTACAATTTTATAATCAATTAAATGATCTACCTACTACCAATTCAATTGAAGAATATCTACACAAAATTCCCGAGGCTATTCATACGGTTCAATACTCCGCAGAAAGTCTAATTCACTTTAATGGCGTAACTGTTAAATATGAAGACAAGACGATTCTTAGAAATATTGAATGGGAAATCAAAAAAGGAGAATTTTGGCAATTAATCGGAAATAATGGTAGTGGCAAAACTACCATTTTATCAATGCTTACCGGTGAAAACCCGAAGGGCTATGGACAAGAACTTTTTCTATTTGGCAAAAAGAAAGGCAGCGGAGAAAGTATTTGGGATATTAAAAAGAATATTGGCTATTTCACCCCTTCAATGACTGATAAATTTGGTGGATATCATTCCATCGAACATATGCTCATTTCAGGAATTAATGATAGTATTGGCTTATACACAAGACCATCAGAAGCACAGTTGCGACTCGCTAAAGACTGGTTAAAATTACTAAATCTTTGGAACAAAAAAGATACGCTCTTTAATGAATTATCAATGGGACAACAACGGTTAATAATGACTACAAGAGCCATGATTAAACATCCGTTATTATTAATTTTAGACGAACCAACAGCAGGCCTTGATGATACTTCTGCGCAATTATTAGTTAGTTTGGTAAATAAAATTGCTAGAGAAAGTGATACCGCTACCATTTTTGTATCACACCGAATAGAGCCTGGTTTAAACCCAGATAAGATTTATCAATTAGAGATGAGCACTTCAGGCTCAAAGGGTCGTATTCTTTAAACAAAAAAAAGCTGTATTTAGATAAATACAGCCTTTCATTATATTCTTATTTTTCCTATTCTTCTACTGATTCTCCTTTAACGCTTTTCTTTAAAAAATCAAACATTACCGGAGTCGCAATAAATAGTGAAGAGTATGTACCCACTATAATACCAATAATCATAGCAAACATAAATCCTCGTAGTGATTCTCCACCAAAAACAAAAATAGCTAATAACACTACCAAGGTTGTCAATGAAGTATTCAAAGTTCTTGTTAACGTACTATTTAAAGCCAAGTTTACATTTTCACCGCCTCGCCAGCCTTTCTCACCAATGATCTCTCTAATACGGTCAAATACAACCACAGTATCATTCAGAGAGTAACCAATTACTGTTAATATGGCTGCTATGAAAGCTTGATCTATTTCTAAGCTAAAAGGCAATATGTTCGTAGCCCCTAAAATAGAGAAGATACCAAGTACAATCATTACATCATGAAATACTGCAGCAACAGCACCTAATGAAAACTGCCACTTTCTAAAGCGCAATAAGATGTATAAGAAAACTACCGCCAACGACCCAATAATAGCTAAAAATGCATTGTTCTTAATATCATCTGCTATGGTCGGGCCGACTTTAACTGATTGCATAATACCTGCAGTTTTGCTATCGCTACCAATAACGAAATCAGCTTGACTCATTCCATCAGGCAAATAACTGCTTAAGGCATTAAATAACAAACCTTGAATTTCTTCATCTACTTCAATTCCCTCAACATCTACCTTATAAGGCGTGGTTATTTTTATCTGATTGTCTTCTCCAAAAGTTTTTACTAGAGTACCGCTACCAAAAACATCAGGTGCGTTTAATTCTGAAGTAATTTCCGCCGTATTTACTGCCTGTTCAAAACGTACCGTATACGAACGTCCACCGATAAAATCTACCCCTTGTTGTAAACCTTGTGTTAAAAGAGAGAATAAGCCAATGGCAACCAATATACCTGAAACAATGTAAGCTAGCTTACGCTTTTTCAAGAAGTTAACATTAATGTTTTGAAACAAGTTCTTTGTTAATGCTGTTGAAAAATCTAGCGTTCTTGATTTTCCTTCTAAATACCAATCAATCAATAATCGAGTAATAAAGATTGCAGTAAATAATGAAGTTAAAATACCGATCAATAAGGTTGTTGCAAAACCTTTAATTGGTCCTGATCCAAAGACAAACAATATTAAAGCTGTAAGACCTGTAGTAATGTTTGCATCTAAAATGGAAGAAAGTGCATTACTAAATCCGTCAGCAACTGCCAAACTCTTGCCTTTTCCTTTTTTCAATTCTTCTTTGATACGTTCGAAAATAAGTACGTTAGCATCAACCGACATACCAATAGTTAAAACAATACCTGCAATCCCCGGAAGGGTAAGAACCGCTTCTATACTAGTTAATACTCCAAATATTAATAAGATGTTCAATAACAATGCAATGTCAGCAAACAAACCTGCTTTCCCATAGTAAAACACCATCCATACTAATACGATAAGCATGGCGATTACGAATGACATTAAACCACTATCGATCGCCTCTTGACCTAATGAAGGACCAACAATTTCAGATTGAATAACTTCTGCGGTTGCTGGTAATTTACCTGCTCTCAATACATTGGCTATATCTTTTGTTTCAGCAATTGTGAAGTTACCAGAAATTTCGGTACCGCCACCAGTAATACCTCCAACAACTGAACAACCAGGTGCAGTATATACCTTATTATCTAAGACTACCGCAATGCCTGTATTATTAATGTTTGCATCACTAGTTAATTTCTGCCATTCTTTCGCACCTTTAGCATTCATGCTCATTCTAACGATTGGTCTGTTTGACAAATCGATATCATGTCTTGAATCACTAACAACATCTCCGCCCATTCTTGGTACGCCTTCTCTATTCGATTTTAAAGCATAAAGACTAATTAATTCACTGTTTTCTTCTGAAGGGCGTTCCCAAACAAATTTTACAAATTGTATATCTGCAGGAAGTAATCTTCTGATTTCTGGCATATTTAAATACTCATCAATCAGCTCTTTATTCTTAACCTCTGCTCTAAACATCGCATTATTACCTGGTACAGGAGGTAGTAATAAATCATATAATGGATTTACTTGACTCGCAACATCTAAAGAATCTGCAGTAACATCAGATAATAAAGAATCTAATTCAGATTCTGCTTTAACTGGTTCAACTTCTTGTTCAGGAAGATCAACTAAAGTTTTTAATTTCTCATTGGCCTGAATTAAAAAAGTACTGAAGCTTGGATTGTTTTGTTCATAGGTTTCCCAAAACTGTAATTCTGCAGTTTGAGAAATTAGCTCTAAAGCTCTTTTCACATCTTTCGCGCCTGGCAGTTCAATCAATACACGCCCAGAATTACCAACACGTTGAATATTAGGTTGCGTAACTCCATAACCATCGATACGCTCTCTAAGTACTTCAAAAGCTGAAACAATAGCATCATCAATTTTATCACGTAAAATTGGTTTTACAACATTATCATCTGCATTTAGAACTTCAATCTCGTCACTTAAAGTTTTTGTAAAAAATATATCAGGAGATGCAAGTTTAGTGTCTCCCTTTACAATATCCCATGCTTCAAAAAACAGGTTTAAATAAGTATCATCATTACTTTTTGAGAGTTCATCTGCATCATCAAGAGCCTTATTAAACACAGGGTTCTTTGAATTATCGGCTAAACCTTTTAGAAGATCTTTAATTGAAATTTGAATGGTAGCGTTAATACCACCTTCAAGGTCAAGCCCCTTATTTAATTGCTTTTTCTTAGCATCGTCATAAGTGGTATAAGCAAATTGCTTAAGTGGACCAACAGAATCTAAATACTTTGCAACTAATTGGTCTTTTTTTTCTGAAGCGTCTGGTGCGCTAAGATCAGAAATTTGGGTTACAGCATATTCATCTGCAGCCGTTTCTACTTTGTTGGTAATGAATGTGAAGGATAGTTGATAGATACTAACTAACCCAAACAAGAAAGCGAAAAGCTTTATAAGTCCTTTATTTTGCATCGATTACGTAATTTCTTTGATGTTTTTTCTAACAGCCTGCAAATATATGATTTTCCAATAGGATTGTGCAATATTATCAGTGGGAATTCTTAAAAACAAAACATCCTGCAGGTTTGCAGGATGTTTTTTATTAAAACTTTAATTCGGTTTACAATTCTAAAAGACCGTTGGTTTTAGTTACTCCTTCAGCACTTTCTTTCATTTTTGCTTTCTCAGCATCACTTAAAGGAATATCAACAATACGCTCAATTCCGTCTTTACCAAGAATCACAGGTACCCCAATACAAATGTCATTTAGCCCATACTCTCCTTCTAATAAGGTAGAACATGGAAACATTTTCTTTTGATCACATGCAATGGCCTGTACTAATGCCGAAACAGCAGCTCCTGGCGCATACCAAGCACTTGTGCCTAATAAACCAGTTAATGTTGCACCACCTACCTTCGTGTCAGCAGAAACCTGCTCAAGACGCTCATCAGTTAAAAACTCGGAAACTCGTATACTATTTCTAGTGGCATGTGAAGTTAAAGGCACCATACCTTTATCGCTATGACCACCAATTACCATACCGTCAATATCAGAAATAGGTGCTTCCATAGCCTCTGCTAATCTGTATTTAAAACGTGCACTATCTAAAGCCCCACCCATTCCAATAATCTTGTTCTTAGGAAGATCAGTAGTTTTGTGTACCAAATAAGTCATGGTGTCCATAGGGTTACTTACTACAATAAGTGTAACATTTGGGGAATGTTCAATTAAACTTGAAGAAACCGATTTAACAATACCTGCGTTTATACCAATCAATTCTTCACGAGTCATTCCGGGTTTTCTCGGAATGCCTGAAGTAATTACCGCAATATCGCTACCAGCCGTTTTTGAATAATCACTTGTACTACCGGTTATTTTGGTATCAAAGCCGTTTAAAGAAGCTGTTTGCATAAGATCCATGGCTTTACCTTCCGCATAACCTTCTTTGATATCTACAAGAACTACTTCTGAAGCGAAATTCTTAATCGCTATATACTCTGCACAACTTGCGCCAACTGCGCCTGCACCCACTACGGTAACTTTCATATGTATGTTTTTTTTAATGTGTTTTAAGTGCATCAAAAATACAAATTCCAAGGTGAAAAGCACGCCTGTAATACAGTTTAATAGCTAACAGTTAAGCTTTTATTTGTTCGATAAAGTGCGCTTTAGATGATTTTAAAAGGTTTTTTAGCGAAGTAAATCGAAAAAACTGGTTGTACGTCGAATGGCGACAATGCACTTGAATAAGGTCCGTTTTAGTTTTAAACCCCTAAAGAAGCCCTACTTATGAAGAAGTTATTCCCCCTACTTGCTTTTATCGTAATCGTTTCGTTTACTAGTTGTTCAAAAATTGAAGAAAACAACGACCCAATTATAGGTATTTGGGGCATGACAGAACAACCAAGTAAAACTGCAAAAAATATTAAAATTAGAAATGAATGGATTTTCAACGATGCCTATCTTGGTAGATACCATCAATATCATAATGAGGAAATTGTTGTCTTAACTGATTTTAAGTGGGTTGCCGAAGAAGACAGTTACATACTTGTGTACCCAGGTATGGATGGGAATCCAGAAGTAACGGTTGTTATGATAGACGGGCAACTAATCGATCAAGAAGGAAAAATTTTAGCACAAAGAGAATAGTACTTTTTTAATTGGAGTTAAAAAAGAAAGCGTCAATATTACAGTATTGACGCTTTATTTATTTAGAATGTAGAGTTTTTACCCAAAGTTAAATCCAGTAGATACTCTAAATACAAAAGCATAAAGCATAATTGCATAACTAGCCATACAGAACCAAGAGAAGAATTTAAAATAAGACTTCACATATTTAGTCCCTAAATTTTTGAATCCGTTTGAGTAAATTTCCTTAACAAGTAGTACATTTTTCATAATGATTTGGAGTTTGGATTAATAAATATTTTTAAGTTTTAAGTAGTTAATTTTTTTGTCTTATTACTAGAAGGAATTTTCTTACATTTTATTTCATTACTTCGATATACTGTTCATTTTACTCGTTGAATTGCAATATTTTGATTCAAAATATTAGATAAACTGTTTTTCTAAAACAGTTCATCGATTTTATTAGTTTTACATCTGACGGCTCAAAAGAGTTTTTTTTTAGATTATATTCAAAGTGTTGCACTTGATTAGTGGCTTTTATTACTAACAACCTTCCAAACACTTTTATAATTGAGGAACCTTTAACTATACAAAACCAGAATTCACGAATTGTTCACTTTCACCTTTAAAGTCGTATCAGCGATCGTAGCTATATATGTTCAATATTTGAAATACTTCTGAACCCTTCTAGGTTCAACCTATATGATAAGTCTTATAACGTGCTTTAATTTAAATGTAGCGTGAATTTCATGAGGTTAAAATAGCTCCTTATAGAGCACTCCTATTAAAATTAATTTCATCGGTGAATTGCAAAACGGTTAAAATGTGATGTTTTATAGCGAAGAAAATTGATTAATCGCGTTGTACATCGAATGCCGACAATGGCTCAGATTGATGTACGTTTTACTATAAACCCCTAAAAAGTATACCACCGTTATGAAAACATTAATCACAACTTTAGCGATCACTCTATTTGTACTAAGCAGCTGCAGCAAAGATGAAGCAGAGGTAATTAACAATGATCCCATTATCGGTATTTGGGGCATGGCAGATAAACCAAGTAAAACCGCAAAAAATATTAAAGTTAAAAATGAGTGGATTTTTAATGATGCCTATCTTGGCAGATACCATCAATATCATAATGAAGAAATTGTTGTTATTACTGATTTCAGATGGACTTCTAATGAGGATGTTTACATTATAACCTATCCTGGTTTGGATAATAGATCTGAAGAATCAGTAGTGCTGGTTGATAAACAATTAGTTTATATAGACGGAAAAGTATTGGCTGAAAGAGAATAGAAAAAAAAGAAAAAGCGTCAATAAGCCCAGAAATTGACGCCTTTTTTAACATGAAGAAGTTACTTTTGGCCCCTACCCAAAAGTAAAACCGGTTGACACTCTACATAAAAGTATAGAGCATAATTCCATAGCTTACGATACAAAACCAAGTGAAAAATTTGAAATATGATTTCACATGTGAAGTACCCAAATTTTTGAAAGCATCATTGTAAATTTCTTTGAGATGTAGTACGTTTTTCATAATGATTTGGAGTTTGAATTAATACTATATTTTTTAAGCTTCAAAAAGAGATTTAAAGTCTTTCACAGTAGAAAGAAATTTCTTACATTTTATTATAATCAATCGACGAAAAGTGTTTTTTATTCGTTAAAATACAATTTCACGTAGTTTAATATCCGACTACCTGTAGTCCTATTACCGTTCGTCGATTTTGTATATCGATGAACTACCCGAACATTTTATTAGATTTTCAGATTAAATTAATACCTGTATTAATTGTGGCTATAGAAATCCTTCATTCTAATCAATACAAAGATATTAGCCCAAATCAAATGTATCTGTTTATTCATACTACTGATCTTTAAAGCAAATATTTTAACTATAACGTAGGTACTTTTGTCAACTGTCATTTAATCTTACTCATTCTAACTTACTATATAAACAATAAGCGTAGACAGAATCGGTATTGTTTAATACCGCTACTAATAAAATATTAAAAACATGGTAATAAGTAATCCACTTAGCCCTCTACAACTATTGAAGCCTAGCCTATAAAAGTATCGGTGAAAGGTTTTACTTGAGTTTAAATAGGCTTTTTATCGAAGAAGAACTATTTGAAAGTGCAATACATCGAATGCCTACAATGAAGCTGTAGTTAGTTCGTTTTAATATCAAACCCTTAAGGTAGTTGATTACAACCTATTAAAGTCAAATGAACATAAAGCCCCCTTTTTTGAAGTTTGACAAATTTTAATAACCGTAGCAACTACAGCATTAAAAATAGATGAAAGAATGTTAAAGTAAATTGTGAGTGTAGCCCAACAGAAAGTTTAGAAGATTGAAGTTTGTTTTAAAAATTAGTTTTCGTTTTGGAGTTCGAAAAGTAATTTAATCAAAGAAAAATATTTTAAACCTCATTTACCTTACAAAGCCCAATTGCCGTAAAACCCTAATTAAATGGCAACTACTTTACATTTAGAAAGCACTATTTTAAATTCATTGTATTAAAAAAGCGTCAATAAGCCCATATTGACGCTTTTTTTTTAACATGAAGCTATTTTTGGCCCCTACCCAAAAATAATTTTTTCTGCTATACTTTGTGCAAATGCATAAAACACCATAGCATAATAAACCGAAAAACGTAAAAAACTTAGAATATGATTTTACATATTCTTTACCCAATTTTTTGAAAACATCTGAAACAGATTCTGATTTTATCAAATAAGTCTTTCATAGCTATTTGAAGTTTGTTATAGTTCTGCTAGTATGCTTTGATAATAGAAAGAATTTTCTTACATTTTATTTTAAATTATCGACAAAATGCTAACTTTACTCGACAAAATGCATAAATTACAGAAGATGTTCTCGTTAAACAGGCATTTGATTGTATTTTATCGATAATTAAATTCGGTAATTAGTATGTTCAATTAAGGAAGTTACCTTAGGCAATCAGTTGATATTAGGTCGCTAGGTCTGTGTAAACACAGAACAAACTTACCTAAGCTGTTTTTTAATTATCTATGAAAGACATCAGTTTAAAAATTGAGGAAAGTCAATGAAATTATTTTATTTCATCAGAATTGACAAATGATTGAACTAAAAAACTTAATGTAACCCTAAAATAATATGAAAATCACCAAATATTTAAACGGCAACAAGGTGTAGTTTAACCAAGAAAATGAGAGGCATTTGTTAAAAAAAACAGCACTTCAACGAAGAAAGTCAGTATAATAGGTCATACGTCGAATTATGACAATACAGGATCATTCAGATACGTTCTAATGACACCAAACCCCCAAATTAAACTGACGTAATGAAGAAGCTATTTTCTTTTTTGGCGATTATAGGAATAATATTTGCTAGTAATTGTTCAAGAATACCAGAAAATAATGATCCGGTAATCGGCGTTTGGTCGAAAACTGAAAAAAATATTGTTTCATCTAAATCAGAGAATGTTCGAAACGAATGGATTTTTAATGATGCATATTTAGGTCGTTTTCATCAATATAAGAACAAAAAACTAGAGATCGTTACAGATTTTAGTTGGAGTAGTGATGATGAAGTTTATACCATAATGTATCCTGGTCTTGAGTCGAAAGCACCCGATCAAGTTGTATTAACAGAGGGGCAACTCATGCACATCAATGGTACATTATTAGCAAAACGTGAATAACCCAGATTTAATTCTCATATAGTTTAAAAGCGCCAATAACCCCATATTGGCGCTTAATTTTTGTCTTAACCTAGCCTTACTCAAAAGCAAAACCAGTAGATACCCTAAATACAAATGCATACAATACAATTGCATAACTAGATATGCAAAACCATGTGAAAAATTTGAAATAAGATTTTACATATTTGGTTCCTAAATTCTTGAAGGCATCAGAATAAATTTCCTTGATAAGCAGTACATTTTTCATAACGATTTGGAGTTTGAATTAATACTAGATTAATGATTCTAATTAGTAAATTGTTAGCTTTATAATACTAGAAAGAAAATTCCTACAAATTAGTATACTTCTTCGATGAAATGATAATTTTATCGTTGAACCGCAATTTACCATTACTTTTAATCGAATAATATGAATAAGAGAAGTACTTCATCGAAAAAGTAATTCTGTTAAACGATGCTTCCATAGTTAGCTATTTCATAACCTTGTATTCTCAAATACTTGCAACAAAAAGGCCTAAATCAAAAAACGTCTACCAATGGCAGACGTTTATATGATGTTATGAATACTATTTGTTAAGCATCAATATTAGCATAAACAGCATTCTTTTCAATAAATTCTCGACGAGGTGGTACTTCATCACCCATTAGCATAGAAAATATACGATCTGCTTCTGTAGCATTGTCAATTGTAATTTGACGTAACGTTCTAAAATCAGGATTCATGGTAGTATCCCATAATTGTTCAGCATTCATTTCACCCAAACCTTTGTAGCGTTGAATACTTACACCTCCACTATAGCTATTAGCTATAGCATCTCGTTCTTCATCATCCCAAGCATATCGCTTTTTCTGTCCTTTTTTAACAAGATATAACGGTGGAGTTGCAATGTATACATGCCCCATCTCTATCAACTCTCTCATGTAACGGAAAAAGAATGTAAGAATTAAAGTTTCAATATGACTACCATCAACATCGGCATCACACATGATAACTACTTTATGATATCTTAACTTTTCAAGATTTAATGCTTTACTATCATCTTCCGTTCCAATAGTTACACCAAGCGCGGTATAGATGTTTTTAATTTCTTCATTATCAAAAACTCTATGTGGCATCGCTTTTTCAACATTTAAAATTTTACCTCTTAGAGGTAAAATAGCTTGAAAATTTCGATCTCTTCCTTGTTTTGCAGTACCACCAGCAGAATCTCCCTCAACTAAGAAAACCTCACATTTTTCCGGGTCTTGATCAGAACAATCAGAAAGTTTACCAGGTAAACCACCGATACTCATTACGGTTTTACGCTGAACCATTTCTCTAGCCTTTGTTGCAGCATGTCTTGCTTGTGCGGCTAGTATTACTTTCTGCACTATTACTTTGGCATCATCAGGGTTCTCTTCTAAATAGTTGGTTAACATTTCAGAAACCGACTGACTAACCGCTGAAGAAACTTCACGGTTACCAAGCTTCGTTTTCGTTTGACCTTCAAATTGAGGTTCTGCAACTTTCACAGAAACAATAGCAGTAAGACCTTCTCTAAAGTCATCACCCTGAATTTCGAATTTCAATTTATCAAGCATTCCTGAAGCATCAGCATACTTTTTTAAAGTACCTGTTAAACCACGTCGAAAACCTGATAAGTGTGTTCCACCTTCATGGGTATTAATATTGTTTACATAAGAGTGTAAATTTTCAGTGTAAGAAGTATTGTAGACCATGGCAACTTCCACTGGAATACCATTTTTCTCGCCTTCCATAGAAATTACATTCTGAATCAATTGCTCACGATTACCATCTAAGAACTTCACAAATTCTTTAAGACCTTCATCAGAATAAAATGTTTCCCCTAAATAACCAGATTCACTGTCTTTATCTTTTTGACGTTTATCAGTTATTGTGATCGTAACACCCTTATTTAAATAAGATAACTCACGCATTCTATTAGAAAGCGTTTCATAGCTATACTCAACAGTTTGAGTAAATATAGTCGTATCAGGTAAAAAAGTTACTTCAGTACCCCTATCTGAACTATCACCTATTGTTTTAACAGGATATTGAGCCTTACCTCTTGAATATTCTTGTTCCCAAATTTTACCATCACGATAAACGGTCGCCTTCAAATGACTAGAAAGTGCATTCACACAAGAAACACCAACACCATGTAGACCACCAGAAACTTTATACGAGTCTTTATCAAACTTTCCCCCTGCTCCAATTTTAGTCATTACAACTTCAAGGGCTGAAACACCTTCTTTTTTGTGTAAGCCAACAGGAATACCACGACCATTATCTCTTGTGGTAATAGAATTATCTTCATTTATGGTAACACTGATGTTATCACAATAGCCTCCCATAGCCTCATCTATGGAGTTATCTACCACCTCATAAACCAAGTGATGTAACCCACGTACGCCAACGTCACCGATATACATCGATGGACGCATTCTAACGTGCTCCATTCCTTCAAGGGCTTGTATACTATCCGCAGAATAGTCTTTCATTGGCACCCCATCATTTTGTTTGTCTTCTAAAGGTTTTTTGTTCTCTTCAGCTTCGTTCTTTGCTTCTTCGCTCATAAATAAATTTAGGTTGTATTTAATTCAAATTTTGCAATCTTACAAATATACGAAAAAGCCCATGAAATATAGCCTTGTCGCCATTTACAAACTTTGAAGTTATTAACATTTTTTGTGGAAAACCAGCAGATATATATACAAAGAAACACTACATTTTATTTATCAAAAATTACATGAAAAAAGGCTCAAAACCCTGACTTTTACGCAATAAAAAGCCCCGAGATGAATCGGGGCTTTTCGACTAATTAAAATAAAAACTGATAAAACAGAATTCACTTTCTTATTTAGGAATCTCCTAAAGTATTTTTAATAGGCTTCTTCGTGAACATTAGCTACTGCTCTACCAGAAGGGTCATTCATATTTTTAAAGGCTTCATCCCATTCTAAAGCTATTTGAGTACTGCAAGCAACTGAAGCCTCTTGTGGCACACATAGGGCTGCTGCATCTGATGGAAAGTGCTCTTCAAAGATTGATCGATAATAAAACTCTTCTTTTGAAGTCGGTGTTTGTAATGGGAATCTAAATTTAGCATTCGCAAGTTGCTCATCACTAACCTCAGTACTTACAACTTCTTTTAGAGTATCGATCCAACTGTAACCTACACCGTCAGAAAATTGTTCTTTTTGCCTCCAGGCAACGCTTTCAGGAAGCATATCTTCAAAAGCCTTTCGAACTACCCACTTTTCCATTCGCTCTCCATTAATCATTTTATCTTTCGGATTGATTCTCATAGCTACATCCATAAACTCTTTATCTAAGAAAGGTACACGACCCTCAATACCCCAAGCAGCCAATGATTTGTTCGCTCTTAAACAATCGTACATATGTAATTTGCTTAATTTTCGAACTGTTTCTTCGTGAAATTCTTTGTCGTTTGGTGCTTTATGGAAGTAGAGATACCCCCCAAACAACTCATCTGCTCCTTCACCAGACAATACCATTTTAATACCCATTGACTTTATAACTCTCGCCATTAAATACATTGGTGTTGAGGCTCTTATCGTTGTGATATCATAGGTTTCAAGATTATATACTACATCTTTGATAGCATCTAAACCTTCTTGAATTGTAAATTTAATTTCATGATGAACTGTACCAATATGATCAGCTACCTTTTGCGCTGCAGCTAGATCAGGAGAGCCATCAAGACCTACTGAAAAAGAGTGCAATTGCGGCCACCAAGCATCTTTAGTATCACCTGATTCTACCCGCTTTTGAGCATATTTTTTCGCAATAGCTGAAGTAACTGATGAATCTAAACCACCAGAAAGTAATACCCCGTAAGGTACATCTGACATTAACTGGCGATGCACTGCCGCTTCTAATGCTTCTTTAATTTCTTGAATACTAGTTTCATTTTCCTTTACTGCATTATATTCCATCCAATCTCTAGAATACCATTGTTTCAACTCTCCATCGGTACTAGATAAATAATGACCAGGAGGAAATAATTCAATCTTTGTACAAGTACCTTCTAACGCCTTTAATTCTGAGGCCACGTAAAAAGTACCGTTTTGATCCCACCCCATATATAATGGAATGATACCCATATGATCTCTAGCTATAAAATACGTGTCATTTTCAGTATCATAAATAGCAAAACCAAAAATACCATTCATTTCATCAATGAAAGAAGGGCCTTTTTCTTGATATAAGGCTAAAATTACCTCACAATCAGATTCTGTTTGAAAATTATAAGTACCCTCAAATTGCTTTCTTAATTCTCTATGATTATAAATTTCGCCATTTGCAGCTAAAATTAGTTTACCATCAGGACTAAGCAATGGCTGCTTTCCAGAAGCTGGGTCTACAATAGCAAGTCTCTCATGAGCCAAAATGGCTTTTTCATCAGCATAAATACCGCTCCAATCTGGACCTCTATGTCTAATTTTCTTAGACATTTCAAGTAATTGAGGTCTTAAGACTTCTGTGCTCTCTTTCACATCAAACGCACATACAATTCCACACATATCAATATTAATTTAATAATTCAGATACAAAAATGAATATATAGTTTCAATATTCAAACAGTTATACAGTTATTGATTACATTTTTTAATTTTTAATACATAAATTATTGAATATGATAATTTTTTAATTAAAATTTGAAAAAGAAATTAACATAATGTAAGCACTACCGATTTTAACGACTTTTTAGGAGAGTGTCTTTAGATTACTTATTAATTTTAATGCCTAAATAAATAACACTATTATGAAAAATGTTTTTACGATTGCCTTTATGGCAATAGCAATGGTTTTTGCCACTGAAGCCAATGCACAAGAATTTAGCGGCATGGATAAGAGTCCTCTTGATAATGCTTCTTACCCTACCGATTATAAAGTTTCAGAAAAAGCAGTACGTATTACTTATGGTCGACCACAATTAAAAGGTCGTTCTTTAGCTGAACTCGCTCCTGCTGGAGAAGTATGGAGAACAGGTGCAAATGAAGCTCCAGAAATTACCTTTTATAAAGATGTTAACTTTGGAGGAACCGATGTTAAGGCGGGTACTTATGCTTTATTGACAGTACCTGGAGAAAAAGAATGGACTATTATACTTCATAGTAATTTGAATCAATGGGGTTCATATTTCTATAAAGATGGTTCAGATGTTGCCAGAGTTCCTGCAGCGGCTAGTACCAGTGATAAATCTTTAGAAGCCTTTTCTATTGCATTTAAAGAAGTTGAAGGTGGCGTACATATGGTAATGGGTTGGGATAAAACCCGTGTGGCTGTACCCATTGTATTATAACGATCAATGTTACTTAAAAACGAAAAAACCGAAGTTTGAAGCTTCGGTTTTTTTATTTACATTTTTAAGCAATATCTAATTTGAACGATGATTTACTTTGAAAACACTCGCTCAAGAATGGAAAATAGTGTTTTATTTCTTCTCTATTTTCTAATATACAGCATTTTAAAAGACAGCTTAAGTCTTCATACTCTAAAGAAACACTAACCACCTCAGCAAATAAATTTACCACTGAAGCGTCGTATGATTCATGTTCTGCTAAAACGTTCATTTCCACTTTATTTTCATGATAGTTAAACGTAACATCAGTAGCCATATAGCTCATACGAATCAACATTTCATGAAACTCGTGGTACAAATGATAATCGATTGCGTCTTTACAACTTATTTCTACAAAATGGTTTAATTCATCTACGATATCTCGATTAAGCACCTTCATTGTTTTTTGTTTTGAGAACGGTCTATTCTTAAACCAAAAAAGTTTAAAAATGTAACTAAATCAAAATCTTGTTGTGAAACATCAATAAATGTAGGTAAATTCTTACTTATTGTTGGTTGTCGATATCAAATCAACATGCTTTTTTAGTGTAATATTATCGTACCACCCCACCAACAAAGGTCTGTTCTGCCATTACGTGAGGTATGCCATTTAATGGAATTTCCATCAGATCTTTATTATAAATCGTAAAATCAGCAAACTTACCTACTTCAATACTTCCCTTTTCATCTTCTTCAAAATTAGAATAAGCAGCCCAAATGGTCATACCTCTCAATGCTTCTTCTCTGGTCAATCCATTATTGATTTGAAATCCTCCTTCAGGGTACCCCTTGACATCTTTTCTTGCAACAGCTGCATAAAACGTTAAAAACGGACTTACCTGTTCTACCGGAAAATCAGTTCCGAGAGCAACTTTTCCGGCTTTATTTAATAATTTCTTATAAGCATAAGCCCCTTTTACTCTATGCTCTCCTAACCTATCTTCAGCCCAATACATATCACTTGTTGCGTGCGTTGGCTGAATGGAAGGTATAATACCATTTTTAAAATAATCAAAATCAAGGCTGTCTATAACCTGAGCGTGTTCAACTTTCCATCTTCGATCTTTTTTACCATTTAATACTTCATCATAAGTTCGAAGAACAAATGCATTTGCAGAATCACCAATAGCATGTGTATTCATTTGGTATTCTGAAATGGCAATTCGCCTTGCTAACTCAGCTATCTCTGCTGTTGGTGTTACCATAGCACCATGATGACCCCATTTATCTGCATATGGTTTTTTTAAGGCAGCTCCTCGCGAACCGAGTGCCCCATCTCCATACACTTTTATTGATCGTACATTTAGCTTTTCAGTTTTAACCGGACCTTGATACAAATAGTGTTCTAAATTTTCAGGAGTATTGCTTACCATTGCATACACACGAATCGATAATTCTCCTATTTGTTGAAGACTGTCAATCAATTCAATGGTCGATCGATCAAGACCAGCATCATTGACCGTTGTTAGGCCGTAATTCAAACAGATTCGTTCTGCATCTTTTAAGGCTTGTACTTTGGTCGCTACCGTAGGTGGCGGAATAACCTCATCAATCAACATCATAGGGTTATCAATTAGAACACCTGTATTGCCAAATTGATTTTTCACAATTTCACCTCCAGATACTTTAGTATTCCACTTTATACCTGCCAAATCAAGAGCAGCCTGGTTAACTAAATAGGCATGACCATCAATTCTTTCTAAGGCCACTGGGGTATTTGGATACTTTTCATCTAATTCTCTTTTCGTTGGAAAATCTTTTACCTCCCAATCGTTTTGATCCCATCCGCGACCCACAATAAACTCTTTGGAATGCTTTTGCTGAAAGGCATCTACCCTTTGTAACACTTCATCAAAACTATTAGTACCAACTAGATCTACTGCTTGTTGCATAAGTCCTAATCCGTAGAAATGGCAATGTGCATCTATTAACCCAGGAGTAATGGTTCGGCCATCGGCATCCATAATTTGATCGGCCGTGTAAACTTTTCGTATTTCATCAGATGAACCAACGGCAATAAACTTTCCATCGCGAATTGCAAATGCTTCCGCTTTCGAGAAATCTTCATCTACCGTATATATATTTGCATTGACTACAACTATATCAGCCTCCTCTTTTAAATATTCACAACTGGTTAATACACAAAAAACCAGTAAAAGTCTTAATACCCTCATTTTACCCATGTTGAATCTCAAAAATAAGTAAAATATTATGGAAACCTATTTAATATAAAAAGCACCTTAATCGTAACAAAAAATGCCACTCATAAGCGTATATCTCATGAATGACATTTAATCTTTTCTAGTAGTTTAAACCTAAACTGGTTATAATTTTACTGTGGAGATATTACTTTTTCACCTGAAATATTCATAGTACCATTTGAAGGTGAATTACTTG
Organism: Maribacter algarum (ex Lu et al. 2025) (nom. illeg.); assembly: GCA_947495915.1. GTDB lineage: Bacteria > Bacteroidota > Bacteroidia > Flavobacteriales > Flavobacteriaceae > Maribacter_C. The sequence continues at coordinate 423,699 of CANMAW010000002.1, read as the reverse complement.
TACCGGTCATTTTACCGCCTTTCATTTCTAAAGCTACATTAACTTTTTCTCCTTCAACGTTTAAATTAAATGCAATTTTCTTTCCTTTTACAACTACATTTTCTCCATTTATTGCACTTCCATTAATCTGTACTTGTACTTTATACACCTCACCTTGCTTAACAATCATAAGTAGCCCCGTACCATAACCTTCAGGTGCCCCTTCAACGATATATTGCCATCCACCCACAATATCACCTTTTGTTAAAGATTCAATACTTATAACACGATCTGCCGTTTTTGCTTTTAAGAAATTAGGCGCACAAACGAATGCTATTGCCATGGTTACCATTCCAATCAATTTTAATGCTTGCTTTTTCATGTTTAAGTTTTTTGAGTGATCGTATTATCTATTCGTAAATTTAAAAAAAAATTGATGATGCCTAACATATACTTCCTAGTCTGGTTTTTAAAGTATTGCGGCAGCATTATAATATTTATATCAAAATGAATGCCATATTTTTCTAAGCAATTATTTTTTGGTTTTTGACCGCTTTTTAACTTTAGTCTTCACATACACTAATTTGTTTCTTCCACGTGCATCTTCACGTCTTTCAATTTCAATTGAAGGTATAGAACTAATTAAAGGGGTTAGTTTTTGAAAACCATAATTTCTAGAATCAAAATTAGGTTGTTTTTTTTGCAACAAACTACCCACATCACCTAAAAAAGCCCAACCATCATCATCAGCTACGGCATCAATTGTTGTTGCAATAAGCCTTAGGTCTTTTGCAGTTATTTTATCGTAATCTGATTTACTTTTGGTTTTTTCTTCTGTTATATCAGAAGTATCTTCTTGTGCTTGGTTTTTTAAAATCTCTATATAGATAAATCGATCGCAGGCTACAATAAAAGGATTTGGAGTTTTCTTCTCCCCTATGCCGAATACTTTCATGCCCGCTTCTCGAAGCCGAGTCGCCAATCGTGTAAAATCACTATCGCTACTTACCAAGCAAAAACCATTAACCTTGCCAGAATATAAAATATCCATAGCATCAATAATCATTGCAGAATCTGTGGCATTTTTACCTTGGGTATATCCATATTGCTGAATTGGAGTAATTGCGTTTTCAAGTAATACCGTTTTCCATTTATTTAAACGCGGATTCGTCCAATCACCATAAATACGTTTAATGGTAGGGTTTCCATACTTAGCTACCTCTTCCATCATTTCTTTAACATAAGCAGAGGGTATGTTATCACCGTCTATTAAAACTGCAAGATTTAAGTCCATTTGAAATTTTGATTTACTGCAAGTTACATGTAAATTCTATAGCAAAAGACTAGATTGTCGTTTCTATTTGTTATTGCGGATTTTTCGCTTGTAATGAACCAACAACCAAAAAAGTTAAAAATACCAAACCTAACCAACCTAAAAGTTCATACGAACCAAAAGTAGAAAAGCACAAGCTAAAAATACTGGGAGCCAAGGCGCTTGCTAAAATTAAAAAAGACATAATTTTTCCGGTAATGGCTCCCAAGTGTTCACGACCATAAAAACGTGGCCATGCGATGGTATTTAACACAGCGAAGAAACCGCTCATCATTCCAAAACCAGCTATTAATAGTGGAATTCCGGCTATGGTTGGCAAATACAAAAAGCCGATCGAAGCAATAATTCCACCAAGTATCATCAAGTATAAATAAAGTCGTAATTGTAAGTAATCACTTAAAAAATTGGCCAAGGTAGAAATAGAAACAGCAACTACTGAGGCTGGTAAAAAAATAGATATCGCATCTTCTTTTGGAAAACCTTCACTTTTAAATATAGATACAATATGAAAGGTAAGGCCAGTAATAAAAAAACTATTAAAAGCTAAGATCAGTCCGTACATCCAAAAGGCACGTGTTTTTTTTGCCTCTACAAGTGTAAATTGTTTTCGATTCAAAGCTATTTTTTCTTCAGCATCACTAATTTCTTTTACTCCATCAGGTAATAAACCATAGGCTTCAGGTCTGTTTTTATAAAATATATAAATAAATACACTCATGAGTAATAATCCGAATCCGAGGTACCTCCAAGTAGATTGCCAACCACTACTTTCTATTAGTGCATCTACCCAAATCGGCGAAGAAGAAAAACCAAAGGATAAGGCTACACTGCTAAATGCATTCACTTTACCCCTATTCTTATCAAACCAAATCATAATAACATTTCGTGAAGCCATGGTTAACACTCCCTGGCCTGCAAAGCGAAGTAAAAAGAATAAACTTGTCATTATGCTAAATGGAATAGCCCACGTATCTTTTTGAAGTAAATTTTTAACCGCATCACTCATTTGAACAGACCATGAACATAAAAAAAGTGAGATTGCTAACACTAGCGCAGCAAAAAATGCGACATAACGTGCCCCATAAGTATCAAACCAAACCCCTGCTCTACCGATAACCAGCGAACTGGCTATGGTACCAATCATATAGGCATTGCTAAATTGCGTTCGTGAAAGACCCAAAGCATCTTTTACAGGATCAGTAAAAACTGACACTCCAATAGTCTGACCAGGTATACTACAATAGACCCCAATAGTACCAATCAAAAGAATTACGTACCCATAAAATACCGGACTTTTAGAAGGATTGATAAGGGTAAATCTGTCAGACATTATTTTTTATAAGCCGCAAAATTACTCTTTCTAATAAAAGAAGCGTCCTTTTAAAACAATCATTTATTGATTATATCTTTCTTGGAGATGAAGAATTCTACTCTTCTATTTTGCTGTCGCCCTGCTTCTGTGGCGTTAGAAACTACTGGTTTATTTCCCCCATGACCTTTCCACAAAATTCGTTCGGTCGACAGCCCCATTTGAAGTAGATAGGTTGCAACTGCCTTAGCTCGTTTACCCGATAGCAATTTGTTATAAACTTCAGAACCAGTGCTATCTGTGTGACCTTCAATGGTAATATGCAATGAATCGTCGCTTTTTAAATATTCATATAATTCATTCATTTCTTCTTTTGAAGTTTCTAATAAACTATATCTATCAAAATCAAAAAGTACATTTTCGAAAACATGTGTTTGATCAAGCGTAAAATCTTTCTTACCGGCTACCCTAGCTTTATCTACATTAGTTATATCACCTTGAGTTCTGATGGCTTCAAGCTTGAACATATCGACATAATAGTAAGCTCCCTTTTTAGCCTTTTTCTTAGTGCGAAACATTCGTGTACGGGCATTAGTCTTGAAGTTACCCATGATTAAGAAGTTCTCAGTTCCTTTGGCAATAAATTGGGTGTTTATTAAAATCCAGTCTTTAGTATCGGAGAAGAAATTAGAATATCCGATTTCCATGAAATTGTAGTTTTCAATTCCATCTTTATAAATTTTACCTTTGGACAATTCTCTTTTGCCAGGTATTTCTAGTTCAGAATGCGCAAACAACACTCCAAATTCTTTGACCGCAAAATCTGATCTTTCCGCTAAACTAATGTAAAACGATATCCGGTATTTCTGCCCTTTTGTTAGTGTTTCCGTTAATTCGACTTGAAGGTATTCGCGATAATTATCTGGCGCATACATATACAACCCTGCATAGCCTACACCAAAATTTGAAGGTTGACTACCATTAAAATTTTCTGGGGTTCCCATCGCCGTACTACAAGCATTGAAGTAATCTGTTGATCCATCAGTTGGCGTAGACCATGAAGTAACATTAGTATCAAAATTACCTAATTTTTCAGGGCAATCTTCATAGACTTCAAAACTTGGATTTTTAACCAAATTCTGAGCAGTTACGGCTGTTGCAAAAAACAACAAGCTATAAATAACAATATGTTTTGTTTTTAGGCTACACAAAATTACACTGTTTATAACTTGCTCTAAAATAGCTTTTTAAAGCCTATTTCAACAAAAAACAATGCTTCTCTTCGATCAACAGTTGATAATTGAGGATGTAGCGTCTCAGCACAAATACATGATTATCAATCACATACCTAATAAGAGCTACTAGTCTAAACTGTCGATATAGTCTTCAATCAAACTAACACCTTCTGCATGAATTACCGTAACACCAACCAATGGCATTGACGGACCAAAAGCAGGGTCTGTATTTATTCTGTTAACAATATCTGCTTTATAATCGTTGATATTCGTATCTGCAAACAAAGTTTCAAATCGAAAATCAGGTCGAACACCTCCAGAAGAATCATGAAAACCACCTGGTTGATGGCAATGGGCACAGTTCACATCCATGTAAGCCCTTGCACGATCTGAAACACTAAAAGCCAAATCTGACCACACTGGTAATTTTTCGATTTCTGACAGATTAGGAGCTCCTACCAATATACCTTTATCAATAAAATTCTGAAGTGAATTTTGACTATTTGAAACAAAATTTAGGTTTCTAGCTTTCGGACCTATTGGTAGTGAATTTCCGTTTACGTTATGGCATTGTATACAATTCGTCATAATCGGAACTTGATATTCAACATTTCTATTGGCTCCATTTTGGTCAATCCAGCTGACGGGTACAATGGGCCCATCACTACTTAGAAAGGCTTCATCTTGGGCTGCATTCCATATATAATTACCCATTTCCCAAAAACCATTCTTTTTAATAAGCAATCTAGTCTCTATAATTTTTCTTCCTGCGGATGGATTACGTTCATCATTTAGATAATAAAAAGTTTTTGTTATAATCGTATTATCAGGAAAAATCAATAAACCCTCACCATCATAACTCATAGTTGCATCTTTAGGAAGAGCTATAGATCTCAATTTATAAGAATAATCCGTATACAAAGGAGTAGCCAACTCGTATTCATGAACCGTATTATTAAATTCTAAATCAGCAACATCACCTTTAAATAATAATAATTCAGAAAGGGTGGGTAAAAATTCAGCAATAGCGTACACGGTATCGTCAGCATAGGGGTCAGTTGCTGCAGAAAATTCATCCCCATTTAAAACTCCATCTGCATCACAATCAGCCGTTGACCATAAAGTACTTAGTGGGTTATACCCTGTATATCCGGCTTCTTGTTGAGGATCACAAGGATTATTCTCATCAGTTCCATTAGCAATTTCAACACTATTTACAATACCATCGCCATCGGTATCTGTAATCTGATCAACATAAGGGTCAGTATTCGCAGATAGTTCATCACCATTGGTAATACCATCTTTATCGCAATCGGAACCCAACCAAACACTGTTTGTACTATCATAACCGGTATAGCCAGAAACTTGAACAGGGTCACAAGCATTATTTTTATTAGTACCATTAGCGGTTTCTTCCTCGTCTAAAATACCATCACCATCAGTATCTAAACTGACCTCTGGGCGATCAACGGGGTCTTCAGATGAACATCCAAAGGTGATACCCATACAAACAACTAAAACTAATACGATTTTGACAACGGGCGTTACAGTAAATTTTAACATGAACTTAATTTTCTTTTATAGCAACTCAAAAATATATAGCCTAAACGTTTTTAAATCAAAAAACAGATAAGTTGCATTCACTTTTTGTTTAAAAGTATTACAGATCTTTAAATTGCGTATAGATTAACAATTGAAATATAAAATACCCTAATCAACAATTTAAATAAGCTCGTTATTTTAGTGGTTTAAAAATCGAACTTATACGTTGCCCCGCCTAACACTTGTAAGCCTTGAACTTGAAAATTTGCCCATCTTTGGTAATTATTATTTGCCAGATTGGCTCCTTTTACAAATAATGAGAGTTGATCAGTTAGGCGATAACCAATATGCGCATTAGCATCAAAGTAACCATCTAAGTCAATTACTGCAAAATTATTAGGAACACCATTAACAACTGCCTCTGAAGAAAAATCTTGGCGTTCACCTACATAAAACAGATTGGCACCTAAATACCATTTTTTGCCAATTTGATAGTCTAAAAATAAAGAACCGGTTAAGTCAGGTAAGTTCCATGCGGGATTGTCAGTTTCTGTTCCATAAGAGAAATATTCTGCATTTACGCCTAAAGTAAAATTACGATTCACATCTACATTTAATTCTCCAAAAACAGAGAAGGTACGTACATCATCACCCAAGGTTATTCCGTCAACCGTAAACAGCTCAAAAGAATTACTTAAGTTATATAATTTTTCGTCGGTTCGAGATAGATTTTCCGGATTCAATTTAAATAAAGGCTTTCCGTTTTCAGCTTTGTAAGCCGCTTTTACATTATAACTTAGGTTGGCGAATAATTGACCTCTCAATCCTAGGTAGGCATCATACTTTTTATCTGTGGGTGCAATGGTAAGTGTTGGTGATACGTACGGATTATCTTGTACAAAACCGTAATAACTGTTTTGAACTAACTCACCTTCAATTCCTCCATAAGCAATAGCAACTTCATTCAATAAACGATAAGAAGCTGTTACCGTAGGGTACACATAAAAATTACTGTCACTTCGCTCGCCATTTAAACCATAAACGATATTCAACCCTAGGTTCAAGGTAAGGTCATCACGTAGCATGGTTAAAGTCGGATTCACCCCAACTTGCAAGTGACTGTAGTTAATACCTTCGTTATTTTCGGTATTGCTCAAACTGGCATTTTCAAAGCTACCATTGACATAATCAACCTTGAAGTTAAGACCGAATAATTCATCTGCAACCGGAAACTCAAATTGAGGTGAAAATATAATTCGATTCTCTCCTGATTTCACAGCATCCCAAAAACGACGATATTTTACCTCAGCGCCTTTGAAATAGGCATCCTCCAAATTAATATGTGCACCTAACTCAGCCATATAATAATTTTGCTTCGCTCTTGATTGGTCAATATCAACCAAAAAAGCAGGATTTACGTCAAATATATTCTCAGGAGTACCGTACCAGTAATAGAGTTGATGGGAAGCTCCGATATCAAAACCCCAATCGTAATCGCTATCTCTCTTTTTGTAAGAACCTTCAATAGTACTGTTTGAAAAAACGTTATCAAAAACTACATCATCAAAATCACCCCGTGATGAATTATGACCAAAACCTACCGTATACCCTGATTCACGGTCTATAGTACGACTTGTGTAAAACTTCGCCATCAAATTTGCTGGATTTCCACCACCAGCCGAAGCATACGAATTATACAAAATTGGAGGTGGTACCTTTTTAACTTTTGATGCAGCACCCTTTGCCGGAGTAAAAGTCGAAGCCACAGGGACAGAGAAAATACTATATTCAATTTTCTTCTTTTGCAAGGCAATAGAATCATTCAGATTCGGCGTTGATTTTATTTTAAAAGCATCAGATATAGTTGGTGTATATGCTTTGGTCACCGTAACCGTTTCTGTACCCAACTCTTTTTCATCATCGTCTTGTGCCCATGTCAATTGAGCGAATAAAAAGACGAAAAGTAGTGTTATTAATTTATTTTGCATGCTGTGTTCTTATTAGCGATTGCATTCTCAATTCAATGAAAATTATTTTATTTAATACTCTATAACTTAGTTAGACCTAACGGAAGAATTACTTTTAGCTTCTTTAGCCTTTATGATCGATAATTCACCTTGCGCCTCTGAAACAATTTCAGGATACTGACTAAAATTGGTCGTAACGCTTTCTAATATATACGTAGCTTGGTAAGCATCACCTAAAGCGTAAAAATTCTTCGCCATTATGATCAAACCTTTACCACCCCATTCTTTATAGCTTGAAAAGTCTTTCGCTAATCGTTGTACTGAAGCACTTGATGCCTCATAATCTTGGTCTTGATTCTTGAAATAAGCATCGTAATACAAGGCTTCTGCTGCTAGTGACCCTGTTGCAATTTTTAATACCTCAGCATAGGCAGATTTAGCTATTACCTCATTATTGGTTTGAATTGCTGAACGCGCGATCATTGTTTGCGCGTCACTTTTAATACGATTATCAATAGTAGCTGTTGCTAATACCTTTTCTGCATAAGCAATGGTACGATTGTAGTTCTTTTGCTCGTAGTAACCTTTCATTAAATTAGACTGTGCAAAAGTTCTATTTTGTTGAATATCAGCCTGACTTTCCAAACGTTCGAGATAAGGTAATGCCTCACTATAATTTTTAGCGCCGATGTAAATTTCACAAACTCTAGTTAATGCTTGTTCTGCATATTCGCTAGCACCCCTATCCGCAACATATTTATAGTAAGGTAAGGCCTGATCACGTTGATCTTTCGCAAAGTACAATTGAGCTAAATTGAAATTCGCTTTCACCGCATGTAATCCATTCGGAAATTCTTTAATATAATTTTCGTAACCACGAATAGCGGCATCTCTTTTTCCATCTTGGTTTTGTTTATCTGCAGATTCAAAAGTGGCATTATCTAATTCTGTATCGGTAACTTCAACGAAATCCAAATCACCAACCCAAGCGGCATATTCGTTAACACGCCCCATATCAACATACACTAATTTGGCAGTAGCTACGGCTTGAATAGCCTCTTGTGTTTTTGGAAAATCACGAACCACCGTTTTAAATTTGGTTAATGCTTGTTCATTTCTACTCGCATTATAATGCACCAAACCTTGACGTAATAAGGCTTGTGGCACCAATGAACTTGCTCTATAACCTGCAACTAGTTTATCATAGGTTTGTAACCCTCTATTTTCTTGCCCCGAACTAATTAATGTATTGCCTAATTCGAACAAAGCATCATCTTTTAAAGTTGAATTCGGATAGCTAGAAACAAAACGATCAAGCTCTTCAATCTTCGACGGTGTTCTATTTACAAAACCATAACTCAATGCTTTTTGATAGGCAGCATAATCTTTTTCTGATCCTGCCAATGCTAATGATTTGTTATATGTTTCAATGGCTGGCCAGTATTTGCTGGTCACAAAATAACTATCTCCTAAACGAAGGTAACTATCATTCAGTTTCGTAATATCGTTGGTGCCTGAATTAGAAAAATTTAAAAAGTAAGTAACGGCACTGTTATAATCTCTTAATTTGAAATACGTGTACGCCAAATTATAATCAATATCATCATATTCTTCTGTAGACCTTGCTGCTGTATTCTGTTGAAATTCTTTAAAGTTGGCTAGTGCTTCGTCATAGCGATTTAATAAGTACAATGATTCTCCATTCCAATAACTGGCTCTAGCTCTAAATAAGGCATCTTCTGCACTGCCTAAAGATTTTGTAAAACTCGTAGAAGCACCCGCATAATCGGAGTCAATAAATTGCTCAACTCCACGATAAAAAGCTACTTTTTGATACGTGGTTTTACTTGCAAAACCTTTATTATTCTCGAGCAACTCCATCGCACCAGCAAAGTTTTTAGAAGTGATGTACGAGTCAACCAAAAGTTCTTTCATCTGCGTTGTATTCGCATCACTTGGGTAACGCTCTAAAAATGTACTAATCACCTGCGGAACTGGCTCATACGGATTACCAATTTCATAGCTTAATCTCGCATAATTCAAATAAGCATCTTTTTGAATTTCCGGTGAGAAGTCCATTTGAGATGCATTTCGAAAGGCATTCAACGCTTCCTGTTTTTTATCAAGCTTCAAGTAACATTCTGCTAAATGATAATAAGCATTTTGCGAAACGCTATTGGTACCACCTATAATTTTATTGAATTGCTGAATTGCATTGGCAAAATCTCCTTGCTTGTAATACGAATATCCAAGTAAATAATAATCGGTGTTATTCCATTTACCACGTTTACCTTGATAATCTTCTAAATAAGTTACGGCATTCTCATATTGTTTTAAATTGAAATAACTCTCACCAATAATTTTACTTAACTCTGATTTTTCTTTGCGGTCTCCTTTTGCCATTTGCTGTTTTGCAAGTGCAATAGCTTTCTCAAAATTGCCAAGCTTAAAGTTCATATCAGCCTGGTAATAGCTCATTTTCTCCTCTAAAATTTCCGGATCAGTGATTTCATCAAACCGCTCATTGGCTGCTTCATAATCATCTTCTTGATATGAAATGTACCCTAAGTAATATTTGGCTTGAGAACCATATACGGGAGAATCAGTTACTTTGTTCAAGTAAGCTTCTGCTTCTTTGGTTTTCTTTGACGCAAAAAGGGAATAGCCATAATTGAAATTGAACTTGTTCATTTCTCCACGCGAAAGCGCGCGTTGATCTACTTTGTTATACCACTTCAAAGCATATGGATATTTGCCAGTCTCAAAATAATATTCAGCAACATCGGCAAATGCAGAATTACGTTTCGTAGACGTCGGATATTTTTCTACAAAGTCTTCCATCAAATTATCAGCCCCTAATTGATTTAGTCGTACAGCAGCATTGGCCTCGTAATAAGCGCTATTTGCTTTTGTTTCTAAATTATCAGAAGTATTCTTAACCTTAGCGAATATGGTTTGAGCAGCTTGATACTGTTCATTATTATACAAGGCAAGAGCGTCTTGATAATCTTTGTCTTCGTGGGTATAAATTTTGCTTTCTTGGGCGGAACCCAAAAAAACCATCCCTAAGAAAAAGGGAAGTAATGCGGTTGTTTTTTTAAACATAGCGTTCTAACTATTAACTATTTTAGATAACGGCAATTATTGCGCCAAAGTATTTCATGCCAGTTGTTTTATGTATAACACCCTGTACACCGCTCATACTCTTTAAACTACAGCAGCATCCGTTATTCAGTTTACCAAAATTAGAAAGATTTCGATGAAGAGTAATTTGTTATCCGTTCGAACTTATTACTTTTATATCAACAAATTATTGTGATGATACCAGTAGAAGAAAATATTCAAGAAAACCCTGAAACTATTTTAGAATTGAAAGATGTTTCTATTTTTCAAAAGGATAGTCTTGTTTTAAATGACGTTAGCCTTGAGGTAAAAAAAGGCGAATTTGTTTATCTAATCGGTAAAACCGGAAGTGGTAAAAGTAGCTTTATGAAAACCCTTTACGGTGATTTACCACTACGGGAAGGCGCTGGAAACATTGTAGATTTTGATCTTAGAAAACTGCGTGAGAAAGACATTCCCTATTTGCGAAGAAAACTAGGTGTGGTATTTCAAGATTTTAAACTGCTACCAGATCGTAATATTAATAAAAACATGCGATTCGTTTTAAAGGCGACCGGCTGGAAAGACCCTATTAAAATGGATGCTCAAATTGAAGATGTTTTAGAAAAGGTTGGTATGAAAACTAAAGGCTTTAAATTTCCTCATGAACTTTCTGGTGGCGAGCAGCAACGAATTGCTATTGCTAGAGCCTTATTAAATAATCCGGAATTGATCATAGCCGATGAGCCTACCGGAAACCTTGACCCTCAAACAAGTGTCGAAGTTATGAAAGTATTACAGGCGATTAACAAAGCCGGACGCACCATTCTTATGGCTACACATGATTATGCCCTGATTTTAAAATTTCCTTCAAAAACATTAAAATGTGATGGAAATAAAGTATTTGAAGTCGTACAAAGAGCGGTATAAACTAGAAAACACAATAACAAATGATACTTACAACTACAAATTCTATTGAAGGCAAAAAAATCGACACCTATTTAGGTGTTGTTTCTGGTATTCAATACACCCCTACCTTTTCTACCAAAGGAATGACCTTCAAAGAAATGTTTAGTAGTAAGAAATCATATGAGCAGTATGAAAAATTATTAGAAGATGCCAAAGAAGGCGCTTTTCAGAAGCTAAAAGCCAATGCTCTTGCCTTAAACGCCAATGCTATCGTTGGTATTATGGTTGATGTAGAAACGGTTTCTTCATCGATGTACACTATGGTGTCAATTGTTGGCACGGCTGTTATAGTAGCTTAGCAGTTCAGTTTTACATACCTTTAAAAGGTAACATAGTACATGACATGGAAAATCAGGAATTACAGCCATCAGATTACCGCATTCGAAAGTTGATTGGCATTCTAGGTTTATGCCTGCCGCTGTTATTACCAATTGCTGGTGGTGAACTACTTTCATCAATGAGTCACTATTATTACAAAGCCTTGCCCGGCTTAATTTTCATTATTATTCTTTCTTGTTTCGGACTCTTTTTAATTTCTTATAAAGGGTATCAATTCGACCCGAAGACCGAAAAAATTAGCGATGATTTAATTACCAATATTGGTGGCGTTGCCGCACTCATTGTTGTATTTGTACCAACGTATTGCTTAGAAAGTGGAAGCCTTTTTATTATGGAATTATGTGATGCTAAAACCTATCCATTATTAGGTCATGCAGATACTTTTTATAATGCCATACATTTAGTAGCTGCCGGAGTTTTTATTTTTACCATGGGATGGATGTCAAAATATAAATTCACAAGAAGTATCAATCATAAAAATAATATGCTCTACCGAATTTGCGGCAACACCGTTTGGCTGGCTATCGCTTTTCTGATAGCACTATTCATTGCCGATTTAATTAAAGATGGGTTTGAAATTACCCCCTATGATGTTTTTATATTAGAGACAATTGCAGTCATACCTTTTGCTATTTCGTGGCTTGTGAAAGGAATTAGCATGAATGCTACCAAAAACAAAGCATAGTTCATTATGGAATACCTATTCAACCCTTACAAAAGTGTTGATTGATTGGGTTTCCAAAAATTATTGAAAGTTTTCGCTACTTTTGCCAGCAAACCACACAACTATTAATGGAAGTATTAGGAATTGATATCGGAGGCTCAGGAATTAAAGGAGCCTTAGTAAACTCCGAAACCGGAGAAATGTTGACCAAACGTCATAGAATACCAACTCCTGAAGGACGGAAGCCAAAAGATATGGCTAGAGTAGTTGGAGAAATTGTAAAACATTTCGACCATAAAGGCCCTATCGGGGTAGGATTTCCTACAGTAATCAAGCATGGAGTATGTAAATCTCCCGGAAACCTTCATAAAAAATGGCTCGGTGTTAATGTAAAAGAACTCTTTAGTGAAGTTACAGGATTGCCAGTTACCGTCATTAACGATGCGGATGCTGCTGGTTACGCGACCATGAATTATGGTATTGGAAAAGGAAAAAAGGGTTTGGTGGTTATGATCACCATTGGCACCGGTTTAGGAAGTGGAGCTTTTATAGATGGAGAATTGCTTCCCAATTTTGAGTTAGGACAAATTCCCTACAAAAAATATAAAAAGATTGAGCTTTGGGCAGCTGGTTCAGCGATGGAACGAGAAGAGCTTAGCTACCAAAAATGGGGAAAGCGCTTTAATAAATTCTTGCAGTATGTGGAGCTCATTATTGCTCCTGATTTAATCATTTTAGGTGGTGGTGCTTCAAAAGATTTTCAGGAATATAAAAATTGTATTACTATTGAAACTCCTGTTATACCCGCAGAATTGCGTAATCAAGCAGGAATTGTAGGTGCTGCAGCAGCGGCTTTACATCAAGCGCCAATCGACTAATTTAGATTGCTAAAAATTAAAAAAGCCCAAACTATAGTTTGGGTTTTTTTATGCTTTATGTACTCGGCTATTCAATAACCTTAGCACCTTCAGGCATTTCAAAAAAACCTGCTGGAAGATCTTTAGTATACTCTAAATCAGTAATATCTATTTTAGTAATATACTCACCCGCTTGCCCATTTTCTAAGGTCCAATGTGTTTTTAAGCCCGTTGGTAATTTCACACCATCTATATCTGCCAGCACACCAACCTTCATGAATTTTTCAGGAGAATGCCCTCCATCCTTAAAATACTCCGGATAAGAAACAATATATCGAATACCAGTTACCAAATGCGTTTCTTTATCGAACTGTAGAATATAGTAATCGTCTGGCGCATCTCCTGTACCGGCATCAAAAGTTACTTTAACTACATCTTGAAGAGCATCTTCAAATTCAACATCTGGTAATAATTCAAGGTTCACTCCTTCGCCATCTAAAACAAAAGGATACCCAAAAAGATACAATGGTGTTAAAGCCCAAAACTTGGTATCATATGCAAATGCGGTAGAATCTTTAGCATGAACCCATGCTTTTTCTCCCGTCCATCCAAATTTCGCTTCACTATCAGTGGTACTGGTATGAACAGATTTGTTGCGCCAAGCATCAACAATTTGATAGCTATCACGTTGTGTGCTACCATCTAAAGGTTGGTAATTAAAACGAAAAGATAGCGCTCCATTTCCATACCAGTTTTTTAGTCCTCCATGTGCTTGCATTGCAGCCCAAATTACTTGACCTGCCTCTGTTTTTTCTAATCTCTTTTGTGCTTTAGTTACGCGATTACTCACCCATGAATCTGGAATTGAATAGTCATTTACCATCTCTTTCTCTGTGGCTTCAACGGAATATTTACTTGCTTTCGGTTGTTGGTTGCATGCTGTAAGTAGCACACCTGCAATTAAAACTTGAATTATAATTTTCATTCTAAAATTTATTATAAACATAAGTAGTCGTTCCACTTAGATTTACCTTTCAAAAAAAGGCATAAAAAAACCCTGAACTATTCAGGGTTTGTATGTTTGATACTTAAGCGATTTTATTTCGCTTTCGATCGTTTTCTGTTAAAAATATTTTTCGAAGTCTCAAGTGATTCGGTGTAACCTCAACATACTCATCTTTCTGAATATATTCAAGAGCCTCTTCTAATGAAAATTTAATTGCAGGTACAATTTTAGCTTTATCATCAGCACCTGATGAACGAACGTTAGAAAGTTTTTTGGTTTTTGTAATATTTACAGTCATATCATCACCACGTGAGTTTTCACCAATAACTTGACCTTCATAAATATCTTCTCCTGGGTCTACAAAAAACTTACCTCTATCTTGTAATTTATCAATAGAATAAGGTATTGCTTTACCAAGCTCCATAGAAACCAAAGAACCATTTTGTCGCTGAGGAATATCGCCTTTCATTGGTTGGTATTCTAAGAAACGGTGTGCCATAATTGCTTCACCCGCTGTTGCAGTGAGCAACTGATTACGCAAACCAATAATACCACGTGAAGGAATTAAGAACTCACAAACCATACGATCGCCTTTAGCTTCCATACTGGTCATCTCTCCCTTACGCATAGAAACAAATTCTACGGCCTTACCAGAAACGCTTTCTGGTAAATCAATAGTTAATGATTCTATAGGCTCGCATTTAACACCATCTATTTCTTTTATAATTACCTGAGGTTGACCAATTTGCAACTCATACCCCTCACGGCGCATGGTTTCAATTAGTACAGACAGGTGCAAAACACCACGCCCAAAAACTAAAAATTTATCAGCACTATCTGTTTCATTAACCCGTAAGGCTAAATTTTTTTCAAGCTCTTTTTGTAATCTTTCGTTAATATGTCTTGAGGTTACAAATTTTCCATCTTTACCGAAAAACGGACTATCATTAATGGTGAATAACATACTCATTGTTGGTTCATCAATAGCAATAGTTTTTAAGCCTTCAGGGTTTTCTAAATCAGCAACAGTATCACCAATTTCAAAACCTTCAATACCTGTAATAGCACAAATATCTCCTGTTGCTACTTCCTGAACTTTAAGTTTTCCTAAACCTTCGAAAACAAAAAGTTCTTTTACTTTAGATTTTACAACACTACCATCTCTTTTAACTAAAGAAATTTGTTGCCCTTCTTTCAGTGTTCCTCTTTGTAATCTTCCAATAGCAATTCTTCCTGTAAAAGAAGAGAAGTCTAATGAAGTGATTAACATTTGGGTATTTCCTTCAGTAGGCTCAAAAGTTGGAATATGCTCAACAACCATGTCTAATAATGGCTCAATATTCTCCGTTTCTTTTTGCCAATCTTCACTCATCCAATTGTTCTTGGCTGACCCGTAAACT
Source organism: Maribacter algarum (ex Lu et al. 2025) (nom. illeg.) (assembly GCA_947495915.1). Lineage (GTDB taxonomy): Bacteria > Bacteroidota > Bacteroidia > Flavobacteriales > Flavobacteriaceae > Maribacter_C. Next base: position 407,997 of record CANMAW010000002.1, on the reverse strand, counting down.
ACAGGAAAATCTAACTGCCATTCTTCTGCTCCAAGTTCAAACATTAAATCAAACACCTTTTCATGAACCTCTTCTGGTGTACAGTTTTCTTTGTCAACCTTATTAACAACAACACAAGGTTTTAAACCTAAATCAATAGCTTTTTGAAGTACGAAACGCGTTTGTGGCATTGGCCCCTCAAAAGCATCAACTAACAACAATACCCCATCAGCCATATTCAATACACGCTCAACCTCACCACCAAAATCGGCGTGACCAGGGGTGTCGATAATATTGATCTTGGTATCTTTATAAACTACAGATACGTTTTTAGAGGTGATGGTAATACCACGTTCACGTTCTAAATCATTGTTATCTAAAATTAAGTCACCTGTATTTTCGTTATCACGAAAAAGTTGACAGTGATACATGATTTTATCAACCAAGGTTGTTTTACCATGATCTACGTGTGCAATAATTGCAATGTTCTTTGTTGTTGACATAAATATATTATTCACAGCAGTTACCTGCCATTTTCAGCGTGCAAAGATACTTCTATTTTTCTGTTGTTTCGTGAAAGTTGTGTTATTTTTATATTGTTGATTTTGAGTAAGTTAATTTATATGTTTTACAAAGTTGCGCAACAACTTTACTCATTGATACTAACGTATCTAAGTCTATTTGAGCTTAACTATTCAAAATCACCTGCTTCTTCTATTGAAAAGTTGGGGTTCTTGACTTGCGTTTAGTCGCCACCCAACCAAAAGTAAAATGCAACATGGGGCCAATTCCTGAGTCAACTCCGTCGCCCTGATAATAACCCGCACCTAGCTCAGCGTTGAAATTGAATCCGCTTTTATACGTTCTTTGAATACCGTATACCATACCATAAAAGCCTACATTAAAATCGTCAGGCCCAGAGATATTTGTAGCAAGCCGTAATTGTGAAAAATAAATGGCTTGTGCTGCAGCGATATAGTTTCCCGAATTTCCGGAGACATTTTTTCCTTTATTAATTCTTCTATTGAAATTATGATAATACCGGTATCGGTTATTTAGTACAAGACCTATTGCGAAACCAGGTTCATAAGTGGCAATACCGAAACCTAATGCTGTAGAAATGGTTTGGTTTTTAAACAATCCGAATTCGTATGAAAACCCAGGGCTAATTAAATTGAAGTTAAACTGGTGCCGTTCTAAGTTGACTAAGGCGAAGGGGTCTCCTGAGTTATTTTCTGAAGTGCTTTGCGCATAACTCATGGAAATAAAGAACAGGCAAATACTAGTAATTTTAAAAAGTCTATTCATATTGGTCGTGTTTTTGATCTTTTAAATCTACCACGAATCCTATTTTTAAGGAATGACTTTATGTAAAATTTATGAATTTATCTGAAAGTTACTTTCCTACGCACCATCGTTTTTCGCTAATAATAAAGCCAATACTGATATTAGCCACGGGATAAACACCATCATTCGAAGTACCAAAATAATAGGCCGCCCCAACATCAACAGAAAAATTAATACCTGAATTATAACTTCGTTGTAAACCAGTCACTAAACCTGCGTACGTAATTATATTATCTACTACTTGATTCTCAATAGTACGAGAACCAGGAAAGAAAACTGCAGCCGCAGGAGCAATATAATTGGCTGAGTTACCGTACACTTGCCTTCTGTTTCGCTGGCGTTTTTCAAAATTATAATAGTAGCGATACTGCCCTGCAATTGCAGGAAAAAAACCTAGTTCATTATAGATATCTGATAGAGCCGGATCTATCGCCACCTGCAAACCTGCTTTAATATCAAAGGTAGTATTGACACCAAGTGCCATTTCATATTCAATACCCGGGTTGAATACATTAATTTTAAACTGTCTTAATTCACAGTTTTTTCCAAACTGCGCAGACAGCATCGTACTACTACAAAGTAGTGTAAGCAAGATATATTTTTGCATGGTAGATTGATTTGGGATCAATATTTAAAACACAATAGTTGCCTTTTAGTCCGGTTAATATTAATGACCTTACAAAATTTCATCAACAGAAGCCAAGGTGAGAATATATAACCATTCCTATTCCAAAATAGTATCTTTGTAGAAAATTAAAAGCAATGCAATTAGAACTGATACCTCAATTAAAACATACTACCAATAACAACTTTTTTCTACTATCAGGCCCTTGCGCTATTGAGGGAGAAGAAATGGCATTACGCATTGCTGAAAAAATAGTTACAGTTACGGATAAGTTAAAAATTCCGTATGTATTTAAAGGGAGTTTTAAAAAAGCCAACCGAAGCCGTGTAGATTCTTTTACTGGCATTGGTGATGAGAAAGCACTTAAAATTCTAAGAAAAGTATCAGAAACATTTGAGGTACCTACTGTAACTGATATTCATCAAGAAACAGACGCAGCAATGGCAGCGGCATACGTTGACGTATTACAAATACCGGCATTCTTAGTACGCCAAACAGATTTAGTAGTTGCGGCCGCAGCAACAGGTAAGGTGGTCAACTTAAAAAAGGGCCAATTTATGAGTCCTGAAAGTATGAAACATGCAGTGACTAAAGTGACCGATTCAGGTAATAATCAAGTAATGATTACTGATCGCGGTACCATGTTTGGGTATCAAGATATGGTTGTTGATTTTCGAGGAATTCCTACTATGAAAAGTTATGCCCCAGTAGTTTTAGATGTGACGCATTCTTTGCAACAACCTAATCAAACTTCAGGTGTAACGGGTGGAAGACCTGATATGATTGAAACTATTGCTCGTGCTGGTATTGCAACCGGAGTAGACGGTATTTTTATGGAAACACATTTTGACCCAGGTAATGCTAAAAGCGATGGAGCAAACATGTTACATTTGAATCATTTGGAAGGTTTATTAACGAATTTAGTGGCGCTTCGAAAAACGGTCAATCAGCTTTAGGTTAAATCTTTTTGTTTATAAAATCCGTTTTTTCGAACACTAAAAGCTTCTTGTAGTATATCGATTAAAACTTGGTTTTCTATGGCCTCTAAAGAAGCGTAACGTAACGAGCGTACCACTTTGCGATTTTCAGATACTAATTTATCAGGGTGTTTTGTGAGGTGCGCAGAATTCCAAAAACCAACATCAACATAGCCTTTTTTCTGTTGTACATTCAAATAACAAATTGGTGATTTACCCATATAAAAACAGGGTATGTTCCATTTATATTTCAAATCAACATCAGGTAAAGTTTGTTCAATTACGGCCTGCACATGCAGTAGAATACTGCGAAATGGCTCTTGCGCATTTAAAATATAGTTCTCAGCGGGATTCATAGCAATAAAATTACCATTTCTTTACTAAGAAAAGATTCCTTTTTCCTAATTTTCATAAACAAATTTCAACCAATTATGAAAAATCTACTTTTACTCACCTTTACATTTTTAGGTTTATATCACCTTCAAGGGCAACATACGCACATCAGTGAACATGCACTCACCTACCCTAATATTGAAGGCTTCCAAACTTTAAAAACTGATTTGCATATTCACACTGTATTTTCAGATGGTTATGTTTGGCCAACCATTAGAGTACAAGAAGCATTGCGCGAAAATTTAGATGCGATTTCTTTGACCGAGCATTTAGAATATCAACCACACGAAGCGGATATTCCACACCCCGATAGAAACCGATCATATGATTTGGCTTTAGCAGAGGCTAAAGAGCATGATTTACTAATAGTACATGGTTCGGAAATTACTAGATCAGCACCTATGGGTCATAGCAATGCCGTTTTTATTTCAGATGCCAACCCTTTACTACAGAAGAACGCAGAAAAGGCTTTCTCAGAAGCAAAGAAACAGAACGCATTTGTATTCTGGAACCACCCAGCGTGGCACGCTCAAAGTCCGACAGGTAATCCTATTTTAAGTGATTTTCAAAAAGAACGGATTAAAAAAGGTGAACTTCATGGCATTGAGGTTATCAACACCTTCGACTATGCAGAAGAAGCTTTGGCCATTGCCTTAGAGCAAAATTTAACTATTATGGGTACCAGTGATATTCATGGTTTAATTTCTTGGGATTATGATGAAAAAGGTAGTAATAGACCTATTACCCTTGTTTTTGCAAAAGAGAAAAGTCTTGAAAGTCTGCAAGAGGCTTTAGTGGAAGGGCGAACTGTAGCCGTATACAACTCTTTAATGATTGGTAAACCAGAATATTTGATTCCTTTAATTCATTCTAGTGTTGAAATAAACTCGGCCCAATATTTACCGAATACTCAAATATTAAAAGTAGAATTAAACAACAACTCTAGCAGTGCTTTAATGTTTGAAAATCAAATGCCTTATACCTTTTATAGCAGCTCGCCAGTTTTTGAAATTCCAGCTCAAGGCAGTTACACTCTATTTATAAAAACATTAAAGCACAAAGAGGCTATTGACTTAAAGCTTCGCGCCATAGGAACCTACGTTGCTCCGAAAAAATCACCCGATGTAGTGTGGAAAATTTCCGTTGAAAAGTAAAATGTCGTTTTTTTAAATAAAATTTGAGCTTAATTCACGAATTTGATTTAACTTTGAATTTCAAAGTACTTTAATATGAATCCGAACAAGTATCTAGAAGACATTACAGAAATTAAAAAAATGATGAATCGCTCTTCTCGGTTCATTTCACTTAGCGGACTCTCTGGGGTTCTTGCTGGTATTTACGCTTTAATTGGTGCATACTTCGCTAAAAAAACATTGGTAGAACATTCGGCAATGGACGCTGCTGCTTACTCTCAGAGAAATTCTATGCCATTACAAGATAATCTAACCTTGAATTTGGCTTTTATTGCTAGCTGTGTTGTAATAGCTGCAATGCTTACCGGAATAATTCTTTCGATACGAAAAGCAAAAAAGAGTGATGAAAGTATATGGAATAAAGTCAGTCGGCGATTAGTATTCCATTTTTTCATGCCTTTATTTGCCGGTGGTATCTTTTGTATTGCACTTATTCAAAATGGAAGTTCAGGTCTCGTTGCATCGGCTACACTTTTGTTTTATGGTCTTGCCTGTGTTAATGCTAGTAAGTATACTTTAGGAGATGTAAAGTATATGGGACTAGCATTTATAATTCTCAGCTTGGTTTCCACCCAATTTCTGGGCTATGGGTTGTATTTTTGGGCACTTGGTTTCGGACTTTTTCATATCATCTATGGTGGTTTAATGTACTTTAAATATGAACGCAGTTAAGAGTTAGAAGAGTTAACTTTTCTGTAAATAAATTCAATGAGTCTAATAGATAACATTAATAAAGCTTTTGATCATCGTATTCGATTAGGCATTATGTCTATTCTAATGGTGAATGATCATGCCGATTTTAAAATGCTGAAAGAACTGCTTGGTGCTACCGATGGTAATTTGGCTAGTCACACTAAAGCTTTAGAAAAGGAAGAATATATAAAGGTGGAAAAGCAATTTATAGGTCGTAAACCTAACACCCGTTACTCAGCAACCAAATTAGGAAAATTACAATTCAAAAAACACATTGAAGCCCTTGAAAAACTGATTGGAAAATAATACTATTTTTTTACCTATTTACTTTGAAATTCAAAGTACTTTTAAAACTTAAATATGAGAGCACTAATTCTAGAAAAGTTATACGAATGGAGTTTGATTCCGTATCAATCATTTAAAAAGAACAATGCGTGGAATGTTGGGATAGAAGACTTACTTCAATACCCTAAACAATCGCTTGGTTTTCAAATGGGCTCGTTTTTATTACGTCACAATTTTGACTTACAAGAAAAGTTAGAGAGTCATGATGTTTTTCATGTACTCACAGGTACCGGCATCACAGTTCCTGAAGAGATTAGCATGCAGTTTTATCTGCTCGGTAACGGTAAACGAAGTGCCTATCTATTTACTGTAATCTTGATTGGTGGCTTATTATTTCCTGATTATTTCAAACTCTTTAGGGCCAAATACCGCCAAGGTAAATCTTCATTACCATTTCATCAATTAGATTTTTATAAACTATTAGATCAACCGCTTGATCGCATTAAATCAACATTTTTAATACCCTAATACATAACCCACTCATGAAAAAAAAATTTAAATATCACATCAATTACACAGCCATTAGAGTTGCCATTGCAAGTTTTATTTTAGGCACCATTTGTTTAGTTCTTTTCAAAACTAGTGGTAATACCGGCTTTGTTGGTATTGGCTACTGTTACACCTTATTTGCTGCACTAGTAAACAGCATCATGTTATTATTGATTCTTGTTCATGCCATTCGGCACTTCAAAGACATTAATGAACATCTAAAAACGATCGGCATCATTCTTATAAACATCCCTATTACCCTTTTTTATTTAAACCTAGTATGACATGAAAAATTATCTTTTTAAAATAGGAATTATGGGGCAGCAACTTTTTTTATTGGTAGTTGCTGTATGCATTCTAATCGTGGTTAGAATAAAGTCCATTATACCATAGCTCTAGAACTTTCAATTGCTTTTAACATCTTAATAAAACAACAATACCTTATGAATTCCATCCGTGTACAACTTTCAAAAAACAGCTCTTTGTATACCCATTTAGCTCTTGCTATTGGTTTTGCTTTCGCCTTATTATTTCTAAGGATGCGTATTACAGGAAGCTACTATTACCTCTTCTTAGTTTGGAATCTATTTTTAGCAGGAATTCCTTTTGCCATTAGCCAATTTTTACAAGCGAATCCAAAATTATGCAATAGTAAAATAGTTTGTTATTCAGGTTTTACAACTTGGTTATTATTTCTACCTAATAGCCCTTATATCATTACAGATTTTGTTCACTTAACCATTGATGGTTCAAACCTGATGTGGCTTGACATTCTACTCGTATTTAGTTACTCGTTAACCGGATTAATTTTAGGACTCGTGTCAATGGTCGATATGTATGAATTAATTGCAGAGCGCTATAATTCTAGAGTCGCTAAATATGTACTATTTAAGGTATGTATGCTCAGCGGTTATGGTATATACTTAGGAAGGTTTCTACGTTTTAATTCTTGGGATATCACTACGAAACCGGGAGTTTTATTTCTAAAAATTGCGAGAAGTATTTATGAACCAAATGTGTGGTTAATTACGATTGCCTTTGGAAGTTTTCTTTGGATTTTGTTTTCGATATTTTTAGCAATCAATTTTAGAAGTAAAAGACGAAATATACGATAGAACAAGCTATTTCAAAGTACTAATTGAGAAATTAAAATCATCTTTCATGACTTCAATATACTCTACCGGAGTCTTTGGTGATATGGAAACGGTATTTTTAGCGACATCAATATCGAAGTGAAAACATGAAAAATCAGTACAACATTCAAAGTCAAATTTTGAGATTAAGAGTTTTAAGATTTTCGGCCGAAGTTGATATTCTAAATCAACACACTTTCTTTCAAGATTTTGATCAGTATTACTACTTAATATCCAATTGAGATTCATTAAAATTTGGTTTACGCAAGGGCTCCAAGTTAACATTAAATTAACAAATAATAAAACAGAATTTATAGGCTCTTGCACCTGAAAATCAAAAGCATTGATTTTCATAGTTTTACACCAAGTAGATTGTCTTAACTTAAAATTAATCTAAATTAAATGTAAAATTAATATTAACTACTCATTTGCATAGCTCTCTAAATATGAATATTTAGGGGTAAGTTTTCCTGCTGTGGTCATTCTGGCACGTGCTAGAATTCCGTCTTTATCATCATTAAAAAAAGCAGGTATAACGTGCTTAACAAATGCAGAACCAAAACCAATACTAGCATCTCTCGGAAGCTCGCATGGCAGATTATCAACAGCCATCACCGCGATTGCCTTAGGGTCTTTAAAATCAACTTCAGTTTCGGTTTCAGCATCATATCCATATATAGGCTCAGCAATAGTTGAGGGGCGAATGGTTGTAGCAACCGGACCATCAATATCACAACTTATATCAGCTACAACCTTTATTTTAAAATCTGATTGTTTTGCATCTTTTCGTGTATATAAATACGGAGCGCCATCACCGTAAAAATGCCCCGCGATATAAAAGTCTGTAACTTTAGTAAAACGCGTAAAGTTTGTTTTATATTCTTCAGGATTCGCAAAAAAATCGGCCTTGTTTCCTCTAACACCATCTTTACGTTTATTATATTCTGAGGCATCAATTTGACAATAAACCGGTTCATCAAACCGCTGTTCTAAATATTCACCGACATTAACTTTTCTAAGGCTCATAGCATCTAACATCTCACGAGCACCATTACCCACTCTGCCCCTACCCGTCAACATAATTTTAATATTCGGTAATTTAATCTTTTTCAATTCGGCTATTAAGGCGTCTTGATCAGTCAATGTTTCGGCCTTTGGTAAACTAAAAGTATCATATTTGAGTCCGAATGCTCTAAAACCGTTATAGGCACCAACAATGCCAGCATATCTACCAAAAGCCACCAATCGTTGTTCTTTTGGGTTGGTAATTACTTCATGATCATACAACTCTATATTCTTATCTAAAACAGCTTTCAATAATTTACGATTATAAGACTGTTTTTTAATAGTATGTGAAAAGAAGAAGTATTTTTTATTCGGAATCAAAGCTTCAATAGGCACTTCTTTCACCCCAAGAAGTACATCACATTCCTCCATTTTTGAAGCCACTTGAATGTTCATGCGCTTGTATTCTTCATCCGTAAAAGTTCGAATAGAAGAAGGCTCAACAACAATTTCAGCTTCATTATGATTCTCTAGAACTTTTTTACATGCTTCAGGAGAAAGAACCACCCTTCTGTCAGGCGGGTTTTTACGTTCTGCGATAATTCCGAACTTCATATTTTGAGGTTTTATAACTTATCGATTGGTTTAAGTTTCAAATTTAACTGATGACACTGCTATGACAAAACTTTTTTCGGAATACTTTTTGGGGTATCTTTGCCGACCGCGTTAGGGATAGTAGTGATTACCCCACAGACCAAATTCGTTTTTCTCGAATATGGTTGAGGAGTAAAAGCGTATAGCCCGCCCTGAGCTTTTTTTGCGAGGGAAACGCCCAAATTGTTCTTTGAAAATTACCTTGAGCAAAATAATTCTTTCTAAATTTTTAGGTTGAAATGTTTTGCCAATGTATTGGGGCCGACTGGTTTTGACAGCGAGACCAATGGCAATGTAAGCATGTCGAGCGCTGGTGAATAGCTCGTAAATCTCATTTTCCACACTTTTAATTGGCGATAATAACTACGCTCTTGCCGCTTAATCTGAATCATAGTAAGATTAGCCTCGTCGCTACAAGGTAGCGAAGCGAGATGTTCCTGAATAGCCTCTGTCGACGGCGATTCAATTAGGAGCACCATAAATGTCGATATAAGGTTACTAGCGCTTCGATAGTAGCACTAAAACTTAAGAAGATAAGCGTTTGTTAGGCCGTTTCCGGTCAGGCCTGCGTCGAAAATTAATCGGAAACTAAACATGTAGAAAGCATTTTCGTTGCTTGTTTGGACGAGGGTTCGAATCCCTCCGGCTCCACCAATATACCACCCTAATGGGGTGGTTTTTTGTTTCTAATCAATATACCCATTAATGGGTATTGTACTAAACTACAAACCGACTTAATTTTATCATATTAAGTCGTCCCTATGAAATTCAAAGAAACTATTCAGTCAAACGAAAACCTTGACTCACTTCAACAAGGCCATTTAGAAAAAATGAAATCTGCGTATCAACTCACCGAATCAGAAATAAAGTTTCTATTGGGATTACGTAGAAAATATCAAAGAAAAAAATGTAGAACTTCATTAGCCTTTTCTACAAGCTAAATAACACCATTAACTTAAAACCCTCTTCGGATACTTAGTTTATAACTCGGGGGACAATCGACTTTGTTGATGAGGAGGGTAATTTAAATACATAGAAAAATTTCTCATTTAATATAATGGTTCAATAGCGGTTTTATTCGCTCAAAATACAGTAAACATCGGGTTATCTAGGTTCGAATTCGTTCACCGATTAAAAACCAAGCTGTTATTGCTTTTTACAGAACTTTGCTACAAATACAAAAGCATGAGGTTACTAGTAGAAAGTATTAAGAGGGAATTTAATAACGAAAATACAATTGCTGCTATCAGTTGCGTAGTACTATCCATTACCATTTGGTTCATTCTTCGCGTATTAGAAGCAGGACAATGATTTATAAAACTTAAAAACAGAAGTCACCTGAATCAGGTGGCTTTTACTTATTATTCCATTTTGCAATCGTTAAAAGTAACTGCTGATTATATAGAATATAGTAACTTTACGCCAATATAGAGCACCACGTATTGTACACCATTGTTGATATAGAAACGACCGGAAACGGAATTAAAGGGAATAAGATTACCGAAATCTCTATTTTTAAGTATGATGGTTATGAAATAGTTGATGAATTTACTTCATTGGTGAACCCAGAGTGCGACATACCTTACTTTATTACTGGCCTTACGGGTATTGATAACCAAATGGTTCGCGATGCACCCACAATTGATCAAATCACTGATAAAATAATCGAAATTACTAAAGACACTATTTTCGTAGCACATAGTGTTAATTTCGATTACAATGTAATCAAAAACGAATTCAAAAACCTAGGGCTTGATTTTGTACGAAAAAAACTTTGTACTGTTAGACTTTCTCGAAAATTATTACCGGGTTACAATTCGTATAGCCTAGGAAAACTTTGTTCTTCATTAAACATTCCCTTAACCGATCGACATCGAGCTAGAGGCGATGCACATGCTACCACACTGTTATTTCAAAAACTCTTACGAACTAAAGGTGCAGATATTGTTTTTAAAAAATTTCTTAACTCCCGATCGCAAGAAGCCACATTACCACCTGCATTAGACCGAGAAGTTTACGAAAGATTACCTGAGGTACCAGGCATATACTTCTTTAAAGACGCTAAAGGTGTTATTATTTATGTTGGAAAAGCCATAAATATCAAAAAAAGAGTACTAAGTCATTTTTACGACAAGGCCACGAAAGAAATAGCGATGTGTCAGGAAACTGCTGATATCGATTTTGAAATTTCAGGTAGTGAATTGGTAGCATTGTTGATGGAGTCTGATGCCATAAAACATCATTACCCAAAATACAACAGAGCACAAAAAAGAAATATACAACAATTCGCTATTTTCTCTTATGAAGATCGCAATGGAATATTTCATCTTGCTCATAACAAATTAAAAGCAGCACCAAACCCCTTAACTATTTACTATAGCGCTACAGATTGTCGTGCGGTATTGCAAGACCTCTGTAAGACTTTTGATCTTTGCCCAAAATATTGTCATTTACAAGAAGGGGTTTCACACTGTTCGCATTATGAAATTACAAATTGCTCTGGTATTTGTAGGGGTACTGAAGACATTGCTCATTATAATGCTAAAGTATCAAAAGCTATTGCGGTTGTTAAAGAGCAGCATCAAAATTTTGTAGTTCAGGAGAAAGGAAGAACTGTTGAGGAGCAAGCTTTTATTTGGATAGAAAACGGCCGATATGCCGGATATGGGTTTGTTCAAAAAGAAGAAACTATACATTCTTATGAAAATTTAGATGATTTTTTAATTCGCAAAAAAAATACGCTAGAAACTCAGCGTATTGTGCAGTCCTATTTATTAAAAAATCCGAAGAAGGAAAAATTTCATTTAACCAATCCTATTCTGTAAAGTAAACAAACTAGTCTCTTAATTTCCTATACATTCGTATTATAAAAATGATCCAAATAGCTAAAACCACTATTAATACAATTGAATAAAGAACCAACAAATCCATACGCACTCGTCTACCATAAAAAATGAATCTCATCTTAAGGTATAATTATTTCATAAAGCGTACTATGTGACTATTCTGTAATGGATAAAATAGCTTTTTACCATCTATTCAGAGAAAATATAATCGACTAAACTTATAAAACAAAACGTTTACCTATTCAGTAAAATGATTACCCAGTGAGAAATTTCTTTATTAAAGATACCGATTTAACATTCAAAAGACTAACTTAATTTAAGTTTTCCTTAACAAATTACGTTTTGTATAAGAAAGGGTCTGTAAACTTCAGATATCATAAATTAAAATATTATTTTTTAAGATATACTTAAGAGAATTTTGGTTTTAAGCCTTTTTATCGCTGTTTAATAGACTTAATAAAACAATAACTAGCAATACCACCACTGCGGCAAAAATGCCTATCATAACAATACCATTGCTCCAGTTTACCAAGGGAAGAATCAGATTCTGCATAACTTCGTCGAATTTAATAAGACGAAATTATACAGATATATTCAGTTCAAATATGATATTTATCAGCTATGTTGACTTATATCACTTCTATTTATATCACTAGAGGTGTTATTGAAATAGCGAGTGGTCTACTACAACGTAGAGGGACACACGTATTCGGTAACCTTAGCACCTGCTTTTTTTAGGGCACCATATCCGCCAGCAATATCAATAAAATTATGAATTCCTCTACTTTTTAAAATTGAAGCAGCAATTACAGATCTATATCCTCCTGCGCAATGCACGTAAAATGTTTCTTCTTTTGGAAATTCTGATAAATGCTCATTAATGGTACTTAATGAAGTATGATTTGCCCCAACTATATGCTCTGATTGATATTCCCCATCTTTGCGAACATCAAATACAGGAATCTTTTCTTCATTAACATTTTCTTTTACCTGATCAGCACTTAAGGAAGTGATGGTATCAAAATCTTTACCCGCTTTTTTCCATGATTCAAAACCGCCATCTAAATACCCAATAGTGCCGTCAAAACCAACACGTGATAATCTGGTAATCGTTTCTGTTTCTTGACCCTCGTGGGTTACTAATAAAATGGGTTGTTTCACATCTGCAATTAAAGCGCCCACCCACGGAGCAAAATCTCCGTTTAAACCTATAAAAATTGATCTGGGCACATGACCTTTAACAAATTCATTCTGATGGCGAACATCTAACACCAAAGCGCCTGTTTCATTAGCTGCAGTTTCAAAAGCTGTTGGTGATAAGGCTTTAGTACCTCGCTCAATTACGTCTTCAATATCGTCATAACCTTCTTTATTCATTTTCACATTCAATGGAAAATATTTAGGCGGAGGCGCTAATCCGTCTGTAACTTCCTTCACAAATTCTTCTTTGGTCATGTCAGCACGAAGGGCGTAATTCATTTGTTTTTGATTTCCCAAAGTATCCACAGTTTCCTTCATCATATTTTTTCCGCAAGCAGAACCGGCACCATGTGCAGGATACACGATTATATCGTCAGCTAAGGTCATAATTTTGGTTCTAAGACTATCAAACAAAATTCCCGCCAAATCTTCTTGCGTCATATTTGCCGCTTTTTGAGCTAAATCAGGTCTTCCTACATCGCCTAAAAATAAGGTATCACCACTAAAGATAGCGTGATCTTTTCCATTAGCATCACGAAGTAAATATGTAGTACTTTCCATAGTATGCCCTGGGGTATGCAAAACAACAATAGTGATTGCACCCAGCTTAAATTCTTGACCATCAGTAGCTATCACGGCATCAAAAGATGGGTTTGCATTAGGCCCGTAAATTATTGGAGCACCACTTTGTTTTGAAAGGGTCACATGACCACTTACAAAATCAGCATGAAAATGTGTTTCAAAAATATATTTAATTTTTGCCTGATCACGTTTAGCTCTAGCAACATAAGGTTCAACTTCGCGCAACGGGTCAATAATTGCTACTTCACCATCACTTTCTATATAATATGCCCCTTGTGCTAGGCATCCTGTATAAATTTGTTCTATCTGCATAATACTTCGTTTTAACGTTTCTATTCCTAAACTACTCAATTAAAAATTGATTCTTTATTCTTTTAAATTGTCTCATAGGTTTTATTCTGAATCGCTATCTTACCTTGTAATTCTGAACATGAATTTGGGTCGTCAAAATAGGAAACTGCATCTTTAGTTTTTACAAAAAGGAACTCTTTGTGTAATTCATGAATAATTCCGCTACTAAATATAATATCTCGTGTAGGCCCAATAGCACCTGCCACATAAAACTGTAAATCTTTGTCGTGTAATTCTCTGATAACCTTTATTAACATTTGAGCAGCACTGCTATCGATGTAATTGATAGCTTCTGCATTTAAAATCACACCTTTTAAAACATCACCTTTCAAATCAATTTCTTTATACAATTGATTTTTAAAAAATGCGGCATTACCAAAATACATTTGGGCATCAAAACGTACGATCAAAAGATCGGGCCTTGTCACTACCTCATCACCAAAACGCAAAACATTTTTGTAGTAATCAGACCCTTCAATATTACCTAAAACTGCAAAATGAGGGTTTGAAGTTCGATACACCATTAACAATAATGAAAACAATACTCCTACCAAAATACCCTGTGGAATTCCTACGAACAGGGTGATCAAAAATGTTAGTACTAATACCAAAAATTCATCTCTTCTATTATTCCATAAATTCTTAGCGTAGGTGATATCGATTAGTCCAAATACTGAAACCATAATAATACTTGCCAAAACCGCATTAGGTAAATAATAAAACAATGGAGTTAAAAACAACAATGTTAGCACTACAAGAATTAGACTAAATAATGCTGCTAAATTAGTTTTAACACCAGATTCTTGATTGATGGCCGACCTTGAAAAACTAGCAGTGACCGGATAAGATTGAAAAAACGAACCTACTATGTTTGAAGCTCCAACTGCTACTAGTTCTTTATTGGCATCAATTGAATCAGTACCATCTTTTTCTTGCATGGCCTTACCTATTGAAATTGCTTCTAAATAGCCTACCAAAGCCAATGTCAATGCTATTGGCCAAATCTGCATGAAATTATCAAGACTAATATCAGGCACTTGAAAACCGGGTAAACCTGTAGGAATCACACCAACTACGGCAATACCATATTGCTCTAGATTTAAACTATAAACCGCTAAAATTCCTAAAACTACTACAAGCAATATCGACGGAAATTTTCTGTTCCATTTTTTAAGCAAAACAATCATGAGAATACCACCTAGCCCAATGGCTAAATCTACCAAATTCGTATCAGAGAGTTTATCAATTGCATTTATTAATAATTGGTGAAATTTATTACTTCGAGCAATGTCGGCGCCTAACAAATGTTTCAACTGACTGAATATTATAATCATAGCTGCTGCAGAGGTAAAACCACTTATCACCGGTTTCGATAAAAAATTCACCAGAAAACCCATTCCAGCGAACCCTAAAACCAACTGAATCGCACCAACCATAAAAGCCAAAAAGATCGCCATGGCGATGTAATTTTCAAGTCCAGTAATAGCCAAAGCCCCTAAACCTGCTGCAACTAGCAACGAATCCATAGCAACCGGACCAATAGCTACATTTTTAGAAGTGCCTAGCAACATATACATCAATACCGGAAAAATAGAAGCATACAAACCATATACCGGTGGCATACCTGCGATCATCGCATAGGCCATTCCTTGCGGAATTACAACAACACCTACCGTTAGACCCGCTATCAAATCTTTCAAGAAATCGGTTTTAGAATAGTTCTTAAAACCTTGCAATAAAGGAAGGTACTTTTGCATAGTTCAAAGTTACAGTTAATTGTGGAAACGGGTGTAACCTGAGTTACGTTTACCGCAAATCAATGTTTCCCCCAACAGGCAGTCCACTTGGTACTCGAACGGGTTCAGTTTTATCAAAATTATCGTCATTTAATGTATTTAGAAATGAAATAATCAATGACATTTCTTTTACACTTAAGTTGAGCTGTGTTACAAGAGGGTCAAACTGATCTTTCGCAACTAAAGTACTTCGTTCTTTTCCATCAGAGATATCTTCATAGAACTCTAAAACTTGTTTTAGTGTTTTAATACTTCCATTGTGCATATAAGGAGCGGTAAAGCGTAAGTTTCTTAATGATGGCGTTCGAAAAGCATGAGTTTCATTGATACCTTTATCTGGCTTTAAAAGCTTGTTATTTTCTGGCACACCTATTACATGAGGTTTAAAATCAGAAAACATGGGTCCGTTATGACAATTCGCACAGCCCACCGTTTTAAACAATTCAAAACCATCTTGTTCAGAAAGTAACATCGCTTTTTTATCACCTCGCATAAATTGATCAAAACGAGAATTATTAGTGATTAATGTTCGTTCAAAAACAGCTATAGCCTTACCCAGATTTTCAATGGTAATAGCATCTTCTTCATTGAACGCCTGGGCAAATAGCATTTGATATTCGGGTAAATTTTTCAAGCGTTGTACTATTTCTTCTAAAATGAGTGATTCAGAAAAATCATGCCCTCTCATCTCTTCTAAAGCTTTTAGTGGTTCTAAAGCTTGCTTCTCAAGACTTTTAGAGCGATCATCCCAAAACATTGTTGCATCTGCAGGTGTATAACTGCCTCGCGAATCAATACCATTAAAGGCCGTATTAATTATGGTTTGTGCATTTCTTTTTACAAATGGAATAGAATTCGGAGTATTAAACCTACGCTTACTACCAAAACCCGTGGCATTTGTTCCTATAGAAATATCCAAAAATTCTGCATAGCCATTGCTGGGGTGATGACAAGTAGCACAGGCAACATCTTTACTTCCTGACAAAATCGGATCAAAAAACAACAACCTACCTAATTCAATTTTTTCTTCAGAAGGTAAATTATCTTGAGGATGCTTAACGATTTCAGGTAGCGCCGTAATGGCATTAGAAACTTTAATTGGGTTATTTACGATCTTCTTTTTCTGTCGGTTACAGCTAACAACCATTAGAAAAAAAGATAATAGAAATATAAGTTTATTATGACTACACATGATTTAAAACTCAAAATTAGGAAATACTCTAAACTCCACTTATGATTTCAATCATGTTTTATAACAGCAGCTTATTACAAGTTATAAGTCAATTACTTTGATATGATTTCGCTGCATTTCTATTTTCTTATCTTTTTCGAGTTTTTTCAAAAGTCGTGAAATAACTACCCTAGAAGTATGTAAATCGTATGCAATTTCTTGATGAGTTGTATATATCATATCATCGTGAGTTACTTTAGCTTTATCTTGCAAATGCTTTAAAAGCCTTTCATCCATTCGCATAAAAGCTATAGTATCTACTGTTTCAAGTAGTTCTTTCATTCGGGTATGATAACTATCGACAATAAATTCGCGCCATGTTTTGTATTCACCCATCCAATATTCCATTTTCATAACAGGAATCATTAACAATTCAGTATCACTTTCCGTAACTGCTCGAATTTCACTTTTGTTTTTGCCTAATCCACATGAAAAAGTCATAGCACAAGTATCTCCCTTTTCTAAAAAATATAAAAGCAATTCACTACCATCTTCATCTTCTCTAAGTATTTTAACAGCACCATTTAACAAGAGTGGCATATGTGTTATCGGATTTCCAATATCCATTAAAACTTCACCTTGTTTGATATTTTTATATGTGCCGCAGGCGTCTATTTCTTGAAGTAATTCCTTCTCAAAGAGATACCCATAACTGAGTTGTAATGCTTCTCTCATACCATCTTAACCATTAACTGATAGTAAAATTTTAAAGGTCTCTGAAGCCTCTTTAAGGTATTGAAAACCATCATGAAGTTTTTTTTGTTCAACCGCATATGGGTAAAATGTAATGGGTTCAACACAAATCATATTTGGCACTTCTGTCCATAGCATAAAGTGGCCAAAACCTTCTGTTTCAATTCTGAGTTCGTTTTTATCTTTTAAAATTATAGCTTCACAATCAGCAACCTCATAAGCTCTACTACCTACAGCAATTACCTCATTTAAAACAATGGCCTTCTTGTTGGTGATTACCACCGGAAATTGCGTTACCAAATTAAATGCAGGATGATAGCCCAACATAAACGGAGTGCCTTTTTCACCAGAAATGGTAAAAGAAACTTCTAGCCCTTGTGAAGACAATTCAAATTTTTTCTCAAACTCAAAATCGTAGGTCCAATACAACAATTTCTTGGGAGACTTCTCTGGATATTTAGAGTTTTCTATGGGAGTTCTTTGCTTGTACGTCTTTTTAAAAATGGCTATTGATTCAGTATGAGAAACTACTTCATAAGCCAATTCTCGTAACAAACCATGTTGGTCTTGAATAGCCAAATCTCTAGGTGTTTGTACATGAAAACCAGCTTCATTAGTAGGGCCAATAATGGGAAACATTTCAGTATCGGCATTCCGCCATCCGGGTGATCCTTTTTGATGAATATATTCATGACCATCTACTTGATAACTGACTAATTCACCAGCATCAATTGCAACTATTTGATTATCTAATTTTAATATCATCATACCATATTAAAGTGCGCCGATAGAATCATCTAACCACTGCGTTCGATCGGAAATCCATCTTTTTAAATATTCAACTTCTTCTGTGTAATTTGTTCCTATAAACTTGTTCGGCCAAATATAGGTGCCAAAGGTTGGCCATCGATCAGTGTTGGCTTGAAGAGCTCCCGAATCGTTTAACAATAGACTATACCCATCAACTTTATCTAATAGAGCGGCATCGGCCAATACTCCTCCACGAAGTTCTGTCCAACGTGCTTTTAGCTGGGTTACAAAAGCTGGGTCTTGTAACAAACGCTCCCACCAAAAAGGAACCGACCAAAAGTCATTAGGGCATCGTTCGTTAAATCGATACGCCCAGACATTGGTGTCACCACCGCTACAATAATCTGCATTTCCGAAGGCAAGATTGAAATCCCAAATGGGGCCCATTTTTAATTTTCCATTTTTCTCTTTATGCATAAAAGTGCTAATGCGATATCCATCGACATTATTTGAAATCTCGTTAAGAATAAAGAAATCTATAAAACTATTTACATCTATAAAAGCCGCATAACCCAACTCGACATCCGCGAAGGTATCTGCTACTAATGCATCTTCAAAATTAGAAATATATGTTGAAATATAGCTCTTTTGCTGTTCGGTTATTTCATCCCATTCAGGATAATCGTATAAAAATCTAATTTCGTTTCCTGAGGCGTTAATCGATGAACCATATTTTGAATTAAATGAGTTTTGAGCAGTATAACCCTCTTTGTCACTCTTATCAATTTTTAAAATATATCCACCTGTGACATCTTCCCCTTCATTCTCATCATCTTTTAGTTTGTTAATATCGATGCGTTCTTTATCTCGCTTTAGTTTTTCCATAAATACATATAAGCCATTACTTATACCATTAATGTTTACTTCAACAAACTTGGTTCTACTAGCGTAATGATTCATTTCACGTGCCAAATCATATATCAATACATTTCGCATCAAAGATTTATCACTGTAAGGGGCATATAAAATCCAATCTTCTTCTTCAGGATATTCTAACAAAGAGGCATCTAAATCATTTCCTTCACTATCCCAAGTTTCGAAGCCAAAAGATTTTTTCGGAAACATCTGTGAAGAAGAACCTCTAATTTCAATTCCCATATTTCCCTCATATAGGGTTTCCTCTTTTTCAGTGATCGAAAATACAGCGGGTATTTTGGGTTCATCAACAATTGTTACCCCATTCGTATTTATTGAAAATACAGGTAGCGGATTCTCAATTACAACTTCATCTGAATCAGGCTGAATTGAAGCATCAATAATAGGTTTATCATCACTGCTACATGCTGAAATTACTAGAAAAAATAAGACTAAAACGAAATTAAACGGCAACCATTGAAATTGAACTCTCTTTTTGATCATCGCGTAGTTTTTCACCTAAGATAAGAAACAATTCGAAAAAAATATCGCACTACCTTCTAATGCAAACCACTAATAATATCGTATTTAGTTATTATATGATGGTTACCATCTCCTAAATCTAATAAAACTGCTTGAACATCTTTGTTTATTAATTTTGCCACTTTATCGATAGATGTATTTCTATCTACAATAGGAAATGGTTTTTGCATCACCTCTTTGATCGGTTTGTTGGTTACCGAAGTATCTTCCATGATGGCTCTGAATAATATAGCTTCATCAACTGAACCCACAAATCCATTAATATCTTCAACCGGAATTTGTGATATTTTATGATTTTTCATCCGTTCAATAGCATGAGAAACTAATTCTTCAGTTTTTACAGTCACTAACGGTTCGTCAATATGATTTTTAATTAAATCAATCGCTTTGGTTACCTTATCATCAAGAAATCCTCGATTGCGCATCCACTCATCATTAAACATCTTACCTACATAACGACTACCATGATCATGAAATAACACGACCACTACATCATCTGCTTTAAAATGTTCTTTAAGCTGAAGTAACCCCTTAATTGCGGCACCCGCAGAATTACCTAAAAACATTCCTTCTTCTTTGGCAAGTCTTTGCGTATATACGGCAGCATCTTTATCGGTTACCTTCGTAAAACCATCAATAATATCAAAATTCACATTTTTAGGTAAAATGTCTTCACCAATTCCTTCTGTGATATAAGGGTAAATTTCATTCTCGTCGAAAATTCCGGTTTCATGGTATTTCTTAAATACTGAACCATAGGTATCAATACCCCATACTTTTACATTCGGATTTTGTTCTTTTAAATAAGAACCTACACCTGAGATGGTACCACCTGTACCTACCCCAACTACAAAATGAGTAACTTTACCTTCAGTTTGACGCCATATTTCAGGACCTGTACTTTCGTAATGTGCCTTCGTGTTTGAAGGATTATCATATTGATTTACATACCAAGAATTCGGAATTTCTTTTGCCAGCCTTTTAGCTGTAGAATAATAGCTTCTCGGGTCATCAGGAGCAACATCTGTTGGGCAAACATAAACTTCACTACCAACCGCTTTTAATATATCTACTTTCTCTTTAGATTGCTTATCACTGATAACACATATCATCTTATACCCTTTTACTACTGCAGCCAAAGCAAGACCCATACCTGTATTACCCGAAGTACCTTCAATAATAGTTCCACCCGGTTTTAGAATACCATCAGCCTCGGCATCTTCAACCATTTGTAGTGCCATTCGGTCTTTCACCGAGTTACCTGGGTTAAAGGTTTCGTACTTCGCCAATACCAAACATGGTAGTTCTGACGTAAGTTTATTCATTTTCACTAAGGGGGTATTCCCTATTGTTTCGAGGATATTTTCAGCGTAGTTCATAGACAGCAAAGTTATGCAAATGAATTACGATATTACAGACTGCATCTAAGTTTTACTCAAACTTAATTGCCTTCACAGGTGTAATGCGTGTTATAATATATGAAGGGAGCAATAACATTAATAAACACAATAATAACACGCCAATATTTAGAAGTATCACTGTGATTACATCTAGACTTACGGGTATATATTCTACATAATACTCTTTCGGGTTCGGAAATTTGAAAATTTTAAATTGATTTTGAAGCCAAATAATACCTAAACCAATAGCATTGCCCCAAAGTAAACCAATGCTAATCAAATAAGCCGCATTATATAAAAACACCTTACGTATACTCCAGTTTGAAGAACCAAGAGCTTTTAAAATTCCGATCATCTGCGTACGTTCTAAAATAAGTACTAATAACGCTGTAATCATATTGATACCACCAACGATTACCATGATACCTATGATTAACGCTGTATTGAAATCGAAAAGACTGATCCATTCGAAAATTTGACCAAATTTTCTTCGAATATTCTGAGTATCTAAAGTGGCAACAGTCATACCATGTATTTCCAACGTTTTTTCTTCAATGGAATCAAAATCGTCAAGAAAAATTTCAAAATTTCCGATTTGATTTTCCTGCCACTTATTCATTCGCTGCAAATGACGAATATCTGTTATAAAATAACGTTCGTCAATCTCTTCAAAACCACTATCATAAATACCGACAATTTTGAAGGTTCGTTGGTTGGGTAATTTCTCAGCATCCTCTTTAAAAAAGATTGTAAAAAATGTATCTCCGTTTTTAAGTTGTAATCGATTTGCAATTACATTAGAAAGCAATACTTCATTGTTCAGTTCGTGGGTATAATCTGGCAGACGGCCTTCTACTAAATACTCCTCAAAAACCTTCCAGTTATAATCTTTTCCAACCCCTTTTGCTATTAACCCCTCAAAAGTTTCTTCGGTTCTAATTACAGCAGCTTTTGTCGCTACAGCTTGAACATGATTAACACCATCAACATTATTAAATTCAGGGTAAAATTCTTGATTGATATCAACGGGAACCACTGAAATATCAGAATTGTTATTATCGTAGTTGTAGATTTGAATGTGCCCATTAAAAGCGGCAACTTTCTCCCTTATTTTTAACTTTAACCCAGCACCTGTGGCTATAGCAATCAACATCATGATTAAGCCAAGTGCTATTGCAGTAATCGCGATTTTTATAATTGGTGCGGAAATACTAATTTTATGCTCTGCTCCAGTAATAAGTCGCTTTGCGATAAAATATTCTAAATTCAAATTATGCCTTTTTTAACGGGACTCAAAAATACTATTTTCATTTGGTTTTTAGTACTCTCGGCTTGTGGAAACAAATCGAAAACTACAAATTCTAATCAACAAGACGTCGCTAAAGCGGAGACGGTGACATTAAAAAAACCCGTTATAGTTGCTGCAAATAGAACAGCTAATTACATTCCTAATCTAAAGGGTAAATCGGTTGGAATCGTAGCCAATCAAACCAGTGTTATATTTAAAAACAAGGGCAAAAGTTCCAATTCAAATCAAATAGAATACACCCATTTGGTTGATTCTTTACTTTCTTTAAAAATTGATATTAAAAAAGTTTTTGCACCAGAACACGGTTTTAGAGGTCAAGCAGATGCCGGCGAGAAGGTCAAAGATGGTGTAGACACCCGAACAGGGTTACCACTTATATCGTTATATGGAAAAAACAGAAAGCCCAAAGGTACAGACTTAAAGGGATTAGATATCATATTATTTGATATTCAAGATGTTGGTGTTCGCTTCTACACCTATATCGCCACTTTACAGTTGGTTATGGAAGCATGTGCAGAACACAACATTCCTGTTATTGTTTTAGATCGACCAAATCCGAATGCGCATTATATTGATGGCCCAACTATGAAGGCTGAACATGCTGGTTTTTTAGGAATGACAGAAATCCCTTTGGTCTACGGAATGACCATTGGAGAATATGCTACCATGATAAATGAAGAAAAATGGCTTGAAAATGGTATTAAGGCAGACCTTACGGTAGTACCTTTGCAAAATTGGTCGCATAGTACTTTATATCATTTACCAATTCGACCTTCTCCCAATTTACCCAATGATATTTCTATTAACTTATACCCGAGTCTTGGTCTTTTTGAAGGTACTAATGTTAATGCAGGCCGAGGTACTGAGTTTCAGTTTCAACGATATGGGGCTTCATTTTTAGACAGTAGTCAGTATGACTTTAGTTATACACCTTTACCAAATTTCGGGTCTAAACATCCGAAAGAAAATGGAAAAAAAGTGTTTGGAAAAGACCTTTCGGAAATTCCGCGAATGAACTCCGTTTCTCCGGAATGGGTCATTGATGCTTACAATAATGCAAAAGATAAAGCACAAGTATTTAACACCAGCGGTTTTACCAAACATGCAGGTACTACGGCATTACAAGAACAAATTGAATCAGGTGTTTCAGTTGAAGAAATCAAAAACAGCTGGCAGCCTGAAATAGAAAAATTTAAATCTATTCGATCTAAATATTTGCTATATCACTAAGGTGTTTCTTCAAACCCTGTATGGTTTCTATATTTATGAAAAGGCTGTTTTAGAAGTACCTTTATTTTTCCGTTTTCCTCTTCATCGAAAAAAGTATCTACTCCGTAAACAATACGGTCACGATCGTACTCCATGTAAGTTCCTAAAAGGCGATCCCAGATGGAAAATATATTTCCATAGTTAGAATCGGTGTAAGGTAATTTATAATGGTGATGCACCTTATGCATATCAGGAGAAACTATTACATAGCTTATTACCTTATCTAACCCACGAGGTAATTTGATATTCGCATGGTTAAATTGTGAAAGCACTAATGATAAAGACTGGTATAACATCACCAAACCAATAGGTGCTCCTACAATAAAAACACCAAACAAGGTAAATGTAAAACGAATCATACTCTCTAACGGGTGATGCCGATTTGCTGTGGTGGTGTCTACATTGTGATCAGTGTGATGCACTAAATGAACCATCCAAAGGGGTTTTACTTTATGCTCTGTTAAATGTGCTAGATAGGCACCAATAAAATCGAGTAGCATTAATCCAATTAACACATAAGCCCACAACGGCATTGTTGGCAACCAATTGATAACTCCGAAGTTATTGGCTACTGTCCAATCTGCAGTTTTTAGCAATAAAAATGCAAGGGCAAAATTTACGAGAACCGTGGTCATCGTAAAAAATAGATTGGGTAAGGCGTGTTTCCATTTTTTGTATTTAAAACGTACTAAAGGTAAAATACCTTCTAATAACCAAAATAAAGTAATACCTCCTACCAAAATCAAAGAACGGTGTAACGAGGGAATGTTTTGAAAATAATTGATAAGGTTTTCCATAAGACTTATTGATATAAATTGGTTGATTTATTTTAGTGGCATTTTACTTTTCATCGCTTCTACGATATTAAAAGCAGCGGGACAAATGGCCACATTTTTCAAAGTGAGATTGCTAATTTGCTGAAATTTTCTTCGATCAGTATGCGGAAACTCACGACAAGCTTTCGGCCTAACATCATAAATAGAGCAATAATTATCAGCACCTAAAAACGTACATGGTACTTTTTGCAAAACATGGTCATTCTCTTCATCTACTCGCAAATAACGCTCAATAAATATCTGAGGTTTCAATCTTAAATGTTTTGATATTCGCTCAATATCTGCATTTGTGAACAATGGCCCTGTTGTTTTACAACAATTAGCACATTGTAAACAATCTGTTTTATCAAACTCAGCTTCATGCAGTTCATGCATGATATAATCAATATTTTTTGGAGGCTTCTTTCGAAGTTTTGTAAAATACTTCCGATTCTCTGAATGCTTTTCAAGAGCTTTCTGGGGCAGTTGTCTTAAAATTTCATCCATCATTTATCACAATCTATATTCAAAAATGACCACATTTGTACAAAATACAAATTATATTTCTATGGATGTTTTTGGCAAAGCGTTATTAGATTATCAATCGGGCGAATATACTGAAGATATTATTACCTATTCTTCTCTTAATGATGAAGATAGTATGCCACTGCCTTATTTATTTCGAACCTATATAGAAATGCCTAAGCTAGAACAGAAGGCGTTACAACTTTGTAAAGGCAAGGTATTAGATATTGGTTGCGGTGCAGGAAGCCATAGTATATACTTACAACAGCAAGGATTTAATGTAACAGGTATTGATCGGTCTAAGGGTGCAATTAAAGTGTGTAAACAAAGAGGGTTAGAAAATGCTATTTGTAATGATATTTTCGATTTTAAAGAACAACAATATCATACACTGTTGCTGCTTATGAACGGATTAGGAATTGTAGGTAGTTTAAATGGTCTACATCATTTTTTAAGTCATTTGGCATCGTTGTTACTACCCGGCGGACAAATTTTGCTTGACTCTAGTGACATTATCTATATGTTTGAAGAAGATGCAGATGGTGGTAGATGGATACCCAACAATGGCAAATATTATGGCGAAGTTGAATTTTCTATGTCTTATAAAAACAAAAAATCTGAAACTTTTTCGTGGTTGTATGCTGATCAAAAAACGCTTAAAAACGCAGCTGAATCAGCTGAATTAAATTGTGAAATAGTAAGCTTAGGTGATCATTTCGACTATTTAGCCAGATTAACCCCTAGAAAATACTAGATAGCCGTTGTTTTACGTTAATGAAGAAACTATGAAAATGAAAAAAATAAAACTATTCGCAACATTTTGCATAGTGCTAATGGCCTTTGCTTGTTCTAATGATTCAGACGACACTACAGATGACAGTACCACACCGGTAGATAAATCTGGTAATTTATTAACAACTGGCGATTCTGCCAACGATATATTATCTAACGACAATTTCACAAAACTAAAAATTGAGATTGCCCATGTAACTGGCTTCAAACCTACAACAGAAGCTATGGACGAATTTGTGCGTTATTTAAGACTTCACACCTTTAAAGATCAAATTGAGATTGTTTTTCTAGAATTACCATCTCCTGAAGTTGAAGAATTTTCAATTCAAGAAATTGCTGATCTTGAACTTGAAAATAGAACAGTTTTTAATAATGGCGATACCTTAGGTATCTATATTTATTTTGCCGATGCACCTTCTGAAGATGATGAGGCAGATGAAGGCCTGGTTACCTTGGGAGCAGTATATAGAAACACCTCTATGGTTATACACGAATCAACTATAAGAAGATTGGCTGCATTAAGTGTACAAATTTCAAATGCAGATGTAGAAACTGCTACTTTAAATCACGAATTTGGTCACCTCTTTGGATTGGTTAATTTAGGCACACCTCCCATTAATGATCATGAAGATAGTGAATCTGAAAATCACTGTAATGTACCAGGTTGTTTAATGCGTGCTGAACTTCAGTTCGGTGGATCAAATAAAGCAAAGACTACACAATTAACCTCAAATAATGAACTGAAATCAAGTTGTTCATTAAGTGGAAAAAGTGTAATGCAAATGTTAGAAAGTCATTCCAATAAAGGCTTTGCTAATGCTGTTCCCCTTGATGCGGAATGCATATTAGACTTACAGTCTAATGGTGGTCGATAATTGTACCTTTTATTTTTAATTCCGTAAAATCTTCATGGAATATTAAGATACTTATGCGTTTGTAGAGATACTTTCCACTTGGGGTTTTGCATCACATAATCTACAATTAGCGGTGTCACTTTATCTCTTACACTCCATTCTGGTTGTAGATACAAAATGCAATCTTTATTCGTTAAGGCTGCCTGCTCTTCGGCAAAAATTAAATCGTGTTTATTATAAACAATCACCTTGAGTTCGTTTGCATCTTCGTAAACCTTACCAAATGGTAGTTTGTTCTTTTTTGGAGAAAGGCAAATCCAATCCCAATCACCAGTCAACTCATAGGCGCCAGAGGTTTCGATATGCGTTTGCAAATTTTTATCTTTTAAAGCTTGTGTTAGTGGAGTCATATTCCACATCAAAGGTTCTCCACCAGTAATTACAATGGTATCTGAATAAGTTGCAGCATTAGTAACAATATGCTCTATTGACGTTGGCGGATGCAATTCTGCATTCCAACTTTCTTTAACATCACACCAATGACATCCCACATCGCAACCACCTACACGAATAAAATATGCCGCGGTTCCTTTATGAAAACCTTCCCCTTGAATAGTATAGAATTCCTCCATCAACGGAAGCATCTCCCCCTTATCCACTAATTCTAAAACCTCTTCCTTAACCATTTTGCAAAGATAAGCGTGAATAATGCCAAATCCCAATTAACAAATCTTAAAAACTGTTTTATTTAAAAAGTACGTATCAATTCTAATAAAGTTCTAATGAACAGACCCTGTAAACCATAAAAATCTACTATTTTTATGCCAAATTATGCATCATGAGTACCAAAGAAGAATTCTTTTCACACATTGAAAAGGGTTATACCACTAAAGGTGATTTTATTACAGTAGGAGCAGCAATGCTAGATGGTGAGGCTGTAACAGACGCCCATGTGAAAATTCCCCTAAAAACATTAAATAGACACGGATTAATTGCTGGAGCAACGGGTACCGGAAAAACTAAAACTCTTCAAGTGCTTGCCGAGAATTTATCGGAGAAGGGAATTCCGGTATTATTGATGGATTTAAAAGGAGATTTAAGTGGAATCGCACAACCAAGTCCGGGGCATCCAAAAATTGATGAGCGTCATAAAAAAATAGGATTACCTTTTGAAGCGAAAGGTTTTCCTGTAGAAATATTATCACTTTCTGAACAAGATGGAGTAAAATTAAGAGCGACGGTATCAGAATTTGGACCTACCCTACTCTCTCGAATTTTAGATTTGTCGGTTACCCAAGAAGGTATCGTAGCCGTTGTTTTTAAATATTGTGACGATAATAAACTACCGCTATTAGATTTAAAAGATTTCAAAAAAGTACTGCAATACGCAACCGGAGAAGGTAAAAAAGAATTTACCGAAGAATACGGCAGAATTTCTACCAGTTCTACAGGTACCATTTTACGAAAGATTATAGAATTAGAACAACAAGGAGCGGACTTATTCTTCGGAGAAAAGTCATTCGAAGTTGACGACTTAACTCGCATTGACAAAAATGGAAAAGGCTACATCAATATTATACGTTTGACAGATATTCAAGACAGACCAAAGTTGTTCTCTACATTTATGCTGAGTTTATTAGCTGAAGTGTATGCCACTTTTCCAGAGCAGGGTGATAGTGATAAACCAGAGCTTGTACTGTTTATTGATGAAGCGCATCTTATTTTTAAAGAAGCTTCAAAAGCCTTACTCGATCAAATAGAAAGTATTGTTAAACTAATACGATCAAAAGGTATTGGGTTATATTTTGTAACGCAAAACCCTACTGATGTTCCAAACGAGGTATTATCACAGCTTGGTTTGAAAGTACAACATGCGCTACGTGCGTTTACAGCAAGAGACAGAAAAGCAATTAAACTGACCGCAGAAAACTATCCTGAGTCAGCGTTTTATAATACGAAAGAAGTCTTGACTTCTTTAGGAATAGGAGAGGCATTGGTTTCTGCATTGGATGAAAAAGGTAGACCAACCCCTTTAGCTGCCACCTTACTAAGAGCACCCATGAGTCGGATGGATGTTTTGACTGACAACGAGTTAGAAGATGTTATCAAAAATTCCAAACTAGTTAAAAAGTATGGTGAATCTATTGACCGAGAAAGTGCTTATGAAATTTTAAATGAAAAAATTGAAAAGGCAGAAAAGGCAGCAGAAATTGAAAAAGAAAAACCGAAAACTAGAAAAACCTCAACGCGAAAAAGTACAAGACAAAATCCTGTTGTAAAAGTATTAACCAGCGCTACCTTTATTAGAGGTGTTTTGGGAGTATTAAAAAAAGTATTGCGATAATCGTATGAGAAAAATTGGAATAGCGGTCATACTTTTGATAACCATGGTGTTGTTTCAGTGTCAAACAACGCCAAAAGACACCACCTTTTTAATCACAGATACAAGTATTGGCAAATTAGAAAAATCAAGTCTTGTTCGTGATTTAGAAGTCATTTATGACCAAGACTCTTTGGTTAAAGATACCACTCGACTGCTCAAAGGATTTGGTGCAAAAAAGATTGATGTTTTTGAAAAAGGAGGTGCTCATTTGTTACGTTTAACAGCTAGTACAGATAGTATACCTGTTATTGATAACGTACGAGTTCAAGACCAAAGGTTTAAGACCGAAAAAGGTATAGGAATCACCAGCACCTTTAAAGATATTAAAGATAATTACGAGATTTCAAAAGTGATAACCGCAATGAATAATGTAGTGGTTTTATTAAAAAATAGTGACATCTATTTTACCATTGACAAAAAAGAATTGCCTTCAAGTCTTCGGTATGCTTCTAGTGTAAATATAGAAGCGGTTCAAATTCCTGATGAAGCAAAAATAAAATATATGATGCTCGGCTGGCGCTAGTTTAAAATCTTTAATAACGGTTTTAGTTGGTTTGAACACCCGATTTTGCTTGCCTACTCGCTATGATTACTTCGCTATATTCTGTTACCCACTCGGTTAAATCCATAAGCTTTTGTAAATAAGAATGGCCAAATTCGGTAAGAGCATATTCAACACGAATCGGCACTTCAGGGTACATTGTTCTTGTTATATACCCATCTGTTTCTAGGTGTTTTAAACGCTCACTTAACACTTTATTCGAAATGCCGTACACTCGTTTCTTAAGATAATTAAAACGCATTACTGGGTAGTACCCCAAATACAAAATAATTAGAATACTCCATTTATCAGAGGCCAACGCCATCACATCACGAATCGGGCAGTATTCCATTTGACGACGATCCATATGCCCGAACATTTTTTTTAATTTTTTTGCAACTTTAAGTTTCTGATTTTCAGTAATAGTTTCCATTTAGATACTTAATTAACAATTTAACACCTCTTTTATATCTTCAAAAGATACTGTATTTTTAGTTATTAATAAAAACTAAGTTACCTAAAGTTACCTCAAATAACTTACTAGTATGTTTAGATTTATTCGAAAGAATTCAATGAAATTCAACATAAGATTTTCTAATTGCTAAAAACTTATGGTGTTTTCGTAAAAACTTTAAAATTTGTTAACACGCTATCTCAGGTACAAACCCTTCGAATCGGGTAGTTTGTAGTATTTAAAACCAAGGTAGAATTTCTACTTATACAAAGTAAGGGAAAAGTGTATTGCAAATATTTCTAAAAACTAAAAACATAATTACCCGTTTTGTTTGGGTTAAATTCTAATTTTGCATTTTAAAATAAAGCCCCGATATGAAGAAATTATTGAACACTATTATGGTTAAAAGTTTGGGGTTTTATTTCAATACTGCGGCTATTGTTGCTCCTCAAAAAATTGCAAAAAAAGCCTTTGTGCTTTTTTGTACTCCAAGAAAAGGCAAGGTAATAAAGGGGCAAAATGGCTTTTTAGAAGATGCTAAAGACCTTATTTTAGAGGTCAAAAAAACTAAAATTCAAACTTATTTATGGAAAGGTTCTGGCCCCACCATTTTACTCATGCATGGATGGGAGAGTAATACCTATCGCTGGAGAAACTTGATTCCTATCCTACAAAATAATAACTATAATGTTGTCGCCATGGATGCTCCAGCTCATGGAAATTCAACGGGTCAACAATTTCATGTTCCCCTATACACGGAGTGTGCTCAAGAAGTAATTAACACCTATAGGCCAACTCATATTATTGGACATTCAATTGGCGGTATGGCCCTGATTTATAATTTATACAAACACCCTAAAGAAAATAAGGATATACAGAAAGTTGTTACCTTAGGGTCTCCTTCAGAATTATCAGATTTCATGCGGCAGTATAAGGCTATTTTAGGCTTAAACAATAAGCTCATAAACCTTATGGAAGCCCATTTTATAGCCAATTTCGGATTTAAATTCTCTGATTTTTCAAGCTCAAAATTTGCAAATAGTATCACCAAAAGTGGCTTGCTAATTCATGATAAACTAGACGCAATTGCGCCATATTGGTCTTCACAGCAGGTTCATGCGAATTGGAAAAATAGCACTTTAATTACCACAAAAGGTTTAGGCCATTCACTACATCAAGATAAAGTACGACTTTCAATTCTAGATTTTCTAGAATCTAATGAATGAGTTACATTTATTAAAAATTTTTAAAAATGAACGCGGTATCGCCTTTTCATATTGCAATTCCTGTACATAATTTATCAGAATGCAGAACTTTTTACAAAGATATTTTAAATTGTGAAGAAGGTCGAAGTAGCGACCATTGGGTAGATTTTAATTTGTTCGGTCATCAGCTTGTTATTCATTACAAGCCGAAATCTGAAAATGAGGTATTACACCATAATTCTGTAGATGGTCATGACGTACCTGTGCCGCATTATGGCGTTGTTTTACCTTGGGATACTTTTCAGTCATTCGCCCAAGAACTGGCGTTAAAAGGTGTTCAATTCATCATCGCCCCATACATACGTTTTGAAGGTTTACCAGGTGAGCAAGCTACTATGTTTTTTAAAGACCCCGCAGGAAATGCGCTAGAGTTTAAATCATTTAAGGATATGGCACAATTATTTGCTACCTAATTCTTTTATAACCGTTTGATTACTGTGACCAAGCTGTAGGTTTTCTATCCCACCGATGGTTTTTAAGTTTTTCATACAGTTCTGATGACAATCCTTTTCCGTCACTGATAGCAGTATTTGCCAAAACATTACGCTCTTTTCTCATACCAGGAATCATAGTGCTTACCACTTCATTCATTGTAATAAAACGTAGGGCCATTTCAGCCATTGTCATTCCTTCAGGTATTAAGGGCCTTAACGCATCTGCATGTTCAACGCTTGAATTCAAATTTTCGGGAACGAAATAGGTTCCTCGCCAATCTCCTTCGGGAAATGTAGTTTCCTTGGTTAAAGTACCTGTAAGTGTACCTTCATCAAAAGGAACTCTTGCAATTACAGCAATATTCATGGCCTCGCACAATGGAAATAGCACATCTTCAGGATTTTGATCAAAAATATTGTAGATCACCTGAACCGCATCTAACAGTCCGGTTTTAAGTGCCTTTATACCATTTTCTGGTTCCCATCGATTAACACTGATGCCCATTGCGGCAATTTTTCCAGACGTCTTTAAATCTTCAATTGTTCTTTTCCATTCTTCTCGATCACTCCAACCGTCATCCCAAGTGTGAAACTGCATTAAATCAATTTGCTCGAGACCTAGATTTTTTAAGGTTTTTTCTGTGTATTCTATGATATGGGAAGACGGATAAGATTCTTCAAAAGTATATTCTGGTTTTGCCGGCCATCGAAAATTCTTTGGTGGTATTTTACTGGCAGTGTATAATTTTTTAGAAGGATGACGTCGTACTAACTGCCCCAGTAATTCTTCGCTATGGCCTTCACCATACCCCCAAGCCGTATCAAAGAAAGTAACCCCATTTTCTACCGCTAAATCTAAACTCTTTGCAGATTGTACATCACTACTTTCCGTCCATCCGGCCATTCCCCACATGCCATATCCTACTTCACTTACCGGCCAATTCGTTTTTCCAAAATTTCTATATTTCATTGTGCCATATCTATTTAACTGGTTGCACATACTGCCAAAATTAAAACTGGCAATTTTTTTCGCGTATTGAATTTTAAGCTCTCAATTTTTTGCCAAAATGATCAAATATATAAGCAATATTCAATTCTAATTAAGCGTTTTTAATAGGTGAAACAATTGGCAAGCACCTATTAAAGTACATTTTTATGAAAAAGTTCTTTTTTGTATTTATTATTGCGGCAACAGTTATTGCAATGAGTAGTTGCGATTACGATGACAGTAATGACATTGATTTATTGAACCCGAATGATACGACGCAAACATCTGCTCATTATACTTTAAACCGCTAAGCTCTACTTCTATGTCTTTCGCGAGCTAATAAAGTATTTTTAAGCAGCATTGCAATAGTCATAGGCCCAACACCACCGGGCACTGGTGTAATATACGACGCTTTTTTACTAACGTTTTCAAAATCTACATCACCAGTAATATAATACCCTTTTGCTTTTGTTTCATCAGGTACTCTTGTGATACCGACATCGATAATGACGACATCATCTTTAACCATTTCAGCTTTTAAAAATCCTGGTACACCAAGAGCCGAAATAATAATATCTGCTTGTGTGGTTATTTGACTGATATTTTTCGTGCGACTATGGGTCAAGGTTACCGTAGAATTTCCTGGAAAACCTTTTCTTCCCATTAAAATACTCATTGGTCGACCTACAATATGACTACGACCAATTACCACCGTATGTTTTCCTTGTGTTTCAACTTGATAACGGTCTAATAGCTCTAATATTCCAAAAGGTGTTGCGGGAATAAATGTACTCATATCTAAAGCCATTTTTCCAAAGTTCATGGGGTGAAATCCGTCAACATCTTTGTCAGGGTGAACAGCTAACAATACTTTTTGCTCATCAATTTGTGGAGGCAAAGGCAGTTGAACTATAAATCCATCGATGTCATCATTTTCGTTAAGTTCCTT
Source organism: Maribacter algarum (ex Lu et al. 2025) (nom. illeg.) (assembly GCA_947495915.1). Taxonomy (GTDB): domain Bacteria; phylum Bacteroidota; class Bacteroidia; order Flavobacteriales; family Flavobacteriaceae; genus Maribacter_C. Next base: position 374,279 of record CANMAW010000002.1, on the reverse strand, counting down.
AATTTTTTTCAGCAATTCAATTTCACTGGTCGTATTTGGCATTTGCACTAAGGTTGATTCAAAACCTATGCGTTCACATGAACGAACTTTACTACCAACATAAGTTAAGCTTGCACCATCATTGCCTACTAAAATGGCGGCGAGATGCGGTACTTTTTCCCCATTTGCTTTCATTTGAGCAACCTGAGCTGCAATCTCTTCTTTAATTTGGTTTGATACTTTTTTTCCGTCAAGTATTTCCATAGTGCGTAACCTAGCTATTTTTTGGTTTAATAATTATTTCATTCCTTTCATTCCGCCCATCATCTGCATCATGCGCTTTCCGCCACCACCTTGCATCATCTTCATCATTTTACTCATTTGGTCGAATTGTTTCAATAACTGATTCACCTCTTGAACTCCCCTACCACTTCCTTTAGCAATTCGCTTTTTACGGCTGGCGTTTAGCTTTGCAGGGTTTGATCTTTCATCAGGGGTCATTGAGTGAATAATAGCTTCAATATGTTTAAAGGCATCATCATCTATATCTAATCCTTTTAAAGCCTTACCAGCACCCGGTATCATGCCCATCAAATCTTTGATGTTACCCATCTTTTTGATTTGTTGAATTTGAGATAAAAAGTCATCGAAGCCAAACTTATTCTTCGCAATTTTTTTCTGAATTTTTCGGGCTTCTTCTTCATCAAATTGGTCTTGTGCTCTTTCTACTAAAGATATCACATCACCCATGCCCAAAATACGATCAGCCATTCGGTCTGGATAGAAAACATCAATAGCTTCCATCTTTTCACCGGTACCAATAAACTTAATCGGTTTATCAACTACAGACTTAATTGAAATCGCGGCACCACCTCTTGTATCACCATCTAACTTCGTTAAGATAACACCATCGAAGTTCAAAATATCATTAAAGGCTTTCGCTGTATTTACCGCATCTTGCCCTGTCATGGAATCAACAACAAACAATGTTTCTTGCGGTTGAATTGCTTTGTGAATATCAGATATTTCGTTCATCATCGCCTCATCAACAGCTAAACGACCCGCGGTATCAATTATAACAACATTGTGTCCGTTAGCTTTGGCGTGTGCTATACCAGCTTTAGAAATAGCAACAGGGTCTGTATTACCCCTATCTGAAAAAACTTCTACCCCAATTTGTTCGCCTACTACATGCAATTGATCAATCGCCGCCGGACGATATACATCACAGGCAACCAATAATGGTTTTTTCGTTTTCTTCGTTTTTAGATAATTGGCTAATTTACCGGAAAAGGTGGTTTTACCAGACCCCTGTAAACCTGACATCAGAATTATAGAAGGATTTCCTGAGAGATTTATACCTTCAGATTCGCCTCCCATTAAAGCGGTCAACTCATCTTTAACAATCTTAACCATCAATTGACCTGGTTGTAACGTAGTTAAAACGTTTTGCCCCAGTGCCTTCTCTTTTACACGATTGGTAAACTCTTTGGCAATCTTAAAGTTAACATCGGCATCTAATAAAGCTCTACGAACTTCTTTAGTTGTTTCAGCAACATTTATTTCCGTAATCTGCCCATGTCCTTTAAGAACATGTAAGGCCTTATCTAATTTTTCACTTAAATTATCAAACATCGTCTTGCAATCTTTTGAAGAACAGCAAATTTAACAATTAGAATGGGAAAGACAGAACTCTTGAACTTAAAATTTCAAAACAAAAAAACATCCATCAAATGATGGATGTTTTTCAAAAAATGTGGGGCAAAAAAGGTTAAGAATTATATGATAACTTTTGGTAGCTAAATTTTTATTCGCAATCTTTTTCAATTACTAAATAATCGTCTAAACGCTGCAATTTAAATCGTTCTTCACTACATTGTATAACCTGCCAGTCACCGATATAGTTTTCCATCTCTTGACTAAGATCATTGAACGTTAGTGTTGTTCCTGAAATTTCCCAGTTACCCTCATCAACAACAGTACCATTAGGATTTCTTACGTGAATATTCATATTAGAAAAGTCGATTCGCAAATTTTCTAAAAAACTATCACTTTCTCCATTTGATGCTGCCCAAACACAGTCAGAAAGTTTAGTCTTAATAAATTCTTCTCCACACATTGTTTCTGGTTCTTCGCAATAGCGTTTCAAAATGATTTTATCACTATTACTTGACACGTGCAATTTTATTCTGTCTGCATCAATCTCATAAACAAGCCACTCTAAATTGAAGTCTTCAGCAAGTTCAAAAGAAAGGTTTAGTTTAACCCTATAATCAGATACTATGGTTTCCCATTCTCCCGTTAACATATTGCCTTCGCTATCTCTAGTGATTACCGTGCCATCTTCTTTAAAATTCAATATATAATCTGCGTATTGGTCTGAGTTATTTTGGTTGTTTCTTTTAAGCTCCTTCACCAACCAAGGACACTCTAATAATATAGCATCTAATCGTTCTTTAGTAAAATCATCATCATTATGATCATTGTCATCATCTTCATCACAAGCTTCTTTAGCCCGTTCTATAGCTTCAGCCAATTCTTGATTAGTATTTACAGTAATTTTAGTGCCATCGTACTTCTCAAAAGTTACCGGAAAATCTATACTGATCAAATCAGTAAGGCTTAAACCTGCAAAGAAACGTCGCATTTCTTTATCACTTGTTACCTCAACAGAACCTGTTTGTTGAAAATTAGGATTGTACGTAAAAAACGTAACAGGATAAACCACATCAATACATTCAATATCTTCATCAGCACCACCTTCAATACATTGTTCAGCTATTTCTTTTAAATCAACAATTCCGTCAACGGTAACCTCGGTATAATCGGCCATGGTAATGGTAATAGGAAAAATTATATCTAAAATATCATCATCGTATTCAATATTATCAAGAATCTCTTCTATTACTTTTAAATCTGCTTCTGAATTGATGGTTAACGCTATTCCGTTCACCTCAACTTGGTACGGAAAACGAATATCAAAACAACTAGAGCCATCAACGATATTGTCAAAAGACCCATCATTAGAAACGGTGTTAAGCATTAATTGAGTTGTTGCAGAATTTGCGTTAAGCGTCTGCTCTTCATTTTCTTGCAATTCAAATGCCTCTTCAACTTGGCATGAAGTAAAATTTAAAGCGGTCACCAGTAGGATGGTGTACATCGCATAGTTAAAAAACTTTTTCATAACGATTTGGAATTAATTTATTAATACAGTTTTAAAACAATCCATTTTTAAAACACCCTACTTTTCGTATTTGTTTTTTTCTAAATATCTTTGGTTAAAACCACTACTATTTGAAAACCGAAAACAAGCATAACATTTGTAACGAAAAGGTCTTTAGCGACATCTTTACCGCTCATTCTAAAACGGTTTTCAACTACATATATTATAAATTCGGCAATGAAGAAAAAGCGCATGACGCTGTGCAAGAGGCATTTGTGAAATTATGGGAGAATTGCATTAAGGTATCCCCTGAAAAAGCCAAGTCATTTGTATATACTGTTGCTAACAATTTATACCTCAATGTAATCAAAGCTGAAAAGGTACGTTTGAAATATGCAGACAAAACATTGAAAAGCACCAATGAAAATCCTGAATTTCTTTTAGAAGAAAACGAGTTTAAAGAAAAACTTGAAAAAGCGCTTCAAGATTTACCCGAAAATCAGCGTACTACTTTTTTGCTCAATAGAATTGACGGGAAAAAATACAAAGAGATTGCTGAAATGGAAGAGGTCAGCGTAAAAGCCATCGAAAAACGTATGCATTTGGCATTGAAATCTTTACGTGAAAAAATTGATGGTATATGAAGTTGATTATAAAAGTAGGGTTTTTTCGTAAACAGTTGTTATTAAGTTATTAAGATTGTAATCATGCAAGAAAATCATTTAGCAAAATGGCTAAACAATGAACTCTCTGAAGCAGAACTTGCGGAATTTAAAAATTCTGATGAGTATGCTTCTTATGTGCGCATTGTTACTGCTAGTGAAAACCTTAGGGCACCTGATTTCAATGAAGCTGAAGCTTTGGCTGCTATCAAAAACAAGCAATTACTTGAACAGACAAAGGTTGTACAATTGAATCCTTTTAAACGTTTTATGAAGGTTGCAGCGGTTATTGTAGTTCTAATCGCTGGTTCATATTTCTTCTTCAATTCTTTAGACGCCACAATTACTACACAATATGCTGAAACGAAAGAAATAGTTTTACCTGATAATTCTGAAGTTATTCTAAACGCTGATTCTGAGCTTACTTACAATAAAAATAATTGGGACTCTAATAGAAACTTAAATCTAAAAGGTGAAGCTTTTTTTAAAGTTGCTAAAGGAGAAAAATTTACCGTAGCTACGTCTTTAGGTACCGTCGCTGTTTTAGGAACACAATTTAATGTAGAAAATAGAGAAGATTTTTTTGAAGTTACTTGCTATGAAGGCTTAGTAAGTGTTTTATACAATAACAAGGAAGTAAAATTACCCGCAGGAGCTTCTTTCGTGGTTATAAACGGGGCCATTAACAAGGCTCAGAAACCTGACGCTTTGGTTCCTTCGTGGCTGAATGCTGAAAGCTCATTTAAAAGTGTACCACTAAAATATGTTTTTGACGAATTTCAAAGACAACATAATATTATGGTTAGCACTGAGAATATCGACATGAATCAACTTTATACGGGTTCTTTTAGCAATAGTGATGCTAAATTAGCATTGCAAAGTATAAGTGCTCCTTCGCAAATAAAGTTTAAATTAGAGGGCGCCAAAGTGCTCTTCTATGCCGAGAACTAGTAGTACACTTATTCGAATTCTTTGTGTGTTTGCAATGTTATTCACTTCAGAGAATTATGCCCAAGAGGATAATGAAAATACCTCAGCACTTATTCCCTATATTCAAAACCTTGAGGAGACATTTGGCATAAAATTTTCTTATGCTGATGCCGAACTACAAAACGTGACAATTGACATACCTGAATCTAAAAATCTGTCTGAAATTATTGAAGCTTTAAAAGCACAAACCAAACTTCAAATTACAAAACTTGATTCTCGTTATTATACCATTAGTAAGTTAAATACCATAAATATCTGTGGTACGGTTTTAGACAACTTTAAACAAAATACCGTAGGCGGTGCAACCGTAGAAGTTTTAGGTAGCAATATTTCCATCATTACAGACAGTTTAGGTTTTTTTAGGTTAACCGATGTACCAATAACATCGAATCTTGAAATTAAACATTTAGGTTTTAAGACTCTGTTTATTGACGCCAAGCAACTACAAGATACAGCACCTTGCCAAACACTATTGCTATCTCAATATTACCAACAATTAGAAGAAGTCATTGTCTTTGAATTTCTTACTAAAGGATTGGTAAAACAATTCGATTCAAGTATTGAAATGAATACTGATGAATTTGGAATTCTTCCTGGCCTTATCGAACCCGATGTACTTCAAACTATTCAAGTTTTACCAGGTATTAAAAGTATCGACGAGACAGTATCTGATATTAATATACGTGGAGGAAGTAATGATCAGAATTTGGTGTTATGGGATGGAATAAAAATGTATCAATCTGGTCATTTTTTCGGACTAATTTCTGCTTTCAATCCCTACTTAACAGATAAAGTAACCCTTATTAAAAACGGAACCAGTGCCCAATACGGTGATGGCGTAAGTGGTATTATCGATATGCGCACAAACGATGAACTCACAAATTCAGTTTATGGAGGTGCGGGTGTTAACCTAATAAGTGGTGATTTATATGGTCAGGTGCCACTAGGCAATAAGGTCGCATTTCAATTTTCTGGTAGACGATCATTAACTGATTTTTTCAATACGGCTACTTTTGATAACCTGTTCACGAAAGCTTTTTTAAATAATCAGATTAAAGATGGAATAGCAACCAATAGAGAAATTGAACGTGAAGATCGTTTTTACTTTTATGATTTTACAGGAAAAATTCTTTATGATATTAATGAAAAGCAAAAATTGCGATTTAGCTTTATCAATATCAATAATTTTTTAGATTACTCAGAGCGCATACCTAGTGTAAATAGTGAAACTTCAAGTGAACTTGATCAAACGAATTATTCGTTGGGTGGTAGTCTTGAAAGTAAATGGACGAATAGATTCTCTACTTTTTTAAATACTTATTACAGCAACTACAACTTAGATGCTACAAATATTTCAGCGCAAGGAGAACAAATTTTTTCACAAGGAAACAAGGTAATTGAAAAGGCGATTAAGCTTAATACCAACTTTGAACTAAAACAAAATTTAAATTGGCTGAATGGGTATCAATTAACAGAAACCAGTATCAGTAATGAAACTCAAGTTACGCAACCTTTGTTCGGTAGTAGTGAGAAAGACTTGATAAAAGTACATTCCATTTTCTCAGAACTTAGTTTTACCTCAACCAATGGCAAATTACAAATGCGCGGTGGGGCAAGAGTTAATTACTACGATAACCCTAATACTTTTACAGATGTTGTAATAGAACCAAGATTAAATATTAATTATGCGCTAACTCCTAAATTAAGTGTAATTGCCTTAGGAGAGTTTAAAAGTCAAGGGGTTAATCAAGTATTAGATTTAGAACAGAACTTTTTAGGTATTGAAAAACGCCGGTGGATTTTATCAAATGGTGAAAGCTTACCCGTAACTAAAAGTAAGCAAGCTTCTTTTGGATTGAATTATGAACAACAAGACCTTTATATTGGTCTTGAAGGCTTTTACAAACAAGTGAATGGAATTAGCACTGCTACCCAAGGCTTTCAAAATCAAAATCAGTTTGGTGGAGAAATTGGTAAATATGATATTAAAGGAATTGAATTCTTAATCAATAAGAAAACGGACTGGTATAGCATTTGGGCAAGTTATACGTACAACCTAAACGATTATACTTTTGAGGCGATTACGCCACCTACCTTTCCAAATAATTTTGACATAAGGCATACCACCACAGTGGCAGGCACACTTACCTTTGAAAACTTAAAAATAGGAGTTGGATTAAATTATAGAACAGGCAAGCCCTATACCGAACCTGATTTAATTAACCCTATAGATACTACATTTTTTCCGGGTCTTATAAACTACCAAGAGCCAAATAGTCAACGCTTAAGTGAGTATCTACGGGCAGATGCCTCTGCTATTTATTCTTTCAATTTAGGAAATAGAGTTAAAGCTTCAACCGGTATTTCAGTTATTAATTTTACTGACAGACAAAATATTCTCAATCGTTATTTTCAAGTAAATGAAAACAATACCATTGAAACTGTAGAAAGTTTCTCTTTGGGTATCACCCCAAATTTTAGTTTTCGAGCGAAGTTCTAAAGGTACTACCACCTTTGTCATATTCATATTCCATGTGAAGCATTTGATAGATAATGTCAAATAATTTCGGAAAATCATTTTTAAAAATAGCGGGAGTTTCAAAGTAATTCTCAACAGCCACAGAAAAAAATTCTTGTAAATTAGTTAGTCCATAGGCTCTAAAATATTGTGAAGCAGCAACTTTCACCTTAAAATCTTCCTCTGAAAATAATGCACTAATTCGCCTAAGGCACCATTGAAAATTACGAGCCTCTGAAGAATTACTTCTGCCCATCTCGAAACTTAAAGCATGCGCAAACTCATGAATTGCTAGGTTTCTATTATCATTTAAATTATCAAAGCCTTTATAAATGGTATCCGCTGATAAAATGACCGCTTTTAGTTTTGGATTAAATTCTCCTAAGTGATGTTTCTTGTTAATTCTTGAATAGTACTGAGTGGGATAAATGATAATTCTATTTAAAGAACGTAGCATGCGATAGCGTCTCAAACCTAATGTCATAATAATGGCGGTAGCACTCAATATGAGCTTTAATTCTTCTTCATTTTCGATGCTACCATAACATACGAAATGTTTTTTGCTGCGAAACCAAACTATGCGTTCATTACACTTTTGCTTTTGGCCCGTTGAGAACTCTTTATAAACAGGAAAAATTTGCTCAATAAATTGCTGTTCTACAATAGTTAAAGGCTTAAGCTTTACAAAGGGATTTAACTGATATAAATCGAATGCATAAAACACCAAATAAAAGGCATGACCAAAAAGATATAAAATGGCTCCAATTTTTATGACTTCCCAAAATTGCATAGACATACAACAGTAGAAAAGCTATAAAATTGTTTAACATTCGTTTACATGCGCTGAGGTACCGAAATACCTAAAAGTCTGAATCCGGATTCTATAACTGTACCTACGGTATGAGATAATTGTACCCGCAACGCTTTTTTCTCTTTATCCGTTTCTCCTAAAATCGAAACTTGCTGGTAAAAAGAATTGAATTCTTTCACCAAATCATACACATAATTGGCAATCAAAGCAGGACTAAAATTCGCTGCTGCCAACTGAATAGTTTCTGGGAAAATTTGAAGTTGCTTAATCAGTTCTTTTTCCTTTTCATGTAATTCAAAAGAAGAAGGTACAGCCTCTGACCATACCACTCCGGTATCATTCGCTTTTCGTAGAATCGACTGAATACGAGCAAAAGTATATTGAATAAACGGCCCAGTATTTCCTTGAAAATCAACAGACTCTTCAGGGTTGAATAATATTCTTTTCTTCGGATCTACTTTCAAAATATAGTATTTCAACGCCCCAAGACCAACCATTTTGTATAGTTCTTGTTTTTCTTCATCTGAATAAGCATCAAGTTTACCTAGTTCTTCAGAAATTTGAGCGGCAGTATCGGTCATGTCGACCATTAAATCATCTGCGTCAACAACAGTACCTTCACGACTTTTCATTTTTCCGCTTGGTAAATCAACCATACCATAGCTCAAATGATATAATTGTTCCGCCCATGAAAATCCAAGTTTCTTCAAAATTAGAAACAACACTTTGAAGTGATAATCTTGCTCATTACCCACGGTGTATACCATTCCGTTAATATCAGAATAGTCTTTCACACGTTGTATAGCGGTGCCAATATCTTGGGTCATGTATACAGCCGTACCGTCAGAACGTAATACGATTTTTTCATCTAAACCTTCATCTGTTAGATCAATCCAGACACTACCATCATCCTTCTTAAAAAACACTCCTTTTTTAAGTCCATCTGCTACAACGTCTTTCCCTAACAGATACGTATCACTTTCGTAATAGAGGGTATCAAAATCAACACCCATATTTTTATAAGTTTCTGCAAAGCCTTCATATACCCAGCTGTTCATTTTTTTCCAAAGCGCAACTACTTCCTCGTCACCAGCTTCCCATTTTCGCAGCATCTCTTGTGCTTCAAGCAATGATGGAGCTTCTTTTTCGGCAACTTTTTCATCTATACCATTCGCAACCAATTCTTTGATTTCATTGGTATAAATGTCATTGAATTTTACATAGTAATTTCCAACTAGCTTATCACCTTTCAATCCTGAAGATACTGGTGTTTCACCATCGCCATATTTTTGCCATGCCAACATACTCTTACAAATATGAATACCACGATCGTTTATGATTTGCGTTTTATAAACCTTCTTACCCGAAGCCTTCAAAATTTCAGCAACTGAATACCCTAAGAGGTTATTTCGAATATGACCTAAGTGCAGTGGTTTATTCGTATTCGGCGATGAATACTCTACCATTATAGCATCAGATGCGCTTTCTTCGACTAATCCGTATTGAGAATCATTCTTTATTTGGTTGAAAAACTCAATATAAAAACTGTCACTTATAACCAAGTTTAAAAAACCCTTCACCACATTAAAATCTTTAACAACATCAAGTTGTTCTTTTAAATAGGTGCCAACTTGTTCACCAATTTGAACTGGGTTTCCTTTCACCACACGTAACATTGGAAAAACTACCACCGTAATATCTCCCGCAAAATCCTTACGTGTTGGCTGAAATTCAACGGCAGGCAATTCTTTATCAAAAATTGAAAGAATTGCTTCTTTAACTTTGGTTTCTAAAACGGTCTGAATGTTCATTATACTGCATTTATAAGCCTGCAAAACTACACAATTTTTAAGCTTCTTTCATTATATTTATTAGCTACTTGATGGACTTCATTTGTTTTACCTAACTTTAAGGTAAAACTGTTTTTATGAATCCGATACAAATTATTAATCCCCGTCTTACCCCTGTAAAAATCAACAAAACAGTATCTCCTTATCAAGAAATAAAATTAAATACCATTTTGCAAAGGGTAATAGTAGAAAATATCCAAAAAAAATGGGTAGTCATATACATGAAAAATAAATTGATGACTTATATCTTGAAATAAAAAAAGCAGGTAATATTCACCGCAATTGCACTGTACCCGAGTAATGCTAAATTATTCTAAAGCTTACAATTCTAGAATAATTTGGGAACTTGATAAAATTTAGAAAAGATCAGCAACTATGCTACTAAATGTATCTTATACCAATAAAAACATCACACGTAAGGTTGATGAAGCCGTTGGAAAACCCTTTACTTTAAAAGAACGTTGGGCAATGCATGGTATTGGTTCACCTAAACTTTATATAACAGACACAAGTGTTGAAATAAATAATCTGTTAATCTTAGATTCGAATACGAATTCGTGCAATATTGAAATGCGCCCAAAGGGAATTATCGTTCGATTTCGGTCGTTGTTAGAGACCTTTGCTCTGGTAATTCCGTATTACAAATTAACGGTTTACAAAGGTGATTTAGGAATTTACTCCATTTATAAAGATCACTTTTTTATAAAAGTAAAAGCCGATACTAAAGCCATTCAAAAGTATTTTCGAAAATTTTTAGATTACAAGGCAGATAATGCACCAACATCTATAGAAGATTTATGAAAATACTACTCACAGGTGCCAACGGTTATATCGGAATGCGACTACTTCCGCAGTTGCTAGACGGTGGTCATCAAGTCATTTGTACCGTTCGTGATGCTGACCGACTTTCTATTGAAAAAGAAGTGCGATCAAAAATCGAAATTTTAGAAATTGATTTTTTAAAGGAAGTTCAAAAAGAAATCATTCCGAAAGATATTGACGCTGCATACTTTCTTATACACTCTATGAGTAACTCCACCAAGGAGTTTGATGAAATGGAAGCCACTACTGCTCGCAATTTCAATACCTATTTAGAAAATACTGCTGTACAACAAGTAATTTACCTAAGTGGCATCGTGAATGATGATAACTTATCAAAACATCTTTGGTCACGAAAAAACGTCGAAAAAATACTATACGATGGTGCATTTCAATTGACAGTTTTACGAGCAGGAATTATCGTAGGCTCCGGAAGTTCTTCGTTTGAGATTATTAGAGATTTATGTGAAAAATTGCCCTTTATGATTACTCCGAATTGGGTACTTACCAAAACGCAACCGATTGCCATTCGCGATGTAATCTACTTTTTAACTGGTGTACTGGGTAATAAAGAAACGTACGATGATTCATTTGATATTGCCGGACCAGATGTACTGACATACAAACAAATGCTACAACAATATGCTACCGCCCGAGGATTTAAAAACTGGATAGTTACGGTGCCCATAATGACGCCAAAACTTTCAAGCTATTGGTTGTATTTTGTCACCTCAACATCATACAAATTAGCTTTAAACCTTGTTGACAGCATGAAGGTTGAGGTAATTGCCAATGACAATAGATTAGAAAAAATTTTAGGAATACAACCACATTCTTATATACAAGCCATCGACATGGCCTTTTTAAAAATAGAACAAAATCTAGTGGTGAGCAGTTGGAAAGACAGTATGGTCAGTGGGCGATTCACCAAAAACATTGAAAAATATATTCAAGTCCCTAAATATGGAGTGCTTCAAGATGTTCAAAAAAAAACGATATCTAACCCAGAAGCTGTTTTAGAGAATATATGGAGTATTGGCGGTTCACGTGGATGGTACTACGGTAATTGGCTTTGGAAAATTCGAGGTTTTTTAGATAAACTAATTGGCGGGGTGGGACTACGAAGAGGAAGAACGCACCCTGATAAAATATTTCCTGGTGATGCTTTAGACTTTTGGCGCGTACTTCTGGCTGATAAGAAAGGAAAACGTCTTTTACTTTTTGCTGAAATGAAATTACCCGGTGAAGCTTGGTTAGAGTTTCGAATCGATGAGAAAAATGTACTTCATCAAACGGCCACATTTAGACCACGAGGTCTATGGGGAAGATTATATTGGTACAGTATCGTACCTTTTCACTATTTCATTTTTGGAGGAATGATTCGTAATATTGCCAAAGTTCAGCAATAGTACATTCTTTAAAAGTTACTTTCTGGCTTTTAGAAGTTTAGCGAAATTATAAGCTGCAAAAACCAAATTATCATAACTCTTTGCCATGGCTTCTTCTAAACTACTTACTCCTTTAGTAATTGAAGCAACATAGGTTAAACCAAATTCTTGTTGATCTAGCTCGGTCAATTGAACGGAACCACATAAAGCAGCCACCGGTATATTTTTTTCTTTTGCAGAAGTTAAAACACCTGAAATGGTTTTTCCTGAAAGGGTTTGCCGATCTATTTGCCCCTCGCCAGTAATTACCCAATCGGCAGCTTCAAGAGCCTGGTCAAATTGCGTAATTTGTTTAATCAAATCGATACCTGACACCAAGGTAGCATTTAAGAATACTAAAGTACCTGCACCCATTCCACCAGCTGCCCCGGCACCTGGTATACTTTGAACATCAGTATTAAATTCTTTTAGAAAAATTTTAGCTAAATTTTCAAGGCCTCTATCTAGCATTTCGATCTCATCATTAGATGCCCCTTTTTGAGCTCCGTAAATATAAGCAGCTCCATTTTTTCCGTACAGCGGATTGGTTACATCGCAAGCAACCTTAAATTCCACTTCTTTCAATAACGGATTAACTTTGGAAGTAGAAATGTGATGAATTTTTGCCAAACTACTTCCTATGGGAGAAAGCTCATGTCCTTCTTCATCTAAAAACCGAAAACCTAAGGCATGTGCCATACCTATACCTCCATCATTTGTTGCGCTACCACCAATACCTAAAATAATTTGTTTAACTCCTTTAGAAATAGCATCATTTATCAACTCACCAACACCAATCGATGTGGTATGCATACAATTGCGTTCTGAGTCTATCAGCAACTTGAGACCCGCAATTTCAGCCATTTCTATAAATGCAATTTTTTTTGATTTAGAATACACATAAAAGGTGTCAATGAACCTAAATAAAGGGTCACCTGCTTTTAACCTAACCTTTTCACCCGCCGTATAATATTGTACTATCTCAATGGTACCGTCACCGCCATCAGCCAAAGGTTTCTTCACAATTTTCGCATCAGGAAAAACCGCCATCACCCCTTCAGCGACGGCATCACAGTATTCAAAACCTGTTAGTGAGCCTTTGAATTTATCAGGAGCAATTACAAATTTCATATGACTATTAAATTAACTAAAATCAGAGAGACCGAAAACCTAAAAGAAGAAATTCCTATAAATACCATTATTTTTAAGACGAACTTAATTTTAAAAAATATCTGTCAATCGACTTATGTTTTAGACATATTTTCAACTTTTTGGCAGAAACACCTCAGCCATCATACAACGCGCACTACCGCCACCACAAGTTTCAATGGTTTCAAGCGAACTATGAATAATTTCACAATGTTTTGAAATAGCATCTAATTGACTGTCATCTAAACTATCGTAGGCAGCAGAGCTCATCACCATATATCGTTTTTCATCAGCACCAATTACTTGTAACATGTTACCTGCAAAGGAATGCATTTGGGCTTCAGAAATTGCGATGATCTCTTTACCATCTGCCCTTAAGTGTTCTATAACATTTTTACGTTCTTTCTTATCGTCAATTGTGTCTAAACAAATTACGGCAAAAGTTTCGGCCATGGCCATCATCACATTGGTATGATAAATGGGTTTACGAATGCCTTCTACAGATTGGTTGGCTGTAAATATTACGGGAAAACAATCGAAGTCTTCACAAAACTCAATAAACAATTCTTCATCGGCCCTTTCTGAAAGTGCACAGTATGCTTTCTTATCTACCCTATTCACCAATATACTGCCCGTACCCTCTAAAAAAACACCTTCTTCTTCAGCGCTAGTATAGTCCATAATGTCATTAATCACAAAGCCATTATCTTCTAACTTTTCAAAAATATCTTGTCGTCTTTCACGTCTTCTGTTTTCTGCAAACATGGGATATACCGCGACTGTACCATTTTCATGAAATGAAACCCAATTGTTTGGAAAAATTGAGTCAGGCGTATCATTTTCTTTAATATCATCTACTACAATTACCTGTACACCTTTAGACCTCAAAACGGTAACAAAAGCATCAAACTCTTCTTGAGCCTTTATATTAATTTGGCTATTGGTTATATCAAGTTCTTCTTGAAAATAGTTGTTCACAGCAGTTTCTTCATTCATTCGAAAAGCCACCGGACGAATCATTAAAATTGTATTTGTAATCTGCATTTTAGTATGTTATTTAAGCTCTAATTAATGGTAAAGTACTACAACGAAGCAAACCCTCTTGCTTCGAGATTTCTGCATAAGGAATCTCTTCAACTATAAAACCTTGTTCTCTCAGCCAATTGTTCAGCCGTGTAAAATTTTTCTCGGAAACGATTACCTCAGGTGAAATTGAAAACACATTGCTATACATTTGATACATTTCATCATTAGTAATTTCAAACATATTTTCCATACCGAAATGTTCAACTAACCATTGATACTCTTTTTCCACTAAAAATCCATTTTTATGAATTATAGCTTTTCCCTTTCCTAAAGGTTGAAAACAACAATCTAAATGAAGTGCATTTTCACGAGCATTTTTAGATTTTCTCAGTTCAAAAGATTTAATTGTTTTATGAGGAAATTCTTTTTTCAAAAAATCAACCGCCTCTTTATTGGTACGCGCAGTAATCCATTCAGGATAATCCGGCGCGGTGTAGGTGCCAACAAAAATATATTCATTCCACGGCATAACATCTCCACCTTCAACATGTACTTCTTCGGGTGGTCTTACTACATCATTCTCAGGTATTCTATCAAGTACATGTAAAATAGCTTCAATTTCTTTTTCACGTTCTGGCAGAATATTGGCTAAAATAAGTTTGTTCTCTATTACAAAGGCAATATCTCTTGAAAAAATCTGATTACAATTCTCAAGTACTTCTGGTCGAAAAACTTTGACGTTATACTTTTGAAATACTGCCGCAAAAGCTTCCATCTCTTCTATCATATCTTTTTCGTCAGGATAAGTGCCAGCCAATATATGTTCTAGTGATTTAGGATCATAGGCTTCTTCAGGTTTCGGAGTAGGACCACAATTTTCTGCCGTTCCCAAAACAACCGCTTTTAATTCTGATATTTCGTCATTAATGTTCAAATGCAACATGATATTTTCTCTTCTTAAAACTTTGAAATTAAAATAAAAAAAAGCTCCCTTAAGAAAATAAAGGAGCTTAATTTGTTTTTTTTTAAGGTAGCAATCTACCTTTTGTCAACTTCAACAAAAGGGCGAGAATTTTCGCCAATATACACTTGTCTAGGTCGACCAATAGGTTCATTACGTAAGCGCATTTCTCTCCATTGAGCAATCCAACCTGGAAGTCTACCTAATGCAAACATTACGGTAAACATTTCTGTTGGAATACCTAATGCACGGTATATAACACCAGAATAGAAATCTACGTTTGGATATAACTTTCTATCTACAAAGTACTGATCTTCTAAGGCTTCTTTCTCTAACCCCTTAGCTACTTCGAGAATTGGATCTTCGATTCCTAAATCACCAAGAATTTCATCAGCTGCCTTTTTAATAATTTTTGCACGAGGATCAAAGTTTTTATAAACGCGATGACCAAAGCCCATTAAACGAAATGGATCGCTCTTATCTTTTGCTTTTGCCATATATTTTTTGGTGTCTCCACCATCAGCAACAATAGCTTCAAGCATTTCAAGAACTGCTTGATTTGCACCACCATGAAGTGGCCCCCAAAGTGCAGAAATACCAGCAGAAAGAGAAGCAAATAACCCGGCATGAGATGAACCGACGATTCGTACGGTAGAAGTGGAACAGTTTTGTTCATGATCAGCATGTAAAATCAACAACTTATCTAATGCGTCAATTACAATCTTATTCTTCACATATTCTTTAGTAGGTTTTTTGAACATCATTTTATGAATATTCTCAACATAACCTAACTCATCATCACCATAGTCTAGCGGCAATCCTTTTTTCTTTCGCATTGTCCATGCTACTAACACTGGAAATTTGGCTAATATTCTAACGATTGCACCATACATTTCATCTTTCGAAGTGACATTTACCGAAATTGGATTAAAGGCTATTAAGGCACTTGTTAAAGAAGAAAGTACTCCCATTGGATGAGCGGACTTTGGAAAAGCATCTAAAATCTTTTTCATTTCTTCATCAACATGAGATTCATTTTTGATGTCGATATGAAAAGCATCTAATTGCTCTTTGTTTGGTAACTCTCCAAAAATCAATAAATAAGCAACCTCTAAAAAATCAGCTTTTTCAGCTAGCTCTTCAATAGAATAACCTCTATAACGAAGAATGCCTTTTTCACCATCTAAGAAGGTAATGGCACTTTCACAAGAACCAGTATTTTTGTAACCTGGGTCAATTGTAGTTAAACCACCAGTTGCTGAACGAAGTGTTTTGATATCAATAGCGTGCTCTTCTTCCGACCCTTTTATAACAGGAAATTCGTATTTCTGACCATCGTATTCTAGAATTGCTTTATCTGACATATAAATATTTAATTGAATTTTTGAGTGTTTGCTAAATTACGTAAAAGAAGGCATTTTAACAATCTTACAATTTGGTTTAAGCAATTATTAACGTCAGTATTACATATCAAACTAGAGAATTTAAATTTTATAACAAATAGAGAACTTTATAATACTCATCTAACGACTTTTCCCATGTAAATCTCATTTTTTTGGCGTTTTTCTGAATTCGTTTCCATTGTGGCTGATCTGTCTCCCAAATGGTTAGTGCCTCGTCAAAAACATTTATCATGTTTTCGATTTTCTTATCGTAGGTATCGCCATTAAATGCAAATCCGGTTTTCAGATGATCAACAGTATCTTTTAGTCCGCCAGTATGATGTACCAAACATGGGTTGCCATTTCGCATTGCAAGCATTTGACTTATTCCACAGGGTTCAAATAAGCTAGGCATAAAATATAAATCGGTTTCTAAATACATAGAATCAATCAAATCTTCAGATTGTCCGTTGGTAAAAATGAAGTTTTTGTGCTTATAACTCATAGACCGAAAAAGTTCTTCATAATCAGGATCACCCGTACCTAAAAGAATAAAAATTCCGTTAATCTTTTTAAGCCGTTTCAAAAGCGTTTCAAAAGCCTCAGGAGATCGTTTAAAAAAGTAAAATTTCTGTTCGGTTAATCGAGCAACACTAGAAACTATAAATTCAGGTCGTTTATCTACATAGCTCATAATTTTTTCGCCAGTATGAGCCAAAAAATCGGCTTTATACTTTTTAGATTCATCTTGCAACCACCTAAAAAGAGCCTTTACCGTATTGCGGTAAATAAACCCCTTTTCTGCAGTTCTAATATTACCGTAGTTTGAAGCATTTAAAATTCCGAACAATCGGCCTTCGTTATCAGCTTTTTGTAAATCTTTTTCTAAGTTTTCACCACCGACAAACTCTGGTCTTCTGCTAGGTAACATTACATCTTTTTTATAAGAAGGTGATACTGTGTGCACAGCATCTGCCAAACGAATACCTACCGCCATTAAATTTATACAATTAGTGTAACGAGAATCAGCTAACGCCTTATAGTTTAATTCTACTTCTGGAAACCAGTTACTTACCGAAGCATAATTATCATGAAAAGGCCGAATACCTTGTATTGCCAAATTATGAATACTGTACACATACCGCATTTTTTTAAGGTCTTTATAAGCAGGATGATACTTCTTTAAAAACAACAATGTACTCGTATGCCAGTCATGAATATGCACAATATCAATTTCGCCAAAAGCTCCCATTTTAATTGCCTCAGCCACTGCAGTACAAAAAATAAAATACTTTATGGCATCAGTGAAAAATGGTTCTGTAGGGTCATCATGATAAATATGTGCAATACCCCCCTCTTCAATTTCAGGATGATGAATGACATAGTGCTTTATATTCTCAAATTCTTTCTTCGGAGTTACTTCGTACAATTCTGCCTTATACATTGTACCTCTTAAGGCAAAATCAACGTTGGCAATAAACCTTCCGTTTTGATGTAATCTGGAATATGACGGTACTACTACATGAACAAAATCTCCCCGCTTTGAAATCTCTCGTGGCACATCTCGAACAACGTCTCCCATCCCCCCTGCCTTACAGTTTTCTATACCATCGTTTTCTGCTGCAACAAAAAGAAATTGGTTCATATGGTTTGATGTATTTTGGTTTAACTAGTATAAAAGATAGCAAATCTTAGTGATGGTAACAAAAAAAGCCCTTCAATAAATGAAAGGCTTTTTGATCTTCTTTTCATAAAAGAAGTTATTTAATTTTAAATGCTTGTTCTTGAGGATAATACGCTGTATCACCTAATTCTTCTTCAATTCTTAATAACTGATTGTACTTAGCCATACGATCTGATCTTGAAGCAGAACCAGTTTTAATTTGCCCTGTATTCAATGCAACAGCTAAATCGGCAATTGTATTATCTTCAGTTTCACCAGATCGATGAGACATTACAGAAGTATAACCGGCATTTTTAGCCATATTTACAGCTGCTATAGTCTCTGTTAGGGTACCTATTTGGTTCACCTTTATTAGAATAGAATTTGCAATACCATTCTGTATACCTTTAGATAATCGTTCTACATTGGTAACAAACAAATCATCACCAACGAGTTGAACTTTATCTCCAATTTTTTCTGTTAATGATTTCCAACCATCCCAGTCATTTTCATCCATCCCATCTTCTATAGAGATAATTGGATATTTAGCAGATAAATCAGCTAAATATTGCGCTTGCTCTTCAGAGGTTCGCACCACTCCTTTATCACCTTCAAATTTTGTATAGTCGTATTTTCCGTCAACAAAAAACTCCGCAGCTGCACAATCTAAAGCAATCATCACATCATCACCTAACTTGTAACCTGCTTTATCAACAGCTTTTGCAATAGTATCTAAAGCATCTTCTGTACCACCTGCTAAATTTGGAGCAAATCCACCTTCATCACCTACTGCGGTACTTAAACCTCTATCGTGAAGTACTTTTTTTAGGTTGTGAAAAATTTCGGTACCCATTTGCATAGAATGAGAAAAGCTTTTCGCCTTGACCGGCATAACCATGAATTCTTGAAATGCTATTGGTGCATCTGAATGTGAACCACCGTTAATTATATTCATCATTGGAACAGGAAGCGTATTCGCACTTACTCCACCAACATATCTAAACAATGACAAACCTAATTCATTAGCTGCCGCTTTAGCTGCCGCTAACGAAACACCTAAAATTGCATTTGCACCTAGCTTCGATTTATTTGGCGTACCATCTAAATCAATCATCACCTGATCAATTAAGTTTTGTTCAAAAACATTCATTCCAAGAATTTCTTCTGCGATAACTGAGTTCACATTATCAACAGCTTTTGAAACGCCCTTACCCATAAATGTATCACCTCCATCACGTAATTCTACAGCCTCATGCTCTCCTGTAGATGCACCTGAAGGAACAGCTGCTCTACCCATTACACCATTTTCTGTAATCACATCTACTTCAACCGTAGGGTTACCTCTTGAATCTAATATTTGTCTAGCGTGTACGCTTAATATGATACTCATGATCTCTTTGTTTTTCTTCTTATTAATTAAGTTTCAAATATACAAAAGCATGTGCCTTTGTACGCTTTGAAAATGCATGGATTGATGAAATATAACGATTTGTTAAATTGAGACTTCTTTATTGCTTTTTTTCGCAATATTTTCAAAGAATTGATCAAATAAATACTCGGCATCATGTGGTCCTGGGCTTGCTTCTGGGTGATACTGAACAGAAAATACATTTTTATTCTTCATTCGAATACCAGCAACAGTATTATCATTTAAGTGCACATGTGTAATTTCTATCTCAGAATTAGCTTCTGTTTCTTCCCTATTAATCGCAAAGCCATGGTTTTGAGATGTAATCTCTCCTTTTCCAGTAAGAAGGTTTTTAACAGGATGATTTATTCCACGATGCCCGTTATGCATTTTATAGGTAGATATACCATTAGCCAAGGCTATTACTTGATGCCCCAAGCATATACCAAATAACGGTGCCCCACTTGCTATAATATCTTTGGCAGTTGCAATGGCTTGAGTTAAAGGTTCTGGATCACCAGGGCCATTGGAAATAAAGTACGCATCAGGATTCCAAGCTTTCATCTCTTCAAAAGTACTATCGTAAGGAAAAACCTTTATGTAAGCTCCACGTTTTTCTAAATTTCTTAAGATATTCTTTTTTACCCCAATATCTAATGCTGCTATTTTATACTTAGCATTTTCATCACCATAGAAGTATGCTTCTTTAGTTGACACCTTAGAAGATAACTCTAAACCTACCATACTTGGAAATTCTTCCAATTGCTTTTTTAATTCTGAAATATTCTCTACATCTGTTGAAATTACAGCGTTCATTGCGCCATTATCTCGAATATAACTTACTAGAGCTCGAGTATCAACATCAGAAATTGCAAATAAACTATTCTTATCTAAAAATTCCTCCAAACTTGCGTCGGCATCATCACGTGAATAGTTATAACTAAAATTTTTACATATTAAACCTGCTATTTTTACGGAATCAGATTCAACCTCATTTTCATTAGTTCCGTAATTACCAATATGCGCGTTAGTTGTAACCATTAATTGTCCGAAATATGAAGGATCTGTAAATATCTCTTGATATCCAGTCATACCGGTATTAAAACAAACTTCTCCAAAGGCCGTACCTTCTTTTTCACCAACTACCTTACCATGAAAAATGGTTCCATCGGCTAATAAAATAAATGCTCTTTTTCTAGGTTGATACTTCATTTGATACTTTATAAATTTTAATTTGACAAATAAACATAAAAAAAAGGATAGACTTAAAGTCTATCCTTTTTCAATTATTAAAAAATCTTAACAATTTTATTCTTCTGAATCATCAGCTGCTACTTGTGAGTCTGTTTTAGTTTCCGTTGCTACAGGTGCTGTTTCAGTTTTAGATGCTCCACCTCTTCTACTTCTTCTTGTAGTTTTCTTCTTAGGCTTATCTGCATTGTAAAGCTCATTGAAATCAACTAGTTCAATCATAGCCATATCAGCGTTATCACCTAAACGATTACCTAATTTGATAATTCTAGTATAACCACCTGGTCTATCTGCTACTTTTTCAGCTACTGTACTAAACAATTCTGTTATAGCTTCTTTATCTCTCAAACTTTTGAAAACGATACGACGATTGTGCATACCTTTTTCTGTGGTTTGATTATTCTCTGATTTAGATTTTGTAATTAAAGGCTCAAGGAACTGTTTTAAAGCCTTCGCTTTTGCTACAGTGGTGTTAATTCTTTTGTGCTCAATTAAAGAACATGCCATGTTTGCTAACATCGCTTTTCTATGAGCCGTCTTACGACCTAAATGATTGATTTTTTTTCCGTGTCTCATTTTTCTAATTTATCATCTTGCTACCAAACTCGTTAGCCGAGGAGCAAAATATGATTATTTAATCTTTATCTAATTTGTATTTTGATAAGTCCATTCCAAAGCTTAAACCTTTATTGATTACAAGCTCTTCTAATTCGGTTAAAGATTTTTTACCGAAGTTTCTGAATTTCATTAAATCATTTTTATTAAATGATACCAAATCACCTAGTGTATCAACCTCTGCTGCTTTCAAGCAATTCAATGCACGAACAGAAAGATCCATATCTACTAATTTAGTTTTCAATAACTGACGCATGTGAAGAGATTCTTCATCATAAGTTTCAGTTTGTGCTATTTCATCAGCTTCTAATGTAATTCGCTCATCAGAGAATAACATGAAGTGGTGAATTAAAACCTTTGCACCTTCAGTTAAGGCATCTTTTGGATGAATCGAACCATCAGTCTGAATTTCGAAAACTAATTTCTCGTAATCTGTTTTTTGCTCAACACGGAAGTTCTCAATACTGTACTTCACGTTCTTGATCGGAGTAAAAATAGAATCGATAGCAATGGTGCCCATCGGCATACCAGATTTCTTATTTTCTTCAGCAGGCACATAACCTCTACCCTTATCAATCACTAGCTCCATATTGATGCTAACTTTTGACTCCATATTACAAATAACCAAATCAGGATTTAAAACTTGATATCCTGAAATGAATTTTTGAAAATCTCCAGCAGTTAATTGATCTTTTCCACTAAGTGAAATAGATACTGTTTCAGCTTCTGAATCTTCAATTTGTTTTTTGAAACGAACTTGCTTCAAATTCAAAATAATTTCGGTAACATCTTCAACAACACCCGGAATCACAGAGAATTCATGCTCTACTTTATCTATTCTTACCGAAGTAATTGCGTGCCCTTCTAAAGAAGACAACAAAACTCTACGTAAGGCGTTCCCAACAGTTAATCCATAACCAGGTTCCAAAGGGCGGAATTCAAACTTCCCTTCGAAATCAGAGGAATCGATCATTATTACTTTATCGGGCTTCTGAAAATTAAATAATGCCATAATTGGATTGGTGTTGTTTATTTTGAGTATAACTCGACGATTAATTGTTCTTTGATATTTTCAGGAATCTGCATTCTCTCTGGAACTGTTACATAGGTTCCTTCAAGTTTTTCAGAGTTCCAAGTAATCCATTCGTATACACTACTACTAGCTGCTAACGAATCTTGAATCGCTTGTAAAGATTTTGATTTCTCTCGAACACCTACTACATCACCTGCTTTTAAAGAGTAAGAAGGAATATTAACCAACTCACCGTTCACCGTAATATGTCTGTGTGAAACCAATTGTCTTGCTCCACTTCTTGTTGGTGAAATTCCCATTCTAAAGACAACATTGTCTAAACGAGATTCACAAAGTTGTAAAAGGATCTCCCCTGCTACTCCTTCTTTTCTTTTAGCAGTTTGGAATAAATTACGGAACTGCTTTTCTAAAATACCATAGGTATATTTAGCTTTTTGCTTTTCCATTAACTGAACTGAATATTCAGATTTTTTACCACGGCGTCTTGCGTTACCATGTTGTCCTGGAGGATAATTTTTCTTTTCAAAAGACTTGTCATCTCCGAAAATCGCCTCTCCAAACTTACGAGCGATTTTACTTTTTGGTCCTGTATATCTTGCCATTTTCTTTGTGTTTGAAACGTGGTTATGAATTAAGGCTTCCTCCTTCGATAACCGCTAATACGTTTCTGTGAAATATTAAAAAATTAATTAAACTCTTCTTCTTTTTGGAGGTCTACAACCATTATGTGGCATTGGGGTAACATCAATTATCTCTGTTACTTCAATACCTGAGTTATGAATCGCACGAATTGCAGATTCTCTACCATTTCCTGGTCCTTTAACATAAACCTTTACTTTTCTAAGACCAGCTTCGTGAGCAACTTTAGAACAATCTTCTGCAGCAACTTGAGCAGCATAAGGCGTGTTTTTCTTTGAACCTCTAAATCCCATTTTACCAGCAGAAGACCATGAAATTACATCGCCTTTCTTGTTAGTTAATGAAATAATAATGTTGTTAAATGAAGCTGTTACATGAGCTTCACCTACAGATTCAATAATTACTTTACGTTTCTTTGTGGTTTTAGTACTTGACTTTGCCATATCTTTTTAGTTTCTAGTTGTTAGTTCGTAGTTATTGGAATCCTAAACTTTTACATTTCAAACAGATTCTTCTAACGTCTAAATACTAATGACTACTTTCTTATTATTATTTAGTTGCTTTCTTTTTGTTTGCAACTGTCTTTCTTTTACCTTTTCTGGTTCTGGAGTTGTTTTTGGTACGTTGACCTCTTAACGGTAAACCAGATCTATGACGAATTCCTCTATAACATCCGATATCCATCAAACGTTTAATGTTCAATTGAGTTTCTGAACGTAATTCACCTTCAATAGTATAACCAGCCACAGTTTCACGAATTCGACCAATTTCATCATCATTCCAATCTGAAACCTTCGTATCCTCATCTACTTTGGCAGTTGCTAAAATCTCTTTAGCTCTACTGCTACCAATTCCAAAAATGTACGTTAGCGCAATAACGCCTCTCTTTTGTTTTGGTATATCAATACCCGCAATTCTTGCCATAATTACCCTTGTCTTTGTTTAAATCTAGGATTCTTTTTGTTGATTACATACAACCTGCCTTTTCTGCGAACTATCTTGCAGTCGGCACTTCTCTTCTTAACTGATGCTCTAACTTTCATCTTTACTATATATTAATATCTATAAGTAATTCTTGCCTTAGTCAAATCATATGGACTCATTTCTAACTTCACTTTATCACCAGGAAGTAATTTAATGTAATGCATGCGCATTTTTCCTGAAATATGTGCAGTCACAACATGACCATTTTCTAATTCGACCCGAAACATTGCATTTGACAACGCTTCAATTATGGATCCATCTTGCTCTATTGCCGCTTGTTTAGCCATAATATTATGCTACTTTTCTATTTTTACCTGTTTTCATTAAACCATCATAGTGACGATTCAATAAATATGCATTCACTTGTTGTACTGTATCAATAGCTACACCAACCATAATTAAAAGTGATGTACCACCAAAAAACAATGCCCAGTTACCTTGAACTCCTAAGAACTTCACAACTATTGCAGGTAATACTGCTAATAATGCTAAGAAAATAGATCCTGGTAACGTAATTAAAGACATCACCTTATCTAAGAAATCACCAGTTTCTTTACCAGGACGAATTCCCGGAATAAAACCACCACTTCTTTTCAAATCATCAGCCATTTTATTTGTTGGTACTGTGATTGCTGTATAGAAATAAGTAAATACAATAATCAAGAAACCAAACAATAAGTTATAAGCTAACCCGAAAGGGTCAGAAAACTGTGTTTGCATCCATTGCCCTGTCTCACCTTCTATTAATCCTCCTACTAAACCAGGTACAAACATAATAGCTTGCGCAAAGATAATAGGCATTACTCCAGATGCATTCAATTTTAATGGAATATATTGTCTAGATCCCATAATATTCTTTTCGTAACCACCAGAAGCAGTTCTTCTTGCATACTGAACAGGAATTTGTCTCGTCGCCATTACTAATAAAACACTAGCCAAGATTACTAAGAACCAAATAATAACCTCAACCAAAATAAGCATTGGACCACCATTACCGTCAAGTCGAGTAACCACCTCTTGTGCAAACGCCTGTGGCATAGTAGCAATAATTCCTATCATAATCAATAAGGAAATACCATTACCAATACCTTTATCAGTAATCTTTTCACCTAACCACATTGCAAAAACACAACCTGTTACCAAAATAATCACTGCAGGGGCCATAAAATCAATTCCCTTACCTAACAAGAAAGCCGTATCAGGAACACCAAAAGCACCTAAACCTAGTAAGTAAGCCGGAGCTTGAACAACACAAATTGCGATAGTTAACCATCTCGTAATTTGATTTATTGTTTTTCTACCACTTTCACCTTCTTTCTGTAATTTTTGTAAATAAGGAATAGCGATACCCATTAACTGCACTACAATAGATGCAGATATATATGGCATTATACCAAGGGCAAAAATAGAAGCATTCGCGAAAGCACCTCCAGTAAAGGCATTTAATAAACCAAAAATACCATCACCAGTGCCATCAACCAATCCTCCTAATTGACCAGAATCAATACCAGGAATTACGATTTGGCAACCGAAACGATATACTAAAAGAAGACCTAATGTAATTAGAATTCTATTTTTCAGTTCATCAATTTTCCAAATATTGGATAGTGTCTCGAAAAAATTCTTCATAGTTTTTATACCTTATAAACTTATTGCTTCACCACCTGCAGCTTCGATTGCAGCTTTCGCAGTAGCAGTAAATTTATGAACTGATATTTTAAGTGTAGCTTTTAGCTCACCACCGCCTAAAATCTTTACTAGATCATTCTTTCGAGCTAATCTATTCTCTACTAAAGTTTCAAAAGTAACCGTATCTTTTACAACACCATTATCTACTAACTCTTGTAATTTTGAAAGATTAATACCTTGGTATTCTTTTCGATTAATGTTCGTAAAACCGAATTTAGGTACACGTCTTTGCAATGGCATTTGACCACCTTCAAAACCAATTTTCTTAGAGTAACCCGATCTAGATTTAGCACCTTTATGACCTCTTGCAGCAGTACCACCTTTACCAGAACCTTGTCCTCTACCTAATCTTTTTCCGTCTCTATTGACAGCACCTTCAGCAGGTTTTAAATTACTTAAATTCATTACCCTATATGTATTAAGCTTCTTCTGTAGAAACTAAGTGTTTAACTTTATTTATCATTCCTAGAATGCTAGGCGTGTCTTCGTGCTCAACAACCTGACCGATTCTTTTCAAACCAAGAGCTTCTAACGTTCTCTTTTGGTTTAGTTGCCTTTTAATAGCACTCTTCTCTTGTTTAACTTTGATCTTTGCCATTATTTCTTTGATTATCCTTTAAATACTTTCTCTAAAGAAACACCTCTTTGCTTCGCAATAGTCTGTGCACCTCTTAATTGTAACAAGGCATCAAAAGTTGCCTTAACCACATTATGTGGGTTGGAAGAACCTTGTGACTTTGAAAGTACATCATGAACTCCAACTGCCTCTAATACCGCTCTTACCGCTCCACCGGCGATAACACCCGTACCATGAGAAGCTGGTTGAATATAAACTCTCGCCCCTCCAAATTTACCTTTTTGTTCATGAGGTAAAGTTGCTTTATTCAAAGGAATACGAATCAAATTCTTTTTAGCATCTTCAATTGCCTTCGCGATTGCTGTTGCAACTTCTTTTGATTTACCTAAACCGTGTCCTACAACACCATTCTCATCTCCTACAACTACAATTGCAGAGAATCCGAATGCTCGTCCACCTTTAGTTACTTTGGTAACTCTTTGGATTCCGACCAATCTATCTTTTAAATCTAAACCACCTGGCTTAACGGTTTCAACGTTTTTGTATTTCTGGTACATGCTCTTATTTTAGAATTTTAATCCTGCTTCTCTTGCTCCGTCGGCTAATGCCTTAACTCTTCCGTGGTACAAATTACCTCCTCTATCGAAAGCAACTTTTTCCACTCCGGCTTTTAATGACCTTTCAGCAATCGTCTTTCCAACTAATGCAGCAACTTCACTTTTGGTTCCTTTAGCTTTTGCTAAATCTTTATCTCTTGAAGAAACAGCCACCAAAGTTTTACCCTCAACATCATCAATAAGTTGAGCATAAATTTCTTTGTTACTTCTGAAAACCGATAATCTTGGTCTTGCTGCAGTTCCGGCAGATACTTTACGTATTCTCCTTCTAATTCTTAATTTTCTTTGTGCCTTTGATAATTTCATGATAACACTAATATTATGCGGATTTACCTGCTTTTCTTCTTAATTGTTCACCAACGAACTTAATTCCTTTTCCTTTGTATGGTTCTGGCTTACGAAAACCTCTAATTTTCGCTGCTACTTGACCAACCAATTGTTTATCAAAAGAAGTTAATTTAACTATAGGATTCTTACCTTTTTCTGAAATTGTTTCCACCTTTACTTCAGGTGCTAAATCAATTACGATATTATGAGAAAAACCAAGTGCAAGATCTAATTTTTGACCTTGATTACTTGCTCTATAACCTACACCAACAAGTTCTAATTCCTTAGTCCACCCTTTTGATACACCTTCAACCATATTCAAAACCAATGATCTGTATAAACCATGTTTTGCCTTATGATCTTTAGAATCAGATGGTCTTGTAACCCACACCTGTCCGTCTTCTATCTTTACAGCAACACCAGAAAACTCTTGAGTTAATTCACCCAATTTACCTTTTACAGAAATGATGTTTTCTTTTACTTCTATGGCAACACCTTCAGGTATTGCGATCGGATTATTTCCTATTCTAGACATCTTCTAAATCTTTTTGCTGATTAATACACGTAGCAAAGAACTTCGCCACCTACATTTTCATTTTTAGCTTGCTTACTTGTCATTACACCATGTGATGTAGAAACAATAGCAACACCTAATCCGTTCAAAACTCTTGGTAAATCATTAGAACCAACATACTTACGTAAACCTGGCTTACTAACTCTTTGTAATTTTTTAATTACAGGATCTTTCGTGAATTTGTCATATTTCAAGGCGATCTTAATGCTACCTTGAACTTTATCTTCTTCAAATTTGTAACTTAAAATATATCCTTGATCGAATAATATTTTAGTTATCTCTTTCTTCACTTTAGATGAAGGAATCTCAACTACTCTGTGACCCGCGCTATTCGCGTTTCTAACTCTAGTTAAGTAATCTGCAATAGTATCTGTTACCATTTTTGTTAATTTCGGTGACGGTTTCTGAAATTTAATCAGACCTGAAACCAGTTAATATAAAATTACCAGCTTGCCTTTTTGACTCCTGGTATTAAACCTTGATTGGCCATTTCTCTGAAAGTAACCCTTGAAATTCCGAAGGTTCTCATGTACCCTTTTGGTCTTCCAGTAAGTTTACATCTGTTGTGCATACGAACAGGTGAAGCATTCTTTGGCAATTTCTGTAAGCCTTCATAGTCTCCAGCTTCTTTCAAAGCTTTTCTCTTTTCAGCATATTTAGCTACAGTCGCTGCCCTTTTTCTTTCACGGGCTTTCATTGATTCTTTAGCCATACTATTTCTTTTTAAAAGGTAATCCTAATTCTGTTAATAATGATTTTGCTTCTTTATCAGTCTGAGCAGTCGTAACAAAAGTAATATCCATTCCGTTAATTCTATTGATCTTGTCAATATTAATCTCTGGAAAGATAATCTGCTCAGTCACGCCTAAGCTATAATTTCCACGACCATCAAAACCCGTAGCTTTGATACCTTGAAAATCACGTACTCGTGGCAAAGCACTTGTTACTAGACGATCTAAAAATTCATACATTCTTTCACCTCTTAAAGTAACTTTCGCACCAATTGGCATTCCTTTACGAAGTTTGAATGTAGCAACATCTTTTTTAGATATTGTAGCAACTGCTTTTTGACCAGTTATCATTGTCATCTCATCAACCGCATGGTCAATTAACTTCTTATCAGCTACAGCAGCACCAACACCTCTACTAACTACAATTTTCTGTAGTTTAGGCACTTGCATTACATTTTTGTAACCAAATTCTTCAGTTAACGCACCAACAATGCGCTCACCATATTCTTTCTTTAATCTTGCAACGTAAGCCATAACTAAATTACTTCATTGGATTTCTTAGCAAATCGTACTTTTTTTCCATCTCTCATCTCATAACCAACTCTAGTCTTTTCACCAGATTTAGCATCTATAAGTGACAAATTCGAAACATGAATAAAAGCCTCTTTTTGAACAATACCACCCTGTGGGTTTTTTGCACTTGGCTTTTCATGCTTAGAAACCATATTGGCTCCTTCAACAATTGCTTTATTGTTTTCAATATCAACACGCATCACTTTACCTTCAGTACCTTTATGGTCACCGGCAGTAATACGAACAGTATCTCCTGTTTTAATTTTTAACTTTTTCATCCTACTTATAAATTAAAGTACCTCAGGGGCTAATGAAACAATCTTCATAAACTGCTTATCACGAAGCTCTCTAGCTACAGGACCAAATACACGTGTACCTCTCATTTCACCTGTTGGATTCAACAACACACATGCATTATCATCAAAACGGATGTAAGAACCATCAGGTCTTCTTACTTCTTTTTTAGTTCTAACGACAACAGCTGTCGAAACCGCACCCTTTTTTATTCCTCCATTTGGAGTTGCTTCTTTAACTGTAACAACAATTTTGTCACCAATTGAAGCATATCTTCTTTTCGTACCACCAAGCACTCGGATAGTCAAAACTTCTTTTGCCCCAGTATTGTCTGCTACTTTTAACCTTGATTCTTGCTGTAACATAATTATTTAGCTCTTTCTAAGATTTCTACTAACCTCCAACATTTGGTCTTGCTCAAAGGACGTGTTTCCATAATTTTTACGGTATCTCCCTCTTTGCAATCATTCTTTTCATCATGTGCAACGTACTTTTTCGTTTTCAAAACGAACTTACCGTACATAGGGTGTTTAACTCTTTTTACCTCTGCAACCACAATAGATTTCTCCATTTTGTTGCTAGTAACAACCCCTACTCTCTCTTTTCTTAAGTTTCTTTTTTCTTCCATAAAGCAGAACCAGTTATTGGTTTTCCCTATTAGTTAATTCCGTTGCTAAGCGTGCTACCGTTCTTCTAACCTTTCTAATTTGAAGTGGGTTTTCCAAAGGAGTTACGAAGTGTGCCAATTTTAAATTTGCGTGCTCTTTTTTAAATTCAGCATGCTTTAATTTAAGCTCTTCAACAGATAATTCTTTTATTTCCTTTATTTTCATGATTTCCTTCAATTAGTCTTGAGCCGAATAATCTCGAGCAACAATAAATTTTGTTTTTACTGGTAATTTTTGAGCTGCTAAACGCAAAGCCTCTTTAGCTACATCCATAGGAACCCCAGCTACCTCAAACATAATTCTACCAGGTAAAACACGAGCCACAAAATACTCAGGAGCTCCTTTACCTTTACCCATACGTACCTCTAAAGGTTTTTTAGTAATAGGCTTATCTGGAAATATTTTAATCCATAATTGCCCCTCTCTTTTCATAAATCTTGTAGCAGCAATACGAGCAGCTTCAATCTGACGTGCAGTAATAAAACTAGTATCTAAAGATTTAAGACCAAACATACCATTTGAAAGCTGATGCCCTCTACCGGCAATGCCTTTCATGCGGCCCTTTTGCATCTTACGAAACTTCTGTCTTTTTGGTTGTAACATTCTCTAATTCTTTAAATAATTACTTTCTACGGCGAGGTTTTCTTTGACCTTCATTCTTGCCACCCTTTTCTCCTTGACCTTTCTTCATTCCAACTAAGGGAGAAAGCTCTCTTTTACCATATACTTCACCTTTCATGATCCAAACTTTAATACCTAATTTTCCATAGGTAGTTTGTGCCTCATGCAAAGCATAATCGATATCAGCACGAAAAGTAGACAAAGGAATTCGACCATCTTTATAAGACTCTGAACGCGCCATTTCAGCTCCATTCAAACGACCAGATATTTGAATTTTAATACCTTCAGCATTCATTCTCATTGCCGCAGCAATAGCCATTTTAAT
The DNA here is from genome assembly GCA_947495915.1 of Maribacter algarum (ex Lu et al. 2025) (nom. illeg.). GTDB lineage: Bacteria > Bacteroidota > Bacteroidia > Flavobacteriales > Flavobacteriaceae > Maribacter_C. The sequence goes on along the minus strand of CANMAW010000002.1, from coordinate 342,950 downwards.
AGCTCTTCTAAAAGATATTCTACTTTCAATTTGACGAGCAACACTTGCAGCTACCAAATTCGCATCTAATTCAGGTCTTTTTATCTCATAGATATTAATCTGAACTTCTTTACCAGTAATTTTCTTAAGCTCTTCTTTAAGCTTATCAACCTCTTGACCCCCTTTACCAATAATGATACCTGGTCTTGCTGTTGTTACAGTTACTGTAATCAGTTTAAGCGTACGCTCAATAATTACTCTTGAAACGCTAGCCTTAGCTAAACGAACATGAATATACTTACGTATCTTACTATCTTCAGCTAGTTTATCGCCATAATCATTACCTCCATACCAGTTAGATTCCCAACCTCTGATTATTCCTAGACGATTTCCTATTGGATTTGTTTTCTGTCCCATTCTAGCTTTCAATTATATTATTAGATCCTAAAACCAAAGTGACGTGGTTTGACCGCTTTCTTATTCTATGAGCTCTACCTTGTGGAGCTGGACGCAATCTTTTCAACATTGCACCACTATCAACTCGCACCTCTTTTACAACTAAAGCTGCATCTTCAACATTTGCATCTTCATTCTTAGCCTGCCAGTTTGCTAAAGCAGATAAAAGCAATTTCTCAAGTTTACGAGACGCTTCTTTTGGATTAAATCTCAAAATAGCTAATGCCTTTTCCACCTCTACACCTCTAACCAAGTCAGCTACAATACGCATTTTTCTTGGCGAAGTAGGACAGTTATTTAGTTTAGCGAATGCCAACTGTTTTTTCTCAGCCTTAATTCTTTCGGCCATCTGTTTTTTACGAACTCCCATAGCTTACTTTTTACCTTTATTTTTCGCACCTGCATGACCTCTAAAAGATCTTGTTGGAGAAAACTCTCCTAATTTGTGCCCAACCATATTCTCAGTAACAAATACTGGAACAAATTGTCTTCCGTTATGAACCGCAATAGTTAACCCAACAAAATCAGGTGTAATCATAGAAGCTCTTGACCATGTTTTAATAACCGACTTCTTTCCAGAAGTAGCGCTCTGCTCGATTTTTTTCTCTAAGCTATAGTGAACGTAAGGTCCTTTTTTCAGTGAACGTGCCATTTTTTTCTACTTTTTATTTCTTTCTACGTTCTATTATATACTTATTGGTGCTCTTGGTCTTCTGACGAGTTCTGAATCCTTTTGCAGGAATACCGTTTCTCGATCTTGGATGACCACCCGAAGCTCTACCTTCACCACCACCCATTGGGTGATCTACAGGGTTCATAGCTACTGGTCTTGTTCTTGGTCTCTTACCTAACCATCTACTTCTACCTGCTTTACCAGACACAAGTAACTGATGATCAGAATTTGAAACAGCACCTATAGTCGCCAAACAACCAGAAAGAATTAATCTAGTTTCTCCAGATGGCATCTTAACCGTCACAAACTTTCCATCTTTCGCCATCAATTGAGCAAACGTTCCAGCGCTTCGTGCCATAACCGCTCCTTGACCAGGACGTAATTCAATACAAGATATAATTGTACCTAATGGAATTTCACTTAACGGAAGCGCGTTACCAATCTCAGGAGCTACATTTGCTCCAGAAGTAACCGTTTGATCTACTTTCAAACCGTTTTGAGCAATCACATATCGCTTTTCACCATCTGTATACTCTAACAACGCAATAAACGCCGTACGGTTTGGATCATACTGTATTGACTTTACTGTTGCAGCAACTCCTTGCTTTTCACGTTTAAAGTCAATAACACGATACCTTCTTTTATGACCACCACCTTTTTGGCGCATCGTCATTTTTCCTTGACTGTTTCTACCTCCGGACTTTTTTAACGGAGCGAGCAAGCTCTTCTCCGGCTTATCAGTCGTAATGGCGTCAAACCCATTTACGACTCTAAAACGCTGTCCAGGAGTGATTGGTTTTAATTTTCTAACTGACATTTTTTGTCTTTATAGATTACTGTAAAAATCAATTATATCTCCTTCGGCAACATCAACTATCGCTTTTTTGATAGCATTTGTTTTACCATGCTGAATACCTGTTTTGGTATACCGCGATTTTCTAGTTGGACCATAATTCATGGTACGAACTTTCTTAACTGAAACTCCATAAGCTGTTTCAACAGCTTCTTTTATCTGAATCTTGTTGGCCGCCGGGTCAACAATGAAACCATAACGGTTATTCAACTCGCTGTCTGCAGTCATTTTTTCCGTTATAATTGGTTTTATCAACACACTCATGGTTCTCCTATTTATTTAAGTTTGAAACGATTCCTTCTAGCGAACCTTCCAACAACACAATATTATTTGCATTTAAAATTTGGTAAGTACTTAATTCTGAAGTAGTTACAACTTCTGAACGCTTCAAATTACGCGAAGACAAATATACACCATTATTTGAATCACCCAACACAAAAAGCGACTTTTTGTTTTCTAAGCCTAAAGACTTTAAAACTTGAACAAAATCTTTTGTTTTTGGGGCTTCAAAATTGAAGTCTTCTACTACTAAAATTGCCTTTTCATTTGACTTAATACTTAAGGCTGATTTACGAGCCAAACGCTTTAAGTTCTTATTCAATTTTTGAGTGTAATCTTTAGGTCTTGGGCCAAAAATACGACCACCACCTCTAAAAATAGGCGATTTAATACTACCAGCACGTGCTGTACCCGTTCCTTTTTGTTTCTTTATTTTTCTAGTACTTCCTGCAATCTCAGCTCTTTCCTTTGATTTATGAGTACCTTGTCTCTGATGAGCCAAATACTGTTTCACATCTAAGTAAACCGCATGATTGTTTGGTTCTATTCCGAAAACAGCATCAGAAAGGTCTGCCTTTCTACCTGTTTCTTTTCCTTTAATATCTAAAACTGCTACTTTCATTACTTCTGAATAGTTACGTAAGCATTCTTATGACCAGGTACACATCCTTTTACTACTAAAAGGTTTTTCTCTGCTACTACTTTTAAGACTTTAAGGTTTTGAACAGTTACTCGTTCACCACCCATTCTACCAGCCATTTTCATACCCTTAAAAACTCTTGCAGGATATGAAGCTGCACCAATAGAACCAGGAGCTCTCAATCTGTTATGCTGACCGTGCGTTGCTTGACCAACACCGCCGAAACCATGTCTTTTAACAACACCCTGAAAACCTTTTCCTTTTGATGTACCAATTACATCAACAAATTCACCTTCTACAAAAACGTCAACACCTAATGTGTCTCCCAATTTGTATTCTCCTTCAAAATCTTGGAACTCAACGACTTTTTTCTTTGGAGAGGTACCTGCTTTTTTAAAGTGACCCGCTTGAGCCTTATTAGCACGTTTCTCTGCCTTGTCATCGAAACCAAGTTGAAGGGCACTATACCCGTCAACCTCTTCGGTTCTGACTTGGGTAACTACGCATGGGCCAGCCTCTATAACGGTACATGGAATATTCTTTCCATTTTCGTCAAAAATACTGGTCATACCTACTTTTTTTCCTATTAACCCAGACATTTGATTTAAAATTATGGACTTCAATCTTTTATTAAAAAAAGAGCTACATCCGTTTATATTAATTATTATACTACTCTTAACTATTCGACAAAAAAACAGGGTCAAAACTAATTCAACCCTGAATTTTGTTTTTTCCGTTTTTCCTTCGCACGCAGCTCAGGACATGTCGCCATCCTTTTACAGACGGGTAATACTTACACCTTTATTTCAACCTCTACACCACTTGGAAGCTCTAACTTCATAAGCGCATCAATTGTTTTAGATGAAGAGCTATAAATATCAAGTAACCTCTTATAAGAACTTAATTGAAACTGCTCTCTTGATTTTTTATTTACGTGCGGTGAACGCAAAACCGTAAATATTTTTTTATGTGTTGGCAAAGGAATTGGGCCAGTTACTACCGCTCCGGTTGTCTTTACCGTTTTTACGATTTTCTCAGCAGACTTATCTACTAAGTTATGATCGTAAGATTTTAGTTTAATTCTAATTTTTTGACTCATCTTCTAAAAATTAAGCGGTTACTCCTTTTGCTGCTTTAATAACTTCTTCTGAAATATTTGATGGAGTCTCTGCATAATGCGAGAATTCCATTGTAGATGTTGCTCTACCAGAAGATAACGTTCGTAATGATGTTACATAACCGAACATTTCTGAAAGAGGCACAGTACCTTTTACAACTTTAGCACCCGCACGATCACTCATGTCGCTAATCGTTCCTCTTCTTCTATTTAAGTCACCAACAATATCACCCATATTTTCTTCAGGAGTAATAACTTCTAATTTCATGATTGGCTCCATAATAACAGCACCAGCAGCTTTACCAGCAGCTTTATATCCCATTTTAGCAGCTAATTCAAAAGAAAGAGCATCAGAATCCACCGGGTGGAAAGAACCATCTTTCAATACCACTTTCATAGTATCCATTTCGAAACCAGCTAAAGGACCATTCAACATTGCCGCTGCAAAACCTTTTTCTACAGATGGAATAAATTCTTTAGGAATACGCCCACCTTTAATTTCATCAACAAACTGCAACCCTTCTCCTTCGAAATCTTCATCCGCAGGACTCATTTCGAAAACGATATCACCAAATTTACCTCTACCACCAGATTGCTTTTTATAAGTTTCTCTGTGCGCAGCTAATTTAGTTAAGGCTTCTTTGTACTCTACTTGAGGTTCACCTTGGTTAACTTCAACTTTGAATTCACGTCTTAAACGGTCAACAATAATATCTAAGTGAAGCTCACCCATACCAGAAATAATAGTCTGACCTGAAGCTTCATCAGTTTTCACTTGGAAGGTCGGATCTTCTTCAGCTAATTTAGCCAAAGCCATACCTAACTTATCAACATCTGCCTTCGTTTTAGGCTCAACAGCAATACCAATTACAGGATCAGGAAAATCCATACTTTCCAAAATAATTGGATGCTTTTCAGCTGACATGGTATCACCAGTCTTAATATCTTTAAAACCTACAGCAGCTCCAATATCACCTGCTTCGATGTAATCGATAGCATTTTGTTTATTCGAGTGCATCTGATAAATACGAGATATACGCTCTTTCTTACCTGAACGGTTGTTCAATATATAAGAACCAGCATCTAAACGACCTGAATATGTTCTAAAAAATGCTAAACGACCAACAAAAGGATCTGTAGCAATTTTAAATGCTAGAGCCGAGAAAGGTTCTTTTACATCAGGTTTTCTACTAATAGATTTACCTGTTTCAGGATCAGTACCTACAATCGCATCTTTGTCAATTGGAGAAGGCAAATATCTACAAACAGCATCTAAAAGAAACTGAACACCTTTATTTTTAAATGAAGAACCACAAATCATAGGAATGATCGCTCTATCCATCACCGCAGCTCTTAAAGCAGCGTGCACTTCTTCTTCAGTAATTGAATCTTCATCTTCGAAGAATTTCTCCATCAACTCCTCGTCATACTCCGCAACAGCTTCAATTAAGGCAGCTCTATACTCCCTTACTTCCGCCTTCATTTCTTCCGGAATATCAATAACATCAAATGTAGATCCAAAACCTTCATCATGCCAAACAATAGCACGGTTTTTAGCTAAATCTACAATCCCTTTAAAATCAGCTTCTTCACCAATAGGCAATACAATAGGAACCGCATTGGAACCCAACATATCTTTTACCTGCTTACAAACCATCAAGAAATTAGAACCCTGACGATCCATTTTATTTACGAAACCAATTCTTGGAACTTTATAGTTATCAGCTAACCTCCAGTTAGTTTCAGACTGCGGCTCAACACCATCAACTGCACTAAATAAGAAAACTAACCCATCAAGTACACGCAATGACCTGTTCACCTCTACAGTAAAATCAACGTGACCCGGAGTATCAATAATATTAAAATGATATCCTTTAGCATCAGCAGTAGGCTTACCATTCTCCGTTGGAAAATGCCACTCACAAGTCGTTGCTGCTGAAGTAATTGTAATACCACGCTCCTGCTCTTGCTCCATCCAGTCCATTGTTGCAGCACCATCATGCACTTCACCAATTTTATGACTTACACCAGTATAGAACAAAATACGCTCTGTAGTAGTGGTTTTTCCAGCATCAATATGTGCTGCAATACCTATATTTCTTGTATATTTTAAATCTCTTGCCATTTCTGATTAAAATCTAAAGTGAGAGAATGCTTTATTTGCTTCCGCCATTTTATGCGTATCAACTCTTTTCTTAACAGCAGCACCTTCTTCCTTAGAAGCTGCTAAAATTTCTCCTGCCAATTTTTGAGCCATACCTTTTTCATTTCTTTTACGCGAGTAGCTAATTAACCACTTCATTGCAGTAGAAATTTTACGATCTGGTCGTATTTGCATCGGAATTTGAAAAGTTGCACCACCAACACGACGACTTCTTACCTCTACGTGTGGCATTACATTTGAAAGCGCATCTTTCCATAGTTCAAGCGCACTTTTTTCTTCATCGGTCTTTTTTTCTTCTACAATATCAATTGCATCGTAAAAAACACCGAAGGCTACTGATTTTTTTCCATCCCACATCATCATGTTCACAAAACGCGTAACCAATTGATCGTTAAATCTTGGGTCTGGTAATAATGGCCGTTTTTTTGCCTGCTTTTTTCTCATTGCTTCTTGTTAAAAAAGTTTTGTTTACTTCTTTGGGCGTTTTGCTCCGTATTTAGATCTCCTCTGGGTTCTTCCTGCAACACCTGCAGTATCTAAAGCACCTCTTACGATATGATACCTAACACCTGGCAAATCTTTTACCCTTCCGCCTCTTACTAATACTATCGAGTGCTCCTGTAAATTGTGACCCTCTCCTGGAATGTAAGCATTCACCTCTTTACCATTAGTCAACCTAACCCTTGCAACTTTTCGCATTGCAGAATTTGGTTTCTTTGGCGTTGTAGTGTAAACACGCGTACAAACCCCTCTTCTTTGAGGACACGAATCTAAAGCAGCCGATTTACTCTTCTTAGTAATTGTGACTCTTCCTTTTCGTACTAATTGTGAAATTGTTGGCATACTATATTATATATGTATAAAACTTACCCCTGTTTAAGGGTCGGCAAATGTAATACTATTTCATAATAATTCAAATTCAAAGGCATTAAATTTCCATTTTTTTTTCAGCAAGCAAAATCTAGGTAATAATCACAACTAGTTTTCTTCAAAAAGATTTAACATTTTATTGCACAATTCTTTAAAATTTCAAAAAAGTATTACAAACCCTTTAGAAGTCATAAAACCCATAAAATTATCATATTCACAATTGAAGCACTTGTTATATATCACTATGATAGTTTGGCAAATTGTTTTATATGTAACCCTCAAAAAAGAAATACTTTCTTAAAGTTTTATTAATATTAGTTTGGATTATTAACATCATTTTATGATTTTTGCTTTTAGCTAATTCAAATAATTAAAAAATGAGAACAAAATTAAATGGAATCTTAACGCTGTTATTGGCGTTTGTTGTGCATTTATCTTTTGCACAGGACAAGACGATTACCGGTACGGTTACAGACCAAGATGGGCTGCCGCTACCAGGTGTTAACATCGTCGTAGAAGGTACTACAAATGGTACCCAAACTGATTTTGACGGAAACTACTCTATCTCTGGTAGTGAAGGTCAAACTTTATTTTTCTCTTACATCGGTCAACGTGATGAAAGAGTAACTATTGGAGCAGGTAACACTGTTAATGTTCAAATGCAGGAAGATGCGCAAGCCTTAGAAGAGGTTGTTGTTACTGCTCAGGGTATTAAAAGAGAGAAAAAAGCTCTTGGTTATGCAACGAGTTCAGTTGGTGAAGAATCACTTGAACAACGTGCAGAAGGTGATGTAGCCAGAGTATTAGCTGGTAAAGCATCAGGTGTTCAAATCACAGCAGGTGGAGGTATGTCTGGTTCTGCAACTAGTGTTACTATTCGTGGTTTAAGTTCATTTAGCGGAAGTAACCAGGCACTTTTTATTGTCGACGGTGTTCCTTTTAGTAATGATACGAACAACAACGGAAATGACTTCTTAAGTGGTAACACAGGTTCTTCTCGTTTTTTAGATTTAGACCCTAACAATATTGCAAATATTGAAATACTAAAAGGACTTGCGGCTACTACCTTATATGGAACATTGGGTAAAAACGGAGTTATTTTAGTTACTACAAAGGCTGGTGCTGCTAATGGAGGAGTGAAAAAGAATGAAATATCTGTTAGTACATCTTACTTTACTAATGAATACGCTTCTTTACCTGATTATCAATCATCTTATGGTGGTGGTTTTGACCAATCATTTGGATGGTTCTTTAGTAACTGGGGACCAAGTTTCAGTGAAGGTGGTACAGCAGGATGGGGCAACCAAGCTGCTATCGATGCTAATGGTACTTTAGCACACCCGTACTCAACCACTGCAATTCAAGCAACTAGAGATGCTTTTCCTGAATTACAGAATGCGCGTTACGAATGGAGACCTTACAATTCGGTGGAAGAATTCTTCTCACCAGGTCACGTAACCAACACTTCAATTAACTTTTCAGGAGGTTCTAGCGATGGAAACACTACTTATAATGCCAACTTAGGTCATTTAAATGATGTTGGTTTTACCCCTGGCAACTCGTTAAACAGAGTTAACTTTTCTGTAGGTGGTCGTTCTAAATTATCAAATAAATTTACCATTGCAGGTAGCATGAACTATTCAAGAACTGATTACGATACTCCTCCTGTAGCGGCGAGTAGAGGTAATGGTGGTATTAGTTCTAACTCAATTTATGGTGCTGTTTTATTTACACCTCGTAGTGTTGATTTAATGGGTCTTCCTTTTGAAAACCCTATTACTGGTGGTAGTGTTTACTATAGAAACGGTAATGACATCATCAACCCACGTTGGGTAGGTGAGCATATTAAATTTAACCAGTTAACAAATCGTTTCTATTTCAATACCTCACTTACATATGGTATTAACGAGAATTTAAACGCAACTTTCAGAACAGGTTTAGATTTTTACAACGAGCGCAATACTCAATTCTCTGATAAAGGTGGTGTTGAATTCAACTTTGATATTTTCGGATTCTTAAATACTTTTGATAACAATAATACGATTTGGGATCATACTTTCTCTTTAAATGGTAACTACGATTTATCGGAAAAAATTGGTATGACCTTTAACGTTGGTGCTAACTCTCGTTCTGATGAGTTTGATGCTCAAGGTGTAGCTAGTACTGGTCAAATCGTTTTTGGCATTAGAAGACACTTTAACTACGCTAACCAATCGCCAATTCAATTTTCTCGAAAAAGAAATATTGTAGGTGTTTTTGGTGATGTTAGTTTTGATTATGACAACTATCTTTTCTTAAACATCAGTAGTAGAACTGACTGGGTTTCTAACCTTACTAAAGAAAACAGAAGTTTAACATATCCTGGTGTTAGTTTATCATTCTTACCAACAGCAGCTTTTAGTGAGTTAAAATCTCAAAATGGTTTAAACTATCTAAAATTCAGAGCTAGTTACGGTACTTCAGCTAACTTCCCTACTGGTTACCCAACTGTAAGTGTTATTGAACAAAATACTCAAGTATTTGGTGAAGGTGGAGAAATTACAACTAACCAAGTTGATAACTTTAGAGCTAATCCTGATTTAAAACCAGAACTACTTAAAGAGTTTGAAGTAGGTTTTGAAAGTAAATTCTGGGATAATCGTATTTCTTTAGATGCAACTTACTATGATAGAAGAACAGATGATTTGATCGTATTCGAACCATTATCTCCTTCTACAGGTTTTACTTTAACTCAAAGTAATATTGGTCAAATTAGTAACAAAGGTATTGAAGCTGATTTAGGAATTGATTTATTCAGAAGCGAAGATGGTTTCAACTGGAAATCAAGTATTAACTTCTTTACTAACGAAGAAGTTGTTGAAGAGCAAGAGCAAGATATTATTTTCTATTCTGGTAACACTGCCTTATTTATTGGTGCGAATGCAGCCATTAAAGGAGAATCTTTAGGTACTATAGTTGGTACTGCAATTCTTAGAGATGAAGCTGGTAATTTGATTACTAACGACGCTGGTAACTACGTAAGTACAGAATCAGATTTGAATGGTGATGTTCCAATTATTGGTGACGCAATTCCTGATTACACTATGAACTTTATCAACAATTTATCGTATAAAGGATGGAATTTAGGATTTCAAATTAACCACATTAAAGGTGGTGACATAATGTCGAGTACTATTGCTACACTTTTAGGTAGAGGTTTAATTACTGAAACTGAAAATCGTTTAAACACCTACATCTTACCAGGTGTTAATCAAAATACAGGTTTAGCAAATGATGTTCAATTGAACAACTCAACATATTACTTTAGCAACTTGTTATTCGGCCCTGCTGAATTAAAGATTTATGACGCTTCAGTTTTACGTTTACAGGAAGTTTCTTTAGGATATTCTTTTCCTCAGAAAGTCTTAGAAAAAACCCCATTTGGTTCATTAACTATCACAGCTCAAGGTTTCAACCTTTGGTATGATGCTTACAACACTCCTGATGGTGCTAATTTTGACCCTAACGTAGCTGGTGTAGGTGTTGGTAACGGTAGAGGTTTCGACTTCTTAAACGGACCAAGTACCAGAAGATATGGCATGAGCGTAAAAATGACATTTTAAAAATTGCTAATCTATTTAAGGAATATATTATGAAAAAAACAATTAAATACATTCTAGTTTTGCTTGTTGCAGGTAGTTTCTTTAACTCGTGCGAAACAACAGACCTAGATCTTAGAACAAGTCCTAATGACTTGGCTGCCGATCAGGCAGATCCGAATTTATTATTAAACTCTATTCAGTTTGCATATGCTGCAAACATGGTAGTGTTTAATGATCGAGGTGCTGAACTAACACGTATTGACAATATGTCGGGTCGTGATTACTTCGCAAACTATCCAGGTGCAACATTTAATGCAGTATGGTCACGAGTTTATAGTAGCGCTGTTACGGGAGTAGGTTCAGGTGTTAGTGTTGGTATGTTAACCAACATAAACAACTTGGAAACTATTAATGAAAACTCAGACATTAATTACAACTTTCATGTTGGTGTTAGTAAGGCTATGTACGCTCATCAATTACTTTTACTTGTTGATTATCTTGGTAGTGCAACTTTATCTCAAGCGGGTAATCCTGTTGAATTCCCTGCTCCAATGATGGATGATGGAGCAACAGTTTACGCTGGTGCATTAGCCATGTTATCTGAGGCAGAAGCCTTATTAAGTGGTGATGCTCCTGATTTAGGTGCAACTGATTTCTTTTACGGTGGTGATGCTGCTAGTTGGATTAAAGCAATTAACTCGATTCGTTTAAAAGCTTATGTTACGACTGGTGATGCCGCTGGTTTCAATAGTGTAATTGCAGGTAATAATTTTATTAGTGATTCTGCTGATGACTTCCAGTTTCAATTTGGGGCTAGAGAGTTACAGCCAGATACACGTCACCATGATTACGCAAGTGATTACACACCAAGTGGTGCTAATGTTTATTACTCAAACTGGTTAATGGAAACGATGTTAGAATCTGATGATCCTAGAATTCGTTACTACTTCTACCGACAAGTTGATGGTACTCCTGGTGCTCTTGATGTTAACGGTGACCCTGTTGATGCAAGTGAAGAAGATTTAGCATGTTCTTTAGTAGTACCACCTCAGCACTATGTTGATGGAGGTTTTACTTACTGTAGTGTTGATAGCGGTTACTGGGGTCGTTCTCATGGAAATGACGAAGGAACTCCTCCAGATGGCTTTTTAAGAACTGCTTCTGGGGTATATCCTGCAGCCGGTCGTTTTGATGACGATAGCTTTGGTACTGTTGGTTTAGGCCTTGGTGGCGGTGGTGCTGGTATAGAGCCTATCATACTTGCATCTGATATAGATTTCTGGAGAGCAGATATGGCAGCTTCTGATGCTGAAAAAGCGACTTTCTTTGAATCTGCAATGGTTAAATCAATTGCTAAAGTTCAGTCATTTGCTTCTTTAGATGCAAATGCCGACAAGTCGTTTGAACCAAGTGCAGCTGACGTTACCACGTATATTGATGGTGTTATTGCTGATTTTAATGCAGCAACAGGTGACGATAAAGAGAATATTTTTGCTGAACAATACTTTATTTCAATGTTTGGTAGTGGTGCAGAAGCCTTTAACTATTATAGAAAAACAGGCTTTCCAACTACCTTAACACCAAACTGGGAACTAAACCCTGGGGCATTTCCAAGATCATTCTTGCTTCCTCAAAATGAAGTGGTAACTAATCCGAATTTGACACAAAAAACTTCGCTTACTGAGCAAGTATTTTGGGACACAAATCCTGCAAGTCCGGCTTTCCCACCAGCGAATTAATTAACTAAAAAAAGAAAAGACAATGAAATTTAACTATAAATTTTTTACAGCTCTTGCTCTAACTTCGCTGATGTTCACATCATGTGATGAAGGTGACGCCGTAGTAGATGATGTTACTGACGGTACTGAAAGAGGAGCAATTTTAAGAACGGTAAATGTTACTTCTAATGAATTACCAATTGGTGTAGCCGATGGCTTTTTTGGAGTTCAATTAGAAATTCAAGATTCAGAAAACGGATCTTTAGTAGATAACATTGAAGTTTATGCAAGTTTTAATGACCTGACTCCAGATAATGGTGGCCCAGGTAGTACTGACGAATCTTTAGTAGAAACTTTGTCTACTGCAGGTTTTGAAATTGGTGAATTTGGTTTACCTAGATTCGATTACCAAGTAACACTTCCTCAATTATTATCAGCCACAGGTGTTGCTGAAGCTGATATTGATGGTGGTGACCAATTTAGAGTTCGATTTGAATTAGTATTGAATGATGGTAGAAGATATTCTTTTGCTCAAAATTCAGGTACTTTAACAGGGTCTTACTTTAGTTCTCCATTTTTGTATTCTGCAACTATAGTTTGTCCTCCAGCAGCACCTGCTAGTGGTGACTGGGTATTTGAAATGACAGATGCTTATGGTGACGGATGGAATGGAGCTTCACTTTTAGTAACACTTGATGGTGTTGAAACCAACATTCTTGTTGATGAAGCTGAAGGAGGTGGTTCTACCGAAAACTTTCCGGTACCTGCTGGTTCTGAGGTAATTTCAATTCAGTTTGTTTCTGGAGCTTGGGATGGTGAAATTGCTTTTACTGTAACTTCAGCTAATGGCAACGTAATTTTAACTCAAGAAGCTTATTCAGATGCTAATGCACCTGCTGGGGTTGAGTTAATCAATTACTGTGTTTCAAATTACTAAATAAATATTAATTTAGTTTATATTTTAAAAGCCCAAACATTCGTTTGGGCTTTTTTCACTTTAAATAAAGCTTTACCCGATTATAAAATCATTTAGTTAATTAAATTTCAATTAGTTAAATACGCATTTTTTAGCCTGATTTAATTTAAATAAAATGTATTTTACACGAAAATTTGAACTATGAAAGCGAAGAGTTTTACCACTTTTTATTTGAGCATATTAATTGCAGTTTTTATTATATTTTTTCAATCATGTTCGGAAGATGACAATATTATTAAAGAAATAGAAACGGAAACAATAACACCAGAAGAAAATGAAAATGAGGAGCCCGAAGAAAATGAAAATGAAGAACCTGACTTTACCCCAATTGGTACCGTAGAAGTTTTTAATGCAGAAAAAGTTGATGACAACTACATTTTGGTGAATGATGCTTCAGCAAATCGCGTTTATCTTATGGATAAAGAAGCTCGTTTACTTCATGAGTGGTCTTTAACCAATAATATTGGCAATGACGTAATATTACTTCCAACAGGACAATTGTTGGCTTCATTAGAATCAGACGACCCTAAAATTCTATTAGGTGGTAAAGGCGGAAGAATTCAACTTGTAAATTCAGATGAAACATTAGATTGGGATTTTATTTTCTCATCACTAGAAGGTGAAACACATCACGATGTAGAATTACTACCCAATGGAAATATAATAGCAATTGTTTGGGAAAGACTAGCGGCTGAAACAGCAGTACAAGCTGGTTTTCAAATAGAGGAAGATATTTTTCCGGAGTCTATAATAGAAATAGATCCGAATACTAGTGAAATAGTATGGGAATGGCGTTCAATGGATCATCTAATTCAAGATCACGATGCAACCAAGTCTAATTTCGGAGACGTGAGCCTACATCCTGAACTAATTGATATAAATTATACTTTAAATGCTGAAGCAACTGCCGATGCTAAAGGTGATATCATGCATGCTAACGCCATTGCTTATGACGAAACCAATGACGTTATATTACTAAGTGTGAACCATTTCTCAGAGGTTTGGGCTATTGACCATAGTACTACTACATCAGAAGCTTCCGATAGTATTGGTGGCAATTATGGTAAAGGTGGAGATCTTATTTATCGTTTCGGAAATCCTGAAGCATACCGCAATACAGAAGGTAATCGGTTGTTTCATAACAATCACTTTCCCAATTTATTATCTGGTGAAGATGCTGGCAAGTTGTTAATCTTTTCTAATGGTAATGATGTAATGCAATCAACAGTATTTGAACTACAGTTACCATCAACATATGAACTTAATTCTAATACAAATAATGAACCACGAGTAACCTGGAGTTTTACGAATCCCGACCTTTATTCAGGTAAAGTTTCAGGAGCCGTTCCATTACCCAATGGTAATATATTAATTACCGAAGGTGATTTTGGATTTTGGGAAGTTACAAGAGACAAAGAAATTGTTTGGAAATGTCAGTCTGCTGGATTTTTCTGGCGAGGTTATCATTATTCAAAATCTGCCCCTGAAATATTAGCTCTTGACTTTTAAGCAATTGCCTTAACAGATGAATAGATCTTTCATAAATTATTTTCTTAGCTTTTTGAAAAAAAAACTAAGGCTCATTTTACCTTTAATAATTCTTCTTGGCAATTCTTGCTCTAACAAAACCGAAAAGTTAAAAGCAGGTGATTTAGCCTCATCAGAAGATAAAACCATAACCAAGGTTTTTGAGAAAATATCAAATGAGCAAAGCGGTATCAATTTTTCAAATACCCTCAAAGAAAATGTTGGCTCTCTTGACAACCTTTTTAATTTCGATTACTTCTATAACGGTGCAGGAGTTGGAGTGGAAGATTTAAATAATGACGGATTGTTAGATATTTTCTTTTGCGGCAATCAAGTTGAAAACAAACTATTTCTTAATAAAGGCGACTTACAATTTGAAGACATCTCAAAAAGTGCTGGAATTAACAAGGGTAAACACTGGTCGAATGGAATAACTTTTGTTGATATCAATAATGATGGCTATAAAGACATTTATGTCTCGCAGGGTGGCCCTAACCCACGAGATAAACGAAAAAACCTTCTTTATATTAACAACCATGATTTAACATTTTCAGAAAAAGCTCAAGAATACGGTTTAGCTGACCAAGGCATAACAACACAATCTACATTTTTTGATTTCGACAATGACGGCGACTTAGATTGTATTGTCATGAATGAAAACGAATTATATGGCGTAGATCCGATCAATTTATATAAAATGGTCGATCAAAATAGTGAATCAAAGTATTTTAACAGCTCACACCTCTATCGAAATGACCATGGAAAATTTAAAGATATAACCAAAGCTGCAGGTTTAGAAAGCCCCATATTTGGTCTTGGTCTATGTGTCAGTGATATTAACCAAGATGGTTGGCTAGATATATATATTGCCAGTGATTATTACATACCCGACGCTCTTTTTATAAATAACCAGAATGCTACTTTTTCAGACCAAATAAAAAAATACACCCAGCATTCCTCCTATTTTGGTATGGGCATCGATATTGCAGACATAAATAATGATAATTTACAAGATATTTTTGTTCTTGACATGTCATCAAATGATCATTTTAGAGCCAAAACCTTAATGGCTTCAATGAACACATCACGTTTTAATTATTTAGTTAATGAAGCCGATTTTCACTATCAATACATGTTCAATTCACTTCAATTAAATATTGGAAACAACCAATTTAATGATATAGCTCAACTTACGAACACCGCAAATACAGATTGGAGTTGGTCAGTTTTAATGACAGATTTTGATAATGATGAAGATGCAGATATTTTTATTTCAAATGGATATCGCAAATATGCCCTTGATAACGACTTGCAGCTGAAAGTGTTTGAAGCGAAAAAGAAGTACAGAAACAATGTGCCTTTAGCTTTAAAACAAGAGTTGTATAATCAAATGCCATCAGAAAAACTTGAAAACGTACTCTTTCAAAATAATGGGTCATTACAATTTGAAGAAAATGCCAAAGCTTGGGGATTAAATGATTTTTCATTTAGCAATGGTGTTGCGCAAGGAGATTTAGACAATGATGGCGACCTTGATTTAATAATAAACAATATAGATGAAAATGCTTTTCTCTATAAAAACCTTACTTCCGACAACACACCCAACGGATATTTGAAAGTAAAAACATCCGGCAAGACCTCTGAACCATTTGCTAGGGTTGAAATATCTTATAACGGTAAAACACAGCAACTTGAACAAAAAAGAACAAGAGGTTATATGTCGGCCCAATCTGATGATATGCTCTTTGGTTTGGGCACTACTGAATCAATTGATACAGTTTCCATTCATTGGTTAAATGGTAAAACTGAGCAAAAGTTCAATATAAAAGCAAATACTACCCTAGTTTTTGATGTTGAAAATTCGAAAATCAAACCACCTTCTGAAAATCGTAAAATGCTTTTTGAAGAGGTAGATGCCAATGCCATTGGTCTTGATTTTAAACATGTTGAAAACACCTACGATGATTTTGAAACAGAAATTTTGCTTCCTTACAAACAATCGACAAATGGGCCTTTAATATCGAAGGGTGATGCTAATGGAGATGGTGCCATAGACATTTACATAGGAGGAGCTTCCGGTCAAGCCGGACAATTATTTTTACAAAACAACACAGGGTTTGTTAAATCAAATTCCAAAATTTTTGAGGAAGATAGCGGCTATGAAGATATGCAATCTGTATTTTTTGATTTTGATAATGATAATGATTTGGATTTGTATGTTGTAAGCGGAGGTACTGAATTTGAAGAAAATTCATCATTCTACGCCGATAGAATTTACATCAATAACGGTAAAGGTAAATTCTCAAAATCTAATATTAATGTGCTTAAATCCTTTCCCAAAAGTGGAAAAGCAGTAAGCATTATCGATTTTGATAAAGATGGGGACCATGACATCATTGTTGGAAATCGAAACATTCCGAAAAAGTATCCCATTCATAGTGCTTCTATATTATATGAAAACATTGGTGGAGATTTAAAAAATGTAACAGAAACTATAGCTCAAGATCTTATGAGTTATGGAATAGTTAATGATTTGACCGTTTCAGATGTAGACAACGATGGTTGGGATGATATTGTGGTTGTTGGAGAATGGAGCGACTTAGGTTTTTTAAAAAATACTAATGGCAAATTTAAACTGCAAAGTAATATTACAGAAGAAAATACCAAAGGTTGGTGGTTATCAATAACTGAAACCGACATCAATAATGACGGGCTAAAAGATTACTTAATTGGCAACATTGGGCTCAACTATAAACTACATGCAAGCGTTGAAAAACCTTTAAGAATTTTTGCAGAAGACTTTGATCAAAATGGAAGCACTGATATTGTATTGAGTAAAGATTACAAGGGAATGTCAGTACCTGTTCGCGGAAGAGAATGCTCATCACAACAAATGCCTTTTATAAAAGATAAATTTAAATCGTATACTGAATTTGCAAATGCCAGCTTAGCAGATATTTATGGTGATACAAAACTAAAAGAATCCTATAAGAAAGAAATAACAGAATTAAGATCAATCATTTTAATTAACAAAGGTAATTTTAAGTTCGAAAAAGTCATTCTACCTGCTCTAGCACAACAATTTCCAATACTTCAAAGTACTTTCTTCGATATAGATGATGATGGGTTTGAAGACTGTATTCTTGCCGGAAGCATTTACAACACAGAAGTGGAAACAACTAGACTTGATGCGATTTCTGGCCTCGTTTTAAAGACCAACGGTACCGGTACTTTTGAAGCACTACCCTACCCTGTAACCGGTTTATATCTTAAGGGAGATGTGAAAGATATTTTACATCTAAAAATAAAAAAAGACGATTACCTTATTACCTCAACAAATAATAACCGATTAAAAGCCTACAAAACCCGATCTAATAACTTATCCTTAACAAATTTTAAGAATTAAAAATTGTATTTTTAACAAAACATTTCATTCATGATAAAATCAATTTTCACATTAGTTTTCGCTTTGGCAACAAACCTAGCCTTAGCGCAATATTCAGGGCAAGTAGCATCTAACCTTTCAAGCGGAGGTGACACCAACGGAAGTGTATCTGCCCAAATAAATACGCTATTAGGTCCTTCAGTAGATCGAAAAGATAAAAACAATAAATCTTATGAAAGTTTTCAGGGGTCTCCATATGTTAGTGACAGCTTCACCCCAACCACTTTATTTTATAAAGAGGATAACTTAGGTACTATATTTTATCGATATAATGCTCTTAATGAAGAAATTGAAATAAAGAAAACAAATTTAGACGAAGAAGGTATTCGTGGTCTTGCAAGAGATAAAGAAATTAGTATTCTAGTGGATGGCAAGAAAATGTCTTTCAAAACCTTTGTAACCTCAAAAAAACGAACCCTTAATGGGTATTTAGTCTCTTTAATGGAAGGCAAAAAATATAGTCTTTTTAAGCGAACTCATGTAAAATACACTGAGGCTCAACCAGCTGCAAATTCATTTACCAAGCCCGTACCTGCAAGATTTTCTCAGTTCACAGAATATTACTTTCAGAAAGAAGGGGTTAATAGAATGGATGAAGTTACATTACGAAATGGTAAGCTTTTAAAACTATTAGATGCAACTACCAAAGAGAAAGTGAAAGCGTATTTAAAAGAAAACGATATGAGTATTAAAAACGAAGCAGACCTCATCAAGGTTTTTGTGTTTTTAAATCAATAAGAGAAGATTAATTAATCTTAAGTGAACCGCTCTATTTCTAAAGTAGAGCGGTTTTTTTATACCTTTGCAAGATGGAAAAAACTTCCCAAATTTATGGTATTCGTGCAGTACTTGAAGCTATTAGTTCAAATGAGCCAATTGATAAAGTATTTATACAAAGAGGTCTACAGGGTGATTTGTTTAAAGAACTAGAAAGTACTGTTCGTAAGCATCAAATCAATTCGTCTTACGTACCCATTGAAAAGTTAAACCGACTTACAAAAAACAATCATCAAGGTGTTGTAGCCAACATTTCTCCTATTGTTTTTCACGAATTAGAAACCTTAGTTGATACCGTTCTAAATAAAGATAAAACACCTTTATTTTTACTTCTTGACCAACTATCTGATGTACGAAATTTTGGAGCTATTATCAGAACAGCCGAATGCACTGGTGTTGACGGAATTATTATACAAAAGAAAGGTGCGGCACCCGTAACGGCAGACACTATCAAAACTTCAGCGGGAGCAGCATTTAAAGTGCCAATTGCTAAAGTTGATCATATTAAAGACGCCGTTTTTTATCTTCAAGCTTCTGGCATACAGGTTATATCAGCTTCAGAGAAGACCAATAACACGGTTTATGAAGTATCATTAACACAACCAACAGCTATAGTAATGGGCGCAGAAGACAGAGGTATTACGCCATCTATCCTTAAGGCGTCAGATCATGTTGCAAAACTTCCGTTACTTGGTGAAATAGAATCTTTAAACGTTTCTGTTGCCTGTGCCGTATTTCTATATGAGGCTGTTCGCCAGCGTATGGCTAATTAGGTGTCATCAGACTCACTATCGTCTTTTGTACCTTTGAAATGATAGGTAATTCTCAATGGAATTTCTTCGATTTCTTCTGGTACTTCTTTTTGTTCTAAAAAATTTCCGTTTTCATCAAAATGTTGTAAAAATTCATCGTCTTCTTCATTATAATCATCTCGTTCCCACGCATATTTTTTAACTGTTGGAATTTCTGCTTTCACTACAAAAGCCAATACTAATCCTGTGATAAATCCCCCTAAATGGCCTTCCCAAGAAATACCATCTTTTGTTGGAAATATATACCATAATAAACTTCCATAAATAAAAACAACAATCAAAGAGACTGCTACCAAGCGGTAATACTTTGTAAAAACGCCTTTAAAAAAAATAAAACTAGCAAGTAAGTAAATAATTCCACTAGCACCAATGTGAAATGAAGGTCTCCCAATGGTCCAAGTAATTAGACCTGAAAAGATCGCACCAACGATTAAAACTTTATATGCTATGCCACGATAAAAATAAAATAACGATGCTAGTAACAGCGCTAACGGAATAGTATTGTTGTATAAATGCTCTAATGAACCATGTATAAAAGGACTGAAAACAACACCCTTCAATCCCGTAAATTTTCTCGGATATAGTCCGTAATCATTAAGGTTAACCTGAAATTGAATTTCAAACCAATATACTCCCCAAATAAGAAGAACCGTAATAATGGGGATTGCTAATAGCGAATTTGAATATTTAAAAATAGTTTGATCAGACATTTTATAGAAATTAATCTTTATAAATCAACATACAGGCCAAAATGAGAATAACGGTAAGATTGTCATCTATTAAATTTAGTATTTTTACGCTATGAATGAACCGTTGGCAGAACGCGTACGACCAAAAACTTTAGATGATTATATCAGTCAGCATCATTTGGTTGGCGAGAAGGGTTCTCTTACGCATCAAATAAAAAAAGGTATTATTCCATCATTAATTCTATGGGGGCCTCCTGGTACTGGTAAAACTACTTTAGCGAATATTATTGCTACCACTAGTGAAAGGCCTTTTTATACGTTATCAGCTATAAATAGTGGGGTTAAAGATATTAGAGAAGTCATTGATAAAGCAAAACAAAGTGGTGGTCTATTTACTTCAAAAAACCCAATTTTATTTATTGATGAGATTCATCGTTTTAGTAAGTCGCAGCAAGATTCTTTACTAGGTGCCGTTGAAAAGGGTTGGGTAACTTTGATTGGTGCAACCACAGAAAACCCCAGTTTTGAGGTAATTCCTGCTTTATTATCGCGATGTCAAGTTTATATTTTAAATGCCTTTGGCAAAGCAGATTTAGAAGCCTTGTTAAAGAGAGCTCTAAAAGAAGACATTATTCTAAAGAGAAAGAATATTAAACTAATAGAGACAGAGGCCCTTTTACGACTTTCAGGAGGCGACGGTCGTAAATTATTGAACATATTTGAATTGATAGTCAATTCGGAAGATGGAGAATCAATATCAATTACCGATGACTTAGTTCTTGCCAAAATTCAAAAGAACACCGTTTTATACGACAAAACCGGTGAGCAGCATTATGATATCATATCTGCTTTCATTAAATCTATTCGTGGTAGTGATCCTAATGGTGCGGTATATTGGCTAGCTCGAATGATTGAAGGCGGTGAAGATGTTAAATTTATTGCACGTAGAATGTTGATTTCTGCCTCTGAAGATATTGGTTTAGCAAACCCTACTGCTTTAGTTATGGCTAATACAACTTTTCAGGCCGTTACTACCATTGGTTACCCTGAAGCACGCATTGTATTAAGCCAATGTGCAATTTATTTGGCAACATCACCAAAAAGCAATGCCAGCTACATGGCTATTGGTAAAGCCCAGCAAACCGTAAGGCAAACAGGTGATCTATCTGTTCCACTACCCCTGAGAAATGCACCTACCAAATTAATGAAAGATTTAGGTTATGGGCAAGAATATAAATATGCACATGATTACCAAAACAACTTTGTGGAAGAAGAGTTTTTACCTGAAGATCTCATTGGAACTACGTTCTACAAACCAGGAGTCAATCAACGGGAAAACGCTATTAAAGACTTTTTAAAAAACCGATGGAAAGATAAGTACTAAAACTTAATATTAAGTTCTTCTTTTACGACGATGTCATTTTCAAAATACTCAAAAAACCATTTACCATCAGAAGTATAGACAACACCATCTTTATCTTCTGCTGTAGCTACATACACATTAGGCATGGAGCTTTTGTGCATTTTTAATTTGATTTTTGGAGTACTATCAACCAATTGAAATCCATTCACTATTTCTTGCGCATAAAGAATTTCACCCACAGTCATTTTTGAAGAGGATTCAGCCATTTGAGTACCAGCACTCCCCTTTTCAAAATTAGTTTCGATAGGTTTTTTATCTACAAAACTTTGAGTTTCTTCTGTAGCTATCTGTTTTACAGTCTCTTTGTCATTTTCAGTCGCCTTTTTATAGGTTGATGGTATCGGAGTTTTATCTTGATACGACTGTTCTTCAAGACTAGCAATTTGCTCAGTTACTTCAGTATCGCGAACTTTTATAGGTGCCGAATCATTGACTTTTTTTACATCGTTTTTAAAACTCACAGTAACTGGCTCTTCTTTTGAAACTGAAGATGCCTTGTATGCGTAATTTAACCCCCCAAAGGACTCAAAAGCATTGGAAATTGCTTCTCTGAATGAAGCTTCATAATCTTTCTTTTTACTTTTACCCTCTTGTGAAACTAATACTTCTTTATTTTCACAATTATTTAATATCATAACCGCTTTGGTAGTAAACATTGAAGAATCATCTATCAAGTCAACATACAACGCCATACATCTACTATTAATTAATTCTTCTGGTAAGTTATCATCATATACAGATACGAACCCTTTTTGTGCAAACAAATGTTTTATTAAAGTACTAGTTCTATATTGATTTTCTTGTTTAAATGAATTAAACCGCTTTGGCACTACAACATATTTATAATTGCTCATATCAATTTGTGCCGAACCTATAAAACTTACCATAAGTACAATGGTTGTAACTATATTTTTCATTTCAATATATTTTGATTGTAGCAATACCTTAAGTATTACACCTTACAATTTCATTCAATTAAAATTAATAATGAAAAAAGTGTGCCAAAGAAGAAAAATAAAAACTTGGTGTCTAAAAAATCATATTAATTCTTGCCCCAAGATATGATATTTAATCCTAATTGAAAAGATGTGTAACGGGTGTTAGCAATATTGCGGTACGCTAACAAATTATCGGCCAATAGATACAAATTCACTGGCCCCGCTTGTAGATTTAACCCTAACCCAATGTTTGAATACGAAAATTTATCAATGGTGTAAGTCGTTTTAACCGCCATAAAATTTCCAAACCTTCGCATGTAAAATGCAGTAAGGGCAGTCTGTGGTCCTCTTGGTCTATTAATCATATATAATTGAGCACCTACCCCATTTACAAACTTCTCTACTCGATTACTACTGGTTGCGTACGGACCACAATCGCAATTAGCAGCCCTAAGTGTAGGTTCACCCCAATTGTGCCGAATAGAAGCATTTAATTTGGTTGGTCTAAAAGTTATATAGCTATTGAAGTTATTTTCAAAAGGTACTATTTCTTCAATATCATCTACCAAATTTTGCCAAAAGTCTTCGTTAGAATTAACCAAAGCATCGGGTAATATAACTTCTACACCCTCCGTAGTAACATCTCCTACTAAAGTATAATTTTCAACATCATTGGCATGATAAATAAGGCCTAGATCTAACAAACTTCCAGTTAACACCGTTTGATTACTGAATTTATAGGTGAAACCTAAATCTATCCCCACGCCAAGATTTCCTCCGAAAAAGCCTCTTTTAAAAATAGTATTGCCCAAAGTACCGTCATCTAAAGCGCGTTTAATCTCATTTATACCTGATGTTCTCCATCTCATATCTGCATTTAAAGTACTTGAAAAAGTATTATTTGAACCGGGTCTAGTAACGAAAAAACCCTTATTATTTGTAGAATTAAAATCGAATATACTAGAGTATACCTTTGCTCTAACCCCTAATGTTAGTTTTCTATCTATACTTTTATTTATTCCAAAGTGAAAAACATTCATCATTTCACCTCTAGTTTTCAAATCACCTAAATCAAACCTTCGATTTAATTGATCAGCATTACCATCTATAGCAAGTAATGCATAATCTTGAAACCAATAGCCAATGGCATCACCTTCATGATATATGCCCATTGAATAAAATATGTTTTGATCTTTACCTCTAAAACCGATGTTAAACAATTCTAATTGATAAGTACCGCTCAATTCATCTCTAGTAGACATGCCATTTAATAAGCGCTCTCTTACTTTTACATTGAAATCTAATCCATCATTTGCAAATAAATCATAAGCTGATACACCACTAGAACCCGCTTGAAAAGAAACTCCCGATAAAGCAGGAACGCCAGCAAACCATTGATAGTCTATCTCTGCACCCGGATTTATATTGATAGATTGAGGAATTTCAGTGAAATCATATAACAACTGCTTATTTTGTGCATAGCCACAAATGCTTACCCCAAAGAGAGTTATTAAAAATAATAGGGAGATTCTCATTTTAAACGAACTCTAAATTTGCCGCTTGATTTTACAGTAATCATTGGGTCTGATAAATTAGACTGGCTAGTATTGTCACCTAAGTTTCGAGCAGTCACGCGAATAGTAGACAGTGTTGTGATAATGTCAATGCTCTGACCACTAGGACCATAAGCTATTTCCCTTTCAATAGTGGCGGTAGGGGCAGATGGTATTACAAATAACTCTGTATCCGTTACATTGCCATTATCATCTAAGAATTCTATGTTTATTTCAAGTTCTTTACTCGTTGTGTTTTCAACCACATAGGTAATGGTGCCTTCAATAACTCTTTTTGCGAAAATATTTGAGCTGAAAGCATCAAAATTAAAATTTTGACTAATTACATTGTCAGCGGTATTGACAAGATTTATAATATTTTCTGGAGCTTCCAAATACAGAATACTCGCTTCATAGGTAGGTGTAGCCTCAACATCATCAAACTGTTTAAAGTCTAACTCTTCAGAACATGACATTAGCATGCCTAAAGTTAAGATAGCGATACCAAAATTTTGTAAATGATTTCTCATAGCGATAACCCATTATTCACTACTTCTAAAGAAAGTGTTTGGTCTTACTATGTATAACTCTACAAATAACTTTTTATTTCACCTAAATCGTGAATGATGGGGCAATAATCATGTGGTATGTCATTATGAGAATTAAAGTGAATGGTATGAAAACCCATTGCTTGTGCTCCAATAACATCTGCTTCAATACTATCGCCTATCATAATAGA
The DNA here is from genome assembly GCA_947495915.1 of Maribacter algarum (ex Lu et al. 2025) (nom. illeg.). Classification (GTDB taxonomy): domain Bacteria; phylum Bacteroidota; class Bacteroidia; order Flavobacteriales; family Flavobacteriaceae; genus Maribacter_C. The sequence goes on along the minus strand of CANMAW010000002.1, from coordinate 317,741 downwards.
GCATTTAGAAGAAACTTTTGCTCTTTCAAGTGCTAACTGAAAAATAACTGGATTAGGTTTTTTAACACCAGCCATTTCAGAATTTATAATATGCTCAAAATACTTGTATATACCTGCATTACTCATTTTTTTATTCTGAACTTCTTCAAAACCATTTGTTATAATGTGAAGCTTGTACCTTGGTTTTAAATATTCTAAGATTTCAACCGTACCATCAATCAGATGGTTATATGAAGACAAATACTGAATATAATCTTCTGAAAGTTGATTTATGGTAGCATCAGACACAACATAATTTAAGGCATCAAAAACAGTTTTTAGCCGTTGATATCTTAAATCTTCTTTGGTAATCTTTTCTTCTCTATACAATTTCCAAAACTGAAAATTAGCGGGCACATACACTTTTAAAAAATCATTTAGTTCAATACCTATATGATGATCACTTAAAATTTTCTCAAAAGTAAGCGCCGAATTTTTCTCAAAATCCCATAGTGTATGATCTAAATCAAAAAACACATCAGTAACTATCTTACTATACATGGTACGCTTTTATAAAATGTTTATAGAGTTTTTTCCAATCAATCTTTGTTGAATTTCCTAAAAGTTCGTTAGAAAAAATAGTAATAAAATGACCACTAACACTTTGAATGTGATTATAAATAGAGGTGACTTTATCCGTAATTTCGGCTTCCGTTGCTAAATGTAAAAGTGCATAATCATGCACAGCAAACGGGTGTATACGAATAGGCTGTTGCACTTCTAAACTAATATCATAAAAATAAAAGGGTATACAAGTACCTGCTCGAAAACCAATCTCATGAGTATAGCCCATAGAATAATCATGAGTAAACTCTGCCTCTACTAAATTACGATATGTATTTGGCACATCAACCCGATTGTAACGCATTCTTGAACAGTTTACATCTCTGTTTATAACGGCCTCCAATTGTTTTTTTTCTTTTTTTAATAAATCCATATTATCAAAAGAGCTATAAGAGGCAGCAAGAGAGACATGACTATAATCAGCAACCGACTTTATTAAAAATTTAAACTTATTATTATTGGGCGAGATATTCTTGTCATAGGTGGAGTAAGCTGCAAATTGAAAGAAAAACATACTTTTTATAGTATACTTTTTATGAAGTTCAATTAAAAAATTGAAATTATTAAATGGGTCTTTTTTGGTATTAAACCAAACACCGATTCTTTGAGCTACTCGTTTAAAACGCAACGAAGTAAAGTCAAGAGTCAAACCTGCTGCACTTCGAACAAACCCTCTATGTGCAAAGCAATGTGATGTTGTTACATCAATTATTGAAGTATAATCATAATCCCGTTTTTTTCGTTCAAGATTAGGAAATTTTTCCTCCAATTTATCTAAAAATTTAAATGCCCATTGATCTACTACGGGTTGTTGCAAAAAACTATACTGATAAGCCAAACTCTCTTTAGGCGGAAACCTACCATGTATATCTTTTACATGAGGTAGATATTCTTCATATCTACTTAATAAATAAAAACTTGCAGAAAAAATATCAAAAGGTATGGTACTAGATTCACCGGCCGAAAAAAAACACGGAATACCGTCCCACCTACTTACAATCACTTGAATATCAGAAATACCTTGATCAAACAATATATCGGTACTTCGAATAAAAAACTCATTTTGAAGAGGTTTCTTTGTGTAAGTGATTTTCGGGCCCGAGTGTTTAATAAAATCTTCTACCTTGGTAGTATACATAACTTCAATCCCCAAAATTTTCGTGAAGATGTGCTTCATGGTATAACTGAAGCGTGAGGTTATCTTATGTGTGTAAATGAGTAACATGAATATCTTAAGTCAGAAAAGTACGATTTTATAAAACGCCTTCATCAGCAAAACTAAAATATTCCTTTTGGGTAATTATCAAATGATCTAAAACTTTTATATCTAATGTTTCTCCTACCGCTTTAAGTTTTTGCGTGATTTGTTTATCTGCAGTACTAGGTTTTAAAGCGCCAGATGGATGGTTATGCGCCAGTATCAAAGCGACAGCTCCTAACTCTAGGGCTTGTTTCATAACCAATCTGACATCAACAAGTGTACCTGTAATACTTCCTTTACTTAATTGGGCCTTATGCAAAACTTTATTAGAATTGTTCAAGTAAACAATCCAAAACTCTTCATGTTCTAATTCACCCAATAGCGGCTGTAATAGTTCAAAAACGCTTTTACTACTTTGAATCTTAGTAATAATCTTCCCCTCTTCTCCTCGTCTTCTTCTTCCAATTTCTAAAGCAGCAGCAATAGTGACCGCCTTTGCTTCACCAATACCTTTAAATGCTTTTAATTGAGAGAGTGATAGTTTGCCAAGATCATTTAGATTATTATTCGCTGCAGCCAGAATTCGTTTTGAAAGTTGAACAGCACTTTCATTTCGACTGCCTGAACCAATAAGAATGGCTATCAATTCAGCATCTGATAATACACTCTTCCCTTTTTGCACTAGTTTCTCTCGTGGTTTGTCGTCGTCAGACCAATTTTTTATTGGAAGGGTTTCTGGTTGTTGCATTTTCTAAAAATAAGATAAATCTTACATAATTAAAAAATCAACCACCTGATGTTATAAAACTCCTGAGGAATAAGTATCAATCGTCTTCGGCTTCAATTTCTTGTTGTTCAATTTGAGCCCTGGTATCATGCACCATGCGATCTTCCTCAAGAATGACATTCGAAATACCAAGCATTGTAGCAATCATTAACAGGGAAAGTTTTCGACGTAGAAATCGAAAGCATGCTTTTATTAATGTTTCTTTTTGCTCTTTAGTCATGATTGATAATTGTCAATAAACATTCCAAAATCAAAGCACTGACAATTATTCACCTAATTTTGAATCGTTTACGATTCTATAAGGGCTTTTACTTCTGCCAAATCTAAACCGCCATAATTTCCAGAACTCATTAATAGCAATACAGAATTATCAAAACTTTGACTTTTTACATAGTCACTAAATTCGCTGGCATTGGTTTGAATTTCCAAATCATTTCGCTCAAAAGCTGTTTTAATTTGCTCAGAACTTACGGCATCCAGTTTTTTTATCGCTACAGATTCTGGCAAATAAAACACCACTGCGATATCTGCGGCATCTAATGCCCTTTTGTATTCTTTTAAAAACTCCGGATTAAAACTACTATAAGTATGCAACTCTAAACAGGCAATCAGTTTTCTATTAGGGTATTGTTCTTTTACCGCTTTTGTAGTTGCGGCCACCTTACTTGGTGAATGGGCAAAATCTTTATAAGCAACCGATGATTTACCCTCAGCTATTTTCTCTAATCGTTTTGATGCTCCTTTAAAAGTCGCAATGGCCTCATAAAAATCATCTTCATCAATACCCATATTTTGGCAAATCCATTTGGCACCTGCAAGATTACTTAAATTATGTTTTCCAAAAACTTCAATAGGCATAGGGCCTTCAGGTGTTTCTAATAAGGTTTCTCCGTTAACTACAGCATACTCAGGTGTATGATATGAAAGCTTTCGTATGGCATTTTCTGATGCTTCCACTACTTTTTCAACCGTAGCATCTTCACTATTATAAGTTATGCTCCCTCCTTTTACAATTCCATCTACAAATATTTGAAATTGCTCAACATAGTTTTCAAAGGTTGGAAATACATTAATATGATCCCAAGCAATTCCACTTAATAGAGCGATATTCGGTTGATATAAATGAAACTTAGGCCTTCTATCAATTGGTGATGATAAATATTCATCTCCCTCTAAAACAATAAAATCATTCTCTTCAGTCAAATGAACCATTCTATCAAAACCTTCTAATTGTGCCCCCACCATAAAATCTACGGGGCGATCATGATAATTTAATACATGTAAAATCATGGAGGTTATGGTAGTTTTCCCATGACTTCCACCGATTACCACACGGGTTTTGTGTTTTGATTGTTCATATAAAAACTCGGGATAAGAATATATTGTGATTCCTAATTCTTGAGCTTTTAATAGTTCAGGGTTGTCTTCTTTCGCATGCATACCTAAAATTACGGCATCTAACGTTGTATCAATTTTCTCAGGAAACCAGCCAAATTCTTGTGGCAAAAGCCCTTTAGCTTCTAATCGTGATTTTGAAGGCTCAAAGATAATATCATCGCTACCAGTTATTTGATATCCTTTATGTTCAAGGGCTAAAGCTAAATTGTGCATTGCACTACCACCAATTGCTATAAAATGTACGCGCATTCCTGATTTTTAAGTCATCAAAGATACTCATACTTAAGGTATTTTAAAATACACACCAAATACCAAACTACTCTAAACCCTTTAAAAATAAGTCTTAATCGATGAAATACATATTCATTTTTCATGCAGTCATCATATTTTGTAGTATTCACCCTACAAATATTGAAAGTGACAACATTATTTTCTTTAACACCATAAGCCGTAATACATTTATAAAATAGAACAAAGCGACTGACAACCAACCACAGATGCATATACTTAACTTCAATCGTCTTTCTAAAAGGTACTACCTTCTACTCATAATATTCATTGTTTTACCCCTGAATATTTATGCACAATGTGCTGGTAGTGATAATACTATAGACGTTTGTGATAAAGATGGAGATGCAAACAATAGAAATTTTGCACTTTTTACACAACTAAACGGAGTGCCCACCTCTGGCGGTTCGTGGTCTACGACCAATCCCGCAAATTTCTTTGCTTTAGACCAGGCAACGGGTATTGTTGACTTATGGCGTATCAATAACTTTGGCGTACATCAGTTCACCTACACCAATACAAATTGTGGAGAATCGGCAACAGTCACTATTAATTTAGGTGGTTACCCTGGAGAAAATAATATCGATGGAAGTGCCAATGCCTGTAGTGATGATAGCAATGTAAACTTACATGGGTTTTTAGGAAGCGAGATAGACGGAAAAGTTCAAGATTTTAATGGCATTTGGACGGAAGATCCGTCAACCTTTACCAATCAATTGGATGAAAACATTTTTAATGCAGAAGCTGCCGGCCCCGGAATTTATATATTCTATTACACCGTAGCTGCAGTAAATACATGTATTGAACGAACTGCTACTGTAATTTTAGAGGTACACCCATCGCCCAACCCAGGTATGGCTGAAAGTATCACTTTTTGCGTGAATGAAGATTTGTCAGCGTTTCGAAATTTCGATTTGAATAGTCAACTTACAGGAGAAGACGCCAATGGCACCTGGTCAGAAGATGGAACGAATCAATTGAGTGATTTAAACGACTCAATTATCGATATTGAAGATTTAAATACCACTTTCGGGTATGGCAGTTATTCCTTTACATACACGGTATATCCGAGCCATCCGGTGTGTAGTGAACAAGAGGTGACTGTAACCATAGAATTGCTACCGGTTTTTGATGCAGAAATGACTCCTCAAAATTATTGTTTCGGTACGGAATACAGCGTCGATTTAACCTATGACGACAGTATATTACCAAACGGAAATTATTTGATTACATACACCATAAACGGAGCAGCTGCTGCCACGAATGCGACCTTAAATGGCGGCTTAGGAAATTTCATAGTTGAACCTGACATGGTGCCAGTTAATGAATTTGTGACGCTTGAAATTACAGCTGCCGAAGGGGTTGCGCCAGCACAAGCCGTTTGTCCTGTACTTATAGTTCCGTCTTCAACTTTTCTGGTGTCAGATGCCACTATTGACACGCAAGACATTTGTATTGCAAGCACAAGTCAAATCACTCTAAATAGCGTTCTTGATCAAGGTGGCATCATGGCCAATGGCGTAGTTGATATCAATTATACCATTATAAAACCCGACGGAGATACTCTAAGTGACTCGGCAAACACCAGTTTTACAAATGGTTTAGGGCTGCTTGACTTAGCAGCGGCAAACTTTGATATTGCCGGTCATTATAACATAAGTGCAGAAGTAGTCAACTCATTCCCATTAAATTGTACGCTCGAAACTTCGTTTATGGTTACCGCCACCCCCAGTGAAATTCAACTCGATCTAATTGTCGATAATTCATGTAACGCTACCGCTATTGATGTATTGGTGAATGCACCAACCCTTTCCGGTGGATCGTATGATATCACCTATGATGTGGTGCAACAAAGCAATGGCGAAGTCTTATTAGAAAATACGATTAGTTTTACTGGCGGCACAGCTACCTATGATTTAGATGTAGCATCATTAGAAGCTGGTAATTATATCGTAAGTGTTCGTAGCACTCAAAATGACAACACGCCCTGTAGACTTCAATTTGAATTCGAAGAAAGTGAAAACTTTGCCGTAAATGGTATTCCTCCATTACCGGTGGCTGAGGCCTTACAAATGTTTTGCTTAAGTACCTATCCTTCAGGAAATCCTACTTTAGAAGACATCTTGGTAACCGCAACGGGTCAATTATTTTTCTATGCAACGGAAAGCGATATGAACATTCTTCCGTTAGATACGCTTTTAGAAGATGGTGAAGATTACTTCATTTCAAACACTGATACTAATAACAATTGCGAAGGTTCTGAACGCACCCAGGTTACTGTGGCTTTTCAAAACCCTGACCCACCGGTAATCGTTGATGCCAACCCTACCTTTTGCGCCGGTGAATATGCCACGGTTTTTGACCTCAATACTTATGTAACTAGTACTGGAAACACCGTTTGGTTTGAAACCTCTACAGGAGGCACTGCATTAGCTTCCGAAACCATATTAATTCATGCAAAAAGCTATTTTGCCGCAAATGAAAATAACAACCAATGTTCAAGTGATTCGCGAGTTGAAATTATCGCAACCGTCCACGAAATTTCCCCAGCCAACTTAATCGACAGTAATTTGGCTTTATGCGGATTAGATAACCCCACGATCGTAAATTTAAATGCCGCGGAAGGTGAAAACGACTTTGAAGTGATTTGGTTTGATTCAGAAGAGAGTGATACACCATTAGCTTACGATACCCCTTTAACCAATGAAACGGTATATTTTGCATCAACCTACAATGAAATTACTGGTTGTACCAATAGTGAGCGAATTGCTTTAATTGTTGATCTAACGAATTGTAATCCTGAGGACTATGGATTTTTTATTCCTGACGGATTCTCTCCCAATGGTGATGGTAAAAACGACACCTTTTTTATACCGAATATCGAGGTTATTTTTCCTGATTTTACCTTAGAAATTTTGAACCGTTATGGTACACGTTTATTCATCGGAGATCGATCTAGGCCTAAATGGGATGGTTCTGAAGGAGGTCAAACAGCACCCAACGGGGTATATTTTTATGTTATCGATTATCATAAAGATGGATTTAAACCCATACAAGGTCGTTTATATCTAAATCGCTAACAGTGCCTAAACCTAAAACCAACAACGTGAAGCAGTTAATTCCCATAATAATTTCTATGCTGATGCTACAAGAGGTACTTTTAGCGCAACAAGACCCTCAGTATACACAGTACATGTACAATATGAGTGTGATCAATCCGGCATACACGACAAACGATTTGGGTACCATCAATTTTGGAGGACTGTATCGTTCGCAATGGAAGAACACGGTTGGCGCACCTGAAACTTTCACCTTTTACACACATGCACCATTAAGCAAACAAATAGAAATCGGACTATCCGTAGTTTCAGATAATATTGGTGATGGTGTATTAAAAGAGAATAATATTTACGCTGATTTTGCATACATCTTAAAGCTAAATGAAAAGAGCACACTTTCCTTTGGATTAAAAGGAGGCGTAACCACGTTTGACACCAATTTTAACGGATTCGTTCTTCCTGAATTTCAAGATGATGCCGCGTTTAATGAGAATAGCAACGATCTCTTTCCTAATATTGGCATTGGCGCATTTTATCAACGCGGTAATTTTTATGTGGGTATTTCTGCACCCAATCTTTTAACGACGAAACATTTAGAAAACAACAATGGAATTGCACAAATCGGTTCTGAAAAAATCCACTATTTCACAACTGCAGGTTACGTTTACGAATTAAGTCAAGATCTAAAATTAAAGCCATCAATGTTAGCCAAAATGGTGCAAGGTGCGCCGATAACTTTTGACGTTTCATTAAATGCCCTCTTTTTAAACCGTTTTGAAGCTGGAATATCCTACCGACTAGAAGATGCAGTAAGTGCCATGTTCAACGTCGCTGTCCTACCTGCATTACGAATTGGCTATGCATATGACCATACCCTATCGAACCTAAGTGATTACAGTTCGGGTTCACATGAAATTTTGCTGCTATTTAATCTTGATTTATTAGGGTTAGGAAAAGGCTATGATAAATCTCCGAGATTCTACTAAAATGAGAAAGCTACTATACATACTACTGATACTTGGTGTATATGTGACCGCGCATGCACAAGATGATTTACAAAAAGCGGACTTATATTTTAGTAAAACTTACTATAGTGATGCCATACCGTTGTATGAATCGCTTTTGCCGCAAAAGAAAAATTCAAAAATCATACGAAATCTTGCAGACAGTTACTACCACACGTTTAATATGCAAGCAGCAGCAAAATGGTATGAATATTTAAGTACGAATTATGCCGAGGGATTAACTGCCGAAGATTATTTTAAGTACAATCAATCGTTAAAAGCAATTGGTAAATTCAATAAAGCCGATGATGTTCTGAACTATTATTTTTCTAGTCTGCACGATACTATTGCGATTTCTAAGGTTGATTTTAATCGAAAATACATTTCCAATATTGCCGCTATAGGAGAGCGTTTTGACATTAGAAATCTAGCGCTTAACACTACCTCATCAGAATTTGGTGCTGCTGAAGTTGATTCCGTACTCATTTATAGTGCTGCTAGAAAAAAAACAAAAACCTTACCCAAACTATACCGATGGAACAACCAGTCGTATTTAGATTTTTACAGCCACCCAGTGTCTAAATTACAAATATCTGATACGCTTAGTGTTCCGCTATCTAATAAAATAAACTCGAAATTACACGAGGGCACTTTTACTATTACCAAAGACCGTAAAACTCTGTATTTTACAAGAAATAGCAAACAGAAAACCGAAGAGGAGCACATTAGTCACCTTAAAATATATAAAGCAGAATGGGTAAACAACGCTTGGGGTAATATTATCGAGCTTCCCTTTAATGGCACTAATTTTTCTACGGAACATCCGGCATTGAGCGCTGATGAGAACCGATTGTATTTTTCATCGGATCGTGATGGTGGCTATGGCAGTTTTGATTTGTATTATGTTACCATTCAACAAGACGGCTTTTATAGTAATCCTATCAATCTAGGAAGTACTATAAATACCCCTAAAAAAGAACAATTTCCATTTATTGCTAAAAACGGCGACTTGTATTTTTCATCAAATGGTCATGCCGGATTCGGACTATTAGATGTCTTCATCTCAAAACCGCAAAACGATGGGTATGGTACACCCGACAACATCGGACTTCCAGTAAACAGCGGTTATGATGATTTTTCATTTGCCTTAAATAAAGATAGCACTACTGGATATTTTGCTTCAAACAGACCTAACGGTAAAGGCAGTGATGACATCTATTCCTTTACGGAAACCAAGCCGTTAATTATTGAAGATTGCGTGCAATTCATTGCAGGTACCATTACTGATATAACCACCAAGGCTATACTTAGTAATGCCAAAATCAGCATTAAAAACGAGACAAATGATAGAATGGAGATTATTTTTTCAGCAGAAGATGGCTCCTTTACGTTCACGGCAACCTGCAGCAACTCCTATCATTTAAAAGCTGCTAAAGATGGTTACGAAAGTAGTAGCATACAGCTAGTAACAGACGATGAGAGAAAAACAAGTAAAGATGGTTCTATAGCTTTGTTGTCATTACATGAAATAGAAAAACAAAAAGCGATTGCCATAAAAAACGAGCGTTTAGCTGCCCAAAAAAAATCAATAGCTGAAGCCAATCGTAAAAAAATAGAAGAAAAAAAGGCTACAGAAAAACGCCTAAAAGAAGAAGCTGAAAACAAAGAAAAGCAGCACCTAGCCCAAATAGCTGCGAAGAAAATTCGCGATAAAAAAATAGAAGAAGTAATTCAAAAGGAATCAGATATTGTTCGTGATAAAGACCGCATTATTATTAAGACAGAAGAAATACATTTTGACTATAGTCTTTGGTATTTAAGACGTGAAGCCCGAACGCGACTAGATAGGGTCATCTCAATTATGAAAGCCCAACCCGGTATGGTATTAGAAATCGGCACACATACCGATATAAGAGGAAATAATGAGTATAATAGAGACTTATCACAAAAAAGAGCAGATGCGGCGAAAGCTTATTTTGTTAAAAATGGCATTGACAATAAACGGGTTATAGCAAAAGGTTATGGTGAATCTAAACCCATAGTCATATGTGAAACAGAAGAAAGCTGTTCGGAAGAAGACCATGAATGGAACCGTCGTTGTGAGCTAGTCGTTGTAAAATGGGAGTAATTAACATTTTGATAATATGTAGCCCTAAAGTTTAATGCTTTAGGGCTTTTTCATTTGCAAGCTATTCCCTTATCTTAGTTCAAAAATTAGTCATGCACTACAACCTCAACACCATACCAACCCAAGAACTCATACCTGGATATCATGCTAAAATGATTCATGGTGAAAAAATGTCTATCGCCTATTGGACCGTTGACAAAGGAGCAGAAGTTCCCGAACATTCTCACGAACATGAACAAGTAATGCAAGTTTTAGAAGGCGAATTCGAGTTTACCCTTGATGGGCAAACCAAAGTTTATTTTCCCGGAGATATTGTACTCATTGCATCACACAAAATACATAGTGGCAAAGCACTAACCGATTGTAAACTAATGGATGTTTTTAGTCCCACACGAGAAGAATACAAATAATTAGTACCCCAAAACAAACATTGATATGAATATTTCTTTAAAAGGTAAACGCGCATTAGTTGGAGGTAGCAGTGGCGGTATTGGCAAGGCAATTGCTATTGAACTAGCCCATTGTGGTGCCAGCGTTACCTTAATGTCTCGCACCGAAGAGAAACTAAAAAATATAACCGCTAACTTACCAACGGACCAAGGCCAAGAGCATGGTTATTTAGCGGTTGATTTTAGTGATTTTAGAGGATTTCAAGAAAAAATCACCTCCTTTTTTGAAAACAACACTATTGACATTTTGGTGAATAATACGCAGGGGCCTTCCGCAGGTAGTGCACTTGAAAAAAACATCACCGATTATCAAGAGGCCTTTAATTTACTTTTCAAGACGGTGGTTTATACGACTGAACTTGCCCTTAAACATATGATAGCTAATAAATGGGGAAGAATTATTAATGTTGCTTCTGTTTCAGTAAAAGAACCTTTATCGTATTTGGCTTTATCGAATTCTATTCGCGCTGCGGTTACTACTTGGGCAAAAACTTTGGCAACCGATGTTGGTCAACATGGCATTACGGTAAACAGTGCGCTCACCGGTTATTTTGACACCGACCGCATTACACAATTAAACGCCAAAAAAGCAGAACAACTGGGTATTAAACCTTCGGAGGTTTTGGCTGATATGGAAGCAAGAGTTCCTTTAAAACGTATTGGCAAACCTGAAGAATATGGCTATTTAGTCGCTTTTTTAGCTTCTGATAAAGCCGCTTTTATTACAGGAACTCAAATTCCTATTGATGGTGGTTTATTGAAAAGCTTATAAGGCTAAATGCATTAAAAAAGGAGTTTCCCTAGGTGAAAATGCAACTTCCCTAATTTAGTATTGCAAGTGGTATGGCTTTTGTAAATCTTTGTTTTGTAATTTTAAAACAATGAAAACACTACTCACCACTTTGACAATAGTTCTATTCTCTAATTTCGCAATAGCACAAGATTCTAATAGAGAATATACCCAGTTATGGGCTCATGTTTTTAAGCTCGAAAAAGAGAACCTTACCAAATCAGCATTAGGGGCCGTTGAAAAAATTGCTGATAAGGCCAACAAAGAAAAAAATCAGCAGCAACAAATAAAAACACTATTATTTACTTCTAAATATGCACTAATTCTTGAAGAAAACGCCAAGTTAGAAGTCATTAAAAGATTTAAAAAAGAAATTGAAGTTGCCCAATTTCCTGCAAAAAATGTTTTAGAAGGGTATTTAGCCAATTTGTATTGGCAGTACTTTCAACAAAATCGCTATCAATTTTATAATCGCACAACAACAGATGTTAAAATAGATTCTGTTGATTTTCGAACATGGGACCTTAACACACTATTCCATGAAATTCAAATCCACTTTGAAAATTCACTTGAAAATCCGGAAAAACTCCAAAAAACGGAACTAACAGATTTTGAAGCACTGCTGTACTCTAAAGAAGGCTCTAAAACGTACAGGCCTAGTTTATTTGATGTCTTAGCACACAATGCCCTCTCCTTTTATAAAACTGATGAAAGCGGAATCACCAGACCTGCAGATAAGTTTGAACTAGATAACCCTGATTATTTATGTGATGCGTATTCTTTTTCACATATGCAGATTGCTAGCACAGATAGTACATCCCTACAAGTAAAGGCCCTTCAAGTATTTCAGTATTTGGTACAATTTCACTCAAAAACAAAAAATTACAAAGCGTTGGTTGCCGTTGATACCGAACGATTGAAATTTATACATACCAATGCGGTGTTTGCTGATAAAGACACGCAGTTGCTAAATGCATTACAAGAAGCTGCTGAAAACATTAAAGAAATTGAAAGTGCTGCATTGTATCTTTTTGAAGCTGCTTCTGTTTTAAAATCTCAAGGTGATACGTTCAGTACAAAAAATGATACGCACCGCTGGAAGTTAAAAGAGGCTATTGCACTTTGTGATAAAGTCATTAACAACTATCCAAAGAGTAGAGGCGCTGCGAAATGTGAGGTTTTAAAAGTAGAAATCACCAATAAGTCCATTCGATTAACTGCAGAACAACATGTGCCCATCGACCAGGCATCTCGAATATTAGTAAATTATAAAAACTTTGAAGTCCTTAATTTAACGGCGTTTAAAATTACTCAAGTACAGAAAGCAGCATTAAATGATTTATATCCCATTCAAAAACAACATGCCTTTATCACTAAATTACCGATAGTAAAAACATGGAATGCCAAACTAAAAAATGAAGGCGACTATCAAAACCACAGTATAGAGATACCTGTACCAGCCTTGCAAAATGGGCAATATGTAATTTTAGCCAGCTCAGAAAAGTCAAGCCAAAAAGACCCTTCTGAAAACGATTTTGCTTTTAGTTTTATACAAGCTACTAATCTTGTTTTAACAGAAACAAGAACATCTAAAGAACATATGTTTCAAGTGATTGATAGATATACAGGAAAGCCTAAAAAAGGGGCCAATATAACACTGTATTACAAACGCAATTACCGAGGCAGTGTTTTAAAGAAAAAATTAGTTAGTGATGTAAACGGATTTGCTTCCTTTCCCCTCGACAACAGATCATTTTCTACCATAAATACAGAGATTAATCACATTGACGACCTTGCAATTTTTAACGGAACTTACATTAACCGAAAGCAAAAAGAGGCTAAGCCTAGCATTACCTATAGTGCATTTTTATTTCAAGATAGAAGTATCTATAGACCAGGTCAACCTGTATATTTCAAAGGAATTATCTTAGAAAATTATGCCGATGCATCTAAAGTAGCGCCCGATGAAGAAGTTACGGCGGAATTAATTAATGTTAACGGACAAACAGTTGCTGAAGTTGACCTAAAAACCAACGAATATGGTTCGTTTTCTGGAGACTTTGTATTGCCTACTAACGGATTAAATGGGCAATATCATATTGAGATTTACGGACAATCAGGGTTAATTAAAAACCGCTTTTACTTTTCAGTAGAAGAATATAAAAGACCCAAATTCGAAACTTCCTTTCAACCAGTAAAAGAAACTTTTAAAGTGAATGACAGCGTTACCGTAAAAGGAAAGGCTACTTCATTTGCAGGCAGTGCAATTTCTAATGCTAAAGTCACCTATAGCATACAACGTAATGTAAACTATGCACCATGGTATTATTGGAGCAGGTCTTACGTATATAATCAACCCGTAATAGTAGGTTTCGGTGAGACTACGACCAATGCTGCAGGGGAATATGAAATTGATTTTAAAGCCATACCCGATGCGCAACAAGATAAAAATGACCTTCCGATTTTTAGTTATACTATAACCGCAGATGTTACCGATATTAATGGCGAAACACACAGTACCACTACCACGGTGCAAGTAGGGTATCATGCTATGACTGCAGCTATATTGGTTCATGACCAGTTAGATAAAACAGAAAAGAATCATGAAATAAGTGTGAGTACCACCAATTTAAACGGACAAGAACTTTCGGCTAAAGGCACTTTAAAAATTTACAAATTACAGTCTCCGGAATATGTGCTAAGAAACAGACCGTGGCAAGCACCTGATTACCAATATTGGGAGAAGAGCGAGTTCAAAACTGCCTACCCCCATGACGCTTATTCAAATGAGAGTGACCCCAACACTTGGCAAAAAGGTGCATTGGTTTTTAACACCACTTTTGACACCCAAACTTCAAAGCAAATCATATTAAAATCCATTAAGAAATGGGAGTCTGGCAAATACATCGTGGAACTAGAAACTTCAGATGAATTCGGGCAACAAGTAATCGCAAAAGCTTATACCAATGTATTTAGCACTAAAGAAAAGCAACTCGCAGACAATGCTTTATTCCATATAAAAACAGATAAATCAAATTATGAAGTTGGCGATGTTGCCGAATTAAGCTTGTACACTAATGCACCTAGATTATTTGTAACGGTTCGGGTTGAGAAAGATGGTAAAATAGTATCCGATAAAATCATTCAATTAAAAAACGGATGTGAAACCATCAACATACCTGTCACTGCAGATGACGTGGGTGGCTTTTCGGTAAATTATTCTTTTGCAGCATTTAATTCTTATCAATCAGGGAAACTGCCTATTAGCGTTCCTTATCCGAATTCCTCATTGGCAATTGAAACCATGACTTTTAGAGATAAGTTGCAACCTGGTACTGATGAAAGATGGAGTTTTAAAATTAAAGGACCACAAGGAGAAAAGGTTACCGCCGAACTATTGGCTAGTATGTATGACGCCTCCCTAGACCAATTCAGAGGACATGCATGGTATTTTAATCCTTTAGCAAAATCAACGTATTACAGCAGGTTCCATACGAATGCCGGAGATAGTTTTGGCACATCAAACTTTAGAACCTTTACACCAAATGCAACTATTGATTATGTACCTAGTATTGAGTACGATAGTTTTGAATGGTTCGGACTAGATTTTAACAATGCGTATTATGCACAACGAAGGTATTTACAGCGAGAACGAAGTAAATTACAAAACAAATCTTTTACCGATGCTTCCATCAAAGATGGCTTTGTAAACGGAACTGTTTACGATGAAAGCGGCATACCCTTACCAGGAGTAAACGTCATTATAAAGGGTACTACCCAAGGAGTCGTTACTGACTTTGATGGGCACTTTTCTATTCAAGCAGAGCCAGGAGCGGTTATTACTTTTTCGTACATCGGCTATAACGACCAGCGTTTGACTTTAGGCACAGACAATTCGTTGCAAATGTTTTTACAACAGAGTTTAGACCAATTAGAAGAAGTGGTTGTTACAGGTTATGGCACTTCAAAAAAGAGAAGTACCAGCGCTTCTATGAGTGTAGTAAGCGAAGACATGGAAATGAACATAGATGCTGCTTTAGAAGGTAAAGTGGCAGGCGTTCAAGTTACTAATGCCCCTAAATCGGAATCAGATAGTACCGAAACTACAACGCCAGACTTCACAGGTGTTCAAATTAGAAAGAATCTACAAGAGACCGCTTTCTTTTTTCCCAAACTTTCTACCGATAAAGAAGGAAATGTAAGTTTTAATTTTACTTCTCCTGAAGCACTTACCCGTTGGAACTTACAATTATTGGCCTATACCAAAGACTTAAAATCGGCAACCAAAACCTTAACAACGGTAACACAAAAAGAGTTAATGGTATTACCAAACCCACCACGTTTTTTAAGAGAGGGCGATACGATAGTGATTAGTAGTAAAATTGCCAACCTTAGCACGAATTCCTTAAAAGGAATTGGTCAGCTTGAATTAACAGATGTAGTAACCGGCAAAACATTAGATGATCTATTTGTTGCGACCGATAAAACCCAAGATTTTACGGTTGACGCTAGTGGCAACACCCAACTATCTTGGCAATTATACATACCAGAAGGTTTGCAAAGTGTGCAATACAAAATAGTTGCCAAAGCTGGTAGTTATAGCGATGGAGAGCAAAGCGCACTACCGGTATTGAACAATAGCATGTTAGTGACAGAAACAATGCCCATGTGGGTGCGTAGTAATCAATCGAAAACCTTTGTTCTTGATAAATTAAAAGACAATACATCCACCACTTTAAGAAATCATAAGCTTACGCTTGAGATTACTTCGAATCCGGCATGGTACGCGGTACAGGCACTCCCCTATTTAATGGAATACCCTTATGAGTGTAGTGAACAAGTTTTTTCAAGATATTACGCCAATACTTTAGCCAGCCATATTGCCAATAGCAACCCTAGCATACAAGAGGTATTTAAACATTGGGCATCTAGTGATGCACTGCTAAGTAATTTAGAAAAGAACCAAGAACTTAAATCCATCATCATTCAAGAAACTCCATGGCTTCGTGATGCGCAATCAGAAACCGAACAAAAGAAACGCATTGCTTTGCTTTTTGATTTGAATAAGATGAAACACGAAGAAGAGAATGCATTGCAAAAATTAGCCAATAATCAAATGTCTTCAGGGGCTTGGCCTTGGTTTAATGGTGGTCGTGAAAATAGATACATTACACAACACATTGTTAGTGGCTTAGGGCACTTAAAGTATTTATCTGTTGTTAGTGATGCTCAAATTTCTCAGATCACTAAAAAGGCAATTCAATATCTAGATGACGAATTTATTGCGGAATATGAACGTATGAAAAAATACAGTTCCGATCTTAAAAAAGACCATCTCAGTCATTCGCAAGTGCAGTATTTATATATGCGTAGCTTTTTTAAAGACATTAAAACATCTAAAAAAGTTGATGAAGTCATGGCCTATTACAAAGGACAGGCCCAACAATATTGGACTAAAAGAAATCTGTATAGCAAAGGTATGTTGTCGTTGGTTTTACATCGAATGAATGATACAGGCACGTCGAAAAAAATTATACGTTCGTTAGCAGAAAACAGTATTATTTCAGACGAAATGGGCATGTATTGGAAAGAAAACACCAACTCATGGTACTGGTACCAAGCTCCTATTGAAACGCAAGCTTTACTAATTGAAGCTTTCACAGAAATTGATGGCGATGTTACTACAATAGATAATCTGAAAATCTGGTTACTTAAAAATAAACAGACGAACCAGTGGAAAACAACCAAAGCTACAACAGAAGCTGTATATGCTTTACTCTTAAACGGTAGTGATTGGTTAGCAGTAACTGATGCTGTTGCCGTTACCGTAGGTGGAAACACCGTAGACCCAAACAAATTAGATCATGTAAAAGTGGAAGCAGGCACAGGCTACTACAAAACCTCATGGTCAGGTACCGAAATAAAACCTAAAATGGCAACAGTAGCAGTGACCAAAAAGAACAACGGAATTGCTTGGGGAGCCCTATACTGGCAATATTTTGAAGATTTAGATAAAATTACCAGCGCAGCAACTCCACTGCAATTAAAGAAAAAACTATTCTTAAAAAACAATACTTCTAACGGAGAAATGCTAACGGAAGTGACTACAGATTCAGCCTTAAAGGTGGGTGATTTAATACGTGTTCGTATAGAATTAAAAGCTGACAGAGATATGGAATTTGTTCATATGAAAGATATGCGTGCTGCGGGCTTAGAACCTGTTAACGTAATTTCGCAATACAAATGGCAAGATGGTTTAGGCTATTATGAAAGCACCAAAGATGCTAGTACAAATTTCTTTTTTGACAATTTACCAAAGGGTGTCTATGTTTTTGAATATGACTTACGCGTAAACAATTCCGGTAATTTCAGTAATGGCATCACCACAATTCAAAGCATGTATGCCCCTGAGTTCAGTAGCCATTCAGAGGGGGTTCGGGTAAAAATCCAATAGAAATTCGTTGTTTTTTGCATAATTTGTTTTAATTTAAACTCAATCAAAATGCATGTTTACGCATTGATACGCTAGCTTCACTAAAGGTTCATTTTTAATATGCAAGTAGAAACCTAGTTTAGACTTGAATAATAAAACCAATACCTTATGAAAAATTCATTTAGCATATCAGTACAAGAACCCTGCTCAGAAAATTTTGATCATTTTTCAAAAACACGCCAAGGCGGATTTTGTAACTCTTGTCAAAAAGAAGTAATTGATTTCACAAAGCTTTCAGACGAACAGCTTATTCAACATTTTGAAAAAGATAACGGTAAAACCTGTGGGCGATTTATGAAATCGCAACTAAAAAATTATAGCCTTATGATACATAATGATTCGAATAAAAAAATAGTTTCAAAAGGCCTAGCGCTAATGACTTTTTCACTATTGTCTTTATGCACCGTTTCAAACCTGCAAGGGCAAGAAGTAGCTAGTAACGAACCTCAGGTAAAAATTGCGGCAGCTACGAATGCAGCACCTTTCGTAATAGGCGAAATCACTTTGGACAAGCATACCGTAACGGGTACTGTGTTAGATCAAGACGATTTACCATTAGGAGGTGTGAATGTCGTTTTGAAAGGAACCGCAGAAGGAACCCAAACAGATTTTGACGGTCGATTTGAATTCCCAATTCCACTTGACGTTAATGATATTTTGGTATTCAGCTATATCGGTTATGGTAAAAAAGAACATAAGGTTACTGCTTCAGAAACTGATAATCAAGACATTACTATTAGGTTTGATTTGTCAGATATTGAGCTCATGGGCGAAGTTGTTGTTGGTGGCGCTTATAAATCAAAGCGAAACATATTTCAAAAATTCATCGCGCTTTTTAAATGATGAAGGTCTTTTTTCTCTTGTTTGCAATGTCTTGCACCTTCGTTTGTGCTCAACAATCTGATTTTAATCATGTCGATTTTAGTACAGCTGATAGTCTTGCAATGTATCATAAAGGAGAATCACTACATAATCTACCGGTACTGACCCATAAATTAACGGCTACGTTGAATACAGATGTTGAAAAGTTTCGAGCAATTTACACATGGATCTGTACCAATATTGAAAATGACTATAGTGCTTATCAAAAGACCAAAAACAAGCGTAGAAAACTTGCTAATGATCGCGAAGCACTTTTAGAATGGAACAACAATTTCACTCCCAAGGTATTTCAAAAACTCCGCGAAGAACGCAAAACTGCTTGTACAGGTTATGCCTATTTAACTAGGGAGCTGGCAACGTTGGCGGGTTTAAAATCTGAAATAGTTGACGGACATGGCCGCACTGCTACAGTGATACTAAATGAAGATAGTTTACCCAATCACTCTTGGAATGCGGTACAGCTGAACGGAAAATGGTACTTATGTGACCCTACGTGGTCAGCAGGTCGCGTACTATTAGACGACGGAGCTCCAAGGTTTGAAAATGATTATCACAAAGGCTACTTTTTAGCTGACCCAAAATTGTTTATTAAAAACCATTTTCCGTTACAAACGAAATGGACCTTACTCGAAAACCCACCAACATATGCGGAATATACAGCCGGTCCTTTAGTTTATAAAGAAAGTTTTAAACCTGTGGTAATTCCTATAAGTCCAAAAGAAATGCATCTGGCAACCCTTAAAAATGGGACTTTAAATTTCTCTTTGGAAATTCCTATTAGCGAGAAGCAAGATAAAATATCCCTATCCATACATAATGGAATTCGTGAAGTAGTTCTGCAACCTAACATTCAGCGCATCGATAATTACTATAACTTTCACCACACCTTTGAACGCATAGGAAAATTTGATGTTCACATTCAGGTAAATAATAACATTATAGCAACATATGTAGTTCAAGTAAAACGCAAAAAACTAAAAGCCCATAGCGGGCCAAAATAAATTATAACAGAGAATTCCTAATGTAAAACCAAAACCCAGCCCCATAATTATAACCAGAATTAATAACTGCGTTGAAGTGCGTGGCCAAAGATTAATTAATGATATGGGCATACCATTTCTACGGATCTCAAAAAAATTTCCTTCTTTTTGCGAACTATAATCACGCTGCGCAATTCGATAATCATTTTTACCAATAGTAAATTTGTGAATAGTACCAACCCGAGAAGGTTGTTCAGATACCGTTTTGCCGTCAAGCAATACTTTCTCTTTTCCAAAAAAGGTGTTGACCACCTCTATTTTGTGGTTATCAATGTAATACATAGCACACTTTGTCATGCGAATAAAATTTCAGTTCTAGTATTTCGTGGTGGGGAACACAGTTTACTATAAATTCTGAAAACCATCGAATACTAATCGATACTACTAGGTTAATTGTTCAAAATTTGATTATAGGGTAACAAACATTACGAGATATGTTTGCGACAGCAAATTATAGAATTTTTAAGTGCAGAATGCTCAAAGTTTTTAACAATGTGCACGTTTTACGAACAATTTGAAAAGATGTAATTTAATTAGAATTCGCATTGAGCATTACCCAAAGTTTGTCTTTTAATTCTTGAATACCAAGCTGAGCAACAGAAGAAATAAACATATATGGTGTTCCCTTGAGATCTTGATCAAGTTCAACACGCATTTCATCCATTAACTCTTCATCAAGCATATCACTTTTAGAAATGGCTACCAAGCGTTCTTTATCAATCAACTCAGGATTATAACGACGTAATTCATCTAAAAGAATTTCATATTCTTTACTAATATCATTGCTATCTGCCGGAATCAAAAATAACAGGGTAGCATTTCGTTCAATGTGTCTCAAAAAATAATGCCCCAATCCTTTTCCCTCTGCAGCACCTTCAATTATTCCTGGAATATCTGCCATTACAAAGCTTTGAAAATCACGATATTCTACAATACCTAAATTTGGCTTTAAGGTGGTGAATTCATAATCTGCGATTTTGGGCTTAGCAGAAGTAATTACCGAAAGTAAGGTTGATTTACCCGCATTCGGAAATCCGACCAAGCCAACATCAGCCAATACTTTTAGTTCTAAAATAAAAGCGCCTTCTTGGCCTTCAACACCCGGTTGCGCGTATCGTGGTGTTTGATTGGTTGAAGTTTTAAAGTGCCAATTTCCGCGGCCACCCATACCTCCTTCTACAATTATTTTTTCCTCACCGTGCTCGGTAATTTCTAAAATTATTTCATTAGTTTCAGCATGTCGCAGTATAGTTCCAAGGGGTACATCCAAATACACATCTTCACCATCGGCACCCGTGCTACGACTTTTTGAACCGTGCCCCCCATGACCTGCTTTAAAGTGTTTTTTAAATTTAAAAGTAACTAAAGTCCATAGGTTTTGATTACCTCTAAGAATTACGTGTCCTCCCCGACCACCATCGCCTCCATCGGGTCCACCTTTGGTAATATATTTTTCACGATGTAAATGCACAGATCCCTTGCCTCCGTTTCCAGAGGTCAAAAAAACTTTTACGTAGTCTACGAAATTACCTTCAGTCATTTTGGGGTATTAAATTTCAGCAAAGGTACTTGAATTTTAATCTTTTATAAGAGAAATCGTGTGGCAGCTTAAACCACAACTCTATCAATGTTCAAAAACAAATTGAAACGCTTACAATTCTTCAATCACTTTGGCCAAGCGCGCAGTAATCTCATCAATTGCTCCGATTCCGTTTACGCTATGAAACTTGTTCTGAGCATCATAAAAGTCTTTCAACGGTGCGGTGTCTTTCGCATAGTTGGCAAAACGGTTCCGAATTTTCACAGGGTCTTGATCATCGGTACGACCACTAGTTTTTCCTCTTTCAATAATTCGTTTTTCCAATACATCATCATCTGCTTCAAGTGCAATGACAGCATCAATCTGCATATCTTTCGATTGCAACAATACGTCTAATGCCTCAGCTTGTGCGGTGGTTCTAGGAAATCCGTCAAAGATAAATCCGCTCGCATCAGGATTCTTCTCCACATCATCTTGCAACATTTTAATCGTCACCTCATCAGGTACGAGATCACCTTTATCAATATATGATTTTGCAAGTTGACCTAACTCTGTGTTATTTTTCATATTAAACCGAAAAAGATCTCCAGTTGAAATATGTTTCAGATTGTATTTTTCTTTTAAAAATTCGGCCTGAGTGCCTTTTCCAGCTCCGGGTTTGCCGAATAACACAAGGTTGATCATATGTTGTTGCTTTAGTTGGTATACTTCTTTAAGGTTTCTGCCTAACTCGTTATAGTCAAGTCCGTAACCTACAATAAATTTATCTGGTATTTCAATACCCACGTAATCAATGGTGTACTCACCATTGTAGATTTCAGATTTATAAAATAAGGTGGCTATTTTAAATTCTTTGACGTTAGTATTCGAAAACAAATGCACCAATTCTTTTAAAGTGCGACCGGTATCAATAATATCTTCAAGAATGATAACGGTTCGGTTTTCTAAATTTTCAGGAGGATCTAATAAGGTTTCTACAATTCCCGTAGAAGTTAAACCTTGATATGAACTTAGTTTCACAAAAGAAACTTCACAGGGGTGGTCATAGTACTTTAAAAGATCTGCAACGAACATAAACGCCCCATTTAAAACACCAATAAAAACGGGTGTTTCTTCTTTATGATCTGCTGCTATTTTGGCTGCTAAATCTTTAATAGCAGTTTGAATTTGAGCATTACTCAAGAAAGGTTTAAAATATTTATCGTGCAGTTTAATCACCTGACTCGTTTTGTGGTTGGCAAATATAGGGTTTTGATTTCTCTTTTTTGTCGCTGTATGGTTGGTTTTACTATTTAAATGTATTTTTGTGGGAACAAAGAAATAGATGGCAACACAGAACACAAAAAACTATTTTTCGTCTGATTTTAAATTGGGAATATTAGGTGGCGGCCAATTGGGAAAAATGCTGCTCTACGAAACACGAAAATTCGATATTCATACCAAAGTATTAGAAGCTTCAACAGATGCACCTTGCAAAATTGCTTGTGATGAATTTGTTTTAGGCAGTTTGATGGACTTTGATACCGTCTATAATTTTGGTAAAAAAGTAGATATTCTTACGATTGAAATTGAGAATGTAAATGTTGAAGCACTTGAAAAATTAGAAGAGGAAGGTTTAAAGGTTTACCCACCGACCAACGCTTTACGAATTATTCAAAATAAAGCAACGCAAAAGCTTTTTTATACCGATAATGGTATACCTACTGCCGAGTTTTCAAGATTCGCCTATGCGAGTGAAATAGAAGACAGTATTGAAAACGGAGGATTAGAATTTCCCTTTGTATGGAAAGCCGCCCGATTTGGGTATGATGGCCAAGGTGTAAAAGTGATTCGTTCAATGGAAGATATTAAAAACCTTCCATCAGACGAATGCATTGCTGAAAAAATGATTCCCTTTAAAAATGAATTGGCAGTCATTGTGGTGCGAAACCCAAGCGGACAAGTCGTAACATATCCGGTAGTTGAAATGGAATTTCACCCTGAAGCCAATCAGGTAGAATACGTTATTTGTCCGGCGAGAATTGATGATAATGTTGCTAAAAAAGCACAAGAAGTAGCTTTAAAAGTCTCAGAGAAAATTGATCATGTTGGTATTTTGGCGGTTGAAATGTTCCAAACACAAGACGACCAAATATTGGTGAATGAAGTTGCGCCACGACCTCATAATAGTGGTCATTACAGCATTGAAGCTAGTTATACCAATCAATTTGAACAACACTTACGCTCAATCTTAGATTTACCATTGGGTAATACTGCCAGTAAAGTTGCAGGCATAATGGTAAACTTAGTTGGCGCTGAAGGCCATACTGGCGATGTAGTATATGAAAACATTGCAGAAATTATGTCAATGAACGGAGTGACACCTCATATTTATGGTAAAAAACAAACCCGTCCTTTTCGAAAAATGGGACATGTTACTATCGTAAATGAAGATATCACGGAAGCACGACGCATAGCGCAAGAGGTAAAAGAAAATATCAAAGTAATAAGCAAATAAAGAGAACCATCTCATTCAGATAGAAGGTTTAAATTTTCAATAAAACAACATGAGTAAAGTAGCCGTAGTAATGGGAAGTACTAGTGATCTTCCGGTAATGCAAGATGCCATTGACATTTTAAAAGGATTTGATATTGAAGTTGATGTTGATATTGTATCAGCCCATCGCACTCCCGAAAAACTTTTTGATTTTAGTAAAAATGCGCACACCAATGGCTATTCAGTTATTATAGCTGGTGCTGGCGGCGCAGCTCACTTACCAGGAATGGTAGCTTCTATGTCTCCATTACCCGTAATTGGGGTGCCTGTAAAAAGTAGCAATTCAATTGACGGATGGGATTCTGTACTCTCTATACTTCAAATGCCTGGTGGTGTACCAGTAGCAACAGTAGCTCTTGATGGCGCGAAAAATGCAGGCATTCTTGCTGCACAAATTATTGGTAGTAGTGACAAATGCGTTTTAGATAAAATTATTTTATACAAAGAAGGCCTCAAACAAAAAGTAATTGATGGTGCTAAAAAAGTAAATGGCACTAACTAAACGACGAACCTCTCGTTGAAACGTTAAGGCTTTTATTAAAAAAAGCCTGTTGAATAAAATCCTAAATAATACCCCATTCTATGAACCCCTTATTGACTCCTTTTGATTTAGCTCCTTTTTCAAAAATTAAAAACGAACATTTCAAACCTGCATTTTCACAAGCTATGGAAGATGCTCGTGCAGAGATTGATGCTATCACTTCAAATGAAGCGGCGGCAACGTTTGAAAATACCATTGAGGCTTTAGAGTTTTCAGGCCATCAATTAGATCGTATTTCTAGCATATTCTTCAATTTGAATTCCGCAGAAACCAACGAAGAGATTCAAAAAATAGCACAAGAAGTATCGCCTTTACTTTCAGAATTTGGCAACGACATTACCTTAAACGAAGCCTTGTTTCAACGTGTGAAAACCGTTTTTGAGCAGAAAGAATCATTAGGGCTCAATGTAGAACAAAACACCCTTCTTGAAAAAAGATATAAAAGTTTTAGTCGCAACGGCGCTAATTTATCAGAAGATAAAAAGAAACGCTTGCGTGAAATCGATGCCGAGGCTTCGAAACTAAAATTAAAATTTGGTGAGAACGTTTTAGCAGAGACTAATAGCTACGAGAAACACCTCACGAATGAAGCTGATCTTGCCGGCCTACCGGAAGGCGCCAAAGATGCTGCAGCGCAATTAGCTAAAGCAAAAGGCAAAGAAAGTGGTTGGTTAGTGACCTTAGACTATCCAAGCTACATTCCGTTTATGAAATATGCGGATAATCGAGCACTGCGTAAGGAATTATCATTGGCTTTTGGAAGTAAATCTTTTAAGGGTGATGCTTTAGACAATCAAGAAATTGTATTAAAAATCGCCACATTAAGACATGAACGTGCGAATTTATTGGGCTACGAAACTCATGCACATTTTGTACTCGAAGAACGTATGGCCGAGACGCCTGAAAAAGTACATTCGTTTTTAAATGAATTACTTGAAAAGGCAAAACCTGCTGCGGAAAAAGAGTTCAATCAATTGGAAGATTTTGCTAAAAATCTAGACGGAATTGATCAACTTCAAAAATGGGATGGTAGTTACTATTCTGAAAAACTAAAACAAAAATTGTTCCGTTTAGATGATGAGCAATTAAAACCATATTTCAAATTAGAAAATGTTATCGACGGGGTATTTCAAGTCGCAGAAAAACTGTTTGGTTTACAGTTTGAAGAAGTTTCTGATATTGATAAATACCATGAAGAGGTTAAAACCTACATGGTATATGACCAAGACAAAAATTTTGTTGCGGTATTCTATGCTGATTTTCACCCCAGAGCTGGTAAACGCGGTGGCGCATGGATGACTTCTTACAAATCACAATGGAAAAAAGATGGCAATAATGTACGCCCACATATTTCAAACGTTTGCAATTTCACCCCCTCTACCGAAACAAAACCATCTTTATTAACCTTTAATGAGGTAACCACCTTGTTTCATGAATTTGGTCATGGTCTTCATGGTATGTTAGCCAATACTACATACCCAAGTCTGTCAGGTACTTCAGTATTCTGGGATTTCGTTGAACTACCCAGCCAGATTATGGAAAACTGGTGTTATGAAAAAGAAGCTCTAGAACTGTTTGCAAAGCATTATGAGACTGGAGAAATAATTCCTATGGAATTAGTCCAAAAAATAAAAGAGACAGCCAGCTTTCAAGAGGGTATGGCAACCTTAAGACAACTAAGTTTCGGTTTACTTGACATGTCATGGCATGGCACCAACCCTACAGCTATTATAGATGTAAAATCGCATGAAACAGAAGCTTTTTCTGGCACCAATTTATATCCAGACACACCAGAAACATGCATGAGTACTGCATTTGCGCATATCTTTCAAGGAGGCTATTCTTCAGGTTATTACAGTTATAAATGGGCAGAGGTTTTAGATGCTGACGCATTTGCATACTTCAAAGAAAAAGGTATTTTCAACAAAGAAGTCGCAAATAAATTTAAAAAGCATGTTTTGTCTAAAGGTGGAACTGAAAACCCAATGTTGTTATATAAACGGTTTAGAGGTGCCGAACCTCAAGTAGAAGCATTACTTAAAAGGGCAGGGTTATTGGACATCAATTCATGAACAAAGAATAGTTAAATTTCAATTATTTAATTTCTATATTGTAACTTAATACGTACAAAATGAAGCGATTTTTTCTCTCTACTTTTTATTGTTAAAAAGTAGAATACGCTTTATAATAAAAGTTATGCAAGATTTTGAGTAAAAAGGAATTAACTACAGCACAAACTTTAGAATTGCTCAATAATGCCAATAGAGTTGGTAATATCGGTATTTTTCAAGTTGAAGTAGAAACTAAAACTGTATACTGGAACGACGTCTTACGTTCTATATACGAAGTTTCAAAAGATTTCACCCCTACAATTGAGAGTGTACTGCAATTCATAACTAGTCAAGAACTAAAAAACCAGATTAAACAAACGCATTTAGATGCCATTAAACATGGCGAAGCTTTTGAACTTGAACATGAAATTTTAACCGCAAAAGGAAATATTAAATACACGCAGTCGTTTGGTAAACCTATTTATAAAAAGAATAAATGCGTTTTTATTCAAGGTACCGTATTAGACCTTACCAAACGAAAAACAGCTGAATTAGAGCTAGCAAAAAAAAACCAGCAATTACTGCTTTCTGAGCAAATTGTTCAATTAGGATATTGGAGATGGGATACCATTAAAAATGAAGAAACCTGGTCTGATAATTTATATAAGATTTTCGATAGAAAAAAAGGAGGTAAACTTACCTACGAAACGTATATGGAATACGTGCACCCTGAAGAGATACCTTTGGTAGTTACGAAGGTAGAAAATGCTTTTCAGAATCATATTTTAGAACCTTTCTCGCATCGAATTATTCTGCAAAATGGCACAATCAAAACTATTCTTTTAGCTGGGCAAGTTATTACGAATAATAATGGAGATGTTATTGAAATGGTTGGCACCTGTCAAGACATCACCGCAAATAAAGCGAAAGAAAATGAGCTGAAACAAAAAAATCAGCAACAGATAATTTCAGAGCGAATGACGATGACTGGATCTTGGCATTGGAACCCAGATACAGGCTCATTTAATTGGTCAGACAACTTGTATGAAATTTTAGATATTGAAAAGAAAAAAGAAATTATTTTCGATTTTTACATAACCAGAACACACCCTGATGATAGGGCCTTGGTTTCTTCTATGGCCCAAGAAATCAAAAAAACAAGTAAACCTCTAAAGTTCTCTCATAGATTTATCACAAAAAGAAAAACTCAAAAAATACTAGAAATTGAGGCGGAACCTATTAAAAATAGCTATGGAAAACTCATCAGCATTGTTGGCACTACGCAAGACATCACTCATAAATTACAAGCTGAAATAAAACTGTCACAAACCAATAAACAGCTCAATCTAACAGAAAGATTAAATCAAGCAGGATCATGGCAGTTAGATGTAGTTAAAGATGAATTTAAATGGTCTGACAATTTGTACAAACTTCTAGAATTCGAAGTTGGTTCACCAATGTGCTTTAAATTACTAAGCGAACATTTTCATCCAGATGATAAAGATTTTGCTATTGAAGAAATTCAAAAGGTAATTAAATCAAAAAAAGCAAGAACATTTTCACACCGGTTTGTTCTCAAAAATGGGGATATAAAAACCCTTGAGATATTTGCAGAACCAGTTGCTACTATCAAAAAAAATGTCACTGAACTTGTTGGTACGATTCGCGATATTACTGACAATATATCTTTAGAACATGATTTAAACGAAGCTAATGAACTACTCCATTTTGCTGAACAGTTATCAAACATGGGGTATTGGAGATATAAACCTGATAACAATTCTGTGTTTTGGTCTGATAATCTTTACCGTTTATTTGACGTGCCTAAATCTGAAAAATTAAATTTTGATTCATATTATAACAAAGTGCACCCAAATGATCAAGATTTTGTAAAGGATAAAGTGAAGCAATCGATACATGACCAAAAGTTTTATGATTTCACGCATAGAATTATTCAGAACAATGGTTCTATAAAAACGCTTCAAATTATTGGAAAAGTTACGGTAAACAATGCTGATGGTAAGTTAGAGTTATTAGGTATGTTGGTAGACATCACTGAGAGTGAAACCAAAGAACTTGAGCTGGCACAAAAAAACCAACAACTGCGTATTGCTGAGGAAATGACTAAAATAGGTAATTGGCAATGGAATCCGGTATCGAACAAAGTACGATGGTCAGATAATTTATATGCCATTTACGGTCACCCAAAAAACGTTCCGGTAACCTATGAAACATACATTGATTATATTCATGAAGATTATAAGGCAGAAATCGTCTCCAAATTAAAAGCGAGTCTGATAGATGGAAACTTTCGAGAAGCCATTTATAACATTCAATTAAAAAATGGAACTATTAAAACGCTTAGATCGGTTGGAAAAATAATCACTAATGATCACGGTGATGTTATTGAAATGTTAGGCACATGTCAAGACATCACAGAAATTCAAGAAAAAGAACTTGAATTAACCCAAAAAAACCAAAAATTAAGTTTTGCCGAACAAATGGCAATGATTGGTTCTTGGCATTGGATTCTTAATACAGATCAACGCGTTTGGTCTGATAATCTATATCGAATATATGGTATACCTGTAGGCACCGCGCTCACTAGAAAATTAACGAATAGTCATATTCATCCGGATGACTTTGATTATATACAAGGATTAATTAAAAACAGATTTGCTACTAATGAAGGGGAAAAAATAATTTACCGTATTATTCGAAGTGATGGAGAAATTAGAACCCTAGAAATTTTAGCTGAAATTCGAAAGAATTCAGAAGGCTTAGCCATTGAAATCATAGGCACTACGCAAGATATAACGGAGAGTAAGCGAAGAGAGTTACAAATAATAGAAAAAAACAAACAACTCAATATTGCCGAAGAAATGGCGATGTTAGGTTCTTGGGAGTGGTCTCCGAAAAAGAACATTTATATATGGTCTGAAAACCTATATCGAATTTTCGGATTTAAACAAGGTACGTCTATAAGTCGTGAAAGAGCTTTAAGTAAAGTACACCCTCAAGATGTTGACCAATTAAATGAAAAAATAAATGCAATTTTAAATGGTGCTAAGCTTCGACATTTATCATATCGAATCATTTTCTCACCAAAAGTGATTAAAACTCTTGAAGTAAGATTAGACATTTCTTTTGATGAAAATGGTGACATCTACCTGCAAGGCATAACACAAGATGTTTCAGAACGAATTTTAAGAGAGCAGCAACTTTTACAGAAAAATCAGCAGCTCAATGACGCTGAAGTATTGGCAAAAGTAGGGTCATGGTCGTGGCACACTCATTCAAATACCTACAAATTTTCAGACAATCTATATAAAATGTATGATATAGATATTGATACGCCATTGAATTTTAAAACATTTCTAAAAAGTATACATCCTGAAGATCGTGAATACATTTCTAATATTAAAAAAAATATCCATGACACAATAGCAATAGATCATATTATCCATCGAACTAAACATAAAGATGGCACAGTTCGAATTATAGAAGCAATTGGTAAAGTAGTTACCAATGATCAGGGTAAGATTATAGAAATTATTGGATCAAGTCAAGACATCACCGAACGAGTTCAAAAAGAGAATGACCTATTAGCAAAAAATCAAATGCTAAACTTAGCGCAAGAATTAGCACTAATAGGATATTGGCAATTTGACCTGGCCACTAAAACAATAGAATGGTCTGACAATTTAGCGTTGCTTTATAATTTTAGCCCTGGTGAAAAGGTAAATAGTGAAAAGTTAATAACTCATATTCACCCTGATGATATTCAAATGGTAATTAGTAGTTACAAAGAATATATACGTACTAAGAATTTTAAAAAACTATCACATAGAGTAATACATCTTGGCGGAACCATAAAAACAATTGAAATTGTTGGTACTGTAATAACTAACAAAGAAGGCAAAGTTACTAGCCTGATAGGTTCAAGTAGAGATATCACCGACGATGTAAGTCAAAAACGAGAGCTTCAAAAAATGAACCAACAGTTAAAAAAGGCTGAAACTTTAGCGATGATGGGTTCGTTTCTTTACCAACATAGTAATAGAGCCTTTGTGTGGTCAGATAACGCCTATAGAATATTTGGGTTTGAGGTAGGTATACCCATGAATTTTGAAACGTTTCTACAATGTATACATCCTGACGATTATAAAAATGTAACAAATCATCTTCAATTAATAGTTAATACTAAAGAATTTAAAAGCATCATTTTTCGTGTTAAGCACAAAAATGGCGCCATAAGAATGATTGAATCATCAGGAAATGTATTTACCAATGAAGAAGGAGAAATTTTGGAAATTTTAGGCACTAGTAGAGATGTTACTGAACGCGTATTGCGAGAAACTTCATTAGTTGAGAAAAATCAAATGCTAAATTTGACTCAAGAATTGGCCAAGGTGGGCTACTGGCAATTAAACCTGGCTACCAGTACTATAGTTTGGTCTGATCAAATTGATATCATCTATGGTTTCGAAAAAGACGAACCAAAAAATTATGAAACGCTAATAAAACATATTCACCCAGAAGATGTTGGATACACTAACAATTTAAAAGACCAATTTAAAATAACCAAAGACTTCACCAAATTTACACATAGAGCTATTCATAAAGACGGTACTATTAAAATCATTGAAGTCGTGGGTACAGTCATTTCAAACAAAGAAGGTGAGGCCATCGAATTTCTAGGCTCTAGTAGAGATATCACAGAAGAAGTAGAGCAAAAACGAGAACTTCAGCAAATGAACCAACAACTTAATAAAGCAGAACATCTTGCTATGATTGGCTCTTTTCTTTATTGCCCTAAAACCGAAAAGTTTAAATGGTCTGATAATTCTTATAGAATTTATGGGTTCGAAGTTGGCATACCTATGAATTTTGAGACATTTCTAACCTGTATTCACCCTGATGATTATGACAAAGTAATTAATCATCATATTAAAATATTAAATACTCAAAAATTTACAAATCTAATTTACCGAATAAACCATAAAAATGGTGCCGTTAGAATCATAGAGGCAATCGGTACGGTTATCGTAGATGAGGCAGGAGATATTATCGAAATTATTGGAACAAGTAGAGATATTACTGATCAGAAAAAGGCAGAAGATAAAATATTAGAAACCAATAATAGATTACAAGAAAATACTATCGAACTAAAAGCACGTAATAAACAACTTGCAGATTTCAACCAGATTACATCGCATAATTTACGAGCACCGGTTAGTAATTTAAACACTTTAATAGAATTGTATAATGACGCTGCAAATGCTCATTTAAAGGCTGAATTTTTCAACAAGTTCACAACTGTTGTTGATCACTTAACATTGACCTTAAACACTTTAATTGATTCTTTAAAAATCAAAAACAGTAAAAACCAAACACTGCAAGATTTGTCGTTTAATGACGAAATGGTAAAAACAAAAGACGTTTTATCTGCTCAAATATTAAAAACAAAAGCTATTATTCGAAGCGATTTTTCTATGGTTTCTAAAGTTAAATATCATAAAATTTATCTCGAAAGCATTTTTTTGAATTTAATTAGCAATGCTATTAAATACAGATCTCCTGATCGAATTCCTGAAATATATGTGCATACGTACATAGAAAATGGTAAAACAATCATATCGTTTAAAGATAACGGCTTAGGTATAGATTTAAAACGACACGGTCATAAATTGTTTGGTCTTAACAAAGTTTTTCACAGACACCCAGAAGCGCAAGGTATAGGTTTATTTTTAACCAAGGCTCAAGTCGAAGCTATGGGTGGTGAAATTAAAGTAGAAAGCGAAGTTAATGTTGGTACCACCTTTTTAATAACTTTGAATATAAAAAAACAGCGATGAATAAGAATTTAAATGTTTGTGTTGTTGATGATGACGAAATTTTTCAGTTTACTATGAATCTAAGTCTAACTTCGATAAGTTCTGTTGGTAAAGTAAGAATATTTGATGATGGATTGGAAGCAATTGATTTCATGCTAGACAACATCAATGAGCAACAAGAATTACCCGATATTATCTTTCTAGATATAAACATGCCGGTAATGGATGGGTTTCAGTTTATGGAAGAATACATAAAAATCAAACCAAAGGTGGGTAAAAAAATCACCATTTACATGGTATCTTCTTCTGTTGACCCTGTTGATATCGAAAAGGCAAAACTAATTAGTGACATTTCAGATTATATTATTAAACCAATAAAACAAGATCAATTAAAACTATTATTAGAAAATTTAGACGCTTCCAATATGTAGTTAAAATTGCCTTTTTACATTTTAAGAGTTAAATGTATCAGTTATTGATTTTCAAGGTAGGCATCATACCCACCTTCTAAATTAACCACTTGCGTAAAACCCAGAGACATCAAACGTTGTTGAGCTTTTAAGCTTCGCCCGCCCTTTTTACAATAAAGATAAATCGTTTCATTTTTGTTTATAGCTTCAAACCTTTTATCAAAGTTCTCATCAAACCAATTTATATTTTCTGCATTGTCTAAATGACCAGACGCATACTCGGCAGGTGTTCTCACATCAACTAATATCACGCTATTTATTTCATTCTGTGAGACTTCCGTGATAGGTTTTGACGACATTTGAGCACATGAAACATTAAGTATCAACATTGAAAAGAGCACTAGAAAAAATTTCATAACTAAAGATTTTAGTAAATATAAAAATTATGGCAGCATTAAAATTTACACCAAAGAACGAAAATTTAAAGGTAGTTCCATCTAATTCCGTTATTTTTGACAGCAATTCGACAAAAATGGCCACTCACCAACTTTTTCCTGACACCTGGGTAGATGCATACGCTGACTATCTTTTTAATTATGCTGTAGCACGAGTTAGCAACGCTGAAATTGCAAAAGATTTAGTACAAGAAACTTTTTTCGCAGGTCTTAAATCAGCTAAAAATTATAAAGGTGATGCCGCCGAAAGAACTTGGTTGATTGCGATTTTAAAACGAAAGGTTATTGACCATTACCGCAAAATCAACTCAAAAAAAGGAAAAGCCGAAGTTCGTATGAACTATAGTTCGAATAATGATTCAGAAGGTGATTGGTTAGAAGAGC
The DNA here is from genome assembly GCA_947495915.1 of Maribacter algarum (ex Lu et al. 2025) (nom. illeg.). Classification (GTDB taxonomy): domain Bacteria; phylum Bacteroidota; class Bacteroidia; order Flavobacteriales; family Flavobacteriaceae; genus Maribacter_C. The sequence goes on along the minus strand of CANMAW010000002.1, from coordinate 283,865 downwards.
AAGTAGCAGATCCGTTTAGCACTTTAGAAAATAGTGCTATAGAAAATGAAGAATTAGGTTTTGCAATTCAATCTTGTATTGGAAAATTACCTCAAAAACAGGCTCAAGTTTTTAAAATGAAAACAATTCAAGGTATAAGTACAGAAGATATTTGTAATGAACTTGGAATTAATCCGTCAAATCTTTGGGTAATGATTCATAGAGCAAGAACTGCTTTAATGGGTTGCCTTAACGAAAATTGGTTTTAAGTATGATTTCTTGTGAAAAAGCAGCAAAAATTTGCAACAAGTCCCAATATGGGGAGGCGTCTTTTATCGAAAAAATGAAGCTTAAATTTCATTTATTAATGTGCAAAACTTGCTCTACATTTAGCAAGAAAAATACATCGTTTACCGCTTTATGTGAAAAAGCTAATTTACAGAGTCTTTCGGAAGGTGAAAAACTTAAGATGAAAGAGCAACTTCAGAATAAGATCTAAATATAGCGTTTAGACTATATAATATTGCGAGCCAAAAAATGGGTAAGCTTTCAACCCAAAAAGAAGAAAAATATTTGGTTTGATTTCGCTTTGTAACAAACATCAAAATACCCAAGCACAAGAATAGTATACCTTTAGAGATAAGTTCAGTTAAAGAAATATAATCTTTTAAATAAGTTAAAAAGAAAAATACTAAGGTTGCAAATGCGCCGAATGTTTTAGTCTTAGCTACACCAAATTGTTGCGGTAGTGTTTTTAACTCTGGTGCATCATAATTCAGATCGCGAATTTCAAAAGGCACCAATAGCACCAAAACAAATATAAAACGCTGTAATAATTCTACAATTACATCCCATGTTAAGCTTTGTTCAACGGAGTAGATGGGTAAGGCTACAGTTGCTCCAGACCAAACTAAAGCCACTATAAAAATTTTCAATCCTCCTAAACTTCTTAAATTTTTTGCATGTGGTAAAACCGGCAAAGCATATAATCCTGTTAATATTAAAAGGGTGGTAATGCCTAACCACACTTGTACGGTACAAAAGAAAGCATGGTAACAAGCAATTAATAGACAGCCTAAACTAAAAAACTGAATGTTCTTATGATACTGCAAGGCTACCAAAATATACTTTTTTGCTTCAACCCCGTACTTGATAAAATTGTAACAACTTATTGATCCGAAAAACAGAAAATAAATTAGATGTTTGTCTAATTCAATTTCGAAAGTAATGTAAGTGACACAGCTAAGAGCAGCAATGGCTAAAGCAACATGAATACTAGCATCAAGATAAAAGTTAAAAACACGCAGTGCTACCTTCATAAAACAAAAATAGCCAAACTGTTTATAACCTTGGTTTTTGGTTAAAAACTTTCGTTGAGTACATCGATCATATTCCGGTAAAGCTAGAATTTATCATTAATTTTGCTCGACTAATTTCAATACTCACTCTATGAAAACAGATGTATTTGCATCACGCCATATTGGCGTTAGATCTGATGATTTTCACCATATGCTAGAAAAAGTAGGTGTCAATAGTTTAGATCAACTGATTTTGGAAACAATTCCTGATGATATACGACTCACTTCTCCCCTCACCTTAGACACAGCATTAAGCGAACATGAATTCTTAAATCATATTGAAGAATTAGGTAAAAAAAATAAGGTCTTTAAATCATATATCGGTTTAGGATACCATGAAAGTCTGACCCCATCTGTAATTAAAAGAAATATTCTAGAAAATCCGGGGTGGTATACAGCATATACTCCCTACCAAGCTGAAATCGCTCAGGGTCGATTAGAGGCCTTATTAAACTTTCAAACTGTTGTAACTGATTTAACAGGTATGGAGTTAGCGAATGCCTCGCTTTTAGATGAAAGCACTGCTGCTGCAGAAGCAATGACAATGCTCTATGATGTTCGTAGTCGTAGCCAGAAAAAAGCAGAAGTATTGAAATTTTTTGTTTCAGAAGAAATCCTTCCTCAAACACTATCATTATTACAAACTAGAGCAACACCTTTACAGATAGAATTAGTAGTAGGCAACCACGAAACATTCACTTTTTCGGATGAGTATTATGGTGCTATGCTACAATATCCTGGTAAAAATGGGCAGGTATATGATTACGAAAGTTTTGTTTCAAAGGCCAAAGAACACGATATTAAAGTAGCTGTTGCGGCTGATATTTTGAGTTTAGTTCTTCTTACCCCTCCTGGAGAATTTGGAGTTGACGTCGTTGTTGGAACTACACAACGTTTTGGAATTCCTTTAGGATATGGCGGACCACACGCAGCTTTTTTCGCCACCAAAGAAGCATACAAAAGAAGTATTCCAGGTCGAATCATAGGAGTCACCAAAGACACTGATGGAAAGCCAGCACTTCGAATGGCTTTGCAGACTAGAGAACAACACATAAAAAGAGATAAGGCAACCTCTAACATTTGTACTGCTCAAGTACTTTTAGCTGTAATGGCAGGTATGTATGCCGTTTATCATGGCCCTAAAGGCTTAAAATATATTGCTGATACCGTACATTTAAAAGCAGTAACACTTGCTAATGCTTTAGAACAAATGGGGCTTAAGCAATTAAACAGTGCCTATTTCGATACCATTTCGATTAAGACCGATACCGCCAACATTTTACCTATAGCGGAAAAACGCCATGTTAACTTCTGGTACGAAAACGCGAACACGGTGACCATAGCTATTAACGAAGCGACCACATCACAAGACTTACAACGTATCATAAGCATTTTTGCAGAAGCCCTAAATATAGAAGCTGTAGTATTAGATGATATGGCAGAAAGCACAATTCCCGAAAAGGTGAAGCGTATAGCGCCTTATTTGGAAAATGAGGTATTCAATTCATACCACTCGGAAACCGAACTTATGCGATACATAAAAAAGCTAGAGCGTAAAGATTTAGCTTTAAATCACTCCATGATTTCTTTAGGAAGTTGTACCATGAAACTAAATGCAGCTTCAGAAATGCTTCCATTGAGCATGGCTAATTGGGGAAATATACATCCTTTTGTACCTATTGATCAAGCAGAAGGATATCAAGTCATGCTGAAAGAGTTAGCCAAAGACCTTAGTATTATTACTGGTTTTGCTGATACTTCTTTACAACCAAATTCTGGAGCTCAAGGCGAATATGCTGGGTTAATGGCTATTCGAGCATATCATGATTCTAGAAATGAAGGACATCGAAATATTTGCATAATTCCTGCTTCAGCACATGGCACCAATCCGGCTTCCGCTGTTATGGCAGGAATGAAAGTGGTAGTTACTAAAACCGATGAAAAAGGAAATATCGATGTAAATGATTTGGAAGAAAAAGTAGTACTCCATTCTGAAAATTTAGCAGCATTGATGGTAACCTATCCTTCAACGCACGGTGTTTTTGAATCTTCAATTAAACAGATCACCAAATTGATACATGATCATGGTGGACAAGTTTACATGGATGGTGCAAATATGAATGCACAAGTAGGACTTACCAATCCTGGAATGATTGGCGCAGATGTTTGCCATTTAAACCTTCACAAAACATTTGCAATTCCACATGGTGGTGGCGGACCTGGCGTGGGACCTATTTGCGTGGCATCGCAATTGGCTCCTTTTTTACCAGGAAACCCGGTAATAAAAACTGGCGGTGAAAAAGCAATTACAGCCATTTCTGCTGCCCCTTGGGGTAGTTCATTAGTTTGCTTAATTTCCTACGGATATATTAAAATGTTGGGTGAAAAAGGGTTAAAACATTCTACTGAAATAGCCATTTTAAATGCTAACTATATCAAACATCGCTTAGAAGGAAACTATGAAGTTTTATACACTGGTGAAAAAGGAAGAGCAGCTCACGAAATGATTATTGATTGCAGACCTTTCAAGCAAAAAGGAATAGAAGTAACAGATATCGCAAAGCGATTAATGGACTATGGTTTTCATGCTCCAACGGTATCATTCCCTGTTGCTGGTACTATGATGATCGAGCCAACAGAAAGTGAAAGTTTATCGGAACTAGATCGTTTTTGTGATGCTATGAATGCTATTAGAGAAGAAATTGATAGTGTAAATGCTGATGACACAGATAACGTTTTAAAGAATGCACCGCATACTCTAAATATGGTTACTAGCGATATTTGGGACTTTCCGTACAGCAGAAAGAAAGCTGCATTTCCTTTAGATTATATAGCAGATAATAAGTTTTGGCCTTCTGTACGTCGTGTTGATGATGCTTATGGCGACCGTAATTTAATATGCACATGCGCCCCTATTGAAGCATACGCAGAAGCATAATAAAACCCTGTTTTACAATCAATTACAGCCTTTTTGAATTATCAAAAAGGCTTTTTTATGATACAATTTTCGGCAATGCTGTTACTGAGCATCGTATTAATTATTATGCACGCATAATAATTTTGTGCTATTTCACTATGTTTATGCTACTAACAAACTCACGAGTAATGCAAATTGGAATTTTAGGAACCGGTAGTTATATACCAACCACAATTGTCGAAAATCAAGACTTCAACGATCATCAATTTCTAAATTCAGACGGCTCATCATTCAAACATGATAATCCTGTAATCATAGAAAAATTCAAAGCCATTACCGGCATCAAAGAAAGACGTTATGCTGAAGCCAACTTAAATACTTCAGATATTGCTTTTCTTGCTGCTGAAAAAGCAATAACCAATGCTAGTATAGACAAAGAAGAACTTGACTACATCATTGTGGCTCACAATTTTGGTGATGTAAGTTATGGTCAATCGCAAAGTGATACACTACCTAGTCTAGCTACTCGGGTGAAGCATCATCTTAGAATAAAAAATCCGAAATGCGTCGCTTACGACTTACTCTTTGGTTGCCCTGGCTGGATTCAAGGAGTCATTCAGGCCAATGCATTTATTAAAAGCGGAATTGCTACAAATTGTTTAGTAATAGGTGCTGAAACATTATCTAGAGTTGTAGACCCTTATGATAGAGATTCAATGATTTACTCTGATGGGGCTGGTGCCACAATAATTTCAAAAAATGACCAGGGAGGAGAAATATTAGCGCATGAAAGTGCAACTTATTCACATGATGAGGCATACCTTCTGTTTTGCGGAACTTCCTATTTAGGTACCACCACTGAGCGCACCAAATACATTAAAATGTATGGCCGCAAAATATATGAGTTTGCGGTAACACATGTACCACAAGCAATGTACAATTGCCTGCTTCAAAGTGGAGCAAGTATAACAGATGTAAAAAAGATTTTTATTCATCAAGCTAACGAAAAAATGGACGAAGCTATCGTAAAACGTTTCTACGCACTTTACGATATGGAAATGCCCGAAGACATTATGCCTATGAATATTGCCAAACTTGGCAATAGCTCTGTAGCGACAATTCCTACCTTATTTGATATGGTACGTAACGGAAAAATAGAAAATCAATCTATCACAAAGGGAGATGTTGTTATATTTGCAAGTGTTGGCGCTGGTATGAATATAAACGCCTTCGTTTATAAGGTGTAAGATGTACGAAAAAACTTTTCCAAACAAACGATTTCAACATACATTATCTTTCCTTCAAAAACATGTTTCCACGAATGAATCAATTTTAGATTTAGGGGTTTCAAATCCGTTTTCTGAAATTATGAAGAAAGAAGGTTATGAAGTTGAAAACACTGCTGGTGAAGATCTAGATATTAATTTTGATACTATTCAGCGGTCTAATGCTGAAGTTGTAACTGCTTTTGAAATATTTGAGCATCTTATCGCGCCTTTCAATGTACTTCGCGAAATAAAGTCAAATAAGCTGGTAGCGAGTATACCCATGCGTTTGTGGTTTTCACCTGCCTATCAAAGTAAAACTGACCCCTGGGACCGTCATTACCATGAATTCGAAGATTGGCAATTTGATTGGTTACTTGAAAAATCTGGCTGGACCATTAAAGATAGTGCCAAATGGACCAACCCCGTAAATAAAATCGGAATTAGACCTTTACTACGTCAATTTACACCGCGCTATTATATTGTTTATGCTGAAAAAATTGCAATTTAGCACTTCTGATATAATTCTTACATTTTACCATACTGCGTCGAATTTCATTAATTTGCAGACGCATCTAATTATCATTTTATTAAAGCCTTGAATTACTATATCATTATACCAGCTCACAATGAAGAGAAATTCTTATCAGAAACCTTAAGTTCAGTACTTCGGCAAACATTACTTCCCAAAAAAATCATAGTTGTTAATGACCATTCTACAGATAGCACTGAGCAAATAATTGATTCTTATGTGAGTACCAATATAATCGTTGATAAACTAAACACCACTTCTACAACAGAACACTTGCCAGGTAGCAAAGTAATTAACGCATTCAATAAAGGCCTTTCTGAATTAGACAATAAATTTGATTTTATTGTTAAGCTAGATGCTGATATCATTTTACCAAATGACTATTTTGAACGTATTGCCTATATTTTCAAAGGAAACCCTAAAGTGGGCATCGCAGGTGGTTTTGCTTATGAAAAAGATAGTTCAGCTACTTGGAAGCTAAATCACCCCATGAATAAAGATCATGTAAGAGGAGCCTTCAAAGCGTATTCTAAAGCTTGTTTTATAGCTATAGGAGGACTTAAAAATGCTATTGGATGGGATACCCTAGATGAGTTACTTGCTCAATTTTATGGTTTCGAAATCTTCACTGACAACTCACTAAAAGTTAAACATCTTCGCCCTACAGGCCAAGCCTATAATGAAAAGGCAAAAATATTACAAGGAAAGGCGATGTATAAAATGCGATATGGGTTCTTAATAACATTCATTGCTTCTTTAAAAATGGCTGTAAAACAAAAAAGTTATAAAACGTTTATCGCCAATTTTGAAGGTTACTATACGGCTAGAAAAGAGAATGAACCTTTCTTGGTAAGTGAAAAACAAGGAAATTTTATTCGCAGACTTCGCTGGAAAAATATCAAAAGAAAGCTATTGTAAAAAAAAAACATTCACCCATTGGTGAATGTTTTTTATATCAAAGATGTTCTATGAATTAGAACCCAAGTTCTTGCTTAACCTCAGCTAAAAGATCTTTACCTTTTGCAACAATTAGACCACCGCCAACTTGAGCATCGATAACATAATCATAACCCTGCGCAGCAGCAACCTTTTCAATAGCAGCCTTCGCTCTTTCTGAAATCGGAGCAAAAAGCTCTGCTTGTTTCTTCTGCATTTCTTGTTGTGCAGTTTGTTGAAAATCGCTAATACTTTTCTGAATACCTTGAAGTTCTAAAGCTCTTTTATCATTCTCTTCTTTAGATTGGTTAGGTGCTTCACCTTCATACTGTCGGTACTTATTTTGAAGCTCAGTTGTCGAAGCTTGTATATCCGCTTGGTATGTTTCTGAAAGTTTCTTCAACTCAGATTCTGCAGCTTTCATCTCCGGCATATCAGCTAGTAGTTTTTGTACATCAATGTGAGCAACTTTGCTTTGAGCATTTACAAAACTTGTGGCAGCTATGAATAACACAATCGCTACAGCTATTTTCTTTACTTGTTTCATGAGTTTAATTTTAATAATTTGAGTGTTAATTTATGTTAGTGAATTAATTATAAACTACCTGAATCTTCATTCTCGGTATCATTATTTCTTTCTTCTTGTTTTGCTTTCTTTTTAGCTTCTCTTTCTTCTAAAAGTTTTTTTCTTCTTTCTTCATATGCTTTCTTACGTTCTTCGCGTAATTTCAATTGCTCTGCACGCTTCTCATCTGCTGTTTTATTTCTAGCATTTTCAGCGGCTTCTGCTTTTTCAATTCTTTCTTTTAGCGCATCGCTCATTTCTTCTTCAGCAGCGTCTTCCTCTTCAAACTTACTCTTTCTAGCTTTCTTCTTTGGCGCACTAACCTTTCTCGTTCGTGCTATCGCTCTTAGAATAATATCGCTAATATCGTGCCTTTTCTGCGAATACAACATTACAACATCCGCAGATTTATCAAAAATAAAATCATACTTTTTATTAGCACCTATTTTTTGCACTTCATTAAAGACTTGATCTTGTATTGGCTGAATTAACTGCCTCTTTTGTAAAACCAAATCTCCTTGAGGACCAAAACGATCTTGTTGATACTCGATCATTTCTTTTTCTAAAATTTGAATTTCTTCTTCTCTTTCTGCAATCAATTCATCTGTTAATAGCACTTTTTCTGCCATTAAATCTTTCTTCATTTGCTCAATAGCACTTTGCTTTTGTTCTATTTGAATTTTCCATTTCTGAACTTTAGATTCAAGTTGCTCGGTTGCAGCTCGATATTCTTCAACATTTTCTAAGATGTACTCCATATCAACATAGGCTATTCGAACCCCTCGCTGTGCGAAGCTTAACGCCGAAAATAACATCATTGCTGTTAGGAAAAGAACTTTTGTTTTTGCTTTCATTTCTGATTACGGTTTATCCAATAGAAAATATCGTGCCAAAAATACTAAAACTTTTAAAATGAATGATTTAGCTTTTGATACGATTCTTTAAATTAAAACTGTTGGCCAATAATGAAGTGTGTTTCCCAACCATGAGGACCTGTTGAGTTTGGTTGTAAATCTTGATCAAACCCATAACCAAAATCAATACCCAATAATCCAAAAGCTGGCATAAAAATTCTAACGCCCACTCCAGCCGATCGTTTAAGTTGAAACGGATTAAACTCACGAAAATTGTTGAAAGCATTACCAGCCTCTAAAAAAGTTAGACCATAAATAGAAGCAGAAGGCTTCAATGTTAATGGATATCTTAATTCTAAGGAGAATTTATTATAGATTAACGCCCCTTCTACCTGCCGTGTTATGGGGTCAACTGGAGTTAATGCCTGCTCTTGATAACCTCTTAACTGCACAGGATCTCTACCATCTAATGTAAAATTAGCACGGCCATCACCTCCTAAGAAAAACCGTTCAAAAGGCACATCACCCACATCATTATTGTAGTTACCTAAAAAACCGAACTCTGCATTGGTACGCAAAACTAACGACTTGTCTGCGCTACCCGCTAAAGTTGTATACCAATCTCCTTTAAACTTAATTTTATAATACTCTAATAATCGAAACCGTTCTTGATCAGAATCTTCTAATTCTTGTAATTCATCGTCAGTTAATGCAACACCAGTAGCTCTCAACTCATTGAGTTCAGTACTTCGATCTCTTAAAGATTCAAAATCTTTGCTACTAAATAAAGAATATGGCGGTGTAAACTTAGCGGTAATTTCAAAGTTAGAACCTCCTCTCGGAAATATACGACCACCTGATGTAGCATTTCTAGAAATACCTAGGGTATACGCCAAAGAGTTTGACTTACCATTACCAAAATTGAATAATCCTATATTATAGTTTCTAAAATCATATAATTGATAGCTTAAAGTATGTGAAATTGTAAAGAAATCATCAGGCCACTGCACTCTTTTTGCTAACCCCGCGCTAATACCCGTTATTGCAAATTGACGATCTCTATTTATATCAATATTTCCACTGTTATCAAAAGATGCTGCAAATTGCTGCGTTCTTGATAGACTAAAATTGAAGCGTACCGGTTTTTTACCACCTAACCAAGGCTCAGAAAAATTCGCGCTATATACTCGAAATGACCTACTAGCCTGCACTCGAATAGCAAAAGTTTGACCATCGCCCATAGGTACAGGCTTATATGCTTCTCCTTTAAATATATTAGCTATTGAAAAGTTACTAAACGATAATCCAAGAGTACCAATAAAGCCACCCCCACCATAGCCTCCTTGCAATTCTATTTGGCTTGAGCCAGATTCTACTAAACTATACGCCAAATCTACTGTACCCTCATTAGGATTAGGATTTTGAATATCTGGCTTGATTTGTTCTGCATCAAAATAACCCAGCTGACCTAATTCTCGAATACTTCGAATAATATCAGACTTGTTATACTTTTGCCCTGGTCGTGTTCTTAATTCTCTAAAAATTACGTGGTCATTAGTTTTTTCGTTTCCAGTAACAGTTACATGGTCTAAAAATGTTTCTTTACCCTCAATTATTCGAATTTCAAAATTAATGGTATCGTTCGCCGCCGAAATTTCTACTGGGTTAATACTTGAAAACAAGTATCCGTTATTCTGATAGGCACTAGTAATGTCTTGGGCATCTGGTTTTGAATCATCTGCAACTCGCTCACGTAACAATACTCCATTATAAGTCGAGCCCTTTTTAATTCGCAACAGGCTATGCAATTGTCTATCGCTATAAACCGTATTACCAACAAAATCAATATCTCCGAAATAATATTTATTACCTTCTTCAACTTTTATATTGATATCTATATTATTCTCATCAACATTAAGAATAGTATCAGCAATTACTCGAGCATCTCTAAAACCGTTTTCAGCATACTTATCTACTAAAAGATTTAAATCGTTTTCATAATCATCTTTGATGTATTTTGATTTTTTCCAAAAACGCCCTAATTGCTTTTGCTTGGTTTTCTTTAAGGCCTTACGTAATTTTTTATCTGAGAGTTTTTCGTTACCCTCAAATTTAATTTTCTTAATTTTTACTTTATCACCCTTCTTTACGTTAATCACCATACTTTCCGCATTGGTTTCGGAAGTATCTTTTGCAGTAACGATATTTACTTTAGTATTAAAGTAACCTTGTTTTTTATACTTATTCTGAAGGTAATTCTTGGTGTTAGCTATTAAACTCTCGGTTATTTTCTTACCTTTTTTAAGATCTGTATCATCTAGAATACTCTCTTCCTTTCTTTTTTTAACCCCATAGAGTTTAACCGAAGATAAAGTTGGTCGCTCGGTAATGGCCAATTCTAAATATATTTGTTGGCCTTCAATGTTTGTAACATAGAACTCAAGGTTGCTAAAAAGCTCTAAACCCCATAATTTATTGAGTACCGCACTTATCTGATCACCAGGCACTGTTATAGGTTGACCAACTCTAAGTCCTGTATAAGTTTTTACGGTTTGCTCATTATAACTTTGTAATCCTGTTACATCTAAGCCACCTAAAATATACTTCTTCCCATCCTCATAAGAAGTCTCTTGTGCTATTGCTGAGGGGGAATTAAAAAATAATAAGAAAGTAAATGTAAATGCAAGTGATATGAACTTTGTCATATCGCTAGTTGAGTTGTTCGCTAGTTTTTCCAAATCTTCGTTCTCTGTTCTGGTAATTCTGAATGGCCTTTACTAAATGATCTTCACTAAAATCGGGCCAAAATACGTCAATAAAGTATAATTCGGCGTATGCTATTTGCCAAAGTAAAAAATTACTAATTCGATGCTCACCGCTAGTACGAATTAACAAATCTACATCTGGTAAATTATGCGTGTAAAGATGACTATTAATAATGGTTTCGTCAATATTTTCGGTAGAAATTATATTATTTTTAACTTTGAGACTAATTGCTTTTACCGCATTTTTAAGTTCTTCGCGAGCCCCATAACTAAGTGCCAAGGTTAGGGTTAAACCAGTGTTATGGCTAGTTTTCTCCATTACTTCTAAAAGCTCTTTATGCGCTTTTGTCGGCAAAGAAGCGATGTCACCAATGGTGTTTAAACGAACGTTGTTTTTTAAGAAAGTCTTAAGTTCTTTTCGCAAGGATGATACTAGCAAACGCATTAACGTATCAACTTCAAGCTTAGGTCTTTTCCAGTTTTCAGTTGAAAAAGTATATAATGTTAAGTACTCTAATTTGAGTTTCACACAATCTTCAACGGTTCTTCGAACAGTTTTTACTCCGTTTTCATGGCCAAAAACTCGCAGTTTTCCTTTTTGTTTAGCCCATCTACCATTGCCATCCATTATTATGGCAACATGACGTGGCAAGTTTTTAGCCGAGACATCTGCTATAGTGCTCATTTTAAAAAATTATAATGAAATGTAAACAAATAAGATCGGTCTTCATCTACAGAATTAATAACTGTATTTCATATGTTAAACATACAATAATACAACATCGTGCAAATATAAGCAATGCATTCAGACTTCCGAGCGATCTTAAGAAAATCACTCAAAACAATCCATACAAGGTTTTCTTCCGAAGGTATAAGTAAAAGTAATACCGGTAAAAACATACCAGTCATTATCGAAGATATTTCCAAATTTAGGATCAATTTGAACTGCGACATTTGAATTCTCAGGATTGCTCGCATCTAAATTATCAGTAAACGTATAACGTGCACCCACTTCACCACCAAGTATAAACAATTCACTTATGCGATACTTAAATCCGATGGTCATAGGTATGGCCAAAGAGCCATCTCTCTGGTTCAATCCATCTTGAAGTGAACCTGCATCGAAATAATTATAGTCATATCTAAAATAAGTAAGACCTGTATATAGGTAAGGAGTAAAAGCTGGGCCTAACTTGTGAAGATTATATTCTACAAAATTAAATTCTAAACCTGCCGACGCCTCTAGAATTGAATTATCAAGCTCGTAACCTCTTTGTTGTCTTGAGGTTATATTAGATTTAGAATCGTCGGCGGTAAATTTTCCATAATATACACTGGCACGCCAAGCATAGCGTTTACTTTTGTTCCACTTGAACAATCCACCCACGGCATAATTAGAAGGCATTACATAGGTGGTTCTACCCACATCACCGATATTGTTAGCACCTCCCACAAAAGCACCAACCTCATAGGTTTGAGCATTTAACGAAGTAAAAGCAAAAAGGAGAACTAAAACAATACATCTTCCCATAAAATCATAAAAATTTGCAAATATAATAATTGCCGTATTTTAATCTATTTCATTATTATATTACTGTTCTAACTTGATAAACAGGTTTTGGAAGTATTTATTGTTTGGTAAGATATTCAATTGCGCTTGTCTTCACCCCACAAAAGTTTGTTGCGAAGTGTTTTTAAAAAACTCTCTGAAGTATATTCAATCATCTTAACTTTAAACGGTGCTTTTCTAATTTGCAATTCTTTACCATTTGCAACAGATGCAATTCTCGAATCTAAAGAAACAAGATGATGTTCTTCTCGGCCTGATACTCGTAACCGTATTACCGTATCATCTGAAATTACTAAAGGTCTTGCATTTAAATTATGTGGCGCTATAGGGGTCAACACTAAAGACTTTGCTGTTGGCACCATTACCGGACCTCCACAACTCAACGAATAACCAGTAGAACCAGTAGGGGTTGCTACTATTAATCCGTCTGCCCAATATGATGTTAAGTACTCTCCATTTAGAAAAGTTTCAACTGTAATCATTGAAGTCGTATCTTTTCTACTTACGGTAACCTCATTTAAGGCAAAATTCATGGTGTTAAACTCCGGTATATTTGAATCAGTGCTTACTTCAACCAAACTTCTTTCAACAATTGTATAATCACCTTTTACAAATTCTTCAACAACCTTACGAACTTCTTCTTTTTTAAAAGTAGACAAAAACCCTAGTCGACCTGTATTTACCCCCACTATAGGAATACCTGTATCTTTTACATACGTTGTAGCTCTCAAAATAGTACCATCGCCGCCAAAACTAATAAACAAGTCAAAAGAACTATCAAGACCCTCTGTTTCAGTAAAAGTTTGATAGTTTTCAGATTTTACGTTATCAACCAAAAACTTATGAAACCTTTTTTCTATAGATACCTGTGCAGACACTTTGTGAAGTTCATCAAGCAATTCTATTAAATACTGTAAAACTTCAACTTGGTAAGTTTGGCCGTAAATCGCTACTTTCATGAAACTTATACGTTGAGATATTTATCTAAATAATCAGATCGTTGTTTTAAGTCTTCTAAAAACTGGTCATCGTTATTTCCGAAAAGCACATTATAGTTGTACCGCCTGAATGTTTGAAGAATTTCACTCAAATTGGTTGAGCCAACTTTTACTGTTACTTGAATCACATCGTTATGCATTTCGGTTATAAATGCTCCAATCACTTTAGTATTGTTACTTTCAACAATTTGAGCAATTTCACTGAAAGAATAATCTTTTACGCCTTTTGCAACAACAATGATGCCTCCGGGTTCTGTAAAAAATGGTGTATCAATAAATACCGAAACTATATCAGTAAGATCGTAGTAACCAATGACATTCTCATTATTTCCTAAAATCGCTAATAAATTAGCCTCATTACGCGCAAATTTTTCTAAAACATCAAGCCAATTGGTATCTTTACGCACAAAGAAACTATCGAGATTATAGCGATAATCTTCTATTTTTTTGTGAATCTTAAAATTCTCAAGATCATTTTCACTCAAAACACCCACGAACCTTCCTTTCTCAGTTACCGCAACATGTGAAAACGTAGTATCCTTAAAAAACGAAATCACTTTTTCTAATGAATCATCGATTTTAAAAACGGGCAAAGTGTTTAATATGTGGTTTTGAATCTGCATGGAACAATTTATAAACGCAAAATACTAATTAAAAATATCAAAAGGCATGCCTAATTTGTATTTTTACAGTCGTTTTTAAGAACAATACTTACATTCAACAAATGACAAAATTAAGTGTTAACATCAACAAAATTGCCACTTTACGTAATGCGAGAGGTGGCAATGTACCAGACTTATTGAAGGTGGCTACTGACATTGAAAGTTTTGGAGCACAAGGTATAACGATACACCCACGACCAGACGAGCGTCATATTCGCTATCAAGATGCTCGAGATTTATCAAAATTAGTGCGTACCGAATTTAATATTGAAGGCAATCCCAATGACAAGTTTATTGCATTAGTTTTAGAAACCAAACCAACACAGGTGACCTTAGTACCAGATGCCGTGGATGCCATTACTTCAAATGCAGGGTGGGACACCATTGCTAATGAAGTTTTTCTAAAGGATGTCATTCAAACGTTCAAGCAGAATGGCATTCGCACTTCAATTTTCGTAGACCCAGTGAAATCAATGATACAAGGTGCTGCAAAAATTGGTTGTGATAGAATAGAATTGTACACTGAAAATTTTGCCAAAACCTATACCAAAAACCCAAGTTTAGCAGTACAAGCATATACACAAGCTGCTGAAACAGCTAATGATCTCAGTTTAGGTATTAATGCTGGGCATGACTTAAGTCTAGACAATATCGAGTATTTCAAAAAACAAGTTCCGCACTTACTAGAAGTTTCTATTGGCCATGCATTGATATGTGAATCAATTTATTTAGGATTAGAAAATGTAGTAAATATGTATTTAAACAAACTTAAATGAGCCAACAATTACATGCTAGCGTGTTAGGATCAGGAAAACCTTTAGTTATTCTTCATGGATTTTTAGGAATGAGCGATAATTGGAAAACCCTAGGTAATCAATATGCTGAAAACGGATTTCAAGTTCACTTAGTAGACCAACGAAACCATGGTAGAAGTTTTCATTCTGAAGCCTTCAATTATGATATTTTAGCTAAGGATATCAAAGACTATCTCGAACAGAACAATATAGAGAAAGCTTCAATTTTAGGTCATTCAATGGGTGGAAAAACTGCAATGCAATTCGCTTGCGACTACCCAGAGTTAACTGAAAAACTTATTGTTGCTGATATTGCTCCAAAATATTATCCCCCTCATCACCAGTATATCTTAAACGGGCTTTCATCATTAGACCTAAGTCAAATTCAATCACGAACACAGGCAGATAAGGAACTTTCCAATCATATATCAGAAGTTGGAATACGTCAATTTCTTTTAAAAAACCTTTATTGGATTAAAAAAGGCAGCCTGGCATTTCGATTCAACCTACCCGTTTTAAAAGAAAAAATGGAAGAAATAGGCGAAAATATTAGCACTACAGCTAGTTTCGAAGGCCCTACCCTATTCTTAAAAGGAGACGCATCTGAGTATATCTCATCAAATGATATTGAAGTTATTCATTGTCACTTTCCAAAAGCACAAATTGAAACCATTGACAAGGCGGGTCATTGGCTACATGCTGAAAATCCAAAACAGTTTTTTGAAAAATCGCTAAAATTCATGAATTCATAATCAAAAGGGTGATTTATTATGCATGCATAATTTTTTTACCCAATTTATTGCGTGTGTGATAATTTTGGTTAATTTTGAATTTACACGTATTTAACACTTACGTTACAAGACTTAACTCAAAAAAACACAAATGAAAAAGTTCCTAGCTTTGCTTTCTTGCTCGAGCTTATTATTGGTTTCGTGCCTTAGCGACGATGCCGTTGCTCCAGTTTTTCAAACTCCAACACCCACCCCAGTAAATTATACAAGCGGTGAGGCAGATTTTTCTAATTTTATATCGGTTGGAAATTCTTTAACCGCAGGTTTTTCTGATAACGCCCTGTTTATTGATGGCCAAACGGCTTCCTTTCCAAATATGATGGCTGCTAGTTTTGAAGCTGCCGGTGGAGGAGAATTTACCATTCCACTTATGGCAGATAATTTTGGTGGCGCCACCTTAGGGGGGCAACAAATTTTAGGCAATCGCCTTTTCCTTTCTTTCGCTTCTGGCTCTCCATTACCAACACCAGTAGTGGGTACCGGAACCACAGAAATATCTAATACATTAACTGGCCCATTTAATAATATGGGAGTTCCTGGCGCTAAAAGCTTTCATCTACTTGCACCAGGATACGGAAATGTTGCAGGTGTAGCTGCTGGCCTAGCGAATCCGTATTATGCCCGATTTGCTTCAAGTCCGAACGCTACCGTATTAGGTGATGCTGCTGCTCAAGCGCCTACCTTCTTTTCTTTATGGATTGGTAATAATGACATCTTAAGCTTTGCCACTTCTGGTGGAGTTGGTGTAGATCAAAAAAACAACCCTGACCCTAGCACTTATGGCGGTAATGATATTACATCACCTTTAGCATTTGCTCAGGTATATAACGGAATAGTACAAACGTTAACCGCGGGTGGTGCTAAAGGAGTAGTTGCTAATATTCCTGATGTCACTTCAATACCTTTTTTCACTACAGTACCGCACAACCCAATTCCATTAGACGCGGCAACAGCAGAATTGGTAAATGGAGCATATGCTGCATATAACGGAGGTCTTGCTCAACTTCAACAATTGGGCGCTATCTCAGCAGACGAAGTAGCTCGAAGAACAATTTCATTTACTGCTGGTGCGACGAATGCAGCTGTAATTATTGATGAAGATTTAACGGATTTAACCTCGTTCAACCCTGCATTAATTAATATGCGCCAAGCTACAGCAGACGACCTTATGGTGCTTATTTCTAGAACTTTTATAGGAACACTTGCAAATCCTGAAGATCCTACATCAATAAATGGTGTTGCGGTACCATTAGGTGACCAATGGGTATTAACCCCTGAAGAACAAGAGATGATTGCAGATGCCACTGCAGCATTTAATCAAACCATAGCTGATGCAGCAGAAACTTTTGATCTTGCCTTTGTTGATGCCAATGCTTTTTTAAATACACTAAATGCTACCGGAATTCCGTTAGCAGATGGTAGTACAGTTACTGCAACTTTCGGCACAGGAGGTGGTTTTTCTTTAGATGGCGTTCACCCATCACCCAGAGGTTACGCCCTTTTAGCCAACAAATTTATGGCAGAGATATCACTTAAATATAACGCTGTATTACCACAAGTAGACCCTACTGATTTCACAGGGGTTTATATTGAATAACACCATATACACAAAAAATAATTTAAAAGGTATCGGAAATTTTCGGTACCTTTTTTGTTTTATTAACCAAAACTATTACTATGAAACTAATTTTAAGATTACTTCTAAGCGCATTAGCTGTCGTAATACTTTCTAAAGTACTACCAAATGTTTCTGTAGATGACTATGGCACAGCACTAATTGTTGCTATCGCCCTAAGTTTGCTGAACTTTATTATTAAACCTATTATGGTTATTCTAACCCTACCGATTACCATTTTAACCTTTGGCCTTTTTTTACTTGTTATCAATGCCGTTATCATAAAATTAGCAGATAATTTTATTGATGGTTTTAATGTTGATGGGTGGTTATGGGCGATAATTTTCAGTTTGTTATTATCGATTCTTCAATCAATTTTGTTTTCACTTCTTAAATCAGACAAAAAAGCATAGAAAACTATTGTATTCCAGTCGTTTAAAAACTTGGCAGGATATAGAATTTGTACTACTTTTGCATCCCATTTATTTAAGCAATAATAATTAGTACAGATGAATATCACCAAAGAGCAGATTGACGAATTGAATGCAGTAGTAACGGTTGCAATAACCAAAGATGATTACCAAGATAAGGTAGATAGCATTCTTAAAGATTATAAAAAGCAAGCAAATATCCCAGGTTTTAGAAAAGGGCAAGTACCGATGGGATTAATCAAAAAGCAATACGGTAAAGCAGTCTTGGTTGATGAAGTTAACAAATTGATTCAAGACAATCTAAACAAATACCTTACAGAAGAAAAACTTGATGTTTTAGGCAATCCGCTTCCAAAACAACAAGAGAGTTTTGATTGGGATAATGAAGATTTCTCTTTTGAATTTGAGTTAGGTTTAGCACCTAATTTTGAAGTTCCATTGAAAACCAAAAAAGCAATCACTAGCTATAAAATCACTGCCGATAAAAAAATGGTAGATGAACAGGTAGAACGTATTCAAAAGCAATATGGAAAACTAGTGAGTAAAACTGAAGTAAGCAAAAAAGATGAAGTTACTGGTAATTTCAAAAATGAAGAAGCTGAAATTGACAACAAAACTACTCTTGAATTCAACATGTTCAAAGGTAAAAAAGGAGAAGCTTTAATCGGTAAAAAGGTTGGAGACACGGTAACTTTAAAAACAAAGGGTCTTTTCAAAGAAGATAACTTCTTAACAAGTGTCTTAGGTATTTCAGCAGACAAAGCAGAAAAATTAGACATTGAAGTTGACTTCACTATAGAAGAAGTTAATGAAAGAGAACCTGCAGAACTCAATCAAGAACTTTTTGATAAATTGTTTGGTGCTGATGTCGTAAAATCAGAAAAAGAACTAAAAGACAAAATCAAAGAAGATTCTGAAAAACAATTTGAACAACAATCAGATCAGAAACTTTTGAATGATGTTACAGAATATTTCATAGAAAATACCAAATTCGATTTACCAGCTGGTTTTTTAACCAAATGGATTCAGATGACCGGCGAAAATCCACTTACTGAAGAACAGGCAAGTGAAGAATATGAAAAATCTGAAAAAGGTTTAAGATACCAACTAATAGAAGGAAAGATCATTAAAGATAATGATCTTAAAGTTGACTTTGAAGAATTGAAAGAATTTGCTAAAGGATTTATAAAATCACAAATGGCTCAATATGGTCAATTGAATCCTCAAGAGGAAGAATTAGATAATATTGCCGCTCGTGTAATGGGCAACCAAGACGAAGTAAAGCGACTATCAGAACAATTGATGAGTCAAAAGCTAATCAATCTTTACAAAGAAAAGGCAAACTTAAAGACCAAAGAGGTGACTTACGAAAACTTCGTTAAGGAAGTATACGGATAAATTTAGAAATATATTAAGTATCTTTACGGTGCCGAAACTTATGTTCTCGGCACCTTTTTTGTCTAAAAAATCGAACAAAACTACAATGGATTACGGAAAAGAATTCAAAAATTACGCTATAAATCATCAGGGTATCAACAGCATGTATTATGACAAAATCATGAGCAGCATGTACCCTACTAATATGACCCCAAACATTATTGAAGAACGTCAATTAAACGCCATTGCTATGGATGTTTTTTCGCGTTTAATGATGGATCGTATTATATTCTTAGGCACTGGCATCAATGATCAAGTTGCTAATATCGTACAAGCACAATTGTTATTTTTAGAAAGCGCAGATGCGTCTAAAGATATTCAGATTTACATCAACTCTCCTGGAGGAAGTGTTTACGCAGGTTTAGGAATATATGATACTATGCAATTTATCAAACCAGATGTAGCTACAATTTGTACAGGTATGGCTGCTTCAATGGGTGCTGTATTACTATGTGCTGGTGAAAAAGGTAAACGCAGTGGTTTAACACATTCTCGCGTAATGATTCACCAACCAATGGGTGGTGCTCAAGGGCAAGCTAGTGATATTGAAATTACTGCAAGAGAAATCTTAAAACTAAAAGAAGAATTGTATCAAATTATCGCTAGCCATTCGGGTCAAACTATTGATAAAGTTCATGATGACAGTGATCGTGACTATTGGATGAAAGCAGAAGAGGCCAAAAATTATGGTATGATTGATGAAATTCTAGTAAGAGACAAAGATTAATTGCGACTAAAATTATAGGTATTTCTTATTTAAGTAATACACATTAAACCAAAACCAATATTCTAGCGTTAATATTGGTGATAGACAGCAAATTTATGGCGAAGGAAAATTTAGAATGCTCGTTTTGCGGTAGAAAAAAACCAGAAACTAACCTATTAATTGCAGGGTTAGATGCTCATATCTGTGATCGATGTATAGAACAAGCACATGGTATAGTAGCAGAAGAATCTAAGCAGACTAAAACCAATGATTTATCTTCTGAATTGGTTTTAAAGAAACCTCTTGAGATAAAAGAATTTTTAGACACTTTTATTATTGGGCAAGAAAGAACCAAAAAAGTAATGTCTGTAGCGGTATATAATCATTACAAAAGATTATTACAACCCACCACTAAAGATGATGATATTGAAATTCAAAAGAGTAATATCATCATGGTTGGTCAAACTGGTACCGGTAAGACATTAATGGCTAAAACTATTGCTCGAATGCTAAATGTACCTTTAGCAATTGTTGATGCAACAGTACTAACAGAAGCTGGTTATGTTGGTGAAGATGTAGAAAGCATCTTAACGCGATTGTTACAAGCAGCCGATTACAACTTAGAGAAGACAGAACGTGGAATTGTGTTTATTGATGAAATTGATAAAATTGCCAGAAAGAGCGATAATCCATCAATAACAAGAGATGTTTCTGGTGAAGGTGTTCAACAAGGATTGCTAAAACTTCTTGAGGGTACTGTTGTCAATGTTCCGCCAAAAGGAGGAAGAAAACACCCTGATCAAAAGTTTATTGAAGTAAATACAGAAAATATCTTATTTATTGCAGGAGGTGCATTTGACGGTATTGAGCGCGCAATTACAAAGCGCCTGAACATGCAAGCCGTAGGCTACAGTGCGTCAAAAGCAGATGAAAATTTAGACGAAACTAATATTTTACAGTATATTATTCCTAAGGATTTAAAAGACTTCGGCCTAATTCCTGAGATTATAGGAAGGCTTCCGGTGTTAACACATATGAATCCTTTAGATGAAAAAACGTTACGTGCCATATTAACTGAACCTAAAAATGCTATTATAAAACAGTATGAAAAACTGTTTCAGATGGATGGTATTTCTTTTTCCATCACCGACCAGGCATTAGAGTATATTGTAAAAAAGGCAATTGAGTACAAATTAGGTGCTCGCGGACTTCGTTCGTTATGTGAGGCAATATTTACTGATGCTATGTTTGAAATGCCTAGCAGCGGTGAAACCGAATTTAAGGTTACCAAACCTTATGCCGAAGAAAAGCTTTCTCATGAAACTATTAAAAAACTAAAGGCTGTCTCATAAGACAGCCTTTAGTTTTTAATATATTTTGAATTGACTACTAGGCAATTTTTATGTGCGCCTGCACTTCTTCCTTCATCTTTTTAATTGGTTGCGTTACTGCAGTTAAAAGATCTAAACAAACTCTACCTATAATTTTTTCGTCGTTATACATGGTATGACCAAAACCTGAAACCAAATTAGACTTAACACCCACTTCTTGATGCCAATCTAATTTTGGACGATACATATCTTTATCACCAAATAAGGCAGTAATTTCACATTCAGGCTTACTTTTTTCAGCACGAATTCTTGTAGAAGAAACCGTATAAAGTGATTTCATTGGAAGTCCCATTAGACCTGCTTTCCATGCTATTGTACCCCCTACACTAAAACCTAAATAATGTGCTGGCTCTGTTTCTTTTTTAAGCAAGTGAGCTACTGCTGTATCAATACCGCCCTCAACAAATGCACGATGTACATTTTCTTGAGTCAGAATTTTTACATCAATGTTTGCTAGTTGTTGAATATCATAATAAGTAATGTCGAAATACTGTTGTAAATATCCGAGATAAGATGTAATGTAGAGTCCTTTTTTAGCTCCCCACATGTCGGATAATATTACTAATTTCTGGGCCATAAGAATAGGTTTTGTTTATAATTCGGTTAAGTATCTGGGACCAAGTTGAACAATAAACGAGGGAATAAGACATTTATTTGTTTATCTGAAAGAAATCTTCGATGTAGTCCCTTTTTTCCGATGAACTACATGTACTACACTCCTTACGTACTCGTAGGAAATTAGAATAACATTGTAATGACGCAGCCAAAAGGTTATTTGTTCATGGCTAACAACTCGTTTAAATATTCTCTTTTATTAGAGAGTCGAGGAATTTTATGTTGCCCGCCAAGCTTATCTTTTGATTTCAACCAATCGTAGAAAAGATTTTCTCTGGCAATATGAACCAAGGGCATTTTTAGTGTTATGTTATTATATCGTTTTGCTTCATAATCAGAATTCAAAGATTTTAGCGCATTGTCTAAAAACTCAATAAAGTAATCAAGTTCTTCGGGTGCTTTACGAAATTCTATAATCCATTCGTGGGCACCCTTTTCTTTGCCTGCCATAAAAACTGGTCCGGCTGTATAATCTATAATTTCTGCTCCGGTTTTTTTACAAACATTTCTTAGAGCCTCTTCAGCATTTTCAATTATTAATTCTTCACCAAACACATTAATATGATGTTTTGTGCGCCCAGTTACTTTTATTCGATACGGACTAACTGAAGTAAAACGAACCGTATCGCCAATCTTATAGCGCCATAAACCAGAATTGGTTGTTATAATGATGGCATAATTGGTTCCTACCTCAACTTCCCAAAGGGGTATAGCTTGTGCTTCTTCAGTACCATATACATCCATAGGAATAAACTCATAAAAAATGCCATAATCAAGCATTAGAAGCAAATCATCTGAATTATTCCGATCTTGAATAGCAAAGAACCCTTCTGAAGCATTGTAAATTTCATAATACTTGAAACTCTTACGAGGTAGTAATTTTTGATATTGTTCTTTATAAGGGTTAAAACTTACGCCGCCATGAAAGTATACTTCTAAATTTTCCCATACTTGAAACAAACTATCTTTACCGGTTTCTTCAATAACGTTATTTAACAACACTAGCATCCAAGAAGGCACGCCCGCTAAACTGGTAACATTTTCTTGAGTACTCTCATGAATGATTGCTTTAAGCTTACTCTCCCACTCACTCATTAAAGACACTTTACTGCTAGGTGTACTACTGAATTCTGCCCATAAAGGCATATTATCTATTAAAATGGCAGACAAATCACCAAAATAAGATCCGTTATCTTCATATAACTGTTTGCTACCTCCCAACCGCAAACTCTTGCCTGTAAATAATTGAGAGTTTTCATTATTATTTAAGTACAAACATAAGAGGTCTTTACCAGAATTATAATGGCAATCTTCTAATGCCTCAGCGCTTACAGGAATAAATTTACTCTTTGCATTGGTCGTACCACTACTTTTAGCAAACCATTTAATTGAGGTAGGCCAAAAAATGTTTTGCTCTCCTTTTCTGGTTCTTTCTATTAATGGTTCAAAATCTTCATATGACACTATTGGCAGTCGCTCTCGAAAATCATTATAATTTTCAATAGATTCAAATTCAAATTTTTTTCCAATCTCAGTATCTTCAGCAATCTCAAGCAATTGTTCTAATACTTCTTCTTGTACTTCAGCAGGATATTTTAAAAAAAGTTCAATTTGGTGATAGCGCTTTTTTAATAACCAAGAAGCAATCGAATTAAAGAGAGGTATGGGCATTTATGGGTATATTTATCCTCCTAAAATAGGATTTTAACCCATCATTTCAAATAACTTTTTTTTTCATGCAGTACGAGGGCGTTCTAAGAAAAATGCAAACCGAAGTCGGGAGTCCGATTCAATATTATATGACATTTGAAAACGACTTTTTAAATGTTAATCAGGTATTAAATAAAACCCTGAAAATCAACTTCGTTAAACATCAATGTTTGAACTGTGGCAATGATAGGCCAATATACCGACAAGGCTTTTGTAGAACTTGTTTTTTTGAAATACCCACTGCAGGTGATTGGATAATGAGACCTGAACTAAGTACCGCTCATTTGAATAAAGAAGATCGCGATCTTGAATATGAAAAGAAAGTGCAATTACAACCACATATTGTTTATTTAGCCAACTCTAGCAATATAAAGGTTGGTGTCACTCGAAAAACTCAGGTACCTACTAGGTGGATTGATCAAGGAGCGCATGAAGCAATTGAAATTGTTGAAGTACCGAATCGTTATTTAGCAGGAATTACCGAAGTAGCTTTAAAAGATCATGTTGGTGATAAAACGGCTTGGCGAAAAATGCTTACTAATAGTACCAAAGATGAAAATCTTATCGAATGGCGAGATAAATTAAAACCTTTTATTCCTAAAGAAGCGCAAGAATACTTTATTTCAAGTAATTCAGAAACTCATTTAGATTTTCCGGTATTGCGTTATCCAGAAAAAGTAAATAGTTTAAACTTGAGTAAAACACCAAATTTTGAAGGTGTACTTAAAGGTATAAAAGGTCAATATCTAATTTTTGAAGACAATACTGTTTTTAATGTTAGAAGCAATGAAGGAAATTTTATAAGGTTAGGAATTTTGTAATTTTACTTGTTTGAAGAGTCATTCTTTTGTTTGCTCCTATTTAAGAATCCGCCAAGAATATCTTTAGCTTTTTCTTTAACAACTTCTTCTTGCTTTTCAGGCACAGTATCAGTTTTCACTTCAGTAGAGTCTTTTTTGGGTTTACCTAAAATACCACCTAATACGTCTTTAACTGCCTCTTTGGTAGTTTCTTTTGTGTTGGTAGTGTCGCTTTTTTCGCTGTCTTTTGTAGTACCCAATACACCACCCAACAAATCTTTTGCCTTGTCTTTGCCTTTATTCAGCAATTTTTGTTTTTGAATTTCAACAAGTTGATTAGTTAGACTCTTAACACCACCTGATAGATCAGTAGTAACATTCGGACTCGTATAATTACCACCAATATTAGCTATAACAGGAATAGTTAAATTTTCTAATGAATCATCATCAATCTTTGCAATTAAACTATTTACCTCACTGCCTAAATATTTTGCAGGAACTTGCATTGTTGCTTTATAATTTAATTTTTGATCAAAAGTATGATTACCATCTACCGTAATGGCAATGTCATCATAGGTGACTGTAAATGGCTTGACCTGAACCACTCCATTCTCAAAATTCAAAGCAGTTTTCAAACCTTTGAGATCGAGTTTATCTAAATTGATAAAATCAAGTTTCGTAGTTAATGATTGCAATAATTTAGCCTTATCAGATTCAATGTTGGTGGCTAAAATTTCCGCAAGTACGTTACCCGAAATATTAGTCATATCTAAACCAAAATCATCAGTTAAACTACCTGCTAAAACAATATCAGAATTTAATTTTCCCTTAAATACGTTTGCTATTGGAGCTAAAACTTCAAACAATTCTAAAGCCGCAAAAGTTTCTTCTATCTGAAGTTGATCCATACCTAATTTCATAGCAAAAGTAGGAACCTCTTGCTTTGTTGAAACCTCGCCTTCAAAACCTAACTTACCATTAAAAATAGAGGAAGTCATATTACTTAATATCGCTTTCTCATCTTTAATTTTAAGATTACCTTTTACATTTTTCAAAGTAAGGTTATCATAAAGTACCGTATTAGCAGAAGCATTAATATTAGCATCTAAAAAAGCAGGGATTTTAATCTTTTCTGCTGCTGCAGAACCGCTTGATTCACCTTTGCTTTCAGCAGATTCACTTGATTTGCTTACTTCATCTTCAGCAACCATAAAATCATTTAGGGCAAAAGTATCAGACTTTAAGTCAAAATTACCTTCAACATTCTCATCATTAAACATAAAACCAAGAAGATTATTAATGGTTCCCGTTGCGCTAAAATCAGTTTTACCAGTACTACCTTTTAACTCATTTAAGGTTACCGTTCGAGGATTAAACTTTAATGAAGTTGATTGAATTTTTATTGCATTTGGAGTGTCTTCTGAAACATACTCAAAATCATTTAAATTTAAGACACCTTTAGTTTGAGTATTTGTGTAGTTACTATTTTCAATAGATAGCATATCAAAAGCCGTTGTAATATCGGCTTTAAGAATTCCTTTTAAATCTAAATCTGCCGGAATAGGATACGCTTTTTTGATGTTGGCTAAATTCATCTTACCGTCGACATGAGCATTTACTTTGGTGTTTCCCATCAGCTCTCTGATCTTCGCTACCATGTTGAACTGATCACTATCGATATTGAAAGTAAGTTTATCAATATCGACAAAAGTATCTTCTGCCAGCCCGGTAGTATTAATAATCTTTGTATCAATAAATACATTGCTCACTGATTTCGGCAAGTCAGGATATTTGAAAGATGCGTTCTCTGAATTAATTTTAATATTAAATTTTGGAATATGAGTTTCATCAACAGTTCCTTCAAAATTACCCTCAAGCATAAAGTTACCGGTTGTCTTCACATCAGCTATATTCTTCGAATATGTTTCAGGTATTACTGCTAAAAAATTTTTAAAATCAGAGGAAGGCGTTTTGAACCTTAAATCAATGTCTTGACTATTCTCGTTTACTTTTACAAAACCGTCAAATACCAGGGGTAACTGATTAACCAAAGCTTCATTCTTTAAAAAGGTATACTTGTCTTCTTCTAGATCAATACCAATTATGGCATCAAGCTTTATTTTGTTGTTATTCAGGTAGTTGGTACTATCTAATTCAAAGGTTACATCGGCTTTCGTATGTGTTTCTAATTCTGACTTGGTTGCAGATAAGTCACCTGTACCCGAATGTTGAATATCTGATAACACCAAAAACACCTTAGCTACAGCATCGTCATAAATCACTTTTGAGTTTGTAATTTCATAGGATTGAAGATCGAGGGTAAAACCATCAGTGGTCGATTCTTGATTCTCAACTGGGTAATTTTTACTGTTATCAGTTTTTCCTATTTCATAATTTGTGACTTCATTTTCATTAACTTTTACATGAATGGTAGCGCCATCTAGATTTAAGTTTTGAATTGCAATTGCCTCTCCTTCATTTTTAAAAAGCTCACCTATACCCAATGTCAAACTAAGGTCTTTAGCTGCAAACAAGGTATCACCTTCAAAAGGTGCATTATTTAGTAAGGTAACATCCTTCAAACTTAAATTAGCATTCGGAAAGCTTTTAATCAAACTCAAATTAGCATCAGCAAAATCAAGTTTTGCATTTACATTATTGTTTACATTCGCCCTTATTAAATCTCCTATTTTTGCTTCAAGTATGAACGGAGCAGCAATTAGTACTCCAATAATTAGAACCAAAACAATCGCTAATATTTTCAAAAACTTTTTCACTTGGTTTTGTTTTTATTATTCATCTATTTTCTTCGAAAAGATACCCTGAGATTTTGGTTCTGGTTGGCTTATATGCATCAAATCTTGATCTTAATGCATAAACTCAAAAAAGCATTTAATATTATGCCTCAAGGTCGATTTCCTCGCCGATTGCAAGTCGAAATCGTTTTCTAAGAATATATACGAATAAATATAGCAGTGGGGTGTCGAAGAATGCAATTAAAACTTTGAAAAGAAATCCGCTAATAACTAAACCCGTAAACTTATCCCATGGAATTTCTCCAAAATAGCATAAAAGCAATACCACAGTCAATGTATCAATGAATTGCGAAGAAAAGGTTGAAAAATTATTTCGAAGCCACAAATATTTTCCTTTGGTAAGGTTTTTCCAAAAATGATAAATCTGTATATCGACAAATTGCGCTAACAAATAGGCCATCATAGAGGCAAATACAGCTACAATTGTATTACCAAAAACAGCAGTAAATAAATCATTATTTACAGGCGACCAACTGGTTGCCGGTACATGGGCACCTGTATACACTATTGCTAGTGAAAAAATAGAAGCAAAAATACCGGCTATTACAATTTGGTTCGCTTTCTTTTTGCCAAAAATTTCAGAGATTAAATCTGTTATTAAAAAGGTAATGGGGTAGGGTAATATGCCCACAGAAATTTCAAAAAGTGATGCCCCAAAAACGGTTACATCGCCAAAAGGTTTCCAATAAAAGAACTTTTGAAAAATAAGA
Source organism: Maribacter algarum (ex Lu et al. 2025) (nom. illeg.) (assembly GCA_947495915.1). Classification (GTDB taxonomy): domain Bacteria; phylum Bacteroidota; class Bacteroidia; order Flavobacteriales; family Flavobacteriaceae; genus Maribacter_C. The sequence continues at coordinate 255,648 of CANMAW010000002.1, read as the reverse complement.
TTCGACACCACTAGTGAAGTTATAAATAGCGCCCCTAAATACAGATAAATCTGAAAAGCTAACCTCTTATCTTTCTTAGTCATTGATTATTTTATATCCAAAACGAAAGGCATTCGTGCTTGCACACCTTTTTGTTCCATGGCAGATTTTACTTGTTTTAATATAGTGTACGCCTCTACACCAATTTCCTCTTCAATGAAACGTTCTTTAGTCTGGGTACTTGCACCGCTCATATCTTCTAATATTTGTTCTAACCCCGATTTATACTTAGGAAATTTTCGAATTCCATATTCTTCTATATCCGCTAGCTTAGCGGCTTCTTGAATGGCATCATCAAGGTTTCCCAATTCATCAACCAAACCATTACGCTGCGCATCTACACCACTCCAAACTCGACCTTGTGCAAGTTCATTTACTTCCGCTACAGTCATGTTTCTACCCTGGGCTACCCGCTGTAAAAAAGTATCATAAGTATCTTCAATACCTTGCTGAACTACAGTTCTAAACGTATCACTCATTGGCTCGAAAAGGGAATATTCAATCGAGTTTTCATTGGTTCCTACTTGTTCGGCATTAACACCTATATCTTTAGCAAATTCAGTAATATTGGGTATTGTACCGAAAACTCCTATTGATCCTGTTACCGTAGTAGGCTCTGCAAAAATCTTATTAGCTCCTGCTGCAATATAATAGCCACCAGAAGCAGCCACATTACCCATAGAAACTACAACAGGCTTTTTCTTTTTCGCTAATTCAATTTCCCTCCAAATAATATCTGAAGTTAGTGCACTACCACCAGGCGAGTCAACACGTAAAACGATAGCCTTTATTTTATCATCATTACTTGCTTTTGCAATTGCCTCATTAATAATACCCTGCCCAATCATATCAGGACCACCTTCACCATAAATTATTTCGCCTTGTGCAAAGATTATCGCCACCCGATTATCACCTGATTTTTTTATTTTACTATTTGATTTTGAGATATAATCTTCAAGAGATACAACATTCAACTTTTTGTCATCTTCCACATTTAAAGCATTCTTAAGCTTTTGCTCATATTGATCAAAAAATGCTATTCCGTCGATTAATCCATTTGAAACTGCCATTTCAGGTGTTCTACCACCTAAAGTATCTGCAATAATATTTAGGTTGGCTTCAGAAATATTTCTACCATCAGAAATTTCACCTACCATCGAATTCCACAATGAGCTAATTAACTCTTTAATTTGAGTTCTGTTGGCTTCACTCATCTCATTAGCTAAAAACGGCTCAACGGCACTTTTATACTTGCCGTGGCGTATAACCTCCATTTTAATACCTGTCTTTTCTTGTAAATCTTTATAAAATAACACTTCAGATGAAAGACCTCTAAAATCAATACCACCAACAGGATTAATAAAAATAGAATCTGCAACACTTGCTAAATAGTAATCTTTTTGCAAATAAAAATCGGCATAGGTATAAATGAACTTACCATCACTTTTAAAATCTTCTAAGGCATCTCGAATTGCTTGTGTCTGTGCTAATCCGGCTAAAAGAAAATTATTATTTATGCTAATACCTTTAATATCTTCATCATCTTTTGCCACTGCAATCGCATTTAAAATTTCATCTAAGCCTTGTGATTGTTCGAAAAAACCAGCGAACGGATCTTCACCTGCCCCCCCAACATAATCACTAATAGGCCTCTGTAATTGCAACTCTAAAACCGAATTATCTTTAATAACCAATGGGTCTTCTGAAGCACTAAGCAGACTAACAAAAATGAAAAACATAACGAAAATAATTCCGAATGCGACTAGGCAACCTAAAATGGCTGCTAAAAGGTTTCGTAAAAAAATCATGTAACAGTGTGTTATAAATGTAGTTTCAAAGATAACTAATGTGATTTTGTTTTGCTTACTTTGTCAGTTGAATATGAAGGAAAGCAAAACAGTATATCTCTCTTTAGGAAGCAATGTTGGCGAGAAAGTCAATAACCTTCAAGATGCTATTTTTTTAATACATAAAAAAATTGGTGATGTTGCAAAAATTTCACCAGTATATCAAAGCAGTGCTTGGGGTTTTGAATCAGATGATTTTTTAAACATTTGCTTGACTTTATTCACCACTTTACACCCCGAAAACTTATTAGATCAAGTTTTAGAAATTGAGAAGAATCTGGGTAGAGTTCGAAATGAACAAGCAGGTTATCATGCCCGTACTATCGATATTGACATTCTATATTATGACACCGAAATCATAAAAAATAATCATTTAGAAATACCACATCCGGCAATAGCTCAGCGAAAATTTGTATTAAAACCTTTAGCCGATATTGCACCTCAGTTTTATCATCCAAGGTTAAATAAAGACACCCGAAATCTTTTGCAAGAATGCAAAGATCAAGGGGCATTAGAAAAAACATCTTATCGTTTATTTAGAGATAGAGCTTCACTATTTAGTCAAACAAATTTTATTGCAATTGAGGGGAATATTGGTGCCGGAAAGACCACTCTTGCCAATAAAATTGCAACAGAATATAATGGTAAATTGGTACTTGAGCGGTTTGCTGACAACCCGTTTTTACCAAAATTTTATGAAGATCAAAGTCGATATGCATTTCCATTAGAAATGTCTTTTTTAGCTGATCGATATCAGCAATTCACTGATGACACCTCACAATATGATTTGTTTAAAAATTTCATGGTAAGTGATTATGATATCTATAAATCTCTCATTTTCGCCCAGGTAACCTTGCAAAAAGAAGAATTTAAGTTGTATCGAAAGCTTTTTAACTTAATGTATAAAGAGGTAAAAAAACCGCGTATTTATGTGTATTTATACCAAACTACCGAACGCCTTCTAGAAAACATTAAAAAGCGAGGGCGCTCTTACGAGCAAAACATTTCAGATGATTATTTGATGAGTATTAATCAAGGTTATTTTGATTTTATCAAGAGTTATCCTGAGCAAAACAATCTCATTATAGAACTAGGTGATCTAGATTTTGTAAAAAATAGAGAAGATTACGATTTCATCATCGATAAGATCTTAAAATTTGCTGTTCAACTGCCATTTTAAGATAATTTTTAAAAAATTTGTTGCATAACAAGAATCATTTTACTTAATTAGCAGCAGCTAAAAAGCAACTAACTAACTCAAACTATACTTTCAGCCCGGTTTAACGGGCTTTTTTTATGGATTCATTTTAGACCATAAATCCCACACTACAACACCTGTACTTACCGAAATATTAAGAGAATGTTTGGTGCCAAATTGTGGAATTTCAATAACCTCAGCACATTTATTTACGACTTCTTGACTAACACCTTTTACTTCATTACCAAATACTAAAACATACTTACCGTTCGATGAAATGTTAAAATCATTCAACATGGTAGCATTTTCAGCTTGCTCAATAGCCACTGTTATATAGCCATCTGAATTTAAATTGCTGATAAGCTCTTCTGTGTTTTCATAATACTCCCAAGTCACGCTTTCAGTTGCGCCCAACGCCGTTTTACGAATGTCTTTATGTGGTGGCTGTGCAGTAATTCCACAGAGATATACTTTTTCGATACGAAAGGCATCTGCTGTACGAAACACTGAACCAATATTATTTAAACTTCTAATATTATCTAGAACAATACTAATAGGCGTTTTTGGGGCTTTTTTAAAAGCATCAATATCTAAGCGCCCCAATTCATCATTCAATAATTTTCTCATTTTCCTTTTTTATTAATGACTCTTATGAAGTCTAATTTTGAAAAGTCGCACCATAAGTATACGCCTATTGGGTATATGCTGTGAAAACTTATTCTATAATATCAACAATTGCGCTGATTATTTGGCAAAAATAGTACATTCGTTTGAACGAGAATAGTCACCTAAAAACACATTTCAAGCTTTGACAAAAACGGCAAAACCTAAGAAGGTTACTCCCTTAATGAAACAATACAATACCATAAAAATAAAGTACCCTGACGCTTTATTATTGTTTCGTGTTGGCGATTTTTACGAAACCTTTGGAGAAGATGCGGTTAAAGCTTCTAAAATATTAGGCATTATTCTTACCCATCGTAATAATGGTGGCGATCGAACTGAATTGGCAGGTTTTCCACATCATTCGCTGAACACCTATTTACCTAAACTTGTAAAGGCTGGGCAACGGGTTGCTATTTGTGATCAACTAGAAGATCCAAAAATGACCAAAACCATTGTCAAACGTGGGGTAACTGAATTGGTGACTCCTGGTGTTGCTATGAATGATGATATTCTTCAAGCCAATACGAATAACTTTTTATGCGCCGTACACTTTGGTCGTAAATCAATTGGCGTTTCTTTTGTTGACATTTCTACAGGTGAGTTTTTAACTTCTGAAGGTACTGAAGAGCAAATTGATAAATTGCTGCAAAATTTTGCACCTAATGAAGTTTTAGTTTCTAAAGCACATAAAAAAGATTTTCTTGAAACCTTTGGCAAGCAGTTCCATACTTTTTTTATGGAAGACTGGGTATTTCAAGAAGATTATACCTCTGAACTTTTAAATGGGCATTTTAAAACCAAAACACTCAAAGGTTTTGGTGTTGATCACTTGAATCATGGCGTAATTGCCTCGGGCGTTGTTCTGCATTATTTATCAGAAACACAGCACCGTCAATTGCAGCATATTAGCAATTTAAAACGTATTGCCGAAGAAGAATATATTTGGATGGATCGTTTTACAATTCGAAATCTAGAACTCTACCATTCTACCAATATCAATGCGATAACGTTACTAGACATCATCGATAAAACTATTTCTCCAATGGGAGGTCGACTTTTAAAAAGATGGTTGGCACTGCCCTTAAAAAACATTGAAAAAATACGTAGAAGACATCAGGTTATCGCCCATCTAAGCAAACAAGAAGTTATACTTCAAAAGCTTCAAGGGCATATTAAAAAAATGGGAGACTTAGAGCGACTAATTTCTAAGGTGGCTACGGGTAAAATAAATCCGAAAGAAGTCGTTCAATTGAAAAACTCTTTAGAAGCTATAGTACCGATCAAGCAATTGATTTCCCAAAGCGATAATGAAGCTCTTAAATTAATTGCTGACCAACTACATTTATGCGATTTGCTACGATCAAAAATTAAAGAAATGCTGAATGAAGAGGCGCCGGTTCTAATTCCTAAGGGAAAAACCATTGCCGATGGTTATTCTGAAGAATTAGACGAGTTACGATCATTAGCCTTTTCAGGTAAAGACTATCTCCATAAAATGCTAGAACGCGAAACTGAGCGTACAGGTATCACATCACTCAAAATTGCCTCGAACAATGTTTTTGGTTATTACATTGAAGTACGTAATACCCATAAAGACAAAGTACCCGAAGAATGGATTCGCAAGCAAACGTTAGTAAATGCTGAACGCTATATTACAGATGAGTTAAAAGAATATGAAGCAAAAATATTAGGTGCTGAAGAACGTATTTTAAACCTAGAACAACAGTTGTTTTCTCAATTGATTGTATGGATGCAAGAATACATTACGCCAGTTCAAAACAATGCGTATCAAATAGCGCAACTTGATTGTCTTTGTGGTTTTACTCAATTAGCCCAAGAAAATAAATACGTAGAACCAGTAATGAGTGATGCTACCGAAATAGAAATTCGAAATGGTAGACATCCAGTAATTGAAAAACAATTGCCTTTAGGGGAAGCATACATTGCTAATGACGTGGTTTTAAATCGAGACAACCAACAAATCATTATGATAACTGGCCCGAATATGAGTGGTAAATCCGCTATTTTACGGCAAACTGCTTTAATCGTTTTACTTGCTCAAATGGGTAGTTTTGTGCCTGCTGATTCGGCACAAATCGGTTATGTAGATAAAATATTTACCCGTGTTGGTGCTAGTGATAACATTTCTATGGGAGAATCGACCTTCATGGTTGAAATGAACGAGACCGCTTCAATTTTGAATAACCTATCTGAACGTAGTTTGGTTTTATTAGATGAGATTGGAAGAGGAACAAGTACCTATGATGGTATTTCAATAGCTTGGGCTATTTCTGAATACTTACATGAACACCCAGCTCGGGCAAAAACCTTATTTGCCACCCATTATCATGAACTCAATGAAATGAGTGCCACTTTTGAACGTATCAAGAATTTCAACGTTTCGGTAAAAGAATTAAAAGACAATGTACTTTTTCTTCGAAAATTAACTGAAGGCGGAAGTGAACATAGCTTTGGAATTCATGTTGCAAAAATGGCAGGTATGCCGCAACCGGTAATATCAAAGGCTAATAAAATTTTAAAAAAGCTTGAAAAATCGCATTCTAATGAAGAACTTACCGATACGTTAAATGCTGCACAGAACGAAATGCAATTGAGTTTTTTCAATTTAGACGATCCTTTATTAGAGCAAATTAAGGAGGAAATCACTCATTTAGACATAAATACACTAACTCCTGTAGAGGCCTTAATGAAGCTAAATGAAATAAAGCGATTGCTTACAAAAAACAAGAAAGCAACAAGTTAATTTTTACTTGGTTTATTTTTAAAGAAATTCCTTTGGTTTTTATAGAATTGTATTAAATTTGCATCCGCATTAAGCAATTAATGTACGTTCTTTTAACATTAAGAATAACACACGCGAAAGTAGCTCAGGGGTAGAGCATCACCTTGCCAAGGTGGAGGTCGAGGGTTCGAATCCCTTTTTTCGCTCAAGGAACGCTGCTAGTCGGCGTTTTTTTATTCTTGTACAGCGAGTACAATGAGGCTCGAGTGGTGGAATTGGTAGACACGTTGGACTTAAAATCCAATGGACATTAGTCCGTATGGGTTCAAGTCCCATCTCGAGTACAGTAATCCCCTTTAAACATTAGTTTTTAGGGGATTTTTTTATGTCTTAAATCTTAAATTGAGCAGTTATTAAAACTTTATCGCTAGTTCTTCATAATCGACTCGCTCAATAATATCAGGTCGATCACCTTCTCCATTTCTTTTGTGTAAATCTCTACTTATAGGCCAAGCGTCAAATTCGTAATCAGGTAAATCGTTATTCATAATATCAACGAGCTGCTCTTTGTCTAAATCATTTTGTAACCAATAAGCAGCTTCGCTATCGTCAAAAACAACCGGACGTCTATAATCACCATACTTGTTGCTCGGCTGATTGTGTATTTCTTCAAATATAGGAGTGGCCTTATTGGTGAAAATTGTAAAGGTTACCATGTTGTCTTTGGTAAGATTATAAATCCCTGCTAAATTAATTGGCTTGTCATCTTTACGTTTGAAATAGAAAGGTACTTTAAATGGTTTTCCGTTCAATTTAACCGGAGTCACATGGGGCTCAAAAAATCCGTCAACGGGAATTATGCAACGTTTTGAAAAAATGTTTTGGCTGTACATGAAATGTGAAAATATCGCTTCACTCCTTAAATTTAAACCACCAAATGCACCCCTATTTTGCGCAAAAAATTCTTTATAAGAAGCTCCGTTCGCTGTCGTTGGCATAACGCCCCATTTTGCAGGAATCATTTTACCAATGCGCTGCTGGGGAAATATCCACATATTTGGATGTGCCCAACCATTTGCATAGTTATATATCAATTCAGAACCTTCTTGCATAGGCCCGTACAGGCGATCTACTTTATAATACAACTCTAATTGCTTGGCAGCCCTAACCACCCTTGTTCCATAACACATGCTTCCTATAATTGCGTTTTTCTAAATTAAAAAATATAATGTTAAAATCTGAGAACAAGAATTTCTTATTCTTATATTTGGATTAAATCCTAATTTATGGAATTATTCCAATATGAACAATTTTGTATACCGAAACTATGACCGGTATTCTATTAAGAACCTTCTTAAAGAAATCGGGGCACATACTATGCAGCAAGAGTGTGAACGAAAGCGCTTGGGGCTTCCGAAGCGATTAAGCGCTTTTTTTATTGAGGCCAATGAGCATTGTACGTTCTTGAAATATAAATACCCGCTTGGCCATACATCGGCAATTATGAAATTAGACCAATATGAATTACCAGAAAAAGGCTGGGAACGCTATAAAATTGACTAAATGAATCTGAATAGACAAGAATTACTACTCAAAAAGCTACTGCAATATCGCTTTCGTAATTATAATTTATCATTAGTTAAAGTTGAAGTTTATGATACTTTTGAAGGCGACCAATACATGTGCAGGGTAGAAATTTTTAAAGGTGGTATTGAAATAACACATCGCATTTTAAAACATGAAGATTACCTTAATGCGACATTTGCCAAAAATATAACCCAAAAGTTAGTACATCAACTGAGTACGCCAAGCACGTCTAAGTTTATTAAAAAGACTACTGAATGAATGCAACTCATTCTTCAATCAAAATATTCAACAACTCAATAGCCGCTTCACTAATTTTAGTACCCGGACCGAAAACAGCTACGGCTCCTGCGTCATGCAAGAACTGATAATCTTGTTTAGGAATTACCCCTCCCACAATTACCATGATATCTTCGCGGCCGTAATGCTTTAGCGCTGCAATAACAGCCGGAACTAAAGTTTTATGACCTGCAGCTAACGATGACACTCCTAAAATATGCACATCATTTTCTACGGCTTGCTTTGCGGCTTCTTCTGGAGTTTGAAATAAGGGACCAATATCAACATCAAAGCCTAAGTCGGCATAGCCCGTAGCAACAACTTTAGCACCACGATCATGCCCATCTTGCCCCATTTTTGCAATCATTATTCTTGGGCGACGTCCATCTTGCTCTGCAAACTGATCGGTCATGGCTTTCGCCTTTTCAAAGCTTTTATCGTCTTTTATTTCTTTTGAATACACGCCTGAAAATGAATTTATTACTGCCTTATGTCTGCCAAATACAGCCTCTAGCGCATCGCTAATCTCACCTAAAGTGGCTCGCAATCGCGCGGCATTTACAGCTAAAGCTAGTAAATTTTTATCTGCGGGCAAATTGGCATCACCAGACTGCATTTTCAATTGGGCAGCAGCAGTTAGTTCTTTCAATGCAGATTGAACCGCTACTTCGTTTCTACTAGCCTTTATGGCAGCCAACCGCTCTAATTGTTGGCGTCTTACTTCTTGGTTATCAACTTCTAAAATTTGTAATTCCTCTTCAACTTCAAGCTGAAACTTATTTACCCCAACAATAACATCAGCACCACTATCAATTCGTGCTTGTTTTCTTGCCGCTGCTTGCTCAATACGCATTTTGGGTATACCAGCTTCAATGGCCTTGGTCATTCCGCCGAGTTCTTCAACCTCTTGAATTAAAGCCCAAGCCTTTTGAACCAATGCATCAGTTAAAGACTCTACATAATAACTACCTGCCCACGGGTCAACTGTTTTCGTGATTTTCGTTTCTTCTTGCAAATAAATCTGTGTTTCACGAGCAATTCGAGCCGAAAAATCAGTAGGTAAGGCAATTGCCTCATCTAAGGCATTCGTATGTAAACTTTGTGTACCACCTAATATAGCGGCTGTTGCTTCAATGGTTGTACGTGCCACGTTGTTGAATGGATCTTGTTCTGTTAAACTCCACCCACTTGTTTGACAATGCGTACGTAACGCTAGTGACTTATCATTATTTGGGTTGAATTGTTTCACCAATTTCGCCCAAAGCATTCGTGCTGCTCTCATTTTGGCAATCTCCATAAAATGATTCATGCCTATACCCCAAAAGAAAGATAATCTTGGCGCAAAATTATCAATTTCTAATCCTGCTTTTAATCCGGTCTTGATGTACTCTAATCCGTCAGCTAAGGTATATGCTAATTCAATATCTGCAGAAGCTCCTGCCTCATGCATGTGATAACCTGAAATACTTATACTATTGAATTTTGGCATTAATTGGCTCGTATACTCAAAAATATCAGCCACTAATTGCATAGAAGGTTTTGGCGGATAGATGTAGGTATTACGCACCATAAACTCTTTCAAAATATCATTCTGAATGGTGCCAGCGAGCAATGCTTTATCAACACCTTGTTCTTCAGCCGCAACAATATAAAACGCCATTATCGGTAATACAGCACCATTCATGGTCATTGAAACCGACATTTTATCTAATGGAATTCCATCAAACAATATTTTCATGTCTTCCACAGAATCAATGGCCACACCTGCCTTACCGACATCACCCACTACACGTTCATGATCACTATCATAACCACGATGTGTTGGCAAATCGAAGGCTACTGACAATCCCTTTTGTCCTCCTTTTAAATTTCTTCTATAAAAAGCATTACTTTCTTCTGCAGTAGAGAAGCCAGCATATTGACGAATGGTCCAAGGTCTGCGAACATACATTGTCGAATACGGTCCTCTCAGGTATGGAGGTATTCCGGCAGCAAAATCGAGATGCTCTGCTTCTTTTATATCATCTTTTGTAAAAGAAGGTTTCAACGTGATTTTTTCAGCCGTTTCGTAAAACTCCATTCCCGGTAGCAACTGTTCGTTCCCAATTTCATTTGAAAGAACTACCGTACTATTTTTTTCTTCCTCTGACCCTAAGGTGATATGTGACACATCTTTCCTACTCATCGTTCAATCTTTTTTGCTCCATACCTTCAGAAAGGCGCTTTTCTAAGATGGGCTGTATTAAAGTTTTCCGCGGATTGGTTTTCAAAAATGGGTATAGTTCTATGGTTTCTTTCATTACATCCTTTTCATTCTGATACTTATTTGTACCTACCAATATTTCTTCACCTGCTTCAAATTTCACCTGCTCTTTTTGAGCGCTTTCTTCAATTTTTCTTTGAATGACATGCGCTTTGAGCTGCTTTAAAAATCCTCCGTTATGTTCAATTGATTTAAACAAAATCAGCGCCTTTTCCGCCAACTGATTAGTAATATTCTCAATGTAATATGACCCATCTGCCGGGTTGCCCACCTTATCTAAATAGCTTTCATTTTTTAAAAGCAACAATTGATTTAATGCGATACGTTCTCCAAAATCGTTGTCTTTATGATAAATGGCGTCATAAGCCATATTTACTACCGTATCTGCACCACCCATAACAGCAGCCATAGTAGCAGTAGTAGTACGCAACATATTGGTATTGTAATCATAGAGGGTTTTATTTCGTTTAGTCGGTATGGCTATGATGTGACAATCGATTTTCAAACTATATTCTTTGACCAATGCCATCCAAAGTTTACGTAACGCCCTTAATTTTGCAATTTCAAAAAAATAATTAGACCCTAATGCAACTTTAAATGTTATTGTTTTCAGTTCTTCTTCGCTTGCAAAAGCATTCAAGTACTCATTTGCATGTGCTAGGCCGTAAGCCAATTGTTGTACCATATTAGCCCCAGCATTTTGATACAAACCAATATCAATGCTTAGGGAGTTCTTAAAGCCTTGGTGAAGTATTTCTTTCAGATTTGTAAAATCTTCTTTAAAGTTTTCAAACCAATTGCCATTTCTGGCTAGTTGTGCTATAGCATCTACGTTAAGAAATATATTATCATTCTTTCCTTTAGTAAAATCTAAAACACTTGCTATAAATTTAGGTGCCAAAAATTCCATATTAAAATGAACCGGAATAGTATTGACATCTATATTATTTAAGAGCTGAGCTATATTTATTTCATCAGAAGGAATACTAAAGGATAAACTTTCTGCTCCACTAGCTATGGCCTTTAAACCTTTATTATTGGCCATTTTAGTATTACCGACATAGATAGATTGTCCGATATACCATCCAGAATTTGCGATTAAATTTTCAGAAGTCTTAATAGCATCATCGGCATGATAAAAAGGTTTGACTTTGATACCCTCGGGAGACTCCCATACCAAAGATTCATTATAATCAGCTCCTTTTAGATCATACTGTATTTTCTGCTTCCATTCTTTAGCAGAAACAGGTAAAAACGATTCAAACAAAGGCTTTTTACTCATTTTTTTAAATTACAAAGGAATATTTCCATGCTTTTTCTTTGGCAAATTTGAAACTTTATTTTGTAGTGTTGTGTATGCTTTAATCAATTTTCTACGTGTATTCTTAGGTAGAATCACTTCATCAATAAAACCTCTTTGGGCAGCACTGTACGGATTTGCAAATAAGTCTGCATATTCTGCCTCCTTTTCAGCTAACTTAGCCACCGGATCTTCTGCAGCATTTATTTCTTTTCTAAATATAATTTCACTAGCTCCTTTTGCTCCCATAACGGCAATTTCTGCTCCTGGCCAAGCGAAATTTAAATCGGCACCTATATGTTTAGAGTTCATAACATCATAGGCACCACCATATGCTTTTCTAGTAATAACAGTTACTTTAGGAACCGTTGCCTCACTCAATGCATATAATAATTTTGCTCCATTGGTAATAATACCATTCCATTCTTGATCAGTACCTGGTAAAAAACCCGGTACATCAACCAACACTAGTAAGGGGATATTAAAGCAATCACAGAATCGAGTAAATCGAGCCGCTTTTTTTGAACTATCTACATCTAAAACTCCCGCTAAGCTAATAGGTTGATTAGCAACAATACCAATACTTTTACCGCCTAAACGCGCAAAACCAACAACAATATTATCAGCGTAATCTTTGTGAATTTCAAAAAAGGAATCTTCATCAATTATTCCATTAATCACATGACGCATATCATAAGGTTGATTTGCATTTTCAGGTACAATGTCTTCTAAAACATCACGTATTTCTTGACCCATTTCAAAGGGTAAGTCGGCAGGCTTATCCTCACAATTTTGAGGCATATAACTTACCATCTGCTTGATTTGATTAATACACTGTATATCATTTGCAGCGGTTAAATGTGTTACTCCTGATTTGGTTGCATGCGTAGAAGCCCCTCCTAACTCTTCTGAGGTCACCTCTTCGTTAGTTACCGTTTTTACCACATTCGGCCCAGTTACAAACATGTAACTAGAATTCTCTACCATCAACGTAAAATCGGTCATTGCCGGCGAATACACAGCACCCCCGGCACAGGGACCCATAATTGCAGATATTTGTGGAATTACACCTGATGCCATTACATTTCTATGAAAAATATCAGCATACCCGCCTAATGAACGCACACCTTCTTGAATTCGTGCTCCACCACTATCATTTAACCCAATTACAGGAACACCGATTTTCATCGCCAAATCCATAATCTTACATATCTTTTCAGCGTGTGTTTCTGATAAAGCACCTCCAAACACCGTAAAATCTTGTGCAAAAACGCAGACTTGTCTACCACTAATAGTGCCGTATCCGGTTACTACTCCGTCGCCGTAATAGATTTGATTTTCCATTCCGAAATCTTTAGTGCGATGTGTAACTAAAGCTCCCATTTCTTCAAAAGAACCTTCATCTAACAAAAAGTGAACTCTTTCACGTGCGGTTAATTTTCCTTTAGCATGCTGCTTTTTAATACGTTCTTGCCCACCACCCAAACGCGATTTTGCAAGTTTGTCTGCTAATATTTGTTTTTTATCTTTCATTATTAAAGTTCAAAAGCTATGCTTGATTTTAAGTTCTACTTTTTTGCCAGTTAGAAGAGACTGCCTTCGCTGTTTTTAGATTTTTCTGATTCTCAAGATACAATTGCAAACCAACTACAGCAGCTATTTTGCGTTCTTCAGCGTACTTTTTTTCAAGTTCTTCTGGAGAATAAAAGTTCTTTACAAAATGTGTGTCAAATTTACCGGAAGTAAAGGCCTCATGTTCGCAAACAAATTTTCCGAAGGGAAGCGTTGTTGAAATTCCTTCCACTTTATAATTATCAATGGCCTCAATCATTAATTGTATGGCTTCATCACGATTCTTTCCGTAGGTAATTAATTTTGAAATCATAGGATCGTAATAAATGGGCACCTCCATACCTTCTTCAAAGCCGTCATCAACGCGAATACCTTCACCAACAGGAGTTTGATAGGTAGAAAGTGTACCAATACTCGGCATAAAATCTGCTAAAGAATCTTCTGCATATACACGAACTTCTAAGGCATGACCAGTAATTTTCAAATCTTTTTGTGCAAATTCTAATTTTTCTCCCCTCGCGACTTTTATTTGTTGCTCTACCAAATCGATACCAGAAATTAGTTCTGAAACAGGGTGTTCTACTTGAAGTCTGGTATTCATTTCAAGAAAGTAAAAGTTTTTATTCTCATCTAATAAAAACTCTACCGTACCTGCACCTACATAATCACAAGCTTTTGCGACCTTAATTGCTGCATCTCCCATTTTTTCACGTATCGCGGGTGTTAACACTGCAGAAGGAGCTTCCTCAACCACTTTTTGATGCCTTCTTTGCACGCTACACTCACGCTCAAATAAATGAACGATATTACCATGTGTATCTGCTAGTACCTGAATTTCAATATGTCTTGGTGAGCCTACATATTTTTCAATAAACACTGAACCATCTCCAAAAGCAGCCTCGGCCTCACTGATCGCCCGATTCATCTGTTCTGGTAGTTCTTTATTGTTTTCAACGACACGCATGCCTTTACCCCCACCTCCGGCAGCGGCTTTAATCAAAATAGGAAATCCGATTTCGTTTGCAATTTTTTCCGCCAATGCTACATCAGTAATTGCTTCTTCAATACCGGGCACCATTGGAATATCATAATCACGCACCGCTTCTTTGGCGGCCAACTTATTACCCATTACTTGAATGGCATGTGGCTTAGGGCCAATAAAGGTTATACCTGCATCTTCAACTATTTGAGCAAATATGGCATTTTCGCTTAAAAAACCGTAACCCGGATGTATACCTTCAGCACCGGTATCTTTTGCCGCCTTAATAATCTTATCCATAACCAAATAAGATTCTGATGAAGGAGCAGGACCAAGCAATACCGCTTCGTCAGCAAATTTCACATGCGGTGATTGTCGATCAGCTTCAGAATAAACGGCAACTGTTTTTATTCCCATTTTACGGGCAGTTCGCATAATTCGAAATGCAATCTCACCTCGATTTGCAACTAGTATTTTTCGCATTCAATAAATATTTTAAGATCAATCTCGAGTAAACGAGAATTATTCATAATTCTTAACTAACTCTAATACCAAATTCAATGTCTTTTAAAGGGCACTGTCATTCCATTTCTATAATGAGCTGTCCCTTGTCTACGGCATCATCTTTATGTACAGCTATAGCTTTTACTACTCCCTCTCCTTGAGAAAGAATTATATTTTCCATTTTCATCGCTGACAATACCAGTAATGGGGTGCCTTCTATAATTTCTTGACCTACCTCAACCATAATGTCTAAAATAAGACCAGGCATCGGAGCTTTTATCGAATTCACCTTTTGGCTGGTAACCGCGAATAACCCCATCTCTTTTACTAATTGGTCTTTCTCATCTTCTATTTTAATTCGGTATACGTTACCGTTGACCGAGATTGAAAGAGATTTGTTTAAGAAATCTTCAGCTACAACTTCTACATTGTACGCCGTACCAGACTGCAAAACATGATGCTTCAACGGAGACAATTGAATACGATCTAATGCCTTGGCCTCAGTGGTATTCACTTGAATTTCTTCGTCATTTACTGTAATTAAATAATCTATCATTTCCCTAAAATAAAGGTTGCTATTGAAATAAAACAATAAAGGTATTGAAAAATTAGTTAACATAGTTAACTAATTTTATTAGAGCTTACAAATACCCTAATTTAACCCTAAATAATAATACTTTTTAATTGCTTGGTAAACCAATACGAACCAGTTGTTTACCAACATTTTTCTTTTCAAATAATCGATTAAGAGCAACAGGCATATTTTCTAAACCTTCTAAAATATCTTCTTGAAAAGTTAGTTTCCCATCTTTAATCCATTGCGCCATTTCTTTTTCTGCCTTAGGAAATTCTTCTTCAAAATCATAAATAAAAAACCCTTGCATTTTTGATCTGGTTTTATAAATAAAGTGCCAGTTTTTTAACTGATATTCTGTGCCATCGATATTTTCATATTGCGATATTCGACCACAACACACTACTCTCGCATATCTTTTTAACTTAGTCAATGCAGTATCTAAAATAGCACCTGCAACATTGTCAAAAAAAACATCAACTCCGTCAGGAAAAAAAGCGTCTATTCTCTCTGAGACATTTTCTTTCTTGTAGTTTATTGCACCATGATAACCCAACTTTTCAGTTAATATTTTACATTTTTCATCGGTACTTGCTAGTCCAACCGCTTTAGCACCTTTAATTCTTGCAAGTTTGCCTACGTTTGAACCTACACCACCGGCCGCAGCAGAAACCAAGACATTTTCGCCTTTTTTTAATGCTCCAATTTTGTATAAGCCGAAGTACGAAGTAAAACCGGTCATACCTAAAATACCAAGAGCTGTTGAATATGAAATTCCCCTTTGCGAAACTTTATACATCATATGATAACTACTACCATCACAAACTACATATTCTTGCCAACCACATTTACCTTGCACAATATCACCCACTACAAATTCAGCATTATTACTAGCTATAACCTCTCCGACTCCCCTACCCCGCATAGTATCACCAATTTTCATAGGTGATTCAATACCAGCACCATCTAACATATAAAATTTCATTACTGGTGCTACAGAAAGAAACAATACCTTTATTAAAAACTCATTCTTTTTCAATTTGGGAATTTCCACCGTTTCCATCTTAAAATCAGAAACTTTTATTCCTTTTTCAGGACGAGCAGCTAGCGTAAGTCTTTTATTCATCATGCGGCAAATTAATAAAAATTAGTTAATTATATTAATCATTAAATAAATTAACTAATTTTAAAAGATCTGAAATTACTTTTTAAACAACCTAATACCAACCTCATAATTAGAACATTAATACCTAACTAACATGAAAAAAATATTACGCCTGTTTTGTAGCACTACTATATTGTTGGCGACATCATGCGGCACGCATCAAGCGTATTTTCCAGATGCCATTTGTATTCAGAACATTGCAACAATAGATCCTATTGAGGGTTTAAAAAACAATCAAACTGTTATTATTTCAGAAGGGAAAATCATCAAAATTATGCCTAGTGACGAAATAACCCTTTCGAACGAAAATGAAATTATTGATGGTGACGGCAAATATCTAATGCCAGGATTGTGGGACACACATGTTCATTTTGCTTATATAGAAGATATAGCGCCTCGCATGTTTACGTTGTTTTTAGCGAATGGAGTCACTAGCGTTCGTGACACCGGTGGTAATGTCAATTTTGTAAAGGAATGGAAAGACAAGTCATTATTATATAAAACCGATGCCCCTCGAGTAATGATGGCAGGTCCATTACTAGACGGTGAACCTAACGTTTATGATGGTGCTGACCCCGCACACCCAGAACTTTCAGTTGAACTCCATTCACTCGAAGACATAACTTCTCAAGTTCAATTATTGATAGATAAAAATGTCGATTTACTTAAAGCATATGAAATGCTTTCACCAAAACAATTCAAGAAAATTAATGAATTGGCAAAAGCTAATGGATTAAAAGTTACTGGGCATGTGCCATTAAGTATGGATGTAGTTTCTGCTGCCGAGGCGGGCTTAAGCAGTATGGAGCATTTGCGAAATTTAGAATTATCATGTGCCACAAACAGTGATGAGTTATTAGAATCACGGCGAAAAATGCTGATGCAAGGAAAAAACATGACTGGTGGCGAGCTCAGATCAGCTATTCATGCAGCTCAAAAAGAGGAAGCTATCAAGAATTACAACGAAGCAGAAGCTAACAAAGTTCTGACAATTCTTAAAAAGTATGATGTATGGCAAATACCAACATTAGCTTTAAACACTTTTTTATCAAATCAATATTACGCCAATGATCATTATCAAAAGAGTTATCAATACTTACCAGATTCTATAGCTCAATACTGGAAAAAACGATCTGTAGCGTTAAAAGAATATCCGATAAACCCGTCATTCGAAGCTCAGACCAATTTCAACAAAAAGATGATCAAAAAAATACATGATTTTGGCATTCCTATTATGGCAGGCACTGATACACCTATTGCCTATTTAACCCCCGGTCGAAGTTTACATGTTGAATTGGAAGCTTTAGTAAACGCGGGTCTTAGCCCATTAGAAGCGATTAAAACAGCAACTTACAATCCTGCTAAATACTTTAACATGGAGAAAGAGCTGGGTTCAATCAAAGAAAATATGTGGGCCGATTTAATTATTTTAAATTCAAATCCTTTAGAAAATATAAACAACACCCTCCATATTAACACGGTGCTGAAAAATGGTAAAGTTCATAATGCTAGCGCAATTGACAGCATGCTAAATAAGCTCAAAGCAAAATAATTTCTTTTTTACAAGAGCTTGTAAAATTATGTAGATTTTATGTTAAAAATTAGGATAATATCTAAATTTAGTTAACTTTATTAACTATTAATTAACTGAACTAAAATTTTCCATTGAAATTATAGCCAACTATGAAAAAAATATTCAACATTTTAACCCTTCTCTCTTTGGTTATAATTTTTCATTCTTGTACTGAAAAACAAAAAAAAGAAGAGACCACTTTTAAGGTTAAAAAAGAAGCGGCAAAAACCAACACACAGGCTGCAGCCACCATACCCCAATCTGAAAATAAATTAGGCCGACGGGTTTTTTTACTTTGCGCTGCATGCCATAACGTAGTTAAAGGTGAAGCACATAAAGTAGGCCCAAACTTAAATGGCTTTCTAGGTAGTAAGGCTGGTATGAAAGAAGATTTTGTATACTCAGAAGAATTAAAAAACAAAGGAATAATTTGGAGCGAAGAAACACTTAGAGAATGGCTCAGCAACCCCGCGAGTTATGTACCGGGTACCAAAATGGCGTTTGTAGGTGTAAAAAAGAAAGAGCAACAAGACGCTTTAATAGAATATCTTAAAGAGGTTACTGTTCAATAAGCCTATGAAAACTAATAGAAGAAGATTTATTAAAAATGTAGCTGGTGCATCTGCTGGTATACTAGTTTCCACTGCCTGTACCAATAGATCTGAAAATAAAAACAATGTTTCTAAGGCACCTGCAATTCACAACAAAACAAAACCTATAAAAGCTTCTCATGATGTTATTGTAGTAGGGGCTGGTTTATCTGGTTTACATTCAGCAATGCTTTTAGAAGAGCAGGGTTACGATGTGCAAGTAATTGAAGGCAGGCAACGACTTGGGGGTAGAGTTTATACGCTAAACAATGTTCCTGGAAAACCTGAAGCGGCAGGTGAATTTATTGGTGCTACTTATGCTCGTATGGTAAATACAGTAAATAAGCTAGGACTTGAATTGTACAGCCCTGAAGACAATAATGGTCCGAACAGACCTTGGTTATACAATCTTAAAGGTGAGTACATTACTGCAGCAAATTGGGAGTCGCATAAGATGAACCCTCTAGAAGGAGAAGACAGAAAATTACTTCCTCATCGCTACCTATCCACCTTATCACATAGAGATAACCCGTTAAAAGATAAACCTTTAGATGAATGGTTGAAACCAGAATATCAAAAGTATGACATTCCACATAATGAATACTTAAGGTCTAAAGGATATAATGAAGCAACCATAGACCTTATGAATGTGATCATTCATTCAGGAGGAATGCACAAAACCTCAGCTCTAAACGAACTTCGAAGATATCATGTCAATAGCTTTGGTAATGGTAAAATAACATTCCCCGATGGAAAAGGATGGAAAATGGTCAAAGGCGGAAACTCCTTACTTCCTGAAGCCATGGCCAATTCACTTCAAAATGAGGTTCATTTATCAAAAACTGTAATTGGCTTTAAAGAGCAAGATGGTATTGTACAAGTAAGCTGTGCTGATGGCAGTGAATATAAAGGCAAAAATGTTATCTGTAGTATACCCATTTCAGTGTTGCGCAATGTCACTTTTGAACCCTACATCACAGGTGTAACCAAAGAGGCCATTGAACAAATAGATTACGGTTTATCGGTTCAAGTTCATTTTCTAATTAAAGAGCCCTACTGGGAAAAAGATGGTATGGACGCTAATATGTGGACCGACGGTCCGCTTGAACGCTTTGCAGTACGCACTAAACGTAATGAAAATGATCTAAATGCCGGTTTAGCATATATTAACGGGCCTGAATCATTTAAATTTAATTTGATGACTGATGAGCAGGTTTTCAACTATGTAGAACAAAAATTAGCAGAAATACGTCCTTCCACTAAAGGTAATTTAGAACGTTTAATGGTGCAATCATGTGAACGTGATGTACATGGCGCTGGTGATTGGGTTTATTGGCAGCCAGGCCAAGTGACTAAATTTGGCAATCACATGCGAAAGTCACATGGAAACATTCACTTTGCTGGTGAACATACGGCTATTATGCAACGTGGTATGGAAGGTGCATTTGAATCAGGTGAACGTGCCGCATTAGATATTATTTTAAAGGCGTAGGTAGACAAAGTGCTTGGTCAACGTGACATACCTTATTTATCCATTTAAGAACACATATAAAGAACACACCAATGAATAAGTTACGATTGCAAGTACTACTGATTTTAACACTTTTCATAAATCAAACAACTTTCGCTGAATCTTTATTTGAATATGGAGATCCAAACGTTAGAGACCTAGGCCTAATTGCCAAGTGGTTTGAAGGTGAGTTTGATAATGATGAACAATTATGGGTTGAAAATAGGAGTGACTGGTGGGGAAAACCAAATGAAAAACATGACCGCTTACATACTATTCATAAAAGAATAAAAGCCGAAAGTATTGGCAAATTTGTGTTCTATGTTGAAGAATATACCAATGATGATAAGACTAAAGTAGGCAGGCAACGAATCGTATCATTTGAAAGTATGATTGATAAACCTGGTATTATCATGAAATTATACTTTATTAAAGAAGCTGAAAAATTCTTATTAGCCGCTGACACCCATAATAAAATGCTATCTAATGTAACCTTAGACACGCTATTTGGACTTGATGGATGTGATGTAATATTTCAAAGAAATGGTCAGCAATTTCACGGAAGCATGGTTAGTAAAGCATGTCAATTCGGCAAAGGAAATGAATTGCGGTATTCTGTACATGATATGGTAATTTCTGAAGGAGAATATTGGCGGGTAGATCGTACTTTTTTGGTAAAAGACAATTCTTTTTTTAAAGGGCATCCAAACCCTGAACCCTATAAAATGCGAAAAGCCAAATTTTACACCTGTGACGTATCTTTTTATGAAAAAGCATATTATATGCCTGGTAAAAAAGACAAAAGCTATAAGAGTTTACAGGTTCACGACCAAGGAGGCACAGCTTATGTTCTGAACCCGATTGATGGAAAAACATACTTCATTCAACTTCGAAACAAAGAATATCCATTTTATAATTTAGAAGAATCAAATTTCTTTTTTCTACGATTAAAAGAAGAAAATGCACAAGTATCAACTGCTTTGGCATTTGCTGAACCACATGCTAAAAAAATTGGTTTTCAAATCAACTGGGTATCCGCAACATGTGAATGCAATAACTAACAACTATTCCTTCTATGAAAAATCACCTTAAACTTGCAAACCGCATTAGCATTTTAATAGTTATGTTTTTTCTTAGCTGTAGTCTTAAAAACAGTGAAAACACACCTAACATAACTTCAGACAGCGAAACAATTGAAAACAAAGCATTGGCCTATGACCTGAATGACCCTAAAGATCAATTGTTGATTTTTGAAAAAATACAGGGTGATTTGTCAGGTAAAATGACTTTTTCATATTCTGAAGGAAGGGTATTCGGTATACGGCCAGATCGCCCCGATAGCCTAAATGTTTTTGGAAAAGAAATATTTAGATACTCTGGTTGTGGCATGAAAATAATGCGCCTATTAGATAATGGAAATGTGGAAACAAAATCTAAAGGCTGGTTATTATACCGAGATCCAGAAACTGGAGAATTTTTAAGTGAAATGACCAACCCTTATACAGGTGAACTTGTTGAAGTACCAGCCTTTAGAGCAGGTATTCGAGGTGGTATTATGACGCCTAGAGGTCCTGAAGTAGATGCCAGTTTCACTATGGAAAGTACTGCAATTGGTGCGCCTCTTAACTTAGTATTTACCAAAATGGGTAATAAAATGCACATAACTCGACATGCATTCACAAAATGGTTCGAAAGTAAATCACAAACCTGGCGTACTGAAATGACATTAGACACCTATGATATTGATATAAAGTATTTATATGATAAATCATATACTCATATACCTTCTGAATATCATTGGACCAGTGAGACTTCATGGTTATCGTTGTTGAAAATGGCGGAAACCCCAGGTCATATGATATGGACTTCTAGTGGAAGTAATTTTTATAATAAAATCGACCTGCCTGACGATTTCATAGCGGCCACCGAAGCAAAACAACCAGATATTTTTGGAGAAGAACTAAAGTGGGATGAAAATGAAAAATAAAAACATATCTCCTAAAATTAATCGTAGAGATATGCTAAAAAAAAGCAGCCTTTTTTTAGCTGCTGCTCCTTTCTATTTTGGATTAAATTCGTGTATTTCAGGAAATAAAAAGAACCTTGATGCAGATGTTATTATCATAGGCGCTGGATTATCGGGTTTAAATGCCGCACTAATATTAGAGAGTGCTGGTTTTAAGGTAAAAGTAGTCGAGGCAACAGACAGACTTGGGGGCCGTGTACATACTGCCAAAGAAAAAGATGTGCCAGGGCATCCTGAATTGGGCGCAAATGGCATTGGTGGCGGTTATGCTAGAGTTATTGATGCCGCGCAAAAATATAATATTAAAATAGGTTCAGATAGACCTAGAACGGAAGCCAGAAAAGGAGAATTAATTTATCATATAAAAAATGAATTCATTCTACCAGAAAACTGGGAAAATCACCCTTTTAATACACTACCCGAAGGATTTAGAAAATCGTTACCGGCCTATACCACTTGGCCCATGTTCGCAAAAATAAACCCATTACCAAAAAATGATTTGTCGGCTTGGAGAGACCCTAAGTATATGGATTGGGATAAGTCGGTTTATTCCGTACTAAAGGAAAAAGGATTCTCAGAGGATGCTATAAAATTATGCATGGGAACAAATTCAAGTTACGGTGTAGATGCAAAAAACATTTCTATAATGATGTATTTTCAAATACTAACATGGATAGGACAACAAACAGCTTCTACTGGTAAAGGGGGCGCTATCGTTGGAGGCAACCAACGATTACCAGAAGCAATGGGTGCTGCTTTTCAGCAAGATATTATGTTAAATAGTCCTGTAAAAAGTATTTCTTCAGAAGAAGATGCTACAACTGTAACTTTAAATAATGGTAGTACCCTAAGAGCACCGTACACTTTAGTAACATTACCAACCTCAGCTTTACGCCATATTAATTTACCTCCAAGTTCTACAGAGAACCAAAAAAGGGGCTTTAATGGTTTAGAATATACTCCAGTTGTTCAATTACATTTTGTTCCAAAGAAAAAATATTGGGAAGAAGATGGCTTACCACCAAGTATGTGGTGCGATAATTTAGCAGGAAGATTTATGGCAATGAAAAATGACCCTGAAAATCCTAATAAAGTGACAAGTTGTGTAGCATTTTTAAATAGTAATGTTGCTCTTGAAATTGATAAATTGAAGCGTGAAGACGCCATTTCAGTTGTTACCAAAACCTTAGAAAATATGCGACCAAGTCTTAAAGGCGCTTTAGATTTTGCTTACTACTGGACCTGGGTAAGCAACCCGTATGCCGGCGGGGCCTACGCTTACTGGAAACCGGGTCAAATAACAGATTTTTCAAATCACTTAGCAAACCCTATTGAAAGAATTCATTTTGCAGGCGAACACACTGCGGTTATGAACAGAGGTATGGAAGGAGCCATGGAATCTGGTGAACGCGCCGCTTTTGATTTAATGGGCTTACTCGGATAATCAATAAAAATATGCTTAAACATACACTCAGTTTTACCGCAGAAGATGCACCATTAAAAGGATGGCAAGAAGCCGTTTTTAGTGTTTATAATATCAAAAAATGGGCTGATTTTTTGGTTGATGTATGTGGTTGGCAAATTGCCCACCAAGCTTATGCCGATAAAAGCTTGAATACCCTATGGCAACTAAACAATAAGGCAAACATTGAGGAGATACTTCTTGTTATACCTGGTGATTCACAGGGTTTTTTACGCTTAGTAAAGTTCCATAATGTGGAACAAGAACAAATACGTTCAGGAGCTCAGATTTGGGATTCTGGTGGAATTTTTGATGTAAACACTAGAGTAAAAGACATGAAGACAATGTATCGCAACTTTCAGAACGAAGGCTGGAATGGGTTTACAGATCCACACCGCTTTACCTTTGGAGAATTTGATGTTGCAGAAGCACTTCTAAAAGGTCCAGACGGAATAACTATTGCTATTATGCAAAGATTTCATCCTCCATTAGAGGGTTTTGAGTTTGAAAAAACTAGTCGCTTTTTTAACTCAACAACCATCTGTAAAAACTATAAAAAAACCCTTTCTTTTTTTACCGATATTTTAGGGTTTAAACTCTACTTCGAATCTGCCGGAGATAAACGCAGTAATGGCAATAATGTAATTGGTATTCCCCCAAATATTAATGGAGATATAACTGCTCCTGTATGTGTTATTCACCCAGAAGGTAAAAACTTTGGTTCTATAGAGTTACTGGAAACAAAAGAACTAAAAGGAAAAGATTGCTCAAAATTAGCACAACCACCTAATCTGGGCATTTTAATGCTTCGGTTTCCTGTAAAAAATGCAGCAGTTTATGCAAAACAAATAGTAGAAAAAGGAGGCAAATTAAATACTCCTATACAAACTTTAGAGATAAAGCCATATGGCAAAGTCAATGCTTTTTCTATAAGAACGCCAGACGGAGTTTGGCTAGAATTTATTGAATTACTTAAAGAATAATATAATGTATAAAAAACTATTTTTCCTAGCAATGCTTGTTCTCATAACAAATGCTTGCTCAAATTCTAATCAAGAAAAAATTGCAACAGAAAAACAAAAAAACAAAGTGACTCTTGTAAAAGCAGATGGCTCCTATAACAAAGTACCTTTAGAAAAAGACACTATAGTTATTAAGGTAATGCAAACTCGTGTAAAATCTCTTTCTAGTTTTAACTCTATTGAAGAAGGGTTAGAAGAGAATATGAAATATATGGAAAAACTTGCTAACCAAGCACAAACCGAAGGCAGCAAACCAGATATTATTTTATTTCATGAGTTTCCACTTACGGGCTATTCTTCTGGCACTAGGCAAGAGAAAATGCCTTTTACAATTGAAGTTCCAGGGCCAGAAACCGAAAGACTGGGAAAAGTTGCAAAGTCTTGTGATTGCTATGTTATTTTTGGCAGTTATGTTAGAGATGCAGCATGGCCAGACCATATACTTAGTATAAACACTGTATTAGGTAGAGATGGAAAAATTGCAAAAACGTTTTGGAAATCTAGAAACATAAAACGTTTATACAAAACCAAAGAAATTACTACAACTACCATAGAAGGGGTTAGAGATGCGTATCGTAAAAAATATGGAATAGAAGAAGAGTTTCCTGTACTACAAACTGAATATGGAAATATAGCTGTAAGTACTGTGCAATTTGACCCTTTTATATATGCAGCATTTGCTATGCGTGGTACTGAAATAATGCTCAGAACCGCTACTCTTTTTGCGCAAGAAGATGTTGTTTTTACAGCATGGAGTAATGATTTTTATTCGGCCATGGCTAATTTTACACTCCCAGTTAGTACGGGCTATAATGCCGGAGAGTCTATTATTGTAAATCCGCATGGCGAAATTCTTGCCAAACACCCAAGTAAAGAAGAAGATGGTATTGTAGAAGCTAAAATTCCTATCGCTGCATTTAGAAAAGATAGAACTATACCCAATTATGCTCTAGAAATGGTAAAGCCTGTTTTTGAGCAATACCGCCAAGAAATACCAATAAATCATTTAAATGTAAAAAAAGATAAATTACCCAAAACTGGTGAAGAAATGAAAAAGTTATTCGATAGTATTAGCCGTTACGTACCAGTTAAAACAGCAGATTAAAAATATTCACTAAAAGAAAATAGTATGTCATTATTATATAAAAGAATTACCCTTTGTGTTGCAGATTTAGAACGTTCTCTTAGCATTTATAGAGACATTTTAGGTTTCACTATTAATTATATTGAACCTTCAGAGAAAGACTCTTTCTCTTATCCCGTATTTAATATTCCAAATGAAGCCGATTTAAATTTTGCCACCATGGATAGCCCTACCCAAGAGCGAACATTTGCACTAACTGAAATTAAGGGTATACCTCTACCAAAACAAGAAGGCATACATATGACTGCATCTGTAATTAAAGTGGACAATTTAAGCGATGTAATTGCAAAAATAAAGGCTTTAGGATTAAAAACTACGGATATTAAAACAGATGAAAACGATTATGCAACTTTTATAGAACAAGCATTTGTAGATTTTGATGGACACTTAATAGTTCTATACCAATTGATGGAGAAATAAACCTTAAATCCTAAAAACATGATGAAACCATTAATATCTGCGAATGAGCTTATAGGCCTTCAAGAAAATAAAAACCTAGTACTCATAGATACTAGAATGGGAAAAGATATAACGGCAACCTATCTAGAAAACCATTTAAAAGGTGCCTTACATGTACACTTAAACAACGACTTGTCTGATATAAAAGAAAATTTTGCAAATGGTGGAAGACACCCATTACCAAGTATAGAAAAGTTCTCAAAAATATTAACCAATTTAGGTATTTCTCCAGATAATCATATTGTAATTTATGATGATAAAAGTGCTGCTATTGCTTCTGCCCGATTATGGTGGATGCTAACTGCTATTGGTCACGAAAAAGTACAAGTATTAAATGGTGGCTTAAAAGAAGCCTTAAGAGTTGGTTACCCTACTAGTTCTGGCAAAGAAACACCTGCCAAAGTAGCTCCTTATTCTATAGCTAACTGGAAGCTACCAATGAAAACAATGAACGAGGTAGAGAAAATTTCTCAAGACAACGATTATCTTGTAATAGATGTTAGGGCAAAAGAAAGGTATAACGGAGAAGTAGAACCAATAGATTTAATTGCCGGACATATTCCTGGGGCAACCAATATTCCTTTTACTAGCACTAATTTAGATGAAAACGGACTATATCTAGAACCTTCTATTTTAAAAGAGAAATATGAAAAAATAATTGGGTCAAAACCTATGGAAAATGTAACAGTACATTGCGGTTCTGGAGTTACAGCTTGTCATACCCTTTTAGCAATGGCCCATGCAAATCTTGAAATTCCAAATCTTTATGTTGGTTCTTGGAGCGAATGGTCTAGAAACAATAAAACTATTGCAACTAATATTAGTGAGTAAATTAAAAATTATGAAAAAGGCCATCTTGTTATTATTTTTTGTGGGAGTAACATTCTCTAATGCCCAAGAATCTTCTATAAATGATTTGTATGATTATGATATAGAAGAACGATTAAATGAGCTAGGAATAGAATTAACCGAGCCTAAAGAACCTAAAACTTTTAAAATATCATTAGCTGTAAAAAGTGGCAACATGCTATATTTATCTGGAAATTTGCCTTTCTCTAAAACCAAAAATTACACAGGCAAACTAGGTAAGGATTTAACTGTTGAAGAAGGCTATGATGCCGCTCGACTTGTTGGTATTAATCATTTATCTACTTTAAAGTTGTATTTGGGAGACTTAAACAAAGTAGAGAAAATCGTAAAAGTATTGGGAATGGTAAATTCTGACCCTAATTTCACAGATCAATCCCAAGTGATGAATGGATTTTCTGATTTAATGTTTGAAGTTTTTGGTGAACGAGGTTTACATGCCAGGTCTGCCGTGGGTATGGCAGCAATTCCTTTTAATGGGGCATGCGAAATAGAAATGATTGTTCAAATTAAAGAATAATATTTACTTATACACATAAAATAAGGCAATAAATAGCTTTTAAAAGCTATTTATTGCCTTATTTTTTTAGGGATTATTCTATTGGTTATCTATTTATAACTTGTTTTAAAGCCTCCCCAAATTTTATCATATCTTCCATGTTTCCCATACTTATACGACACCAATTTGTATGCGGTAAAAAAGGACGCCCAACAGTTATTCCTTTATCTCTCATTTGTACTCGAAGTTGCCTAATATCTAGCCCCGAATTAAAGAAAACAAAATTGGTATGTGAGGGAATATAATAAAGGTTAAGCTCTTCTAGTATTTTATATACATACTGTTTACATTCCATATTATAGGCAAGACTTTTAGCATAAAACTCTTCATCTTCATAAGATGCTTTTATTGCTGCTATTGCCATCATATTTGGCCTTGCCATTATATTTTTTCTAATTCTTGCTGCAATATCTGGCCTAGCAACTAAATAGCCCATTCTAAGACCCGCAAGTGCATACACTTTAGAAAAAGACTTAGACACAATTACATTTTTACCTTCTTTAACTAGTTCAATCATGGAAGGATAATCTGGCTCTGTTATATAGTCGCAATAAGCTTCATCTGAAAATACTGTTGTTTTTTCAGATACCGAAGTAAAGAAATCTAGTAACTCCTCTTTTGGAATTAGATCTCCTGTTGGATTATTAGGATTGCAAACAAAAACTAAAGAAGTACGGCTGGTAATTCTTCTTTTCATTTCGGCTAAATCATGTCGCATATCTTTGGTTAGGGGTACTTTATTAATAAAAGCACCAAAGCGCTCTGCATAAGTCATTAAAAAATCATAAACAGGATCCGCGGTTATAATTTCTCCACCATTAACTCCATATGTTAACCCCGTAGCATTTAAACCCTCAGAGGAACCCACGCAAATAACTATATGTGCTCTAGAAACCCCTTCTTTTCTTGCTATAAGTTCTGCCAATGCTTCTGTTTCTTCATAAGGGTAACGACACCCTTTATCAAAAGCATCCATCATAGCTTTTCTAACTTTTTTAGAAGGGCCTAAAGGGTTCTCGTTAGCACTAAGTCTAACATAATCATATTCAGTCTCAGTAATTACATTTTCTGGTTTTCTATTTTTTAAAATATCTAATAACATAGGGACAAAAATTAAGAAGTTACTTTTTCTGTTTCTTGAACAGAAATAATTGGTTTTATAAAAAAGGAAACAGAAATTGCAATACAAAGTATAATTACTACCACCCAAAAACTCATACTATAAGAACCTGTTTGATCCGATATTAAACCTGTCATCCAAGCACCTAAGCCGGCTCCAAGGCCTTTAAAAGCTGCAATTATTCCTCCTATTTTACCTGCAGATTTAACACCAAATGTGGTAATAATAATATAGTTAATTATAGTGTAAAGACCTCCCCAGCCTAAGGCATATAATATTAAGGCCGGCCATACTAAAACAGGAGAATCAAGGGCAATACACAAAGCTCCTAAAGCCATTAAAGACACTTGAATTTTAAAGAGCTTATGTTCATTTATGTATTCTGCAATGGTACCAGAAACCAATTTAGAACCCAAAATAATCATAAAGAAAACACTTAGCGTATTTCCTGCAGAGACCACTGAAAAATCTTGCTCTCTCAAGTATAGAAAAAGATTTGTTATTAATCCCATTATACTATAAAAGCAACATGCCCCTACGATACAAATAGCCCAAAAAACCCGTGTTTTTAATGCCTTTTTAAATTGAATCTCAAATAGCCCAGTTTCTTTGTCTTTTTCAGAAGTATCTGTACTTGTTTTCTCCTTAAACTTAACAGGTTTTATAAAAATAAATAATAGTAGTGCTACTAAAAGAGGTAGTAAAGCCTCGTACTGAAATGCAGTACGCCAACCAAAATTCTTTAATAACGGAATTCCTATTTGAGGAATAATAATACCCCCTGCAGAAGTTCCTGCTAAAGCTATTCCTATTGCTATTCCTCTTTTTTCAGTAACACGTTTTGAAACCATTATCAAAACTGCAAGAGCTCCTGCACCAGAGAGTGCAAAGGCAAAAATAAAATGAATTAAGTAAACATGCCAGGTTAAAGTTATCTTAGAATACAGGTATAGCATTGCGGAGATTACGAGCAAACCAATAATCATTAATCGTTTTGCTCCGTATTTATCTATTACCGCACCAACAAAGGGAGCAAGTAAAGCTGCAGATACTAAATTAATAAAATCTCTAAATTTTAATTCGGATTTAGTCCATTCCAAATCATTCAAAATTGCTTCGTCAAAAATTGTAATTCCCGATAAGGTTAAACCATTAGATACTACTAATAAAATTGTTCCTAGAATAGCTACTCCTAGTATCTTTATAAAAGAATTTTCATTTGCCATTTTTAAAAATGTTTTAGAATTGCGGGATTGTTCACCTATTATTTAAAACATTTAACTAGTCGGAATACTTTTATTATCAGAAACTATGGGTTTAATAAAAAACGAAATAGCTAAAGCTACACACAGCAAACCAACAATAAACCAAAAACTCACACTATAAGACCCCGTAGCATCTGCAATTACGGCTGTTAACCACATTCCTAAACCTGAGCCTACTCCTTCAAAAAATGAGATAAGACCACCAATTTTTCCGGCAGATTTAACGCCAAATGTGGTTATAATTATATAATTGAACAAGGTATAAAGACCTCCCCAACCTAGTCCCAATAGTATCAAAGATGGCCATATAAGGTCTGCAGAGTTTACTGCCAAAAGTGCTGCTCCAGATATCATTAGCACCAATTGAATTTTAAATAGCATGTGCTCATTAATATAATCAGTAGCAACTCCCGAAGACAGTTTTGCAACAAGAATTATAGCAAAAAAGATACTAAATGCATTGGTAGCCTGCGCCGCAGTAAAATTCAGTTCACTTAGATACAAAAACAAATTATCTATGATACCAAGAATACTATAAAAACAAAAAATACCTGCAAAACAAATTGCCCAAAATACAGGTGTTTTTATGGCATCTTTAATGGTAAACTCAACTAATCCGGTTTCTTCATCTGTAACTGCTGTATCAACATTCTTATTCTTATATTTTACAGGTTTTAGAAGAATAAAAATCGCAATTGCTATTAAAACTGGTACAATTGATTCCCATTGAAATGCACCACGCCATCCAAAGTTATTAAACAATCGTAATCCTATTTGAGGAATAATAACACCACCTAATGATGTACCAGCTAAAGCTATACCTATTGCGGTTCCTCTCTTATTTTTAACCCGTTGTGACACCATGATTATTACTGCCAACGTACCTGCAGCTGATACTGCAAAGGCAAACAGGAAATGAATAACATACATATGCCAAGCAGCTTGAACCAATGAATATGAGTAGAGTAGTCCGGCTATAAATAACAATCCTATTACTAACATCTTTTTCACTCCAAATCGATCAATAGTCGCGCCCACAAATGGCATAATGACTGAAGAGGCCACCAAATTAATTAAGCCTCTAAATTTTAATTCAGAACGTGTTAACCCAAATTCTTCAAGTATTGCGGTGTCAAAGACACCAATACCTGATATGGTCATTCCATTTGTAACTACCAAGGTTATTGTGCCTAAAATTGCTATACCAAATAAGACACCAAATGTTTGTTTTTCGCTCATATCTATTGTTTTATATAATGTATGGGAGTATCATATGGTGTGATTTTCACACCATCTTTATGAACCAATTCCATAACAAATAGCTCACCCTCTTTCAAAATTTCAATCAATCTAAAAACAATACCATTTATAGGATCTTCGTGATCAACTGTAAAACAATGCTTGTCTTCGTGCCAAGTATATTCTGCCGGCCCCCAGGGTCTCATTTCTAATTCGTTAAAATCAAAAACTAAATCGTCATTGGCATTAATAACCTCTTCAGGTTTCATATGAAGCGGAACTTGAATAGAATGTAATAAAACCGAATTATCTCCTTTTACCGTGATATAAAAAAATAGTGGTTTAATTTCTGTTTCCGATTGCCCTGGCTTAACGTAATAACTTTCCTCTAAAATATATATACCAGGATGCCCCTCTGGTCTATTTATTATACGATGGTCGCAAACATCCGTTACATGTTTTGCGTAGGGGTGTA
The DNA here is from genome assembly GCA_947495915.1 of Maribacter algarum (ex Lu et al. 2025) (nom. illeg.). GTDB lineage: Bacteria > Bacteroidota > Bacteroidia > Flavobacteriales > Flavobacteriaceae > Maribacter_C. Next base: position 223,624 of record CANMAW010000002.1, on the reverse strand, counting down.
TTTGCTTTCCGGCAGCAATTTCAGCATCAATTTGTTTTTGATTATCTAGTGTACCACAAAGAATTTCAGCGAATTTTTTTAATGTTGCGTTCATTTAGTCGTGTTGAAAAATTTCTACATAAAGTCCGTTCGGGGTTTCCAATAGACAGGCCTTTCCTGTTCCTAAAATATAATCGGAAACCGGCTGAATTTCAGATTTTACGGTAATACCCTTTTTTAAGGCATTGTGCATTACCCTATCAATATCACTTGTTTGAAAAGAATACATGCCTAAACCTTGATTTGGAACACAACTTTGTACACCAGTATCAATCATATTACCATCTTTAAAATCTAAAAGAAGGTAGTGGTTTTGATTTGCTTCGGGAGCATAAATACCACAAAAACGAAATGGAGTATTTGCATTCACTCCTAAAGCACCTTCATCTGCAGCTTCCCAAACCGAATCAAAAAGAATGTAATGTTCTAACACATCAGTATAAAAAGCAACCTCAGCATCAGAATCTTTTGCAACGAATGCAGAATATCCCGGCCCTCCAAAACCATCTGCAGGATCACAAGGTGCTAATTGCGGAAAATTTACGCGCTCTATACCTACACAATGCAAATAATCTGGCCCTTGATAAATTGTTTCAAGATATTGACCTTTTTGCCCATCTGCCCTAACAATATCACCCAACTGCATAGGCGCCATTGCTTTAACATCAAAAGCTTTCATTCTTTTGTCCATATTTTTCGCATTGGATGTTGGAAAACCCAGTGAAAAAGTACCGGTTTCATAAGAACTATAACTATTGTGTATTTGTGGCGTCGCAGTTTTCAAATGAATGATTCGTAACTGAATCAAACTAGGTACTGTTGGCCTATAGCAATGATACATATCATAATCAATTGCCTTAGGAATATGCCAAAATGCACGTTGCATCTCTTTTTCTTCATCAGTAAGATCTACCGCATCAATATTCATTTTCATCACCTCGCCATAAAAGTGTTTATACTTTTCTAAATCTATGGTGCATAAAGTTGCGGTATGTATGTAGCCGGTTAAAGCTTTTGAACCAATACCTAATGGCGTATTTAATTTCGATTTTTTCATACAATCTTTCTTTATTCTATTTTGTTCAAGTTGTGATATTGATATCCCGCAGCCGTTGAAACAAGTTCACCGGAATCGAGTTTTGTGATTTTATCTCGGTAAGCAAATACATCTTTACTAAGTTTAACTTGATAATTAAAAACGCTGTTACCAAAAGCACAGTCTTTACCGTTCATATTCATGGTATAAACATTTCCATCTTTTTGAACAATTAAATCACATTTATCAGGATAAGCACTAATTTCTTCAAGGGTAAGGTTTTCAAGCACCTTAGGATTTTTCCAAGCCCCTATATACTTCTTTTTATCTTTAAAGGGCCACATTTTTACTCGAATAGTATTTGTAGAATCAATAGCTAACGTATAAATTCTTTGTCGATAAATACTATCAGGTTGATGGTCTCTATATTCCTCCACATACAGCACATTTTCTCCAATTATTGGGTTGTCTATTTTGATATAATGTGATTCAATTTGTAACCATCCATTTTTTCCCGTATCATCTAATAACCACACACTATCACCAGCTTTTGTAACTGTTTCTATTTGTTGGTGGTTGTGATACCTTCCTGGCCACAACGCCATAATTTCTGCCAATTGTTCGTTCGGGGTTTTTGCTATCTTCTCTATAGGTTCCGAAATTTTTGTTTTCGTTGTTTTAGAATCTTTACAAGCAAAAGCAACCATAAAACACATTATTACAAAAAGAAGTTTTATTAATTTAATTTTCCTCATTCTTTTATTTTGAATTTATTTTTTTATTACTGCAGCCACACGAAATCCCAACATAAAACTGCGATAATCAGCACCGTCACGTGAACGGACGGCAGCTCTACTCCACGTAATACCGCTAATCCAACTACCGCCTTTTGGTGTTCTCCAAGTACAAGCTTCTTCTGTATTATCTATCCATGATGTACCATCAACTGGGGCACTGGTTAAATCGGTTTGAAAACAATCGTTTGTCCATTCCCAGGCATTACCAACCATATCATATAAGCCAAAACTATTTGGTTTGAACCTACCGACTTTTGTAGTGAACACATAACCATCGGTACAAGGAAAAGATTCACGTGTTGGAAATTTTTCAGCAAATGCCCTATCACCAACATTCGCATATTCACAAGCATCTTCAGGGTCAGTACCCCAAAACCATGGTGAAGAACTACCTGCCCGTGAGGCATATTCAAATTCTACCGTTGAAGGTACACGATAAGTTCGACCCGTCTTGTTGGTCAGCCAATTAGCATACGCATTGGCATCACTCCAACTAACACAAACAACAGGGTCATCTTCTCGTTGCGGATACCCAGGGTTTTGCCAATTATGATCTGCAACATAGCCATAACTTTTACCATCAAAATAATTACAACCAACCAGAGGTTCTCCTTTCCAATACGCCACATTCGATTTGTATTTAGTTTCAGTCATAAATGCTCGGTACTGTCCTAATGTTACTTCTGTTCTGGCTATTGCAAAGGATTTTTTTATTGTTGCTTTTACCCGATTACGTTCACCTTTCTTACGGCCAATTTCTTCTTCATATGAACCAATATAAACAGAACCCTTAGGTATAACCACCATTTCAGGGCAACCTTCACAATCTTTAAATGTTTTGGGCAGCTCTTGAGAATCGTACGAACTGTTCGACAAAATGAAAGGTGCTATTAAAAGAACAATCTGAGTTGTTTTTACCATGACTTCGTTATTTGATACGCTCTAACGTAGTAGTAATTTTTTCAAAACTAGGTAGCGTTTTACCGTCGGTTGTTTCTGCATATTGAACTATTCCATCACTATCAATCACAAATGCCGACCGCATAGAAAAACCAGTCATTCCTGCAAAATCACCATCAAATAATACCCCATATGCCGCACTCACCTCTCGATTAAAATCTGAACCTAAACGAAAATTTAAACCATTTTCTTTCGAAAATTTATCTAATACAAAAGGGGAATCTACAGACACTCCCAAGACTTCAGCATTCAATGAAGAATAGTCATTATCATTTCCATTTGCGGTACATAACTGCTCAGTACAAACACTTGTGAATGCTAATGGAAAAAAATGTAGAATTAGATTTTTACCTTTAAACTGATGTAATGTAATTGGCTGTAAATCGCTTCCAATTAATTTGAAATCAGGTGCTTTTTGACCAGAAATTATTTTTGACATAACAATGTTTTAATGGTTGGCCTTTTTGGTTTCAGTTTTGGCTTTTTTCTTTTCTTTCTCTGCAATATGTTTTTTATAAACGGTCCATGAAGTTTCATTTTCTCTTTTATCATCTTTAGCCGGTGGGTTTGCATATAGCGGATATCTTTCTGCCAAAATTTCTTGAATTCTAGGCCAAATCTCATCTTTATCAAGTACACTTTGTCCGGTGGAGTTCACAACCATAATTCCCTGCTTACCTCCCATATTCATCCATGGCAACCATTGCGATATGCGAGACCAAGAAATACTCGATGTCTTTAAATCTTTAATTTTTGGATTGGTAATTTCTTCGGTACTGTAATAGGTGTTGAATATTTCCATGGCATGATACTTACCTCCAATCGCATTTTGATAATCACCTGCTAACGGATTATTGTAAAAAAGAGGATATTCATAAGAAGTAACGGCAACGTCGCCATATTGGCGAAAAGAAAAAGTGGCTCTCTCTTCCCCTTTATCATCATTCTCAAAAATATAACTGCGCATGCTTACCGGATCATTCGCGACATGTAACACCTCAACAGTTTCACCGGTCCAAGGATTTTCCCAGGTGTCTAAAATTTCTCCTGTTTCAGGGTCTAGATATAACATTATCTCTCTGCCTACACTACGAAACCCTTGCCCTTTTACATCATCTTCAACGCAGTCACATTGACGTACATTAATACCAATGACATTAAAGATATTTTTATCTTTTTCCCCTTCAATACGGCTATACATTCGGCCTTCCCACATGCCATAAACAGGCTTACCCTCTTCAAGTGTATTACATACCGTTTTTTGCATCATCTGTAATGCTTGCAAACCTTTAAATTCTCTTTTTTGTGCTTGTAATGTTATGATAAACATTAAGCTAAATACTGCGGTAATTCTTGTTTTCATTGTTCTTTATTTAATTGGTTGATTCTAAAAATTCCCACCAAACCCCATCAGGACTCCGTAAGGCAAAAGCGTTGACCTTGCCATATGGTTCGATCATAAGCTCTTGTATTTCTTTATATATAATTACCCCTTTTTCTATTAAAGATTGGTAATACAATGCAATGTTTTCAACTTCGCACCTATATAGTAATAAACCCCTATTCGGAGGCAAGGCTAACTCAGAAAAATCTTTACCAACCACCCCATCAAACTCGCAGGTCTGAAACATTACATCTCTACTGCCATCTAAAGAAAAAATATTGGCTTTACAGGTCACTGATTCAATCATATTCATAGGTATATTAAACATATTTTCGAGGGGAGCATCTTTCTTTACTTCATATTCATTCAGTAAAGTAAAGCCCAGTTGCTTCACGTAAAAATTTTGAGTTTCTTGCAAATTTTTTACTGTTAAAGAAGAATTATATACATGTGATGGAATTTTACCACCTACCGGTAATTCTAATGGTGGTTGAACTCTATGGGTAAACGCAATAATAATATCATCATATCCTTTCATTAAGATATCATACAACTCAAAAGGACCCATTTTTTGAAGTAACGGGTCACTTAACCCGTGAAAACCTAATTCTCTAATTTCATTAAAGGTCTTTGCTACTTCCGGAACTCTTAAATTAATATCCATAATTCCACCTGTATCCCAAGGATTTTGTGATGACCGTATATACCTTTGTTCTACATTATTATATTTAACCAACCGTAGCGATCCTGCTTCATGGTCTGAAAATCTGATTAATTTTTCAGTTGCAGTTACTTCCTCACCCAAATTCCAAAAGCTAAGAACACTTTTATCCGATTCGTAATTACCAACTGTTTTAAGCCCTCCGTAATCACAAAAAAAGTGCTTTACTTTATCCATATCACCAACACTATAGACTACTTCTAATATGGTTTTAAGTGTATACATCTAATAAATTGAGTGGTTTGTTCAACAAGATACAATAAATTAGTTAACTATGTTAACTATTAATATTATTAATTAGATGTAATTTTAAGTGAATTAAACAAATCATTAAATTTTATGAAAAAAGAATTAAGTCGTCGTTCGTTTATTCAAAAGTCAGCAGCCTTTAGCCTTGCATCTGTTCCTGCAATTGGATTGGCTTCACCTTCAGCACATACCACCACCAACACTACACCTTCATTCAGTTCTTTGTCTGAAATAGATGATTTTAAAATATATGTTAGACTAATGGGCAGTTTAGCACCGGCAACAATATACCATTGGTTTTCGGGTCATTTATGGGGAATCGTACCTGGTGAAGCTCCTAAACCGCTGACAACGCTTCAAGGTTTGGCAAAGAGTAATTGGAATGTTGATGGTGACAACATTACCAAAGAAAGTTTCGATTTAGGTTTTTTTGGAGATTTAACTACTGGCGAAGTTTTAACCGAATGGAAAAACCCCTACAACAACGAAAAAGTACAACCTTTTCATTTTATGTACGGAGGAGGAAATAAAACGGTGTACACACCACAAGGAATTCAATCGGGTGATAGCATAAAGCCTTATGAATTGAATTTGATTGAATCGGGAGATCAAATTTGGATGGATGAATTTGGTTCTGTCAGCTTCGAAAGTCCATTACAACCTGAGGCGTGGCCCAAAGCTTCCGCTGGAAAACAAATGCACTTTGGATCTTCAACCACCTATGTGACCGATAAAGCAGAACTTTTCAATTCGAATAAACCTGCTTGTAACCAAACCTTTTTCTGGACAGCTGTAAACTCGTGGGAACCCTGGTTACAAATGGGTCAGCGAGATGGGTATGTTATGTGGCGAGCAACCGGTAGAAAAATACTTGACATTTCTGAAATTTCTCTAACCATGAAAAATTACGTTTCTAAAATTCAACCCAATTACTTTAATGATGAAACACCATGGAAAGGTAGAAGAAGTACCTATGCCAGTTATAAAGAAGTAAGAAAACATTAGGTATCAGCTTACGAACCAGGTCTTAATTCTAATTGCATTTTTACATTTCTAGCTGTTTTCAAATCGCATTGAGCACGAATCCACCCCGGATTAAAACCAATACGATCAGCACCCGGATTTCCCCAAGAGTAAATAAGTGTTTTCATGGTTGCACGGTCTAGTAGATAAATCACAAAAGTTTCTCTATGCATACCAAAAGACCAAGTATTTCGCATACCAAAAATCATATTTCGTCCATCAGGGTATTCAAACTCAAAAGAACCACCTTGATCATAAATATCAATATAATGCTTAGTCACCGTAGACCTACCGTCAGTTTCATTAGGAAAATCTAACATACATCTAAAACAACGTGCTTTCACTAAAGCAAAAGCACTGGTTTGAAAATCATCAGGCAATCTAACATTTGACTTATATCTTATTTTTTGAAAACCAAAAGTAGTTTCGCCAACGCCGAATTGATAATCGATAGTTTCATTTTTTTTATTCGGGTTTTTATTGCATTCTTTATTAATTGTTTTCGCTAGAAATCCATTTTCTTGTCGTCGTAAAATTAAGTCGCACCCTGTTATCAATTTTTCTGAATCTGGAGTAATATTTGCTATTTCATTGAAAGATTTACCGGCTGCTAATACTGCTTTTTTATCTTTAAAATGAAATACTTTTATACGAATCGCCTTTTCAGCATCATCAGGTATCAATTGGTATATAACTTGTCTAGTAATTTCTGATGGATTATTATTTTGATATTCCTCAACATACACGGCCCCTACTCCAAAATTTGAATTTTGAAATTGACGCACAGAGGCATGCACACGAAAGTGTTTTCTATCTTCACCCTCTTTCTGCTGAATTTTATCATAATCAAGTTGTTCAACATTATCATATTCACCTTCCCAAATATGTGTCAAATAATCAAGCTCTCGTTCGGCATACGAAAATTCTCTATCTGGTTCTATGGTTGATGCTAGACGCTTTTTATTAGTTGTTGATGAAGTTCCCATTTTAGGAGAACTCGAAGATGGCTTACTTTTTTCTTGACTTTGAGCTACTAAAAAACCCATTAAAAAAAATAGGGTTATTACTGTTTTCTTTATGGGTTTCATTTGATTTAGGTATTGATTATTGTTATTCTTTCTTGAGCCAATCTCCAACCCCGTAAGGGTCAGGGTGAGCAGCAGAAACATGCTCGTGTCTTATTTTCCAATCTCCGTCAACTTTCTTCATAACAAAAGATGAACGAAAGGTTGTCTTAATTTCTTTATCCCCGATTGATATATACAAATCAGTTACACCACTAATCCAGCCCATATCACCTACTATTTCTTCGAATGGGCCTTCCGTCCAAATAATTTTATCTAGAGAAATTGAAGATGTAACAAAATCACCCCATCCTTTAGAAATCATAGAAAACCCTTTAGTTGCTAAACGCGGACCTTCTAATACCACATAAGTCTCCTCATCTTGACAATAACCGTTGTTGATTTCTTGCATATCAAGAGCCGAAATAGCATTCCAAAAAGTTCGTATTCTTTGTTGTAATTCTCCCATTACATTTCGTTGATATCGTTAGCGATTTCCTCAAGTGATTTGTCAGGATTCTCTAGCTCTTCCATTTCTTGTTGAACAATTCGTAATACCCGACCAATATATTCGGCATGCCATAATTGCCTTTGCTCTTCTTGTTCTTTATTTTCAGGAACAAAATTTTCAATTTCTTCGCGTGTCATTACGTTTTTCTTTTCTAATAGCCTTTCGATACTATCCATTCGTTCTCGCATAACAGCAACCTCGCCAGCCAAAGCCATAGTAATATTTAAAACGCGTTCTACCGCTGGGTCGTTATGAAAATAAGGGCGCTTACCTTTAGGCTTGTTTGAAGCCAGTTTTATATAATCTAGTTTTTCGTCTTTCATGATTTAATTTTTTACTGCTCCAAAAACATTCCAAATTGGCGAACGACCATGATCTTCTGGCTCGTCAGCTTTTTGTGTTCCATCATCGAGATCGTTTTCTGCTTTTGCACCGATCTGCATAAAATCTTCTTTTCTGAACCCTGATGAAGCCATCAATTCTGCAGGATCAATATCATGCATTTTTGACCAATACGGTTCATTATTATTCAAAGCATCCCAATCACGAATGAATTTTTCAAACAAACTCATATCATCAGTATATTGAGGTTGCTCAATATGAAGTGTTAAGCCATTGGGTTTTAAAACCCGATACACCTCATTCATAATGTTATAAATAGATTTTCCTCCGGTTTCATGAAAAAACATAGTAGACTGTACCCAATCAAAAGATTCATCATCAAATGTAGTTTTAGCAGCATCCATCTGCATGAACTTTACATTGGTTATTCCTAAATCCATTGCTCGTGCATGTGCATAACGGAGCATTGGTGCACCGGTATCTATAGCTATAACTTCTGCATTAGGAAAAGCTTTAGCAATAGGCAACACATTATGCCCCATACCACAACCAATATCTAAAATACGTTTCGGATTAAAATCAGGATATGTTTTTTTTACCCAGCTAACAATGGCCTTTCCTCCGCCATCACTGTATCGCCCTAAAAGACCTGCCGTCGTTACAAAAAGACCAGTATCGTAATTTGCAGCTGGCGTCACATCATCTTTTATAAGTTCGGTATGATAGCTACCTGGCATAATATGATTATCACAAGCCAATAAATAGGGCGGCACCTCAACACTATCGTCAAGAACCAAACTATCTTTACCCGCATTTAAAGCATTGACTTTGTCACGTAATTCTTCAGCTTGTCGTAAAACAATAGAACGACCTGCCTGCTGACGCATTTCCATAGTACTTCTACGCAGTGAAGACCAAACCTGATAGTGAGCATCTTTGCTTATAGCCTCTTCTAACTCTTTCGTTGTAGCAATCTTTCGGCCATGTTCTTTCTCAAATTTTGGTTCAACACGATTCTCAAAAGCCGTTTTATTGCCTTGACTTACATGTGCCAAATGTTTGTTTAAATTGGCTAGAAAATTATATCTAGCCCGTTCATCATGGTTCATTTTTGGAAAAACAGCGTGCTGTGCTATTTTGTTATAAACAGGAGGTAAATTACGTGCGCTCATCTCTTATTTGTTTTTAACTAATATATCCTAATATTTTATCTTCGGCAATTGCGGTTTCGGCTCTTTCTGCAGGGTTACCATATCCCGCACCACCCGGAAGGGTTAAAATTAATTCTTCTCCAGGATGTAACTTGTCTAAGCCTTTTGGCGGAAAATCTCGCTCAGGAATTATCTTAATCGATCCCATTTGACCATCTTTTCCTTCTAGTATACCTTTGGCAGGTGTTCGAATTTTTTCAGTTAGCAAAGATATATTTAAAGATTTCTCACCAACATTGATAAAACTGAAACGTTGTCCTAAACCTCCCCTATACTTACCTTCACCAGCTGAATTTGCAACTAACGATTTCTCTGTTACACGAACCGCTATATCAGTTTCTAAAACTTCAATGGGTACGTTAGCTACATTGGTAGGAAAACTTAGAACATGCTCTCCATCCATGTTGGGTCGTGCCCCATATCCTCCATTCAAAAAGAAGTATTCGACAAACTCTTTTCCTTTATGCTCTCCATTTAAAACTATACACCAACATGCACTACCACAATCTGCTTGAACTTGTTTTGGTACTGCCTTGGCTAACGCTCCGAAAACTACAGAATGTAACATATTACCTGTTATATTTCTAGCACCTAGAGGTGAGGGTTTTTGCGCATTCACCAAACAACCCTTTGGGGCCGTTACCGTTATAGGGTAAAAAGACCCATCATTATTTGGCACATCAGGACTAAAAGTACATTTAATTGGGTAAGCTGTATAGGCAAAGGTATAGTTTAATACGGCATTTATACTCAATGGATGCGCACCCGACGTTCCGGTATAGTCTGCAATGATTTCATCGCCTTTTATGGTTATTGCAATTTCAAAATGACAACCATTTCCTTTTCCATCACCATCAGTATCATATGCATATTCATAGGTACCATCTGGTGCGGCAAGCAGTGCTTCTCGCATAGCTTTTTCTGAAGCATTTATAACCGCATCTGCTAAATCTTGTAAGTCAGTTAGGTTATTTTCTTCCATCAGTTTCATCAAGGAACGAATACCTTGATCATTCGCCGCAATTTGAGCCCGAATATCTCCAACGGTTTGATCGGCAGCTCGAACATTAGACTTTAGAATATTAAAAAGTGTCTCATTGGGCTTTCCCTCAGAGATTAATTTAGTCGGGGGTACCATTAAACCTTCTTCATACAAATCTCTTGAACCTGCCCCCCATAAAACGCCCCCCATATCAGGTGAATGTGCTATAGTACCTATAAACCCAATCAGTGCACCTTGATGAAAAATAGGAGAAACAATACCTATATCAGGTTTATGACCAGCACAAAGCCAAGGATCATTAGTCATCACCACGTCGCCCTCTTTCCAAGTGTCTTCTGGAAAATAATCTTTCAACAACGCTTTGGTTAGTATGGGTAATACTCCTAAAAATGATGGTACTGACACACTCGATTGCGCAATAGAACGGCCTTTTTTATCCATCAAAACAACGGCAAAATCATTACTTTCTCGTGTAACCGTTGAAAATGAAGTTCGTTGCAAAGTAGTACCAGCCTCATCGACTATACTTATCAATCGCGACCATAAAATGCTCAGTGCTATGGGGTCGAATGTTGTCGTTGTATTTTGCATATTATAAAATTAGTTAACTAAGTTAACTAATTTTTATGTTTAAATGAATTTTCTATAGAATAATATGAACTTTTTAACCTTTCAAATATTCCTTATTACATTCAATTACATAAAAATTAGTTGCTATTTTTTATGATAATGTTCTACCTAAAATTCTACCAAATGATAAGGCAGGTGTAATTGCCATTCCGCTACAAAATGAACTTCCACTTGTAGCACCAAGACCAAGTACCTCACCAGCGGCATAAATTCCAAGCATAGGTTCTTTGTTGCTATTCAAAACTTGTAATTTCTTATTGACTTTAATGCCTCCAAATGTTACTAAAACTGAAGCATGAACTTTTAACGCATAAAATGGAGCTGTTTTAATAGGATCTTCTAAATGTTTACGACCAAAATCTACATCGACCTTTGTGTCGACCATACGGTTATAACCTTTAATTGTTTCTAACAGATTTGCGGTAGGAAGGCCCGTTTTTTTAGCCAATTCTTCAATTGAATCTGCCATGCATAAAGCATTCTCTTTTGCTGCTTCTGCTTTTATTTCTTCAACAGAACGACCAATTATAATTGGATTATGATTACCATTTTCATCTTTTGCATTTAAAGATGCTTCATCAAAAATCACCCAAAAACACCAATCGGGTTGTTTCATAGTTGTCAATTCACGTGTTTCAGGGCTTACCTCATCTTCTTTTATAAAACGAAGGCCATTTGCATTCACGTAAATATCACGAGGCTGTCGATATACAGAAGTTAAAACCATTGCCCATGCTTTGTTGAAATCAACACGACCACTACCCTCCTCTTCTTCCATTCCACCCAAGCTAGGCAAATGAAATTCACCAAAGCGAAATTGTCCACCTTGTTTTTCTAAAACAATATGACCATCTGCTGTGGCAGTCGGATAACAAGAACTTACCAAAGGAATACCAGGATGTTTTTGTTGAAAATAAGCAGGGTTACTACCATAACCACCCGAAGTAATCACTATATTTTTACCTTCATGAATTACTGGCCCGTTTACGGTTGTACACTGTACCTTATCAAAACGATCATGTGATTTACCCAAACCAATGAAGGTGTGCTCAAAAAAACAATCTATAGCACCTGAAGCTACATGGTTCTGCCACTCAGGAAGCAATACTTTATAAATACTTATAGCTTTTTCAGGGCCATAAACGGTACGCGCTGTATCATAAGCAACATGACCATAAATTATCCTCGGACATTCTGGTGCCCATTCCATTCCAATATCATCAAGCCATTGAATTGTTTTTGGTGCTTCATTAACCGCTAACTCTATAAGATCTGTATCTCCTGATCTATTGTTTATTCTTAAGATATCGGCCAAATGTTTTTCAACGGAATCTTCAATTCCCTTTTCTTTTTGAAGGTGTGTACCACCAGCACTCATATGGCCACCTGACCAATGCATGGCGCCGCCGACCTTATCTGACTTTTCTACCACACCAACTTTTAGTCCACGCTCAGCTGCAGCAATAGCGCAACTCATTCCCGCAGTACCTGCTCCTACAATTAGAATGTCGTATATCATTTTTATTGGTGTAAATCGATCAGTATATTTTTATTATTATCGACTTGAATGGTTGTATTTACACCAATTACTGTCGTGCTTTCAGTCTCTTCAATAATTGCAGGTCCATCAAATTTTTCATTGGCCTTTAAACCGTATCTATTGTAAACCGGACAATCAATATACCCTGTTTGTTCAAAATACACTTTTCTCGTGCCTTTATACGATTCTTGTTCACTAGCTTTTGTTGAAAATTGTTTCACTTTCATTTCTGGAGTTGGCCCTTCTACCACTACACGCCATGTAACCATTTCCATCAGCATACCTTCGATAGATCGATTATACCGAAACTCATATTCTTTAATAAAGCGTTTTTGAATCTCAGCCACATCGTTTTCACTTAATTCTCCATTGGGTAAATTTATAGTAATTTCATGACCCTGGCCATGGTAACGCATTTCAACAACACGCTGAATACTAGCATCTCTTTTATCAATTCCTGATTTATCTAAGAATTCGAATCCATCAGCTTCCATAGCCGCTAAAAAGCGATTTACTTCTGCCCAATCAAGTGTTTTTAATTCTGAGATATGACTATGTATCTTCTCGCTAGCAACAGGAGATACTAAGAAGCCAATAGCAGAAGTAACACCAGCACCAACAGGAATAATGAGACGTTTCGTATTTAATAAACGTGCTACACCAAAAGAATGAACCGGACCTGCACCACCGAAACCGACCATATTAAAATGCCTCGGATCCATTCCTTTTTCTAGCACATGAACTCTTGCTGCATTGGCCATATTTTCATTAACAATTCTATGAACACCCATAGCTGCTTCTTCAATGGTAATACCCATTGGTTTCGCCAATTTATTTTCAATTGCTTTTCGCGCCGCTTCTACGCTTAATTTCATTTCACCGCCTAAAAAGTAGTCTGCATTTAAATAACCTAACACTAAATCTGCATCGGTTACTGTTGGATCTTCACCACCCAAATTATAACAAGCCGGACCAGGAGTCGAAGAAGCACTATCAGGCCCCACGGTTAATAAGCCAATATTATTTACACGTGCAATACTACCACCACCAGCACCAATTTCAATCAAATCGATTACGGGAATTCGCACCGGCAAACCGCTTCCTTTTTTAAAACGCTTTACTCTACCTGCTTCAAAATGATTCGTAATTTCTGGTTTTCCTTCATAAATAATACACGCTTTTGCGGTGGTTCCTCCCATGTCAAAGCATAGAAGGTTTTCTTCTTTCAAATGCTTTCCATAGAAAACACCAGCCATCGCACCGCCAGCTGGCCCAGACTCTAACAGATGAATGGGTGATTTACGCGCCCCATCAATTGTGGTTAATCTTCCGCTAGAAATCATAATATTAATACTGCCTTTAAAACCTGCTGCACCTAACTGCGTTTCAAAATCTTTAAGATATTTATCTGTAATTGGCTGCACATAGGCGTTCATTGCCGTTGCTGAACTTCGTTCATATTCTCTAATTTCAGGCATAATTTCAGAAGATAAACTAAAGTATACCTCAGGTAAATTTTGAGATAAAAAATTACCAATCGCTTCTTCATGCTTTGTATTTGCGAATGAATTCAATAAACAAACACCAACTGCCTCAATTCCATTTTGCGTTAAGGTATCTGCTAACGTTTGCATGGCATTCTGGTCTAAAGCAGTCACCACATTACCTTGTATATCTACTCTTTCAGAAATACCCATTCTTAAATTTCTAGGTATCAATGGCTTTGGCATAGTCAGGAAAATATCATAAATATCATAGCGCATTTCACGACCTATTTCTAGTACATCTTCAAAACCCTTTGTGGTAATTAATGCCGTTTTCGCTCCTTTTCTTTCAATAACCGCATTGGTTACTAAAGTGGTACCATGAACGATTCCATCTAAATTCTTAACCGGGAAGCCAAACTTATCTTCAAGTTCTTTAATTCCATTAAATATACCTTTAGTTGGATCAGGATAAGTAGTTAAAGTTTTTGCAAAATATAACTGATTACTATCATCATCGAACAGTACAAAATCAGTAAAAGTTCCTCCTATGTCTATACCTAGTTTCATGAATAAAATTGAAATTCCAAATTAAATCTCAAATGTCAATTCTAATTAGGCTTTTGAATAAAAACCGACAGAATTATAATTTTGAAATTGCATCTGTGTTAATTAATTGCTTATAATTTTAAAATACTTTTACTGCTTAGTGATACTCTTCACCTCCTGAAACATTCATAGCTTCACCAGTAATGTAATCAGATTGGTCAGATGCCAAAAAAGCTACCGCTTTGGCTATATCTTCAACCAAACCAGTTCTTTTCAAGGGGTTTTTATCAACAATAGCTTGTAAATAATCGTCATAATCGATGCCTTGTTTATCACTAAAAAACTTATTCTGCCAATGACCAAGACCTGTAGTAATATGATTTGGACAAACAGCATTTACTCTAATTTTATGCGCTCCGAGTTCAACAGCATTTGACCGAGTTAAACCAATCATTCCGTGTTTAGAAGCAGTATAGGCTGCAGCATAAGGAAAACCCGATTTTGCTGCTTGACTTGCTATATTAATAATGGCTCCACCTTTACCTTGATCTATCATATGTATTGCGGCATGCTTTGAGCATAAAAAAGCGCCTTTTAAATTCACGTCTAGAACAGCATCCCAGCTTTCTTCTTTAAATTCTGTAAACGGCTCCATAATATACCCTACCCCAGCATTATTGACCATAATATCAATACTCCCAAAATTATTTTTTGCAGTTTTGATAAGATTTGAAACCTGTTCTTCAAACCGAATATCACAGACAATTGCCATCGCACTAACACCTTTATTTTTTGCTTTTTTTACGATAGTCTCCATATCAGACGTTGTACCAATATGCTCTTCGGTAAAATTGTCACCTTTTGAAACCCCTATATCAGTTACCACCACATTACAACCAAGCGCTGCAAGTTTTAAAACTATGGCCTCACCAATTCCATCAATTCTACCAGAACCAGTTACAATAGCAGTCTTTCCTTTTAAATTATACATATTAAGTTTCAATTAAAAATTATGCAATTTGTTCAGAAATAATAAAGGTTGGGTTATCTGCGAACGTCTGAAACTGCGCCGCTACCTTCTTCATGGCATCTGAACCAGCTTCTTCTCCTAATTTCGACATATCATTTATTTGTAAAACTTCACAGTATTGGTATGGAGCTGGAGCATCACTACCCATTACAGTGCTCAAACGATAGACTTTAAAATCATCAACACAACTCATTTTAGAAGCAGTGGGCACATCAATAGTTTTTGCCCATTCTTCATAAGTAGCTTTCGAAGAAGCATCTTTTAAATTGAATAATACAATCAATGCTGACATAGTTTCATTATTTTAGTTTTTCTGAATTACTTGGCATTCGTAACAATGCGACAGAAAAAGATTGAGTTTATTTTCTGGCCTCAAGAAAAGCGTTTCCTGAGGTTTTAATTAATCCTTGAACAGAGTTCATTACCAATGAAGCTCCTTTTTCGATAAGTGCTTCTGCACCAGCAGCATTACCCGCTACAGTACCAAACCATTTACCTGAATCTAAAATTGTCGTAAAAATTTCATCGAGAACTTTCTTCACCTCATCATGTGCAGGCCCATCATAGTATCCCATCGACATGGCTAGATCTCTTGGGCCAATAATAAAGCCATCAACACCTTCAATCTTACAAAGTTCAGGTAGGTTTTTAACACACTCCATCGTTTCTATTTGAGGAAGTACTAAAGTTTGTTCGTTAGCAAAAGTCACATATTCAGATTGACTCATAGGGCCCTGCATATAATCAGCAGCTCTAACTGGACCTAAACCTCTTTTTCCCATCGGAGGATATTTTATAGCCTCAACCAGTGTTTTTACATCTTCTACATTATCAATGGTCGGCATCATGACGCCCATTATGCCAGCATCCATATATTGCAAAATTAATTTGACGTCTACACTTCTTATTCTAGCCAAAGGTGTCGTGTTTCGCAATTCACAAGCGCGAACCATATTTGTGATATTAGAGGCTGTGATTGCGCCGTGCTCGCCATCAATCATATAGAAATCCATACCCAACAGTCCTATATACTCACAAATAGTTGGGTCAATGGTAGGAGAAATAACTCCTAAGCCAGCCTTACCTTCACTTATTCTTTTCTTTAGTTGATTTTCTCTCATACTAATACGTTACTAATGGTAGATCTGTATTGTTCAAATCTTTAAACGGAAGAATTCAATAGCGCTACCATATGATTAATTAGAATTCAAAATTGGTTAAAATCTCATCCGTCGGAACAATGTACTAAAAATAGTTAATATAATTAACTATTAACATAGTTAATCAATAATTTTTAGACAAAATTCAATAAAACTCTTGAGTTCTTGAAGAAACACTGGTTAAGATAAGGTTTTACTACCACTAAATGATATACCCTATAACCTATAGCCATTGCAACAAAAATTAAACAGGGTTATTCTATAGGTTCTCCTTTTGCAATTTTTTCACGAACAAAGTTCATTAACCCTCCAGATGCTGCTACCTGAGAAACAAACGGAGCTACGGGTACTGAAGTAAACGTGGTACCCTGTGTAATATTTCTGATTATACCTTGATCGGCATCATACTCTAATTCGTCTCCTGTTTTACATCCTAAATGCATATCATCATCAGACGTTATAAAGGGTAAACCATAATTAATCGCATTACGAAATTGCAAACGAGCGAAACTTGTTGCAAATACTGCTTTAATACCAGCGCCCATTAAACCCGTTATAACATGTTCAATTGACTTTCCGCCCCCTGCAAAATTATGATTGGCTACAATAAAGGTAAAGCCCTTTGCTTTGAAGGCACCTTCGTTTTTAAACTCTTCTTTCACCCCTGACATTACAATTTTACTATTTTCATCAGGATCAATGGCCGAAGTCCAATGCTCTGAAGTTATAATATCATATGCCATTACATAGTCATCTGCTACCCAACATGTTCCTTTTATCATTGTATATTATTTAGCTTATTAATTCTTTATAAACACGATTAGCTGATTCAGCTGCAGCTTCCATTCCCCTATTTTTTTTAGCAGTATGTTCACCTGCAAAATGAATATTTCCTGCTGGTTTTATCATATCAGAAAACCATTCAGCTTGTCCAGGAGCAAACTCAACATAAGCTCCTTTATTAAATTCATATTGTCCCCAATTTTGGGTTCCTAGATATTTAATTTTACCTACAGATGCCGGTCGTATTTCGTTTATTTTTTTAATCGTATAATCTGCAATTTCTGAATCACTCATGCCATCAAAAAAAGTTGTTCCTTTTCCATTCACCCAGCATGCAATTTGTTTTTCAGTAGGTGATGAACTCATATTCATTACGCGCTCAATGGGGGTATCTGTCCACATATCTAAAGGAATACCGTCAGTTTCCCAGTATTTTTCAGTATGTTCTAAATGAATTTGAGTTACATTGGTATATGCTAAATTTTGTATTGCCTTTGATTGATTGGTATTGACATTTACCCGCAAAGAAACCTCTCTTAATGTCGTAAAAGGTAATGTACAAATCACCTTTTTTGCAGTGTAACTTGAACCATCCTTACAACCAACGGTAACCTTTTTTTCAGCGTCATCTATAATGTTTACCATTTTGTGAAGCAATACCGGTTTTTTTAAAGTGTCTGCTACTTTATTGATAAAATTAACTGTACCGCCTTTAAAATTTAGCGCTCTTTTTGACCCGTTGTATTTACCAAATGCTCTACTATGATGTGCGTTTAAAGCCGAAGTTTTGTAAATATCATTGTAATTTACACTAATATCTGCCAGTGCAATTTGCTCATCAGTTAGTCCGTTTCGTTTTAAAAACTTAGCATACGGTTCGTCTTTAGCACTGTTTTGATACCATTTATCTAAGCCTGTTAAATAATCAGACTTACCCAACGCCATAAACTGGTGCATGTAAGGTTTCACTTGATCATCAGGCCATGGGTGCTTCATCTCACCATTCATATAAATAGCCGTTGGCGAATTCATAAAATCAGTGATGTCGATCATTTCAACACCAGTTTCTTCAATCAAAGGAAGCAGATTTTCATATTTATCACCAATTCCTCTTCCTCCAACATCTCGATGTATATCTGATCTTGTGAACATGCGACCTCCTAAACGACCACTACCTTCTAGTAGCATGTAATCTTTACCAGCTTTCTCTAACAGGTTTGCTAAAAACAAACCAGAAATACCACCACCCAAAATTAAATACTCCGTATCAACAGAAGCTGGCGTGCATGAAATAGGCAATAATCCGCATGCAGCAGTTGCCAAAGCAGAATTTCGAATAAAGATTCTTCGATTCATTTGAAAGGCTTTAAATATCGAAAGTTCTTGGGTCTGTAATTTCTCCTGTAATTGAAGAAGCTGCCACCACAGATGGAGAAGTCAAAAACACTTGTGCATTTCGACTGCCCATGCGACCGGTCATGTTTCGATTTCCGGCACTTAATACAATATCACCGTCGCCTGCAACCCCGGTATGCAAACCTGCACAGGAAGCACAACTAGGCGTATCAATGGCTACCCCAGCTTTAATCAAAGTTTCTAAATGACCAGCTTGTAAAGCTTCAAGATATACCGTTTGACTTGCCGGAACTAATATCATATTTACATCTCTATGAACTTGTTTATCTTTCATTATTTCGGCCATTGTAGCAATATCTTCTAATCTACCATTAGTACATGTTCCTACAAATGCCTTATTAAATTTTGTGCCAATTAATTTGTCAACGGTAACCGTATCATCTAATTTACCTGGCATTGCAATTGTTGGTGCTAAATCAGAAATATCAATATCATAAACCATATCATATTCAGCATCGACATCGCTGGTCACAAAATCCCATTGATCTTTAGTTCGATTTCTTAGATACCTTTCCGTCACTACATCAGGGGCAACAATTCCATTTTTAGCACCCAAATCTACCGTCATATTACATAAAGTCATACGACCTGCCATACTTAAACTACTTATTGCTGGGCCAGTAAACTCTAATGATTTATAGAGCAAATGACCATTCCAATGCATCATACCCATAATGTGCAAACTCAAATCTTTTGCCATTACCCATGGCTGCCATTTACCAGTAATATTAAATTTAACAGATTTAGGAATTCTAAACCACGCTTTTCCGGTGGCCATGGCAACTGCCGCATCAGTAACCCCAATAGCATTACCAACAGCACCAACAGCACCATAAGTATTGGCATGAGAATCAGTACCTATACTGATAGTACCTGGCAAAACATGACCTTTCTCAACCATTATTTGGTGGGCAATACCTTGTCTACCTAAATCATAAAAATTGGTAATATCATGTTGCTTAACAACTTCTCGCCATTCGTTTAACATATTCGCAAAGCGCTGATTTGGTGGCGGCACAAGATGGTCAGACACACATATCACTTTGTCTTTGTTAAATACTTCTGTTTTTCCTAAAGATCTGAATTTATCAAAGCATTGTCTACCTAAAAAATCCATAGTCATAACAGAATGAATATCTGTCCATACTAATTCTCCAGGCACAACTTTTTCTCTACCGCTACTGCGGGCCATAATCTTTTCCGTAATGGTCATTCCCATATTGAGATGTTTTATTCTAAAAATTAGTTTTAATGTGAGACAACATTAGTTGTCAGATCTAGAAGCTTGCCCGTTTGTTCTATTCTTCGGTAGATCAATCCAGAACTGAGGGTCAATACCATCTTGACCGCATACCTTGCGTTCTTCGATCATGGTAATTCCGTTAAATGTATCACCTTCAGACCATTTCCATACCCTAATTCGATGGTCGTCATTTCCAATTAAATCAATTTGCTCAAACAATGTCATACCTGGCCTATGTTTGTATTCCCATATTAAAACAACACTTCTGCCGGTTTCCCAAGCTTTACCAGATAGTCTTGGGTTCTCGAAAATCAATTCGTTTTTTTCGTTAAAAGGACAGATTCCAAAATCTAAACATTCTTTAAATCCATCATCCCAAGTATATTCATTTACTTGGTGATACTTACGATCTGGAAGCAAAGCACATGTTAAACGACTCTTCCATTCATCTACCAATTTTCCGTTAGCATCTATTCTTCTATAGGTACCTTCCCAAATGCCTGCATGTTTTGGAAATAATTTTAATTCAGGAGCACTCATTATTATTTAAGTTTTTAGTTACTTTCTTATACAATTCCCTAAAAATAGTTAATTTAATTAATAATTAACATACTTAATCATTAAATTTATAAATAATTTTAAATTAGAAGTGTTTTAAGCAGCCTCAGTTTAATAGCCTAACCCCCTATAAAACATAAGACTCGAAGAGAATTTAAAATTGATATACGGTAATATTACTTATTTCAACAAGCTATTCAATTTGCGTATTATTCGATTTTTTTTCACTGAAATGATTCTCTAAGGTATCTAAAAATAAACTGATCGCATTTTAAATTAACCAATTTTAAAAAGTACAATATGAATTTTTCAAAACTAAAAGAATTTAAATATGGCTGGCCTGTAATAATTTCATCAACATTTGGAATTGGGCTAGGCATGTCACCTTTACCCTTCTATACCATTGGTGTTTTTGCAATTCCTTTAGGAAAAAAATTCGGATGGGGAATGGATACCATAATGGGCGGATTAACCATTTTCACCTTAGTCGCTTTATTTGCTAGTCCGGCTGTAGGTTATGTCGCTGACAAAATAGGAGCTCGAAAAACAGCACTATCATCTTTATTATTGTTTGGTTTAACCTTCATGGCATTCAATTTCAATACGGGTTCGCCAATTATTTATTATGCATTATGGGGCGTAATGGCCCTTACCGGTGCTGGAACCCTGCCAATGACATGGACAAGAGCCATTAATAATTGGTTTAATGAAAATCGCGGTTTAGCCTTAGGCCTTTCACTATTAGGCACTGGCATTTTTGGTGCTTTAGCCAAACTATTTGCTTTTTCATTGATAGAAAATCACGGATGGAGAACGGCCTATATCTGTGTTGGACTATTACCCATTCTAATTGCTTTACCATTAGCATACTTCTTTTTTCGAGACACTGACGACCCAAAGGTGGCCAATAAGGTAGCACGATTAAGGGCAGAAATACCTAGTCATAGACAAACAACTAAATCGGGTTTAACTGTTGCTCAAGCATTAAAAGATTGGAGATTTTGGCTTTTAGCTTTTTGTTTCATACTAATATCATTCGCTGTGGGTGGGCCTATACCAAACCTTGAAAGACTCTTAAGCAGTAAAGGTTTCGACACGGGTGATGCAGTAATTCTAGCTAGTGCTATTGGTTACGCGGTGCTAATTGGCCGACTAGTTGGCGGATATCTTTTAGATCGTTTCTGGGCGCCTGCAGTAGCTTTTGTTCTTTTGAGTATACCTGCACTTTCTTGTTATATACTGCAAGGGGCAGATTTAACCTACACTAATGCCTTAATTGCCGTGGTAATATTAGGGTTCGGCGCAGGAGTTGAATATGATTTAATGGCCTACTTGGTTTCTCGCTACTTCGGCATGAAGAATTACGCTGCCATCTATGGATTTTTATATGGGTTTTTTGCCTGTGGAGCTGGGTTCGGCCCGGTAATATTTGGTAAATATTTTGCATCAACCGGAAGCTACGATACCATTCTAGGATATGCAATGATAGCATTTCTAGTAGGTTCTTTCCCCCTGCTACTTTTAGGAAAATACAGAAAATTTGATATCGAATTAAATGAAGTAGAAACATCATAATCAAGCCTTTTTATGGCCAAAACTAAAAATTTACGCTGGTGGGTAGCGACTACCATATTTTTAGCTACAACTATCAATTACATTGATAGGCAAGCACTATCGGTCGCAGCTCCGGTTATTCGTGAAGATCTAAATCTAACCAATACACAATACGGATGGATTGTGAGCGGTTTCTTACTTGCTTATGCTATTATGCAAATGGTTTCTGGTCGCGTTATTGATACTATTGGCACCAAAAAAGGATTTTCCATTGCTGTTATTTGGTGGTCGGTAGCAAATATGCTTCATGCATTTGGACGGGGAGTTATGAGTTTAGGCTTTTTTCGATTTCTTTTAGGAATTGGTGAAGCTGCAAACTATCCATCAGCCATGAAAGCTATTTCAGAATGGTTTCCAAAAGAAGAACGCTCTAAAGCTGTTGGCATTTTAAATATGGGGCCAGGCCTTGGAGCAATAATTGCTCCACCATTAATGGCATGGCTCATATTAGATTTTGGTTGGAAAACAGCCTTTGTAGTCACCGGGGTTATTGGTTTTTTATGGCTTGCACTATGGCGATGGGTATACTACGAACCTGAAAATCATCCCAGAATAACCCAAGAAGAACTAACGCTTATAAAAGCAGGACAAGAAAAAGACATACGTACTGAAAAATTGCCCTGGTTAAGCTATTTCAAATTTCGAGAAGTTTGGGGCGTAACTTTAGCCCGTTTTGTCTCTGATGGAGCATTCTATTTCTTTGTTTTTTGGTTACCCTCTTGGCTTGCAGATGAAAAAGGGTTTAGCCTCATGGAAATTGGAATGTTTGCGTGGATTCCCTTTTTGCTATCTGATATAGGAAGTTTTACTGGTGGCTGGCTGGGTGAATTACTCATGAAAAAAGGTATCTCATTAAATACAGCTCGCAAATCGATTATATGGGTAGGCGCAATTTTGGTTATACCGGTTTTGGGATGTCTATTTATAGAATCAGCATATTGGGCAATTGCTCTAATTAGCTTTTCACTATTTGCAACACAATTTAAACAAGCTTCTTTGTTTACTCTACCTATTGACTTATTTGGCAAAAAAGATGCTGCCTCAGTTTGGGGTATATCAGGCTCTGCTGGTAGTTTCGGTGCTATGTTATTCACCCCCATCATCGGTTGGTTAGTTGACACTATTTCTTATGCTCCTGTTTTCGTTATCGTAGCTTTTCTACATGTCATTTCAGCAATAGTGGTTATAATTTTTATACCTAAAATTCAAAGAATTAACTAAAGAACATACAATGAAAAGAATCATTTTAAGCCTTAGTCCACTTCTATGTTTTATTTTTCTTAGCAGTACTAAACAACTACCAGAACATAACTCCCTTGGTATCTCCACTAAAATTGAACAAGACCTAGATACGTTACTAGCTTGGTTTCCGGGTGAGTATGATAACCACATACAGGTATATAAAGAAGCTACAGATAAAATAGAAGCAAATAAAAGACACCGACAAACACATCATATATTTCATGAAGTACAATTAGATTTTATTCCAGGCCGAAAACTTTACGCACAGCAATCACAGCATTATGATTTAAATGATTTGTATCGTCAAAGAATATATGCTTTTGAGATTGTTGAAAAAGAACAAGCTATTAGACAAAGAATATACACTCCAAAAGAACCTAAGAAACTAATAAATGGTCATTTAAATCCTGAAGTGTTTGAAGATTTAACTGAAGATGATTTTTTCCTTAAACCAGGATGTGATGTTTTTTGGAAAAAAGAAGGCTCTTTTTTTAAAGGGTATTTAAAGAAAAACGAATGTAATTATTACTCAGATAGGTTTGGAAAACAAGTATACCTAAATGAAACCTTAATCTTAAGAAAAGACGCTTTACTATTAGAAGATACTGCCACAGATAATGATGGAAACGCTGTTTTTGGGGTACATGATAAAGGACCAACAATTAACCTAAAAGAACAAACTTGTAAATAAAACTATAATCCATGAAAAAATTACTCTTTCTAATTTCTTTGGCAATAGTATTTCTATATAGCTGTAAAGAAAACAAAACTATAGAACCGCTAACAGCAACGCAAATTATGCAAAAAGCACATAAAAAAGCAGGTGGTATTTTTTGGCAAAAACCTAAAAGTTTAACTCTAAAAGGGTATGGAATTTTCTATTATGAAGGAAAGCCTGTAACTCATGAAACCCATAATATGTGGCGTAAATTTGCAGAAACAAAAGATGCTGCGCATAAAGCAAACGGAAAAGTACGCATAGAATCCTTTAAAGATAGTACTCCAGTTTTTATGGTTAGCTATGATGGTGAAAACACGTATGATCTTAATGGCAAGCAAGAAAAATCGGCAGCAGATAATAGATGGGCATCTAACTTTGGATACGGTGCAATACGCCATGCCCTAGACAAAGGCTATTCCTTAAAAATTATGCCAGATGACACTGTAAAAACAAAGCCAGCATATACTATACAAGTTACCGACCCAAACAAGGGAGAAACTTTCTTTGGTATTGATAAAGAAGATTTCAAGATTGTAAAAGTAGCTTTTAACACTCCTCGCGGATGGCATCATAGAGAATACTCTGAATTCTTTAGTAAAGACGAATATTCTTGGTTGCAAGCAGGAAGAGTAGAGCTCTTTTATGACAAAAAGATAGCTAATGAAGTTATTTGGAAAAATTTTGAGGTAAATGAAAACTTGCCAGACAGTTTGTTTATTCTAAAATAATTAATATATGATTTTAAACAAACAACTTGTAATACAACAATTTTCAGAAAGCATTCATAAAGCTAGTAACATCATAGAATCTCCCATTCCTAAATTAAAGGGTTCTGAGGTTCTAATTAAAAACACCTTTATTGGTATTAATGCTATTTATGATAGAGAACTCTATAAAGGAAAAGTACCATACATAAATGTTCAATTTCCATATGTATTTGGAGTAGAATCTGTTGGAATAGTTTCTGATATTGGAACTGCGGTAAAAAATATAAAAATTGGAGATGCAATTTCCACGGTAAAAGTTGGTACTGCTTACCAAGAATATCAAGTTGTATTAGAAAACAATGCTATTAAAATTCCAGAGGCAACACCAGAATATTTAACTATGAATCCTACTGGGGTTTCTGCTTATTTAGCTTTAAAAAACACTGCAGAATTAAAAGAAGGAGAAACCATTGTTGTTTCTGCTGCTTCTGGTGGTTTAGGACATATTGTAGTGCAACTTGCTAAACAAAAAAACTGCCATGTGGTTGCTATTTGTGGTAATGATAAAAAAGTAGAATTACTTAAAAACCTTAATGCTTGTGATAGAATTATTAACTACAAAAAAGAAAATATTTCGGAAATACTTCAATTTGAATATGCCAATAAAATTGATGTTGGATTTGATTCTGTAGGTAGTTATATGTTCGATGCTTTTTTACAAAACTTAGCTCCTTTAGGTCGTTTAGTTGTTAGTGGTTTAGCAACAGAATTAACTGCTCCAGAATTTGAGCAAGTACATGGCCCTAGAGTATATGAAAGTATTTATTGGAAAGGAGCTTCTGTTCGTTGTTTTATGAATCATTTGTACAAAGATCAACACCCAGAAGCACGTGCTTATTTATTTGATTTATACCAACAGAAAAAACTTCAAATAAAAGTTGACCCAACCCCATTTCAGGGCATTGAAAGTATCGTTAATGCTTCTGAATATTTGCTCGCTGGAAAAAGCTGTGGAAAAGTGGTGGTAAAAATTTAAAATATGTTATTCAAAGTATTCAAGCTGTTCAAGTTCATAGTGTGTTTGCATATACCCTGCAGCACTTGCCTTTAAGAAAAGATAATCCTCATCTGCTGTTACCCAAATATGGTAAGGCGGATGTTCTTCTAGAAGGCTCCCTGCAGTATCGCCAACCGCAAAATGTCTTGATTCAAAGGTACCTGCTCCTACCGTAATCACTTCTCTACCTAAATATTCAATACTCATTTGAGCCATTTCAAATAACATAGGACCCGTTGCACCCCGATGATCAGGAGATGTCAACATGAAATCTTTCAACATCTGTTTGCCTAATCCTTTACTTAAATCGTAACATTTCATAAGTAAGCCATCACCTACTATTGGGTGTGCTTGCAACCATTTTACTGGTGTTTTAGTTTCAACTTTCTCTGTGGTACGACCCTTGTCTTTATTAACAACCTCTAGCTCAGCAAAACCTTTTTCAAATCGAAACCAACCCGAACCTTCAAATTCATTACTAACAGATAGCCTTACACTTCCGTCAATAGGAGACATATCTGAATTCATTGCTATCACAACATCGCGAATAACATTAGGGGCATCATCAATTTCACAATGCGCATGCATAACAAGCGTATTATCGTTTTGTGTTGTTAGGGTAAAAAATTCACGCCCACGCTCATGATCAAAACGTTCTGGTTTTTTACTCGTGTATTTAATATATCCGCGAATGGTTCGATGTTTCATATTCAACTTATCCAATTAAATGAATACCAAGTGCTGCACAAGCTATAGTACCTGCCCAAATTCCGTATACATAGGGCAAACAATTATCCATTCTTTTTTTCAGAATCGTATTTGTTTCAGGCTTCTCATTACCAGAGACCAAATCAATAAATGCCGGAGTGAATTTAGAGAGTTGTTGACGTATTCCCAATCCACATAAAATCAATCCACAAAGCACCAAAAGTTTATAATTTAAAAAAGGAGCCATTAAATGTGTAGGCTGCATCAGGTTATAAATTGCGATGGTCGCAATACCAATTACTAGCACCGGTCGAATCCAGAAGTCAATCGATTTTAATTTCTTTTTAGTGCTTTCTTTTTTGTTAAAATGTGCACTTAAAACTAAAGCCAACCACAATAGGCTTACGACCCAAACAATGACTAAAGTTACAGTGCTAACCTTGGCAATTGCCATTAAACTTGCCATGTGCAAACCCGTTGGCACTACTAAAGGCATCGAAATTCTAGGCCCCAAATCACAACCAAGTAATATATTTAAAGCTGTTGTTCGCTGTGCTGGAGTAAGCGCAGGGTCAACAACAAATTTGCTAGAATAATAGGTACCCATATCGGTACCCAGCCAAAATGCAAATAACATCACATGCAATAACTTTAATACAAGATAAATACTCATAGCATGGTTTATTTGAGTTTTACAAGGTCCACATAAACCAATCTTCTAGTAAATGCTGTATACGTTTTAAGAATCTTGCAGCATCTGCACCATTGATAACGCGATGATCAAAACCTATGGTTAATGGCATGATTAAGCGAGGTTGAAATTGTCCATCAATAAAAACGGCTTCTTTTTGACTTCCCGCAACTCCAAGAATAGCAACTTGAGGAAAGCTTACCAATGGAAAGATCGCGCTTGTTCCTATCCCCCCCAAGTTAGAAATTGTAAAAGTAGCCCCCCCTAATTCTTCTGCGGAGATTTTTTTATTCTTTACTTTATCCGCTAAAGAGCCAAGTTCATAAGAAATATCGGTGATACTTTTCTCGTTCGCATGCCTCAATACAGGAACCATTAGTCCTCTGTCACTATCTACTGCGACGCCAACATTGATGTAATCTTTATATACTATGGCGGCATTTTGCGAATCAATACTGGCATTAAAAATCGGAAAATCTTCAAGTGCCTTAGCAACAACTTTCACTAAAATTCCGGTAATTGTCAATGCACTCCCTTTTGCCTTGAAAGCCCCTTTATGAGCTTGTCGCATTTGTTCTAAATAAGTGATATCAACTTTCTCTTGTAACCAAGCATGGGGAATATTGCTCCATGAAGTCGACATATTTTTACTTGTTGCCTGCATAATGCCTGTCATAGCTTCACTTCTAATACTACCCCACTTACTTAAATCAGGTAAACTAGCCATAGCCATGGTCGCACTCTCGGTTGTTCTACTTTGGTTTATAGATTTTGCATAATTTTTTACATCCTTCACGGAGATACGATTGGTACCTTCCCGTAAGGGCATCATTGAAATATCAATCCCTATTTCACGGGCAATTTTTTTTGCCAACGGTGAGGCTCTAAACTGGCCTTTTCGGGCTCCAATAAAAATTCTATCGGGCGATTCTTTTACATTTAGATTTTCTGCATTTATAGTTTTACCTGCCTGAATCTTCATGCCAATATTTTCTTCGACGATAGTTTGAGATTCATCTGAAATTGAATTACTAGAAATTTTAATAATGGGTGTTCCTTCACCTACTTCGTCTCCAATTTTAACCAAAATACTGAGAATTTCGCCCCCAAAATCAGCAGGAACTTCCACGACCACCTTATCAGTTTCAACTTCCATTAAAGTTTGTTCAGCAGCTATAGATTCACCTTCGTTTACATGAATAGCGATTATCGTACCTTTTTCTATGCCTTCACCTAAGGAGGGTAACTTAATTTCAGAAGTTTTGGGTATACTTAAAACTGCTTTTTCAACATCTAAGTCAAGTTCTTTATTTTGAACTGAAGTTTCTAAGTTAATTTCAACAGCTTCAATTTTACTTTCTGAAGTTTCTATTTGAACAGCTTGCCCAGTGTTTAAGCGAATTATAGGAGTACCTTGAGTAACTTGATCACCGGTATTTACTAAAATTTCAGTCACGACGCCTTCGGCATCAGAAGGGACTTCAACAACTACTTTATCGGTTTCAACTTCTAATAATGATTGTTCTGCTTTAACCGTATCACCAACCTGTACCATAATATTAATTACCGTACCACTTTCAATACCTTCACCCAGTTCGGGCAGTTTTAATTCGGTCATTTTATAAGGATTTAACTTGCAGGATTAATTTTATTACTATCTATCTGATGTTTTTTGATAAAGTCTTTTACCTCTTTAGCAGAAACTACTTCTTCATCACGCAATAACTGTAGTGCAGCTAAAGCGATAAACTTCGGACTAATTTCAAAGTGATCTCTCAATTCGTTTCTTGCCTCACTTAAACCGTAACCATCTGTACCTAAAACATGATATGCTTTTGGCATCCATTTTGAAATACCATGCGCCCACTGTTTGACATAATCAGAGACAGAAACAAAGACTCCTGTTTCATTCTCGGTCAATTGCTGCACATATGATTTTGGCCTTTTATCAGCAGTAGACAATAACATTTGACGTTCTACCTCCTGCGCATCTCGTTGTAGTTCTGTATAGCTTGTGACACTCCAGATATCTGTAGAAATTCCCATTTCTTCAAGTAATTTTTTAGCCTCAATCACTTGTAGCATTATGGAGCCACTACCCATTAAATGCGCCTTTCTACCTTTGTTGATTTTTTTGGTTGATTTTTCATAACGATACATACCCTTAATTACCCCTTCTTCAACACCTTCAGGCATCATTGGCATGGGGTAATTCTCGTTTGTTACTGTAATATAGTAGAAGATTTTTTCTTGTAATTCATACATTCTATGAATACCATCTTTAACAATCAATGCCAATTCAAAGGCAAACGATGGATCATAACTTTTCATATTCGGAACAATACTTGATAGAATATGCGAATGCCCATCTTGATGTTGAACTCCTTCACCATTCAATGTGGTTCTTCCTGACGTACCTCCAATTAAGAATCCTTTACACATCATATCGCCACAAGCCCAAATCATATCACCAACACGTTGAAAACCAAATATGGAATAGAATACATAAAAGGGAATCATTGGTAAACCATGCATAGAATATGCAGAACCTGCCGCCATAAAAGATGCTATAGCACCAGCCTCACAAATTCCTTCTTGAAGAATTTGGCCATCTACACTTTCTCTATAATAAGATATACTATCTGCGTCAACGGGCTTATACAGTTGACCTTTAGGCTGATAAATTCCGGCGTAACGAAATAATCCATCTAAGCCAAATGTTCGGGCTTCATCAGGAATAATCGGTACTACATACTCTTTTACACCCTCTTGTCGTAAAAGTTTAGTTACAATACGTACTAAAACCATGGTTGTTGATACCGACCGTTCTCCTGTACCCGTATAGAATTCACCCCAAAGTTCTTCTCCCGGTGTTTTGATAACCGGGCTCTCATCTTTACGTTCTGGCAAATAGCCCCCCAACTCAAATCGTTGTTTTTTCAAATATTTAATTTCAGGGCTATCTTCAGAGGGTACATAAAATTTTGCTTTAGCCGCATCTTCTTCACTCATCGGAATTCCAAATCGCTTGGCCGCAGCAATTCTTTCATCAGCACTCATGCTTTTCTTTTGATGGGTAGTGTTTTTGCCTTCACCAGAATCGCCCATACCATACCCTTTTAGGGTTTTCATTAATATTACACTAGGCTTACCATTTGGTTTGGCTGCTTTATCAAATGCCGCATAAATTTTCTTATAGTCATGACCACCGCGCTTGATAGTACGAATTTCTTCATCAGAAAGCGAATGCATCAATTTTTCTAATTCAGGATTATCTTTTACCCAGTGCTTACGTACTTCGTCACCCGGAAGCACAGAATACATTTGATAATCACCATCTAGGGCTTTATTCATTCGGTCTACCAAAATTCCTTTTTGGTCACGTTCTAAAAGCGCATCCCATTCACTACCCCATATTACTTTGGTTACATTCCAACCTGCACCTAAGAAACTACGTTCGAGTTCTTGTATTACTTTGCCATTACCACGAACAGGGCCATCTAATCGTTGTAGGTTACAGTTGACAACCAACACCAAATTATCTAATTGTTCTCGTACGGCGATGTTTAATGTTCCTAGCGTTTCAGGCTCATCCATTTCTCCATCACCAACAAATGCCCAAATTTTGCCTCCATTCTTTTCTTTGAGTCCTCTGTTTTCAAGATATTTTTTAAATCGGGCTTGGTAAATTGCGCTTACTCCAATAAGCCCCATAGAGGCCGAAGGAATTTCCCAAAACTCTGGTAACCTTCTAGGATGTGGGTAAGAGGGCAAACCACCTTCAGGTTGTAATTCGCGTCTAAAATTTTTCAGGTTTTCTTGGGTTAATCTACCTTCTAACAAAGCTCTTGCATAAACACCTGGTGCAGCATGTGGCTGCAAAGAAACTAGGTCGCCCCCATAGTCAGCAGATTTTTTTCTAAAAAAATGATTAAACCCTACTTCATACATACTTGCGGCGGAACCATATGTAGCAATATGACCTCCAACACCTTCTCCACTGTCATAGCCCTGCAAAACCATTGCCATCGCATTCCAACGGTTAATGTTTTCAATTTTAGTTTCCATCACAGTATCACCTGGGTAAGGTGGTTGATGTTTTGCATTAATGGTATTAATATAGGGTGAGTTTAACGCTTCACCTGCTAACTTCACTCCCTTACGAATTGCTAACTCGCGTAATTCTCGAATTAAATCAGCAGCCTGTTCATCACCTAAATCAGTTATTACCTCTTCAAGAGAGGCCATCCATTCTTTAATTTCATGCTCCCAATCTAAGGAAGTTGTCGAAGCTATATCTTTCATAGAGATCTATATCTAAAAAATTAAGTCATAAATGTAGTAAAAATTAGTTAATTATATTAATCATTAATGTAATTAACTAAATAGTTTTTTGTAATTTACCATGATCAACACTAATTTTCAATTCACATTCAATGAAACAAAACGAACCTATACTGTATCAGTCTACCGCTAGAAATCAATTAGTAAAGGGATATTTTAATTATAAGGCTGGTCAAATTCACTATGCGACTGCAGGAAATGGACCAGCAATATTATTTATACATCAGTCTTCATCTTCTATGGAAGAATATGCTTCATTAGTTCCTTATTTATCGGAAAAATTTAAAGTAGTTCTATTTGATTTACCCGGTCACGGCATGTCTGAAGATCCTGAATCAGAGCCCGGTGTCGAAGAATTTACTATGGCTGCCATTTCGTTAATAGACTTTCTGTCTATTGAAAAATGTAGTATAGTAGGTCATCATGGCGGTGCCTTAATGGCTATGAATTTTGCTTATCGATTTCCTAAAAGATGTCAAAAAGTTATACTATCAGGAACTAGCGGTATAAAAACTGAAGAAGAAAAAGCGGCTTTTAAAGCCAACTTATCAAGCAAGAAAAAAGTAGCACTAACTAAAGAAGGTAATTCGTTACTATTAGCCTGGCAACGTTATGTAGCCTATATGCCTGACGCTGAAGTAAATGATATACTGCGACCATTTTTAAACAGTGTAATGACACGTATACGACCTTACGATGCGCATCATGCTGTATTGAAATGGAATAGACAACCAGCTCTTGAAAGCTTGAAAATGCCCGTACTATTATTACAAGGCTTGTTAGATGAATTCGTAAGTAATCAAGAGAATCTTTTACAATTGTTACCTAACGCTAAACGAAAAGTTATTTCTAAAGGGGGGGCCTTTTTATTTTTTGATATGCCCGAAGAATGTGCTACAATTATTGAAGAATTTGTAAATCAATAACCCAACCCAAAAGGTATAAATAGATGAATATACTAATTGTACATGCACATGAGAATATAAACTCGTTTTCTAGCGCTTTAGCAAATATCGCTGCAAAACACTTTACAAATAGTGGTCATGAAGTTAATATTTCTGATTTATATCAAAAGAATTTTAATCCTGTAGCGTCTAAACATGACTTTAATCAAACAACAGATTCTAAGCACTACAAATATGCCATAGAACAATTAAACGCTGTTAAATCAAACGGATTTACAAATAGTGTAAAAGATGAGATGAATGTATTAGAACATGCAGATGTATTAATTTTCAACTTTCCGTTATGGTGGTTTGGCATGCCTGCCATTCTTAAAGGCTGGGTTGACCGAATTTTAGCTTACGGTTTTGCCTACGGTGATACACACGGATTTTACGCTAATGGTAGGTTTAAAGGTAAAAAGGCCTTTTTATGTGTTACTACGGGTAGCCCTGAAACGTTTTACACCAAAGAAGGTGCTCACGGTAGATCACTAGAAAATATTCTTCAAAACATCAATGAAGGCATTTTAGAGCTAGTCGGTTTTGATGTACTACAACCGTTCATTGCATATGCGGTTTCCCATATCTCTGAAGAAGATCGAATTGACATTCTAAAAAAGTATATCACCTACCTAAGTAGCAATTTCAATAAGGGATGTAACTAACTATTTACAAAATCAAATTTACTATAAAGCTGCGTGCAGCCTATTATCGGCCCCACCCTGCTCCAGCTTCACCTTTTTGCAAGGCTCTAACTTCATTAACATCTTTTGGAGGGTTCAACCAGTTTGGCTTATTCGCTTTTGCCCAAGCTAACAATTTTGGAGGAAATTCTTCATGACTTTCAACTCGCCATGAATGCAACTGAATAATCGCTTTGGTATCAGGCATACCTGCCCAAGGGGGTAAAGCACCATAGCGTTGCCATGCCATTTGATGTGGTTCATCGACACTACCCTCTGGTTGTATGAAGAAATCATAATTCTCCCACGCCTGATATTGCTTTCCATTAGGCAATGGAAAATCTAAAAATACCGCCGCATTAAAAATATATCCACTACCCATTTGTCGATACGGAATTCCATCTTTAGATTCAATCAATTGCACACGATCTCCAACACCCTGTTCCACATCACCATAAATTCTATCATTTTCTAAACGATAAGTAATCATTTGATATGGGTAGGCTATAGGGGCAACAGGTTCGCCATTGTATTCTGTTAACACCTCACCAGTTTCCGCGTCAGTATAAGCGAAAGTTTTCCTTGTAAGGTGTACTATTTTACCATCTGGTTCATCTGGCCAAATAATAGTAGAACTATCGAAACCTATCATTCCGAAAAGTTTTTTACCTGTCGGGTATTCATAAACACCTCCATCAGCAACCCAATGCACAGCTTTACCCGTTCCAGCACGAGCATCTACCCAAACCTTTAAAGCTTCTGGCGCATTTTTATAAGAAGCTGTTGATGACCATAGATGTTGCTTTACACTATTTTCAACTTTTTTTTCTGTCTCTAATCGATTTTGACAGCCACATACCAAAATACTTATAAATACAATGAATTTTAATTTCATAATTATTAATGCTTAATTTCAATTAAAACTATATAAAATTAATTTAATATGTTAATCATTAATTAAATTAATTAATTTATTACCTTAAAGCTTCTATTTTTTGACAAAACATACCAATTATAAAGTTTTATCAAAAACCGTAACCTTAATGAAACAAATCAATCCATATAAACATATTTTAAAACAAACAAAACCAGAGGGTTAAGAAGAATCATAACCTTTTTTAAAAATTGAAATATTCGCATCATTTACCAGTAAGTCTTTGAAGACTCTTTTACATAAATAGAAAATATTATTAAATACTCAATTTATAGGTTGCAAAATTTGTAATTGTAAAATTTTCTTAAAAAATTAGTTAATTTAATTAATGATTAACCTAATTAATTATTATATTGGTTCCATAATTACAGCATTTTAATAACATTTTTCAAGACATTTTGACGCCTAAAGTCTTTAAAATTGGGCAAAGTGAAATAATTCTAAACCAGTAATTCAAACCTTATGAGAACTAAGAAATTTACGAATTTGGTCTGTTTATTCAGTTTTCTGCTATGCTCTGCATTAATTTTTGCGCAGGGTGGCACAGTAACAGGAACCGTAACAGACGACAACAATGACCCAATCTTGGGCGCCACCGTGCAAGTACAAGGAACTTCAAATGGTGTGGTAACAGACGATAATGGTGCTTATAGCATTCAAGCATCAAACGGAGATATACTTGTTTTCTCCTATATTGGCTTTGGTCGCAAGAAAGTTGAAGTAGCTGGTTCTACAGTTAATGTTCAATTAAACGAAGATGTAAGCCTTTTAAACGAGGTCGTAGTATCTTCTACTAGAAAGCCCGTAAGAAAACTTCAAGCTACTACTGCCATTAATTCGATAGGCGCTGAAGAATTATTAACCATAAAAGCCGAATCTTTTTCAGAAGCAATTCAAAACACACCTGGTGTTACCATTGATGAAACTCAAGGTAGAAAAGGTGGATTTAATATTCGTGGGTTTCCTGGTGGTTCAAGTTATACAACTACATTAATAGACGGTTTACCAATTTCAGGAACACAGGCATTAACTGGCGGAACGCAAGAGTTCTTTGGTATTGACCCAAGTATTCAAAATATTGAAGTAGTACGTGGTGCAGCTGCAACCTTGTTTGGTAGAGCTGCAGCAGCTGGTGCCATTAACATTATATCTAAAACTGGTGGCACAGAGCACAAAGGTTCTTTTTCACTCACAAAGTATAGCAATAATGCTAGGCAAGGGCATCAATTTGAAGATGAAGTAGATTTTCGTGCAGACTTTAATTTCAACGGACCTCTTTCTGATAAAATTCGCTATAATGTTGGTGGTTACGTTTTAGAAGATTCTGGCGTTAAAGAGCAGTTTGCTAAAGATAGAGGTGCTCAAATTAGAGCCAACTTTGATTGGTTAATTACTGAAACTTCTTCAATAAGAGTATACGGAAGTACCTTTAACAACCAATTTCAAAACATAACTGATGGACCTTGGGACTTACAGAACGGCAAAATTTTAGACGGTTGGCACCCTGCTAATACCTTTTTTAATGATGCAGGAAACCTCACTACCGTCTTTGGTGAAATAGGGGTAAGAAACGCATTTTTTGATACTTCAGCAGCAACTGATGCAAATGGCGTACCTCTTAGAGATAACCCAGGAAGAAATAAAGAAAAAACAATAGGTACCTCAGTAGGTGTTGACTTTAATATTGATTTAGGCAACGGGTGGTTCTGGAATGAAAGAGTTCGTTATAATGACTTTAAATACTTAGACATTAACGAATTCAATTTCTCCACTTTTTATGATGTCAATTCTACTGTAAGCAGGTTCAATGGTGCAGCTGATAACCAAAATAGAGACTGGATTACAGAGCATAGAATTTCAAAACAAATTAAGGGAGCGACTACTGAACACAATATTAGTGGTGGGGTATATTATAGTACTGCTGAAAGAGATCGATTAGGTCTAAATTTCATTTATGGTTCGAATGTTGCATTTAGAAATCCAGTCGTAGCAAGTTCTTTTGGATTTTCAAATGGTTCATTCAGCGACCCAACATTACCTCCTACTTCATATGTATCGAACACCTCTTCTAACAGAGACGAGGCTAGTACAGCTATATTTATTGGTGATGAAATGGTATTCAACGAGAAATTAAGTGTTAACGTTTCTTTTCGGTACGATTGGCTAAAAACCAGATTTAACAATGACCCTAAAGAAATAAGACTAACAGGTGTAGATTACAACCCTGTTACGTTTGAAGAAAATGAGTTAAAATTCAATGATTTATCATATTCTATAGGTGCGAATTATTTATTAGGTGAATCTTCAGCTATTTACGCTAATTACGTAAGAGCGTTTTCTTTACCAGGTTCAATAAACCTTACAACAGTGTTGCCTGAGGAAAATGAAGTTGTAAATAACCTAGAAATTGGGTATAGAGCTGGTTTAGGTGATTTAACTGTTGATCTTACGATGTTCAACACTACCATTGACAACAGAACAGCAACAATTTTTGATGGTGATCTTGGTGAATGGGTAGAACAACCTGCAGGTGCAAATAAAGTTTTTGGTGGTGAAATATCAGCAGTATACACCCCTAAAGCACTTAAAGGATTCTTAGCACGGGGAGCTGTAACATTATCAAATTCTGAATATAAAACATTCTTAGTTCCGTTAAGCTCTACTACTGATCCTGATAATATTTTCGGTTTGAATCTTTTAACTACACCAAATGGTTTACAAGCATTTGATATTGGTGGTTTGAAAGCTACAAATCGTCCTTCTACTATTTACAATGTAAATATTGGATACAATACGGACAGATGGGGAGCAGATTTTGGAGGCATCACCTATTCTGGAGCCTATGCAGATGTTTTAAACCTTGTTAAACTACCTACTATGTCAGAATATAATCTTGGGGCATACTACACCTTTCCATTAGGTAAAGATGAATTAAAAATTAGTATGCGTATTAAAAACCTTTTCGATGGTGCTAATGCAAGACAACTTGTTGTTGGTGGGCAAGACGGAGATGCTAGTTTAAGAGAATTGCAGGCGAACCCTGATGGAATTGGTAGAATTTCTTCAGCGGTTTTTCAAAACCCAAAAAGAGTATTATTTACCGTAGGATACTCGTTCTAAAAGAAGTGTAATAGTTTGAGTTAGTTTTATTTATAAAAGCGGATAGACTTTTAAAGTTCTATCCGCTTTTTCATTGCTAATTTTAAGAAAATACTTTCTTCAACAGGCGTTACCCGCTTTTAATTTGAAAAGCTAAGATTGATACTCTTCAAAAGCAGCCATGGTATCAGGATGCGCTGTTTGAATCAGTAAAGCTTTCTTTCTAAAGAAACGAAGAAAACCAGCATCACCCATGCGAGAACCATTAATTCCAGATTCTTTGAATGAATTCTTTTCAGCATCAAACACTTTATTTGTTAAACTACCGTCATTAATACTTATCGCTCCGGCTTCAATTTTTGTCGCAATATCAATAGCTTTTTCCTTATTTTTTGAAAAAACAGATGCTGATAAACCAAAAATACTATCATTTGCCCATTCAAGAGCTTGATGCTCGGTTTGAAAAGACATTATTGGTATAATTGGGCCAAAAGTCTCTTCAACCATTACAGCCATACTATGGTCAACATCAACCAAAACTGTAGGTGCACACCAAAGGCCGCCTTTAATGTTTTCAACTTTACCACCTGCTAAAACTCTTGCCCCTTTGGCGACTGCTTCATCAATATGATCCTGAATTTTTTCAGCTTGTTTTTCAAAAATTAACGGCCCCATTTGGCCCTTTTCTGGGTTAATTGTTAAGGTAACCGCTTTTGCTTTAATGGTTATTTGATCAACAAATTCGTCATAAATTTTTTCGTCAACATAAATACGCTCTAATGATTGGCATGCCTGGCCCGTAGCCCCAACACAACTTCTTAAGATTGCATCTGTAGCTACTTCTAAGTCTGCATCTGCAAGCACAATAGCAGGGTCTTTACCTCCTAATTCTAAAAATGCCGGAATAAAGCGTTCGGCGCATGCTGCTCCGATCTTTTTACCTGTTGGCACACTACCTGTAAAACAAATAGCATCTGACGAATTAACTACCGCTTTACCTGCTTCTGCACCTCCACGAACTAATTGCAGCACACCCGCAAGTTGGGGTATCTCAGCAATACTCTTCTCTAGTCCATCCATAAAACGAGGTGTCACTTCGCTTGGCTTTAGTAATACCCCGCAGCCAGCTAATAAAGCTGGTATGGTATCTATTAATGCTAATAGTAATGGAAAATTCCACGGACTAATAACTCCGACCAAAGTATAGGGTATCCATTGTTGTCCTATTTGAACAGTAGCAGCCGAAGCTGAAGGTCTTTCAGCAGGAGGCTGGTATAACTGTGGAGCTCTATAACTCCAAGCTTGCATCAAGCCAATTATTCCATTAGTTTCCACTTGTGAAATTCTCTTTCTTGCCGTATCTAGTGCAAGTTGCTCAGAAATTTCAGTCTGATATTTTGTAAAACTCGCTAACCACAATTGTAAAACTGCTACCCGTTCTTTAATAGTAAGATGCTGCCATTCTTTTTGTGATTTTCTTATTTGATCAGCCTTTTTCTTAACAGCAACAGCATTGTCTTCTAACAGTTCATAATCGTATTTGCCCGTTCTTGGATTTCGTACCTTCATATACCTCGTTATAAATTAGTTAATAAAGTTAACTATTATTTTAAACAAACACCCTTAGAATCAAT
Source organism: Maribacter algarum (ex Lu et al. 2025) (nom. illeg.) (assembly GCA_947495915.1). GTDB lineage: Bacteria > Bacteroidota > Bacteroidia > Flavobacteriales > Flavobacteriaceae > Maribacter_C. Next base: position 184,513 of record CANMAW010000002.1, on the reverse strand, counting down.
AAAATTAGTTAACTTAGTTAACTAATTTTAAAAGACCAATTTCTCATATGAATGTAAACAAAATTATACTTGAAGAGCAAGGACTCCGTGACGGATTTCAAACATTACAGAAAGTTATTACCACATCAAAAAAACTAGAATACATCGATAGGTTAGTTGATGCAGGCATGACCCGTATTCAAGTTGCTTCTTTTGTACATCCTAAATTGGTTCCTCAAATGGCTGATGCAGAACTACTTTGTAAAAAAATTGATAAAAAAGAAGGCGTAATATATAGTGGATTGGTACTCAATCTCAAAGGTGTAGAAAGAGCTATCTCTGCAGGCCTAGATCATCTAGCATGTTCTATTTCTGCCAGTGACCTTCACAGTCAAAAAAACGCTAGAATGACTCTTCGAGAAGCTAAAGTCAATTTTAAAAAAATGGTAAACACTTCAAAACTTTCAGGTATTAAAGTTAGGGGAGGTATTCAATGTGCCTTTGGTTGTAGGTATGAGGGAAAAATTGAAGCCAGTCATGTGCTTGATATGGTAGACCATCATTTAGATACAGGCATTGACGAACTAGCATTGGCAGACTCTACTGGAATGGGAAATCCGAATCAAATGCGCTCCTTAATGGAAAAGATACTTGAAAAAGCTGGAAACATTCCAGTAATTCTTCATTTACATAATACCGAAAACAAAGGTTATGCAAATTTTTATGCCGCAACCGAAGCAGGAGTACGCATTTTTGACACCGCTTTTGGCGGACTTGGTGGATGCCCTTTTATTAAAAACGCAACAGGAAATATAGCAACCGAAGATACGGCTAACGCTGCACATCAAATGGGCTATGAAACCAACTTAAATATTTCAAAAATTGCAGCTATAAGCAAAGAAATCGAAGGCACTTTAGGTCATAAATTACCTGGTCAAGTGTATCAACTAATAGATAACAAAGAAATTAAGATGATTTAATGGGACAGACAATTTCAGAAAAAATTATATCAAATCACGTTGGCAAAGAAGTATATGCTGGCGAACTTGTTATCAGTAAGGTAGACGGCTGTATGGCGAGTGACACCACGGGTCCGTTAACGATTAAGGCATTTCGTGAAATGGGAGGAAAAAAAGTTTTTAATCCCGAAAAATGCGCCTTAATTATTGACCATGCGGCACCATCTCCTAATGAACGTATTGCTAATTTACACAAAATGATGCGTGATTTTGCCAAAGAGCAAGGCATGCGGCTTTTTGAAATTGGTGAAGGTATATGCCACCAAGTAATGGTAGAAAACCAATATGTAAAACCTGGAGATATTTTTATTGGAGCCGACTCACATACACCCACCTATGGAGCGCTAAATGCATTTGCATGCGGTGTAGGTTCTACCGACTTGGCGGCAACAATGATGACCGGTAAAATTTGGCTTAAAGTACCGCAAACAATTCAAATAAACTGTTCTGGTAAGTTACAAGACGGCGTAACAGCTAAAGATTTAATTCTATTCTTAGTAGGTAAAGTAACCGTTTCAGGTGCTACCTACCAAGCCATTGAATTTACCGGGGAAGCTTTTGAAAGTTTAAGCTTGGCAAGTCGAATGACTATTGCAAATATGTCTTCAGAAATGGGAGCAAAAACAGGCATTGTACATCCGAAAGGTTTAGCCTTAGATTATGATTTTGAGTCTATTACGCCTGATACTGACGCCAACTACGTCAAAACTTTCAATTTTGATGTATCAGATTTAGAACCACAAGTAAGTGCACCAGAATCGCCAGATAACGTTCATAATATTTCAAACTATGAAGGCACTAAAATAAATTATGCATTTATAGGTACTTGCTGTAATGGTCGTTTAGAAGATTTAGATGTTGCAGCGGAAATATTAAAAGGAAAAAAAATACATCCGGATGTTCGAATGGTTATTGCACCGGCATCTCAAAGTGTATTACTTGATGCAATTAGTAATGGCACCATGAGCACCTTAATTGAAGCTGGAGCCTCTTTAATAACTTCAGGTTGTGGACCCTGCGTAGGAACACATCAAGGAGTACCCGCCGATGGTGAAGTTGTAATTTCAGCTGCAAATAGAAATTTTAGAGGCCGAATGGGCAACCCAAATTCTAATATCTACCTTGGCGCACCATCTACCGTTGCTGCCTCGGCCTTAGAAGGTCAAATTACGAATCCTAAAAAATATCTTTTATAACATGGCCGTACAAACCAATATAAGAGCAAAAGCACACGTATATGGTGACCATATTGACACCGATCGTATTATACCAGGTAAGTATACTAAAACCCTTGATTTATCAACTTTAGCGAATCATGTTTTAGAAGATTTAGATCCTAAATTTAACAAAGAAGTAAAACCAGGAGATATTCTAGTAGCTGGTATTAATTTCGGTTGCGGTTCGTCACGCGAACAAGCCCCTTTGGCGCTCAAGCAATCTGGAGTTTCTGTTGTTATAGCAAAAGACTTTGCTAGAATATTTTTCAGAAACGCAATAAATATAGGTCTACCTGTTTTAGAAATTGCAGATCACAGCATTCAGAAAAACGCCCTTTTAGATATTGATTTAAAAACAGGAATTGTCAAAGACCTAACAGCAAACATAACCTATACGGCAACCAAACTTCCTGATATCATGATTGATATTTTGGCAGAAGGCGGCCTTGTAAATTATTTAACAAAAAACGGCACATACACGTTATAAATTATGAGCAGAATAGATCCTATAGAAAACCCTAAGAACAGCCCATTAGGGGCACTATTTCAGCAAGCAGAATCTTGGATGGGTTTTATGCCAAATGACGGGCTAATCATGGCTCACAAACCAGATATTCTAAGTTCTTTTTTTGATATGGCTAAAGCGATATACGCAGAAGGCAAGGTAGACGCAGGTTTGAAACGAATGATAGGTCATTTATCAAGTCTTTCGAGTGGATGTCAATATTGCAGTGCACATACAGCATTCGGAGCCAATGAAAAAGGGGTGAAAAAAGAAAAGCTAGAACAGATTTGGGAATTTAGAACATCTCCCTTGTTTTCTGACGCCGAAAGAGCAGCTCTTGAACTTGCAATTAATGCCAGTGTACAACCCAATCAAGCAAGTGATGAAGATTTCAATCTTTTAAAAAGGTATTTCGATAATGAAGCTATTGTAGAAATTGTTAGTGTAATTGCAATGTTCGGGTTTTTAAACCGATGGAATTCTACATTAAACACACCACTAGAAAACACACCAAACTCTTTTTATCAATCATTAAATAAAGAAACTAAATGAGTAGTACTCCATTAAAAGGTTTAAAAGTTCTAGAATTTACACATGCCGTGATGGGCCCATGTGCTGGCTTAATGCTTGCAGACATGGGCGCAGAGGTGGTGCATGTTGAACCAACAAACGGTGATAGTACACGACGCTTACAAGGTTTTGGTACTGGTTACTTTTGGTTTTACAATCGAAATAAAAAAAGTTTAGCTGTAAACCTAAAATCAGAAGAAGGCCTTCAAATTATATACGATTTAGTAAAAGGGTATGATATAGTTGTCGAAAATTTCGGACCCGGCACAATGGATCGCTTAGGATTGGGGTATGAAAAACTAAAAACATTGAACAAACGACTCATCTATTGTTCTCTCAAGGGCTTTTTAAGCGGTCCGTACGAGAAACGCCATGCGATGGATGAGGTCGTACAGATGATGGGCGGACTCGCCTATATGACCGGCCGTGAAGGTGACCCTTTGCGGGCCGGCACATCTGTAATTGATATTACTGGTGGCATGTTCGGCTATATTGGCATATTACAAGCCTTATACGAACGAGAAAAAACAGGAGAAGGTGGCTTTGTTAAAGCAGCCTTATTTGAAACTTGTGCCTTTCTAATGGGGCAACATATGGCATACTCGTCACAAATTGACTATAAAATTCCGCCCATGCCTTCTCGAGTAAGCGCTTGGAGTATTTATAAAGTTTTTGACACAAAAGATAACGACAAGGCTTTTATCGGAATTATTAGTGAAAAACACTGGGAACGTTTATGTGATGTTTTTGAATGGAATGATTGGTTACAAGATGATCGATTAAAAACTAATAATTTGCGTATTGATGAGCGTGAATGGTTTATTCCTGCTTTGAATGAGCGAGTTAAAAAATTCACTAAGGCCGAAATTGTAGCCCGATGTGAGAAAGGCCATATTCCATTTGCTCCTATTAGCCGACCAGAAGACCTTTTTGAAGATGAGCAACTTAACAAAGGTAATAGTCTTATGGAGGTTAACATGGGCAACGGAAAAACTGCAAAACTTCCTAAATTTCCATTGGAATATAAAGGCACAAGAGTTGATAAAAGATTAGATCCTCCAAAAATTGGCGAGCATACTGCTGAGGTATTAAATGACCTCAACATTGATGAAGCGACCATTTCAAAAATGATCTCAGAAGGAATTATAAAAACAGAATAGTTAGATGAATTACCATATCAAAGTACTATTTCTATTCGCATTACTCCTTTCCTATTGGTGTAGCGCACAAGATATTTCCTCGGAAAATATCACCCAAATTGAGCATCAAATTGAGCAACTGAAAATAGCTCATTTAAACAGTGATTCAGCAATGGCAGATGCTTTATATCATCCAAAAATGATACTCACATCACAAAGTGGAAAAAAGTATAACAAAGAAATCGCATTAAAAAATATTGAAAATAACTTTGAAATATATGAGAGTTCTGAAATAGAATTCCTTCCAATATCTAATGATGTTGTGCTTACCAATTATATTAATGAGCGCAAATATAAGACGCTTGAAAAAGGCAGATACCGATTAACTGTCGTTTGGACAAAACATGAAAAGCAATGGAAAATCATCTCCATGCAATCTTCAAAAATTAAAAAGAAAAAATAGTTTAAACCCCTGCATGATATGATAGGAACAAAAATGCAAACCACTACAAAAACGGCAAAGGAAATATATCAAGAGGTCAAAGCAAATCCTGCACGTAAACGTTTTGGTTTCGGCAAAAAAGCAGCACTAGTAAATATTGACCTTCAAAAAGCATATACACGTACTGATTTATTTAAAACGGCGTATGAAGCTGACCCCAAACAACTTGATTACGTTAATGAATTAGCTTCAAAGTTTAGAGCACTTGGCTGGCCTGTAGTATGGACCAATGTTGCTTATATGGATACCGCCGTAGACGCTGGCATTTGGGGCACTCGAACTGATACGCCTGATAGCCTTCAAAACATCAAATTTGGTTCTGAACGTGCTGAACTCGACGATCGTTTAATTCTTGATAAAGCAACCGATGTCTTTTATGAAAAAAAGATGCCTTCACCTTTTTTTGAAACTCCGTTACAATCGCTTTTGGTTTGGCACCAGATTGACACCATTGTTTTAACAGGAGGTTCTACTTCAGGCTGTGTTAGAGCGGCTGGCGTAGATTCCCTTTCAAGAGGTTATAGAACAATTATACCAGAAGAATGTGTGGCTGATAAGCATGAAAGTTACCATTATGCTAATTTAACCGACTTATCGTTAAAGTATTGTGATATAAGAGAGGTGAAAGAAGTTTTTGATTGGCTGAATAGTTTAAAATAAAAACCATATAACTTTTCTTATAGTTACCAAACAAAACTTTAGAAGCTTAGGTTGCTACAGAATTTTAATCAAATAGAAATACGCTTCAATGAAAGAAGATCCAGGATATTATGAGTATTGGCCCTATGAAAATCGACCAAAAATTGAATGGCCAAATGGCGCAAAAGTTGCATTTTGGGTAGCGCCAAACATTGAGTTTTATGAACTAAATCCGCCCGATAATCCATTTCGTAAACCATGGCCGCAGCCAAATCCTGCCTTACCCGGTTATACGAGTAGAGATTGGGGTAATCGAGTGGGACACATGCGTCAAATGCAACTCTTAGAAAAATATGGCATCCGCGGATCAATATCTTTATCAACAGCATTATGTGACCATCACCCTGAAATAATTGAATCATGCAAAGAGCGACAATGGGAATTTTTTAGTCATGGTATTTATAATACCAGATATACCTATGGTATGACTGAAGCTCAAGAACGTGAAATGATTAAAGATTCCATTGAATCTATTTATAAACATACCGGTCAAAAATGCGCCGGTTATTTAGCTCCCGCTTTATCACATTCAGAAAACACGCTTGATCTTTTTGCAGAAGTTGGTACTGAATTATTCGGTGATGAAGCAGGTTTTTATTCCTGCGATCTTTTTCATGATGATCAGCCCACGCCTATTAATTTGAGAAGTGGCAAACGATTTGCATCTATACCTTATTCTTTAGAAATGAATGATACCATTGCCTATTTGGTTCAAAAAACCACACCTCGTCGGTATGGTAAAGAACTAAAAGACAATTTTGATCGACTATATACAGAAGGATCTGAAAGTGGCACCATTATGTGCATACCTACGCATAATTATCAAGTGAGTAATGCCCATCGTATTAAAGCCTATGAAGAGGCTTTAGAATATATTACCGGGCATTCAGACGTATGGGTGACTACCGGCAAAGAAATTGCACAATACTTTTTAGACCATTACTACGACTTGGTTAAAGAAGATATTAAAACAAAAAAAAAGAAGTATGACAACATTAGGTAACGACTATTTACAGTATTCAAAAAGGTCATATGGAATGGATCATGATCGTTATGAATGGAGCATGCTGCAAAACAGAAAAGCGATCACTTGGCCAAAGGGTAAAAAGATAGCGCTTTGGGTTAATGTCGGTTTGCAATTCTTTCCATTAAATCAAAAAGGAATTCCTTTTAAAGTACCAGGTGGAATGACCAAACCATACCCTGACTTGAGACATTTTAGTCTACGAGATTATGGTAATCGTGTCGGTATTTATCGTTTGCTAAAAGCCTTTGACACCTTTAATATAACACCAACTTTCGCGATGAATACTCGGTTAGCAGAAAGAACACCCTACCTGACGGCAACTATAAAAGAGAGAAATAATGAAATTATATGCCATGGCTATGACATGGATAAATTACACTATGGAGGACAAAATATTGAAGAAGAAAAGGATCTCGTAAAACGTGCTTTAGATGGCCTACGAAAATTAACAGAGCAAGAAATTAAGGGTTGGGTTAGTCCCGCAAAAAACGAATCTGAAAACACACCAGATATACTTGCAGCTAATGGCATCACTTATTTCTGCGATTGGGCGAATGATGATCTGCCCTATAATTTTAAAACCAGTAAAGGAGATCTTTCTGCCATGCCACTAACAACAGAACTCGATGATTATTATATCATTCTCAATAATCTACATTCTGCTGAAAGTTGGGCTGAACAAGTTGATGATGCTTTTGAATTTTTATTACATGAAAGTAAAACTTCAGGTGGCCGAATATTAAGTTTGAATATTCATCCGTGGGTGCTAGGTCAACCGCACCGCATTCAGTATCTTGAAAAAGTTTTAGACAAACTAGGAAGTCACGAAGAAGTCTGGTCGGCATCAGCATCAGAAATTCTAAGTACTTGGAAAACGCAACAGTAGATTTTTTTTTAATGACAGAGTTTCTTTCTACCAATATTCCCACCATACTACAAGCGCTTTTGTTTTTAGTAATGCTGGGAATGGGTATGACTTTAACTTTGCGCGATTTCACCCGTGTTGGTACTGCGCCCAAAGCAGTTACTATTGGTCTGGTGAATCAAATTCTTATTGTTCCGCTTATTGCGTATATAATAGTTCTTTTAATTCCTATGCAACCAATGATAGCCATGGGACTCATGGTATGTGCTTGCAGTCCAGGTGGGGCTGTTTCTAATCTGTTTTCCTATTTATCAAAAGGTGATACTGCTTTATCAATAACTCTTACGGCTATTAGTAGCCTTATAACTATATTTACTATTCCGCTAATTATAAACTTTTCTTTGGATGCTATTTTAGGAGAAGCATCAAAAAGTATTCAACTTCCGTTAGGAAAAACCATCTTCAACATTTTTAAACTTACAGCTCTACCCGTGTTTTTAGGAATGTTCGTAAACCATAAATTACCTACTTTTTCCGATAAGGCAAGACCTTCTATTAAATGGGGTTCTATAACTGTAATTATTCTCGCTTTAGTTTTTATGATTTTGAAATTGGAAGAAATTGGTGATAGCTGGTCTTTTTTAAAAGCGGCTTTCGTTGGTGTATTATTGCTAAATTTTTTTACATTGTCTGTTGGCTTTATCAGTTCAAAAATAATGAAACTATCTACCCGGCAGGCAGCAACTATATCAATAGAAAGTGGGATGCAAAATAATGTTTTAGGAATGACCTTAGCCATGTCACCGGGCTTACTAAATAGCCCTGAAATGGCTGCAACCCCAGGAGTATATGGAGTAGTGATGAGTATCTTAGCCATCGGTGTTATTTACATTTTCAAAAACATGATTGTTACCAACGAAAGTTCTAAGAAGTAATAACAACTGGTTTAATGCATACTTGCGCCTCCATTTACATGCAGACATTGCCCAGTCATATGAGATGCTCCATTACTCAATAAAAATAAAACGACCGAACTAATTTCTTCAGGTTTAGCAATAGCGCCTAGAGGAACCATTTTAGTATACAATTGTTTATTAAAGCGTGTAGACCCATCTTTTTTATAGATAAAACCCGTATCAACTGCACCTGGCGCAACCGTATTCACCCTAATTGATGGCGCTGTCTCGGCTGCCAATGTTTTACTGAAAGAAATTACACTAGCTTTTCCCGCGGCATACGGACCGTAATTTAATTGACCAATAAATGCCAACCCAGAAGACATATTTACAATGGCTGCTCCCGTACTTTTCTTTAATAATGGCATAAAAATTCTACAAGAATTGAAACAACTTTTAAAACTAATATCATAGGTTTCATTCCAATCAGCAATGCTTAACTCTTCTATCGGTTTGAATTGTAAAATTGTTCCAGCAAGATTTACCAAACCATTAATCTGTGTAGTATAATTTTTAATTTGCTTTAAAACATTTTCTACTTCATTACTATTCGTAGAATCTGCTTGAAAATAATAATTACGATCAGAAATTGGCGTTGCTGAAGATTCTTGAATATCTAAACCAAAAATTGTGGTTCCATATGCTATTAACTGCTTTATGAGAACTTGGCCAATACCACTATTTGAACCTACAATAACTACATATGTATTTGTTGCTTCGTATTTAGCTGCTATCATGCTAATATTTTTTATGAATTTGTATTAAACCAATCTACCAAGCACTTTTGAATATGCGCCGCACTTATATCTTTATTAACCGCTACCAATTGTTCCCATGCGATATTCAAATGACTCCCATCTTCTAAAATTTCAGGGGGAGTATTCATGGGTTTGTTATAAATTATTTCATTAAAAATTGCATCTTCAATTGCATTTTTAGCAATTTGCCCTCTAGTGGTTTTCTCAACTGATTTTTTTATAAAAGTTACCATTTGCATGGTTCTTTCAGAAGCTCCTCCATTAATGGCAAGCGGTTTTATATGCTCAGGAAAATCGAATGAAAGCAATTTGTCAATATAGGGCACAATTATACTATTATTCCATCTAAATATAGTAGTAGGAACCTGTAACTGTTGTACAAAATAGCCACGTTCATGTTTAAAGGCCAAACGATAGGCTACATCATAGTCTTTACCGGCTTTCAAATAGTCCATAGCAACCATTTGTAAAACCAAAAGAGGCATTTGAGGTATATTTAAAGCATACTCTTCTGAAGTAAAACACCAAGGAAAATATTGAAACATTTGCTTAACCATTGTCCATATAGTTTGAAGATGACTTCCGTCTATACTTGGTGTCAAATCAGGAAAATAACTTTTTAAAATATGATTACATAAATCATCATCAAAATGCGCAGAATTATCTAAAAACAATTGTGATACATACTCAGGATAATCTATGCCATATCTAATTGCCAATTGGGCCCCTGTGGCTGAACCATAAATCGCAGGTTGCGTCAGTCCTAGCTTCAAAAAAGCAACATGTAAGAAATCAGTATACTCTTTTAAGACAGTAGGTTCTTGGGCTAACGAATCAGAGCCTCCATAACCAGGGGTATCGATACCATATACCGTATAAGTATCTGATAATTGTTTTGCTAAAGGTAAAAGAGAAATAGCACTACTGGGCGAAGGGTGAAACAAAATTAAATCAGGGCCAGTGCCCAAAACATAAAAATGTAATTTTTGTCCATCAATTGTTACTATTTTACTTTTGCTCAAATCTTCCAATTTTAAAAATAATAGTTAATGTAGTTAATTATTCATAATATTAACTATATTTAATTACTTAATTTAAGATAATCAAAAAAAAACACGCATGACGAATAGAAAAGTAGCCCTGGCAAGTAGGCCTACAGGTATGATACAGGACAATAACTTTGCGCTAATTGATGAAGAAATTCCGGTTTTAAAAGATGGTGAGTTTTTAGTACAAATTGAAGCTATTTCGTTAGACCCAGCAATTCGTGGTTGGATGAATGAAGGCACCACCTATATCAAAGGAATAGAAATAGGGGCCGTTATGCGTAGTTTTTCTGCGGGTAAAGTTATTCAATCTAAAAATGAATTGTTTAAAATTGGTGACTATGTAGAAGGCTTTCTAGGCGCTCAATTATATAGTATATCTTCTGGAGATGGTATTCGCGTTTTAGACATGTCATCCGGCAAATTATCTTATCACTTAGGCGTTTTAGGAATGCCTGGTATGACGGCTTATTTTGGCTTGCTAAAACGTGGTGAACCTCAAAAAGGTGATGTAGTATATATTTCAGCAGCTTCAGGTGTCGTTGGATCTACAGTCGGACAAATTGCAAAAATTAAAGGTTGCACCGTTATTGGCTCAGCCGGTAGCGATGCTAAATGTCAATTTTTGCTTAATGAATGTGGGTTTGATTATGCGATCAATTATAAGACTGAAGATTTAGATCAAAAACTAAAAGAATACGCCCCTACCGGACTGAATATATTTTATGATAATGTAGGGGGAAAGACCTTAGATACGGCTTTACTAAATCTGGCTCAAGGTGCCCGAGTAGTTATATGTGGTGCAATCTCTCAGTATAACGACATGGGCAATATTTATGGCCCAAAAAATTATATGAAAATTGTGAGTGCAAGAGGTTATATGACCGGCATTATTGTTTTCGATTTTATAAAAGAATGGCCTGCAGCCGCTAAAGAAATGGCTGTATGGATTGCCGATGGAAAAATCAATGTCAAAGAACATATTGTTGAAGGACTCGACAATTATGTACCGACTCTTAAAATGCTTTTTACAGGTGATAATTTCGGAAAGCTAATTCTCAAACCTTAACAACTAGTAGTCATATTAACCTTTTAATACTAACTATACTACTATGAATACAGCTTCGAAAATAAACAAGAAGATACCCAACACCGGTATAAGTGGACTTTATGAGGTTATGATTGGTGTTCAAGATGCTGATTATGCTTTAAAATATTTTGCTGATTTCGGATTTAAAGTAGTGCAAAGTGCAGAATTAAATGCAGGCAAAGTTCAAGAATTATATGGTCTTGATTCAAAGCTCAAATCATACCGACTTCAAAATGGACATATAGATAGTCATGGCCTTTTGAGAATTTTAGAATGGGAAAAACCAACGGGTAATGGTATTGGATATACACCTGTTGAAACAATAGGCTCACGTATTTCAGTAATGATGACTGATGACATATTTCGATTATACGATGTTTATAAAACTGCACGTGATTTGGGAAAAAAACCATGGTTACCCACAGCACCAATAGCCGACGATTTATTCGGTCTAAATACTGGTGAGAAAGATTTTTTTAACCGTCCGGTATTAGTGCGAGAAAATGCAGTATATGGTGAGTTCTTTAACCACATTTTTTTTCAACGATATGGGTATAAAATTCCGGGATATGGAACAATAAATAACGATACCAAATTAAAAACGAGTGAGTTCACCCACCATGATTTCATAATTGATGCCCAAGATATGTCTCAAATGTCATATTTATCAACGGCTTTAGGTTTGAAGGCCGAAGATGAACCCGCCATAGATGGTGATTGGTTAAAAGGACCCAAAAGAGTTTTTCAAATGGAACCAGGTTTTAGTCATTGGTATCAAGGCTTTGTATCACCAAATAATATTTGTGGTAAAATGAAATTTTTTATCCCTAGGGGAAATAAACCAAACAAATCATCACATCAAAAAATAGGGCAAAAGGGAATAACGTTACACTCCTTCTATACCCCAAAAATAGAAATGGTACACGCCTTAGTTACAGAACACCAATTGAAGCCTACAAGAATTCAAGAAAATGAATTTGGCGAAGCCGCCTTTGTTTTTTCAGATACCGCGGGCGTTAGTTGGCAACTAATTTCAAAAACAACACCACCTCAAAACCCACCAAAAACAGCACTTGAATTTAAATTAGCGGAGTAAACTTTCTTACGTTTATCCAGTAAAGAAAGACTTTCATCGATTGCTTGAACTTCTTACTAATAAATAGTTAATAATATTAACTATTTTTGTATCTTGTTAGTAAACCTATATTATTCAATTTGATTCCACGATACAAAGCCCTCGCCCTGCAGACCGAATGTTTCGCAATTAATTCTTGTGATAATCGAAACTCTGCTTATCAGCAAATGCAAAAATCTCTGAAAACCGTTTTGGGTGAAATAAGAGGCTCTAAAGCATTTATCGGTCCTGATTTAAAACTAGTTGTTTTACCAGAATACTTTTTAACCAGCTTCCCATTTGGAGAAAGTCTAGAACAATGGAAAGAAAAAGCTTGTTTAAAAACAGATGATGATTTATTCAGTCAAATGAAAAAATTCTGTTTAGAACAATCCATATTTTTATCCGGTAATTTTTATGAATTAGATGACCACTTCCCAGATTTATATTTTCAAAGTAGTTTCATTATTGACGACAAGGGTGAGTTGATTCTTAAGTATCGCCGGTTAAACTCAATGTTTGCCCCTACCCCACATGATGTTCTTGATGATTATATTAAGTTTTATGGAGACGATGCTCTCTTTCCTGTGGTAGATACTGCATTAGGAAAGTTAGCCTGTATAGCTTCGGAAGAAATAATGTACCCTGAAATAGCAAGATGTTTCATGATGCGAGGCGCAGAAATTTTTTTACATTCTTCATCAGAGGCAGGCAGCCCACAATTAACACATAAAGATATTGCAAAAAGGGCCCGTGCCATTGAAAACATGAGTTACGTAATTTCATCAAATTCTGCGGGTATTTCAGGTATATCCTTTCCATTCGCAGCAACTGATGGCTTATCAAAAATTGTTGGATACGAAGGTCACGTATTATCAGAAGCAGGAACCGGAGGCAGCATGGTTGCTAATAGTTACATCGACATAAATGCATTGAGAGACTATCGATCTAAAGTTTCGATGCAGAATTATAATGCTCGACAGCGTTTTGAACTATATGCACCTTCATACGCCAGTTATTCACATTACCCCCCAAATAGCTTTGCATCTAAAAACCCTAATAAAGAGTTGTTTATAAATACGCAGCTAAACGTTATTAAAAAATTACAGAAATAAAAATTGCTGCTTATATTGCAACGATTTTTAGTTCTCTCACATAATGAGACAGTAACATGATAGAAAAAAGTATTGAAGAATCAATAGTATTAAGCATTTTTGAACTTTCTAATCAATTAAAAAAAATTGGTGATGAAGTCTATCAAAAGGTAGGATTAACCACACAACAATGGCTTATACTCTTGCATTTAGCCAATAACCCAAATTTACCATTTCTCAAACGAGAGAAACACCTTAAAAACTTAATGGCTAGTGAACTCGCAGACTCGTTAAATGTTTCTAGAGCCAATATCACCAATTTGATTAATGTTTTACTTGATAAAGGACTCATAAAACAATATGAAGACAAAGATGATCGTAGAAAAAAGCGTCTAAAACTTACTAAAAAAGGGGTTACCTTGGTTGAAAACACCCAACCATCTCGTTTAGGAGTTATTAAATTCCTTACAGAAGGGTTTACCGGTGAAGAAAAGAAAACGTTTCTACTTTTCTTAGAAACCTGCATGAGTAAAATTTCAAACGAAGACGAGAAAATTAAATCTTTCCATAAACTTCTCGTCGACATTTAAGGTTTATATTTATTACTTATATCGCCTAGTATACAAATTTTCACAAAAAACATCTGGGTATTTTTATAGATCTAAATGAGCGTTTTCGCCTTCTGTAAGAAGTAAAAAATCAAGGCATTGTCGAAAATAAAATTGGGTAAATATACCCGGTATGTGATTATACTTATTTAGAAGAACTAGAAGCATCTATTAGTCAAAAAGTGCTTCTTATCGATAAGTTTTGCAATACAAAGATTTTCTAAAACTGTATTCTTCAATAACAGTATCTTTCGAATCTAATCGACGAACTACATTTAAATAAATGATATTCATTACCAAAATATCCAACGTAGTTTTCAAGGTGAATGTAAATGAAAAACACATTAACCATCCCCTTTCTAAAAACAAAACATGAGTACAGAGCAGAAAAAAGTATTAGTTACAGGTGTAGCTGGGTTTCTAGGATCAAATCTACTAAGCAAACTTCTTAACGAAGGTCATACCGTTGTTGGTATTGACAACCTTTCTATGGGTAGAATGGAAAATATAGGTGACAACATTAATCATTCTAATTTTCAATTTATTGAAAAAGACATTTTAGATGAAAGCGTAATTGAAGAACTAGATAACGATTTTGATGTAATTATACACTTGGCAGCATTTAAAATACCACGATATGGTAATGCGGTAGCCACATTACAAGTGAATTCTAAGGGTAGTGAAAACATGCTAGAATTTGCTCGAAAAAATAAAACCAAATTTGTTTTAGCTTCTACCTCCGATGTTTATGGCATGAGTCCTGATATACCATTTAAGGAAGACGGAAACTGCGTTTTAGGAGATTCTAAAGTACCACGTTGGGCCTATGCAGTATCAAAGTTATTTGACGAGCATTTAGCACTTGCATATATGGAAGATTATGATTTTCCAGTAGTAATGCTACGTTTCTTCGGTTCATACGGACCAAACCAACACCTATCTTGGTGGGGAGGACCACAATCAGTATTTATTGATTGTATTTTGAACAATAAAGAAATTCCTATACACGGCGATGGTAAACAAACAAGAACATTCACATTTGTTCAAGATACGGTTGCTGGCATTTATGCTGCAGCAATGAAACCAGAAGCCAATGGAGAAATCTTTAATATTGGGGCAAATGAAGAAATCACAATTCTTGAATTGGCAGAGATGCTAAATGAAATTGCAGATGAAACTAATAAATCTGAAATAAAGCTTATTCCATATAACGAAATATCAAGCGGAAGAAAATACCAAGATGTAATGCGAAGAGTGCCAGACACTACAAAAGCAGAACGAATTTTAGGGGTAAAAGCTCAAACATCAATGAGAGAAGGCCTTAAAATCACTTACGATTGGCAAAAAAGAGTAACTTCAGCTAAAGTAGAAACTGCATGAAAATAGGCATCGTTGGTGGGGGTTTCATGGGCCTCGTATTGGCACATGAAATTTCAAAAACCAATGTTTCAGTAAAGGTTTTCGAGGCTGACTCACAATTGGGTGGCTTGGCTACCCATTTTGACTACGGTACTTTTATTTGGGACAAATATTATCACGTAATTTTACCGACTGATGAGCATTTAGTGGGCTTGATTAAAGACATAGGTCTTGAAGACAGTTTAGAATGGAGAAGGTCGTTAACCGGTTATTATGTAAATAAAAAGTTTTATTCTTTTAGCAGTTCAAAAGACTTTTTGTTGTTTCCCCCTTTGAATATTTTTGATAAAGCTAAATTAGCTTTCACCATTTTTTATGGATCAAAAATTAATGATAGGAAAAAACTAGAAAAGATTACTGTTAAAGATTGGTTGATTAAGCTTGGCGGAAAGCGCACTTACGAAAAATTTTGGGCTCCCTTGCTTAAAGCTAAACTTGGCGATAGCCATGACCGAGTATCTGCTGTATTCATTTGGACATATATTAAAAGGTTATTTCAAGCAAGGAGTTCAGCGGCTCAAAAAGAACACATGGGCTTTGTAAAAGGTGGTTATAAAACCGTATTCGACCAACTTGAAAAACTATTGCTAGAAAATGATTCAGAAGTACTTTCAAATACAACAATTGAACATATTTCAGCAAATCAGAACGGTGGTATTGATTTAGAGTTTAATGGAAAGAAAGAACATTTTGACAAAGTCATTTTTACAAGTCCTTTAAACGTCTTAGAAAAAACAACATCAAAAGACCTAGTTGATATATCTAAAAACAAAAAACAAGTTGAGTATTTAGGAGTTGTATGTATGGCGGTGGTTACTAAAGAACCACTTACACCTTATTACGTTTTAAATCTTGCAGATAAAGAGGTTCCTTTTACGGGTGTAATAGGGATGAGTTCGCTAGTTGATATTGAGCAAACTGATGGAAAATACTTGACATATTTCCCTAAGTATGTAACTTCTGACCATGACTACTGGTCAAAATCTGATAGCGACTTGAAAACAATTTTCATGAATGGTATTGAGCGACTTTATCCTAACTTCAACTCAAATAACATCGTATCAAGTCATATGCATAAAGCGTTTAAAGTGCAACCATTGCAAGTTTTGAATTATTCTGACATAATACCGACGACACAAACTAAAAATTCTGATTTTTTTGTTGTCAATACATCGCAATTTGTAAACGATACCTTAAACAACAACTCGGTAGTTCAGCATGTCAAAGAATTTATGACTGATTTTCAAA
This sequence comes from Maribacter algarum (ex Lu et al. 2025) (nom. illeg.), assembly GCA_947495915.1. Classification (GTDB taxonomy): domain Bacteria; phylum Bacteroidota; class Bacteroidia; order Flavobacteriales; family Flavobacteriaceae; genus Maribacter_C. The sequence continues at coordinate 167,658 of CANMAW010000002.1, read as the reverse complement.
AAGAATTAAAATCTACAAAAGACACCTTATAACATTATTATGAGTAAACCATACTTAAGCCTTTCACTTGATATGGACAACCAATGGTCTTACATGAAAATTCATGGTGAAGAAGGTTGGGAAAGTTATCCATCATACTTAGATATTTTTGTCCCTCATGTACTTAAAATTTTAGATGAGTTAGACCTTAAAATTACATTTTTCATTGTTGGGCAAGATGCTGAATTTGAGCACAATCATAAATATTTGAAAGCCATTGCCGATGCAGGTCATGATATCGGTAATCATTCTTTCAAACATGAAACTTGGCTACACTTGTACACCAAGGAAGAAATGAAAAATGAAATTGATACCGCACACGATGTTATCGCTAATGTAACAGGAAAAGCACCAAATGGATTTAGAGGTCCTGGGTTTAGCTGGAGTAGTACCTTATTAGAGGTATTATCTGAAAAAGGTTACGCCTACGATGCTTCAACATTACCAACAGTAATAGGCCCCTTAGCGCGATTATATTATTTCAGCACATCAAATCTTTCTAAGGAAGAAAAAGAAGATCGAAAAGAGATATTTGGAAAATTCTCAGACGGATTTAGAAAACTAAAACCATATTACTGGAAGATTAAAAAAGACCGCAAATTATTAGAACTTCCTGTGACTACAATGCCCGTGTTTAGAATACCATTTCACTTAAGTTATCTATTATATTTAAGTAACATTTCTATTCATTTAGCCATGTTGTATTTAAATATTGCAATTTTTCTTTGTAAAATTACACGAACAGAACCAAGCTTCTTACTTCACCCACTTGACATTATAGGTGGAGATCAGATTAAGAGTTTGGCCTTTTTTCCAGGCATGAACATCAGTAGTGACCGAAAAGTTTTCATCTTTAAAAAAGTGATGAAGAAATTAGGCAAGCATTACAACTTAGTTGATATGAAGACCCATGTTGATGCTATTGCAACTCAAAAGGATTTAAAAACTGTACCCATGCCAGAAATTGCTTCTTAATTTATTAGAAGCTTTTAGCTATTGATGAAATAAAAAATCGAACGCTATCAACTATGAATTCAACCGATAACAACACACAATCAAAACTGTTAGTTAGTATTATTATACCGGCTTTTAATGAAGAGGCGATTATAGAAACTAACATCGCCTTGTTGTATGATTATCTTGAGGGTTTAAGTCATTTGTATCAATGGGAGATTTTAATTATCAACGATGGTAGTTCTGATAAAACACCCCAGCTTGCAGATGCCTTAGCAGAGAAACATCATGACCTACGCGTTATTCATCATGTAACCAACAGAAATCTAGGTACTGCTATGCGTACCGGTTTTCAAAACACGAAAGGTGATTATGTGATCGTATTAGATATTGATTTGAGTTATGCGCCTGAGCATATTGGCAGACTACTAGACAAAGCACATGAATGTGATGCAGATATGGTTATCGCTTCTCCTTACATGAAAGGTGGTAAGAACACTGCTGTACCACGGTTACGCTTAGCATTAAGTAAAACCGTCAATTATATGATGCGAAAAGCTTCTGGCTTAAACATATATACTTTTACAGGAATGGTACGAGCCTACAAAGGTGATTTCATTCGATCGGTGAACACGAAGTCAAGTACTTTTGACATCATGTCTGAATTGGTTTTTAAGGCCTATATTTTGAGAGCGAGAGTGGTGGAAATTCCCGCACACCTTGATTGGTCAGCACAACGTGAGTTGGGCAAAGTAAGAACTTCAGGAGTGCGCATCGTAAAAGGAATTTTCAATGGACTAGTAAACAGTTTCATCTTTCGACCCTATCTTTTCTTTTGGTTGTTAGGTCTATCAATTTTTTTGATTTCCTTATATATCATCATATGGATATTTGTAAACACTTACTTACAATACCCAATGACCGCAGAATTGGCTCAGGGTTTTGAAAATAGATTTTCACTAGCGGTTTCAGAAGTATATCGACAACGGCCCTACTCTTTTGTAGTCGGTGGTGTTTCGTTAATTGTTTCCATTCAAATTATGGGAATGGGCTTTCTATCATTACAAAAGAAGCGGTATTTTGATGAATTGTTTCATTTGAATACTTCTATACTCAAAAATTCAAAAAATAACTTAAAAACATGAGCCAAACCAAAAATTCAACTTTAAAAGCTTATCTTTTTTTAGTCCCTTTGGCTCTAATCTACATATTAGCATTAGTTGTTTTTTCTAACCATGAAATAGTTGCTGATGAAGGTCGATATATTGAATATGCTACCAATTTAACTCATGGTTTTTACACCGACACTGAAAACCCTTCCTTAAGAAACGGCCCTGGATACCCCTTATTGATTTCTCCGCTTGTCCTTTTTGATGCTCCTTACTTTGTAATTAAGATTTTTAACCCAATCATGATTCTCTTGGGTTTAGTATTGTTTTTTAAAACACTTCGATTCTTCTTATCTAAGAAAAAAGCAATTATTATTACATATATTTTAGGGTTATACCCTGTATTGATAAAATGGATGCTATATATGCATTCTGAATCACTAGCAATATTCTTAATTTGTGGCTTCCTTTACTTCTTAACCAAATCTTATCATCAAAAATCAAAAACAACCGTATTTATAGCGGCTTCTTTTTTGGGTTATTTAGCCCTAACCAAAGTAATCTTCGGTTATGTTATATTAGCTACCTTATTCTTTTGCTTAATTGCTTTTATTGTAAAACGATCATCAAAATTAAAAGACAGTTTACTGCTATTAATAGTTAGTTTTGCCTTCTGCATTCCATATCTCATTTACACATATAATGTAACAAATAAAGTCTTCTATTGGGGTTCTCAGAGCGGAGAGATTCTTTACTGGAGGTCTACCCCGTTTCCACAAGAGCATGGAGACTGGATAAGCAGTGATGTCGTCTATGGAAAAAATAATGTTGACTATTTTGACACTTCTTCTATCATAAAAAATCACGGCGCTTTTATAAAAGGTATCGATTCTTTAAAATTTATAGAAAAAGATGATAAATACAAGGAAAAGGCAATTGAGAACATTAAAAATCATCCAATAAAATATTTTCAAAACACTATAAGTAGTGGTCTAAGACTTTTTTTTAATTACCCATATTCTTACACTCCACAAAAAGTAACAAGCTATTTTTATATTTTACCAAATATGTTTTTGGTTGTTTTTTTAATTCTAGCAATTTTAGTTTTATTTAGATTTAAAATAAAAATCCCGATAAATATTGTACTCGTTGCCTTAATATCGATAATTTTTATTGGAGGTTTAACCCTTTCTGATGGTAGGGTAAGACATTTACTACCTATTGTTCCAATATTATTATTTTTTATTTCTTATGCTTTCAAAAATTTGCAAGAACAAAAACTTAAACTTGAACAAAATAAGAACTAAAATTTTTTATTAGTTAAAAAAAGCACTATACCGACTAAAAAAATTGTTACTTCGCCCTCTTTAACTAGTAGCCAATGCTTTTTAACTCTATTGATTTTGCCGTTTTTTTACCGATAGTTTTTATATTATATTGGTTTGCAACTAATAATAATTTAAGATTACAAAATTTTTTAATAACAGTGGCCAGCTATTTTTTTTATGGTTGGTGGGACTGGCGTTTTCTTGCATTAATATTATTTAGTACCATCATAGATTATACTGTTGGCTTATTATTACAAAAGCAAGAAACTCTTCTTCACCGTAAAATACTTTTATGGGTAAGTATAATCGTTAATCTAGGTTTTTTAGGTTTTTTTAAGTACTACAATTTTTTCCAAGAAAATTTCATTTCAGCTTTTACCTTCTTTGGTTATGACATACAAGCAAGTTCTGTAAATATTATACTTCCCGTAGGCATAAGTTTTTACACTTTTCAAACCTTAAGCTATACTATTGATATTTACAAAAGAAAGCTAGAGCCGACGAATGACTTCATTGTATTTTCTGCCTTTGTAAGCTTCTTCCCCCAACTAGTAGCAGGTCCTATTGAAAGAGCGACTCATTTACTTCCACAATTCTATGTCAAGAGAAAATTTGAGTACACAAAAGCCGTAGATGGTATGCGCCAAATACTTTGGGGTTTGTTCAAAAAAATTGTAATTGCAGATAATTGTGCAGAATACGCAAATCAAATATTCAATAACTCTGAAGACTTATCAGGAAGCACTTTAGTTTTAGGAGCAATATTCTTTACATTTCAAATTTATGGTGACTTTTCTGGTTATTCTGACATTGCAATAGGCACATCGCGATTATTTGGGTTTGACCTAATGCAAAATTTTAATTTTCCTTATTTTTCAAGAGATATGGCTGAATTTTGGAGACGTTGGCACATCTCACTTTCTACTTGGTTTAGAGATTATTTGTATATACCATTAGGAGGTAGTCGTGGAGGGACATGGATGAAAGTTAGAAACACTTTTATTATCTTTTTGGTAAGTGGCTTTTGGCACGGAGCCAATTGGACATTTATAGTTTGGGGAGGATTAAACGCTTTATATTTTATGCCATTATTACTCACAAATAATAACAGACAAAATATTGGCCCAATAGCTGAAGACAGACTTTTACCAAGTTTTAAAGAGGTTTTACAAATTTCAATAACCTTTAGTTTAGCAGTCTTTGCGTGGATTTTCTTTCGATCCACTGATATTAACCATGCTATAGACTATATTTCTACAATATTCTCTTCATCCCTTTTTGATTCTGTAGATTACAGAAAGATTAATAGATCGTTATTAACTATTTCTATGATCTTATTTTTAATAATCATAGAATGGCTCGGTAGAGATGGCAAACATGCTCTTCAGAAATTTGGTTTGAGTTGGAAAACATCAATAAGATTGACCTTCTACTTTATTGTTTGCCTACTAATTTTCATGTTTTCAGGTAAAGAACAAGAATTTATTTACTTTCAATTTTAGATATGAAGCATTTCCTACGTAAAACAGGTCTATTTATTTCAGTTGTCTGTATTGGTATACTTTTTTTTACTTTAGTCGTTCATTTAATAATTAAGCAACAAGCAAATTTTGAACTACCAAAAGAGACCGATATTGTTATTTTTGGTCATTCACACCCTGCCTGTTCTTTCAATAATAAACTTAACAAGAAAATTATCAATCTTGCGAAATCTGGTGAGGGTTATTTTTATAACTATCAAAAGATTAAGGAAGTTTTACCCAATAATGATGTTGACATAATTTTTATTGAATACACTAATAATCAAATCCATGCTAGAATGGACAATTGGATTTGGGGCAATGAACAATTGGGTACTTTTTTGCCATGGCATACCCCTTTTATTTCTAAAGAAGACCTTGGTTTACTATACCAAAATAACAAGGAGGGAGTACATCAAACACTTTCCACCTCTACACTTTTAAACTTTTCTAGAATAGCAACTTTCGATTATTCAGTAAGCACAAAATTTGGAGGTTATTATGAGTTAAAAAATAAGTATGTTGAAGAAAAAGAAAAGGAGGATTCAAAGGATACATTAGAATCTATAGATCCTTTGGCAATATCAAAAATCAACATTAAGTATTTAGAAAAAATTGTAAATTATTGTAATGAGAAAAAAGTGGAAGTATTCTTTATAAGAAGTCCACAGCATAAGAATTATCCCAGACAAAATGAAGCCTTATTATTTAAAATAAAAGATGAAAAATTTAAAGAAATTCCATTTTTAGATTTTGATACATTTCCACTAAAGGATGAACAATTTGCAGATATTGGCCATATAAACAAATACGGAGCTGATGTTTTCACTACTTGGTTTAATAAGTTAATTGATAATGGTCTAATTTCTGCAAGTAATAAGCCTCTATTTATCGAAAACGAATTACAAAGAATAATGCAAAATAACTCTACATCTGATTAAAACAAATGCTACCTTGGCACTACTTGCTGAAACGAGTTTTGACCATAATTAGAGTCACCGGGTCTTCGTGTAATAATACGAAGTGGTCCCATGTAAGTTTCTAAACTGGTTATACCTTGATTCGTCGAATTTTGAACTCCTGCCGCTTCTCTCCATGGCCATTTGTATATTCCAAACTTTGCGTTTCCACCCCAAGGTGCTGCTGCTAAAACAGTACCTACTTGCTTATCATAAACTTTATTATTGTTAATCCAAACCTCAAGTTTGCCATTCGACCCCAAGCCATGTACAACATGAACTACAATATTTAGAGTTGTTCCGGCTGATGGCACTACACCTGTACGTGTTCTATCAGTCTCCGTTTTATTGGCATGGTTAATAATTACTACTTCTCCATTTTGAGCACCATAAAGACTAGATGGAACTACTGTAAATTCAAATGGTGGTGAACCAGAAACACCTTGATGCATTTGAAAAAACAACCATGGATTGTTATTATCTACAACATAATTATTTCCAAAAGTATATGACCAACCTATCCACTCCTCAGTACCCAATGGATGATTTACTTGCCAAGGCATTGTACGGATTTCAGACCTCATATTATAATTATTTCCACACCAACTTGCAGGTGAAGGTGAAGTAGGATTCAATTTAAATTTAAGACGATCACCTTCCCTAACGACTTGATTAGCACTACATTCAACATTTAAAGCTAACTGACCATTACTAAATGAATCTTTTCCACTGGAGGCTCCTGAAGGCACGTTTATGTCGCCCCAACACCAAGTCTTTAACCCAGTATCATGTGCATAACCTCCATTGGTTGTACAAGAATTATCAACAATATTTACTTCTTCTACAGTGATTAAAATACCAGCAAAATCGGTTAAACCTTGTTCATCAGTTACAAACAAATCAACATAATACACCCCTGGACTGTTAAATGTGTGTGTATTATTCATCTCTGTTGAAGAAGAGCCATCTTTAAACTCCCAACGAAAAGTTGTAATGCCATTATCATCAGAAGAATCACCACCTGTAAAATTTACCGTTAAAGGAGCAGGGCCACTAATTATATTTGCCGAAGCAACGGCCACGGGAGGATTATTTACTGGTGCACTTACATTAATTTGAATATTGTCAGAACTGGTTAACCCTTCCGCGTCACTTACCGTTAATTCAACCGAATATGTTCCAGAAGAAGTAAAAGTGTGCGTAGGGTTAGTATTATTTGAATAAGATCCGTCTTTAAAATTCCATGAATACGATGTTACCGAACTATCATCAAAAGATTTATCTCCTTTAAAGTTCACTTCGAAAGGTGCTGTTCCATTAATCTGTAAGGCCTCTGCCACCGCTATAGGTGCCTCATTAGAATCTTCTTCAGGAGCTGGATCAGGAGAAGGCTCTTCTGGTTCTGGTTCTGGTTCTGGAGAAGGCCCTTCTGGTTCTGGTTCTGGAGAAGGCTCTTCTGGTTCTGGTTCTGGAGAAGGCCCTTCTGGTTCTGGTTCTGGAGAAGGCCCTTCTGATTCTGGTTCTGGTTCTGGAGAAGGCCCTTCTGATTCTGGTTCTGGATTTGATGTTGGTTCTTCTGGCTCAGGATTTGATGTTGGTTCATCCAATGGTTGGTCTGAATTGGGTTCTTCAGAAGTATCTTCAATAATATTTTGAGAAATTTCTATTTCAAGGGCTTTGGCATCAATAGGTGCTGTATAATTAACAACCAATCTTGGACCAAGATCACTAAGGTTTTCTTTAGAAGCAAATGCCAAATCATCACCATTTTTATGATCCAAAATTAACGTAGATGCTTCTGGCAGTATCCTATTTTCATCTAAAGAGATACTAACTTTGTTATCTACATAGAATTCATTATCTACGCTTCCTATAAGAACACCAGGTTCAGGGGCATTTTTATTAGTTAAACTATCTTCAGTCCAAGAATTAGAATTTCCCTTGAACACCTCAATAGTACCACTGCCATCATCAGTATTAATTATAAATTCTAAATTTAAAGAAGTTATTTTTCCTTCTATAGAATCTATTTGACTCAAATCAAACATTAAATAACTAGTTCTATGATTTTCTTGTAGCCTTACAATAGTCTGATCATAACCCTGACCATTCTGTATGTAGGCATCTTGAATAGAAGGAAAAATGGTAGTTCTGCTTTCAAGTTCTATAGATTGTTCGTTAACTTCATCAATTACCTCAACCACTTCATCTTGCTCATTAGATGCGTCATTTGTTGTTGAGGTTTCACTTACTTGAATATCTTCATCACTCAAGACGGCATCTTTTAAGCTATCAATATCTTTACTGCATGAAACAATAAGTAAAACCGAAATAACCACAAAAGAAAGTAAATTCTTAAATATCTTCATGGGACGTGATATCATCTTTTTCAAAATTTGGGGTTTTCACTATAAAAAACAATGACTAGGTGAAATACGTTACGATATTATAAATAGCCGACTAAAAGCTTCAATATTCGATGTAATGCACAAAATTTTAACTTTTCACCATGACTAATACGTTTCAAATCAAATTTTAGTATAGTTAAAGCCTATTTTTTCAACAAGTTTATTTAAAAGGATAATTGATTTAAGTTCAATACATTGAAAACTTCATCAGTCAACTAAAATTCAACCAAAACGATTGAAACCATTTTCTACTTGTGAATATATACAACGCCTAGTTAAAGTGTTTTACACAGCCAGTTGACTAAACCTGTGATAGTAATTTTCACCTATCTTATGAACGATCAGGTTTTTTAAGACAATTATGATCAAAAATTCTACCTATGGTTAATTACCTCGTTTTTATTAGCACTTATAACTTGAAATTATCGAATTATTAAATTATCTTATAAACTGACTATATAGAAGTATAGCTCCCCTGTCTAAGCCTCATGTCTAATTACATGCAAACCCAAAATTCTCCCCAAATACCATAAAGGCGCAAGCTGATTGTGTAATACTCTTTTTTGTTTTGCGCATCAATTTTGGTAGCCAATTTTAAAATTCAAAAGACGCCAGCCATATGTTCAATAAATTAAAAAAAAGAATACAGCCATTTTCAAGGGATCAAAAACAAAAGCAATTTTACACATTTTATAAGGAGTCTCAAACAGTACTTGATGTCGGAGTACATAGTGAGAAAACAAACAGTCCTGAATCGGCCAATTACTTTATTAAAACCTTCAAACATCATCCATCAAATTATACTGGGCTTGGTATTGATGATATGACATTTGTTAAAAAAAAATATAGCAATATGATATTTGTTCAATATCCTGGAGGTAAATTTCCATTTTCAGACAAACAATTTGATTGGACCTATAGCAACGCGGTAATTGAGCACGTTGGAGATATCTCAAAAAAGATTTATTTTATTAATGAAATGAACCGTGTTTCAAAAAATGTATTTTTCACAACACCTAATAAGTATTTTCCGGTAGATGCTCATACTATGGTTTGGTTCATTCATTGGAAGGATAATCTTTTCTCTAAATGGCGTAAAACAAATAATATTTGGTGGCCACAAGAAAGGCTTAATTTAGTATCATATAAAGAACTAAAATATCTTTTAAAAGAATGTGGAATTAAGAGATACCAGATTAAGCGAAACAGAGTACTAGGGCTTACCATGACTTTCACAGTTGTAATCAATGACACTATTACATATTAGTAACAATATCTAAGTAAAACTCTGCACTAAATTAAAACTTTAGAAACTTAATTCGGCGCAACCGTGCTAAAAGAATTTTGTCCGTAATTTTCGTCACCGGGCTTTCTTGTAATTATCTTTAGAGGTCCCATATAGGTAACTAAATGACTTATGCCTTGATCTAACGATTTTTGTACACCTGCAGATTCACGCCACGGCCACTTATAAATACCAAATTTAGCATTACCACCCCACGGCGCCGATTCATGAACAGTGCCAACTTGCTTGTCATATACCAATTCATTATTAATCCAAACCTGCAGAAGACCTTTCGTACCTAAATCATGTATCACATGAACAACGATGTTTAAAGTTGTACCAGCGGTTGGCACCACACCTGTTCTACTTCTATCAGTTTCAGTTTTATTGGCATGGTTAATAACAACTACTTCACCATTTTCTGCTCCATACAAACTTGATGGAACAATAGCCAATTCATGAGGGGGAGAGCCTGCAACACCTTGTTGCATTTGAAAGAACAACCACGGGTTTTCTTCATCTATTTTATAATCATCACTAAATGTATATGACCATCCTATCCATTCTTCTGTACCTAATGGCTGATTCACCTTCCAAGGCATTGTTCTAATTTCAGCTCTCATATTAAAACTATTATTACACCAACTTGCTGGAGATGGATTCTGCGGATTAAGAACGAACTTGAGCCGATCACCTTCTTGAACCACCTGATTTGCATTACATTCTATATTAAGAGCTAATTCTCCGTTACTAAATGATTCAGTACCAGATGATTCACCTGATGGAACAAAAACATCTCCCCAACACCATGTTTTCAGTCCTAGCTCATTTGCTTTACCTCCTGTAGTCGAACAATTTTGAACATTTAGTGGGTCTTCATTTAAACTATTTTCCTCCTCGTTTGGTACATTGTCCTGCTCTTCTTCTACTGTAGGATCATTGTTAGTGCTATTACCCTCGTCATCTTGTTCAACGATAGTCGTAACGTCATCACTAATTACACTAGCTCTTAGAGTATCTAGATCTTTACTACAAGAAACATTCAACAAAAAAGTGATAATTATAATACATGAAAAAAACATACAAAAATGAATTCGTTTAAAATGCAGGTTCATAACGGGTAGATTTGGGGTTTAGTCCTATTTTTATAAATAAGACTAAATCTAAGAACGCAATAAAGTTTGAAAATAGTCGACTAGGTGTAGTAAAATTCGACAAAATGCAGTGAAATGATCACGATTTCGATGAATTACTTCACTTCAGTACAGTCACAACTATATAATTACCCAATAATCAACGTGGGACAACCTCATTAAAAGCATTTTTATTATAATCTACATCATTGGGTTTTCTTGTTATTATACGAAGCGGGCCCATATAAGTTTCTAAATTATTTATACCTTGATTAAGTGAGCTTTGGACACCAACGGCTTCACGCCATCCCCATTTATATATTCCAAACTTAGCGTTTCCACCCCAAGGAGTGTCAGCATATACTGTGCCAACTTTTTTGTCATAAACTAATTTATTATTGATCCAAACTTGAAGCATTCCCTTGGTACCGAGATCATGAATCACATGCACAACAATGTTCAATGTTGTACCAGCGGTTGGTACAAAACCAGTAAGTGTTCGATCTGTTTCCTCTAAATTGGCCTCATTAATTACCACAACCTCTCCATTTTCCGCACCATAGAGACTCGAGGGAACAACAGCTAATTCAAAAGGAGGTGAACCATTAACCCCTTGATGCATTTGAAAAAACAACCAGGGATTTTGATTATCTACCTCATAATTATCACCAAAAGTATAAGACCATCCAAGCCACTCTTCAGTTCCTAAGGACTGCTTTACTGGCCATGGTAGTGTACGAATTTCTGAACGCAAGTTATATTCATTATTACACCAATTTGCTGCTTCAGGGCTAATAGGATTAAGTTTAAACATCAATTGATCACCAAAATTAACCACTTGATTTTCACTACACTCTACACTTAAAGCTAGCTCTCCATTACTAAAACTATCTCCACCGCTCAGCGCACCTGAAGGTATGTCAATATTCTGCCAACACCATACCTTTTTCCCCGTTTGATTTGCGAGCCCTCCTCCAATTTGGCAAGCTAATCTATCTTTGTTTTCAGGTGTCACAGTGATAGTAATCAACGTACTATCTTTAAGTCCAGTGTTATCAACAACGGTTAGGGTAATGTCAAATTCACCAGCTTGATCAAATACGTAAGAAGTATCAGGTTCTGAAACTTCACTATCAGGAAAATTCCAAATATAATTAGATATTTCAATGTCATCTGTAGAGTTACTTCCAGTAAAATCAACTTTCAATGGTGCTTCTCCACTTAAAATATTTACTGAAGCAATGGCTGTAGGTATTTCATTTGGCTGCTCCTCTACCACTACACTAATTATATCTTGATCAGCCAACCCTTGTTCATCTGTAACCGTTAATTCTACATTAAATATTCCTATTTCATTAAAGATATGTGAAGGATTTAACTCATTAGATTCAGACCCATCTTTAAAATCCCAAAAATAACTATGAATAGAAGTATCATCTGAAGAATTACTTCCAGAAAAATTAACACTTAAAGGTACTTGACCAATTTCACGATCTGCATTAGCCTTAGCAATTGGAGCTTGGTTCACCACCCTTAGGTTCGAATCACTATTGTCGCACGAAAATTGTAGCAGAATTAATACTATAAACGCTGTATGCCTCAAAATAATATAAAATATGTGTCAGACGCTATAAATATAGTATAAAACATTGATAATGAATAGACTAACTAACAAAAAAAATAAATTAACGATACTTAGAAAGCTAACAATGGTATTTCTAAATTGTCTTAGGTTTTATTCAGAGATTCATATAAAGTCTTGTATTCAATTGCAATTTTATTCCAAGTATAGTTACTAGCTACTTTTGTGCTAGCGTTTTCCCCTAATTCTTTAAACTTCCTAGGGTGATTATTAAGCCAATTAATTTTTTCGATTAAATCACTAACACTTTTATTTTCAAAATATAGAACTTCATTTTCATTAAAAACTTGAGTATTTTCAGGTATATTACTTGCTAAAATTGGCTTTCCAACACTTGCCACTTCTAATAGCATAATTGACATACCTTCCGTTTCAGAAGGAAAAACAAAGTACTCACTTTTATAAACATATTCTAATAATGTAGAAAGCGGATGAACAAAACCCAGAAAGTATACATTTAGACCAACACTTAATTGTTTAATTTTTTTGATATAAGCAGGATAATTGTCTAATTCTCCTGCTACAAAAATATTTCCCTTATATCCTAACTCTTTGTATGCTTTTAACATTGTATGCAAGCCTTTAGTACCCATAATTCTTCTTGCGGCAAACAAGACGAACGGCGTATCTTTAGGCAGCTCTTTAGGCCAAAAGCCTATTTTGTCATTTGCCTTTCTAGTGTCATTTAGGTTTATACCATTAGCAATAAACTGAACTTCAACATTATACTTTTCAGCATAAAACTCACATAACGGCTTAGAAATTGCAGTTTTTATTCCGTTAAAATTTAGAAAGCTCTTTTCACTTATTTTAAAAAACTTTTTCGCAACGCCACTCCATTTATCCCTTTTATAAGGGGCTTCATGAGCTGTAGCAATAACCTTTGCCCTTTTTTCTAACAAATTTAAAAAGATAAAACTGTCAATTTTATGAGCATGAATAATGTCATAATTTGCAAAAAACAAAATATGTAAATAGCACAAAAAATAATATCCAAAAACCCCAATACTTCCAAATTTTAAATTCGGGAGTTCTATTACGTTTACACCCCTTATATGATTCTTCGCCAATTTATTTTTGTAACAATAAATTGTTATATCGTAATCATCAATAAGATTTAATATTAAATTTTCTGCAACACGACTTGTACCTCCTTTTGATGGGAAGTACTTTATTCCAAAAAAAGCTAGTTTTTTTTTATTTAGCACTATTGATTATGTTTAAACTGTTTTATACAAATTGTAAAAACCTATGGTCATTTGGTTTAAGCTAAATGTTGTTTCTAGCTTTTCTCTACCTGCCACACCCATTGCTCGAGCTGTACCTTTATTTTCTAAAAGAGTTACAATTTTTTGAGCCAAAATAAGTGGCTGACGCTGCGGTATTAAAAAACCCGTTATGTTATCATCTACTGTCTCTACCGTACCACCTCCTATACTTGCAATAACCGGTTTTTCTAAAGCCATATATTCTAAAATGGCATTTGACACCCCTTCAGTGAAAGTTGATAGAACACCGATGTCAAAAACATTGATTAATGATTCGACATCTTTTTGCAAACCTGTAAATATGAATCTTGAAGCAAACTCATTAGGAATCATTGACTTATGCAATTCTAATTCGTCACCATCACCAATAGCCAAAAAAGTTACATCTTCTCTTTCTTTTAAAACTAAAAGAGCAGCTTTTATATACGAATCATAGTCTTTGTTTCCGAAAAAACTTCCTACCATTCCGATAACAAATTCAGTTTGAATATGAAATTGCTCTCTAATTGCTTTTTCATTAGTTAAATTTTTTGTACGATTGGCATCAAAACCATTATAAATACATATCCCTTTTTTATTAGATACGCCATAAGCTCTTAGGCCTGCCATTGAATTAGACACTATAATTTTTGAAAAAGGAAATGTCAACCTCGCCCTTAGCAGTCTTTTGTCAAAAAAACCCATATTTTCTGGAGCATCAGCAATATTTGCATTTATAAGTTTTAACCTTAAAATAATAGTAGTCGGTATTGCAAAAATTGTAGACATGGTACCCCAACTATGTATTAAATCCGGCTTCCATTTCCTGCATACTTGATAAAATCTGTAAAATACAAGTGGATTTCGCTTAGGTATTCTTTTTAAAATAGTTACTGGTATTCCAAAATCATAAACCTCTGTATAATGAACACTATCTGAAAAAATTATCAAGTGTATTTCTATATCACTGTATTTAGACAATCCTTTAATCAACTCAATTAACCGCCTTTCTTTACCACCTGGTTTTAAACTATCATTTATAATTAACAACCTCATCTCCTATTCATATTAATTTAACTCACCAATTTTACTATAAAATGCAATAGTTTGGTTTACAACTTTTTCTGGGTGGTAACGCTTTGATTCTTCTAAGGCATTTTTGATAATATAGCTTTGATCATTTTGGAAAATAGATTTTAAAATATTTGCTAAAGAATCATGATTACCTTTTTCAAATAAATAACCTGATTTTTCGTGTTGAATCATTTCTGGTATACCACATATATTAGTTGCAACAACTATTTTACCTTGGCACATAGCCTCAGCAATACTTAGCGGTAACGTTTCTTGAAAAGAAGGCAAAACAAATATTGGTACTTCCTTGATATAAGACATTATTTCTGATTGTGTTTTCCATCCACAAAACACAATTTGATCTGATACTTTTAATTCACTTATTAAAATTTTAATCTCTTTTTCATACTGTAATTCTTTAAATCCACCAATAACGTGAACGGTACACCTAATACCTTGTTGTTTTAACTTTGCAATGGCATTAATTAAAACATGTAGCCCTTTCCTTTTCTTTATTTCTCCAACAAAATATAATTCATTACCCCTATTTTTATCAAATGAACTGGGGGAATCAAAAAATACTTTATTGACAGGGTTTACAATATTTTCGTATTTCAAAAACAGATTTTTACCAAATTTTTTGAAATATAAATCTCGATTGTATTTAGAAATAAATATTACGTTTTTGATTTTCTTTAAGTAATAATTTTCAAATTTTTCTTTTACAAAAAAAAGAACTTTACGCTTGATTGTAACCTGCCATAATCGTTCTTCACTTAAAATAGCATGTTGCGTAACTGTAAAAATATTACGGTATTCTTTTTTAAACAACCAAGCCCCTGGAACAACGCCCTGTACATGAATAATATCAGGCTTCTCATCTAGAAAAATTTTATGAAACCTTTTTTTGGTTTTAAATGGATTGGCCTTTAGATTTAGTTTATGTATTTTACTCTTTCTTTCGAATCTTTTTAAATTACATTGTTCCGTCATTGACACAAGCACAAGTTCTACTTTGATGTTTTTAACCAACTCATTTGCTAAATTAATTAACACACCCTCTACCCCTCCATAAATTTTATCGTCTTTAGGAAAATCACCCACTAAAAATACCTTCATTTCATATAATAATTACAGTCATGGCAGTAATGTATACTTTTTGTAAATACCGCATCCGACTCATATTTTAATTTTTGCTCATAAAACCCCTTAAAGATGGCCCATGTAATTGATAGTTAAATTCTTCTTTTGAAGTTTTAGATGCATTAGCAATAATTGAATCTGATACCTTTTGATAGTTTTTTATGATATATTTCAATTTATTAATCATAGCTTTTTCATCATCAGGAGGCACCATATACCCGTTTACGCCATCAACTATATATAGCCTATTGTCACTAATATTGGTAAGTAGAATTACTTTTTGATGATTTAGATAATCTGATAACTTCGTTGAAAAACCATAATTATTTTGCATATTATAACCTCTTGGAATAACAAGAAGATTTTGTTGTCCTAAAAAGGCAGATAACTCATTTTCACATAAATTTCCATGATATTTTACTACAGCATACTGATTTTTATCGGTTAACAACTTTTGCTTATCTCTGGTATTAATTGTACCACAAAGATTAAAGGTTACATCAAAATTTTCGCAATGCAACTTATTGACAACATCAACAAAGGAATCTAAATTCTCTTTATTTGATACTATTGAGCCGGAGAAACCAATATTAAAACTACTATTTTTGACGTATGATTTTGATGATGTTTGAATTTTAATTCTTGGATTAGTAAGAATTGGGATTCTTATGGTATTCTCGTTATAAACTTGGCCGTACTTTTGAATATTAGTAGAGATGCAAATAAGCCCTTTATAATAAGGGAGCAATTTGTCGAGAAATGCATAAATACTATTATAAATAATTTTCTTTAAAGAATATTTAATTCTCTTTATTGATAGTTTGTCATGAAAGTAAGAAGAATACTTTCTAACTTCATTCAATTCATAATACACGGTCTTTTTTCTAATAAAAATCATGTATAACACTGTAAAAAGCTCTAAAAACACAAAAGGATAAGGATATAACAAATATGTTTTTTTACCTTTATGATTGTCTGAAAAGCGGCACAGTTCTTTTAAAAATGAAATTGTAGGAATTATATTTTTTGTTAATTGTTTTTGTTCTAAAACAAAAACATTTGGTTCAATTTCATTAAAATTATCGTCTTCAAGTTTGGTGGAACAACAACTTACCAAATAAACTGCATTTTCTTCATTAGAAATACCTTTGGCGTAATACATCATACGGGTAGCTGCGGCACTTTTTACCGAGAAATCACAATTACTATAAATATAAAAATTATGTTTAGTCATTTAAACTGCGATTGTAGAAACCTTTTTAGCATTTCATTGTTAATTAATAAGTTTTAAATCTATGTTTAAAAGCTTACTCACCATTTTTAATTAGACAACTCACCATATAATTAGTTGAGAACAAAAGAATTTCAAAAATGACTTAATTACTCATTATAAATTTATGCTATCGATTAAGATGCTTCTTATCAGTAACAATTCTTATAATTGTTCTAAAAAATGTTTTATTCTTGTTCCGTAATTGTCAAAATGGAAATTTTTCAATCCTAACGATTTACCTTGTAATCCTATTTGAATAACCTCATCACTATTTTCAACAACATAATCCATTTTTGCAGCAAACTTTTCTGCATCATATTCATCAGAGATTAAAGCGTTTAAAGCATCATTAAAATAGGTGTTTATTTCTCCAACACCAGTTGTAATAATTGGGTTTCCTGTTGCCAAATACTCCCCAATTTTATGCGGAAATCTTGCAGTATCTTCTAAAGTATGTCTTAACGGTATAAGTAGGGCTTTAGCATTGGTAAACAGCTCCATCAGTACTTGATATGGAACATTAGAGAACAGTTCTACATTTTCGTTAGGAAACCTCAATGCTATTTCTTCTTGAAGTCTTTTAATTTTGGTTTTATCTTTACCACCGATTAATAACCTTAATTTAATCTGCTCATTGTTTTTCATCAACTCGTAAGCTTTTAATACGAATTCAGTTACTTCCATAAAAGAAATACTAGCACAATAAAGAAAGTAGCTCTCAGTCGTATTCTTTTTTATTTTAGAAAAACTATCATAATCACAAATAACCGGAACCTTCATAATAGGCTTACTAGGTGCTATTTCTTTGTAAAAAGCACAAAGGTTATCGCTAATTGGCATTGCACCGTCTAATCGCTTTAATAGCCAATTTTCCATCAACCAATTGTGTATCTTTAAAGTTAAGGATGATCTACGCTCTAAGGCTGACGCCATCTCTACTAAATTAACTGCAATTGGAAATCCAATGACCTTAGAGTAAATCTTGTATCGTAAAGAATCATTAAAATTCATGGTAGAAAGAATTACGGCATCTATTCTGCCTTCATTTTTTAACTTTTTCAAATAGAAAAATTCATTCCAAAGCCCCATAAATCTTTGAAATTTTCTATTAAAAAAACCTTCTGGTCTAAACGGACTTTCTACAGTAAACATATAATGAATGCCTTCATGTACTCCCTCTTTACCATAATCTGTTTTTAAATCTTTATTCCATGCCCATATTCGATTTACCACACTAACGCTACAACCTGCGTTAATTAATGCTCTTCCCATCAGTGTCATACGTTGAATTCCTGCTAGGCCAATTGGAAAACCAGCATCACCTAAAAAAACCACTGATTTTAATTCTCTTTTATTTATATCAGACATTAATTTCAAATTAAAAATTTACATAGAGCGAGTCTTTATCTTCAAAAGCTAATACAACCTACCCCAAAAACAGTTCGATTTACCCTCTGTCATTCATTACTTTTCATGCGACAAAAGAAACCTGAACACAATCTTTCTTAGTTCAAATCATCGTTATTTAATGCTATTACAGTTTTGAATGTTTTAATAAGATCTTGGCATATTTTATTGTTATTATTTCGAACCAACCCTCTTTCTCGAGCCTTTTGCCCCATTTCAACAGACTTTTCAGGCGAATTATATAATTCTAATATGGCTCCTGCAATGGCAAAATGATCTTTGCTCTGTACTAAAAAGCCCTCCATATTATCTACAAATAAGCTAGGTGTACCACCAACATTGGTTGCAACAACTGGCATTCCTAAAAGCATTGCTTCTTGTACCGCATTTGAGCTATTTTCAATGTGAGATGGGTGCATATATACATTGGCCTCTAACAATTTTTCAACTAAATCTTTGCCAAATTTTGAACCTATCAACTTTACACCAGACCTATTTTTTTCATAATTAGCTACTCTTTTTGCTGTTTTCACATAAGTAGATCCTTCTGATATTCCAATTACTCGCCACTCAAATTCTACATCCAAAATATCTTCTAAAAGGGTAGAAGCTTTATAAATAGTTTCAAGTCCTTTATACAAAAGCCCTCTAATTACGGTTGTAACAATGAACTTCTTTCCTTTACTAGGCATAGTCCATTTATGTTTCCAAAAGGGGGCACGAAGTGCTTCCTCATTATGAAAATAATTTGCATTCGGAGCCATAATGCTTACCAATCTTTTATCCCAGGCGGTCCTACCAATAAAGTTTTTAGCTACTGAAAAAATTTCTTTTTCTCGCTCAACCATTTTTAAAAACAATCGATACTCATGGTAGGAAGTATAGCACTTTAGAATTCTTTTTAAACTTTCGGCGTATATGGTTTTGTGCAACCTAATACCATTTTCATACATTTCGTTATAAACAGTTAGATTACCTTGAAACCAAATAATTGAAGGTACTTTCAATTGGGGTATAATTAAGGGATAATCGAATTCTGTTCCGAAAAAAAGAATAACATCTGGTTTAAATTCTTCTACTACATTTAGATAAAAAGGCAATGATTTTTTAGAAAAAGGCTTTGCAAAAAAACGACTACTCCATTTATTAAACTTCCCAGATGGGTGCTGCGGCACCATGAAATACCTAGTTTCTGAGCCTTCCACTTCTATTTCTTGTGGTTCAGAAACAAACTTTTTAAACACGATACCTAATTCAATATCTGGGAACGTAGTTAGCTCTTTTTCAAGAGATTCAATCCAACTACCTCCTGCAGTATTTTTTGACACCTTTTTAGATGCTAACGAAGGGGTGTTTGAAAACCAGAGTACACGCATAACAGTTTTTATGACTTTGTTTATATTACTTATTCCAAATACCTTTGGCTGTTCCGTTTATAATTTTCTTAAATTGAATCGGTGCTAAAATAGGCCCGTATGCTATGCAAATTAGACTAGAAATTATAACGCCAGCCGTTCCTAGTCCTAAGGTTTTCGCGAAAAAGTAAGATAAAGGAATGTTAAGAACTGTTCCAACTATTCCAATGATTAACTGCAGTTGAATTTTTCCAACTCCATTTATAAAATTAACGAAAATATTACCCCAAGCCATAACTATTACGTAAAGGCACATCATTACACTTAATAATATTGGCACTTCAATTTGAGGCACCCATAACCGAAAAAATAATGGTGAAACAATTAACATTAATATACCTACCCCAATTAAAACTAACCATGTTTTCTTAAGTTTATTGATTATCGAAAGAACCCATTTTAAATCATTTTTTACGTATGCCTCTGTATATGCAGACCACATCGGCACCAAAATGAATGAAAACCCAACGGTGATTAATCCAAAATATTTATGAGCTATGGCGTATGCCGGAACCTCAGCAGGGCCAAATAACTGTGTTATTATCATATTATCAGTAGCAAATATGATTATTACTGAAATGTTTACTATAAAAAATCGAGCACCTAAACCTATTAAATCTTTAAAGTGTGTTTTTCGAACATAAGATAAAGAAGGTGCTATTGGTTTAAATTCGCTGTTAAATAAATAAATACTAACAATAAGTAATATTAACATTGGAGCAGCCCCAAGTGTAATTGCTAAATAAAGTAATGACCCTTCTGTAGTTTTAGTTAGAACTATAATTATCACCAAGGTGATGATATTACTTATCATACTAATAAAACCCTTATAAGCAGGTCTTTGATAGGCATAAAAAATGGAATCAATGAGTCTAAGTATAAAATTAATACAGAAAAAAGAAAAGGTGGCAATCGCAACTAGCCGTAACTCCTTCACATCTACTAATTCGGTGTTTAATATACTTTGCCAGTTTAATAATGGTTCCACCATAAAAAACAGCGCAAGAACACCTATAAAAATAGCCCCTAAAATGGCATAGGTTGAACTTACATATATTTTTGCCTCTTTCCATTCATCTTTAGCCATGGCTTCAGATAATTTATTCCTTAGACCATGCCCAAGGCCAATATCAAAAAAAGAAAACCAACCAATTACAGAAGATAATGTTAACCAAATTCCGTATTGTTCTTTTTGAACATAACCTATAGTCAGCGGAACCATATAAAAGCCTATTAAAACACTTACTCCTTTGATTAAAAAAGAAGCTATAATATTTTTCTTGGCTCTAACAGATCTCTGTTGACCTCTGTTTATAAGCATTTTCGCCTTACTTATGAGACGTGTTATCAATTCTAACATCAATAACTTAGTTTAAAGTTGAGTTAGTTGCATTTTCAATAAACTCAGGCATAGTTCGTTTTTTCATTTTACGATCATAATAATGATTGGCAAAAATTAGCGCCAGTAGTGGGCCAAAATAAAAAAGGCTTAGTTCGTACAAGGTTAAATTGGCAATGAAAAAAGTTATAACAGCGAAAAAACCACCCCAATAATTTGAAAATTTTGCCATTTTTCTTAATCGAACTAAAATTGCTATCATGAACGATATATATAGAATTCCTCCAATTAAGCCATAATAATAGAACAGTTTTAAATAGCCAACGTGAATCTGCGAACTTCTACCCCCTAGCAACCTTATCATTTCTTCAGTGTCTTCGCCACCAGTACCAAAAATCGGGCTATCAGGAAATACTTCAAAAAACACTTCAAATGCTAAAAACCTAGTGCTAGCACTATCTGACATTAACCTTTCTGTAAAAAATTTCTCAACATTAAAATCGATTAAAACTGCCCCAAACCAAAAAACTAAAAGCAACAAAATACTGAAAACTAAAAAATAGATAAAATTGATAAGCTTTTTCTTGCTGGCCCAAAAAAATTGACTTGAAGCAACCATAAACCCTAGCATAATCCACCTTGAACTTGATAAAAAGCTTACCAAGGCTGCTGAGATTGCTAAAAAAATACTATGTGCAAGTTTTAAGGGTTTAAGCGCTATTAGAATACTAAAAATAGCAATCGTATCAATTCCTACCGATAACTCATTGATATAAGAAAATATAGAAAGCCTATACCCATCTAAAAACCTACTAGCATTCCCTGAGATCGTTGAAGATAAGTGTGTTGCATTTTTATAATATTCCTCCATTCGCTCCGGAGATAATCCCTTAACAAAAAGATCATCATTTCTAAAAAATAATGGGTCTGAAATTTGTATTATTGAAACTATAGCAGCGATGAAAAGCATAAGACCAAGTACCTTTTTTGCCAAGTTCAAAGCGTTCAATGAAAATTTGGTATTCTCTACTATAATCAATGCAATAAGGGTAAGCCATATCGGATCAGAATAAAAATATTTGCTACCTCGCTTAGCAAAATGATCTGTAAAATACATGCTACAGAAAAGTGTATAAGCAGCAAATAAACCAAAAAATAATACATAATAAGGAATCGAAATGTTTGACCCTGTTCTATATATTTCTATTATTCTATAGAGTAAGAACCCTAAACAAACTAAACCTAAGACCTTAGTCGGAGTTACCCCTGCCCCAAAAGATTTTACAGTAACAAAAGCAACAATTGGATAGAAGAGTAATGCTAATAAAAATAAAATTTTAGGCAGGTTTCTTAAATCAATATTTACAAAGGCTTTCCACATAATATCATTTCAGTATATACAAATTTATAAGTTGTAAACTGTGATTAACTTAAACTGAAAATGACTTATTAACTAGTTGTTTTTCTTTGTTTCTTCCATATTTTTCTTCGTAACCATATTTATGATCTTTAGCAGGTACATCATTAAATATGATGAAACTCTTTTTACTTTTACCAAATGGAGATAATTTCAATAGATCATCTAAAAATTTAATTTTCGCAAGATTTCTTCGAACCACAAATAAGTTAATATCTATAAATTCAGAGAACAATAAAAAGTCAGAAACCAAACCTGCGGCTGGAGTATCCAGTATGATATAATCAAATTCGGACTTCAAATTGGAAATCATTTCAGATATTCTTCTGTTAGATAGCAATTCATGAACATTTCCTTCAATAACATCTGTTGGAATAAATTTCAAATTAGAAACTTCCTCGTGTGAATAAATAACTTCTTCAACTGATTTTACTTCACCTTTTAAAAAGCTAGCAAGACCTTTACCTTTAAAATTTGAAGAAGTCTTTACAAGACTTGGATTTCTTAAATCTGTATCAATAATAAGTGTTTTCATACCTGCTTCAGCAAAAGTAATTCCCAAGTTAATAACGTTATATGTTTTTCCCTCTTCAGGCATAATTGAAGTAATTCCAATTACACAAGGTTCTTTTGCAACAAAACGCAGGTTTGTACTTAAATCACGAAACGATTCTTTCAATTTCCATAGAGAGATATCTGATTTCGAATTTTTATTTTTCTCATCAAAATGAATAATACTTGCAATAACAGGTATTTCGCTATTGGCCATTATTTGGCTTACATTTTCTATGGTATCGTTTGATGTAAACAATAGAACCCATATTAACGGCAATATCAAACCTATAAAAAGACCTGAAGCTAAGATTAAATTTCTATTAGGGGAAATAGGTCCAGCTCCCATCAATCTTGCTTCATCAAGTACTCTTGTATCTGTTGTACTTTCTGCTCTAGCTATTCCTGCCTTAGCCAATTCTTGACTCAAATACTTAAATAAGTTCTCGTACAATACACTTTTACGTTCAATGGTCAATAGTTCATTTTCTCTAGTAGGTAAAGAACTGATTACACCATCATAATTGCTTAATTGCGAAGATATTCTTGACAGCTCGTATTGAGCAGATTTAACAGCATTTTTTAGATTATTTAAGAGTAAATCGGTTGAAGCTTTAATCTGACCATTTAGAATGCTCATTTCTTCATTATTGCTTGTTACGAAGAATCGCTTCTTTGACCTCGCATCATAAAGCTGTTTTAATTCAATAATATTGGCATTAATTAATGGATCTTCAATTCCAACGGCAGTAGGAATTTCAAAATCTGGACTATTTCGATTACTGGTAACACTTTCAATTAAGGTTTGGTAATAATTCATTTCCATTTGAATCTTACCCCTATCAACCTGTAGATTAGAAGTTTGACGTAAAGCATTAGTCGCAGTAGCCCCAAGGTTTAATGCTCTTTTATTTTTTTTATACACTTCTAGTTGTGACTCAACTTTAGATAAAGAATCTGATATTACTGCCAACTGGTTTTGAATGAAAGTTTCTTTACTAGTGGCTATTTGATTTCTTGATGCAAGTTGATTCTGAACGTAGTTATCTGTTAACTTTTGAAGAAAATCAACTTCTTTGTTAATTATTGGCCCTTCCGAATCTAGCTTAAAGATACTGGCTTGTAGATCAATATTTGACACCTCAATTTTTGACATGTAACTACTTGCCAAACTACTTAAGTTATTGATATTAAAACTTAATCTTTCGCTCTCAAAATCATTAAGATTAACGTCAGAATTAGAACGGTTAATTACAAAATTAAAATATTCATGAGAAACTTGCTCTCCGAAAGAGAACTCTTTAGAAAATTTAAAAGGCCGTTTATATGATCGTATTTTTGAAGAGGCTGAATCTAAAACTTGAAAATCATCTCCTTCTACTAAAAGGCGATACCTGTTATTGGAAAGCAAGGTAACTTCAAAAGGAAGACCATAAAGTTGTGAAGTACTATCTTTTAAAACAACTTTAAATGGAAAATAATCATAATACTCCTTTTGCTTGTACCATTTTTTTCCATAGTATGAAACATCAAAATCTAAGTCATTAACCGTTTGTTCTATAAGGCTAAAGGACTTGATTATACCAATTTCATTATAGAGATTCTTTTCCATTTCAATAAGACTTACTCCTCCATCAACATATTGACTTTCTCCAAGAGCTCTACTGCTACCTTCGGTATCAATTAAAATAGAGGTTGAAACCTCGTATTGAGGTGTCGCAAGTTTTAAATACACAAAAGCACCAAGCAAACACAAAGCGACACTAGCTAAAAAAAGCAGCTTGTATTGAAAAATCTTTTGAAATAAAAATTTCAAATTAAATACTTGTTCCGTTCCCGTACCTGGATTTTGTTGATTGCTCATATGAATTAAAACTAAGTGGCCTTCTCTTAAAAAATGCTATTACTGAGTTATCAAATAGCTGTAAACTATTTAACTATATTTATGGTTAATCTTGTATAAAGTTTAAAACTAGTACCGTTGTAGTGACAGCTGACAAAAACAAAGTCAACACCCCTAAATTACTTTGACCAATATTAGGTTTTGAAGTCTCTACATAGATTACATCATTAGGGTGCAAAAAGTAATATGGAGATTTTATAATTGATGGTTTGGTTAAATCTAAATTAACAACCACCGAGGCATCTCCTATTTGTCGTATTAATTTTACATTTTTTCTTTTGGCAGTAACATTCAAATCTCCCGCTGCTGCCAGACCTTCAAAAATTGTCGCTTGCGAATTATATATGTAGTTCGTTCCTGGGTTTTTAACATCTCCTAACACAGACACTTTAAAACTAGTTAACTGAACCGTTACGATTGCATTTAATAAATATTTATCTATTTCAGTTTGCACCAAGTCTCTTATCTCTTCTACCGTTAGATCATTCACTTTCAATTCACCAATAATCGCCAAATTGATCATTCCTTCAGGATCTACTGTATATCCATTTAAATAAAAAGAAGCTGCATTTGCCTGGTTAAGATTATTATTCAATGAACTAATATTAAAAAAACTAGTTTGCTCAGGGTCTCTACTTTGTACCCTTATACTTAAAACATCACTAGGCTGTATTGTATATTGATCCTTTTTATTTAAAGGAGTAATAAATGAATTTTGTTTACTCTGAAGATAATCTAACTGTTTTGAAGAATAACATGAGGTCAAAGAAACAGCGACTAACAAAAGTAGCAATTTACTCAAAATTGAATTGCGATTTTTAACACAAAAACATACAAAATTAGATAAGGTAGAACTTCTCATTTTAAAATTTTTAAACTTGGTACTGGTCATTATTTTTATACTAAATATCTTATTTACAAATAATTACAAAACTGCAAAAATAGTCTTCGCAGCTTATAATAGCTATCAATAAAAATGAATTATCAAATTGACATTATTTAAAACGCTTTCTTATGATGACCTCCAAAAATGGTCATATAAATTATTTTTATATCAAGCCAGAGACTCCAATTTTCAATATACCACAAATCATGATTCACTCTTTCGTTCTTTTGCTCTACGGTTTTGGTAGGTCCTCTCCAGCCGTTTACCTGAGCCCATCCCGTAATACCAGGTTTTACGTAACTACGAACCATGTAGTTCTTAACACTATTTCTCATGTCGTTCTGTAAGTGAATTCTATGAGGTCTAGGCCCAATAACACTCATCTCACCTTTTAAGACATTAAAAAATTGGGGTAACTCATCTAAATCTGCTTTTCTTAACCACTTGCCTACTCTTGTAATTCTAGGATCATTTACTTCAGTTGATTTCGTACCGTTCATAACATCTTCACAGACCGACATAGTTCTAAACTTATAGCACTTAAATGTTCTATTAGCTTCACCTTTACGATAAGGGGTGTAAAAAATTGGTCCTCTATTATCGATATAAATTAATATCCCAATAACTAAAAAAATAGGTGAAAAAAGAATCAGAACCACTAGTGAAAACAGAAAGTCAAACAATCTCTTTAATATGGTTAAATTGAAATTATCTAAGGGTGATTGTCTTAATTTAAATACTGCTAAGTCACCCATAGTTACCGCCTTGTAATTTTTAGACATTAATAACGGATTCTCAGGAATTAGTTTAACCCTTACCCCAAATTCATCAGCTATTTTTACTGCCTCCATAATTTTTTCACGTTTTAAACTTGACATGTCTATGAAAATTTCATCGATAGAATTGTTATTCAAAACGTTGGGTAAACTTTTCAAATCACTAAAAATGTTTAAATCTAGTTTGTTTTCAGACTTAACATTTTTACCTTCTAAATATCCCATAATATTATAACCATATTGGGTCATTGCATTGGTAAATCCTATTAGGTTTTCATCGCCATACTTCGCTCCAATAAGCAGAGTATTAGAAAATAAATGAGAGGCTTTTTTCTTTAAAAACTTCATTAAAAATTTCGTGCCAACCAATGCTAAATAAGAAAAAATAAAAATTGGAATTATATATGTAGTTCGTCGAAAATAGGTAATCTTTAAGACCACAATCATGGTAGTAACTATTCCAACAAAAAAGAAAAGAGAGGTAAGTAAACTTTTCAAGTACCTATAATCTGGATTAAAATAGAATTCATTATCTCTGATGTATAGAATAACAAACAACCAACTTAAATTATAGATCACAAATAACTTAATAAAATTGGCAAGAAAAAGAGGATTGCTAAACGAGAACTCAGGGTGTGCAAAAAATAAGTACGCAACCAAAACTATATTAAGCAAAACAAACTCAAAAGCGAGTAAGTTAATTAAGATGAATCTATTCTTTGAATTCATTTGGTTATTATGGGACGTGCAAACTACATCTTTTAGAACGTGTCAATTATATTGATACGGTCAAAAGCTTCATTTTCACAGTGGTTAGTTCTCTATATTAAGGTCGAAAGTAATTTTATGTTCACAAAGGATATAAATTATTAGACGAATGACGGAAATATCCTGTATACTACAAAACAATTTGAAATGAATAATTCGATGGTGTTAAATCGCCGTTATACATATCAATTGCATAGTATTATATATAACAACTTTACAACTTTACAAATCGCTGAAATAGTAGTATTTAAGTACATTTGTAATGATTGTTGAGCTATGACAAAAAAGCGATGTATACAAATAATTGGTAGTCTAAGTGGCACACTTATAGTGTCAATTTTTCTTTGCAATTACATCATCAATACATTTTCTGAAGGTAAAACTTTTCATAATGTCACAGACATTCCTCAAAATGAGGTTGGAATTGTTTTAGGAACTGCAAAAAAAATAGCTGGAGGTAGTCCAAATCTATTTTATACTTATAGAATTGAAGCTACCGTTGCACTTTTTAAAGCTAAAAAAATCAAATTTATTTTAGTAAGCGGTGATAACGGCACACGATACTATAATGAACCTGCTACAATTAAATCAGATTTGATAAACGCAGGAATCCCTGCAGATAAAATCTTTTTAGATTTTGCAGGTTTTAGAACCTTAGACTCTATAGTTCGGGCCAAAGAGGTTTTTGGCTTGCAAAGCGTCACCATAATTTCACAAGAGTTTCATAATCAACGTGCTATTTATCTTGCCGAAAAAAAGGGATTAAAAGCAATAGGTTTTAATGCGAAAGATATCTCAGGAAATTCAGGTCTAAAGGTTCATATTCGAGAATATTTGGCCAGGGTGAAAGTCTTTATTGATTTAACATTCAATACAAAACCTAAATTCTACGGAGAACATATTGAAATTGAATAAAATTAGTTTCAAGAAAATACTCTATTTTAGGTGATACAATAATTCACCGATGACCAGACTTAAAAAACTTCTAAGAAACCTTGGGCCGGGTTTACTATTTGCCAGTATGGCTATCGGCACCTCGCATCTTGTATTATCTACAAAAGCAGGTGCACAATACGGTTGGTTAATGGCTATTCCAATAATTCTTGCTAATATTTTTAAATATCCCTTTTTTGAATTTGGAGTGCGGTATACCAACCTAACTAATAAAACGTTAATTGAGGGTTATTTAAACCGAGGAAAAGGATGGCTTTGGTTTTATGCTATTTTGACACTCATAACCACCTTTACTATTCTAGCTGCTTTGTACACGGTTACTGCGGGTTTATTTATAAATCTTTTTAAAGTTTCTGAAGTTTCAATAACCTTGGTCGCTCTAGGCCTTTTCGGACTTATAAGTAGTCTCTTGATCATTGGGCGATACCGTTTTCTTGAGACTTCACTTAAATTTGTAGTTACCATTTTGTTCATTGCTTTATTAATCACCACAGTGTTAGTTATTTACAAAGGCCAAGTCGCTACTGTTGAAGGATTTAACCCTCCAGTATTATTTAATGATGCTGGTATTCTTTTTTTAATAAGTCTGATGGGATGGATGCCCACTACCGTTGAGGCTTCTAGTTGGATTAGTCTTTGGAGTATTGAAAAATGGAAAACTCAAAAATCTAAACCAACACTAAAAGAATCGCTTCAAGAGTTCAATATCGGTTATTTTATGACCGCAATTTTAGCTA
Source organism: Maribacter algarum (ex Lu et al. 2025) (nom. illeg.) (assembly GCA_947495915.1). GTDB lineage: Bacteria > Bacteroidota > Bacteroidia > Flavobacteriales > Flavobacteriaceae > Maribacter_C. Next base: position 138,390 of record CANMAW010000002.1, on the reverse strand, counting down.
TATTCTTCTTAGTCATAGGTTCAATGACATTATATGGCACGGGCACTGAATTAAGCGGTAATGGGGTAATCTTTGCAGATCAAGTTGTCTCGCTATTCACCACGCATATTGGGTCTTGGGCCTATATATTTATTGCTGTTTCAGCATTTGCTACGATGTTCAGTACATGTATGACCGCTCATGATGCCGTTGCAAGAGTTAGTATCGATATTATTGATCTACTAGCACCAAAAGTACAACTTCAAGGCAAAAAAAGTTATTTTGCGATCGGTGTGCTTTTACTTGCTTCGATTAACTTTATAGTTATAGCAATGTTTGCTGCAAATATGGGCCAGTTAGTCGCTCTAGCCACTTTTGTATCGTTTGTAGTTGCCCCAATCGTTGGTTACATGAATCTTAAAAACGTGATGAGTAATGACATTACAGAAGAAAACAAGCCCAGCAAATGGCTGCAGTACCTCACCTACGCAGGAATCATCTTTTTAAGTGTATTCTCTATTTACTATTTCTATATTGTACTTTTCGCAGGCTAATAGAACGCTTATTTTAAGTCACTATAATTTTGGACTATAAAGAGGGTTCTAAGATTTTGTTTATGCAGGAAATCTAAACAATACACCCCATTGGTACAATTATTCATAATTCGATCTTCACCAAATCCCTTTGCAGAAATAATATTTAAAGAAGCTACGCCTTTTGAAACCAAATATTTTTTGATAGCATCAGCACGTCTCTGCGATAAAGCCCTATTAGTGCTACTACCACCTCTACTATCAGTATGTGTTTCGATTTGCAACTGTATTTGAGGAAACTTTTGTAAAGCACTAACCACTTGATCTAGTACAAGAGCTACATCAGCAGTAACAGTACTACTTCCTCTAGAAAAGAAAAAATCTGGAACATCAAGAACAGTCATTTCTTCACGATTAGTAACCACCTCTTCAATAGAAACCATTTCAAAAACTAAAGGTGTTTCTTGCAATGCTTTTAATGATTCACCACTAAATGATTGGTAAAAAGATGAATATCTATTTTTTGTTATTTGCAAAACCACCTGATCTCTTGAAGGTATTTCAATGAGGTATTTACCATCTGCTTTGGTCGACAATTCTCTGATTATAGTGCCATCTGAGGCCATTAATTTAACAGTTGCACCAGCTATACCTTGTTGGTATTTAGGTTCAACAACTTCTCCACGAATTGAAACCGTTTCAGGCCCTAAAGCACTTCTTGTGCCAAAACCATAAATATCATCTCCACCCTTTCCTCCTGCACGATTTGACGCAAAGTATCCGGAGTACCCTAATTGCTCATCTCCTCGAATAATAAAGCCAAACTCGTCTTTTTCTGTATTGATTCCAGAACCTAAATTAATAGGAATACTAAAGCTTTTATCTTGACGAATATTTGATTTATACACATCCATCCCTCCTAATCCATAAAAAATATCTGAAGAGAAATAAAGACTATTATCTAATATATAGGGAGCTATTTCATTACCAGGTGAATTAATTCGTGGGCCTAAATTAATGGGTTGCGACATAATTTGACCATTGTTAGTTGACACATAATATAAATCAGTACCACCATAACCATTTTCAAAATTAGCAGCAAAATAAAGTCGATCATTCACTTCATCAAAAAATGGATAGTAAAATGAAGTACTTAAGTCTTTTAACAAAAAGGCAAAAAAACCACTCTCATAAACCATACCTATTGCTAAAGCATTTTTACCTTTATCATTAAATGATAATTGACCGTCTTCACTATTTGATAGTATATAGTAAATCTTCTTAGATTTATTTGAATAAAAAGGTGTCGCTTTATGATATTTTGAAGCGGGCATCTTGTCAAACACGTTCGGATTCACCACATTACCATCTCTACCAATACGGGCTACGTAAATATCTAAATATGATTCCCCTGAAGGCCCGTAAACCTCTTTTGATTTCTCAGGTCTTCCGCTACTAAATAACAATTTATCTTTATAATAGGCAGGTGAAAAATCTGATTGAGGACTATTGCTACTTAAATTGAATATATTAAAATCTGAGGTAACGCTGGTTGATTCTAAAATATTGAAATTAAATGTTGCATTTTCAATGAGTTCTGTAGATAACGAATTACTTTTTGTTTTTAAAAATGCTCTAACACGTTCCATTTCAGAGGTCTTTGCAAGACTTTGAAGCATTTTATTAAAACGATGATTACTCATCACGCTATCTTTTCTATGAATATCTACATAAATCTCAGATGCATTTTTATAGTCGCCGGTATTAAAATAGGCATCTGCCAAATTTAAAAACTGAAGGTTAGAAATCTCTTTTCGATTGTCTAAGTCCTTTTTGTATTCCGCTATAGCTTCTTTGTAGGCATAGCTATAAAAGTACTTATCAGCCTTTGAATTTATTTCTTGCGCTTTTACCCCCAAAGTGGCAAATAGTAGAAGAATAAATAAGAGGTTTTTTGTTCGCATAACTGTTCTAGCTTAAAAAAATCGAGGCGAATCAATTTGTTTAGGTTTTCCTTTTAGTTTTTTGTTGTTCGATCCTCTCTCTCGAGAGCTTCCTTCTCTACCCATGTAGAATTTCAAAATTAACTCATGTGATCCGCTATTAAACTGCCCTAATCCATTCGTATTATAATCATATGAATAACCGATATAAGTACTACCAGAAACTTGAAACCCTGCAAGAGCACTAATGGCATTGTTAAACCTATAGGAAGCTCCAGCAGTAAATTTATCATTGATTAGAAAGTTTGCCGATACATTTGCATTTAATGGAGCACCAGCAATATAATTAACTAAAAAAGCAGGTTTAAAACGTAAGCTTTCGCTTAAATCAAATACGTAGCCACCTATAAAATTAAACTGTGTTTTTCCTTCAATTACTGCTGCCACATCATCATCATAAATACCATCGGTTAGAAAATTCGGTATTGAAGCCCCTAAATACCAAGTATCTTCTCCATAAAGAAAAAGTCCGGCTCCGATGTTTAAATAGAAATTCTTAATATTCTGACCATCAAAACGTTCTCCTGGGTTTTCAAAGGTACCTTTATTAAAATCAACATTTAAAAAGGAACCTCCCACATCCATACCAAATGACAATTTAGTATTTTCAGAAACATTGAATTGGTACGAATAGGCGGCATTAATATAGGTTTGCGATGTAGGCCCAATTTGGTCGTTAATAATATTGAAACCAACCCCCATTTTTTCATTGGAAAAAGGAATGTTCGCACCCAGCCTAATATTTCGTGGCGCACCTGGTAAACTTATCCATTGAGCTCTATACAATCCTATTATTTCAGGAGTTGAAGTTGAACCTACATACCCTGGGTTAAAACTACCAATATTATACATGTATTGCGTATATAATGGCTCGTTTTGCCCATAGCTTGTTGCCAAAAAGCCAAAGGTCAAACCAAGGAATAAAACGTATTTATAAAGTAACTTACTTTTTTCAAAAATCATTCGTGTTCTATCTTATCAGCTGAATCCAGCCTTTTTGAATTGATGCCCCTTCTCCTTCAATCTGCACGTTAAGTGTATAAAAATAGGTGCCATCAGGTGAATCTTTCCCTTTCCAAGATCCGTCCCAAATTTCATCTGTAGTTTGTTGTTCAGTTTCAAATACTAAACTTCCATATCGATTAAAAATTTGAATGCTATATAGAACATCTAATTGCACCTGAGTACCATCTTCATTTGTTCTTATCGTATTTATTTTCAAATTATCATTTAACCCATCATTATTAGGTGAGAATTGATTATACAAAATACCCACTTCAATTTCATTTCTAGTAGTAATAACAACTGTTGCCGTATCACTACTATCGGGGTCTTGATCTTTGTCAAGGCTTTCTCTCGGTGTTGAACGATCAATAGAAGCGGTATTAAAAACTGTTCCTGTACCTTTAAAAACAACGCGATACGAGAGTTCAATTTCTGCCTCTCTTGGTAGGCTTACTTCATCAATTAACCAAACCCCTGTTTCTGCATTGAAAGTTGTACCCGCCGGCACAGTGGTTTCCGTAATCTCAAAATCTACGTCTTCTTCATTCGTAAATACATCGATAACACGAATATTTGAAACTGGGTCTTGTTGTGATTTATTAATTACTTTAATAAAATAAAAGACCTCAACCTCAGTATCTATGGTATTAATTAATCCTGTTACCACATCAAGCTTTTCCTTATCTAAACCTAAACTTACCCGCTTCTCTAAAACTAAATTGACTCCTTCAGGAACCATAATAGGCAAGGTGACCGTTGCGCTATTGTTTTCAGGGGTAACATCCATGGGAAACGAATCAAGTAGCTCAGCAGTGTTGTCATATACCCCATCTTCTAAAATCATAACAGAGATATCTATAGATTCAGAACCTCCTGCTTCGATAAAAGGAATAAACCACTCTCCATTAACATCATCATATTCCGCTGCTAGTGGTTCATGCATTTGGTATTCAAAACCACTTTCTAATAAATCACCAATTAAAATATCACGAGCATCTCTTTCTGCATCAGTGTTATTAACTGTAACTGTAAAAACGACTGTCTCTCCTATAAGTCCGTTGATATTGTCTACCGTTTTCAAAACTTCAATATCAATAGGATCAGGGTTACAATTTGGATGTTCACTATTCGGGTCACAAGGGTCATTCGGGTCACTTTCACCTTCGTCAACAACCCCATCGCCATTGGCATCTTCATCACTATCTGCTATATCATCTCCATCAGAATCACAAACACCGTTTAAGGTATTCGGCACACAGGGATTATCATTTGCAGGATCAAGTTGATCTACAACCCCATCATTATCAGCATCTGCTAAAATGGACTCTAGAGCATCTATAATACCATCTTGATCGGCATCTAACGGGTTTTCCAAATCATCACCTACCTCAAGACCATCATTTACACCATCTTCATCAGTATCTTGACTATTTGGGTTGGTTCCTAAAATTGACTCTGGCCCATCGAAAATTCCATCTAAATCGGTATCAACATCACAGTCATTTACTGAAATGGTAATGACTGAAGACTCATTTTCACAAGGGGCTTGTGCTCCTGTGGTTGTAAAGGTAAATACATAATTACCATCTGGCATACCTTCAAAATCAACTTCGTTATTAGCTGCTATAGTAAAATTTGCTGTTGGTCCGTTATTATATACCCAATCACCTTCATCTTCACCAGTTAATAAATCAGATAAAATCAAAGAAGTCGGACCATTACTCGCGTCACTACAAGATGAAGCATTACCTCCATTTTGGGCTGTACCAGCTGAGGGCTGCGGAACTACTTCAGCTTCTACCTCAACACGTTCTGTAGCACATGAATTTAAAGTTGCCAATACGTAATACGAGGTAGTTTCACTGATAAAGGGAGTCGTAAATGAATTACCTGTACCAATAACACTACCTCCACTTGCCGATGAATACCAATTTATTGTAGCGTTTGCTGAAGCAGTTGCTGTCAGAACTACCGTTCCAGCACCACAGCGCACATCCCCATCAGTATTTGTTAAAGTTGGCGTATCGTTTAGCACTAAATCTATTTGAAGTACTGGACTACCGCAATTATTCACTGCATCATAGAAAAATCCGTAATAAGTACCTGCTAAAGTTGGAGGATTATTAGCCTCTGCAGCTGTTAGGTGAGCATTGGTATTTGAAGGGTCAGAGTCTGTACTCCAAACAAGTGTTGTATTTGCTGGTGGAGTACTATTCGTATAGTCATTAAAACTACTTTCAAAAGTATCACATTGTGTTGTTTCCACGTCATTTGCCAATACCGGAGCCGAATTACCAGCAACACAAGGGTCACAATCGGTAACGGTAATGGTAAAGGTTGCCGAATCATTGGTACAGGGGGCTACAGCATTATTGGTGGTATAACTATACCTGTATGTTCCCGCAGTTCTGTTACGAAATTGAATTCTATTATTTGCGTTAGGAGCTATTGTTTCTGGTCCGGAAATAAACGACCATGTACCTGGGTCAACACCAGCGGTTAACAAATCATCTAAATCGATCAAAGTAGCACCAAAGCTATCATCAGGATTATTACATGCAGCACCATTAGCATCGTCACCTGCATCAGGAGATTCACTAAGCACCAAATCAACCTGTGTTGCCGGACTCGCACAACTCTCCACATTATCCCAATAAACCCCATAATACGTATTTGAAGTAGTAGCGGTAGCAGTAATTAGATCTCCAGAAGCTGTTGGGTTGGCGATTAAACTCCATCGTAAAGCTGTACCTGCTGGGGCACTTGCTGCACCACCGGTAATAAATGTATTTAAATTGACACTATTTACATCACAGCGAGCCATGGCGGTTGCATTGTTCAAAGGCGGAGGAGTATCACCAGCTGAACAATCATCATCTATTATGGTAACGGTTGCTGTATCTAAAGGCCCAATTGTAAATAATGGGTTATTAGTACCCGTTAATTTTATGGTTACTGTTTTATCAGGTTCGGCAATGGCATCATCGAACGGCTCAACATTGACGACCCGAAATTGCGAGTTATTTGCATAAGTAATTCGATTGTTAGCAACATTTATCGCTCCTGAAAGATCATAATCAAAAGAAGAGCCTTGACCAGCAGGGCCCGCAGTACCAGAAATCTCAAAAAACAACAAAACCGTACTACCAGTTGCATTCATTTTATCAGATTCTAATCTAAATTGCCCTTCATCACCACCTTCAAAGGCTTCTGGTATATATGGGTTTAAAATGACCTCATCAAAACTGAAGTTAATAATACCTTCATCATTATCTGCAATCTCAATAATTACCTCATCATTTGCAGGATCAATACTACCCGGACCTGATTCGCTTACTAATGTAACAACAATATCTTCAAGACCTTCTACTAACTCATCATCTACAATAGCGGTGATTTCAAATGTTACCGATGGCTCAGCAATGGTTAAGTTTACAGTTCCGTTAGCAACTAAATTATAATCAACATTTTGAACAGCTGAGCCCGTTATGGTATAATTAACTACATTAGGAGTCAGTGAAGTAAAGTTTCTTGATATTGTAAAGCTAGCTAGGTTTTGAGCCCCAGCAGATACTTCTTCTGCATTAGCGTCAATACTAGCTACGGAAATAAGGTTTTGAGATGAAACAAAATTCATCGCAAGCATTACTCCAAAAAATATAAAACTTTTTAAAAATTTGGTCAAATTCATAAAAGACGCATGTTCTTTTTTCAAATACATAATTTGTGCTTGAATTAATACTAATTCAATGTACAGCGTCGTAGGTTACTTCGTATAGGCAAAATTCGGGTGTCAATATTACTAAAAAAAACGTCGAATACCCTATTTTAATTGGTAAATTGGAACATTACAAGGTAAACTACGTATAAAATCGACTACTGTATTTACGCAAGAATCACAGAAGTGGTTTCCGCTTCTGAATTTATTTTACGAACAAGACCCTGTAAAACCTTACCAGGACCAACTTCTGTAAACAACTTTGCGCCATCATTCACCATGTTTTGAACACTTTGTGTCCATTTTACAGGTGCCGTCAATTGAGCAATTAGATTTTCTTTTATTTCTTCAGAATTTACAACTGCTTTAGTGGATACATTTTGATAAATGGGACAATTTGGTATCGCAAAAGAAGTGTTTTCTATGGCTGCTGCCAGTTCTTCACGTGCTGGCTCCATTAATGGAGAATGAAAAGCACCACCTACAGGAAGCACTAAAGCTCTTCGAGCCCCTGCTTCTTTCATATTTTCACATGCCAAGGTAATAGCTTCTACCTCACCTGATATTACAAGCTGCCCCGGACAATTATAGTTTGCGGCAACTACAATACCCGGTGTTTCATCACAAATACGCTCTACCACATCATCAGGCAAGTTTAAAACGGCCGCCATTGTACCCGGCTTTAGCTCACAAGCCTTCTGCATTGCTAATGCTCTTTTAGAAACTAGTTTTAACCCATCTTCAAAATTTAAAACCCCATTAGCTACTAAAGCTGAGAATTCTCCTAAAGAATGCCCAGCAACCATATCGGGTTTAAAATTATCACCCATTACTTTACTCAAAATAACAGAATGCAAGAATATTGCAGGTTGGGTCACTTTTGTTTCCTTTAGATCTTCAGGTGAACCTTCAAACATAATATCAGTAATTCGAAAACCTAAAATATCATTTGCTGATTCAAATAATTCTTGAGCAATGGTATGGTTCTCATAAAGGTCTAGACCCATTCCAACAAACTGAGCTCCTTGACCTGGAAAAATATATGCGTTCATTCTATAGTGTTTTGATTGGCAAAAATAAACATATAAAGTTCAGTAGCAATCTTTAATAAAGATTCTATTATATACTCTTTCTAACAACAACTGAAACTGAAAAGCCCCTACTCTGATTCTTTAAACCAACTAGAGTATTTAACGTAGTTATTTGCAATACGATCTACCTCACCAGCGCTCAACTCTGGGCTGATATCTTTAATTTTCTTGGCGGGCATTCCTGCAAAAATACTTCCTGACGGTACATGTGTACCTTTTGTCACCACAGCTCCTGCTGCTATAATACTGTTACTTTCAACAATACAGTCATCCATAATGATACTACCCATACCAACAAGTACATTATCTTTTATGGTACAGCCATGCACAAGCGCATTGTGACCAATGGATACATTATTACCTATGGTGGTAGGTGATTTTTCATAAGTACAATGAATCACCGCACCGTCTTGTACATTAACTTTATTTCCTAATTTAATGTAATGCACATCACCTCGCAATACGGCATTAAACCATACGCTGCATTGGTTCCCCATAGTAACCTCTCCGACAATAGTTGCATTTTCAGCAATGTAACAATCTTCACCAATTTGTGGTGATTTACCTCTAACAGATTTAATTAACATATAATTCTCATTAAGTTGATTGAAATTTAAAACCTAAAAATAGGCTAAAAGGTCTTTTTTCTTTGAGGCAGAAACAAGTATCTCTTTGCCATTTGATACCACCACACTACCACCTTTACCCTTTTTGTATTTAATTACTTCATTGACATTCACCAAATATGATTTATGTATTCTGGCAAAAGTGAACTCAGATAAGGCTTCTTCAAAATACTTTAAGGTTTTGCTTACCAGTATTTTTTTACTCTCTAAATAAATCTCTGTGTAATTGTCATCTGCTTTGCAGTACAAAATATCGGCAACATTCAAAATTTGAAATCCATCTTGCTGTGGTAAGGTTATCTTACCTTCAACCTTACTTAGTTTCGAAGAAATCACTTTATCTTCTAGTGCATTTTCTTTCTGTCGAATTTCAGTTACGTAATCAACAGCTTTTATCAATTCATCAATATTAATTGGTTTCATAAGATAATAAGCCGCATGATTGTTTAACGCATCAATGGCATATTGGTTATATGCAGTAACAAAAACGGTTTCGAAGGTTCGATCTGGCATTGCATCAAGCAAATCAAAACCGGTACCAAAAGGCATCTCAACATCTAAAAAAACTAAATCAAGATTTTCAGTTTTTTGCATAAGATTCTTTGCTTCCTCAATAGAAGCTGCTTCACCCACCAAACGCACATTCGGGCAATACTTAGCTAGGTAATTGCTCAATATTTCACGACTATTTGCTTCGTCTTCTACTAGGATTGCATTTAAATTCATTGCTTAATCTTTTTTTAGGATAAACACCACCTTGGTACCCGAACCATCTTCCTCTAAATCTGAAATATGAACATCAACTTTATCTCTATACATATCGTTAAGAATAGCAACCCGCCTTTTAATGTTACCCATTCCCTTAGATTTTTGTTTTTTCTGGTTACTGGTTTTCAAGGATGCAGATTTTTTTCGCCCAATACCATTATCTGCTATTGTAATTTGAATAGTTTCTTTATTTAATTTCTCTAAGTGAATTTTCAAAAATCCTTTGTCTTCTTTGTAACGTAGCCCGTGCCAAATGGAGTTTTCAATATAGGGTTGTAGTAACATAGGCGGAATTTGAAATGCTGCAACATCAATATCATTAGCAACCTTTATCTGATATTCAAACTTATCAGGAAATCGAGAATGCTCTAGTTTTACATATAGTTCTAAAAGTTCTAATTCTTTTGTAAGTGAAATAAAATCTTCTTCTGAGTTTTCTAATACCGAACGCATTAAGGTAGAAAACTCACTCAGATAGCGATTGGCACTTCGCTCATCACTTTTTGCTATATAATTATTTACAGAATTTAAGGCATTAAATATAAAATGTGGATTCATTTGAGACCTCAACGACTTTAAAGCCAAAAGGTTATTTGCCAGTTTTTGCTGTTGGTTGCTGCGATAAAAAAAGAAGGTTGCAATAGCCATTAGCAACAATGAAAAAACCAAAGAATATATTAACCATTGCTGACGTTTGTTACTTTCTTCGGCTAATTTTTGTTCCGTTATGGCAAGATCGTATTTACTCTGCGACAATTCTCGCTCTTGCTCTAAACCACTTATTCTACTTTGCTTTGTTGATATTTCGCGGTTAAAACGGGCTGCCCTAGAAATTTCTTGTTCTTTTCGAACATACAAAGTATCAACCAATGATACATAAGCCTGATAACTTGCCAAAGCTTTGCTATAATCACCTTTATAACCATAAATTTCAGATAATTTTCGCGTTGCATCTTTTTGAACTACAATATCATCTTCTGAATCAGCCTCAACAATACTTTGCTCTAAAAAGGGAATAGCTTGATCATATTTATCTTGCGAAATATAGGCTTTGGCAATTTTGTAATTTATTCTTTGGGTTGTAATTGTATCTGCTAAAATACTACCCGATTTCTTTTCAATGCTTGGTTTTGGCAGACTATTCAATTCATTAAGACTCTGTTTACGCAACTGAATCTCATCGTTGTATCTGCTTTTTTTATTATAAAAATCAGCAACTTTTTCTTTCTCTTGTATCGCTCGCTTTGGAGCTTCATTCTCAGCTAGTTTTAAAGAATTACCGTAATACCCTTCTGCCTCAATCACCTTATTATCGATGGCATAGGTATCCGCAATTTTTGAATTCAGATCGGTTAATTTCGGTGTTACTTGGTTTTTTTTAGCTACAACAATTCCTTCTTCATAAAACGCTACAGCTTTATCAAAATCACCCACACCACGATATACATCTCCTAAATTTTCATACAATTGAATTTGTTGAAATGGTATTAAGTTCTTTACCTTCAACAGTGGTTCTAGAACCGATTGAGCATTTTCAAAATCAGCACTTTGTAAATACGACTCACCCAGTAATAGTGTAGTTTTTGAGGTTTTATTAGCAGCTAATGCATCTATAAAACTAGTAATAGCCAAATCATATTGACGGTGATGTTGATATACTTCTCCGAGGGTGGTTAGAGATAATGCTAGTTGCTTTTTATTTCCTCGTTTACCAAGTGCTGCTATAGATTGTGTAATAAAGTCAATGCTTTTTTCAATATCATCTTTTTTATAGCTATTTGCAGAATCAAGATAAACTTGATGCAATGCTACTTTTTCATCGCTTAATAGTATACTCTTAGTACTCGATGAATTCAACTCAGAGTAACCAGCAACAAGCACATCAACTTCTTCATCATTAACTACAACATATCGTTTAGTATCAAACTCAAGACTTTTAAAGACTAGTTCATCGCCAATTTGAACTTTGATTGTATATTCACCTAGCGCATTGGTAATTGTAAATGCACCCCTATTGGTTGACACTTCAACGCCTGAAATCGGCTCATAATTCTCTTTACCCTGTACCTTTCCTTTTACGACCACTGTTCGGTCGTTCTGAAAATGACGCAACGTTTCTCCATTGGTTTGAGCAATCAAATTGCTACCTCCGAGAATTGTAATTAATAGAATGTAGAAAAACCTAATCATATCATTTACTACTACAACGTAAACTTAGCAGATTTATGTATCACTAAAAAACGACCAAACCTTAAAAGTAACCAAAAAACCAAGGCTAGCTCTTGCTTTACGAAAGCATTGAGCACTTTTACGCATTCAAAAGGTAGTTTCACTCAATGCTAGTTTTTTTAGAATTAGTTTGAAAATACTTTTACCTCATTATTAAAAATCCTTCAATAAAAACAATCCCACATTAAACGAAATATTATGAAAAACTTAAAACATCTTTTTGTAACTGGTCTTATGTTAGGTACCCTTAGTACGTTTTATGGTTGTGAAGTGAGTCCAGATAAGAAAGAAAAGAAAACTCTTATTGCGCAAACCATATTACCCAATAAAAAGGAAGCTAACAATGTTGTGAAAATTGCATTATTATTAGACACCAGCAACAGTATGGATGGACTAATTAATCAAGCTAAATCACAATTATGGGATATTGTGAATCAATTTACCCATGCTAAATGTGAAAATGAAACGAGTGCGAAACTTCAAATAGCATTGTATCAATATGGCAATGATAATCTATCTGCCAACGAAGGCTATATTCAACAAGTCTTAGGGTTCAGCGATGATTTAGATGAAATATCTGAAAAGCTATTTTCACTTTCTACTAATGGCGGAGAAGAGTTTTGTGGAGAGGTAATTCAAACTTCATTAAAACAATTGAATTGGGGTAAAAATTCTGATCAATTAAAGATGATTTTTATAGCAGGTAATGAACCCTTTACACAGGGAAAATTAAACTATAAAGATGTGGTAATTAATGCCAAGAAAAATGAAATTGTTGTTAATACTATTTTCTGTGGAAATTATGAACAAGGCGTACAATCTGATTGGAAAAATGGTGCCCTTTTAACAGGTGGAGAATATATGGCAATCGACCACAATCGTCAAGTGGTGCATGTAAAAACTCCATATGACAAACTTATTATTGAACTGAATGCTAATTTGAACAAAACCTATATTTCTTACGGAGCTATGGGAGCTTCAAAAAGGGAAAAACAAAGCATGCAAGACTCAAATGCTATGCAAATGGAACAAGAGGTTGCAGTAAAACGAGCGGTTAGTAAAAGCTCGCACATGTATTTAAATGCCACTTGGGATTTGGTAGATGCTTCTGAAGACAAAGATTTTAAAATCGCTTCAATTGATAAAGGTGAATTACCAGCAGATTTGCAAGGTAAAACAGATGAAGAAATTGAAACTTATATCAAGGCAAAAAAAGAAAAACGTAATAGCATACAAAAAGAGATTCAAGAATTAAATAAAAAAAGAGAGCTATATATTGCGAACCATCAAGATAAGCATAGAAAGGGTGAACTAGAAAACGCCATGCTTGAAGCCATTAAAAAACAGGCTGAAAAGAAAAATTATTCCTGGAAATAAGACAACTTCAACCAAAATACCCAATACAAAATCTGTATTAAATTGTTGAACGCAATTGGTTGGTGTTTAATTAAATGAGTCTTTCAACTAGTTTGTTAGACTCATTTTTTATTGTGCAGCAGGGCAGTAACAATCGTATTTTCTTTCAGTTTGACCAAAATCATAACCTAAGGTAATTTGATGAAAACCACCATCATCAAATCGAATATCACCCATTTGATATGAATAATTATAAGACACTAAAAAGTTACCAATATTAGCACCAACGATAGGTGTTACCAATTGCAATCTTTGTTCACCGAAACTTCCGTTAGTTTGAAATTGTGCGCCGTCAAAACTTCTCCTATAAGATAATCCGCCCCAAACTCTTCCAAAATTTACATCACGATAAATTTTGGCATTAATATCCATCGTTTTTTCTTTGGTAAAATCAGTCATTTGAAACAAAATAGAAGGCTCTACTTGCCATTCATTTCTACCGAAAATATAACCAGTTGACACCAAATATCTTCTGAGATTATCAAATTCAATAGCCGAATACAAATCTCTACCACTACCTAAAATATTTAGTGCAGCAAAGTGTGCGTAAAATTCCATTTTACTGTAAGAGACGCCCAAATCCATATTAAAATAACTTACACTGTTATTTGTACCAGTAATAAAAGGATCTTGAATTACCGAACGAAATTCAGTTTCATCTAAGTTACTTTGTAACATTCCGGCACTTAACCCAAAAGACACTTGGTTTAAATATCGTGCATCACCACCAAGTTTCAAATGATGGGCATAAGTCAATTTCACGCCGGTTTGTGAATGATAACCATTAGCATCATTAAAAACAATTGCGCCAATACCACTATTACTTTCTCCTAATCTAAAATTTGCATTTAAGGTTTGCAAGCTGGGTGCTTCATCTACACTAAACCACTGTTTACGTATGGTACCTCTAATTTTGCCCCCTTCACTAATACCTGCCATTGATGGATATACCAAATAATAATTATCGGCTAAGTAGTCGAAATATACAGGTATACCTTCTTGAGCAAATGATTGAGAAGCAAATGATAAGAATGAAAGAAGGACTAACAAACGGAGTTTCATGCGGGTTGTAAAGCTAAATTAATACGGCTAAATATACAGTATAACGGTTATATCACAACTATATTATAATGGTTTAACTTAGAATTACTTTGTATTTTTGTACAAAATTTAAAGTGATGAAAGAGTATTCAATTACGGTTGTTGAAACAACCAATCCGACCATATTAAAATTCGAAACAAACCATTTTATTACAACGGGTACAAATTACGAGTTTAAAAATATTGACGAAGCTAAAAATTCCCCTTTGGCACAACAACTTTTTTACCTTCCGTTTATCAAGACGGTTTATATCTCTGGTAACTTTATCGGACTAGAGCGTTACGATATTGTGCAATGGAACGACGTTAAAGATGAGGTTGCTCAACAACTTGTGGAGTACTTGAATGCAGGCGAGCCCATAATTATTGAAGAAGAAAAAACTAAAAAAGTTGCTGTAACTGTATACGCAGAAGTTACTCCCAACCCTTCTACTATGAAATTTGTAGCTAGTAGAAAAATTTCTCCTGCTACCTTCGAATTTAAAAATATTGATGAAGCAAAAGATTCTGATTTAGCAAAGGCTCTTTTTCAACTTCCGTTTGTTAAACAAGTTTTTTTAGATGAGAATTATGTTTCAGTTACAAAATTTGATGTTGCTGAGTGGGATGATATCACTATGGAGTTAAGAGAATTGATTCGCGATTTTATTGCTGATGGCAAAGATGTAGTTTCATTAGATATTCAACCTCAGCATAAATCAGAGGCACCAAAAGAAACTAATCAACCTGAGCTTAAACTTGATGACACCTCTTTAGAAATCATTGATATTTTAGAAGAATATGTGAAACCAGCGGTAGCTAGTGACGGTGGAAACATTCTATTCAAATCTTATGAAAAGGAAAGCAAAACTGTAAATGTTATTCTTCAAGGTGCTTGTAGTGGCTGTCCTTCTTCAACTTTCACTTTAAAAAATGGAATTGAAACCATGTTAAAAAATATGATGGGAGACCGAATTAACGAAGTAGTAGCGCTGAACGGATAAGTAATTGCCGATTTTTATTCTGTTTTCTTTTATAATTTTAGTACCTTAGAATAAATCATTAATTAATTTATTATGGCAGTTTTAAAAGTAATAGAAGTATTATCAAATTCTGATAAAAGTTGGGAAGATGCAACTAAAAAAGCGGTAACCCAAGCCTCTAAATCAGTGAAAAATATTCGATCAGTTTATGTTCAAGAGCAAAGTGCAATTGTAAAAGATGATGAAGTGAGCGAATTTAGAGTTAATGTGAAAATCACTTTCGAAGTAAAATAAACTTCAAACTAAATATTAGTTAAACAAAGCATCTTGAATTCAAGATGCTTTTTTATTAGAATCTGTTTTTAATTTCGCTAATCTGTTAAAATGACATCAACTTATCCTTGATTTAAACATTAATTTAACGTCTATTATATTTGTACTTGGCACTATTAATTTAGTTTCGCGCTTTAGAATTTAAAGTAACTATGGAAGAATTAACGAATTACAAACAACATATTGACAATGCCATTTCTTGGTTATGGGATGCCCTACCAAACTTGATTATGGCAATAATTATATTTTTTGTTGGTTTATGGGTCATTCGCTTTATCAATAAAATGGTAAGTAAGTTCTTTGAAAGAAAAGATTACGATGAAACACTTGAAACTTTTTTACAAAGTTTTATAAAAACTGCACTAAAAGTTATTCTATTAATACTTGTGGTGACACAATTGGGAGTAAAATCTTCATCACTTGTTGCATTGGTAGGTGCTGCCGGTTTAGCAATTGGTTTAGCTTTACAGGGTTCTCTTTCTAATTTTGCAGGCGGTGTTTTAATCTTACTCTTCAAACCTTTTAAAGTTGGCGATTTTATTTCTGCCCAAGGCATTGATGGTACTGTTAAAGAGATTTCTATTTTTTATACCAAATTAACCACCTTTGGCAACCAAATAGCCGTGTTGCCTAATGGTAAATTATCAAATGAAAATTTGGTGAATTACAATGCCCTAGATACAAGAAGAGATAATATCAAATTTGGCATTGGTTATGGGTCGAATATTAAAAAGGCTAAAGACATATTACTTCAAATTTGTGCAGATAACGAAAATATACTTAAAGAACCTGTTCCTGAAGTGTATGTTGATGGTTTAGGTGATAGTTCTGTTAATCTTACCCTACGCTTTTGGGCCCACAATAGTGTTTTTTGGCCAGCACATTTTTATGTAATCGAAGAAGCGAAACAACGGTTTGACAATGCTGAAATTGAAATACCGTTTCCGCAGCGTGATGTACATATGAAAAACTAAGCATTAAAATCAACCCGTTAATTATCGAAGAGATAACTTCAATGAATACCTACGATAATTTTTAAAATTAGCTTTTCTTTTTGGCTTTAGATTGCAGTACGAAGTCTTTGAGGTAATACGGTTCAAAATAAGCTACATTTTCAAAATCTTTAGCTTTAAATTTTTCGAATGCCAAGGTTGCCATTTCTTTAGAAGATGGTATGGCGTCTACAGTAAAGATGACATTGGGGTGTTTTAAAACTTCTTTACACTTTACAGCCCCTGTACCAATTAAAAGTGTTGTACCCTTTTCAAAACACTCTTCAAAGGAGTGCTCATCAATAACCACTGCGTGAGTTTCACGAATTTCATTAAACTTTGAATCGAATACTTGAGCATAAACTTCCATTCTTCGTGCGTCGAGCATTGGAATTATAAAGTCAATATCTGCAGCAACGCTCTGCATAGCCAAACTTTTTAAAGTGGCAACTGAAATTAATGGCACATCAAGAGAGAAGCAAAGTCCTTTTGCCGCAGAAACTCCTATTCGCAATCCCGTGTAAGAACCAGGGCCTTTACTTACCGCAATTGCATCAATATCATTCAATGTGATACTTGCATCGGCAGTTACTTCTTCTATAAAAACATGTAGTTGTTCAGCATGACTATAGTTAGGCGTATTGTGCTCTTTCAACGCAATGGTTTCACCATCTTTAGAAATACTCACTGAGCAATTCGTGGTAGCCGTTTCAATATGTAAAATGTATGCCATAAAGTACAAAGATAGAATGAACTTAAACAACAGCAAGGTTTTACAAAAAAACCTGTAAAATCAAAGCGATCTTACAGGTTTTAAATTAAGGATTGATTAACCTAGTTTAATCTAATCGGTAAACCGAAATAAAACTCTAATACTTTCAAACGAAAAATGTAATCATATTTAGTACGAATCACATCAGCTTCTGCATTATCTACACGTGATTGTGCTTGACTAAAAACAAAGGCGTTCATAAGCCCCACATCATAACGTTCTTTTGAGTAATTATAAGCTAAACGTCTCGCCTCTAAAGTTTTTTGAGCAGCTTCATAGGCTTTTGCAAAACTACTTACATCAACATACGCTTGATTAATATCAGTCTCTAAAGCCAATTTATCTTGTTCTAGTTGCAGCTCGGCTTTCATAACCGAAATTTCTGAACGTCTGATATTGTTTTTATTAGCAAATCTGTTAAAAATAGGAACATTTAATTGGGCACCATAAGAAATACCATCATTCAACCATAATTGGTCTTTAAAACTTTCACTTTCTAGCATTCCGGTGATATTGTTAAATTGCTCTTGATCAGAATATCGAGTATTGTAATTAAAGAAAGCCCCGAGTGTAGGCAATAGAGCTCCTTTTGAAATTTTTAAATCTTGCTCTGCTAAGGCAACATTACTTTCTGATAATTTAATATCATTTCTAAAAGTTAAAGCAGCAGCAAATATTTCTTTAGGCGTCTTATTTGAAACCTCTGAAGGCGGAACTTCTAAATCAACCTCAGCAACATCAAAATTTTCATAATCGGTAATTTGTAACAACTGTGCTAAATTGATTCTTGAAATAAGTACCAAGTTTTCTGTATTTACAATTTGTTGCTCTTGGCCAGAGGCAGTGGCCTCAATTTCTAACAAATCTCCTTTGGGTAGTACCCCTGCATCTACTAATTCAGCTGTTCGTTTTAAATCTTGTTCAGTAACCGCATATTGTGCCTTTTGAGTAACCAAAGTCTCCTTATTTGAAATAATATTCAAATAGGCATTGGCAACATTTAAGCGGATATCATCTTTCAAATCATCTAAACGGTATTGGCTAGCAATGGCACTCATTTTTGCTCTTTGCAAACGATTGATGTTTCGCATACCATTAAATATACTTACTGTTGAAGTTACACCGCCATTGGCAGTAAAAATAGTGGTTGTTACCGGTTGATTATTGGTTGGATCAAAAGATAAACCTGTATTTCCTGAGGTACTAATTGTTGCGTTTGCATCTGGCAAAAAATTACCAACAGCGTCTGAATGATCAATTTTAGTATTCTCTAAATCTAACTCAAATTGTGCAATTGAAATATTGTTTTCTTCCGCATGTGCGATACATTCTTCAAGTGTCCATTGTTTCTGTTGTGCAGAACCTATACTTATTGCTAAAAATAGCAAAAGTGCTGTAAATTTAAATTTCATGTGAAGTCGTTTTCTTGATTATTGATATTGATTGATGTATTAAAATGTTAGTCATTACCATTGTCATCACTTTTCTGTGCTAACTCATTCCAAATTTTAATTTTGGCATTTTCTTCTAATCCAGAAATAATCTCAACATCGATACCATCACTTACCCCTAATTCAAGTTCTTTCTTCTCAAATTCATTATCTCCAGTTTCGATTTCAACAAAAGGTTTTTGCGTTTCTTTATCAAATTGTAATAAAGCCTCTTTTATAGCTAACACATCTTTCTTTTCTTCTAGTACTATAGAAGCATTTGCACTATAACCTGCCCGAACATAAGAGCTATCATTTACTACTAGGTCTCCTTCTATTTTAAATTGCACTGCCCCCTCTTCTTCAACACCTTTCGGAGCTATAAATTTAAGTTTTGCTTCAAATTCAGATTTTTCTAATGCACCCAAACTAATGGCTAATGGCATTCCTAATTTCAATTTTCCTACTTCGGCCTCATCTACTTCACCTTCAAAGATCATTTTAGTCATATCAGCTATGGTTGCGATAGTAGTACCGTCATTAAAATTATTACTCTGAATAACCTGATCACCCTCTTCAACAGGAATCTCTAAAATAGTACCAGCCACCGTAGCTCGAATATTGGTATTTGCAGTTGCTGAACCTCCAGCAGAACCTTTGCGTATAATTTGGTAATCTGCTTGCGCATTTTGTAATTCTTGTTGCGCCTGATCAAACTGTAATTGCAAATTGTTAAAGTCTTGACTTGAAATAACTCCTTTTTCAAATAAAGCTTTATTTCTGTTATACTCAATCTTCGTATTATTCAAACCGATTTCAGCATTTCTAACTCTACCTCTCGCTTGGTTTAAAGACTGTTCGTTAGGTACGATCTTAATTTTGGCAATCATATCACCGGCCTTAACCTGAACACCTTCTTCAAGATAAATTTTCTCAATGATACCTGAAATTTGAGGTTTGATTTCAATCTCATCTTCAGGAATTACTTTACCCGTTACGATCACCTGATTAACAATATCTTTCTTTTCAATAGTCTCAGTTTCGTATAACTTTTCTGGCGTGCTATTTTTTTTCAGAAACATTACAACTGCTGCTAAAATTCCTATTACTAGTACGGCTATCAATCCGTATTTCACATATTTGTTCATTGATCTATTAGTTTGATTGTTTTTATTTTGATGTAATTTATTATTCTTCTCTAAGTGCTTCTATGGGTCTAATTTTTACTGCTCTATTGGCCGGTATTAATCCTATTAAAACACTTAAACCTACCATAAGTATAAATGAAAATAAAAATTGAGCGACCCCTACCATTGGGTTTATGAAAGGAAAATCTTCTCCAGAACCCCATTTTGCGTCTAACATCATTAATATTCCCACTGAAATTGCGAAACCAATTAACCCTGCGAATGCGGTTAAAACAATTGCTTCTAACACAATTTGTCTTTTTACAATTCTTGGAGTCGCCCCTAAAGCTCTACGCACTCCTATTTCCTTCGTTCGTTCCTTCACCGTAATCAATAATATATTACTGATAGCAATAACACCAGCGAGTAATGTGAATATTCCTATGAAAAATGAAAACCCTTTCAAAACCATGGTGAAAGCTGAAATATTGTTGAAAATTTCAGACATATCAAAGCTTCCAATTGCACGTTCGTCTTGAGGACTTACATCGTACTTGTTCTTTAGCAACTTTTTAATCTCGCTTTCTACAATAGGCACTGGTGTATTTTTTTCTACGGATATAGCCATCCAGCCCATTCTATCGCCAGATCCGAAAGATTTTTGAAACGTACTAAACGGAATAAACACTGCATTTTCACCGTCAATATTGATGTTGTTGTTCGGTTTATACATACCTACAACCTGAAAGAAAACACCATTGATTCTAATTTCTTCACCAATTACTTTTTCTCCTTTATCAAACAAAAGTTTATAAGTCTCTTCACCTATAACACAGACTTTTTTTGAATCTTCAATATCAAGTTGATTTAAGAATCGACCTTCAACGAGTTTCTTTTTAGTGATTTCATCTATTTCAGGATAATCTCCGTAAACGGATGATCCACTAGTTCGCCCTTTTCTATATACAGATACGATAGATCTATGACTACCTAATTCTATACGCGGTGCTAAGACTTCAATTTCAGGAATCTGTTCTTTTAAAATGGATGCATCTTCAAGTCTAAAATTTATACGTCTACCGCGCTCAAAACCTTTGTAAGGTTCAGAAGTACTTTGCCCCCAAACAAATAAACTATTTGAAGCTGTACCTGCAAATATTTTGTCAAAGCCATTGCTCATACCATTTGCAGAACCTAAAAGTAACATGAGAATAACCATAGCGAATATGACCCCCAACATGGTAAGAAATGTTCGAAACATATTCTTACTAAGTGTATTGAACACCTCTCTCCATAAATCTCTATCGAATAACCACATATTATTTATCGTCTCTAAGTGCTACTATTGGTTTAATATTCGCCGCTTTCATTGCAGGTATAAGTCCGGCAATCATACCTGCAACAACTAATATTATAGTTGCTGTTATTACAATAGAAGGACTAACCGATGGATTCGTAAAGGCAGGTGATTGAATTGATGGACCCACTAGGGCCAAAATTCCTGTTGCAATCAACAAACCAATAAAACCAGATAATGCTGTAATAAAAACAGACTCTAATAAAACCAATTTTATAATTTGACCAGGTACGGCGCCTAATGCCTTACGAATTCCAATTTCTTTAGTTCTTTCTTTGATGATGAAAACCATGATATTTCCGATACCAACAATACCTGCAATTAAAATGAGAATACCCACAAAGATTCCGATTACTCGTAATACAGTCGTAAAACTGCTTATATCAGAAAAAGCTTCTGCATAATTCCAAATTCTTATTCCCGACTGATCTTCAGGCGCTACACTGTGTCTTCTTTTTAAAATATTTTCTAAGCGACCTGAAAATTCAAGTGATTTGGTAAGGTCATACGAAGAGTTATAGGTCAAGGCAATGCCATCTATTTCATCAGTATTTCCATAAATCTTTTGATAAGTAGTAACAGGGGCATAAATACCGCGTTCGGCATTGTCATCTCCTTCATCAGTAAAAACACCGATGACTCGAAAAGGTAAATCATTGAACTCAACAAACTTACCAATAGGATCATCATCTTTAAATAAATCTTCACTTACTTTTCTACCAATAACTGCAACTTTTGCCCCAGTGGCAATATCATTCATATTGATATATCTGCCTTTGGTTACAATGGTTTTTTCAATGATTTGATGATCAGGATGTACTGCTTGAACAGAATATGAGCCAGTTTCAGCTTTATAACGTGCTGAAGTACCACGAAACATTCTCGCACTTATATGCTCGTAATCTTTTGGAAAGCTCTTTTTTATATACTCAACATCACTATTTCGAAGTTGAATTCTGCGGTCTTTTTCAAAACCAGCATAAGCTTTTGAAGTGGTACCAGGTCTGATAAAAATAGAGTTGGTTGCATCGTCATTAAACTGACTGTAAAACCCATTAGTCATACCATTGACAGAAGCCAGCAGCATTACCAGAATAAAAATACCCCAGCCCACCGAAAAGCCAGTTAAGAAAGTTCTCAACTTGTTATTTCTAATACTATAGAATATTTCTTGCCAAATGTCTCTATCAAACATGTTCAGAGGCTCTTACTTGTTTTACTTTTTTATCTTCTACAATTACACCATCTTTCAAATGCACAATACGCTTACACATATCTGCAATATCTGGCTCGTGCGTTACCACCAATATGGTATTACCTTCATCATTAATCTTTTGAATAAGATCCATCACTTCGTAGGAAGTTTTACTATCTAAGGCCCCTGTTGGTTCATCGGCAAGTAAAACTTTAGGCTCTGCCGCCATTGCCCTAGCAATAGCAACACGTTGTTTTTGACCTCCAGAAAGCTCACTTGGCAAATGGGTTGCCCATTCTTTTAAACCAACTTGTTCTAAGTATTTCAAAGCTTTTTCTTGACGTTCTTTTCGACCCACTTTTTGGTAGTACAATGGTAATGCAACATTCTCCATTGCATTCTTATAATTTATCAAGTTAAAAGACTGAAAAATGAAACCCAAAAACTTGTTTCGATAATTAGCGGCTTTGGTTTCATTCAAATCTTTTATAGGCACTCCATCAAGTACGTAAGACCCTTCATCTAGACCGTCAAGCATTCCTAAAATATTTAGAAGTGTAGATTTACCTGAACCAGATGACCCCATAATGGCGACCAATTCTCCTTCTTCAACCGAGAAGTTTATACCTTTTAAAACATGGAGGGAATTGCTTCCCATTTTATACGATTTATGAAGGTTTTCAATTTTAATCATGTTGGCTGTATTATTTGATTTTGGTCGCTACCAAAATGTATCTGGCAATAAGACCCTTAAGTTGCTAAAATGTTACAAGATTCTTTACTTTTTTTTAAAAAGCCCATTATGACTTCTCTTCAGGCTCTTCTAAAGCATTCCAAATCTTAATTTTTTCGTCTTCAGCTATTCCAGATTTGATTTCTACGTAAATTCCGTCACTAATTCCTAGCTCTATATCTCTACGTTCAAACTCTTGATCACCCGTGGCAATTTCCACATACGGGTCTTTGGTTTCTTCATCAAATTGAACTAAAGCCTCTTTTACTGCAAGTACACTATCTACTTTGGCCAATATTATAGAAGCATTAGCACTTAACCCTGCACGAATAAATACGGAGTCTTGTTTCTTTAAAGTTCCTTTAATTTCGAACTGAATAGCACCGTTCTCCTCTTTTCCTTTGGGAGCTATATAATCTAAAACGGCATCAAATTTTTTGTTCTCAATGGCACCAACAGTAATTTCTAAAGGAAGGTTTTCAGAAATTTTACCAACTTCAGACTCATCAACTTTGCCTTCAAATATCATCTTTTCAACATCTGCAATGGCAGCTATGGTGGTACCTTCGTTAAAATTGTTACTTTCAATAACCTGATTACCAACTTCAACAGGTACTTCGAGAATCATACCACTTACAGTTGCTCTAATTTGAGTGTTAGCAGCATTTCCATAGCCTCTAGTAGTACCGGTTTTAACAATATCATATCTTTTATTTGCTGCTCCATAGGCCTGTTTTGCTTGATCATATGATACCTGCGCACGTTCTAAATCTACCTTAGAAATTACCCCTTTGCTAAAAAGTCCTTTTTGCCTTTCTAAATTTCTTAACTGATCGTCTAAGCCAATTTTGGCTTCATCAATATTATTTCTGGCATCATTTAAGGCGTTTAAATTGGGTACTACTTTAATACGACATATTAAATCTCCCGACTTCACATAATCTCCCCCCTCAACAAATACTTCTTCAATAACACCAGATATATTTGGCTTAATTAAAACTTCTTCTAATGGCAAAATACTTCCTGTAGCCACTGTTTTTTTGATGATTGTTTGTTTCGAAGCCTGATCGGTTTCATAAGTTACCGGATCTTCAGAATTCTTTTGATAGAGGTAATACATTGCCCCACCAAATAGAACAACGATAAGTAATAAAATAATTCTAGTAACTGATTTTTTCATTTTGTGATTGGTTTAAAATATACTGATTGATGTCTTTTACTCTGTTCGTAATGCTTCGATAGGTCTCACTTTTATAGCTTTGTTTGCAGGTATAAAACCAGCCAACAAACCGGAAACTACAAGAATAATTAATGCGCTTAATACCACCCCTAAACTAACACTGGGGTTTATAAACATATCTACCGGGCCTACTGAGGCTAATAGTGCATTTACCGCATATATAAACAAGGCTCCGAAAACGATACCTGTCATTCCTGAAATAATGGTTAAAAAAATGGACTCCATTAAAATTTGAAGTTTGATTGACCACGGATTTTCTCCTAAAGCTCTTCGAATACCAATTTCTTTAGTTCTTTCTTTAATAACGATAAGCATAATATTACTAACCCCAATAATTCCTGATAATAACACCAAAATTCCGACGAAATATGCTATAAACTGAAGGGCACCAAACAAACTTTCTACACGATTAAACTGTTCATATAAATCAAAAAAACCGATAGCGCGTTCATCATCTGGATGCACCTTTCTACTTTGCTTAACCGTGTTTAAGATTGTACTCGTTAATTCGCTTATTGAACTTCCGTCTTTTGCAGTTAATGCCATCCAACCCACATTATCAGATCTATTAAATGCCTGAGAAAAAGTAGTGAAAGGCATAAATATTTCTCGTTGACTATTTTCACCACCTCCATTACTAGTCTTTTCTTTATAGGTGCCAACCACCATAAAATTGACACCACTTATTTTAAGATAGGTTCCTAAAACTTCTTCATCTTCTTCATATAAATCTTGCCTTATTCCGTCACCAATAACGACTACCTTTCGCTTTTCTTTAATGTCATTATGGTTAAAAAATCGTCCGTGAGCGGTATAGATAGGGTTTTGCTGAATAATTTCTGGGTAGTCACCAAAAACACGATACTGACCACTTTCCATACCTCGAATGACATTATCACCTACCGATTGTCTCAAACTGTTTCGCGGCGATATAATTCGCAATTCAGGTACATTTCGACGCAGCAAGTCAACATCTTCTAATTTAAAATTAAAGTTTCTTCCTTCAGGCAGCCCTTGATATGCCATTGAAGTGGTCTCTGTCCACATGAACATTGTATTGGTAGCGACCCCATTAAAATCTTGACGAATTCCATTTTCTAATCCTTTACCCGCAGCGAGTAATATGATTAAAATAAAAATACCCCAACCTACCCCAAAAGCTGTAGCTATAGTTCGAAGCATATTACTTGAGAGTACTTCCAAAATTTCTTTCCAACGATCTTTGCTAAACATAGTTTTTCAGATTTCTTATTCGTCTCTTAGTGCTTCAATCACCTGTACTTTGACGGCTTTCCAAGCCGGAAAAAAACCAGCCAAGGTACCTGCTACAATCAATAATAATACAGTAGATACTGCAACATTAAAATTAACAGAAGGATTTAGTATATAATCAACTTCTACATGCGGACCAACAATTTCCAAAAGACCCATGCTAAAAATAAGACCAGTAAAACCAGCGATTGCCGTAACGAAAATCGCTTCATGCATAATCATTCCGATAATAGACCAAGGTTGTGCGCCCAATGCTTTTCGAATTCCTATCTCACGCGTACGTTCTTTTACTACAATCAACATAATATTACTCACACTAACAACGCCCGCAATAATGGTAAAAAAGCCTACGCCCCAAAAGAAAATTTTTATACTTCCGGTTAGAGCAAAATAGCGTTTAGCCTCTTGAATCGGATTCCAAATTCGTATGGCACGATCATCTTCAGGAGAAACATTGTGTTTCTGTTTCAGATACCGCATCAACTGATCAGTAAATTCGGTGTTTTCAGCTACCATTTCATCGAAAGATTCGAGCTCTGGAAGCATGAAATTCATATTATTAATATTATCACCACCATTAAAACTCAGTTGTGCTGTGGTAATTGGAATAAAAATCCGTTCTTCTTCTCCTTCATTTTGGCCGTGCTCACCAAATACGCCAACGATTCTAAAACCTGCTCCTGATATAGTAAGATATTCTCCAAGTGGAGATTCTAAATGCTCAAACACCTCTCTTTTTATCTTATTACTGATTACCGCAACTTTCGCATTTTGCTGTACATCGGTTTCATTAATATATCTTCCTTCCGATAAAAACTCGTTTTCAATGGTCTGTAAGTCGCCATTGGTACCCGCAACATTATAGACCAAAAGATCGTTGTTATAAACTACTTGAATATCATTAGGAAAGTATAGTACAGATGCTTTTTCAAAATCACCTTTAAGTGTGGTCGTAATGGTTTCGAAATTGTCATTTTTTAACTGAATACGACGCCCAGGGTTGAGGCCATTATACTCAATGGAGGTACGCCTAGGCCATACCCACAAACTAGTGGCAGCATCTTCTTTGAACTCAGCAGCAATTCCATTTTGCATGCCTTGGCCAAAACCTAATAAAATAACAAGAATAAAAATTCCGGAAGCCACAGAAAGCCCCGTTAAAAAGGTCCGTAATTTGTTTTTACGGATAGTATCGAAGATCTCCTGCCATCTTTCGATGTCAAACATTTTGATTGGTTTTTGATGATTGATGAATGTAGCTGGGGAAATACTACATTAATTAGACTACAAGAAACCAATATTGTTACAGTAATATTCTAAAAAAAAGTTAAAATCAGTGTTTTTATACTATTTCCTCATTTTTTTATAAACAAAAAAGAATAATCCGCCCACCAAAACGTATGGAATTGCCATGAGGTAAACAATTCCGTTATTAATACCTTCTGCTGTTTCAACATTTCCTTCGTTTTCTAATACCGCACGACACATTGCACATTGAGCATCAACTGTTTGTGTCAGCAAAAGCATGATTAAAAAAACAAAATATACATTTTTTTTCATATGTTATTAAACCATTTATATGGCTATATACTATGTATAATAAGGAGAAATCATTAGATAAACAACAACCCCTGTAACAGCAACGTAAAGCCAAATAGGAAATGTAATTTTTGCAAGTTTTCGATGTTTAGCATCTTGACCCAAATAACCTTTCAAATATGTTCTCAAAACCAAAGGAATCACCACAATTGATAATAATATATGGGAAACCAAAATAAATAGGTACACATACTTAATGATACCTTCACCCCCATACGAAGTAGAATCTGATGTCATATGATAAGCTACATAAAGCACTAAAAATAGTAAGGATAATACCAAACATGCCGTCATTAGTTTTTGATGTAATGCTTTATTACCATTTTTTATAGCCATTACTGCCGCCACCAACAATACTGCAGTTAAACCATTTATAGCCGCATATATAGGTGGAAGAAAACCCAATCGCTCTACCCCATCAATTCGAACTCTAAACAATAATGCAACTACAACCGGAATTACTACAGCAACCACATTAATCCAGGTGTTTAATTTCTTTTCTTTTAATGCACTTTCATTCATTCTACTCAGCTAACAATTTTTTAATATCCATTTTTAAAACAGAGATCTGTTCTATTTCTCCGTGACTATTTTCTCCTTGTTCTTCGGTAATTGCACCTCTATAATACACTATGGGATTTCCAAAATCATCAACTCTTGAACGTAAGTATCCATTTTTATCAACTAAAGCAAATAGCCCAGAATGCTCAAAACCACCCGGTGCATCAGGCATTTCAGCGGCGAATATATTAAACCCGCTATTTGCAAGCTTGAAAATTTTTTCTTTTTCACCAGTCATTAAATGCCAATCTAAATCTGTTATTCCATAAGCTTCTGCATATTCTTTCAAAACTCTAGGTGTATCATAATCAGGAGTAATGGAGAAGGAGGCTATGCCAAAATTATCAGCCTGTGCAAATTCATCTTGAATTGTCACCAAGTTTTTCGACATGATGGGGCAAATTGAAGGGCAACTTGTAAAAAAGAACTCTACAACAAAGACCTTTCCTTCATAATCTTTATTACTAATCAATAAACTATCTTGATTGATAAATTCAAATGACGGAACCATTCTCTTTTTACCATTTAGCATAACAAATGCCAAATCACCAGAATTATCTTTAATACTGATTCGATCGTTTTCAACAACCGTATCATTTTTAAGGCGTTCAACAATTCTAGGAATAAAGATGATTCCAAAAACCAGAATTACCAATGACACCCAAACATATGTATATTTATTTTTCATAGTTATCGGTCTGCATTATTCTTTTTTAAAGCCAAGCGATATTCTGCTAAAATGATTTTTACATCATCCTCCATTTTATTATTTAACTCAGCAACCACCGCTGTATTAAATCCATATTTTACTCCTTCATCTTCATCATCTTTTCTACCTCGTAAATTTTTATCTTTATCAATAATAAAGACGTGTGAAGTACCAAAATTCTTATCTAGAATTAAATCGGTTTTCAAGCCTTTGAAAAATGCTTTGATTTGATTTTCGCTAGCAAATACGAAATTCCATTTTTGAATATCTGTTAAATTACCTAACTCCGTTTTTAACGCTTCAACCTTAGCCTCAGCACCAAGTGGTACTATCATTACAAATTGAAAATCTTTGAATTCATAAAAGGGTTTGTAGATTTTCTGATTTAAATTGAAAGCATTTCCTTTTTTCAATTCTACATCACTACCCAAAAAGCCAATTATAGAAATTTTATCTTGAAGCGTTACCTTAGGATCAAAATCTGAAACATCACCAATATTCTGAGTTAATATTGGTAGTTTACCAAAATTATTAACTCCTGACGCAAAGAAGAGATACGCCACAATTGGAAGTATAAAAAGTACAACTAAAACAAAGGTCTTTTTCATATTTGGTAAACTATACAAAAATAAAAAAGACGGCAATATGCCGCCTTTTAAATCTGTTAATTATACGTTAGAAATTCCAAGTAACGAATCCATCTCTGAATACTTCATAGATATAATCTGCCTCTAAAAGCAAGATCAATACCAAATAGGCTACTAAGAATATTGGTGTCCACACAATAGCTCTACGCAACGATGTTTTTTCATCTCTTAGGTGCATAAAATCCCATGCGATATAATAAGCTTTCACCAGGGTTAAGATTATGAAGATCCAGTTTAATAATTTTAATCCTAAAAAGGCATTATCATTTTTTAATAAAAACTCTGGCTTAATAATACCTAAAACTACTTCAATAGCAGTAATAACACATAGAAAAGCAAGAACACCCCAAATTTTTTGGGTATTTGACTTGAATTTCCATAATCCTCTAAAAATTTCTAATTTATGTTCGTGTGCCATTTTATATTTTTTTATCTCCTCGAATGGAATATATCTTTAATCTAAATTGAATCAATAGTGTATATTATACTAAGTAGAAAAAGGTAAATACAAATACCCAAACTAAATCTACAAAGTGCCAGTATAAACCAACTTTCTCTACCATTTCATAATGGCCTCTTTTTTCATAGGTACCCAAAACCACATTAAAGAAAATAATCAAGTTAATTACAACACCTGATGTTACGTGAAAGCCGTGAAAACCAGTAATAAAGAAAAAGAAATCAGCAAAAAGTCGACTTCCGTATTCATTATGAATCAGATTAGCACCTTCTACTACTTGAGTTGCACTACCTAATTTCTTTAAAGCATCTGTACGAGACAACACAGTTTTTTCACCTTCTTTTTCGCCTTCTTGTACAATTGATTCAGTTCGAACTGTAATGTTCGGGTGCGCTTTAAAACCTTCAATTACTTCATTAACTGAGTAAGAAGGTAACTCCTCACCATTGTAAAACCAAACGCCATTTTTTCTTTCATGATTAACGCGCTCACTTGGTATCGTTTTAGCAAAATCTGCAATTGCCGCTCTTTCACCAGTTTCGGTATCAACAAATTGTAAAATTCGACCGCCTTTCGTTTCTAAAGCTCCAAAATCGCCTTTAATAAAAGTACCCCATTCCCATGCTTGAGAACCAACGAAGATTGCTCCACCGATAATCGTTAAGAACATATACCAGATAACGGCATTCTTTTTCATTCTATGACCAGCATCAACTGCCAACACCATTGTTACCGAAGAAATAATCAAAATCAGCGTCATTAACGCTACATAAATCATGGGAAAGTTACCATGTACAAAAGGTACGTGTGTAAAAACCTCATCTGCTATAGGCCAAGTTTCTATAAATTTGAATCTTGAAAAACCATAAGCGGCTAATAAACCTGAAAAAGTTAAGGCATCAGAAACGAGGAAAAACCACATCATTAATTTACCATAACTTGCTCCTAAAGGCTGATTACCACCTCCCCAAACGTTCTCTTCAGAACCTGTTACTACCGTAGAATCCATATATAATCTATCGTATGATTAGTTGTGGTGCAAATTTACACCTTTTTTAACTTTTCAAAAACGGAATTGGTATCAAAACCAATTTTAATTTGAATTATTTTACAAACGTCATAAACAAAATCAAATACACCCACAAAAGACCAAGAAAATGCCAAAAGGTTTCGCCTAATGAAATTCCTAAATACTCTTCTGAGTTATATTTTCCTTTTAATTGATTGAACAATACCACTAATAGTGAAATTAAACCTGCAATCACGTGAATAATATGCACCCCAGCGATTACATAAATAAATGAAGCTTTAGGGTTACTTACACTACCAGTTAAAAAATTGCCATCAACCATCATTTGGTTAAATCCTTCCGTCTGAAGAAAAATAAACGCAATACCCATTACTAATGTTGTAATTAGTAACAGTGTAGTCAATTGTGACTTGTTCTGTTGTGTTGCTTTCTTTGCTAAAAAGTAGACTAAACTACTTAATATAATCACACCAGTACTCACATAAAAAAGAGAGGGTAAATCTATACTTTGATCCCAGTCTTTTCTTGAACTACTTACGATATAAGCACTTGTCCAACCTGCAAAGCCCATAATTAAACTGGCAATACCAAACCAAAGCATCATTTTCTTTGATCTATCAATTTTCTCCTTCTCCGTTCCTTGGGTTAAATCCATTAGTACCTATATAAATTTATCTATTACATATACAATTTGCATCAGGGTGATATAACTCACACTGGCAAGCATTAATTTTCGTGCTGACGGGTTGTCTCTTTTCTCATACAATCGAAAAGCAAAAAACAACATGGTCAGACCCATCAAAAAGATAATCACCGCTGCCGGAATTGACAATACCAACTGACCCGTTATACCAAAAACGGGAATTATGGAAATTAAAATCATCCAAATGGTATACATTATTATTTGGAGTGCTGTACCTGCATCTTTTTTCCCGGTAGGGAGCATTTTAAAACCTCCCTTACTATAGTCTTCATCAAGCATCCAACCTAAAGCCCAAAAGTGAGGAAATTGCCAAAAAAATTGTATCATAAATAAGGTGCCTGGCTCAATTCCGAATTCATTGTTAGCTGCAACCCAACCTAACATAAAAGGTATGGCTCCAGGAAAAGCACCCACAAATACAGCCAAAGGTGTTTTAGTTTTTAAAGGTGTATAAACACTGGTATATAGAAAAATTGAAATTGCACCAAACATTGCAGTTTTCGCATTCAAATAATATAACGAAGCAACTCCTAATACTGTTAATGAAACTGCTATAACCAAGGCTTTATTTACCGACATTCGACCAGAGGGAATAGGCCGATTTTTCGTACGGTTCATTAATGCATCTAAGTCTCGCTCTATAATTTGATTAAATGCATTGGAAGCCCCAACCATGCAATAACCTCCGAATGCTAAAAGTAACAACGACACCAAATTGAAAGATGTCGGGGCTAACAAATAACCCGCTAAAGAAGAAAAAACAACACTTACCGCAAGTCTCGCCTTAGTAATTTCCTTGAAATCGGAAAAAACTAATGACCAAGTGGTACTTTTTGTCGTACTGACCGCCGTCTTCATGCTCTTTTTTTAATAGGATGCAAAGATAAAGCGCAACCGCCTTTTTCACAACCTATTAACGCTATTTCTATTATGATTAAAAATCTGTTGTATTTATTTTCAAGACAAAACAAAGCACAAAAAAAATCCTAAACTAAAGTTTAGGATTTTCATTTTATATTAAGCTAAGCTTATTGTAATTTAAACGTGATTGGAATACTAAAAGGTACGCGAACCGCTCTACCTCTTTGCTTACCTGGCGTCATTCTTGGCAACTTACCAATGATACGGGCAGCTTCCTTTTCTAAGTTTTTATCCGGTCCACGCATTCTAACGTTACCAATGCTTCCATCTTTTTGAATAGTAAACATCACACTTACTCTACCTTGAACACCCATTTCTTGAGCAATTTCAGGATAACGGAAGTTTTTACTAATGTGCTTTTGCATCATTTTGTTGAAACAAGCACGCTTGTTACTTTCATTTTCACAACCAGGAAAAACAGGAACATTTTCAATTACAGCAAAAGGAACGTCTAAATCTTCGTCGATTTCTTCAACCTCTACGTCTTCAACTTCCATAACTTCTTCTTCCTCGTTACTTTCCGTTGATTCGATAACTGTTTCTTCCACTTCTTCCTCATCTTCAACTACCTCAATAATTTCAGGAGCAGCAGGTGGTGGCGGAGGTGGTGGTGTTTTTAATTGTTCAGTCATCGGAACTTCCTCATCTAAATCATCCTCAACATTCATTGAGATATCATATTCATTGTTATCTTCAAAAGTCTTCCACTCTAAAGCGCCGTAGGTGATTGCCATAACAGCAAACAATCCTATAGCAAAGTATAAACTACTATTTCTAGTTAGGTCTGCTTTCGGATTCTTTTTTGGTTCCATATTCTTAAATTTTAATGTTCGCTAATTTAACTAATAATATATTAAATAAACAACTAATATTTCCATTTTAACCCCCTTTGGGTTGAAAAATACCATTTCGTCGCTATTGCACCACAAAAACCACCTAAAGCATTGGCCATTGCATCAAGAAAATCTCCTTCTCTATTTTCAGTTAAGGTGTATTGTAATACCTCAATAATTATACCATAAACAATTGTAAAAACAACCATAACCAGCAATGCTTTCTTAATGTTTAATCGCCCTTTAGAACGCTCCCTTAAAAAAAAACCTCCGGTTATACTAGCTACAAAATAAAAAATAAAGTGTACTACTTTGTCTAAATGTGGAATATCAATTTTAGGAGGTTTCACCTCACCAAAAGAAAATAAGCTGGAAAATGTTACAAACATCATCCAGCTTATAAATATTATGGCAAAAAAATGTTTTCTAAGCACCTATCTCCGCTTTGTAATCTGCATCACTCATTAAACCATCAACCTGAGAAGTATCACTGATTTTAATTTTAATCATCCAGCCATCACCATAAGGATCTGTATTTACCTTTTCAGGCTCATCTTCTAATGCTTCGTTGAAGGCTATTATTTCACCACTCAAAGGAAGAAACAAATCTGAAACTGTTTTAACAGCCTCTACCGTACCAAAAACCTCATCTTGATCTAAAGTTTCATCTACAGTCTCTACTTCAACATAAACGATATCACCCAATTCGCTTTGTGCAAAATCTGTGATACCTACAGTAGCAATATCTCCATCAATACGAATCCACTCGTGTTCTTTGGTGTATTTTAATTCTGCTGGTATATTCATGATTACAATTTTAATTTATTGCAGCAAATGTAACAGATTATTGCGCAAACTCAAACTCAATATCAGATACAAGGTCAAGTTCTTAGCTAAGACTAACTTAGACGTAAAATTCCATTATTAAAGTGTTACTAAAATCACGAAATGTTAATTACCGAAATTGTAACGAAGGGTAAACCCAGAATTAATTGTAGTTTGCGGAAAAGCCGTTGAAACTGCAAATTGCGAAAACGAATGATCATAGAAGAACAAGGCATTCAAATTCTTGCTCAAAGCATAATCGGCAACAAATTTGATCGAAAGTAAATTTTGACCTGAAGTAATTTGATTATTATCGATATCTAAATTTCTTATAATGGTTAAATTGTCACGCAGGGTAACATCGGCTTTTAAATTTAAATCTCCTTTTAACCTTGTTTTATTTCCACCGATATTAGTTACAAAGGTCACATCTTTAATTCTATAACCTAAACCAACTGTATACTCTTTACCGTTGTTCTCTGTCAATAAATTATTATCTAGACTTAATGAAAGCATTCTATCGGTACGAACTTCAGCCAAAATGCTTACCGAGTTTTTCATTTCAAAGTCTACTCTTAATAACGGATTGAAAGCATCAACCAAGGTGACATTATTCAATATCAAATCTGAAAGCTCATCATTATTATCACCAGTTACAATAGAATTACCATCATTAATTAATTGCGTCTTTTCTAAATTGGTTTGAAAAGAATTGATACTGTAGGCTGCTCTATAGCCATGACTTAGTGAAAAACGTTTAAATTTCTTTTTAAACCATTTATTCTTCATGAAGCCCGTATACTTGATATTCCAATTCGGAATCGGAATTTCACGAAAAGCATCAAGATTAACTCTGTTTTCATCTTGACCGGTATACGCTGCAAAAAATGCAGGCAACAATACATCTTGCTGTGTTTTTCCATATCTATCAGGAAAACCTTCATCATCTACTACGCCATTTGATGGGTTACCACGGTCAGATTCAACACGATTTGCTATTGTTATTCTATTTTGTTTGAATTGTTCGAAATTCTTAGAATCAAATTCATCACTTTTTCCAAACGCAGTACCTATCATCATGGTTGAGATACTGAAACTACCAAAGTTATTTCCTAATAATTGATTGTATACCAATTCTTCTTCTAAAGTATTCTGATTGAACTCTCTGGTAACGTTAAAGTTTTCTTGATAACTGTTTGAATATTGACGATCAGCCACTAAATCAATTGTTAAGTCTTTAACTGGTTGTGCGGTTGCAGTAATATTTAACTGTCGATTAGTACGCTGCACAAATTGCTCATTAAACTCATCAAACTGTGTTATCCAACCTTTTTTAGCAGCTTCAAAACGAACATCAGACTGACTACCAAAAACAAAGCCTACGGTTGGTCGCGCAGTACCTATGAAACCTATTGATTGAGTATACCCTGGCAATACTGTACCATTACTTTCATTGTAATTGAGGTTCAATCGCTTTATCATGGTAACCACATCAACCACCGTATTAAACAACTTACTTGTTTTTCTAGGGCCTTTCTTTTCCTTTTCATCTCCATTTCCAGCCTTGTCTTTTCGAATTGGTGCTACTTTAGCTTTTGTTTTTCCATCTTTCTTTTTCAAACCAATAAGATCATAGAATTTTTGCATGGCAAACGACCCCGTTAAGTTATGGGTGTTTGAATTCTGTACCGTATTGATTGATGTAATTTGCAATGGATTATTAGCATCAGGATTCGGATTATCAACTAAGGCTACTGCCTCGTTTAATGCATCACCACCACGTTGCCAATCAAAATTACTTTGGTAGGTATATTGTGCGCTAATGAAATCTAAAGCAGGAATTTTGCTAAATGGCAACTCATAGTTAAGCTCCATTTGTTGCGCATGACGGTTCGGCTCTCCTAAATCAAAGAAACCATCCCATAAAATTGGTTCTTCTTCAATTACAGGCCTGCCCTGTGCATCGAATTCTTCTCCGTAATAATTTCGAACAATACTATTATTTGAACCAGTAAAATTCAATCGCAACGATTTCGTCAAACTGTAATTTACCGCATACTGCCAATTAAATTGATAATTACGCTGTTGTAACGTTGGTAGTTCTAAAACCTCAACACCTTCTTCAACAACATCTCTAAATCGCTGTTGATTGAATTGTCTATTGATATTCGAATTAACAGATACCGTTGCAGGTAATAAATTAAAATTCAAATCTTTTAGCCATTGCCAATACTTACCTGTAAATAATGAATCTTTTTTAGCAAAAGGTGCTACTTCAACTGGCTTAAAGGCATGGTTATAGACAAAACCAGTATTCACTTCTTGATCGCGTAGACTTGCAATTTCAAAATCACGATGTTCAGTTTCGTTATACGAATAGTTAAACGTGAAATTCTCAATATCATAAAAATTAGCATCAGCCTCTTCTCCTCTATCTTTTCGAAGTCCGATAACATTGATACTGGTTCGTTTAGTATAATCTTCAGCCTGTTCTAAAATATCGTCTTTTCCTTCTTCAGTATCTGCTGCATCAATTCGATCTTGAAGTTTTAAGTCATCATAAACAGGATCAAATTCTGGAGTAATGATTTCTTCGGATATACCATAATTGAACGGTATTTGAATACCCCATTTCTTAGGAAGCAATTGTCCAACATTTACATTAGTTACCACATCATATGAAACGGCATCTTCTCGTGATCTTTCGTTTGGCATCTGTGCAATTCCACCAAAACCTGAAGTACTAGTTGCCCCAGTTGCCGTCACATTAGCAAAATCTGCCATGTTCGCATCAATTGCCGCAATTGCTGCCCAACCACCATTATTATCTAAACCTGCCAAACGCAATTCGTTAAACCAAACCTCACCTCGTGCAGGAAGATTATCGGTGTTTTTAATACCCACCATCATGCTTCGAATACTTCCTAAAGACGGATTACCCTTTATAGCAAATCGATTACGACCAGCTGTTCTCGGCGCAAATTCAGTAACTGGTATCACCTCACCATTATCAACTTCAAAAAAACGAACCTCAGTTAAATCATCACCTTGAGTACCTAATCGTGCAGATTTGAGCATATTTAAATCTGAAAGTAATACTTCCATTTCATTGGCTTCAGGCCATATTTCTTCTTCTGACGTTGCGCCAAAATCTGTAAATTCTAATGGAATTTCTATTTGGTAGTAGTTCTCTGAAAAGTCAGTTCCGATTCTTAAGAAACCGACTAAAGGAGTTTCATCGTCTAAATAATCGTTCTCATTAATTTCTTCGGCATGCAAGAACATTTTCAATTTCTTATACTGACGAATATCAATATTCAAACTTTTGAATACACCTCTAGAATCTTCAGGCTCTAAGTTTTCTACAACAAATGAAAGCGACTGTTCATTTTGACGAATAACAGTATTATTATTGTTTAGTCTTTCTCTTAAAACCCCTGGAGGTAACACATAGTTTATCGGAACTCGATTTTCATTTTCCTCAATGTTTACTGCATTTACGTCAATAGTAGTACCATCATCATCAGGATTATTATCAACTAGTGGATCTTGTAGATTTTTAGTATAGGTTCTCCAATCACCACGTACTAAATCTAAAGTTGCAAAACGCAATACTGCCGGACTACCAAAACCCGTTAAGTACATTCTCATGAAACTAATGGAACGAAAATCGGTGATACCACCAACTGCCTGTGTAAAATCGCTTAATGGAATTTTATACTGAATCCATCTTCTATTTAAAGTACTTCCGTCAGGCACTTCACTAGTTGGCACTACGGCCGTTTCAATAACATCTGTAACATAAAGATCATCGGTTGTTGCATTCGGCTTAATTGGAATACGGTACTCGTAATAACTATTCACCGTATTCATCGTTAAATCACGGTCAATATCTTCAACATCTGGCAGTGTATTAGAACCTCTATTGGTGTCAGTTACCTCAACAGGTGAATTTCCGTCAGGATTATTAAAATCTCTATACCGTTCTAAAATATTTCCTTCTCTATTCAAATAGTATTGATAATTATCAAGGGCAGGGTCATCACCAGGGTTATTTGTGTATATACCTGCTTCATCAGTATCATTTAAACCGTCAAAACCAATATCTTGAAGGCTACGATTATTTTCATCGGCATCAAAAGCATATACCAAAGCTTGTGTTTGTGGCACTTTACCCCAATCAGTATCTCGAACTAGTTCGGTACTTGCTACCCCAGGAAGCCCGTTTTCGTACTGTTTTCTTCCATCTTTTAAAACATCCTCAGAAATATTTCCAAAATTTAGAACCAACTCTCCTGGTGATTTGGTAACTCCATCAACATAAGGATCTAAGATCCAAAACTGTACAAACTCTACATTTGACTGCTCAAAATTTGTACTGCTTAAGGGTCTCATGATACCCGCCCACTTATCTTGAGGTTGTTCTGCTTCAAAATTAGGATTGTTATTGTATGGCCCTTTCTCATTAGGAAAATAGTTGATATTTAACGTATTCTGAACCTGAGTTTGCCCTTGAGCAACATCTTGCTGAAACAAGCGATTGATAAAAATTCGTCTTGTTTCATTGGTAGACATATCGCTATCAGAAATTCCGGAAGGTCTTTGGTTGGTATAAAAGATTGGGTCAATGGTATACCAAGACATTTTCGCTCTCTCAAACCCTGTTTCTAATCCACTTTTACCCGTAGCAAACTCTTCAGGTACACTGGCTAAAGTCCACCCTAAAGAAGACCTAATATCTATCAAAGCCTGTGCTCCTTCAAAATCATCTAAATAAGTGGTTGTTTCTCCTTGAAAATCTGCATTTTTAGGGGAGTTTGGTTTTAGCCAAGCAACTTCAGCTCTTACAGATACATTGGAAGGAACATCGGTATCAATGTTCGGTAATTTATTCGCTAACCTAGTTAAGAACGGCACTTCAGTAGAAAAGTTTCCATTCAAACCATATATGGTATTATTAACTGGTTCTACACCGTAATTCGATTTTTGAGTTAGAGGTCTTTCATTAAGATTCAAAAGCGTACCTCCTAAAACAAAATTCTTATTTACTTGATGTTCAACGTTTACACCTGTAAATCGACGTTGCTGTTGGCCAAAAACAGCATTGTTTTCTACAGAAATATTAATAGGAGTATTTGATGCCTCTAAACTTGGGTCTAAGATTTGCACGGTACCCGCAGCATAATTTACAGTATAATCAATACCTTCTTGTAGTTGTCGACCACCTATAGTCACACGCACAGAACCTCGTGGCACATTGAATGCACCAATTGGAATGCCGTTACTACCTTCTGATTTATAACGCCCTTTTAATAAGAATTTATTTTTCTCAGGATTCTGTAATGACGCAGCTTTAGTAAGCTCGTACATATCACGGAAAACATATTTATCTTGGTTTGCATTATAAGAATCTTCATCTTCATAATCTCCTAAACTACCCAATTGATCGAATAGAAATTCTCCAAAAGGTTCTGTTTTCGTGAAAATTATAAGTCCGTTTTGTGTACTCACTGTTAAACCTGGTACGAAATCAAAGAAACCATCTCCGCCAGGTTGCACATCATTATATACATTCAATCGATCTAAATTGAAAACATCTAAGAGTATACGCTCTTGCAAACCGTCAGGCCATTCTGTACCCGGCCCTTCTTCAACAGGTGTAATATAATTTCTTGGTGTAGGATCAGAGTATAATATATTCAGTTTAAAATCTTCTTCACTCAAACGAAAAGCCCCTGTAGCATAGATATTCTTCATCATTAAATCCCAAATAGGGTCTGTGATGTTTGTTACATTACTTTTTAACAATTTCAATATTAGGGTGTTGTTTTCAATAATTGGGGTTGCTGTTGCCTGACCCGACACACTTGTGGCGTCTACCCCTCCATTAGCAAACTCACCAACTTGAAACACCTGACCATTTACTGTATATTGAAAAGCTACCCCTAAAACCTCATCATTACTTAAACGTTGGTTTAATGAGATGTAACCTAATTGAGTATTAAAATCATAATCTCTACCTGGATCTAATTTTCTTGCGTTTTCTAAAATCGCATAGTCAAAACCTTGATTCATTTGATAACCCGGCACATTAAATCCGTTTTCAACGGTGGCAATGTCTCGAATTGCATCAGTTAATGCTCCGGCACCAATAGTGTTGGGGTTAAAATCATTGGCATCATTTCGCGGAAATTCATTTAAAGGATCAAAAAAACCGCCTGCAGGCGTGCCTGTTTGACCGTATCTAGTATTATCTGGATTAGGCTCACCTAAATCTTGTAATGCAACAACGTTACGTACATTTAAGGTTTGCTGGCTTCTGTTTGTTACCCATACCTCTAAACGTGTTATTTGAACTTGACTTCTTATATACGGATAATTTTGTAGAGCCTCATCGTAGGTATCTCTAAAGTATTGAGATAAAAAGAAATGTCGATCTTCATCATAATCAAGCGCAGTAATTGCAAAATCGCTGATAGTTCCCCCACCTTGAGCAACTACAGAATTTGTTTGCGATTCTTGCTTTGAGAATACTGCCGTAACTGTAGTTTTACCGAATTGTAATTTCGTTTTAACACCAAACAAACTTTGAGCACCTTGTATTAAAGAGCTGTTCAAGGGCATACTCACATTACCAGCTTCAATGCTTTGAATAATATCGTCTTCTGTTGGTGTATAGTCCATCTTAACGATATTCTGAAAATCAAATGTTGCTTCAGTGTCATAGTTGAAGTTCACTGCAAGGCGTTCTCCAATTTTACCCAATAAACTTAAACTAATACGCTGATCGAAATCAAAAGCTAAGTTGGTGCGGTTTCGAGGTGATAAAGACGGATTGTCATTTTTTTGCCAAATTACGCCTAGGTCCATTGCAACAGAACCTTGGGGTACAACCTCAACTTCATTACCACCAAAAACAGATTCGAAAAAGCTGTTATTAACGTAAAATTTCGGATTTAAATTTTTTCTTCCTTCTTCACTACCCGCTTTTTGCCCTGAAAGTGCATCTACTTTTTCTTTGAAGTAGCTTTGCATACTTTCTTTTCTGACTAAATCATAGTATTGATCTGGAGTTAAAATAATCGGATACCCAATATTAAAATCACCTACTTGCTCATTGAAGATATACCGATCAAGTTTTGGGTCGTAAATATATTTAGTAACGATGCTTTCAGGATTCTCTAAGACCAATCGCCCAAGAGAGAAACCCGTTTTCACAGAATCTACCTGTTGTTCATTTACATCTCCTTCTTCTGTTTCTTGAGCATACGAAGAATCAATAGCCCCAAAAAATAAAAAGAATAGCAGAGATAACTTAAATGAAGATTTAAGTAATTTTTTTGCCCCTTTTTTCAAACTTATTACAAATTTTTAAGCGCGAGTTTTATGATGTTCTCGACGCTTAGCGAAGCATCTTGTTGTAGTACCTTGTCG
Source organism: Maribacter algarum (ex Lu et al. 2025) (nom. illeg.) (assembly GCA_947495915.1). Classification (GTDB taxonomy): domain Bacteria; phylum Bacteroidota; class Bacteroidia; order Flavobacteriales; family Flavobacteriaceae; genus Maribacter_C. The sequence goes on along the minus strand of CANMAW010000002.1, from coordinate 96,786 downwards.
ACGACTTTTTCAGCCTGTCTACGGGGGAACCCAAGAACCTCTAAAGCAGATAACGCTTCATCTTTATTTGTATTGTTTGAACTAATGGAAACTTCATCAATATCGTAGACTTTTAAAACCTTGTCTTTTAAGTCTAGAATTACACGTTGGGCAGTCTTCGCTCCTATACCTTTGACACTCTGTATAGTAGGTACGTCACCACCAGCAATTGCATCACGAATTTGAGCCGGTGTTAAAGATGATAACATTGTTCTGGCTGTACTAGAACCTATGCCAGATACAGATAATAATAATCTAAAAATCTCACGTTCTGACTTTTCTGCAAATCCGAATAAGGTATGAGAATCTTCTTTGACTTGTAAATGTGTATATAGGATTATGTTTTCCTCATCTGCAATTTTAGAAAAAGTATGCAATGATATATTTACAAAATAACCCACTCCCCCACATTCAATAATGACATATGTTGGATTCTTTTCTACTAATTTGCCTTTAAGGTGGTGGATCATTATATTTTTTCATTTTTTAGTTTAAGCTTACTGAATCGTAATCAGTGAAATATTTCACAAACAATAATCAACTATTACCAGCTTTAGCTTTCCAGCGTTTTTCTCTTTCTTGAGCATCAATTGCAGCAATAGCACACATATTTACCATTTCATCAACACTAGCACCAAGTTGCATAATATGTACTGATCTTCTTAAACCAACCATTATTGGACCAATAGAGTCTGCACCGTTGAGTTCTTTCAGTAATTTATAGGTGATATTTGCAGATTCTAAATTCGGAAATATTAAAGTATTTACTTTCTTGCCTGCCAATTTAGAAAAAGGAAATTGGCTCTGAAGCAACTCTTTATTCAAAGCAAAATCCGTTTGAATTTCACCATCTACCACCAACTCCGGATTATTTTCATGTAAAATTCGCACTGCTTCTTTTACCTTTCTAGAATTGGGGTGTGTTGAAGAACCATAATTGGCATAAGACAATAACGCAATTACAGGATCAAAACCAAAAGTAGAAGCTACATTTGCTGTATTTTGAGCTATTTCGGCCAACTCTTCTGCTGTCGGATTTATATTTATAGAAGTATCAGCTAAAAATATAGGCCCTCTTTTTGTGATCATAATATGCACCGTAGAAGCTTTAGAGATACCTGAAGCTCTTCCTATTACTTCAAAAACAGGCTTAACAACCATAGGATATGCTCGCGAATAACCTGAAATCATTCCGTCAGCATCTCCCTCTAAAACCATCATTGAACCAAAAGAGTTTCGTTTTTTCATTTGGGTTTTAGCATAGTACAAGGTACTTCCGGTTCTTCTTCTATTAATCCAATATTTCTCTGCGTATTGTTCTCTTTTCGGTTTAGCCTCTGGCGATTGTGGGTCGATTATTTGTACGCCATCAGTAACTTCGAACTCTAACTCATTCATGAGTTCTAATATAATCTCTTTATTACCAAGTAAAATAGGAGTAGCAATACCTTCCTCTTGCACAATTTGAGCTGCTTTCAGCACATCTAAATGATCCGCTTCTGCAAAAATGATGCGTTTCTTATTCATTTTAGCCCGATTGTGAAGTAAGCGAACCACCTTATTATCATCGCCAGAACGTTGACGTAATTCCTCTTTATATTTCTCCCAGTCTTCAATAGGCTCTTTAGCAATTCCACTTTCCATTGCAGCTTTTGCAATAGCCGGTGGAATTTCAGAAATCAACCTTGGATCAAATGGTTTTGGAATAATATAATCTTTACCAAAAGTAAGGCGTGTTTCACCATAAGCAATATTCACTTGTTCTGGTACAGGCTCTCTAGTTAACTTAGCCAAAGCTTCAACGGCAGCCATTTTCATAGCTTCATTAATACCCGTTGCACGAACATCTAATGCTCCTCTAAAAATAAACGGAAAACCAAGAACATTATTCACCTGATTAGGATGATCAGAACGACCGGTAGCCATAATGATATCTTTTCTCGTTTTACAAGCTAATTCATACTTGATTTCAGGATCAGGATTCGCCATTGCAAAAACAATAGGATCTTTAGCCATTGATAAGAGCATTTCTGGTGAAACGACATCTTTGATCGAAAGGCCAATAAAAACGTCGGCATCAATCATTGCTTCTTCTAGGGTATCTATTTTTCTATCTGAAGCAAATTCTAATTTTTCTTTGGATAGGTTTTCTCTATCTTTTCGTATTACACCCTTACTATCGAGCATAACAATATTTTCATCTTTAGCGCCAAAAGCTTTATATAAACGAGTACAAGAAACCGCGGCAGCACCAGCACCACTTACTACGATTCTAACTTCATCTATATTTTTTCCTGTTAATTCGAGAGCGTTTAACAAGGCTGCTGCAGAAATTATTGCAGTACCATGTTGATCATCATGCATTACAGGAATATCTAATTCTTCTTTTAAACGTCGTTCAATTTCAAAAGCTTCTGGTGCTTTAATATCCTCTAAATTAATCCCACCGAAAGTAGGAGCAATCATTTTGACGGTTTCAATAAATTTGTCAACATCTTCAGTATCTACTTCTATATCTATACCGTCAATATCTGCAAAAATTTTAAAGAGCAACCCTTTTCCTTCCATCACCGGTTTAGAAGCTTCTGGCCCAATATTTCCCAATCCTAAAACCGCGGTACCATTAGAAATAATGGCAACTAAATTTCCTTTTGAGGTATATTTATAAACGTTGTCTTTGTCTTTAGCAATTTCTAAACATGGCTCTGCAACACCGGGTGAATAGGCTAATGCCAAATCACGTTGTGTTGAATAAGGCTTTGTAGGTACTATTTTTATCTTACCTGGCTGTGGTTTTGCATGGTACACCAAAGCCTCGCGTCTATTCTTTTCATTGCTCATGTTCTCGAAAATTTAAGACACAAATATACTTCTATTCTTTAAAGGTTTCACATTAAATAGGTAAGGCATTCATGTAGATTTTACTTAAAAATAACATCAGGATCAATTAAATCATTTAGTTGTAACAATAATTCTGGTGACAACAAACTTAAACCGAACTGATATGAGGCGTTCATCCAACCGAAACCTGATGTTGTAATATAATCAAATTCGGTACCCACATTTCCGTACTCAGCATAAACCTTATGTGTACAAGTAACTACGTTATACTTTTCTGGTATGGTGCCATTATAATCTACTGCATTTCTAGTAATCATCCATAGCCATCGGTAAATACATTCATCAGCCTCTTTTTTGTATCCATAGTTTAAAAGACCTTTCCAAAGCAACATTTGATGTGGTGCCCAACCATTTGGGTAATCCCATTGGCGTTGTACTTTTTCATTATCAAACTTGGCAATTGCTTTTTTTGATGTACCAACAATACCGCCTTTTACTTTTAATTCTCTCATTAAAACCGTAACCATTACAGAGGCCTGTTCTGCTGAACAACTTTTAGCCCAAAGGGGATAAAAGTTGGAAGCTGAATCAAAATTCATGACCTTTTTTGACTTTAAATTGAAATCATAAAATGAATTGTGGGAATCTGACCATAAAAACTCATTCATCAATTTTTTACGCTGTAATGCTTTATTTGTCCAATACTCAGTAGTTAAAGATGTACCATCTCTTTTAAAATCTCCACAGAAATAAGTTTCTATCAAATGGGCAAAATCAGTTTCATACTTATAGAGTAACGCATTCAAATCAACTGTATTTAAATCAGCGCAAATACCATCTAAACGCCATGAGGTATCATGCCCACTTTCTCTTAAACTTCTATCATGAACAAAGTATTCGTTTAATTCTAATTCTTCTATTTCTTCTGATTGATATTTCTTTATAAAATTAGCAATTGACGTATTATGTTGCGCTGCATACTTCTTTAAAACTTCATCAAAATGACCACTTTCAGTTTCTGGAGGTATACCAATGCCTTCTGCCAGGTATCGATTTAATCCATTTGCTGAAAGGCGTTTACCTTTTTGCATCCATACCGATTCATATTCCTTGATTGCAATTTCTAAAACTTGTTCGAGCCATAATTTTTCAATAGACTGATCTGCCTCATAGACTTCTCTAATGAAAGAACTAAGAAAAGGCGGCTGCGTACGAGTCAGATAATAAGACCTATTAGCATTTAGAATTTTACCATAATGAATAATCTGATAGCAGAAATTATCAACCATCGCTTTTGCTAAATCAACCCTTCCATCAAGAATTAATCCTATTCCTTCAAAATAACTATCCCAACCATACATCTCATTAAATCGACCACCAGGAACAACAAAGGGAACACCTGAATCATTTTCAATTTTCAAGCTTAAAATACCCGGCTTATCATTAATCGATCTGACATATTCTGGTGTAATATTCTCAGGGAGCACCACCACCGCTATATTATACTTTTCACCTATTTTTTTAAAATAGTTTTGTGCGTACTCATCAGTAAAAGGAACATATATACGGTTAACTGTAGTCTCCGTTTTAGCATCACCAACTATTGCAGCGATGCCTTTCTCATCAACAGTACGTGTTAAATCATCCCAAAAAACTTCGCGTATTGTTCGTGAAATTCGGGTTGCTGGCAATTCAATAATTTGTTCACAACTAAACTCTGCATATTCAAGATTTTTGTTTTTCGCCAAAGCTAATTCTTGCAACAAATTAGACAGGTGATAGGTACCCGAAACTTCGTAGGCATCGCCATCAATATTGCTGATTTTGAACTGTTTCGGACCCTTATCTTCTTTGGTTATTTTTTTGTCACCATCGGTATCTTCTTGAAGCAAGAGTTCTTGAAGAACCTTATCAATTTCTAATTTAAATTTCATAGGAATTTTTAAGCAGAAGGTGTAGCGGTAAGTTTATTAATGACAAAGAATAAAATGAACATTATTGCAAAGGGAATTAACGAAAGATAAAAGACTTTGTCTCCTCCGAAAGAATCAAAAAGATTTCCAATCAGTAGCGATCCTACGGTTCCGCCTACAGCAGAGAAGAACGTCAATATTCCTGCAAGAGAGCTATGCTTTTCTTTTTCTACACTGGTTAGTATTGTTGAATTTATAAGTGGATAAAGTGGGGCTAAAAACAATCCTATCAATGGAAAAAGATAAGACACCATAGGTAAATCAGCTAACGAATTGATTTTAACTGTTTCTACATTTTCGGCTAAAGGCAACACCAATAAAACCAAAACCATGGCCAATATTACGCAAACTGTGCTAATATAAAACCACGGTATTTTTTTAGCAATCACCCCAGTGATAAAGCGGCCAAGAGTAATAAAAACCATTAAAAGTACCGTCATTTGAGAACCTAATTTAGCACCCAGTTTCAAAGTGTCTTTATTAAAGGTTGGTAACCATGTCATAATACCTTGTTCGGTCATTACATATAAGAATGCAAATGCGACAAAAAACCATATCAGTGGTTTTTTAAAAAGCTTGAACATTTCTTTAAAATCATGTATAATGCCAGAGGCTGGCTCGGTTGCAACATTAAATTTAGTAAATAGGATAATTGAAAATGCAATGGCAATTAAACTAGCCATAAGTAAATACCCCCTTAACCAAGCATTCGGGTCATTTTCATCAAAAAACAGCGGAAATACCACATACATAAAAATGATACCGATCATAAAAACAGTTTCGATCAAATTCATCAGTGAACTATGCGATTTTTTTGAATCTGTGATATATCCGATAAGCGCAAAGACAGCTACCTTGACCACTGCAAAAGATAACCCTGTGGTTAAGAAAAGTAATTTCACACTCCAAAATGTGTTACCAAAATACATACCAAGACAAGCGAAGAAAACGACAGCTAAACTGATAAGCATAGCTTTTTTAAAGCCTAATCTTGGTAAAAACGATCCTACCAAAAAAGCCATTATCGCTATCGATAAATCTTTAAATGGTTCAAGTACAGCCGCGTCTGGCTTTGACACTCCGTAAACCTCTATAGATTGAGAAATTAAAATTCCAACGCTATTTAGCAAAGCGGCAAAAACAAAGTAAATAAGAAATAGCGAAATCTTAATACCAGTGTTCTTCATCACTTATTGTCTTTTGTAATGTTCAAACGCATAGCCAGTATTGCAGAAATAACAAAAAATGCCCCCGCAAAGAGTATAGCATTTATTGCGCTACCACCTAATAGGTATTTATATATTGGGCCAAATGTTACTGTCTCAATACCCATTGGAATTACAATCATCATATTAAGAATACCCATATATACGCCACGTCTATCTTGTGGCACCACTTTCGAAACCATAGTATAGGGTATACCCATCATTGCAGCCCAACCAATACCAAAGAGCACCATGGGTGCTAAAACTAATAAAGAGTCATTTATAAATGGTATGGCAAACAAGGCAATACCCGTACCTACCAAACTCATAGCATAAATTTTCTTTCCACCATATTTTAAAGTCAAAGGCACTAATGCCAAAGCAACAACCATTGTTACTATGTTATAAGTCAAACTCATTTGTGCTGATTGAGATGCCGCCTCAGAAATTCCATAATCCATTGTTTTCATGAATAATGGTGTAATATATTGCCAGTAAACAAAAAGCGCATACCATTGAAATAGATATACTGCCCCTAATTTCCACATAAAAGAGGGCATATCTTTAATAGCTACTAATATCTCTTTGAAAGGCTGCAAAAATCTCTCAAATATTGGACTACCTTTAACCTTATTGATTTCGACCAGTTCTTCTTCAGATGGAGGAATCTCTGGGGTTTTAAAAACGGACCACAAAACAGTAGTAATTGACAAAATACCGCCAACGCAAAAAGAATAAAACATCCAAGTAGGAACCACACCATCACCGTTTACCGTCTCAGCACCAAACATTTTTTGAAAAATTACAATGGAGCCCATGGCAATTAAAATTCCTGCACCGACAAATAAACTTTGCATTTGATAACCAAGACTTAGTTGTTTTTCTGGTAATTTATCACCAACAAATGCACGATAAGGTTCCATTGCCATATTGTTTCCTACATCAAGTATCCATAACAAACCAACTGCAAACCACAGTAATGGACTCGCCGGAAAAGCAAACAAACATAAACTGCCTATGATCGCACCTATTAGAAAAAAAGGTTTACGACGACCCCATTTTGGCGACCAGGTTTTATCAGAAATCGCACCTATAATCGGTTGAACAATTAAACCAGTCACAGGCCCTGCGATATTTAAAATTGGCAACATTTCTTCAGTTGCACCTAAATATAGAAATAGTGGATTGACAGCTGTTTGTTGCAAACCAAAACTGTATTGAATTCCTAAAAAACCGACATTCATATTGAAGATTTGCCAAAAACTAAGACTTGGTTTTTTTAATATGCTCATAGCAGAGTTGATTTTGGTATTTATTCTGTCTAACAATATAGCATAATAAAAACGTTGAAAACCAAAACTTAACAGGAAATAACCACGAGAATAAAACGAAAACGTTTGCGTAGATGCAATCTTATTTCAAAAACTTAATGTTTCGCTTTAATCCTGAAAACTTGGTTCGTTTTACCGCAGATTGTTGAAAGACTTTTTTAAACACATCTTCCGTAATTTCTTCCAAGTCTTTTTTCGTCATTGATAATAAATCAGGATGCGGATTAAAAAGTGGTTCTCGGTGCGGTTTTGAGAATTTGTTCCACGGGCATACATCTTGACAAACATCACACCCAAAGGCCCAATCATCAAACTTACCCTGAAATTCATTCGGAAGTTCATTTTTCAACTCAATAGTAAAATAAGAAATACACTTGCTGCCATCTACCACATAGGGCTCTACAATAGCTTCTGTTGGGCATGCATCGATACATGCAGTACAAGTACCGCAATGGTCGGTTACCGGAGTATCGTATTCCAACTCTAAATCTACTATGAGCTCAGCAATAAAGTAAAAAGAACCAACTTGCTGTGTCAATAAATTAGAGTGCTTCCCAATCCAACCCAAGCCGCTTTTTGCTGCCCATGCCTTATCTAAAACTGGTGCTGAATCAACAAAGGCTCTACCACTTACCTCTCCGATTTCCTCGGAAATGAAATTTTGTAAATGTCTTAATTTCGATTTGATGACATGATGGTAATCATTGCCATATGCGTACTTTGAAATTTTATAAGTGCCTTCGGTTTGCGTTTCTTCAGGATAGTAATTTAACAATAATGAAATCACTGACTTCGCCCCATCTACTAACAATCGTGGATCAAGACGTTTGTCAAAATGGTTTTCCATATAGTGCATTTCCCCATTCATATTCTTTTGTAGCCATTGCTCAAGTCTCGGCGCTTCTTCTTCTAAAAAAGTTGCTTCTGAAATACCACATGATAAAAAACCTAGGCGTTGCGCCTCTTCTTTTATACGAAGCGTATGATTTTTTTTTGAGCTCATTGAAATGCTAGGTAATAAGACTAATACAGCTAAATTACAATTATCATTTTAGGTTTATAGAAATCTCTAGCACTGCTTTTTTTATTATTTTTTGCATTAATTCAGTCAAATAGTGTAACATTTCTCAACTTTTGAAACTAACTAGAAGTATTCCATTAATCTAACTACATGATACAACTAAATAACCTGACAAAATCTTTTACCACTAAAACAGGAAAGGGTTTCAAAAAAAGTACTACCACGGTAAATGCGGTCAACGAAGTATCTTTTGAATGTAAACCCGGAAGAATATTTTCACTTTTAGGTGCAAATGGTGCTGGAAAAACCACAACGCTTCGCATGATTGCGGGAATTATAAATCCGACTTCAGGATCTGCCATTGTCGATGGTGTCGATATCTCTGAAGGAAACGATGAAGTTAAAAAGCGAATTGGATTTTTAACAGGTTCCACAGGACTTTACGAACGGCTAAACCCTGACGAAACTTTAGATTTCTTCGGAAAACTTTATAAAATACCACCAGCACAATTAAAAGAACGCAAAGAATATTTGTTCGAAAAATTAGGCATCAATGAATTTCGTAAAAAGAGAATGGGCCAAATGAGTACGGGTATGAAACAGAAAGTTTCGATTGCCCGAACATTAATTCATGACCCAGAAGTTCTCATTTTTGACGAGCCTACATCTGGCCTAGATGTAATTACTGCAGAAAGTATTATTGCTTTGATTCGTGAGTCTAAAGCAGCAAATAAAACCGTTATCTTTTCTTCACATATTATGAGTGAGGTGGACTTATTATGTGACGACCTCGCCATAATTAACAAAGGTTCTATCATTTACAATGATTCTTTTGACAACTTTAGAAAAGAAATGACTGCACCCAACCTCACTCAAGAATTTATCAATCGCGTAAAAGAAGCCTAAGATGAACGAAATATTTATAATAGTAAAGAAAGAGCTCACAGAGCTTTTAAGAGATAAAAAAACCCTAATTAATTCCGTTCTCTTACCCATTTTATTGCTTCCGGTATTGATGTTCGGAGTTATTAAAGTGATGGAAATGGTGCGAAAAAGCAATCATGAGAAATCCATAAAAATTGGTTTGGTAAATGCTCCTGAGGCATTCATGAAATTGGTGAAAAATGACACTTTAAACCAAGTAACCACCTTCGATGATTCTATAGACTTTAAAAGCTTAATTGATGATGAAACGATTCAAACTGCCATTGTCTTTCCTAAGAATTTCATAAGTCAAATGGACAGTATGGAGAACAGTGCGGTGCAGATCTACCGTAATGGGTCAAAAGAAAATGTAAACGGTCGAATTTCAAATTTGATGGACATTTATGGAGGACAATTGGAACAAAAAAGAATGACACAATTGAACCTCTCACCAGACAAATTAACTCCGTTTAAAGAAGAATTTGTTGAAGTTGGGGAGCAAAAAGAACTCATAGGAAAGAGTATAGGTGGCTGGATTCCCTACATATTTATTTTAACCATGTGGGGCGGATGTATGCTTGCTGGCATAGATTTAGTTACCGGAGAAAAAGAACGTAAAACCATTGAGACTACCCTTTCATTACCTATTTCAAAATTTAAGGTGCTATTCGGAAAAGCGATTGTAGCTTCTCTTTTAGGATTCGTGCCAGCACTTTTAAATTTGATTGGCCTGATTGTCGGTCTTCGTTTTATTGACGGTATACCTGATGAAATAAAAATGGCCCTAAATGAAATGTTGAGTTTTCAATCTGTCACGATGATCTTATTACTACTCATACCATTTTCAATATTTTTATCAGGATTAATCATCATGCTTGTGGCCGGAGCCACAACTTTTAAAGAAGCACAAAGTAAGGTTTCACCTATCATTATGTTTCTAATATTACCACTAGTTCTCGCTGCAATGCCTGGCATTGAATTCACTTGGGCAACGGTGTTTATTCCGGTATTAAATATTGGTTTAGGGGTCAAAGAAATTGCAGCTGGCACCATAGATATGACATTATATGCCGTAATGTTGTTATCTTTATTAGCTTTTGCTGTAGCATCTATTTATTTTAGTTATAAAAAGTTCTCTGATGAAAATGCTATTTTGAAATAACCTCCCAGTATTATTTCTAAATGAAAAAAACCGAAGCGATCTGCTTCGGTTTTTTGTTTTTTAAATAAACAGCATTTCTTTAGAAAAAATACATATAGACAAAACAATCAAAAAATAAGCGAAATACTTCTTTAACTTTTTGCCGTTAATAATAGTTGCCAATTGCATTCCTAATATAATCCCTAGAACAGCAATACCGGTAAAAACTAAAAGAAATGACCAATTCATTGCAATATGATTTATATCACCTAAAAATCCTATGAGCGACTTTAAGGCTATAATCAACAAAGAAGTAGCAATGGCTTTTTGAATGGGCATATTAATATATATAACAAGAATAGGAATGATAAGAAATCCGCCACCAATACCAACCAAGGCGGTAAGAAATCCTATTAACACCCCTCCTACTATAAATACAACAATAGCATACTTATGAACTAGTGGCTCACTATTGTTTGCGTTTTTTCGTAACATCGCTATTGCCGCTAAAGCCATTAAAAAAACTAAGAGTAGCATAATTACAATATGCTTAGTTAAAACAAAGTCATTAAAGTGAGCTATTTCATCAGGAATTTGATTCATAAGAAACCTTCGCACTACATAAACTGTAATAAAACAAGGAAGTGCAAAAACCAAAGCTATTCTGAAATCAACAAGCCCCTTTTTTATGTTTTGCAGCACTCCAAAAGTTGCAACAACTCCCACTACAAATAGTGAATAAGCCGTTGTAGTTACAGGGTTGATGTGAAACATATAGGTGAAAATAGGTACCGCCATTAACGAACCTCCACTACCCATCAAACCCAGTACTACCCCTATTGCTAGAGCACCAACATAACCAAATAATTGAATGTACTCCACAGCTTGCAAACTATTTCAAGATTATTTGCCTTCTTTAATATATCCCCAACCTTGTTGTTGTTTTATAACAATCTCATAGATACCATCGGGTACTGTAGTTACCCCAGGTATTAAATCATCTTTACCTTTTTTGTTTCTTTTTAAGGTATTCTCACAAACTACAATTGAAACGTTTTTGTTCTTGACAATTTTACGAAGCGTTTCACCAGCACTTGATGAATTGTTGTCAACCATGGCGTATGCACTGCTATAAACTACCAATTCAAACTGAGAATCAGGGTAGCTTTCAGACATTAGCCGTAAATGACGTGCTGCAGACTTATGAACATCTACATTACCACTAGTAACGTCAAATACCACTTTAATTGGCGTTTGTTGTGCTTGAGAAAACGCCCCAAACATTACCACGATGAGCAGAATTATATAATTTTTCATTATTAATATTTTTAAATTAAATGTTATTAATTACCTGCAAAAATGTATCCACAGCCATTTTCTTGAGCTCTTCCTAAGGCCCAAACTCCTGAAGGAACTAATTGAATTCCCGGGTGAATGGCATCAACCCATTCTTGGTACGCATCTTTTGGGTCTATTCCCATCTGTTGTGCCACTGCTCCACTATAAACCGATATCGCCAAATTACAAACACAGAACATCGCTCCCCTTTTTTGCATGTCTTTAATACCTTGAATAACTGGCATTGGAAAATCACCCTCTTGAGGTTGATAATAGGGGTTTCGCAAAGCAGGAGCTTTGGTAGCATTATCATTCACAGCAAAGACTTTTCCCAGATTATATTTTTTCCATAAATCAGACTTGAATGCAAATGGAATGGCGTTATGACGCAATACCGTCATTGCAGTAATATCACTATCATCAGACCCGGTTTCATTATTACTGAGATAGAAGGCCCAGTTCCAAATAATAGGGAATCCGTCGTGGGGTGTTGAACCGTCATAAACCACTCGATGCTTCCCTTTTATCTTCTTAAACCAATCTTCTGCTTCACTCATTTTTGTTGGCTCAAAATTTGGCATGTTGCCGAAAATTGGATTTGCGAACATAGAAAGGGTACTTGCAGTAGCGCCAAGCATCATTGCCCCCATAAAGTTTCTTCTTGAATTTTTAGTTTGTGTTTCCATAATCACTATTTAGATTTAACAATATTGTACTCGTTTTGATAATATTTTATGATTGGAGGAAAAGGACCTACTTGATGCTGTTGTATTGAAAAAGTGTCAGCATACGGAGGATACGGTGTTGAAACTGGCTTTTTTCGCAGGTCAGGAAAATCTTTTTCTCGGTTTTTCTTTATGGGCCGTTGTTGTTGATTTATAAAACCTGCAACATCATAAGCTTCTTCATCAGATAACACTGGATTATTATAAGTTGTACCAAAAGGCATATTCCCTTTTATAAACCGAGCAGCTGTAATTACCCGAGTCATACCAGCACCATTATTGTACGAGTCATTTCCCCAAAGGGGTGGATATTCATAACCTGTTCCCTCAGGTGATTTTACTCCTTTACCCCCAATGCCATGACAAACCGAACACTTAGAATTGAAGATTAATTGCCCTTTGTCATAATCTATTGCCCGATCGGGAATAATTAAGGACACAAAACCTTGTCCTGCTATTTTTCCATCTGCGGGACTATACCTACTCAACCATTCCATATAAGCTAGCAAGCCCTGCATAGCCTTACTATTGACTGGTAATGCTTTTCCATTCATACTACGCTCCATACATCCATTCACGCGCTCTTCAAGGGAACCTATTTTATTTTCTCTACCTCTGTACTGAGGAAACCTTTTTGAAATACCAATAAGAGGAGCCGCAAATGGCTTGGTACCAGAAGCTAAATGACAATTATTACACGAGAGATTATTACCAGCATACATATTCGCTTCCTCCGTATTTTCAGGACCGATATACTTTGATGTGTTTTGAAAAACTTCAAAACCAAATTGTATTAGTTCATTTTTCGGTGAAGCATTTAAAAGCTGAGCATCATAATTGTAGGTGTATACTTCATCTAAAAACACCTCTTGAACGGGTTCAATTTTCGGCTCATCTAAACAAGCCGAAAAAACAAACAATGTTAATGACAGTACCAACCCAATTGAAAACACGAGTCTGCGCATTTGGTTTTTACAAGCTAGTTGCAGCGTTGTCATCTTCAAATCTTTCATGACTATTGTTAAGTTTTAATATTCACCACACTCTTATGAAATTCACATTTCACTATTTACAATACCTCAGCGTAGCCTTAAAGCTTTACAATTTTAAAACAAGGAAAGGATGTTTGCTTTTACTATTAAAGCAAAGCAATGAACTATGATTGAATACTAATTTAGACTAGAAGTATTCTTGCATCACAACTACAAAACGAAGATTCAATTATCTAAATATCAATTAGTTGCGCATTGCACTAGGACTGCAGCCAAATTCATCTTTAAAAGCACGGCTAAACCAAGAAGGATCATTAAACCCGACCGCATAGGCTATTTCTGAGATGGTGTCATTTGTTTCTAACACCAGCTCTATTGCTTTTTTCAAACGCACCGAACGAATAAAAACGGCTGTAGAAACATTAGTAATTGATTTGATTTTACGATACGTTTGAGATTCACTTAAATGCAATTGAAATGCTAATTGTTTGGCTCCAAAATTTGCATTTCCAATCTCATCATGAATACTGCGTATAGCATTTTTAAGAAATTGATCGGCCGGGTTTTCAGTTCGAGATTTAAGAAAACTCGACAAACCATCATTTTCAAACTTTTCAACCAATTTCTTTCGAAGTAAAATCAACTGGTTCATTCTGGTCAACAATTCTGCAGTTTCAAATGGTTTTACCAAATAAGAATCGGCCCCATGTGACAATCCCGAAAGGCGATCTTTTTGTGTCACTTTAGCAGTTAGCATTATAATAGGAATATGATTCGTTCGATGGTCCGTTTTTAATGTCTCACAAACTTCATACCCATCGAGTACTGGCATCATTACATCACAAATTACTACATCAGGAATTACATCAAACGCCATTTCTAATCCCACTTGGCCATTTTCAGCATGCAGCGTTTGGTATTTATTACTCAAGGTACTTTTCAATACAAATGCCACATCTGTATTATCTTCAATGATCAAAGCAAGAGGTAAATTACTCGCTTTTGAAACCGTATTTTCAAGTACCACTTTGGTCTTTTTAAAGTTCACCTGCGGTGATTCTGTTTCCCTGTAATCTAAACTAGAAATTGAAGCCGTACTTGAAACTGGCAACTGAATCTCAAACTCGCTTCCTTTGTTGACCTGACTTTTGACAGTTATACTTCCGTTCATAAGTTCTACAAAACTCTTGGTCAATGAAAGACCAACACCTGTGCCTTCTCCTTTTCTGGTCATAGGAGCATCTTCTTGGTAGAATCTGTTAAAAATATGAGGCAAAGCTTCTTCAGCAATTCCAACCCCATTATCCTTTACCTTAATGTAAAGAAAATCAGAACTGTCTTGCGAAAGCTTATTTAAATGGACAATAATTTCATCGCCTTCAGCTGAAAATTTAATGGCATTCGATAATAAATTACATACAATAGCTTGCAACTTCTGTTCATCAAAATCCATCAGTAAGTGGTCTACTTCTGCATATACCACCACATTAATTTTTGATTCAGTAGCATATGATTGTAAGCTTTCACAGATATATTTTATAAAGGAAACCACATCAGCATGCACTAAATTGAGCTCCATATTTCCGCTTTCTAACTTTGCAAGATCTAGCATTTCATTCACTAGGTGAAGTAAATTTTCACCATTGCGTTCAATCATTTCAAGAGGTTGATCAACTTCATTCATGTTTCGTTGACCCAGTTTATCTTTAATGCTGCCCGCCATTCCTAAAATCACCGTTAAAGGTGTTCTAAATTCATGGGTAATGTTAGTATAAAGACTATTCTTAAGCTTATTTATTTCTTTTAATCGCTTACTCTCTTCAAAGGCTAATTTTCGAGACACTTTAAATCGATAAAACAAATAGGCCAATGTCGCAATGAGTATAAAGTAAATCAAATACGCCCACCACGTTTTCCACCAAGGTGGTGTAATAACTATACTTAAGGTTGAAACTGGCATTGCATCTGAAACTTGCGAATCATATGTTGCTTTTAGTAGAAAATTATATGCACCAGGTTGTAGGTTGGTGTAATTTGCGGTATTGACACTAGTTTGTCGCCACTCTTCTTGTATCTCGTTGATTTTGTAAAAATAATTCACCTTATCAGAAAAGCGAAAATCTAGTAATTGAAAGCGAATGGTAAAGTTAGATTGATCGTAATCTAAATTCACTTGGCGATCATTCAATATAGATGCTGATGGTGTCTCTTCTTCCCCATAAACGTTTAAATTTAAGATTAAGGGTTCTTTATCATTGGTTGGATAAATTAGCTTATGTGGATCAATTATTTGAACATGATCTTCTGTTCCAAAAAACAATTCATTCTGAAATAAGAAACTTGAATTAAAAAGACAAGCGTTTGAAATTAGACCGTCATTTTGATTTAAACTAAAATACTTATTCTTGACCTTATCGTAAACAAAAATTCCGTCATTAATGGTACTAATCCACAATAAATCGTTCTTATCCTTTTTTAAAGACATCACATTTAAGTCGAACAATTTGGCTTCCTTTTTCAATGCTGTAAATGCATCAGCATTTTGATCGTAGATATTTACTCCGAAATTAGAACCAAACAATAAAGTGCCATCATCTTCCTCGAGAATTTCATAAAGCACATTTGAATTTAAAGTCGTTTCATCGCCTTGAACATGGACATAATGGTCATAGGTGAATTCTTTAGTTTTTGAACTCACCATTGATATAAAAGGCGCTTTATAAACACCATTACCCACGGTAGTAATCCATAAATTATCATTTCGATCAATATGTAATTTGGCAATATTTATTGCCTTATTGGTGTCTTCTTTTTGCAAATCAAAAGTTCTTATAAGGTCACCATTTTTATTCACCAAATGCAAGCCCACCCAAGAGCCAATCCACATGAACCCATTGCGATCTTCTGTTATACCGTAAATCTCACGAATAGGACTATCCTCTTTTTCAATGATCGATTCAAATTTTCTAAAATCACCATTGTGGTCAACGAAGTAAAGATTTCCATAAAGATCACCTAACCAAAAACCTTCCGCTGTTTTATACAAAGAGAGCACATAAACATTTTCAAGAATGGGAGTAATAGACTTATTCTCTTTGTGATATTTATAAAAACCTTTTCTTCCTCCCACATAAACATGAGTACTATCCACATAAATTCCTCTTGCATGCAACGGAATGGTTTCTTTAAATACATCACCACGAGTATTTTCTTTATAAAGCCCCTTACGACTACTCACCCATAAAACACTTTCATTGTCAACAAAAAGATCTTTAACATCTTTTAAATCTAATCGCGTGTTCTGCATTTGCAATGCTTCAACAGTACCTGATAAATTATTATATTTAAACAACTTACTTTCGCCTAAAAAATAGATAATGTTGTTTTGATAATTAGACAGTAGGCTTATTTTTTCAGGAAATATAATCTCATTAAATTCTTTAGATTTTAAATTAAAGGAAAACACTTTTCCTGAAGACCTCAAAATAACCTGTTCATCATTAGTAGGTTCTAATTGTTCTATAAATACATTTTCTAATTGTGGTTCAAATGCGTCCGTTTGATCATGATATACAAACAACTGTCTTTCCTTTGCCACTAATAACGTACCATCAGTAGTTTCGTTTATAAAGATTGAAGGTGAATTATTCATCATTCTGGTAAAACCGTCATCGAGTTTATCCTTTTTAAACAAACCCAGCTCTGTTCGAATCCAAACGTCACCTGCTTTACTACAAAGAATTTGAGAGACTACTAAACCTTGTGATGACAATGCATTACCAACTTCTTCTGAATAGTTTTTAAAACTATTGTTTTGACTTTCAAAACGTGAGAGACCATGTCCATTAACACCCAACCAAAAAATACCACGATCATCTTGACAAATAACACGTGCCCAAGTACCGGGTAATGATTCTTTAATAGGATTATATCTATAAGCTTTAGTTTCACTGCCATCAAAACGGTATAGTCCATCTTGAGTACCTACCCATAAAAATCCCAAATCATCTTGAATTACTGTCGATACATACTGTCCGGCTAATCCTTTTTCTATTGCAGTAAATCGTATAGAGCTTTGGCCTGACAAGTAGTCAATATTCAACTCTTGCGCATAACCACTTTCATTGACTAACATGCACAAATAAACCAAGTAAAGTAGCCTATTGCCCCATAAAAATGTTCGAATTTTAGAAAAGTTAAATGTAATAATTATGCCCATGAATGCTTTTTTACCATCATTGTGAAATGCCACAATTGCACAAGCATTAGGGGGTTGTTACACCTGGTGCAAAATATGCTGTATTTAGAACTAGTAATGTACTAAAACTAAACAAATTGGTACCTTAATTTACAAAAATTCAATTTTAAGTAAATTTATTAACGGGGATTAAAATTGATAAGAGCTTCTTTTGGGCGTAGACTTATTAATGGATTTATTACAATATCTGCAACAGTAGTTGATATTTTATATTTCTTCACCAAAATTGAAATAGCTAAAATCATTTCATACATGGCAAAATTATTACCTACACACATACGCGGACCCGCCCCAAACGGATAGTAGTAGTTTGAAAAGTCTTTTTTATTTTCAGGATTAAATCGCTCTGGTTGATAAGCTTCAGCATCATTCCAAAAATTCTTATCACGATGTAGTTCATAAATCGCAAGCAGCACCATAGATTTCTTAGGAATTTGGTAATCACCAAACTCATCATCAACAATATTCATTCGATCAATATAATAAGCAGGTGGAAACAGACGCATTGCTTCTTCAACACATTGTTTAATGTACTGTAAGTTCGAGAGGTTTTCTAAAATATTCTTATCGTCTAAATTAACTTCTGAAACATTTTGAAAGGCCTTCTCTTGTACCTCTGGATTTTTTGCAAGTAAATACAAGGTGAAACTTAAAGCATTAGCCGTAGTTTCATGGCCAGCAGTAAATAATATTAGAACTTCATCGATCAACTGATCACGAGACATTGCCGTACCATCTTCATATCTTGCTTTGAGAAGCATATCTAAAAGATCGTCTTTTTCAATATCAGAAGATATTCGTTCTTCAATAATTGTATTTAACAGGTGTCTGGCTTTTTTTGATAGTTTCAAATGCTTTCGAATTGCACCACTAATTTTAAACCACCAACCCATGAAAGGTTGTCTCATTTCTCGAATTAACATTTGCTGATTGGCATCAGTTATTCTTTTCAGCTCTGCCATTTCATCTTGAATGTCATTTCGACTAAAAAGCGATTTGGCTACCACCTGAAAAGCCAAGTCACCCATTAATGGATGAATATCATGCAACTTATTTGTTGCTTCGTATTGCAACTCATGATTTATTGCGTCATTCATTATTGACAATAAACCTTCTAATTTCTTTTTATGAAAAGCAGGTTGAATCATTCTACGATGCGTTCGCCAATGATTTCCATTTGAAGTCAACAAACCTTTGCCAATATATTTTGCTAAATCACGAGATTGTAATGTAGACTTATGGTATTTTTTGTGATGTTTCTGTAGAACTTGTTTAATATGCTCTGGGTTTCTCGTAAATATAATGCGCCCACTCGGTCCAATATTTACTTGAAAAACATCACCAAACTTTTCGAAGTTAGCATGATGAAATGGTAGCGGATTTTCAAGAATATGTTTTCGATTCTTAAAAACTCTAACCGCCGAAATTATTGGAATTTTCTTCATTCAAAAAGTCCTGGCTGTATACCTCCTTTTAACTTTCCTAGGTGTTTGTAAGCCAGATCAGTTACTTCTCTACCTCTAGGGGTTCTCATGATAAAACCTTGCTGAATTAAAAAAGGTTCATAAACCTCTTCAATTGTTTCAGCACTTTCAGAAACCGCAGTTGCCAAAGTGGTTATTCCCACAGGGCCGCCTTTGAATTTTTCAATTATAGTAGTTAGAATTTTATTATCCATCTCGTCTAAACCATGAGCATCAACATTCAAGGCCTTTAGACTAAATTTTGAAATTTCCATATCAATACTGCCATTACCTTTAATCTGAGCAAAATCTCGAACTCTTCTTAGTAATGCATTACATATTCTTGGTGTTCCTCGACTACGACCAGCAATTTCAATAGAGGCCTCATTCGTAATAGGCACTTTTAATATATCAGCACTTCGCTGTACAATAGTAGAAAGTAATTCGGTATCATAATATTGCAATCGACTTTGAATACCAAAACGTGCACGCATTGGTGAGGTAAGTAAACCTGATCTAGTTGTTGCACCTATCAAAGTAAATGGACTCAAATTGATTTGAACAGAACGAGCATTCGGACCAGTTTCAATCATAATATCGATTCTATAGTCTTCCATTGCAGAATATAAATACTCTTCAACAATAGGGCTCAAACGATGAATTTCATCAATGAATAACACATCACGGTCGTCAAGATTGGTTAGCAAACCTGCCAAATCTCCTGGTTTGTCTAATACAGGGCCTGACGTGATTTTAATACCTACACCTAATTCATTAGCTAAAATATGTGCTAAAGTAGTTTTACCTAAGCCTGGTGGGCCATGAAATAGAGTATGATCAAGGGCTTCACCTCTTTGATTAGCGGCCTGTACAAAAACCTTTAGATTCTCAAGCACCTGCTCTTGACCTGTAAAATCATCAAAACTTACTGGGCGTAAAGCCTTTTCTATATCGAGCTCTTCGTTAGAAAAACCATCTGCTGATGGATCTAAATGTTCATTCATATCTTCACAAAGATAGCAGAAAAAGCGCGAAGAATGTTATGAGCATACAACCATACTGTAAGATGATTATTGATTAAAAAAATCGTAATTTCAAACCATGATTAAGAAAACATACGCACCGTCAATTCTACAATACATTCCTTTTTTTTACGTCATTTGGTCTGATGATTTGTTATCTGCCTCAGAAATCAATGTGGTTCAGAAAGCAATTCAGAACGATGAAAGTTTAACAGAACAAAATGTTAGAACATTAACTTCGTGGTTGAACACTAAAAACCCGCCTAGTGACAATACATTTAAAAATTGGAAACAAATAGTATCATCTTCAAATGTAAAACTTGTTGAACAAGATACTTACCCTTTGGCTAGTTTGAGTCAAAAAGTTGTTTGCAGCTATTATCAAGAGTGTCCTTTTAATGACTCTTTAAAACGCATTGAAGTAAATTTGGGAATACAACCAAACCACTATAATCACTTATTCGACGTTGAAGTTGATCATGAAATTACTGCTAACTTATATAAGGCTTCAGAAATTGATACTATTCTAAAAGGAAAGCATGCCGCTGTGGTTGATCGTTTTAGAAATGATGTAGCCGACCCTATATTCAAATGGGACATTCATAGAAACAAAGATACTTTTAGAAAAGTTGTTTTAGATCAAGTTAAAGACCTAGCAAGCAAAGGATATGGAGCCCTAGCATATCCAGAAGCGTATGGTGGCACTGGAGATATGGAAGGTTATGCTCACATGTTTGAAAATATGATGTATGTAGATGGAAGCCTCAGCATTAAATTTGGTGTTCAATTTGGACTTTTTGGTGGTAGCATACAAAAACTTGGTACTAAAAAACATCATGACAAATATTTAGGCAAAACTGGCAAAACAGAATTATTAGGGTGCTTTGCCATGACGGAAACTGGTCACGGATCAAACGTAAGAGGCGTTAAAACTACAGCAACCTATGACAAAGCAAGTGACCAAATCATCATTCATACTCCTGGCAAAAGTGATAATAAGGAATACATCGGTAATGCCTTGCATTCTAAAATGGCCTCGGTTTTTGCGCAATTAATTGTAGATGGTAAAAATGAGGGTGTTCATGCTATTTTAGTGCCATTAAGAAATGAGTCACATGACCTTTTACCTGGTATCATCATTGAAGATAACGGCTATAAACTTGGGCTCAATGGTGTAGACAATGGTAAAATATGGTTCAATCAGGTTGCAGTACCTCGAGAAAATCTTTTAAATAAATATGGTGAAATAAATGATGATGGTAGTTATCACTCTGAAATAAAAAATCCAAACAAACGCTTTTTCACCATGCTTGGCACCTTGGTTGGCGGTCGAATTTGTGTGGCGAGAGCGGGCCTAGGCGGTGCAAAACTTGCGCTTACTGTTGCTATAAAACATGCCCTTAAAAGAAGGCAATTTAATGACAGTATTAAAGTACAAGAAGACTTATTGATGGACTACCCTACCCATCAACTCAGATTGACCCCATTAATTGCCAGCTCGTATGTCTATAGTATTACATTAGATAAAATAATGAGCGATTATTGCGACGAAAACCAACCCGATAAACGCGTTGTTGAAACCCAAGTTGCAGGTTTAAAATCTATAATTACCTGGTTTGCAAATGATGCTATTCAGGAATGTAGAGAAGCTTGTGGAGGCAAAGGCTATCTTATTGAAAACCGTATTGCTGATTTAAAGGGTGATGTTGACATTTTTACCACATTTGAGGGTGACAATACCGTATTATTACTTTTAGCTGCTAAAGGGGTTCTATCAGACTTTAAAGCAGAATTCAATAGCGCTGGTTTTTCCTCGGTACTAAAGCTACTAAGTTCACAATTGAATGATAAGCTGGTAACTATAAATCCGCTGTATTCTAACAAGGTTGACAAGGATCATTTATACAATCCTAAATTCCATTTACATGCTTTTGATTATAGAACCCGTCGACTTACATATACCCTAGCAATGCGAATTCGCGGTTACATTAAAAAAGGCATGCCTTCGTATCAAGCTTTCATGAAAGTTCAAACTCATTTGATTGCCCTAGGCAAAGCTTATGCAGCAGAATTGGCATATCAAACCTATAACCAATTTGTTAACAATATGCCTGAAGATCAGAATAGAGATTTATTTCAAAAACTCGGAACACTTCACGCCCTTTCTGAAATCAGAAAAGATTCGAATTGGTTTTTAGAACAAGGTTATTTAGGCGGTAGTAAATCAAAAGCAATTCGCCAAAGAGTGGAACGTTTATGCACAGAGTTACGGCCACACATAGGGGTTTTAGTTGACGGATTTGGCATACCAGATCATTGCCTAAGTGCCCCCATCGCCAATTAATTGCTAGTTGCTAAATCGACTACTTTTCTTTATGAAGCTCTGAAGTATCTAAAAATTGAATAATATCAATTTTCGCATCACCACTTAAATAAGTTTTAGAAGACCCTCGTGAGGTTAATTCAAAATCTTGACTTGCATATACCCGTGCAGTAGGTGAGCCTTCAGAAATGATCTCTACACCTTCTGCTTGAAGTTTTCTGGCCTTTAAATTCGCATTATCAAAAAGATGAACACTTAAAGCATACGCGGTTCCATCCATATTGGCTGCTGAATTTGAATTCATTTGAATAGTATTAAATTCAGTTGTTGAATAAATTCGCGCATCAACCCTATCTTTCAATATAATATTTAAAGAGTCACTTTGAATATTAAAATCACCTGAACTATTACCTTCCATTTCTAAATTAGTAAAATCGGTATCTGCATTTACCGTTACCTTAGCAGAAGCATAAGTTTTTATAATTAGTTCTTCTGACTCTATAACATCATCCATTTTCACTTTACCATCTCGTATTATTAAACTAGATAACTCATAAAAATTAATGGTTATATCTAATTTCTTTTTACTGGTAATTTTATAAAATGAACTAATAACTAAGGTGCTATCTTTGACCCTAAATTTTAATACATCCACCAAATTATCATCAATTGTGAGTTCATAACTCTCTTGATTCGCCTTTTTGAGGAAAATTTCAATATCATCATTTAACTCTATGGCATTAAAAGCTGGTAAGCTTTCCGAAACTTCAATAACACTCTTATTTCCTTTAATTTTTGGTTTTCGCTGACCGAAAGTCTGAAAGCATACTAATAGGGTTAATAGTAATACAAAATTCTTCATTTTAGTGTTCTTAATTTATAGATGGATTACTAAATATAATACATAAAAACTAGATGTACTTTGATAGTTGGTAGCAAAAAAAATGCCCAACTTATCGAGTTGAGCATTTTTTTTATTTCATAAAGAACTTTTAATGTTGAAGCTCTTCCTCATCTTTTTGTAAAGGCACTGTCTGTGGCACGAAATCTTGACCCGGAATAATGTATTCCCCATTTGCATCAACTTTACTATAATCATAAGCCCATCGATGTACTTCGGGAATCGGGCCATCCCAGTTTCCGTGAATGTGCTTAACTTCTGCTGTCCATTCTAAAGTATTTGAATTCCATGGATTTTTTGGTCCTTTTTTACCGTAGAAAATACTACTGATAAAGTTGTAGACAAATACCAATTGAGCAGCAGCTGCAATCAATGCAAATACCGTCATTAATACTTGAACATCTGTCAATTCATCGAACATAGGAAATGCAGTATTCTCGTAGTAACGTCTAGGAACACCAGCCATACCTACGAAATGCATTGGAAAGAAAACCCCATAAGCACAAACCGCAGTCACCCAAAAGTGCACATAACCTAAATTCTTATTCATCATCTTACCTTCAAACATTTTTGGGAACCAATGATATACCCCTGCAAATAAACCATACAAGGCAGAAATACCCATAACTAAGTGAAAGTGAGCTACAACGAAATAGGTATCATGAACATTAATATCTAGGGTACTATCACCTAAAATAATTCCTGTTAAACCTCCAGTAATAAATGTTGATACTAGTCCAATAGAAAACAACATTCCCGGATTTAACTGCAAGTTACCTTTCCATAATGTAGTGATATAATTAAAGGCCTTTACAGCAGAAGGAATAGCAATTAATAAGGTAGTAAATGTAAATACAGATCCTAAGAATGGATTCATACCTGAAATGAACATATGGTGACCCCATACAATGGTAGATAAAAATGCAATCGCTAAAATAGAAGCAATCATCGCACGATATCCAAAAATGGGTTTACGTGCATTCGTAGACATCACTTCAGAAGTAATACCCAAAGCTGGTAGCAATACAATGTATACCTCAGGGTGGCCTAAAAACCAGAATAAGTGCTCGTATAAAACTGGCGATCCACCTTGATAATGTAATACCTCACCTTGAATAAAAATATCTGATAAAAAGAAAGATGTACCAAAGCTTCTATCCATGATCAACAACAATGCTGCTGAAAGTAATACTGGGAATGATATAACACCAATAACTGCCGTTACGAAGAAAGCCCATATTGTTAATGGTAATCTTGTCATTGACATTCCTTTTGTTCTCAAGTTAAGTACTGTAACAATATAATTCAAAGAACCTAAAAGTGATGATGCAATGAAAATAGCCATAGAAACCAACCAAAGAGTCATAC
Source organism: Maribacter algarum (ex Lu et al. 2025) (nom. illeg.) (assembly GCA_947495915.1). Lineage (GTDB taxonomy): Bacteria > Bacteroidota > Bacteroidia > Flavobacteriales > Flavobacteriaceae > Maribacter_C. The sequence goes on along the minus strand of CANMAW010000002.1, from coordinate 71,921 downwards.
CCAAACCAGAACCTGGTTGTGCCATGGGTAAGGCACTTAAAGGAGGATAAATAGTCCAGCCGGCTGCAGCAGGCCCTGCTTCAACAAACAAGGAAACAACCATTAGCACACAAGAAAGGAAAAACAGCCAAAAAGAAAGCATGTTTAAGAAGCCTGATGCCATATCACGTGCACCAATCTGCAACGGTATTAAAAGGTTACTAAACGTACCACTCAAACCGGCAGTTAGTACGAAGAATACCATTATCGTACCGTGCATAGTAACTAAGGCTAAGTAGATATCTGCATCCATTACTCCATCAGGAGCCCACTTACCTAATATCGCCTCAAAAATTGGAAATGACTCTCCAGGCCATGCAATTTGCATTCTGAAAAACAAAGACATTGCAATTCCTATGAAACCCATAATCAATACACCGGTAATAAGGTATTGCTTTGCGATCATCTTATGATCAGTACTAAAAATATATTTAGTTACAAAGGTTTCTTTGTGGTGGTGATGTCCTTCTTCGTGTCCTTCTGCTGACATATTCGAAATCTTTATTTTTTATTAATCTTCTTAAATAGAAATTACTATTGTACTGATGCCATTGTTTGACCAAACGTTTGTTGCGTTTTCATCCACGCATCATATTCTTCTTGAGTCTCAACAATAATTTTCATTTGCATATTGTAGTGAGATTTTCCGCATATTTTATTGCATAATAAAATATAATCAAATTCCCATGGGTCAGCATTATCTTCACCATTAGCAGCTCTTTCCGCTCGAATTTTGTTTGTTCTATTTACCTTATCTATAACATCAGGATTTTTCCTCATATCTGCAGTTGTAGTAATAGGTGTAAATGAAAATTCAGTGATCATACCTGGTACACAGTTCATCTGTGCTCTAAAGTGTGGCATGTAAGCAGAATGTAAAACGTCTTGCGAACGCATCTTAAAATTAACCTTTCGACCTACTGGAAGGTGTAATTCTTTTACTATAACATCATCTGAACCATAGGTATCTGATTCATCTAACCCCAGTACATTTGCTTTATCAATATCGATCATTCTAACATTTGCATCACCCAGAACATTGTCTGTTCCACCATATCTAGCTGTCCAATTAAACTGCTGCGCATACAACTCAACAATTAGCGGGTCATCATCTTCATTAACATCCATAATGGTAGTCCAAGTAAATAAACCCCATAATATTAGTCCTGCTAAAACGATTACTGGTATGATAGTCCAAATAAACTCTAATCGATCATTATCTGCATAAAACAATGCCTTATTACCCTTTTTACCTCGGTACTTAAACCCGAAATAGTGTAATAAAAATTGAGTTATAAATTGAACAATAAAAATGATTACAAAAGAAACCAACATTAATAGATCGTACTCTTCACCATGCGCCGAAGATGCCTCTGGAAGCAAGAATTTCGAATACTTATAGAAACTAAAAATGGTAATTAAATAAGTGAATACCATAAAGGCAAACAACAAATAACCATTATTCTTATTGTCGGTATCGTTCGCTATTTGCGCGTTCTCTGATCTCAATTGCGACAATTCAAAAATCTTGGTCATTTGCCAGATTGCGATTGCCACTAGTGCTAAAACAGCTAAAGTTAATACTGTTGTCATTTAAGTTATACTTTAATCGTATTAATAATGAAAATGTCTGCTTTCTTCAATAAATGGATTCCGCTTTGGTTGTAATGGTGCTGATGCCAAAGCTCTAAAAATCCAAAATAGAAATAAGCCCGCAAAGAATAATACCGCTCCAATTTCCGGAATACCGATAAACCATTGATCACCTACTGTTGCAGGCATAATGGCGTTAAAAATATCCATGTAATGTCCAGCAAGAATTACAACACCTGCCATTACTACAAACCAGTTCATACGCTTGTAATCACTATTCATTAATAACAAAACAGGGAACAAGAAGTTCATTGCAATCATACCGAAAAATGGTAAATTATAATCTTGAATTCGAGTGACATAATAGGTAACCTCTTCAGGAATATTTGCATACCAAATCAACATAAACTGTGAAAACCATAGGTAGGTCCAAAAAATACTGATACCGAACATGAATTTCGCTAAATCATGAATATGACTATTGTTTACTTCTTCTAAATGTCCTTTTGACTTTAGGTAAATAGTAACCATTGCAATAACGGTTATACCTGAGACAAACATACTAGCGAAAATATACCAGCCAAATAATGTACTAAACCAGTGCGGATCTACACTCATAATCCAATCCCAAGACATAATTGATTCTGAAATCAAATAGAATACCAAAAATGCAGCTGAAATTCTGAAGTTTAGTTTAAAATTCGAATCATCAGTAGATTCATCTTGCGCTAATGATAGTTTTCGAGAATATTCTCGGTAAGCAATCCAACCGGCTAAGAATATCGCTGCTCTTATTAAAAAGAATGTTGGATTTAAATATCCAGATTTACCCTGTAATAATGCATCATGAGCCACAACGTCTGCATCCATCCAAACGAACAAATGATTAACATGTAACACAGATAAAAGTAATATCACAAAAACAATGATTCCACCAGGAACTAAATAAGAGGTAATACCTTCCATTACCCTAAAAAGCAAAGGTGACCACCCTGCTTGCGCTGCTCGCTGAATTGCATAAAACGCCAACACCCCTAATGCAATCATAAAGAAAAAGAATGCAGCAACGTACAATGCCGCCCAAGGTTTGTTTTGTAATTGATGAAACACATGTTCATCATGTTCAGCAGCTGACATGGCATGAGCACCAGCGTCTGCGTTATCATGACTAACGGTTGCACCATGTGCATCACCGTGTCCATCATCATGACTCGCCATCATGGCTTTTGATTCTTCTACAGTAGATGGTGCAGCTAAAAAACCAGCCGCAATTCCTAATGCTCCTAAGACCATAAGAATAATAGCACCCATCTTTAATTTATTCGAAACCGTGTACATATCTAGTTGCTAATGTATTATTTAGTTAAGTCTTGTTTCAATTTCATAACATATTCTGAAACCTGCCACATTTCTTCTGTATTCATTTGTGAAGCGTAAGAACCCATTGAATTCAATCCATACTGAATTGTATGAAACGTGGTACCTACCGTAACATTACGTGCTGCATCTGCGTAACTTGGAACACCCAATATTTTCTCTCTTTTCACCAAAGTACCTTGCCCTTTACCTTGAGGTCCGTGACAAATCATGCAATATATATTATACAATTCCCCACCCTTAAGCAAGTTTTCTTCTTTTTGCAAAGAATCTAAAGGACTACTCATTAAACGAGCCATTTCCTTACCTTCAATCGTATTTTCATACTGATAAGGCATCCATCCGCGAGGAATTGAGTTTTCAACTGGTAGCATTGCTTCCATCTGACCAGGTAAAAAATCAACCTTTTCATAGGTCTCATAACCTACCGGCTCATACATATTCGGCATGTACTGATAATTCGGCTTGCTCTTGTCTTGACAAGAAACAACAAACACAACTAAACCTAGTAGTATTCCTATTTTCTTCAAACTATTCATATTAATGAAGGTCTTTTTCTGATATATTAATTTCAACAGCTCCCGTACCAGCTAACAAATCTCGTAATTGAGATTCATTATCATGTACTTCTATTTCCATTACAAAATGATCATCGGTTGTTCTAACATCAGGATTTTCAGCTTTCTTAAACGGCCACAATCTACTTCTAAGGTAAAATGTAATTACCATTAAATGCGCTGCAAAAAATACCGTCAATTCGAACATAATTGGAACAAAAGCTGGCATATTTTCGATATAACTGAAACTTGGTTTTCCACCAATGTCTTGAGGCCAATCTTCTATCATAATATAATTCATCATGACAATAGCAACAGTTAAACCAACACATCCATACATAAATGATGTGATAGCTATTCTAGTTGGCTCTAAGCCCATAGCCTTATCTAGTCCGTGAACCGGAAAAGGACAATAAACTTCTTCAATATGATGTTTAGCAGCTTTTACCTTTTTGACCGCATGCATTAACACATCGTCATCATTATAAAATGCCTGTATAACTTTAGATGCCATATCTACTTTTTGTTATTTAAAATTTTTGCTTGACCAGCCCAATCATCACGTTGCGCCCTACCAGGGAAAGCTTCCGTTATTGAATCGAGTAAATCATATTCTTTAGATGTCATTCTTGCTACTTGCGCAAAAGTGAAAATTCCTATTTGGTTTAAAGTTTGCTCCATTTTTGGACCAATTCCCTTAACCTTCTTCAGGTCATCAGCAGTCTCCGTAGTTGCATCGAAAGTACCAATAGTACTTAAAAGCTCATTAACACCGGTCTTATCACCTTTTGGAAGCTTAACTTCACCCATTAGCACATCGTCAGTAATTGGCTCTTCAACCACATCCTTTACATTTGTACGAGGCGCATCAGAACTAATTTGATACAATGGCTGACCTGCATCTCTTAACTTTTTATACTTTGAACCTGACGATTTCAAGATAGACTTCACTTCTGCTTGTGCAATTACTGGGAATGTTCTTGAATACAATAAGAATAAGACAAAGAAAAAACCAATAGTTCCAACAAAAATTCCAATATCTACAAAGGTTGGTGAAAACATTGTCCAAGAAGAAGGTAAGTAATCCCTGTGCAATGAAGTCACAATAATTACGAAACGCTCAAACCACATACCTATGTTTACAACAATAGAAATAAAGAAAGAGAACATGATACTTGTTCGTAATTTCTTGAACCACATAAACTGAGGTGAGAAAACATTACAAGTCATCATTGCCCAGTACGCCCACCAGTAAGGACCAGTTGCTCTATTCAAGAAAGCATATTGCTCATATTCAACTCCAGAATACCAAGCCATGAAAAGCTCTGTAATATATGCACAACCAACAATAGAACCAGTAATCATGATTACAATATTCATTAGTTCAATATGCTGCACCGTAATATAATCTTCCAAATGACAGACTTTACGCATGATAATCAACAACGTATTTACCATTGCAAAACCAGAGAAAATTGCACCTGCAACAAAGTAAGGTGGAAAAATGGTCGTGTGCCAACCTGGAATTACTGAGGTAGCAAAATCAAATGATACAATAGTATGAACGGAAAGCACCAGTGGTGTTGCCAAACCAGCTAATACTAAAGAAACTTCTTCAAAACGTTGCCAATCTTTTGCTCGTCCACTCCATCCAAAACTTAAAAGACCATAAATCTTTTTTTGAAAGGGAAGAATAGCTCTATCACGCAACATAGCAAAATCTGGAAGTAATCCTGTCCACCAGAATACCAATGAAACCGATAAATAGGTTGAAATTGCAAAAACATCCCAAAGTAAAGGTGAGTTAAAGTTTACCCACAACGAACCAAATTGATTAGGAATAGGCAATACCCAATACGCCAACCATGGTCGACCCATGTGTATAATCGGAAACAATCCGGCCTGAATAACCGAGAAAATAGTCATTGCTTCCGCTGAACGGTTAATCGCCATTCTCCATTTTTGACGAAATAACAAAAGTACCGCAGAAATTAAGGTACCGGCATGACCAATACCAACCCACCAAACGAAATTGGTAATATCCCAAGCCCAGTTTACCGTTTTGTTTAGACCCCAGGTACCGATTCCTGTAGAAACAGTATAGATTATACACCCAACTCCCCAAAGAAATGCTGCCAATGCAATGGAAAAAACAATCCACCAATGCTTATTAGCTCTACCCTCGATCGGAGCAGCAATATCCACCGTTACATCGTGGTAGCCTTTGTCTCCAATTACTAAGGGTTTTCGTATAGGTGCTTCGTAATGCGACGCCATAGATTTTTATTATAGTTACTTACTTTACTGTATTGGTTGTTTATGCTTCTGTTGTATTTCTCACCTTAACGTGATAGAATACATTTGGTTTAGTTCCAACGTGCTCTAAAAGATGATACATACGGTTACTTTCTTTCAACTCAGCAACTTCACTTTCAGCATCATTGATATCACCGAAAACTATTGCTCCACTATTACAAGCGGAAGAACAAGCTGTTTGGAATTCTTCATCTGCAACTGGTCTACCATCTCTTTTAGCATCAAGAATACTCTTTTGTGTTTTTTGAATACACATCGAGCATTTTTCAATAACCCCACGAGATCTAACATTTACATCTGGGTTTACTACCATCTTACCTAAGTCATTATTCATATGGAAGTCAAACTCATCATTGTTATTATACAAGAACCAGTTAAAACGACGCACTTTATACGGACAGTTATTTGCACAATATCTCGTACCTACACATCGGTTATACGCCATATGATTTTGACCTTGACGACTATGTGATGTTGCCGCAACAGGACAAACTGTCTCACAAGGTGCGTGATTACAGTGCTGACACATTACCGGCTGAAAAGCCACTTGAGGATTAGCAGAAGGATCTTCTAGCTCACCAAAACCACCTAAAGAACCATTATCACCTGAAAGACCATCAAACTCATTCTTCTTCGTATTATCAGCCTCAAAACTCTCCTCAGAAGAATAATACCTATCGATACGCAACCAGTGCATATCACGTGATTTTCGAACTTCCGCTTTTCCAACTACAGGAACATTATTTTCAGCATGACAAGCAATCACACAAGCACCACATCCAGTACATGCATTTAAATCAATTGACATGTTAAAGTGATGACCAATAGTGCGATCAAAACTATCCCAAAGATCTACTGATGTAGCCGGAACTTCTTGATGATTTAAAGATACCTGAGGAACATGATTCCATTCCGCGTGATCTTTAGTATTGAATATTTCCAAAGTAGTTTCTTTGATAATATCACCTCTACCCATTAAAGTCTTATGCAATTGAATACATGCAAACTCATGATTTCCATCTGCTTTTGAAAGCGAAACGGATTGTATTTTATTAAAACCTTGATACAAAGCAAAAGCATTCACTCCTGTCTTCATTTCAGATTTCATTCCTTCTTTTTTACCATAACCAAAAGAAAGACCGATAGTACCTTTAGCTTGACCTGGTTGAATTATTACGGGCGCAGTTACCGAAACTCCATTTGCAGAAATTGTAGCATAACTACCATCTAAACCGCCATTGGCAACATTCTCATTAATAAGCTCTAACCTTTCGGCATCAGCTTTCGAAACTGTCACATAGTTATCCCAAGAAACACGTGTAATAGGATCTGGAAACTCTTGCAACCAAGGGTTGTTAGCCTGCTGCCCATCACCCATTCCTACTTTTGAATACAACAAAAGCTCCATTCCATCACCACTAGTAGAACCAGCAAGTGCACTAACTGCTGCATTTATATTCACACTAACACCATCAGATTCGTTCTCGGAAGCATCAACTTCCTTATCAGCATTAGAAACCATCAACACTGGATCTGCTACTGATTCACCTGCAACGTAAACCCCATCATGTACCGCCTTATTAAAGTCATTTCCATTTAAAATAAGCGTACTCCAAGTTTCTTTAATATAATCGTAATAACTTTTATCACTTCCTAACCATTTTAAAAGGGATGCCTGAAGCTGTCTTGTATCAAACAATTCTTTAATGGTAGGTTGCATTAAACTATAATGTCCTTTTTTAATCTGAGCATCTCCCCAAGACTCCAAATAATGATTAGCAGCAGCAGCATACGTTGACACCACTGTAGTTTCATTCCAATTGGTTGAGAAAACAACAGAAACATCTACTTTTTCAACAGCTTCCTTAAAGTCAGCAGCATTTGGCATAGAGTACATCGGATTAACACCGTCAACAACTAACACTCCAACTTTACCAGCCTTCATATCCGCAATAAGAGATTGCACCTCAGCAACATTTCCTTGTCGTGTATATCGTGGAGCTTTTACATCAAACGCCTCACTACCCAACATTTCATTAATCGCAAGAACAACAGCCTGCACATTCACATCATCAATACCAGAAACTATCACTGCACGACTCTTTGTCTTTCTGATTCCAGACACCACTCCATCTAAAACCCTTTGTGCATCAGCAGGTAAATCTCCTCCAGCACTAGTGCCATTTAACTTCGCATATACATAAGCTAAAGCAACTTTTTGAAACTGAGAAGACAATGGCACACGCTTATCAGCATTTGCACCAGTCAAAGACATGTTTGATTCAAACTGCACATGTCTTGACATTTTACCATTCTTTGGCACTCGACCTTTTGCATATCCAGCATCATATCCACCACCTTGCCAATCTCCTAGAAAATCAGCACCAAAAGAAACAATGAGGTCGGCTTTTTCAAAATCGTAATCAGCCATGGCTCTTTCGCCATATCGAGCCTCAAAAGCAGCCAAGGCAGCCTCTTCAGAGATAGCATCATACGTTACATGTCTAACATTGTTGTTTACTTCTTTAAATTCAGCAATCAATCTAGAAGTTGACGGACTACTATACGTCTGCGTCAATAATGCCACTTGCTTTCCTGAATTTAATTTACTTTTTACAGCAGCATCAATTACATCCCAAGAAACATCACCTTCAGCCGATTTAGGCCCTTGCAACCTAGTACTATCATACAATGAAAGTACCGAAGCCTGAACACGTGCATTCGCACCGCCACCAACGTTAGCTTCTTTATTATTCTCAACCTTAATAGGTCTTCCCTCACGAGTCTTTATCAAAATACTCGCAAAGTCAAAACCATTAGCTATGGTTGTTGCATAATAATTTGCCACCCCTGGAACTATATTTTCAGGAGCAACCACATAAGGTATAGATTTTATGACCGGCCCTTCACATGCAGCCAAAGAAGCAGCCGCCGTACTAAAACCCACATATTTTAAAAAGTCTCTTCTGTTCGTGTTTGTAGATTCTAAAGTTTCTTTATCACCTAAAAACTCATCAACAGGAATGTCTTCGACAAATTCATTTTGTCTTAGCGCCTCAACAATGGAATCGTTAGGATTTAACTCCGCTTCACTTTTCCAATATTTTTTGTTTGATGCCATACGTATATCTGTAATTAGCTACTCTTTAATTTTATTAATAGTGACATTTACCACACTCCAAACCACCCATTTGAGCAGCTGTAAGCGTTTCAACCCCATACTTTTTAGAAAGCTCTTCGTGAATTTTAGCATAATACTCATTACCCTCAACCTTCACCTCTGTTTCTCTATGACAATTCACACACCAACCCATGGTAAGCGGAGAATACTGCGACATAATTTCCATTTCTTCAACAGGACCATGACACGTTTGACATGCAATCTCACCTACTTCTACGTGTTGCGAGTGATTAAAGTACGCGAAATCAGGAAGATTATGAACTCGAACCCATTCCACTGCCTTTGTCTCACCAGTATACTTTTGATTCTCTTCATCCCAACCAACCGCACTATACAGCTTTTGAATTTCCTCATTATAATCTATCCCATACTGCTTACCTTCAGCCAAGGTAGCATCTGCAACTTGATAGATTGATTTATGACAATTCATACAAACGTTCAACGATGGAATACCAGAAGTTTTTGACTTTCTAGCTGAAGAATGACAATACTTACATTCAATTTTATTGTCTCCTGCATGAATTCTATGAGAATAATGAATTGGTTGAATAGGCTCATACCCCTGATCTACCCCAACTTGCATCATCCATCCATAAGCAAAATACGCACTACCTAAAAGCAAAAATATTGTGGTCACTAAAACCAAAAATTGATTTTTAGCAAAAGCTTTCCAAATAGGCAATCCCTTAGGGCTTTCTTTTTCAACATCAACACCATTAGCTTGCATTACACGCCTAAGCGTCTTGTTAACCGAAATCAACATAAAAACAAGTAACGCAAAAACCAAAGCAAGCGCCCCTAAAATGATCTCATTTGATATTCCAGTTGATTTAGCCTGAACAGGATCACCAGGCAGAGTTGCCGTTGTTGTTGCCGCCACCGGACCTGCCGCAGTATACGCCAAAATATTATCAATATCAGTGTTTGATAGCGTAGGAAAAGCAGTCATCGCTGCTTTATTATATTCATTATAAATCTTATTCGCGTAAGCATCACCAGACTTAATCATACCCGGACTATTTTTAATCCAAGCATACAACCATTGACGATCTAAACCTTCATCTTCAGCCAAACGACTTTCTACATTTGCCAATGCAGGACCCGTCATTTTTCGATTTAAAGAATGACACGCAGCACAGTTTTGATTAAAAAGCGATTTACCCGCTGCCGCATCGCCACCAGAAGCCTCTGCCACTTGCTCAACTGAAGCATCAGCTACAGGTTCAGCCTGCGCTAAAAGTGAATTTGAAGTAAAAAGAAAAACTAAAATACTGAACCCTAAAACTTTAGAAATTCGATTGCGGTATGTCACCTTTTTCATATACAGAATATTTCAATCTGAATCTTGGCACGATTATTTATATAGTAAAATACAAACCTAATTATCGACCTTTTAATTTGGATGCAAAAATACGACATAGACTTTATTTGGAAAATCTTAACGTATCGATAATTTACAATTTATAATTATTCTAAATAAAGACTAAAGGTTTTGCGTTGAGAAGAAAAATTTACTTTTGTAACTCATATCTTCAAGCATCAAATAATATCTTATGAAAAGCGTACTCACCACCCTATTTATTACAGTTTCAACGTATTTTGCTGTTGCCCAAACAGGAACAATCACCATCACTCAAGATGAAAAGATTGATGCATTATTAACGGTTTACAAATCAACCCTTTCTTCTAGCGATTATTACACCATTCAAGTTGGTTTCGTCAGTTCAAACTCTAAAGCTAACGAACTCAAATCACTAGTAAATATCGACTTTCCAAACCTTTCATCGCGCGTAGATTTCGACTCACCAACTTATAGAGTTAAAGTTGGTCGTTTCAAAACAAAATTAGAAGCTGAAAGGCAATTTATTGATGTGCGCAAAAAATATCCGAATGCGATGCTATTAGCACCAAAAAAATCGACCAAGTAGGTCGATTTTTTTTGCTTTAATATAGAAGTATTTCGTTTTACCGCTAACTCGCTAAAAGTTATTTTAACTTTTTAGCAACCGCTACTTCTTGGAAACCTTCTACAATATCTAACTCCTTAATATCATTGTAGTTTTTGATTTGAAGACCACAATCATATCCTTTAGAAACTTCTTTCACATCATCTTTAAAACGTTTAAGTGATGCTAATTCACCGGTATAAATCACCACCCCGTCACGAATTAATCGAATACCTGTGCTTCTAAGTATTTTACCTGTGGTAACCATACAACCAGCAATAGTACCGACTTTAGATATTTTGAATGTTTCTCTTATTTCTGCAGTTCCTGTAATTTCTTCCTTCATTTCAGGAGAAAGCATACCTTCCATTGCATCTTTCAAATCATTAATCGCATCGTATATGATAGAGTACATACGGATATCGATTTCTTCTTTCTCAGCAACTTGTCTTGCATTACCCATTGGCCTAACATTAAAGCCAATAATAACCGCATCAGAAGCAGAGGCCAGTAATACATCAGATTCCGTAATTGGCCCAACAGCTTTATGAATAATATTCACTTGAATTTCATCAGTAGAAAGCTTTTGGAACGAATCGGTTAATGCCTCAACAGAACCATCAACATCACCTTTTAAGATAATATTTAATTCTTTGAAATCACCAAGAGCTATACGCCTACCGATTTCATCTAAAGTAATATGTCGTTGCGTACGTACAGACTGCTCACGTTGCAATTGAGAACGTCTTGTTGCAATTTGCTTAGCTTCTCTCTCATCCTCTAAAACATTAAACTTATCACCAGCTTGAGGGGCGCCATCTAAACCTAAAATTGAAATTGGTTGCGATGGACCAGCTTCTTTTACAATCTTACCACGCTCATCTTGCATGGCTTTAATCTTACCGCTACAAGTACCAGCTAAAACGTAATCACCAATTTTAAGCGTACCCGCCTGCACTAAAATAGTAGAAACATACCCTTTACCTTTATCTAAAAAGGCTTCTACAACTGTTCCATTGGCTAATTTATCAGGATTTGCCTTTAATTCAAGTAATTCTGCCTCAAGCAATACTTTTTCAAGCAGTTCTTTGACCCCTTCACCAGTTTTTGCAGAGATGTCGTGTGATTGAATTTTCCCTCCCCAATCTTCTACTAATAAATTCATTTGAGCAAGCCCTTCTTTAATCTTATCAGGGTTTGCAGTAGGCCTATCAATTTTATTGATTGCAAACACAATCGGAACACCTGCTGCTTGTGCATGACTAATAGCCTCTTTAGTTTGAGGCATGATATCATCATCAGCTGCGATAACAATTATAGCAATATCGGTAACTTGAGCACCACGTGCACGCATCGCTGTAAAGGCTTCGTGACCAGGTGTATCTAAAAATGCAATCTTTTGTCCATCTTGCAAGGTCACCCCATAGGCACCAATGTGCTGTGTAATTCCACCGCTTTCACCAGCAATTACATTCTCTTCTCTAATGTGATCTAACAAAGACGTTTTTCCATGATCTACATGCCCCATTACTGTAACAATCGGCGCTCTAGGCTTCAAGTCTTCTTCAGCATCTTCTACCTCAACAATACTTTCTTCAATATCTGCTGTAACAAACTCAACAGAATAACCAAACTCTTCAGCTACAATAGAAAGTGTTTCAGCATCTAAACGCTGATTCATAGTTACCATAAGACCTAAAGACATACAAGCCGAAATAATTTCAGTAGTAGAAACATCCATCATCGTAGCAACTTCGTTCGCAGTAACAAACTCAGTAACCTTTAAGGTTTTACTTTCAATTTCTTGAATTTCAAGATCTACCTCTGTCTGTTGACGGTGCTGATCTCTCTTATCTCTACGATACTTTGCTCCTTTTCCTTTTTTAGACTTTCCTTGAAGTTTTTCAAGTGTTTCTCGCACTTGCTTTTGAACATCAGCTTCGGTAGGCTCAACTTTTGGAGCCCCATATCGCTGTCCGCCCTTGCGATTGCCTGAATTATTACCTCTCGGACCTGTTCCTCTTCCAGAATTAGACCCAGGCTTATTACTAACTATACGTTTTCTTTTGCGCTTGTTATCACCACCAGCGGCTTTTGCTTTTGGTTCCTCTTTTTTCTTTTTAGGTTTTTGAAATTTAGAAAGATCAATTTTATCGCCCATAATTTTTGGACCACTCAGCTTTTTATACTGAGTTTCTATCTTCGCCTCTTCGGGAGCAGATTCTGTTGTAACCGGAGCATCTTTTTCAGTCTTAGCTGCAGGCTTTTCAGGAGCAACCTCCTCCGGGGCTACCACTTTCGGAGCCTCAGGTGTTTTTTCAACCTCCTTCTTCTCTTCTTTTACAACCTCTTTCTTTTCTTCAACTGGTTTTGGCGCATCCTTTTTCTTTGGATTAAGGTCAATTTTACCGACAGTTTTAGGCCCTGAAATTTCAGCTTTAGCTTTTACAATTTCAGAAGCCGCAGCTCTTTTTTCTCTAGCAATTCTACGATCTTCTTGCTCTTTCTCAAGTCGAATTCGAATCGCCTCTTTCTCCTTACGCTTTTCCTCACCAACCTCTTTTGACGCAACCTTTTTGCTCATATCGGTCTGGAACTCATCTAAAAGCACCTGATATACCTGATTTGAAATCTTGGTAGTCGGGCGTGCTTCTATCTCATGACCTTTAGTGGATAGAAAATCCACGGCACGGTCTAATGAAATATTTAGTTCTCTGAGAACTTTATTAAGCCTTATTGTTGCACTTTCTGCCATAAATACTTTTTCCTATTCTTTAAAAACAATCTTTAATACTGCTAATATATAGCTATTCTTCTAATTCTGCTTTCAGTATACGTACAACTTCAGCGATAGTTTCCTCTTCTAAATCTGTTCTTTTTACGAGGTCTGCAACGTCTTGCTCTAAAACACTACGTGCAGTATCCATACCGATTTTCTTAAATTCCTCGATAATCCATCCATCAATTTCATCTGAAAATTCAGTCAGCTCTACATCCTCTTCAACACCTTCTCTAAACACATCTATCTCATAACCAGTTAGTTGACCAGCTAATCGAATATTATGACCTCCTCTACCGATTGCCTTTGAAACTTCTTCGGGTTTTAAATATACCTGAGCAGTCATTTTCTCATCATTTAACTTCACCGACGAAACTCTTGCAGGACTCAATGCTCTAGTCACCAATAACTGCGGATTACCTGTCCAGTTAATAACATCTATATTTTCGTTTCCTAATTCACGAACAATACCATGAATACGAGATCCTTTCATACCTACACAAGCACCAACCGGGTCAATTCGATCATCATAAGAATCTACAGCTACCTTTGCTTTTTCACCAGGAATACGCACGGCTTTTTTAATAGTTATTAAACCATCAAAAACTTCAGGAATTTCTTGAAAAAACAATTGCTCTAAGAACTTAGGCGAACTTCTCGACATAATTATCGTCGGTTTATTCCCTTTCAATTCTACACTTTCAATGATTCCTCTTACATTATCTCCTTTTCTAAAAAAGTCAGAAGGTATTTGCCTATCTTTTGGTAGAATGATTTCATTGCCTTCATCATCTAATAAAATAATAGCTTTATGACGAATATGATGAACCTCAGCCGTATAAATTTCTCCTTCTAGATCTTTAAATTGCTTGTAAATAGTGGTATTATCATGTTCGTGAATCTTTGAAATAAGGTTTTGACGAAGCGCTAGAATTGCTCTTCTACCTAAGTGCATCAACTTCACCTCCTCTGACACATCTTCACCAACTTCAAAATCTGGTTCAATTTTACGGGCTTCAGTTAATGAAATTTCTTCGTTCGGCTCTTCAACCTCTCCATCTTCTACAACAATTCGATTTCTCCATATCTCTAAATCTCCTTTATCTGGGTTGATAATGATATCAAAATTGTCATCAGAACCAAATTTCTTTTTAAGTGCGTTTCTAAATACGTCTTCTAGAATTGCCATTAAGGTCACTCTATCAATGAACTTATCATCTTTGAACTCTGAAAAAGACTCAATTAGCGCAATATTCTCCATTCTTCTGCTATTAAAATTTTAAAATAACTTTTGCTTCTTTTATATCAGAAAAGTCAATTTCTTTTCTTTTCTGAACCGTATGCTTACCCTTTCCAATCGGTTTAGGTTCTCGTGCTTTCCACTCTAATGTAATACCATTATCTGTAACCTCAGTGAGCTTACCCTCATTGGTATCTTCTTCTGTTTTAACTTCTAGTTTTCTTCCAATATTCTTCTTGTATTGTCTTGGCAAAATCATTGCAGAGGCTGCTCCTGCTGAAGCTACCTCTAGAGAAAAATCTTCCTCCTCTCGATCTAAGTTATGCTCAATTGCCCGACTAATCTTCATGCAATCTTGAACAGTAACTCCAGAATCTCCGTCTATAACTACTTTTATTTTGTTATCTGTTGTAATTGAAAAATCAATCAAAAACAGGTTTCCATCTTCTTCAAGAGCATCATGTAAAAGCGTCTGAACTTTTTTCTTAAACATACTTTTTGTCCCTTTTATTTAGACTTTAATACTCTAGTCAAGAACGTAATAAATTTAATTAATTATTCGAACTCAAGTGTTCTATTAAAAAAATCTCGACAATAAAAAAGAGGACTAAATGTCCCCTCATGAATACAAATTCTATCCTTTCAGTCGTGCAAATATACATTTAATTTTATTTTCATGCAATCTTGTTATTTAATGCTTAGTAAAATTTAAATTTAACCTACAAGATAACTACCAATAAACGCTCAAGATACCCTAATCCTGAAAAAGTTAATATGCAATATAACAGATTAGGGTATAAACATTATCTTTAGATTTCCTAAAAACACCATTTAACTAACCTAATGTTATGGAAATTTTCTCCTCGTACAACCTCATTATTGAAGCTTCAATAATTGTAATCTTGTCATTTTGGTTCAACGGAATAGCTAAAAAGACTAATGTACCATCTGTATTAATGCTTATTTTATTAGGAATTCTAATAAAAGTCGGTTTAGATATTTTCGCGCCCAGCACCCCCGATTTTGCCGGATCGTTAGAGATTTTAGGAACCGTCGGCCTAATTATGATTGTACTCGAGGCAGCTCTTGAATTAGAACTTAAAAAGGAAAAATTAGTACCTATTCTTAAATCAATGGCAATCGCCTTAATTGGCTTAGTAGCTAGTGCTTGGGTGGCCGCTTTGTTATTATTTCAGTTTGTAGATGGTATGACTATGCAATCTGCATGGCTATATGCTACCCCACTTTCTATTTTATCAAGTGCGATTATCATACCAAGCGTAGGCGGACTGGCAGAAGCCAAAAAAGAGTTTCACATTTACGAAAGTACCTTCTCAGATATTTTTGGAATTATGATGTTTTATTTCTTGACAGGAGGACTTAACCCTGCAGAAGACGGTGGCGTCGTTGGGTTTTCGATAAACCTCGTGCTAACCATCATAATTGCAATTGTTGCGAGTTACGCCATAATATTGATTTTTCAACGCATTAAGAGTCAAGCTAAATTATTCTTACTTATAGCAGTACTTCTTCTACTCTATGCCATCGGAAAACAAATGCATCTTTCTTCTTTAATAATTATTTTGATATTCGGACTTATCGTAAAAAACATCAAACTGTTTTTTCCTGGAAAAACTGCAATTTTTCTAGAGGAAGAAAAAATGAAACATATTTATCATGACCTACACATCATTACACTAGAAACAGCATTCATAGTTCGAACTTTCTTTTTTGTAATTTTCGGTATTACCATTGTTCTTTCCTCCCTTTTAGATTTAAAGGTTGCACTAATTAGCCTTTTAATTATAGCATCTATCTATATCATACGCTGGGCAATTCTAAGAATTTTTGTCGGCAAAGACATTTTGCCACAATTATTTATAGCTCCTAGAGGCTTAATTACTGTTTTATTATTTTACGCTATACCTGCACAGGCGCAAATAGAAGGTTTTGAGTCTGGAATTTTACTTTTCGTAATTATTGTTACAAGCTTAGTAATGACTTGGGCAATGATTAAAGATAAACGCAAAATGGGCACTTTGCTAGACGAAATAGACGAGGAGATAATGATGCGTAATGAAGCAGAAGATGCATTGAATAATAATTCAGATACCCCACAAGTTGAAGAAAATATTAGTCAAACTGAAAACTCCGCACCTGAATCAAACCAAACGCAAGAAGATTTAGATACAAAAAATAATAACCCCAAAGAATAATAGTAACTTTTGAAGACCTATGTTTTTAGTCCAAAAAATTAGTCCACTTGAATTGGCTTTAACTTTTTACGACTCATAGTCAAATACAACGTAAATAACATAGGTACGAATAAAACAATACCCATAAAAACGTTCAATATAGTTTTGACACATTCAACAAATCTTTGTTTTAATATCCACATAGCATCAAATTTTTAATATTACAAACACTTCAAAGTAAAATGTTTACATGAAGTTCAGTATAACAATTTGATAATAAATATTTTTTGGTTGAAAAACATAAAAATAAGATGAGTTACAAATTTTAAGAACCCTTTATATAAAAATCACACCTAACGCCGCCAACCCCTTATTCGAAATATAACAAACTAACCATTCTAGTATATTTTGAATAGTTGATATACCAAGAATGCGTAGTATATTTAAACATGCAACTATCACTTAGTATACCCGCACTTTTATTTCCTGCTATTTCATTGACCATGTTAGCCTACAATGCTAGATATCTAGCAATAGCAGCACTAATAAGACAATTACATCAGAAATACCAAGAAACAGGGGCAACACATGTTAAAATTCAAGTAAATCAACTTAGAACACGGTTATCGATTATAAAAAACATGCAAGCTACTGCCATATTTAGTTTTCTATTGGCAGTAATAACAATGACCTTAATTTATTTAGAATTGCGTTTTTGGGCAAACCTAGTGTTCGGCTTAAGTTTATTTGCCCTAATGGTTTCACTAGTACTCTCTTTTATCGAAGTGCAACTATCAACAAAATCGCTATCTGTTCAATTAAAAGATATTGAGAAATAGAACACTTCCTTTTAAAACTCAATCAAAAAACTCCCTAACCCACCAATATAGCATTATAAACAAAAAATCCCAAACAATTGAATTTCAATTGTTTGGGATAATATTTTGTTGGCCCACAAGGACTCGAACCTTGAATGACGGTACCAAAAACCGGAGTGTTGCCAATTACACCATGGGCCAATACCAACCTCGAATCTAAAAACATGTTTAGCTTTCGAGCGTGCAAATTTAAAACAAAGTTTCGTTTGCACAAACATTTTAGCCATCAATAATTAAAAAATAGATTAAAAAGCCTGTTAAAGGTTTATCAAAAACCTATTTGCATATCTATATTTATTCCTAAATTCGCTGCACAGGTAAATCAAACAGTACATGTTTTCAAAGAACTTCGAAAAATGGGACACTATTCTTGGGTGGACCGCCTTTTTTATAGCTTTTATCGTTTATTTCATAACAGTAGAACCCACCAGTAGCTTTTGGGATGCCGGTGAATATATTTCTACCTCCGCAAAATTACAGGTAGGTCACCCGCCGGGCGCACCATTGATGCAAATGATCGGAGCATTCTTTGCAATGTTTGCTTTTGGAAATGATCAATTAGTTGCCCGAATGGTCAATTTTGTTTCAGGCGCATCAAGTGCTTTTACAATTTTATTCATGTTCTGGACCATTACCAACCTGACCAGAAAGTTAATCAGCAAAAAGGACGTCTTAACCAATAGCAAAGCCATTGCAGTCTTAGGAAGTGGACTAGTTGGAAGTTTAGCCTTTACCTTTTCCGATAGTTTTTGGTTTAATGCTGTTGAAACCGAGGTTTATGCTATGGCGAGCTTGATTATGGCAATGTTGCTATACCTAGGATTAAAATGGACAGACGATTTAGATAATCCACGAGGAAATAAATGGTTAGTACTTATTTCATTTATTGTTGGATTAACCTTCGGTATTCAATTTATGGGCTTCTTAGCCATTCCATCTATAGGTTTATTATACTATTTCAAAAAATACAAAACAACTACGGTTAAGAACTTTTTAATTGCCAATGTAGTGGTGATTGCTATTTTAATGTTAGTATATAAATTCTCGTTAACATACATATTAAAACTCTTCGGATGGGGAGAAGTATTCTTTATAAACAATATCGGCCTACCATTTAATTCTGGTTCAATTATAATCGGCCTTTTGTTTATTGCAGCATTTTATTTTGGTTTAAACTACACCAGAAAAAATGAATACAAAACGGCAAACACCATTGTATTATGTTTAATGTTTTTGTTTTTAGGATTTTCTTCATGGATCATGCTTCCCATTCGTGCAAACGCAAATGTCGTAATTAATGAAAATGACCCTTCTGATGCGCGATCCCTTTTAGCCTACTACAACAGAGAACAGTACCCTGGCGTAGATAGTCCAATATATGGCGCTTATTATTCTTCAAGCTTTGCTGATGGTGGAGAGAATAAAGATGGCGCCCCAAAATATGAACGTGACGAAAAAACAGGCACTTATGTTATTGTTAATCATTGGGAGAAGTCTGTACCTGGCGATAATCAAGACCATGTAGGTCTTCTACCCCGAATGTGGAGTACCCAGCATGCCGAAAACTACATGAAATATTTTGGTCCGCTAGAGATTAAAATGAAACGATCAAACAAAGACTTAGCTGAAGCAATTCAAAGGCTTGAAACTGATTACCAGAATGGTGACATCGACACCGAACAATATATTGGTTTCATAAGACGGTTTGAAGAATATTTAGAAGTACAACCACCATCAATATGGCAAAATGTTCAGTACATGTTTGAATTTCAATTCAGCTATATGTATTGGCGTTATTTTATGTGGAATTATGCCGGAAAGCAAAATGATGTTCAAGGCCGCTATAATGATAATGGAAACTGGATTAGTGGTATTGATTTCATTGATAGCATGAGGCCAGCCCTAGGCAGTCAAGACAATTTACCTAGTGATATTGAAAATAATAAAGGACGAAATAAATACTATTTTCTACCTCTATTTTTAGGGATTATTGGCTTAGTATTTCAAATCTCTAAAAACCCAAAACAGTTTTGGGTCTTATTGGTGTTCTTCTTATTTACTGGTTTAGCCATTCAATTTTATACCAACCCTTACATATTTCAACCGCGTGAACGAGATTATTCATTGGTAGGTTCTTTTTACATATTTGCATTATGGATTGGCATCGGTGTTTATGGTATTTTTGATGAACTTAGAAAGTTCATTACTCCTAAAATTATTGCACCTGCAATAACGGCTATTTGCTTGCTTGCGGTACCAACACTAATGGCTTATCAAAATTGGGATGACCACGATCGCTCGAATCGATTTACAGCACAATCTACGGCAAAAGCATATCTAGATTCTTGTCAAGAAGATGCTGGCGCTATGCTTTTCACTATCGGCGATAACGACACATTTCCACTTTGGTATGCTCAAGAAATTGAAGGGTATCGAACTGACGTTCGAATTATTTGCACAAGCCTTTTTGAAACAGATTGGTATGTAGATCAAATGAAACGCAAGGCGTATGAAAGTGATCCGATACCGTCACAAATTGGTCACAATAAATATAGAACAGGAAATAGAGATGTACTATATCATCAAGATGCAAACTCAATTTTCAACAAAGAAGTTACTGAGAGCAGATGGAGTGTTCAAGCATTCATTGACTGGGTTGATGGTGATCGGCCTGAAACGAAATTTAAATATTGGTTAGAGAAAAAAGGAGGCGACATATCACAGTATTCTGACGATGTACTAAATTTTGTCTACTACCCAACAAAGAAAATACGCATTCCTGTAAACAAGAAAAATGCCCTAGAAAGTGGCCTAGTTAAGGCTAAAGATTCAGCATTAATGGTAGATTATATTGATATTGATTTACCAGGTGTCATCACCAAAAAGAGCATGATGATGTTAGATATTTTAGCTAATAACGACTGGAAACGTCCTATTTATTTTTCAGGAGGAAGTTATGATGATGCTGAATTTATTTGGATGAAAGATTATTTGCAATTAGATGGTCTTACTTACAAATTAGTACCTATCAAAACCAAAAGACCAAACGGTTTTGAGATGGGAAGAATCGATACTGACTTGATGTATGATGTTGTAATGAAATGGGATTGGGGCAATTCAAGTGACCCAGATATTTATCATGATACACAAACTAGAATTCAAGGGGTAACCTACAGAAGTAATCTAGCGAGACTTATGGAAGCACTTGTGAATGAAGGCAAAATTGAAAAAGCGAAAAACATCATTGATATCGCTATGACTAATATGCCGTTAGACCAATTCGGTTACTACACCTTAATTGAGCCGTTTATTGACGGTTACTATAAAGTTGGAGAAACCACTAAAGCCCGCGAACTTTTCGAACAATTGAAAACAAAATATATTGAGAGGTTAGATTACTATTATCAAATTCCGATTGAAGAACAAATTGCGAAAGGTGAGAACATTCTTGATGATATGACAGCGTATCGTCGTATAATTGACATATTAGTAACAAATAATGATCGTGACCAAGGTGAATCTGAAACCCTTCGTTTCAACGAATATTTCGATAAATTTTATGGAGATCAATTTGACAATGAAGAAGACCCTTTAAAACCCGTTGACCCAGACTTACAACAAGCAACACCTGTCAACGATAGTGCACTAATTGATTCAAGTACGGTTGACAATGTAAATACCACAGTCGACAGCACTGGTCTTGACTAATCTTGATTAAACTACAGGGCAAGGTTGTCAGCAATTGACAACTAGAATATGAAGCAAGTTATACGTACTCGTTGAGAATTCCAATAAGAGTATTAGCATCTTGTTCACCGCTTTGGCGCCAAACCATTTCACCTTTTTTGTAGATCATTAAAGTAGGTAAGCCTTTTACTCTTAAAGCCTGAGAAAGCTCTTTGTTTTTATCTACATCTATTTTAATCACTTTTCCTTTATCACCCAAAGCAGCAGCGACATCGCGAAGAACTGGATGCATAGCAGTTGATTGATCATTCCATTCTGCATAGAAATCTAACAACACAGGAACCTTTAAATCTATAAGTTCACCAAATTTTGACATATTGATACCATTAGGTTACGATTCAAAAGTAATGAAAAATGTTAAATGCCTATAAAAGTTAGAGGCTTTTGAGGTTCTAAAGGAGTTAAATTCATGTTAATGATTTCTTTTTTAAGGTAATTACGGTGATTTCAGGCCAAATTCCGAACCTACCTGGGTAACCGATAAATCCAAATCCTCGATTTACATTGATAAATTGACCTAATTCTTCATAAATTCCTGCCCATTGCTCATAACGCCATTTCACAGGGCTCCATTTAAACCATCCAGGAATTTCTATACCGAATTGCATGCCATGAGTATGACCGCTTAAGGTTAAGTGATAGTGGTAATCATCAGGCAATACCTCAGCTTCCCAATGTGAAGGATCATGACTCATTAAAATTTTAAAATCATTTGCTTCAATTGCAGATTTTGCCTTTTGTAAATCTCCTGCTTTTTTAAATCCTCCTTTACCCCAATTCTCTACACCAATTAAAGCAATGCGATCATTACCTTTCTGCAGGTACCTGCTATCGTTCAATAACAAATCAAAACCCATTTCTTTCTGCAAGGCTTTTAAATCATGAAGGTTTTGTTCTTTAGCAGCATCGGTATCCCAATCGATGTAATCACCATAATCATGGTTACCTAAAACCGAAAATTTTCCGTCTTTGGCTTCCAAACTTCCAAAAAGATCTTTCCAAGGCAACATTTCATCCGTCTTATTATTTACCATATCTCCTGTAAACAATAAAACATCACTTTGTTGCTGATTAACCAAATCTATGGCGTAACTAATTTTCTCACGATCATCAAAACTACCACTGTGAATATCTGAAAGCTGTGTGATTTGATAGCCATCAAAAGCATCAGGCAGATCTTCAAACTCCATAGTGTATTTTAATACTTTAAAATTGTATTTACCTTTATACATACCATAAAGTAATGCTCCAAAAGGTAAAGCAGCGATACCAAGACCCAATAAACTTAAAAACCTTCTTCTTTGTGGTAAATTAAACGCAGTATTTCTACCTGTAAACTTAGCATATGTTGCTGTTAAGAATCTAAAAATATCCTCAGAAAATAAAAAAGCTATGGTGGTAAGTTCAAAAGCTAATACTGCCGCAAGTAAACCGAAAGATAAGCTTTTAGCACCGCTTAATACCCGACCAGGTGCTTCGCCAATTGTAAATTGATACATAAAATTACCAACAACTATTATAGCAATACTAACAAAAACAAATTGTGCCCATGGATATTTTGTTGCTGTTTTTAACGCTTGTAATGTATAATAGCCTATTGCAGCATAAAACAAAATAAACAATATCCAACGAAGCATAACACTATTTTTTTTTACAAATATATTTTATAAATGCGCCGTCATAGATTTATTTGGTTTTATTTAACGATACCTATCACTTCTTCTATTGTTTCTTTATTTGATATAAATACAGCATCATCTGACAACAGCCTTGAAGAATTCATTGTCAAGCTAGGTTTATTTTGAAGTTTTGATTGGGTTTTAGTTGCTGAAAGGTGAATCGCCTTAAAACCTCTTTCCTTAAAAATATGAGCATTACTGGGGTTTATACCTGCACCCGGCATCACCACAAGACTACTTGATTCTTGATTAAGTTTCGACAACAACTCAACACCCTTAATAGCAGATGTTTGCTGGCCTGAAGTTAGTAGCGTATCTACATTAAAGTTTTTTATTTGCACCATTGCATCGAAAGGATTTGTTACTAAATCAAACGCGCGGTGAAATGTTAATTTAAGATTGTGACTCATATTTTGAATATCATAAAATCGATTCTGATCTATACTAAAATCACTTTGAAGTACACCTAAGACAACTCCCTCAAAGCCTAATTCTCTACAGCATTGAATATCTTTTTTAATGATATCAATCTCTAAATTATTATAAACAAAATCACCACTTCTCGGTCTTATCAATACTCGTACCGGAATTGAAATTTTATCTGCAACAGCTTTCAATAACCCATAAGATGGGGTTACCCCTCCAACGGCTAACTCTGAACACAACTCAATTCTATCTGCTCCGGCTTTTTCTGCATTCATAGCAGATTCCAAAGAGTTAGCACATACTTCTACTAGCATTTTACTTATATTTAGTCGTTTAAAAATAATCAACACCTCGCTATGCAAAGAAGAAATTTTCTTAAAAATTCAAGTGCTGCCGCTGCAGGTTTACTCTCAACACCATTAATAGCCTCTTGTAATGATCAAACCAAAAAAGCAGTTACTAAGGTTGAAGAAAGCTTCTCAAAAAAACCCATAGCAATTTGCACCTGGAATTTTGAAAATGCAACTGCTAAAGCATGGGAAGTTTTGAAAAATGGTGGAAGCTCTTTAGACGCTGTTCAACAAGGTGCTATGATAGAAGAGGCAGACATCAATAACCAAACTGTCGGTATTGGCGGAAGACCAGATCGCGATGGGAATGTCACCCTTGACGCATGTATTATGGATAAAGACGGAAATTGTGGTGCGGTATTAGCTATGCAAAATATTGCCAGCCCCGTTTCCGTAGCGCGAAAGGTTATGGAAGACACACCGCATGTCATGCTTGCAGGCTTAGGAGCTGAAAAATTTGCCTATGAAAAAGGATTTAAGAAAGTTAACTTACTCACAGAACAATCAAAAAAAGAGTGGGAAGAATGGAAGAAAACTTCAGAATACAAACCAGTAATCAATATTGAAAATCACGACACCATTGGTATTTTAGCTATTGACGCTAATGGAGATATCTCCGGAGCTTGTACCACCAGCGGCATGGGGTATAAATATGCTGGTAGAGTTGGTGACTCACCAATTATTGGAGCAGGACTATTTGTCGATAACGAAGTAGGGGCAGCCACAGCCACCGGAGTTGGTGAAGAAGTTGTTCGTACTGTTGGAAGTTTTCTGATCGTAGAACTGATGCGACAAGGCAAAACCCCTCAAGAAGCTTGCGAAGAGGGTGTGCGTAGAATAATGGCTAAAAACAAAGGCCGCACCGATTTTCAAATTGGTTTTATTGCAGTGAATAAAAATGGAGAAACTGGCGGTTACTGCATTCACCCCGGATTTAGCTATCGCACCTATTCTGAAACTGGCCATGTCGACAACCCTGCTGACAGTTTTCTAAAAGCATAATCACTTGAATATTTATGGAAAACACCAATGAAACATCATCAAAAAATTGGCTGCAACGTCTTAAAGATGAAAGCTGGGAAGCCGAATTACTAGTTTCGGCGGTTGCTATTTTTACGATTCTAAAATCATTCGCTGTTCTTAATTGGATGGTAACTTTTTTTATAGATCATCTCGATCCGAGTCAGTATTTCTTAGGATATTTTATTGTTGTATTCGGCTTTTTAGCTATCGGAATATTAGGCGCAATGTTTAGTATTCACTTCGCACTTCGCGCTTATTGGGTTGGGTTGGTCGGTTTAAACTCCGTATTTCCTGATTACGGATTAGAAGACAGTGCGTACTCCCCCATTTATACTAAAAAAATACTAAAAGTTCTTCCCAAAATTTCGAAAAGTATAGCAAAAATTGACGAACTGTGTAGTGTAATATTTTCGGCAGCATTTGCCTTTATGTTAATCTATTTTTTTGCAACGGTTTTTTCGAGTATCTATTTATTAGTATTTAATCTGTTAAAAGATATTGTTCCTCATTGGGTTCTTTTTATACCTGCAGCGCTGCTTATTTTACTATTCGTTTTTGGAATGCTAATATCGCTACCTGCAAATTTGAAAAAATACCGTGCTAATGAAAAAATTCAACATTTGTATTTCTTGTATGCGCGTTGGGGTGCAATTGCTATGTACGGTCCTTTTCATAAAAGTGTACTACAAATCACCATGCTTTTTGGTTCCAATTTCAAAAAGAAAAAAGGACTGGTCAAGATGATCATCGTTATGCTTATTATAGGAGTGCTTTTTGGTATGACAAAATTGATTAATTCACAGTACGGCTATCTTGTAAATACAGATGTGGCTCAAGACAAAAGCCGTGTTTATGATTATTACTATAAAGAAAATAATACTGATGCTCAATTGTTATTAGCCCCTGAAATACAATCAAATATTATTTCATCAAATTCAATTGCTTTGTTCGTTCCTATACTCAATCACGAAACAAGATTAATGGGAAACCATTGTGGTCTTCAAAAGAAAAAAATAATTTCTGATAATGCGGAAAGACAGCAACGATGGAAGGCTAATCTTGAATGTTACGCTTCACACATTAGCCTTAGTATTAATGGTATACCCATACGTGTAAAGTTTTTAAAAACTGATCACCCCAAAACAAAACAATTCGGACTTTCAGGTTTTATACCTTTAACAGAAATACCAGAAGGTTTACACACTTTAAAAATCACAAAAGAAGTATCTTCGGAAATTGAAAAAAACTGGAGCATTCCTTTCTATTTTTCACCGAAATAATAAAAACTTTTAATCACCTATAAAAGCAACTAGCTGTCATGGCCGAACAAAAAAGACTTTTCTTATTAGATGCATACGCTCTTATTTTTAGAGGATATTACGCACTTATTAAAAACCCTCGTATTAACTCTAAAGGAATGGATACTTCTGCCATTATGGGTTTTATGAATTCGCTTTTTGATGTCATAAAGAGAGAAAAACCTGATCATTTAGCCGTTTGTTTTGACAAAGGTGGAAGTGCAGAACGCACCGAATTGTTTCCTGAGTATAAAGCCAATCGCGACGAAACACCAGATGCCATAAAAATTGCGGTACCTTATATTCTTAATATTTTGAAAGCAATGCATATTCCATCAGTGGTTTTAGAAGGCTGGGAAGCAGATGATATCATTGGCACCTTAGCAAAACAAGCTGAAAAAGAAGACTATAAAGTATTCATGGTCACGCCAGACAAAGATTTTGGCCAGTTAGTTTCTGAAAACATATTTATGTACCGGCCTGCCAGAATGGGCAACGGAATTGAAATATGGGGTATTCCTGAAATTCAAAAACGTTTTGGTGTTGAACGACCAGAACAGGTAATTGACTACCTAGGCATGATGGGCGATGCCAGTGACAACATACCTGGCCTACCCGGGGTTGGTGATAAAACTGCCAAAAAATTCTTAGCAGAATTCGGTTCTATGGAAAATCTTTTGGCAAATACAGATCAATTGAAAGGAAAAATGAAAGAGAAAGTTGAGGCTAATGCTGAACTTGGTCTTCTTTCAAAAAAACTAGCTACCATCTGTGTTGATTGTGATGTGATTTTTGACGCTCAAGATTTTGAAATGTCAGAACCAAACACCATTAAAGTTCAAGAAATTTTTGAGGAATTAGAATTTCGAAGATTAAAAGATCAATTTATTAAAATCTTCTCAACAGAACCAGAAAATCAAGCCACAGCAACAGATAAATCTCCGGGTGAATCGGTAAAGCCAAAAGAAGCTGGTGTGGGCCAATTTTCTCTTTTCGGTGGAGACCCCAATCAAGCTGGCGGGACCATTAAAGATTTTAATAGCCGTAAAACCATTTCTGATGTAGCACATGTTTATCAAAGCATATTGCCAGGTATGGCCATGAAACTATTTATACAAAACTTAATGAAGCAAACGTCTGTTTGCTTCGATACAGAAACTACCGGACTCAACCCTCTCACTGCCGAATTAGTTGGTATTGCATTTTCTTGGGAACCCACCAAAGGTTTTTATATACCTTTTCCTGAGGATAAAAATGAAGCTCAAGAACTTATTGAGTCACTGCGCCCTTTCTTCGAATCTGAATCAATTGAGAAAATCGGACAAAACTTGAAATACGACATTAAAGTTTTAAATAAGTACAACATTCAAGTAAAAGGAAAATTCTTTGATACCATGTTAGCGCACTATCTAATTAATCCTGATATGCGACATAATATGGATGTTCTTTCTGAAACTTACCTCAACTATACTCCTATATCAATTACAGAGTTGATTGGAAAAAAAGGAAAAAATCAGCTTTCAATGCGTGCTGTACCTTTAGAAAAACAAACAGAATATGCTGTTGAGGATGCTGATATCACTTTTCAATTAGCGCAGCATTTCAGACCAGAATTAGCAGAAGCAAAGACTGAAGAACTTTTCAATACTATTGAAATTCCATTATTACATGTTTTGGCTGATATGGAGTTAGAAGGCATCAATTTAGATGAAGCTTTTCTAAACTCACTCTCAGAAGATTTAAATGCAGATATTACTTCTCTAGAAAAAAACATTTATGAAGCTGCCGGTGAAGAATTTAATATTGGGTCACCAAAGCAATTAGGAGAAATTCTATTTAACAAATTGAAACTTGTTGATAAACCTAAAAAAACGAAAACAGGTCAATTCTCAACCGCTGAAGATGTATTATCTTATTTAGCAAAAGATCATGAAATAATTCAAAATGTTCTTGATTACCGCGGATTGGCAAAACTAAAGAGCACCTACGTTGATGCCTTACCTCTTCAAGTAGACGAAAGTACAGGAAGAGTACATACTGATTACATGCAAACCGTTGCTGCTACTGGAAGATTGAGTAGCAACAATCCTAATTTACAAAACATCCCTATTCGAACTGAAAGAGGTCGACAAGTACGAAAGGCTTTCATACCAAGAGATAAAGATTACACCTTGATAGCTGCAGATTATTCTCAAATTGAATTACGTATAATAGCTGCATTAAGCGAAGAAACAACAATGATTGAGGCCTTCAAAAACGGCGAAGATATTCACTCATCAACTGCTTCAAAGGTTTTCAACGTGCCTTTAGAAGAAGTTACCAGAGAACAACGAAGTAATGCTAAAACAGTAAACTTTGGAATCATTTATGGTGTTTCAGCCTTCGGACTCAGCAATCAAACCGATCTTTCTCGTTCAGAAGCCAAAGAACTTATTGAAACCTATTACAAAACATATCCGAAACTTAGAAATTACATGAGTGAGCAAGTAGATTTTGCTCGTGACAATGGCTATGTACAAACGGT
Organism: Maribacter algarum (ex Lu et al. 2025) (nom. illeg.); assembly: GCA_947495915.1. GTDB lineage: Bacteria > Bacteroidota > Bacteroidia > Flavobacteriales > Flavobacteriaceae > Maribacter_C. The sequence continues at coordinate 42,773 of CANMAW010000002.1, read as the reverse complement.
ATTAGGAAGACGACGGTATTTAAAAGATATTAACGGCAGTAACGCTATAGTAAGAGGAGCTGCGGAAAGAAACGCGGTAAACGCACCTATTCAAGGTAGCGCGGCAGATATCATTAAAATCGCGATGATTAATATTCATAAAAAACTTGAGGAAGAAAGTTACAAAAGTAAAATGCTACTTCAAGTGCATGATGAATTGGTTTTCGATGCTCATAATTCAGAATTGGAAAAGCTTAAAACAATGGTGAAATCAGAAATGGAAAATGCTTATAAACTATCAGTACCTCTTGATGTTGAAATTGGTGAAGGTCAAGATTGGCTAGAAGCGCATTAAGGTTCTACGACATAAGATTTTGAAAACATTGTATTTCAAAGAAAACTATAACCGTTGAAGATTTGACCAATGTCAGACGTTACAGGATGGCTAATAACTTACTTAAATAAAAAAGACAGCTAAATTAGCTGTCTTTTTTTGAACATTAGTATTAATCTTAATGATCTCCTGTTTCTCTAATAAAATAAAGCTTACCAGAAACTTCTACACCATTCATTAGCATATTATCAACCTGCGTTGTTAAATACTTTCCTTCAATTGCAGCATCAAACAACATCGTACCAGAATCTAGATTCAAGGTAAGTAGCTCTTCATCGAAATCAAATGTACCTTTCATATCGTCGTATTGTGAGGCGCAATTAACCTGTACTCCATCATCAGTAGATTCGGCCTGTAAGTACCGCATACCATCTCTATAGGTAACCGATTGATCGACCTTAAAGCTAAACTCCATGGGATCACATCCAATTTCAACCAATTGAAGAATTGATTCCTTTGCTAACATAGATTCTTCCTCAGGACTGTCTGCACTTGGTTCGTAATCCCAAATATGCCAATGGCCTTCTAATAGTAATCTAGCTTCTTCGTTTTCATCTTTTTCACATGATACTGCAATTAATAATATTATTGCAATAAAAACTTTAGGGAACTTCATAATTATCATTTTAATTGGCCGCAAGATATTTTGATGATTTACAACTTCAATAAAAAGTCGGCGGTGTTCATTTAATACCCGATAAAGTGAAGATTTTCGCTTAATTACTACATGGTCTTTTAACTCTTATAATACTTTAATACCATCAAAATTCATGCTTTTATACACCACATAAACAATATATGATGAGTGAAATTCTAACAATATTTTAAGATTACAGTCGTACTAAGCTGAAAGTATGCACGTTATAAAAAAAACCAAACCCTGTATCATGAAAAACTACCTGCTGTCTCTGGCATTTGTTTTAATTGCCTTTACAATGAAAGCTCAATCAAACGCAGCTTCAACCGATAGCAATCAAACAGTACTGACGGTTAAAACAAAAATCAAAGTATTCCCCAATCCCGCTACTAATGTTGTTAATATTCTTGGCCTAACGAACAGCAATCAGGCCAATATTACCATATCTGATGTTTCAGGTAATGTTGTAATTCAAAGACAATGGGCTATCAGAAATAAAGCTTTAAGTATACCTGTTCCAAATTTAAAAACTGGCATTTATGCAGTTACCATTCATTCACAAGAGCAACAGGTGCAAACTAAATTTTATAAAAACTAGTTTTTCAGTTAAATTAAAATTACCAGTATCCACAAACGGCTTACTGTTTAATTTGAATGACTTATAAGTACCTCAAGGGCTTTTTGAATCAACCGATTTACAATTTTTAAAATAACAGATTAAAAGAGACACCTGTATTTTACACATTGTGAAGTATGAAATTACAACCTCGTTTCAAGGTAGGTTCGAATTTCTGCCAAAATTTATCTTTAAAAAAATCAATAACCAATTGATCATCATCGTCATGACCTTCATTAAGTATCCTAATTTTACTTAAATATTATACTGATTACTTGCCGAAGCCTTAATTTGTACAGTAGATAATACAACTAAAGCTCTGCGTGCAAAATCATCTAAAAATAAAAACCCTTTATTACTAGCAATAAAGGGTTTTTAAATTGTTAGAACTTCTCAAAAATCAATGAACCTTCACCATTAAAATTAGGCAGATTTAAATCTGTTGCATCGACCATCATCATATCACCTTCGATAGAAACGTTGATTTCTAACTCTTCTCCTGATTGATCTACAGTTGTTAATATTTCACCATCATAGGTATAAGTACTTGTTTCTGTATCACTTTGAGTAGGACAAGGCACTTCTAAACCGGTCGCAGTTGCATTTATTTGAAGATAATTAACAGCGTTTTCAGAAACCAAAGAAAGGTCTTCATTAAATGTAAAGGTGATTATATAACACTCTTCAGCAGTAAGGTTAGCCAATATTTCAGCACCCAAATTAACATTAGAACTATTTTGATCGGCAGCCCGAAATTCAGATGCTCTCCAATCACCTACAATTGCATTTTCATCAGTTTGATTTTCTTGAATATCATCTTTATTATCATCTGTTGAACAAGAAAATATCAATGCGCAGTAAATGAGAGCTAAAAATAAATTACTTTTCATTTGGTTGTTTTTTTAAGGACTTAATTACTCAAAGAACGTAAAATGCCCTCTTATATTACCATTAAATCAAGTTTTTACTATAGCACGAAACGGTAAGTCGCTTTCAACAGAAAAGTATTATCCATTTTTTGATTTAATATTTGACCGTCTAAACTTCGACCTAATGAATCCATAGGGTCACCTAAACCTGTTACCCCTTGAGACCAAACTAGAAAAATTTCAGAACCAGGTATGTACTCCCACCGCATTACTAAATTTGATCTAAACTGTACAAAGGCAAAGTCAGGATCATTAATCTGATAATCAATTGTACCATCTAAATCTTCATCAACCAAATAAGCATCAGAATTAATTGGTCTTGAAATTTGATTGGAATTAAATACAATTACTCTTTCGCTTATATTCTTAGCCAAAGAGTTATTCACATAATTAAAATCAGAATAGGTGCCTCTAGCTATAAAAGGCTGACCATAAAATTGAATTGATAAATTAGGGTTGATGCTATAATTAAATCGAACAGAAGTACTGAAGGTCTTCTGATCAATGGCGGCAGTAATGTAACGAGGCGTTCCACTAAAATCAAGCTCACTTACATATTGAGTTTTATTCGGATTTTCTTCATATTCTGTTGAAACAGAAAGACTAAACGCGTCAAAAGGTTGATAACCAAAACGCAATACATAACGTACTAATGAAAAATTATCTTGTTTTGCCTGACTATTCACGTAGCCTACAGTGAAATTAAACTTTTTTCGACTGTCAGATCCGAAGAATAAATACCCGAAATTTTCTTCTTGCCACTGCCAACGCGGACCACCTCTTAAAACCGTATTAGAAAAAATTCGGGGTTTATGAGCAGCCCCAATCTCGGTCCACCAATTATTTTTATAATTCACAAAACCTTCAAACTCATATTTTACACGATTATAATTTCCATCAAAATCATAATTACTTGTTTGCTCAACATTTAAAGATGCTCTTCGATACCAACTTGTTGGTTTTAAAAATAAACGTCTCACATCAAGATATTGAATGATCTCATCTGCTTGTCTTAAAAATCCAACATCATTCAATTCTAATTCAGGTGAACGCCAAATTGCACCGGCATTATAGCGCCAATTACCTCCGCCTGCTTTACCAATTGCTAACTTACCACCTGTACCTGTCAGTGAGGTGCGATTTTCATCAACAGCTACATGATTGGCATCTACACGCTGAAACAAATGCGTAAGGCTTTGTTGCGTTCTAGTTATAGCTTGTGGGGCACCATTAACCTGACTAGCTACAATATTACCTTCTACAAAGTAATTTCGTTCTTTCCAATTATGTTTAAAATCTAAACCAAAGGTGTACGCTGATTTATGCAGAAATTGTAATTGATTTGGGAGGTTTCGGTTAGTCGCCGTAAAGATTCCTCCAAAGAATGAATTTCTATTATTAAAATCCTTCTGAGCTCTACCCACAATATAATTTGTCAATGGTTCTACCTGCTCTTTCCTACGACTACCGTCAGGAGCTTCAATTTCAGCAAACATTTTACCAGTAACACTCTCCAATAAACCTAAAGACCATCCATTCTTGGTTTTACCTGAGAATTTAGCTGCACCTAGAATTGTAGAATTTACAGGTTGATCAATATACGCAACGTTATTAGAATTAACGAAGCCCTGCGGACTCCTACCTATTCTTCTACTATAAAATAAATTATCATTGCCACTAGCGAATTCATAATCAAAAATGTTTTTGTTCTCTACAAAAAACGGACGTTGCTCTTGAAAAAAGATTTGAAACCCGTCTAAAGCGATAGCGCCAGGGTCTGCTTCAACTTGTCCAAAATCAGGATTCACCGTTAAATCAAGCGTTAAATCGTTGGTGATACCGATTTTAGCATCTAAACCTCCATTAAAGTTAAAATCGCTTCCATCTTTGAAAGGATTACCTTCTACTTTCGGATAGCTATCATACTTATTAACTGCAAAAGGTTGAATTTCTAATTGTTTTTGTGGTTGAATATTCATCAAACCTCTTAATGTACCGAACTCACTTACCCAACCTGGTGCATCTTGAGGAATATGCTGCCAAGTCACTCTTTCCTCTTCTCTGAAAATTCTCCGTAGTACCTGCATACCCCAAACTTGTTCCTTTGCCTGACCAAATTTAAGTTGACTAAAAGGAATCTTTAATTCTGCCGACCATCCCTCACTATCTATTTGTGCTGACGTATACCAGATTGGGTTCCAACTTGAATCCCAATTGTCGCCATTTTGAGATATAAACTCATCGCCTTTTACACCTGCAGCAGATACATTAAATGAAAAACCTGTTCTTTTATCACCATAGCTATCAATATTAATTTCTACCCAATCGCCAGCAAAATCATCTCTACGTGATAGCCTTCGTTCTATTTTGTTTGGAATAGAATCGTAACACCGTATTCCTACATATAAAAACTTCGAATCATAGACAATTTTGAACTTTGTAGATTGACTAGGTAAAGAACCATTATCCGGATCAAACTGTGTAAAGTCTGTATTCCATGCTGAAGAATTCCAACCTTTTTCAGTTATTTGACCGTCAATAGTTATTTGCTCATTTTTAGGCAAAGCCGTGGTTACATAAGTTCGTTTAGTGACAGAAACTATAGAATCTTGAGCACTTAAAAGTGTACTATTAAAAACAAGAAAAAGAACAAATAAACGATGATACATTTGATTGATAAAGTTGATGATTGATAAATAAAAGCTTTAAAATTACTTTTGTTGTTGCATTTATATTTTCAATTAGGAATTATTTAACAGAAATTTTTCTAAAATTGTGACCAATATCAAGAATTTGCGAGCTTCAAGAAAAAATTAAAAATATTCTGAATCATACATTTGCATATCAAGTTATTAATTGTACATTTGCACCCCGTTTATTGGGATTGAAGTATTTAATCGTTAAATAAAGTTGTAGTGGATACATTAAGTTACAAAACTGTTTCAGCAAATAGAAAGACCGTTGACAAGCAATGGTTATTAGTTGATGCTGAAGGCCAAACACTTGGTCGTCTTGCTTCTAAAGTAGCAAAATTGCTAAGAGGGAAGCACAAGCCAAATTATACACCACATGTTGATTGTGGAGATAATATTGTAATTATCAACGCTGAGAAAGTAACGCTTTCTGGTAACAAGTGGGATGATAAAACTTATTCACGTTACACAGGCTACCCAGGTGGTCAACGCTATACTTCAGCAAAAGAATTATTGGAAAAGAACCCAGGTCGTATTGTTGAAAAAGCGGTTAAGGGTATGTTACCAAAAACAAGATTAGGTGCTGATCTATTCAGAAACCTTAAAGTGTACGTTGGTCCAAGCCACGATCAAGAAGCTCAGAAACCAACAGCAATCAACTTAAACGATTTGAAGTAATGGATACGATTCACAAAATTGGAAGAAGAAAAACAGCTGTTGCTCGTGTTTATCTTTCAGACGGAAATGGAAAAATCACTATCAACAATAGAGATTTAAATACATATTTCCCAACTGCAACATTGCAGTATAAAGTAAAACAACCTTTCTCTTTAACAGGAACAGAAGACACCTATGATGTAAATGTAAATGTTTACGGTGGTGGAATCACTGGTCAAGCAGAAGCGATTCGTTTAGCTTTATCTAGAGCAATGTGCGAGATTGATGCAGAAAACAGATTAACTCTTAAACCAGAAGGTTTATTAACAAGAGACCCGCGTATGGTAGAACGTAAGAAATTCGGTCAGAAGAAAGCCCGTAAGAAATTCCAGTTCTCTAAACGTTAATACAAAAAGTATCAGGTGTCTCTTCGGAGACACCTTTCTTTATATAAATTAATTCAACTCTGAAACTCGAATAATCGAGACAGAGATAACCTAGTTCATTGAAAGTTCTTTTTAGTAAGAACAATTAAAAATCCTTATGATCAACTAATGAGATAAGGTAAATTAGTTTAGCATCTAAATGGTAGAGGCTATCGTCTTTGAACGGTTACCACTCTGGCATTGCTAATTCAAAAGAACGTAAACTAAATTTAAAATGGCGAAAGTCGAAGTAAAAGATTTATTAGAAGCAGGTGTACATTTTGGTCACCTAACAAGAAAGTGGAATCCTAACATGGCGCCCTACATCTACATGGAGCGTAACGGAATTCACGTCATCAACCTTTACAAAACAGTTGCAAAACTTGATGAGGCTAATGAAGCCCTTAAGAAAATTGCTGCATCTGGAAGAAAAATTTTATTTGTTGCTACAAAGAAACAAGCAAAAGATATTGTTGCTGAAAAAGTAGCAAACGTAAACATGCCATACATTACTGAAAGATGGCCTGGTGGAATGCTTACTAACTTTGTAACCATTCGTAAAGCTGTTAAGAAAATGGCGATGATTGATCGCATGAAAAAAGATGGCACTTTCCTTACTTTATCTAAAAAAGAAAGATTGCAAGTTGATCGTTTGCGTCAAAAATTAGAAAAGAACTTAGGCTCAATTTCTGATATGACACGTTTACCTGGGGCTTTATTCATCGTTGATACTATGAGAGAGCACATTGCAGTTAAGGAAGCTCAAAAATTGAACATTCCAATTTTTGCAATGGTTGATACGAACTCTGATCCTCGTGATGTTGACTATTTAATTCCTTCAAATGATGATGCATCGAAATCGATCAATATTATCATGACAGAAGTTACTAATGCAATTGCAGAAGGTTTAACTGAGCGTAAGTCAGAAAAACAAGCTGACAAAGAGGGTAAAGAAACCGCTGCTAAAGCAAAGCCAGCAGCTGAAAAAGCTCCTGCTGCTAAAGTTGAAGAAAAGAAAGAAGCACCTAAAAAAGAAGCTGCAACAGCTGATGATTTAACTAAAATCGAAGGTGTTGGCCCTAAAGCTGCAGAAGCATTAGTAAATGCAGGTATTTCAACATTTGCTAAAGTAGCTGATGCTGATGCTGATAAAATGAAAGAGATCTTAACTGAGGCTAGCTCAAGAATGGCACACTTAGATCCTACTTCATGGCCAAAGCAAGCTAAAATGGCTGTAGATGGTAAGTGGGATGAATTAAAAGAATGGCAAGACAACGTAAAAGGTGGAATTGAATAAACTAACCTTTTTAAACTTATTATTAAAATAACGTTGACCTAATCAAGTCTGTTTAATTTTAGATAAATAAAAATCATAAATTTCGCTTTCGCGGAATTGAAAATAAAAAATGTAATTATGGCAAAGATTACCGCCGCAGAAGTAAATAAATTAAGAAAAGCTACAGGTGCAGGAATGATGGACTGCAAGAATGCTTTAGTAGAAGCTGAAGGAGATTTTGACAAAGCAATTGAAGTTCTTCGTAAGAAAGGACAAAAAGTTGCAGCAAAAAGAGCTGACAGAGAATCTTCTGAAGGAGCTGCTATTGCAAAAGTAAATGCTGATAACACTGCTGGTGTAGCGATCGTTTTAGGTTGTGAAACTGACTTCGTAGGTAAAAACGAAAAATTCGTAGCCTTAGCAAATGATCTTGCAGAAGTTGCTTTACAATATGATTCAAAAGAAGCTTTCTTAGCTGCTGATTTTGGTGGAATGACTGTTGCTGATAAGTTGGTTGAACAAACTGGCGTTATTGGTGAGAAGTTAGACATCACTGCTTTCGAAAAATTAGAGGCTCCTTACGTTGGTAGCTATGTTCACATTAACAAAATTGCCGCTTTGGTTGGTTTATCTGCAAAAGTAGATACTGCTGAAGTATTAGCGAAAGACGTTTCTATGCAAGTAGCTTCAATGGGTGCAACTACTTTATCTTATAAAGATTTTGACCCTGAGTTCGTTGCTGCTGAAACTGAAGCTCGTATTGCAGTTATTGAAAAAGATAATGAAGAATTAGGTCGTTTAGGTAAAACACTTAAAAACGTACCTCAATACATTTCAATGGCTCAATTGTCTGACGAAGTTTTAGCTAAGGCTGAAGAAGATGCTAAAGCACAATTACAAGCTGAAGGAAAACCAGAAAAAATCTGGGATAAAATTCTTCCTGGTAAAATGGAAAGATTTGTTTCTGACAACACTACTCTTGATCAAGAGCAATGTTTGTTAGATCAAAACTTCATCAAAGATGAGAAAATCAATGTAGCTAAATACGTTGCTTCTCATGGCGATGTAACCGTTACTGGTTTTAAACGTGCTACAGTAGGATAATTAGTATTCTTAGTACATATAAAAACCGCTATGCAGCAATGTATAGCGGTTTTTTTTGTTCTATTTTTACCTAACCTTTTGACCGAATCATAATGTCACCATTCATGGTTTTAAAAAGTAGCTCCGCTCCTCCTCCATTTATTGCTCCGGTGACCCATTTGTCAACGTTTACTTTATAAACCCCTGAAGAGGTTCTTTTCTCTTCCTTCTTGATGTCGCGTGTCACCTTAAGCTCGAAATCAGTATAAATCTCTCCATTGTCTGTTTTAGCCTTTATGTTGGCGGCTAAATTTTCTGGAAAAGTCACATCAATATCACCATTCAAACTCGTAAAAGCCATGGAAGACTTTTCATATCCTTTGGTAAACGTTACAATAATATCTTTGTTCAAAGCATCAGCAATTACTGAACCTCCAATATCAGTTAAGGTAATACTGCCATTTAAATTGCTAATTTCAATATCTCCAACAACACCCGCTACAGCGATATTACCGTTATTAGTAGCGCGCAGATCTAAAGAGAAATTTTCGGGCACCCTTATGATAAAATCTACACGTTTGTTATGCTTTTTAGATTTGATATAAACCTTATTATCATATTCTTCAACACTAAATTCAAGCGATGTATCACCAATTCTTCGCATGCCGTCTTTGGTTTTTGCAGGTTTTGAACTTTTACTACTTGCCGTCTCAATAATGACATCTTTACCTGAATGTGCCGAAACTGAAATTGATCCATAGAGTAAACCAATTTTCAGATGCCCTGCCTCACCTGGTCGAGAAAGTGGAATGGTAACAACTTCACCATTATCTGATTGCGCATAAAAGGAATAACTCCCTAAAAAAAGCGCTAGTAGTACTACTATATTTTTGCTTATATATTTCATCATCTTACTTTTTTAAAGTTGCGTCTCCATTAAGAAGATTAAAATCTAGTTTTATTCCTCCGTCACCAATGCGATATGCTTGTTTTGAACTCAAATTGTACCGCACTCCTTTTTTACTTTTGGTTTTCTCTTGAACCAATTCAGGAGTCAATTTAGCCGTTTCATAGTTGGTATATAAATCACCATTCATACTTTTAAACGATACATCGGCATCTAAGTCTTCTTGAAAAGTAACATTAATATCTCCATTTAACGATCGGTATTCTGAATCACCATTGGGGTTTCTGAAATAGGTGATATTAATATCTTTATTCAAGGCGTTTACTTGAGTTTTCCCTGCTATATTCTTTAGTGTTATCGCACCATTTAAATTGTTCACGATGATCTCATTGCCGTGTACATTTTCAGCGTAAATGTCGCCATCATTCATCGTCGCCAACTTGACATTACTATTTTTAGGAATCTTCAATTTAAAGTCTAAGTAATAATTATATCTGGGTTGCTCCCATCTTCCATTATTCCTTTCGTTATAATAACGTCCCTTGTTAGTGTCAAAATGATTGTTTGGCGATTCGAGATACACATATAAGTTATAATCAACCTGTTCTATTTTTACTTGAATGTCACGTTTTCCTTCCGCTAATCTTTCTTTATTATTCGCCGATATGATTTTCTCTACTTCCAGCTGAATGGTATCACCATCATACCCTTCTACTGTTATTGGTCCGTTTACATTTTGAACCACCAACATGTTTTTAGGTGATACGGTAGAAAACTGTAATTCGTCAGTAATAGTTTCGCTAAATTTTTGCGCAGTCATTAACTGACAGCAGATCATTGCTGCCAGAAATAAATTCAATTTTAAAGTTCTCATGATTGTTCGTTTTTTGATTAATTATATGATGTGATTGATTGATTCTTCTAATTTTTGTTTTACGGTGTTGTCAATATCGGGTTGCTCTAACAGTTGCTTCATAGATTCGATCGAAGTTTTTTCTTGTAAAGCCACCATTAAATCAGCCAAAGCTATTTGTACCAAAGGTGAATTTTGAAACTCGATGGACTTAACTAGCCCCATTCGCACTTCGGGCGTATCAACATACTTCGCTAATGATTCCACAGCAACTAAACGCACATTCACATTCGGATCGTTATTTAGTGTTGCAAACAAGGCCTTAATAACGCGTTCATTGGCATCATTTAATTTAGCCGCCTCATTCACTCCTTGTAATCTTTTATTAGCAGAAGATTGTTCTAAAAGCGTTAATACCAACTGCCCTCTTACCTCTTCTGTTTCGGTATCTGAATCTACAACAGCATTTACAGTGCCCCCCGTTGAATCATTTTTCGAATCGCCATTTAACAAATATCCTGTGCCGATGCCGACACCAAGTATTAACATCGCAAAAGCTAGTTGTGGTTTTTTAAAGGATTCAGCAACTGATTTCAACCAAGCAAAACCACTTTCTTTCTTGTGATTTTGAGCTTCCATTTTATCATGCAACATAACATAGAACTTCTCATCCATTGTTGTTGAAGCTTCTGGAATAGTTAGGTCATTCAATTGCGACCAAGTTTCTTTCAACGCTTCAAACTGCTTTCGATGATCCTTATTTTCTTCAAGGTGTTTTTCGAAGTTCAATATATCTTTTCCTTCAAGCTCATCCGACAAATAATCAATCATCCATATTTCAAAATTCTCTTGTTTCATAATTATCTTCTTTCTAGTTGTAGGTAAATTGATCTTAACTCTTTTAAAGCTCTATAAGCTTTCACTTTGGCTGCCCCTTCTGTACATCCTAAAATCTGTGCCACCTCACTAAATTGCATTTCTTTTAATTTACTCAACACTAATACTTCTCGCTTTTCAGGAGCCAGTAACTGCATTGCCCGATTCAAAACTCTTATGTTTTGCTTATCTTGAATTTCTTGTTCTATAGTGGCTGAATCTTCCAGTTTATATGCTACTTCTGATACTTCACTAATATTTTTCTCTGATTTATTTTTCCTATAATAATCGTAATTAACGTTTCTAGCGGTTCGAAACATCCATGCCGTAAAACTACCTTCACCAGTATAGGTGTGTTTATATTTCAAAATTCGCATGAAAACATTTTGCACCAAATCTTCGCTTAAAGCAGCGTCGCTATTCATATTGTAAAAGAAGCCGAAAAGTCTTTTTTTATGGCGTTCGTATAACAACCCAAGTTTATCGAGGTCACCCGATTTCACTTTAAGCATTAATGCGTTGTTGGTTAATTCTTGCATTTTTTATTTTGATCTACATAAGGGTAAACTTCCATTTTTCGCAATGGTTACAAAAAATATTAAATTTTTATGTTTCAAGTTAAAGTATAAAAAAAAGGCGCTACTGTTTCGTAACGCCTTTTTCAAACCTAGGATTTATAATTTTAATTCTTCATCCAAGCTTTTCGAAGTTCTTGTTGCTCATCTGTTACGTGTTCTAAAGAAAAGATCTTTTCAACTACAACCACTGGGTTACCTGCTTTACCTTTTAAAGTCAACTCATCGTCACCTCTCATTACAACCATAGTAATATCAGTTTCAGGTGGCCATACGAAACTTTGTTGAAGTACGGGGCCAATACCTTCTAAAGTAATTGGTGTACCGTTGATACTCTTAATTATATCACCGCCTTGAGCACCCATATCAAGCAAAAAACTACTTAATGTAATTCCGTTACGAACATAAATCGCATCGTTATTTGAAGCATCAGCATCAATAAAAGGTACTTCTTGATCTAAGAAAAATCGCCCACAAGGTTGTTCAGTTTCTCCAGATGCAAGTCCGACTTTACCAAAATAAACATTATAATCAATGGGAGTATCACCAATGACATGGGCATCAAAGAATTCTCGTAATTCAGGATACGTCATTGCTATAATTTCATCGATTAACGCTTCATCCTCAAACGGAGTCATATCTCCATATTTCTTTGAAAGCTCTTTCATCAACCAAAGCACTCCTTTTTCTCCATTACTCCATTCGCGCAACTGAATGTCAATAGCCATATTGATCAAAGCCCCTTTTTCATAGACATTGGCATAGTTTTCTTTATAGGGCTCTTCTAAAACATTTTTACTCATTTCTGTAAATGACATGGCATCATCATAGGCCTTTGAATTGCCAATTTTGCCCATAATTCGCTTGTAAAATTCCGCCTCATCAATCAAACCTTGTTGAATTTGAAACAAATTCGCAAAGTACTCTGTTGTACCTTCGTACATCCACAAATGTTGCGACATTTTCGGATTGTTAAAATCAAAATACTGCACCTCTTTTGAATGCACATTTAAAGGAGTAACAATATGAAAAAACTCATGAGAAACTACATCAACCATGGCCTGCTCCAAACGATCTTGAGGCATTGCCTCTGGCAATACTACTACCGTTGAAGTATGATGCTCTAAAGCACCAAAACCACCTGCATCTTCTGCTCCCATTTGAGAAAGATATAAGAGAATGGAATATTGCTTAGTACCATCAATATCACCCATAAAGGTTTTTTGAGCAGCCATCATCTTTTCCATGCGATCTTTTAAAGTTGCTGCGGTATATACGCCATTCGGAGAGTATACGCTTAGGGTTACGGCAATATCATTAATCTGAAATGTTTCTGAATTTGATTTGGCATAAAATATAGGGTTATCAATGACCTCAAAATATCGTGAAGCAGTAAATACATCCTGATTTAAAGCGACATCTTCAATCACTTTTTTATTTAAAGAAGTAGTAGCCAATAATTCATTTGGCTTTGCGACTGAAATCGTATAAGGCACTTCTTTTAAATTTGCGAAATACCCGATAAAACCGTGTAGGTTGAGCACAAAATTTTCATCTTTTAAAATATTGGTTCCTGAAGGAGAGAAAACAGCCTCTTCTTGTTCTTGTTCTGAATCAAATGTATCATTAACCCAATACGTGATTTTATCTAAAGTTTTTCCGTTGGAAATATTCCAAGTATTATCATCAGACTTAGAAACAGTTAATTCTTTATCATTATAATCGAAAGCCTTGAAACCTTCTATATACTTTCCGTAGTTATCTTCACTATAGGTACCCGGAACAGTTTTAGGAATAAAAAAGGAAACTTCATCAGCCGTAAATGCCCCAGGATTAATTTCAACTTTCACCTTATCATTAGCTACATTGACTAAATCTAAACTTACCAAAATGGGTGTTTTTTCCGCTGTAATTAGCGCCTTTGAAGCACCACAACCGTACATTAATATGCTAGCTAAAAATGTTATACTTATTCTTTTCATATGAGATATTTTCTATGGATGACTAACCATCCCTTATAAATTTGGTCTGCAAGATTATGAAAAAGAACTCGCTCGCACATAATGATTTGCAAATAATTAAGGAAACTTATGCTTCTTATCCGAATGGAATCATAATAATTTTTGATTATTTTTGTTCGAAATAACTCATAACAATGCAATACAAAAGAATTCTTTTGAAATTAAGTGGAGAAGCCTTAATGGGCGAAAAGCAATACGGAATTGACCCCAAACGAATTGCAGAATATGCAGATGAAATTAAAGAAGTAGTTGACAAAGGAATTGAAGTAGCCATTGTTATTGGAGGTGGAAACATCTTTAGAGGTTTAGCCGGTGCAGCCACAGGTATGGATCGCGTACAGGGTGACCACATGGGTATGTTAGCAACTGTTATTAACGGACTTGCGTTACAAAGCGCTCTTGAAAACAAAGGGGTTCAAACCAGACTACAATCAGCTATTAAAATAAATGAAGTGGCCGAACCTTTTATTAGAAGACGCGCAATGCGTCATCTTGAAAAGGGCAGAGTTGTAATTTTTGGTGGCGGAACAGGAAATCCGTACTTCACAACAGATTCAGCTGCAGTTTTACGAGCCATTGAAGTTGAAGCTGATGTAATTTTGAAAGGTACTCGAGTTGACGGAATTTACACCTCTGACCCTGAAAAAGACAAAACAGCAACCAAATTCGATTCTATTTCTTTTGCTGATGTACTACTTAAAGGATTAAAAGTGATGGATACCACTGCATTCACCTTAAGTCAAGAAAATGAACTACCAATAGTAGTATTTGATATGAATACAAGAGGAAATCTATTAAAAATTGTAGACGGTCAAAATATTGGTACTGTTGTAAACGTATAAATTTGGTACGATTTCTACTAACTGCTATTATAATTTCTAAACTATGAATGAAGAGATAAGTTTTATACTAGACGCCACCAAAGAAAGCATGGAAGGTGCAATTACTCACCTTGAAAAAGCATTTGTAAAAATTCGTGCTGGTAAGGCCAACCCTTCAATGCTATCAAGTGTTAAGGTTGATTATTATGGTTCTCAAACCATTTTGTCTCAAGTTGCTAACGTTAATACACCTGATGCACGTACAATTTCAGTGCAACCTTGGGAGAAATCGTTGTTACAAGAAATTGAAAAAGCGATAATGAATGCTAACTTAGGCTTCAACCCAATGAATAATGGCGATATGATTATTATCAATGTTCCGCCATTAACTGAAGAACGCCGTCGCGATTTAGTGAAACAGGCAAAAGCTGAAGCGGAAGATGCAAAAGTTAGTGTACGTACAGCAAGACAAGATGCTAATAAAGAAATCAGAGGTTTAGATGATGCGTCAGATGATTTAAAGAAGAACGCAGAAACTGACGTTCAAGAATTAACTGATACTTATACAAAACGAATTGACGTATTTTTGGACAACAAAGAGGTTGAAATTATGAAAGTTTAATACACTTTATGCTACATTAAATAGAAAAGCGGCCCAATGGGCCGCTTTTCTATTTTTTAAAAGTAATTACATTTCAAGCCAGCTATACTAGGTACACCCAACTTCATTTTTTACCTTTGCCAGCGATAAAATCAGCAATGGCAAAGAAAATACCACAAGGCTTTTGGGCAATTACTGCTAGAACTATTCTAAGAAATAGAATTTTGATCTTAGTTTTGGTTGCAGCGTTTACCGTTTTTCTAGGCATGCAATGGAAAAATATGCGATTTTCAAGCTCGCAAGCAAACCTATTACCAGACGATCACCCTGTCAATTTAGAATACCAATCTTTTTTAAAACAATTTGGCGAAGAAGGAAATGCAATCGTTTTTGCCATAAAAGATAGCGCCCTATTCAATCCAACTAATTTTAATCGTTGGAACAAACTAAGCAAACAGCTAGCCGCTTTTCCCGAAGTCGACTTTGTACTTTCGACAGAAAATTTACAAGAATTAATAAAAAATAAAGAGAAAGAAACCTTTGAACTTCAGCCATTAATACAGCGTAGTTTTAAAAATCAAATTGAAGTTGATAGTATTTCAAATCATCTTTTTAACAATATTCCATTTTATGAAGATTTACTTTTCAATAAAGAAACCCGAACGATACGAACGGTTGTAAATCTCGATAAGGATATTGTAAACACCTCAGTGCGTAAAGATTTTATTCTAAAAGACTTAAACACCCTTATTGATAATTTTGAAGAAGAAACTGGTCTTGATGTTCGCATATCGGGCATGCCTTACATCAGAACCATGAACTCGCAAAACATCATTGATGAGATCGGTAAGTTTATTCTAGCCGCTTTGGGAGTCACCTCTTTATTATTCTTCTTTTTCTTTAGAAGCTTTAGAGCCACATTTATTTCTATGGGGGTAGTGATCATTGGTGTCATGTGGGCTTTTGGTATACTTGGTCTATTACAATATGAAATAACGGTTTTAACCGCTCTAATTCCACCATTAATTATTGTAATCGGTATTCCAAACTGTATTTTCTTAATCAATAAATACCAACAAGAAATTAAGAAGCATGGCAACCAAGCACTTTCTTTACAACGAGTAATTTCTAAAATTGGAAATGCTACTTTGATGACCAACGTTACCACTGCATCTGGTTTTGCGACATTCATTGTAACTGACAGCAAGCTCTTGAAAGAGTTTGGAATTGTAGCCTCAATTAATATCATAGGTATTTTTGTACTATCGCTATTAATAATACCGATCATTTACAGTTTTTTACACCCACCTAAAACCAAGCATTTAAAACATTTAAATAAACGCTGGGTAGATGCTTTTGTAAATTGGACAGTTCGCGTGGTTAAAGATCATCGTATTGCCATTTACATTACGTCTATAATTTTATTAGTATTAAGTATTATTGGTATATACCAAATTGATATTTCTGGAAGCCCCATTGAAGACATGCCAAAAAAAGAACAGTTTTTCAAAGACATACGTTTTTTTGAAGCTGAATTCGATGGTATTATGCCTGTTGAAATTGTGGTTGATACTAAAAATCCGAAAGGAGTTTTAAAACTACCAACCTTAAGACGTATTGATCAACTAGCCACCGTAATCGAAGAAGTACCAGAACTGTCAAAACCCGTATCTGTAATTAATATGGTAAAATACTCTAAACAAGCCTACTACAACGGAATTCCAAAATATTATCAACTGCCGACATCTCAAGAGAACAACTTTATTATGGACATTGCCAGAAAATCTTCCGCAAATGGCAATCTGTTAAGCAGTTTTGTCGATAGTACTGGTCAGGTAGCTAGGGTAACAACGTTCATGAAAGACGTAAAAACTAGCCGCATGGAAGATATCGAAGAACGGCTACAAGAAAATATTGCAAAAATTTTTCCTGCCAACCGCTTTAATGTTTACATGACAGGAAGTGCTTTAATATTTCTAAAAGGCACCAAATATCTCGTTAAAAACTTAGTATTGTCATTAGCCTTAGCCATTGGCCTTATCGCTCTTTTTATGGCCTATTTGTTTCGATCATTTAGAATGATTGTTATTTCATTAATTCCGAATTTACTACCCTTATTGGTAACAGCAGGGGTTATGGGGTTTGTTGGCGTACCAATTAAACCCTCAACCATATTAGTATTTAGTATTGCCTTTGGTATTTCTGTTGATGACACTATTCATTTTTTAGCTAAATATAGACAAGAGCTCATGGCTAATAATTGGAAAATTAAAGTATCTGTTTATGCAGCGTTAAAAGAAACGGGAGTAAGTATGTTTTATACTTCTATCGTTTTGTTTTTCGGGTTTTCAGTTTTTGTAATTTCAAATTTTGGTGGTACTGTGGCATTAGGAGCACTCGTTTCGGCAACACTCCTTTTTGCTATGTTAGCAAATTTGGTCTTATTACCATCGCTTTTGCTTTCCTTAGAAAAAAGCATTGCCAACAAAGAAACCTTGAAAAAACCTCAAATTAATATTCTACCTCGAGACGAAATCAATAATTCACAAAACGAAGAATCGTAGTTTTTTAAACAATTTCAAGAACCAATAATTTTATTCAAAAGGCTATCTTTGACTTATAATTTTTCAGTATGCATTCAACTAGCGTAAAAGAACTACTTAGCACACCACCAGCTTCACAAGAGGTTACCGTAAACGGATGGGTAAAAACATTTAGAAGTAACCGTTTTATAAATATCAATGATGGTTCAATCATACACAATATTCAATGTGTAGTAGATTTTGAATCTCTCGATCAACATCTTCTAAAACAAATTACGGTAGGCGCAGCGCTACGAGTAACTGGTAAATTAGTTGAAAGTCAAGGAAGCGGTCAAGCAGTAGAGATACAAGTTACAGATATTTTTGTTCATGGTTTGGCTGATACTGAAGATGTAAAACTTACGGTATTATCTCCTAAAAAGCACTCTCTTGAATTTTTAAGAGAACAAGCTCATTTACGCGTAAGAACAAATACGTTTGGAGCCATTATGAGAGTACGATCTGCACTTTCGTTTGCCATTCATCAATACTTTCAACAAAATGGGTTCTATTATTTTCATGCTCCTATCGTAACTGGTTCAGATGCCGAAGGTGCAGGTGAAATGTTTAGAGTCACCACACTTGACCCTAAAAAACCACCATTAACAGAAGAAGGTGATGTAAATTATAAAGATGATTTCTTTGGAAAAGAGACCAACTTAACTGTTTCTGGTCAATTGGAAGCCGAAGCATACGCCATGGCTTTAGGAAAAGTATATACTTTCGGACCGACATTTAGAGCCGAAAACTCGAATACTTCTCGTCACTTAGCAGAGTTTTGG
The DNA here is from genome assembly GCA_947495915.1 of Maribacter algarum (ex Lu et al. 2025) (nom. illeg.). Taxonomy (GTDB): domain Bacteria; phylum Bacteroidota; class Bacteroidia; order Flavobacteriales; family Flavobacteriaceae; genus Maribacter_C. The sequence goes on along the minus strand of CANMAW010000002.1, from coordinate 24,066 downwards.
ATGATTGAACCTGAAGTAGCTTTCAACGACTTAGATGATAATATGGATCTTGCCGAAGATTTTATCAAAAACGTTATTAGTTATGTTTTAGAAAATTGCAAAGAAGACTTACAGTTTTTAGAGAAACGATTACTTGATGAGGAGAAAACAAAACCTCAAATCGAACGTAGTGAAATGGCCTTAATTGAAAAATTAGAGTTTGTTTCTCAAAATACCTTTAAACGTGTTTCATATACTGAAGCCATAGACATATTACGGAACAGTAAACCTAATAAAAAGAAGAAATTTAAATATCTAATCAATGAGTGGGGCGCTGACTTACAAAGCGAGCATGAACGCTATTTGGTTGAAAAACACTTTAAGTGTCCGGTGATCCTTTTTGATTATCCTGCAAAAATTAAAGCTTTTTATATGCGATTGAACGAAGATGGAAAAACAGTTCGAGCGATGGATATATTATTCCCAGGCATTGGTGAAATTGTTGGAGGTTCACAAAGAGAAGAGCGATTAGATGTATTAAAAGAAAAAATGGAAACTTTAGGAATTCCTGAAGAGGAGCTTTGGTGGTATTTAGATCTTCGAAAATTTGGTACAGCAGAGCATAGTGGTTTTGGACTTGGTTTCGAACGATTAGTGCTGTTTGCTACTGGCATGGGTAATATTCGTGATGTAATCCCTTTTCCAAGAACACCGCAGAATGCAGAATTTTAAATCAATTAGTATACGCCTGCATGAAATAATTTCCTGTTTTTTTCATTAACTTTAAAGTAGACCTAGAATCAAAATTTAATGCTAAAACAATTCTTACAGTTTAAACTATCACAAAAACTATCGCCTCAGCAGATACAACTGATGAAGCTGATACAATTGCCTACCCAGGCTTTTGAACAACGTTTAAAACAAGAATTAGAAGAAAACCCTGCCCTTGAAAGTGGAAAAGAAGAGCCAGAAAGCTTAAATGATGAATTTGCTGATGAATACGATAGCGATCTTGACAATGAAAGCATCAATACAGAAGACATCAATATTGATGATTATTTAAGTGATGACGAAATACCTGATTACAGAACTAAAGCAAATAATTATAGTGCAGATGACGATGAAAAAAGCGTTCCTTATGCTGCGGGAATTTCATTTAATCAATTTCTATTAAGTCAATTAAACACCTCCTATTTAAACGATGAAGAATGGAGTATTGCTGAATTTCTAATTGGCAGTGTTGATGAAAGCGGCTATATCAGAAGACCCATTTCAGACATTACTGATGATTTAGCTTTCACACAAAACATATACACTGACGAAGAAACCATAGAAAAAGTGCTTTCTTTAGTTCAAGAATTAGATCCTCCAGGAGTTGCCGCTCGTTCACTTGAAGAATGCTTAATCATTCAATTAAAAAGAAAAGAAGTTACACCAAGCATTGAGTTAGCTACAACTATCTTAGAGAAGTCTTTCGAGCAGTTTACAAAGAAACACTACAAGAAACTTATACAGAAGCATAATATAACAGAAGAAGAACTTAAAGATGCTATTGCTGAGATTGAAAGACTAAATCCGAAACCTGGTGGTTCTTATGCTGGCAACAACCGTATGATCGAACATGTTGTTCCTGATTTTTCAATTCGCATTGTAGAGGGTGAACTCGAATTAACGCTAAACGGAAGAAATGCCCCAGAACTTCATGTTTCAAGAGAATATAGCAATATGCTAAAAGGCTATAAAGACTCAAAACAAAAGTCGAAGTCACAGAAAGATACCGTAATGTTTATTAAACAGAAACTAGATGCTGCAAAATGGTTTATTGATGCTATACGGCAACGGCAGCAAACTTTGTTCATTACAATGAACTCTATCATGCACTATCAAAAAGAGTACTTTCTTACAGGCGATGAACGCAACTTGCGCCCCATGATTTTGAAAGATATTGCTGACGAGATTGATATGGATGTTTCAACGGTTTCTAGAGTAGCCAACAGTAAATATGTAGATACCCCGTATGGCACCAAATTGATAAAAGAATTCTTTTCTGAATCAATGAAAAATGACCAAGGCGAAGATGTTTCTACCCGAGAAATAAAGAAAATTTTAGAGACTGTCATAAAAGAAGAATCTAAAAAGAAACCCCTTACCGATGATAAGTTAGCTACTATTTTGAAAGAAAAAGGCTATCCGATAGCACGTAGAACTGTGGCTAAATATCGCGAACAACTTGATATACCAGTTGCACGATTGAGAAAACAAATATAATGCACAGGTTTAACCTATTCATTTCATATTTGTTTCACCCCATCTTAATTCCAATTGCCGGAACAATTGCCTATTTTATTATTACTCCCAAGTACAGTCCTGATTCTTTTCAAAACGGAAACATTCTACCAATTTTCATTCTTACCGTGATTATCCCCATTATTTTGTTTTTGATTTTAAAAAACTTGGGCTTGGTAAGTTCAGCATTAATGCCGACGATTCAAGAGCGAAAATACCCCCTATATATTGGCATTGCTCTATTCTTAATGATCATATATAAAGTAATACCATATAACTTTACAAGCGAACTTCACTTTTATTTTATCGGATTAATACTAGCAACTTTCACTTCTTTAATTTTGTTACTATTCAAATTTAAAAGCAGTATGCATATGGCAGGCATGGGTAGCTTATTCATGTTTTTAGTTTGCCTGAGTATTCATTTTGAAATTAATATTATACTTGCACTAAGTGTATTCATTTTAGCTACAGGCTTGGTAGCTTCTTCAAGACTATATTTAAGAGCCCATCAAAAGGCCGAAATAATTATCGGTTTTTGCATAGGCTCTATTTCACAGTTGATTTTAATTCAGTTTTGGTTATGATTACTAATTGCTGAGATTATTAAACGAATCACCTTCAAAGGTGGTGTAGTTAATTTTCAAAGCATTTATCTTTCTTAACTCCTTTTTTACATCCGTAATTAAGCCCATAGAAGCCGTTTTATCAACCTTTAATGACACAGTAACAAAAGACTGAATTTGGGCCGGCTTAGCCTCTATTTTTTCTAAAATAGCAGCACCAAAGTTTTCAATTGCTATGAATTTATCATCAATTTGAATTCTTGGCTCTGTACCTAACGAACCCTGAAATCGTTCTGAAGGCGTTCCGATATATACAGTAATCAATCGATCCTTTTTCTCTAACTTCTTAATTTCAGAAGCATTAGGTAAATCGTTTGAAACTTTTAAAGAATCATCTTTCATAACCGTTACAGTCATGAAAAAGAAAAGCAACATGAAAACAATATCAGGCAGCGAAGCTGTTGATACTTCTGGGGTCGGTTTATTCTTTTTAAAATTAAATTTTGACATAGTTCTATTGATTTTGTTTTCTTTCCGCTTCTGATAACTGTAAAGGGTACAGCGCCTGTATTTGCTTTATTCTTTGCTTAAGAATTGCTTTAGATTCAAAAGAAGTGGATTCACTTGAGTAATCTTCTTCCATTGCCGTAAAATCAATACCATAAAGCCGCTGAGCTTCTCTATTTCGCAATGCAGTATAGGCTGCTACCAATTCATTTTGAACAGTAACATAAACCCCGTAAGACGTTTCACGACTGCTCATTAACGAGATAATAGCTTTTTGAGGGTTATCTGAAGAAAACTCATCTCGTTTACCTTGACAATAATTACAGTAGTTAGCATTATTTACAGCAACACCACCGTTGTCTAAAAATGCTATGGCCATCTCTTTAAGCTCATTGATCGGAATAATTTCTCCATTGACCATCAGTTTATCCTCATCATTAATTAATATGGGTAAAATATTTCGCTGATTTATTGGTAAAGGAGGTGTTTTTGACTCCTTGGCCAACATGCGATTTAGTCCAACATCAGTTTCAATACTGGTTGTAACTAAGAAAAAAATAAGTAATAAGAATGCAATATCTGCCATAGACCCTGCATTCACTTTTGGCATTTCTTCTCTACTAGACATACTTTAAGTATTTAAAGGTTAAACAATATAATTGATAGCCTCTAGTAGGTAATACTTGATAATATTGGAGCATTTAAGACGCCCAAAAAGACGACTTGGTTTAAGTAATACCAAGAAGCATGCCAGTTCTTAATTATATGTTAAAGTAAAATGAAAAAGATGTACAACTATAACCTAAAGAAAATAAAACACAAAACCTATGTGCAATGGCTTTATACCCAAATCTTGACTATCAACCAATACACCATCTTCAAACAATGGTGTGAGCGAATAATACACATGAATATTGAAATTATGATAACCAAAATTCATAGTTAGACCATACTGTAATCTTTGAACATCATCATTCACAAAAGAATCCTTCAAATTTTCAATTACGAATTTTGATCTAGAATCAAAGGCATAACCAAATTTAACCCCAGTATAAACCCTCCAGAAACTATAGGTTTCAGGGTCAGAATTACGCCAACGAAACTCAATCGGTATTTCTAGTATGTGTGTCTCTAATTTACTGCGTTTAAAATCAAAATCAGTAATTACAGAATAAGCAATACCATTTTCTGTTTTTTGAGCCCGAATATTGGTGTAATAAGTATTTAAACTAAGTCCGACACCTATTCCTAATCCGATAGTTCGATCTTTATTCAAAGGTAAGTCTCTGATAAAACCTGCTTGTAAACCGTATGAGAAATTACGTTGATTCACCAAATCTGGTTGGCTTAAAACAAAATTATAGGTTATGCCTGCGTAAAACTGATCTTCAAGATATCGCTGGTTTACCTGAAGTGAGTCAGCCTTAGATTGTGGTAATACAGCCAATGGCAATAATAAAATCAATAACAGAGTCCGCATAAATTCAAAGTTAATCAAATAAAAAACGCTTCAAACTATAAAGTTTGAAGCGTCATATTTAAGTTTGAAATTTTTCTAACTATTGTAAATTACTAAAAGCATCACCATTAACCGTTGTATAATTAACTTTAAGAGCATTTACCTCTCTTAGTTCTTGCTTAATATCAGAAATTAAACCCATATTAGCATTTTTATCAACTTTTAAAGATGTTGTTAATACATTTTGAAGATCTTGAGACTTCTTTGCTCTTTCCATCAAAATATAATCACCAACCTCTGATGGTCCTGCAAATTTATCATTTAACTGAATTTTTGGTTCTGTACCAAACTTTCCAGCAAACTCAGGTGTAGGTTTACCTACATAAATGTAGATCACTCTATCTTTCTTTTCAAGCTTCTTTATTTGATCCGCATTCGGCAAGTTATTTTCTACCTTAAGCGAACTATCTTTCATTACTGTTACAGTCATGAAAAAGAAAAGAAGCATGAATACAATATCAGGTAAAGATGCCGTTGATACCGCTGGCAATTCTCCATCTTTTTTCTTTGCAAACTTTGACATATTATATTCTTTTTAGCTTCTTATTAAAATTAATTTGACGAAGATGTTTCAGCTTCAGAAAGCTTTTGTGGAAACAAATCTTGAATCCTCTTTACCTTTGCTTTTAACTCATCAAGAGCATCTTCATCTAATTTTTCTTTAGACTCAGGACTTAAATATTCTTCCTCTAAATTAACGAAGGTTCTATTGTACAATCTTTTAGCCTCACGATTTCTTAACTCGTTATACGCTCCAACCAATTCATTTTGAACTGTTATATAAGTGCTGTATTTAGTTTCTCTATCGTTTTTCAAAGAAATAATCGCTTTTGTTGGATTATCTGATGATTCAGGGTTTTTCTTCCCCTTACAATATGTACAAGTACCATCGCCATTATTATCTAAGAAATCAACTGCTTTTTGACGCAAATCTTTAAGATCAGTTAATTCATCATCAGCCAATAACTGACCATTTTTATTGATGCTAACCTGAAAAATATTCTTTTGTTTAATAATAACATCAGTTTCAGGCGGTTCAATAGGTGGCAACATACGGTCTAGACCTGCATCTGTTTCAATAGTAGTAGTTACTAAGAAAAAGATAAGCAGCAAAAACGCAATATCAGCCATCGACCCGGCATTTACTTCTGGTGCTCCTGCTCTTCTACCCATAGTTTATTATTTACTTGTTGCTTTCTTAATTGCTCCCCATGCTATAAGTGCTACAGCAGCTAAAAGCATTATGCCAAAAGTATATATACCAGCTCCTACCGTTTTAATTTCACTTTCAGAGGTTTCAATATTATTCTTTGACAACATTTCGTCTACACTAATATCAGTACCGCTTGAAAGTCCGTAGGCAATACCTAACACAACTAATAAACCTACGATTCCGAAAAGAGATTTTTTCAAACCTCCTGGTGTAGATGCCATATTCTTCAATCCGAAAACTAAAGTTGCTAATACTGCTATAAACAGCAGAATATAAGCGATCCAGTGCATGGCGTTTAATCCGCCACTTTCCATTGCTTCTGCCATCGGAGCGTCTCCGTCTGGCATCGCAAATAATAGTCCAAACGAGATCACGCTTATAACTATTAGTACAATTTTTACAATTTTATACATTATTCTTTGGTATTAAGTGCGACGATTATTTTTTGTGATCCACCAACATATCAATCAAAGAGATTGATGAGTCTTCCATATCATTTACAATACTATCAATCTTAGCGATGATATAGTTGTAAAAGATTTGAAGGATAATCGCAGTAATTAAACCAAATACTGTTGTTAAAAGTGCAACTTGAATATCACCTGCAATTAATGAGGCACTTAAGTTACCAACAGCACTAATTTTTTCGAAGGCCGCAATCATACCGATTACCGTACCCATGAAACCAAGCATTGGTGCAATAGCAATAAATAAAGATAACCAAGAAACATTTTTCTCTAATTGCCCCATTTGAACACCACCGTAAGAAACAACCGCTTTTTCAGCAGCCTCTACACTCTCACCAGCTCTTTCAAGACCTTGATAATAGATTGATGCAACAGGTCCTTTTGTATTTCTACAAACCTCTTTAGCAGCTTCAACACCACCAGATGCAAGAGCATCTTCTACTTGTTGCTTTAATTTTGCTGAATTAGTGCTTGCAAGATTTAAGTAAATAATTCTTTCAATAGCAACAGCAAGACCTAAAATCAAACAGATTAATACGAAGCTCATGAAGCCAGCACCACCTTTGATATATTGCTCTTTCAAAACTTGAGTAAAGCTTCGATCACCAGAATCAGCAGCAGCATCTTGAAGCATAACTGTGGTTGCGGCAACTGTTGTTAGATTTGAAACTACTGCAGAAGTAGTTGTTTTAGCATTTACAGTATTTGTAGTTAATACAAACAACCCAGCCAACGCTAGGATAGAGAATAATCTTTTCATTTCGTTCAAACTTAAATTTAGTTAGTTAATCAATCGGGTTAAAGATAAAAAAAATTAGCAATAATAAAAGTAAAATTTAAATGCAGAGAGGAAGGGATTCGAACCCTCGATACACTTTTGGTGTATACACACTTTCCAGGCGTGCGCCTTCGACCACTCGGCCACCTCTCTATTTCGGCCTTAAAGGTTGGCCAAATAACAAAAAAAATATTAGTTACAGAAATAATATCAACTATTTTATTCCATTTCTCCACGTAAAGGAGTTTCAAAAATTGTCTTAAAAGTTTTAGATGAAATATTACTTCCTAACAAATACATCAATTTAGTGATTGCTGCTTCAGTTGTAATGTCTTTACCATTAACAACTTGTAGTTTTTTCAGTTGCTCACTCGTTTCATATTGCCCCATAATAACACTTCCTCCAGAACACTGTGTCACATTAATAATGAATAGACCTTTTTTCATCGCTTTTTTAAGCCCTTCAACTAGCCAAGACTCCGTTGGGGCATTTCCTGCACCATAAGTTTCCAAAACCACTGCCTTTAAATCTGGAGTATCGAGAACTGCGGTTAAAGTTTTAGCATTAAATCCTGGAAATAATTTTAAAATGACCACATTATCATCTAATACGGTATGAACCAACAGCTTTTTAGCCCTTTTTCGAGGTAATAAATATTCGTGATAAACTTTTAAATGCACTCCAGATTCTACCAAAGGAGGGTAATTCATTGATGCGAATGCTTCAAAATGCTCTGCATTTATCTTAGTCGTACGATTACCGCGGTATAATTTATATTCAAAATAAAGTCCTACTTCTTGTATAACAGGCCTGCCATTCTTTTGTAAAGCCGCTATTTGTATAGAAGTAATTAAATTCTCTTTAGCATCAGTTCTCAAATCACCGATCGGCAATTGCGACCCAGTAAAAATTACCGGCTTGGCAAGATTTTCTAACATATAACTGAGTGCTGATGCCGAATAACTCATAGTATCACTACCGTGAAGCACGACAAATCCATCATGGGTTTCATAGTGCGCTTCAATAATCTGTGCAATTTCTACCCAATGCAATGTGCTAATGTTTGAAGAATCAATTGGGTCGTCAAATGACACACTATCAATTTGACAGTCAATTTGAGTTAGTTCTGGAATATTTTTAAGTAACTTTTTAAAGTTAAAAGCCTTTAAAGCTCCCGTTTCATAATCCTTCACCATACCGATAGTTCCACCAGTATAAACAAGTAGTATTTTTGTTGTTTTACTCATACTATATTAAGGTATTAAATACCAAAAACTCTTATAGAGTTTGCTGTTGTTATTTTTGCAATTTCATCAATTGGCATATTATATATTTCAGCTAATTTTTCTGCTACTTTCAACAAATTTGAACTTTCATTTCTCTTTCCTCTATAAGGAACCGGAGCCAAATATGGCGAATCAGTCTCTAGAACGATGTGTTTTAAATCGATTTGATTCAAAAAAGTATCAATCTTTCCATTTTTAAAAGTCACTACACCACCAATGCCTAACATCATATTATAAGAAATTGCTTGAATTGCCTGTTTTAATGTACCTGTGAAACAATGAAAAATTCCATAAAGATCATCTCCTTTTTCCTTTTCTAGAATTTCAAAAATTTCATCAAAAGCTTCTCTGCAATGAATTATAATAGGAAGTTTATATTTCTTAGCTAATTGAATTTGGTACTGAAAAGCCTTCTGCTGTTCTTTAAGAGAAGATTTATCCCAATATAAATCAATACCAATTTCACCAACAGCACAGAATTTATGCGCTTTTAGCATTTCAGTTACATGTTTTAATTCTTCTACTACATTTTCTTTCACATGCGTAGGATGCAAACCCATCATTAAGAACATCTTGTCAGGGTGATTCAATTTCAGATCAAACATTGCCTTAGTATAAGAAGAATCAATGGCCGGAATAAAAAAACGCTCTACTCCGTTATTCACCGCTCGTTCAATCACCTCTATGCGATCTTCATCAAAGGCTTCACTATATAAATGTGTATGTGTATCGGTCAAAATCATAGCTCAAAAATAGGGTTATATTTGCTTCAAATAAAAGATTATATGGCTAGCCTAGAAAAGTTTTTAAAACAAAAGAACTATATAAAAGTACCATTGGTTTTAACCGCAACCAATCATTTTGAAATTAAGGCAAAATTAAACGGAGTAAAGGGAAGATTTATTCTTGATACCGGAGCATCAAACACATGTGTTGGCTTTGATAAAATTGAAACTTTTCATCTAACCACCAAAAAATCTAAAATTAAAGCTGCGGGTGCCGGAGCCACAAATATGGAAACTTTAGTTTCAACAAAGAACACCATCAAAATATTGGGCTGGAAAAGCAACAAACTTAAAATCGTTCTTTTTGATCTGGTTCATGTCAACAAAGCCTTAACAGCACATAATGCATTACCAGTTGATGGCATCATTGGCGCAGATATTTTAAAGAAAAGCAAAGCAATTATTGATTATAAAAAGAATGTAGTTTATTTAAAAGTAGTAAAATAATATCATGCCTTTTTCATTCAGAATATAATAAAACAAAAAAGCTGTTAGCATATTGATAACAGCTTTTTTGTTTATCTAAAAGAAAGTCTTACATCTCAAGTGCTTTCTTTACATTATTATCCATTAATAATTCCTGAGGGTTTTCCAATGCTTCTTTAACTGCCACTAAGAAACCTACTGATTCTTTACCATCAATTATTCTATGATCATATGATAATGCCACATACATTATTGGAGCTATTGCAATTGCACCATCTTTTGCTATCGGACGCTCAACAATATTATGCATTCCTAAAATAGCACTTTGAGGAGGATTTATAATCGGCGTAGATAACATTGAACCAAAGACTCCTCCATTGGTGATCGTAAAAGTACCTCCTGTCATTTCATCAACAGTAATTTCACCATCTCTAGCTCGCAAAGCTAACCGCTTTACTTCTGCCTCTACTCCCCTAAATGTTAAGTTTTCAGCATTTCTAATAACTGGCACCATTAATCCTTTAGGACCAGAAACCGCTATACTAATATCACAGAAATCATATGAAATCATTTCTTTTCCGTCAATCATAGAATTCACTGCTGGATACATTTCTAATGCACGCACCACAGCCTTAGTAAAGAAACTCATAAAACCTAAACTCACACCATGTTTTGACTTAAAGTCTTCTTTGTATTGCTTTCTTAATTCAAAAATAGGCGACATATCAACTTCGTTAAAAGTAGTCAGCATAGCGGTTTCGTTTTTAGCAGAAACCAATCTTTCAGCAACTTTTCGTCGAAGCATTGATAGTTTAGAACGTGATTCTCCTCTACTTCCACCGGTAGGAGAACCCATAGAAGGAACGGCATTCACCGCATCTTCTTTCATGATTCTACCGTCTCTGCCGGTGCCTTTAACCTCACTAGTTTTAACTCCTTTTTCATCTAATATTTTCTTAGCTGCAGGTGACGCACTACCAGTTGCATAATTTTCTTTAGCAACGGGCTTTTCTTCTTTTTTAGCCACTTCTTTAACAACTTCTTTCTTCTCTTCAGCTTCAGAAGCTTCAGAACCTTCTGGTTTTGCAGCACTAGTATCAATTAAACATACCACAGCACCAACCTCAACTGCATCTCCTACTTCTGCTTTTAAAGTAATGATACCGCTTTGTTCTGCTGGCAATTCTAAAGTCGCTTTATCAGAATCAACTTCGGCAATTGCTTGATCTTTTTCAACATAATCACCATCTTCTACCAACCATTCCGCTATTTCAACTTCAGTTATCGATTCTCCCGGTGAAGGGACTTTCATTTCTAAAACCATTTTATTTTAATTTATATTTTTTATAAAATCTTCTTTTACCGGAAGATAGTCTTCTTTTAATTCTCCGTTAACTAGCAATCTATCGAAATACAACTTAGCTCCAGTAGACTTTAAAAATTCAGCATCATTCTGAAGTCCTAAATGCAAATGTGGTTCGGTTGAATTACCTGAATTACCACAAAGGCCTATTACCTCACCCTGCAAAACATCTTGACCTACTTCAACGAGTATTGAACCTTCTTTTAGGTGAGCAAACAACAAAAATTCGTCATCACTTGCTTGCAGTACTACTGTATTTCCAGTCAATTGAGCAGGATTTAATTCTCCTGGAACGTTATCAACAACGCCAGATATCACTTTCACTACCCGAGCATCACAAGGCGCAATAACATCTTTTCCAAAGATAAAATAGTTTTCATTTTTTGATGCATCTCCTTTATATGAGGCACCATTTTCAACCATTAAAATATCATAAGCATATTGCTGTGTTGCATCTGCCATATGATAATTTTGCTCCTCTGTTGTACCTCCCCAGAAAACAAATACCGTTTCATTGAAAGGCAAAATCATTTTAGTGCTATTACGTTCAAGAATAGGTAAATCATCAGGCTTAAGTGGTGTAATCAAAAAACCCATTATTTGATTACTTGGACTTAAACTTATTGCTATATCTGCAATTGCTCTATCAAATGTGGTACGATAAAAATGAGCCCCATCTTTCATTGTTGTATAATGCATTTCAACAATATTACCCATCAAACCACTGACATTTTGACTAAAAAAATCTATGGTATTTTCACGCGGCAATGCTTTTTTCATATCATCATTAAACAGCTCAAAAATACCTTGATAATCGCCAGCATTATACAATGACATGAATTCTGCCGCCGCACTAGCATAATTAGGTAGCTCCTCGTCTTCTTGAGCAAACCCAACATTCATCAATAATATAAAAAAAAGGCAAAAACGTTTTATCATTTTTTAGTAGGCTTACTGACACGTCTGTTCATATTGCTTTTGGTCTTGTCAAAAACAAAATCAATTACTTGTTGATGACGATTTTTTGATCGAACTGCACTACCAGCAGCGGGCGAAGCATAAAAGCGCCTTGAAGCAACTCTAAACCTACTTGCCTGATCAAAATGCATTAACATATGACTCCATGCACCCATATTTTTTGGCTCTTCTTGTGCCCAAACTAAGTCATCAGCATTTTTATACTTTTCAATAACTGCTTTCATCTTATCTGAAGGTAACGGAAACAACTGCTCAATTCGCACCAAGGCAACATCACCTCTGTTATTTTCTTCTTTGACAGCCAGTAAGTCATAATAAAACTTACCTGTACAAAACACCAAAGTTTTTACTTTTTTAATATCAGCGCTATGATCATCAATTACCTCTTGAAACGAACCATTTGCTAATTCATCTACAGAAGAAACGGCTTTTGGGTGTCTCAATAAGCTTTTAGGAGTAAAAACAATTAAAGGTTTTCTAAAATTTGCTTTCATCTGCCTACGCAACAAATGATACATATTAGCCGGCGTTGTACAATCAGCGATATACATATTATCGCGAGCACAAAGCTGTAAATAGCGCTCCATACGTGCAGAGGAATGTTCGGCACCTTGCCCTTCGTAACCATGTGGAAGCAACATTACCAAACCGTTTTGCAACTTCCATTTATCTTCTGCAGCAGAGATATATTGGTCAATCATAATTTGAGCACCATTACTAAAGTCTCCGAATTGTGCCTCCCATATGGTTAAGGTATTCGGACTAGCCATGGCATACCCATAATCAAAACCAACTACGCCGTACTCTGATAGCAACGAATTATATATTTGAAAGGTTCCTTGTTTTTCTGACAAATGATTTAACAGCAATACCTCTTCTTCACTTTCTTCTACTTTCATTACTGCGTGACGGTGTGAAAAAGTACCACGCTCAACATCTTGCCCTGACATACGTACACCAAAACCTTCTTCAAGCAAGGTACCATAAGCCAAAAGCTCACCCATAGCCCAATCTAACTTATCAGTTTCGAAAAACATCTTCTGACGGTCTTTTACCAATTTCTCAACCTTGCGTAAGAACTTTTTATTAGTTGGCAACTCGGTGATTACCTTCGCAATAGACGTCAATTTTTTCTTGTCAAATGTGGTATCAACAGGATCCATCATTTCCCATTCGCGCACATTCTCAAAACCTTTCCATTCATCTGCCATAAACGGAGTGATAACGGTTTTATCTTCTTTACGCGAATCTTCTAATTCTTCCTCTAGATCAGCCTTATACTGATCTTCTAGCTGCTTAACATACCCTTTATCAATAACACCTTCTTCTATTAATCGTGCGGCATAAATATCTTTGGGGTTTGAATGCTTTGCAATAGCCTTATATAGTTTTGGTTGCGTAAAACGAGGCTCATCTCCTTCGTTATGACCATACTTACGATATCCTAACAAATCAAGAAAAACATCTCTATTAAAGCGCATTCTATATTCTAACGCAAAAAGCGAGGCATGAACAACAGCCTCTGCATCATCAGCATTCACATGCAGTACTGGACTTAAGGTCACCTTACCTACATCGGTACAATATGTTGATGTACGTGCATCTAAATAATTGGTAGTAAAACCAATCTGGTTATTTACTACGATATGTATAGTTCCATTTGTTTTATATCCATCTAAAGTAGCCATTTGAACTACTTCATAAACTAAACCTTGGCCTGCAATCGCAGCATCACCATGTACCACGATCGGCAACACTTTTGAAAAGTCATCAGCATAATGAGCATCTTGTTTCGCTCTTGCTATTCCTTCTACTACAGCTCCTACGGTCTCTAAATGAGAAGGATTAGGAGCAATATTCATTTTTATTTTATTACCATTATCAGATTTACGATCAGAGGTCCAACCTAGGTGGTATTTCACATCACCATCAAATATTTCCTGTTCGTAATCTTTACCATCAAACTCGCTAAAAATATCTTTAGCTGCTTTTCCGAAAATATTAGTCAATACGTTTAAACGCCCTCTATGTGCCATACCCATTACAAACTGCTCAACGCCCATTTCAGCAGCTCGCTCAACTATGGCATCTAAACCAGGTATCAGAGATTCATTACCTTCTAAAGAAAAACGTTTTTGCCCAACGTATTTTGTATGCAAGAAACTCTCAAAAGACACAGCCTGACTTAGTTTTTTTAAAATATGTTTTTTGCGGTCTGCATCATATTTTGGGTGATTATCATTGACATTAAGCCAGTTTTGAATCCATTCAACGCGTTCAGGCTTTCTGATGTACATATACTCTACACCAATTGCGTCACAATAAATGTGTTTCAAATGTTTAATAATCTCATCAAGCGTTTTCGTACCTATACCTATTATTTCACCAGCGTTGAACTTCGTATTCATATCACTCTGTGACAAACCGAAATTTTCAATTTCAAGCGTTGGTTCATATTTTCTACGTTCGCGAACTGGGTTCGTTTTGGTAAACAAATGCCCTCGCGATCTATAGCCATCAATAAGCCGAATCACTTGAAATTCTTTTTGCAGCGATTGCGGCATTTCTGAGACCTCACCTATTTGTTGCAAATCAAGTTCGTCTAATGAACTTTCAATGCCAAAATCGTAACCTTGAAAAAAGGCGCGCCAACTAGGCTCTACACTGTCGGGGCTTGTTAAATACTTATCGTATAATGCTGCAAAAAAGGAAGTATGTGCAGCGTTTAAAAAGGAATATTTATCCATAAAACTTTTATCTCTCTTCGGAATAAATTCATATCAAAAATACGACATTTCCCATTTCTAGGCGTATCTTAGGATTGTATTCTTACCAAAAACTGAATATTATGCACAAAATTATATCTGATAGTTTAAAAAAGCTGTCTTTTAGTTTACTTTTTTTGATGGCTTGCTCTTTTTGCTATTCTCAAAATGCAAATAATAGAAGTGATTTCTGGAAGCATGTGCGATTTGGAGGCAGCCTCGGTTTCGGACTTACCAATGGCGGTTTTAATGGTTCATTGGCACCAAGTGCTATTTACCAATTCAATAATCAGTTTGCCCTAGGTACCAGTTTGAGTGTAAATTATTACAAATTTGACGATTCTAAATTTTTAGCTTACGGCGGAAGTATACTTTCACTATATAACCCTATTGATTTTTTACAAATTTCCGCAGAATTAGAACAATTGCGAGTTAATCGATCTCTTGGCACAGGTTCTTTGAAAGTAGAGGATAATTATTGGTCTCCTGCTCTATTACTTGGTCTTGGCTATTCAAATAGAAACTTTACTATTGGCATTCGTTATGATGTATTGTATGATAATCAAAAAAGCATTTATGCGAACGCTTGGCTTCCCTTTGTGCGCGTATACTTTTAAGAGTACTTTGCTTTCATCTGAACTTTTTGCAACTCTCTTTGCAGCATTAAAAATGTGGCTTGAGCAGCCACATCAACAACATCGGTCATTTCAATATTTTTAAATGCTCGTTCAGGCACGTCAATGATATATAGCAAATTGAGATATTCGGAAAATTTCTCAAGAATGAGAAAGTAATTTTTTTCGTGTAATACAGAAACTAAATCCTGTGGATCTATCTCTAAGCTTATATTGATATCAACATTTGACAATGCAAAATCTTTTTGCAATTGCGCAACTAGATTTTGATAAAGCATTTGTTCTTTTGCAAAAAGCAAAAGATCTTCTTCGTTTTTAAAATTTGACATCACACTATTATTACGAATAACACTAGAACTTAGATTTCTACTGCTTATAAACTACACCGTTTTTCATCACAAAGCTTACATTTTCTAATATTGAAATATTGTCTAAAGGATTTTCATCAACAGCAATAATATCTGCAATAAATCCTTCTTTTATCTGACCCAATTGATCGCTAAGCCCTAATAACATTGCCGGTGTAACCGTTGCTGATTTTATAGCCTCAAATTCAGACATACCAACTTCCACCATATATTTAAATTCTTTGGCATTCATACCATGATTAAACACCCCAGCATCAGTTCCAAAAACAATTGGCACTCCTTTCTTGTAAGCCCGACCAAACATATCTTGAATTAACGGCCCTATTGTTGCCGCTTTTTTTCGAACCACTTCTGGAAAAAACCCATCAATTTTTGCCTTTTCTTCAACTTCTTTACCTGCTGTAATCGTTGGCACCAAATAAGTATCATGCTTAATCATCAACTCCATCGTTGCATCACTCATATAGGTACCATGCTCAATAGTTTTGATGCCACCTAAAATTGCTCGTTGCATTCCTTCATCACCATGAGCGTGAGCAGCGGTAAGCATGCCATAATCTTTCGCGGTATTGGTAATTGCTTTAATCTCTTCAATTGAAAATTGAGGGTTCATTCCGCTTTTGGCAACACTAAGCACACCACCAGTCGCCGTAATTTTAATAACATCAGAACCATCTTTGTATCGTTGCCTCACGGCCTTTCTACCGTCTTCGGGAGAATTTACAACACCTTGTTCTGGTCCTGGATCGCCCATTAAATCATGCTTCATGCCGTTGGTTGGGTCAGCATGCCCACCTGTACTAGCAATCATTCTACCTGCAGTAAAAATTCTTGGTCCTTCAACCAAACCTTTATTAATCGCATTTCGAAGAGATATATTAACCCCACTTCCTCCTAAATCTCTTACCGTAGTAAAACCTGCCAACAAGGTTTTTTTTGCAAAAACAGTTGATTCAAATGCAACATCTGCTTCATTATCTGTAAACCTTTTTATATAAGCTTTTGGATTAGATTCATTTTCGATGTGAACATGCATATCCATCAAACCAGGCAACACCGTCTTTGACTTTAAATCGATAACCATATCTCCCTTCGAACCAGAAACGAATCCCTTTTGAATGCTTTTAATCTTGTTACCAGAAACAACGATAGTTCTTTCTTTTAACATTTTACCAGAATCGGCATTTACAATATTTCCACATTGAATATAAATGTCTTGGGCAGAGGTAAAGCAAAGTGAAAGCAGAGACCATACCAGTAATAGTTTTTTCATAAGAATTTATTTAATAAAAAAATACCATGAAATATACGAATTTCATGGTAGTTAAACCGTTGCAGGTATATATAAACTAAGACAGACCTCTTACTTTTTGCTCCCAGTCCCAAGCTGATTTCATTGCCTGATCTAGAGTGAATTGCGATTTCCAACCTAATTCTGTATTCGCTTTAGAAGTATCAGCAAAAGCAGTTACAATATCACCTGCCCTTCTGTCAACTATTTTATATTTAAGTTTCTTACCTGAAACTCTTTCAAAACTTTCTATTACCTCTAAAACACTACTACCTTTTCCGGTACCAACATTAAATACCTCATAATTACTTTGATTATTATTATCAATTAGTCTTTTTAATGCTAGTACGTGCGCCTTGGCCAAATCAACTACATAAATATAATCCCTTACTGCTGTACCATCTTCTGTTGGATAGTCATCACCAAAAACAGATAACTCATCTCTTAACCCAACACCTGTTTGCGTTATAAATGGCACTAGATTTTGTGGAGTTCCTAATGGTAATTCACCTATTTCAGCACTCGGATGCGCACCCATTGGGTTAAAATATCGTAATGCTATAGCATTTAAACCATGGTTTACTTTACAGGTATCGGCAATAATTTCCTCTCCAATTTGCTTGGTATTTCCATAGGGCGATTCTGCCACTTTAACCGGAGCACTTTCTGTTATCGGCATTTCATCAGCTTGCCCATAAACTGTACAAGAAGAACTAAAAATAAAATTTGCTCGATTTTTAGCGGTTAATTCTTTTAAAATATACACTAAGGTTCCTAAATTATTTTCATAATAAAGAAGTGGTTTTTCAACACTTTCACCTACTGCCTTTGAAGCTGCAAAATGTATAACACCTTCTATATCTGTATGCCTTTTAAAAAAGTCTTGAACTTTTAATCTTTCCCTAAGGTCAATTTTTTCAAAAATTGGTGTTTTCCCTGTAATAGCCGTTATACCATCCAAAACTTTTTCATCAGCATTTGAACAATCGTCAATCACAACAACCTCAAAGCCCTCATTCTGTAACTCAACAACGGTATGTGAACCTATAAAACCTAAACCACCAGTAACAAGAATCTTCATTTGAATAAATTAAAAATTAAATCATATAAAAGTAGGCAACACAAAATCTACCCATTTACATAATCGATAACAGTAGAGGTAAT
Organism: Maribacter algarum (ex Lu et al. 2025) (nom. illeg.); assembly: GCA_947495915.1. GTDB lineage: Bacteria > Bacteroidota > Bacteroidia > Flavobacteriales > Flavobacteriaceae > Maribacter_C. Next base: position 5,689 of record CANMAW010000002.1, on the reverse strand, counting down.
AAAGTTTATCTGCTCATCATCTAACTCGGTATGCATTGGTAGCGAAATCACTTCCTTCACTAATTGATTAGTTACAGGAAAATCTTCTTCCTTATAACGTTCATCTAAATAAGCCTTTTGCTTGTGTAACGGAATAGGGTAATAAACTCCACAAGGAATTCCTTTATCCGCCAGATGAGCTACCAGCCCATCTCTTTTACCATTCGTGATTTTTAAGGTATATTGATGAAACACGTGTGAATCACCAACTATAAATGGCGTTACGATATGGTCTTGTCCTTTTAATGCGCTTGTGTATTTTTCTGCTGCCGCCTTTCTAGCAGCGCAATAGCTATCTAGTTTTGGCAATTTAGCTCTTAACACCGCAGCTTGAATTGTATCAAGTCTTGAGTTCACCCCAATTACATCATGATGATATCGAACATACATACCATGATTAACCATACCTCTTAAGGTATGAGCAAGATCATCATCGTTAGTAAAAATTGCACCTCCATCACCATAACAACCTAAATTCTTTGATGGAAAAAAAGATGTTGAGCCTACATGACCCATGGTACCAGCATTTCGTTTCTGTCCATTTTTAAAAGAATAATTAGCACCTATGGCTTGTGCATTATCTTCAATTACAAAAAGATCATACTTTGAAGCTAATTCGAGAATAGCCTCCATGTTAGCACATTGACCAAACAAATGTACAGGTACTATAGCTTTCGTTTTAGGTGTAATCGCTTTTTCAATAGCTGCTACATCGATATTAAAGGAATCTGGTTCAACATCAACAAGAACAGGCGTTAATTGCAATAAAGCAATAACCTCTACTGTAGCGGCAAAGGTGAAATCTGCAGTAATAACTTCATCACCTGGTTTTAAACCAAGACCCATCATAGCAATCTGCAAAGCATCGGTACCATTACCACATGGTATTACATGTTTGACGCCTAAATAATCTTCTAATTCCTTTTGAAATTCTTTAACATCTGATCCGTTAATAAAGGCGGAAGATTCTAATATGTTGGTGATAGAAGTATTTACTTGTTCTTTAATTTCTTGGTACTGACCGTTAAGGTCAACCATTTGTATTTTTTTCATAGCTGTGAATAATATGAATTGCAATTACCTGTAGCAATTGAGCACAAAAATACGAAACCATGAGCAATGATTTATTTGAAAGAAGCGTATTTTTGAGGCAAAATATCTCGAATTGAATTCTATCTACAACCTTATTGCACGTATCGCTTGGTTTAACCTTAAAATTGTAGCACGCTTTAATTCGAAAATTAAACTCTTTGTTGATGGCCGAAAGCAGACCAACACCATACTTTCAAATTCAATTTCAAAGCAAGATCATGTCATTTGGGTTCATGCTTCTTCTTTAGGAGAGTTCGAACAAGGCTTACCGGTTATAGAGCAATTAAAATCTATATATTCTTCTTCTAAAATTTTAGTCACTTTCTTTTCACCTTCAGGTTATGAAGTAAAAAAGAACACTGACGCGGCCGATGTTATTACTTATCTTCCCATTGACACTAAGCGCAATGTTAAACGTTTTATTCAACTCGCTAATCCAAAACTTGCGATATTTATTAAATACGAAATTTGGCCCAATTATTTAAAGGAGTTAAAAGCACAAGAAATCCCTAGCATTTTGGTTTCTGCTATTTTTAAAAAAGAACAAATCTATTTTAAGTGGTTTGGTGGTTTTATGAGAAATTCATTACGCAATTTCAATCATATTTTTGTTCAAAATGAAAAGTCACAACTGCTACTTAAATCAATACATTTTAGCAATACCACTATTGCTGGAGACACTCGTTTAGATAGGGTTTCAGAAATATTAGAAAGAGATAATTCACTTTCTTTCATGAAAGCTTTTTGTAATGATAAATTGTGTGTTGTGGCAGGTAGCACATGGCCTGAAGATGAAACCATTCTTATCGATTACATTAATCATACCACAGAAAAAGTAAAATTTGTAATTGCACCTCATACCATAAGGAAGGATAAAATTTTAGGATTGATGGGCGCTATCACCAAGAAAACAACCTTATATTCTAATATAAACGAAAGTAACCTTGCCCAGAACGAAGTATTAATTATTGATACTATTGGCTTATTAACTAAAATTTACAGTTACGCCAACATCGTTTATGTTGGAGGAGGTTTCGAAACAGGTCTTCACAACACCTTAGAACCTGCAGTTTTTGGAGTACCTGTTATTATAGGGCCTAAGTACAAAGGCTTTAAAGAAGCCGAAGATTTGGTTCAACAAAAAGGAATTTTCTCAATAACCACCAATTGGGACTTCAATGAATTAATGAAAAAATTAGTGGAGAATTCTGAGTTACGTAATAAGTCTGGAGCTATTAATTCGCGTTATATATCGAAAAACAAGGGAGCCAGCATCCAAATAGTTGATCACATTCGTACATTGTTATAGCCCTATTTCAATGCATTATGAGTTTTTCAACAAGGTTTATATTCCTTTTAATTTGTAGTTGTTTACTTTATAGCTGTAAAAAGAATATCAACAATAAACAGCAAAATGCACCTACTGAACATTTAACTCCAACAATCAAACCTTCAACATTAGAAAAAAAGCCCCAAGAAATAAAGCCTTCAGAGGTTGAAAAAAAACAAGGTCCAAATAAGGCTAAAAAGGTTAATAGTAATACCATAGATACTTTGCGGGCAATTAAGGTATCACCATAGTCTTCAAACGTGTTTTAAGTTATTTGTGTGTTTAAGTAATTCTAATGATTGAATAATAAGTGCAGACTAGAGATTGATGGCAATGCCCAGAACAACCTACATAAAAACTAATCCCGCAAAATTAACTTTAAAATTTACCGCTTATCGACGATAACGGCATTATAACGACAGAACACACTATTAATGAAGCAGTTAGTCGAATTATCTTCCCTAAATACAGACTTATATCTAGTTATTTTGTACATTGAAGAAAACTATATAAAAATGGAACAGGAAATAACTTCAAGCGTGAAGGTATTAAACGGTTTCTTAAGTTTAATGGTAGTAGTTTTGGTTGGTATATTACTTTCCGTGCTGGTATCACTTATACTTTGGTCCGTTGGATTCTTTTAAGCAGTAATCGACATTTCCCCAAGAAATCTTATTTTGTCCCTATTTATAAATTTAAATTAATTATTTTGACTTTTGCCATAGAAAAGCCCTTCAATATGAAGGGCTTTTTTTTATTCTATATAGCATTAAAAGAAGGCTACATTAAAGTCTCGCTAGTTCATTATCTAGATTAGGAAACGTCTTCGTAAGCGCATCGAATACTTCGCTTTTAATATCTGTACCATGTTCAGTAAAGATTACATAGACCATCATGGTGAATGCTATGGCTAAAGAACCATAAATCACTCTGTAAGCAAATAGTTTTTCATTTGTTTTCATAAGGTATGTGATTCTATTCCTTCTAAAAATAGGGTAAAATATACTATTTAACAATTTTTTAAGAAAATTAATGCCTAAATGAAATTCTACAACCATTCTAGTATATGGCTACTTTTCCCTATAAAACAAAAAAAAGTATTGCACAACTATTATGGCAAGGTATGATTAGAAATAATCGAACAAGGCAACTACGCCATTGTAGGAAATAACACAAGAGAAGAATAGAGCTGCAATTAAAGCTAAATTAAGCCAAATACCAGCACTAAACTTTTTCATTAAGTTCTTCTTATTAATTAAAAGAATAATACCGAAAATTACCAAAGGCAATACAAACACATTAAACACTTGAGATACGATTTGCATTTCAATTGGATTTGCACCAAATACAGGCACAATCAGAGCAAACAAACACGCAACACCAGTTATCATTTTAAACTGTTTTGAACTGGTATCTAATTTTCCTGATTGGTAATCTGCAAGAAGAATTGGCGCGATCAACAAACAGGGAAAAATGGATGACAAGCCGGCACTTAAGGTTCCAAAAAAGAAAAGTGTCAACGCGAACTTACCTGCAACCGGCTCTAAGGTATTAACCATATCTAAGACTTTGGTTACAGGCTCGCCTTGATGAAACAAAGCACCACAAGCTACTGCCATTACAGATGCGCTTATTAAGAAAACTAAGCTCGCTGCAATAATTGAATCTTTTTTTTGCTGACCTCTGTTTTTCATTGTCCAACCTTTACCCTGAACAAATAGTGGTCTTGACAAGAATGTTGCCGCCGCCATTGTAGTTCCAACAAATGCAGCTACCATCATTTTACCACCAGGCACTTGCGGTATTGAGGGTATTAAACCTTTAGCAACGTCTGCTGGCAAAGGGTAAACCATAAATAAAGAAACGAGAAATGATAGTCCCATTATAGTCACGAAAATCACCAATATCTTTTCAAAAAAGGCGTATTTTCCAACTAGTAGAATTCCGTAAAAAATTATAATAACCGCGATCGCTATAGCGAGAACAGTCTCATATTGGTGATCTGCTAATTCAGGAAAATAAATCAAGAATATCTCGTATAGAATATTTGCAGATATACCTAGAATTCCCATGAGAGAATTCCATTGACCAAAAGAAACACCAATAATTATCAAAATAGCGATATACTTGCCCCATTTCAAATGTTTTTTAAAGGCATATAACGCTGTATTTCCTGTAACTAAAGCAAAGTTACCATAGGCATACATTAGTACTCCCGAAAAAATACAACTAAGAAGTAGCACCCATAGCAATTGCATACCATAGGTGCTACCTGCAACTATCATTGAAGTTACACTACCAGTACCTATGGTATAACCAATTGCAAAAATTCCAGGACCAAAAGCCAACACTAGCGCAAGAATTTTTTTAAAAATTGATTTACTAGTAGCTGACTGTTCCATATTTTATTTTGTTCTTAAACTTTTGATGGTCTCTAAAGTATCTCGTACTAACTGCTCTAATTTTGCATAGTCTTTAGCTTCTAAAATATCTTTACTAATTAATTTAGAACCCATTCCAACACAGGTAACACCTGCATCAAACCAACCTTTTAAATTATCTTTCTCAGTACTAACACCTCCTGTAGGCATAACACTTGTCCAAGGCTGTGGACCTTTTATAGCCTTTACAAATGAAGGACCATAAGTTGATCCTGGAAAAAGTTTCACAATTTCACAACCCAATTCTTCCGCTTTATTAATTTCAGTTAAAGAACCGCAGCCAGGCGACCAAAGCACCTTTCTTCTATTACATGCAATGGCAATATCTTCTCTCAACGACGGAGTCACTATAAAATTCGCTCCCATTTGCATAAACATGCTTGCGGCTCCTGCATCTGTAATAGAGCCAACCCCCAATATCATACCTGGTAGATTATTGATAGCATATTTATTTAATTCTAAAAACACTTCATAAGCAAAATCACCTCGGGCTGTAAATTCCATAAGGCGAGCTCCACCATCGTAGCAAGCTTTTAAAACATTTTTTCCTAATTCAATATTAGGGTGATAAAATAAAGGAACCATACCGGTTTCTTTCATAACCTCAGCTACTTCTATTCTTGAATATTGCGCCATTTGACTTTTAAAATTTATTTGTTGTTTATTAAATTGATAATATCGACTACGTTTAAAAAAAAGTATGAATTTATTATATTTTTTTAAATACCTAGTCCTTGACCACCACCAATTTGAATAGTTTCTGCAGTCATAAAAGCTGCATCATCGC
>CANMAW010000001.1 GCA_947495915.1 Maribacter algarum (ex Lu et al. 2025) (nom. illeg.) | reverse complement strand
CGCTAGCGTTCATCCTGAGCCAGGATCAAACTCTTCATCGTTAATCTTTAAATAATTTAAGTACTAACAATCAAAAATATCCCAGCTCCGTAATCTCGATTTAATTCTTACATAAGCATCGTTTCCAATACTCATATATATGATTCTTACTTTACAAATTAACCCGAAGGTTATTTGCGCTGTCTCTACAATTTGTCAATGAACTTCGATAAAAAAACGGAAATCTTGTCTCCGTTTTCGTTTTCAATTACTCAAGCCTTAGTGCCTAAGCGGGTGCAAATATAGCATCTTTTATTGCTTACACAATACTAAATCAACTTTTTTTTTAATCCTTTTTGAAATAATTTTTAAATGACTGATTTTCAACATGTAAAAAGACTAAAAAAAATGAAAAAATTTACCAAATAAATCAACTCATCTCATTGCTTAACAATTAAGACATAATCACAAAAAAGCATATTGACTTGGCAAACTATTTTAAACCAACTTATTTTTAGTGTAAACACAATTTACATACCTATAATTTCAACCAAGAATCTACCGACTTAACCCTATTTAAGAAAAGAAATTCCAAACGAGACCGAAACGAATTACAAAATCACGATACGGATAATTAGGAGCGGCATAAAAATTATAGGTGCCAAAAGAAGAATTAAAATGTTCCGCTTTTAAAAATATTCTCGTCTGCTGCACTTTAGCATTTATAAAAAAGTCAAACAATGGATACCCGCCAATTTTCTCTACATTCTGAACATAAAATTCGCCTAGAACTGAGTTGTATCCATTTATGTTATAAGGGGTAAAATATTTGAATGTTATTCCTGTTTGAAGAAACATCGCCTTTTTAAATATATCAGCTGAGAAATATAAAGTATTTCTTGTCACTAATTGAGGCACATTTAACACCTGATTTGATTGATTTACACTTTGATACATTACCGTATTATTCAATGCAAAACTTCCAACTTTAAACTCTTTATTATATTTAACCTTTAAATGTTGAATGCTATTTGTTTCTTGAAATGGCTTAATAGATGCATTTTCTGCTCCTTCAACAACTGCTTGACTTAGATCTGTGGTAAAATAAGCGTAATTATCTAGGTTTACCAATTTAAACTCTAAGTCACCCCATGTTTTGGTCTGCAAGAAACCACTTAAACTATTTACACGCTCATTTTTAAAGCGATCGGTATTTTGCCAATTATAATTTAAATAGTCACTTTGATATAATAAGTAATTAAAATCTGGCATTCGAGATGAGGAATGAAATATCGCCTTGACTTTATTATTTTTATTAAAACGGTATTCGGCTGAGGCATCAATAATATTTCCGGTAAGCTCTCCGGTTAATTTATACTTTACTCCACCGTTTACTAAAAAGCCTCCTATTTGCTTTCGATACGTTGCACCGAAAGCAACTTCTTCTCCTTTTAGTTGGTTATTAATAGTTTGATTTTCGGTGATTAACAGGCTATTAAAAAAGTAATTGTAATTATACATACTCAAATTTGCCTGTAAACTTCCGAGTGTGGCATTATAAAAATCAAGACTAACTTGATTATACATCGTTTTTAAGCTTGCCCTATCACTAATAGCTGGCAATAATGATTCACCGAAATAGGCATTAGGAGAGGTTTGAGAAAACTGAGAGAACTTAGTCTCATAATTAAATTGATGCCCTATTGCTAAAGAAGTTTTCTCTTGATAACTTGAATCTTTCCTTTTTTTAATCAACTTATACTGATGATCTAAAAAATATCGCTTACCTAATAGCCTGTTATCTGCCACATTGTTATTGAAACGAACATCTACTTTTACGCGATCAATAAAATCGGGGTCACCAGATTCAAATTGAGATTCACCATTGGTTATTCCTCCATTTTCTTCGGTATCTGCACTTTGAGCAGCTATATGCGCCCTAAGACTATACCTTCCATTTCTTGTTATATAGTTCGTTGTGGCTTTAAAATTTCCAGACTCCCCTTGATCAAATTGATACTTACCTAAAGACCGCAACCCTTCATAGGCCACAGAAAAATTTAATCGCCTAGACATATTAAACGTTAACAATGCATCTAATAACTGCCCTTGATCAAATGTCGTTTTAAAAAGTAAGTCTGACATTGGCGTTGCTACATTATAATAGTTAACGTCTTCCATTTCAGCATAATTGAAATGCTTCGCGGTTGCGCCTAATTTTGGATACAAATTCTGACGTTCAAAAGACACCCCCAATTTATTATACGGTTGCCCAATATTTGCAAAAGGCATTAATTCAAAATCATCTTTTCTTAAGTAATTGTACTTATACTCTTTTTGAATAGTTAAAGTAGTATCCAAGAAAGTGGTATCTCTGGCAAAGGAAATTATTTTGTAATCTTTTATAGTGATTTCAACCTGATCAGCATTTGGCGGTGCGGTTTGTCCTTTAACTTTTTTTCTTTTAGGTACTGAATCATTCTCATTTAAACGTGGAGGACGATTTTCTTGTGCTGCTACAAAATTAGAAGTCAGAAATAAAAAAACGAAAAGGATATATTTCATTAGATTCGATTACCAAGCAAAGTTAATTTTTTTTGTTCGTAATAAAATGTGAAAGTTTTACATAAAAAAATCCCCTGCTTTGCAGGGGATTAATTTATAGAAAATCACTAAAGTTATTCAAAAGGAACTACTTCAGATGCTGTTTTATTAGCTACTAAAATTGCACTTAAATCGATTGCTGTTGAAGCAGTGCCAGCACCAGCATCATAAGTAATCGCATCTAAATCAGCAACAACAGCAGAGATAAATGATGGGATAACCGGAGTAGTACCTGCATCACCTTCATTAATATTCTCATTTAAAAGAATTTCATTTTCATCGATAACGATTTTCACACCCATATCAACCAAACGAATTCCTTCCGCTAAGAACACTTCTTGTCTTGTTCTATACACTAAAGTTAGACCAGCATCATCATCATTCATTGCTGCAATGTCATCAGCAGTTAAAGATGTACCAGAAATTGAAGGTATATCTACAAATCCTGATTGACGATCTATAACCAATCCGGCTCTACCATTTACAACTACAGCTGCATTATCTGGTCTTGAACCTACTTCTACTTCCGTTCTACCTTCAATAGAGTCATCAATATTTCTAACCTCTCTCGTTGCTACTAAATCAACTAAAGCAGTCAGGTTTGTTCTTGCACCAGCTACATTATCATCAGACAACGCCGCTTCAGCTAAGATCAGTAATGCCTCTTCTGCTTTTAAGTAATGTACTGGAGCATCTTCAGAAGGACTCAAGAACGAATACTTTGGATCTAAAAAGTCTAAAGTTGGTAAAGGCTGCAAATCATCAAAAGTTGCTCTACCGTATAATGCACCTTCAAAAGTATTGGTTGGTCCGTCAGGGTTTGCATTATCGAAATTCACAGATCTATCAAAAGCTGGATCTAAGGCCAATGCTGCTGTTGCCGCTTCAACAGCTGCCGCTTTATTTCCTAAGTAATAGTTTGCTCTAGCCTTAGCCAAATGGTATTCTGGTTTTGCATTTGCACTAATAGCAGTATCAAAAGCAGTAATTGCATTTTGATAATGTTGTGATGCAGATATTGGCGTACCAAGAGGTTCAACCGGAAGTGCCGAGAAATACATAGCAGAAAACAAGTATGACAATCCTTCGAAATAGCTATACTCTGCTTCAATTTCAGCGGTAAAATTTGGATCACCAGGACCAACACTATTGATACCAAACACTGCAAGTTCTCTTAATCTATGAATTGCACGTTGCGTATCTCTCATATCAGGATCAGTAATCTGAATATTCAAACCATCCATAAACTGATTGAAAAATGTTTGTGTATTTACATAATTATCAGAACCAAGCTCAGCCAACACCAAGGTTTCATTAAACACTAATGCAAGTTGGCGCTCTAAACCTGCCAACCAAATTGATGATGAGTTCGGTTGACCAACAACCGATGCTTCTGAAAGGTTCGGATTTTCTACAGTGGTAAAATCCACCACATCCTTAAAATCTCCCGAACAAGAGAAACCAAGAATGACTAGTACTAATATTGTTAATTTTTTCATTGTGCTATTTTTTAGAATTGAAATCTTAGAGAAGCTACATACGTACGAGGTGCAGATTCAGTACCATAAGCGAATCCACCACTAGCAAATCCGTTTTGTGCCGATATACCCGAACCAGTAGTTTCAGGATCAAAATTACCTGCTGTCCAGTTGAACGGGTTAGTTACATTAACACTTAGTCTAATGTTACTAAATAACGGACTAGCAATATCACCGAAGTTATAAGATGCTCCTATATTTCTAACTTTCAGAAAATCATTATCAAAAACAAAAAAGTTCACATAATTGAATGGAGATGTAGTACCCACTAAGTCCTCAGGAATTCCTGTGTTATCAGCTCCTCTTAAGTGACGTAATAAGAAACTCAAATCAGTAATTTGACCTCCAAATTGGTAATCAGCCGTTGCAAAGAAACCAAAATCACCCCATGAATAATTGATACCCATTGAACCAAAGTTTGGAGCAAAAGTATCACCTAACGCTGTGTTTGGCTCAAAAACATATGTTCCGTCTGCTTGTTCAACAGCAACAGTACCTCTTAAATAACCTAAACTTTGACCTTCTTCAACTACAGAACCTAAAACAGTGAAACCACCTACTACGAATGCTGGCGCTCCACCAGAATCTGTTACTAAGTTTTCGTTGGTATTATAAGAAAGATTAATACTTAAATTATGCTTCTCGGTTTGAATAGGTGTAGCTCTTAATTCAAATTCATACCCTTTGTTTTCTACCTCACCAATATTCTGAATCTGATTTAACTGACCAGATGATGGAGGTGATTGTGGGGTAAACAATGCATCTTCAGTAACACCTGAATAACGCGTACCACTTAGAAACAAACGATCACTAAAGAAACCTAATTCAATACCAAATTCTGTGGTTTTAACTCGCTCAGAAATTAGTTCATCATTTCCAGGGTTGTCGAATGTAAATGAAGGAGACCCTAAAAACGGATTCAAAGCAAAAGTTCTATCTTGAGAGAATGGTTGTGCAAAGTTTGTAGCTTCACCGTAGTTACCTCTTAATCTAATAGTAGAAACGATATCACTAATTGCAGCAGATTTATAGAAATCGTGATCACTAAGGTTATACGTTAAACCAATTTTAGGTAATAAAAGTGGTTTGGTATCGGTACCTGAAGCAGTGTTGTAGTCTAAACGACCCCCAAATTCTAAGAAAGCAACATCATAAATACCAATATTCTCTAAGAAATAAGCACCGTAGTTAGCATTTTCTAACACGAAATCTTGAAAAGCTTGCTCTGAATAGTTGTTTAATGACCTTGTACCATCAACACCACCAGAACCGTTTAATCTATTTTGTCTATCTGTAGTTCTAAAAAATTGCCCCCCTAAAATACTCACAAACGAAAAATTCTCAGTGTTTGCTCTGTGGGTAATATTCAAATCAGTTGTCAGTGTAAACGCTGAACGTAATACTCTGCTCAAAGTTCCTTGATCAGTAGTTCCTTCCGCGATAGAGCCTAAGGCTACTAATAACGCATTACTTTGTAAATCTTCTTGCACTGTATTTCTATTATCAATACCTATAGTAGCATTAACCTGCAAGTTATCTTTAATATCGTAGATAAATTTATTTGAAGCAGTGATACGATTCGTATTACTAGTTATATCAACTAATGGTCCAATGGCATCAGATCGATCTAATTCAGCCTGCCATTCAGCATCTGTCAGTTCATCTAAGTTTCCACGACCAGCACCTTCAAAACCTGAAAATCTTGAAAAACTTGTATTTGCACTGAAATCAAGATTTGATTCAAAACCAACATAAGAGAATGAACCTTGATATTTTAAACGCTCTGTAACTTCTGCCGTTAAACCGAAAGTAAAAGATCTTCTAATTTGCTCATTCAATTTATTAAAACTATCATCTTTATATAGACTTCCTCCAAAATTGTAAGAGAATTTTTCTGACCCCCCACTTAATCCAACACGAAATTCTTGAGAAAGGCCAGTTTCAAACAAAGCCTCTTTAGTTCTTTCATACTTTAAGAAATCATCAGTTGCTTGAATAGCACCAACACTACTTTCAAAAAATGCGGTGCTTTGACCAGCTCTACCTTTTTTAGTAATAATTTGAATAATACCGTTTGCAGCATCTGCACCATATAATGTAGTTGCAGCACCACCTTTAATATACTCAATACGCTCAATAGACTCTACAGGAATATCAGCTAAGGCAGAAACATTAGCACCACCTGTTGCAATACCTAATTCAGGATTTGAGTTTAAGTTATCTACACGTACTCCATCAATAATAACTACTGGAGTTGATGAAGTTGCAGCTGAAATTGGCCCCCTAGTTCTAATAATAGCCGCAGTACCTGGCTGACCAGAACTTAAACGAATTTGTGCACTCGGCGTCGTCGATTGTAACATCTGATCAATTTGATTTGATGGCAGCTTATCGATATCTTCCGCATCTAATACATCAACTGTAGTTGATAATTTTCTTCTTGCAATACCAGAACCTTGACCTGTAACAATAACTTCATCTAAAGCTTCAGCATCTTCATCCATTTGAACATTAATGGTATTCGAAGTTCCAACTACTTGCTCTGTAGTTTTTTGTCCGATGTAACTAAAACGAAGTGTTTCTCCTTCGCTCACATTAATGGTGTAATTACCATCAAAATCAGACTGAGTTCCTGTTGTAGTACCTACAACAATAATTGACACACCTGGTAGTGGCAGACTATTTTGGTCTGTCACCGTACCCGATACTGTTTTCTCTTGGGCATAAGAGAAGTTCATAAAAAACACCAATAAAGGTGTTAACAGAAAACCTAATTTCTTCTTCATATTTATAATTTTTGAATTAGTCGGGCTAAATATGCTTCAAAAATACCCTAGTGCAAAAAATTTTAAGAAATTTGTTCTTTGATTGTTAAAAATTCTAAAACAATTATTCATAATTTACTATGCGTGCATAATTATTAAATTATTGTTAGTATTTTAATTAAATTATTGAATTATATTCATTAATTATTTAACATTTATTTTAATTTACTAAAATCAAACTAGATTAATGCTACTTAATTACTTCAAAAATAGAGACGAAGCTGGAACTGATGAGGCTGGTAGAGGCTGCCTAGCTGGGCCTGTAACCGCTGCAGCTGTCATTTTACCTGAAAATTTCGAAAATCACATTTTAAATGATTCCAAGCAATTAAGTGAACAAAAAAGGCAAATACTTAAACCCTTGCTAGAGCAGGAGGCGATTAGTTTTGGAGTGGCTCACATCTACGAAAACGAAATTGATCAAATTAATATTCTTAATGCTTCCATACTTGCTATGCATAAAGCTTTAGATAAACTTGAAGCTCCTCCTAGTTTTATTATTGTTGATGGTAACCGGTTCAAACCTTATAAAGACATTCATTCTGAATGCATCATTAAAGGAGATAGTAAATACTTGAGTATTGCCGCCGCTTCAGTATTAGCAAAAACTTATCGCGACGAGTATATGGAAAAACTTCATGAAGAATACCCCATGTATAATTGGATTAAAAATAAAGGATACCCAACCAAAGAGCATCGAAGTGCAATAAGAAAGTATGGAGTAACCAAGTACCATCGAAAAAGTTTTAAACAATTACCAGAGCAGTTAAGTCTCCTTCTTTAAATAATATAACTTTGTAAAAACCTGATGTAATGAAATTTAGATTTCTGGCCACCTTGTTGCTAATTGTTAGTTTAAGTTGTGTACAACAAAACAGCAAAACACTGTCTATTTTACATTATGCCCCGGACCAAGCTGCTGTTTTAATAAAAATCAACGATTTAGAAGCATTTAAAAACACAGTGACTGACAATTCATTTTTGGCGGCCTTAAAACCTTCTAATGTTTATAATCATGTATTACAATCAGTTTCGTATTTACAGTATATACAGCCACATTCAGAAAGTTTATTGGCATTTTCTGAAGTAAATAACCAAAAATTTGAATTTGTTTTCATTACCAATTATAGCGACCGTCTTTTTCAGCTTGACAGCCTTAAAAACAAAACTGTTGAAACTTTAGAATTTGCCAATGCTACTTTTGATGCTTATCAAATTGACGACCATACCTTTTATACCCACTTAGTAAATGATAAATTAATAATCAGTTCATCAAAACTTTTACTTGAAAAATATGACGGAAAAAGGCTTACTGATCCTTCGGAAGTTCTAGAAAAACTGTACAATAATAGCAATTCTTTAAAACCAGCAACCATTTTTTGGCATCCAAAATACTTTAACAAGTTTATTGCTTCCACCTTAAGTGAAAAATCTTCAATTAATATTTCAAGTTTTTCTGATTGGGTTTCAGCAGACCTCAATGCCGACAACAATAAACTACATCTCACAGGTGTAAGTATTGCAAATGATAGCACTTGGAATTATATTGACCTATTTGCAAACACCAAACCTATGGCGAATAATACCATTCGATTTGCACCCTCATCGGCGGAAGCTATTTTATCTTATACTTTTGATGATTATCAGGTATTTGCAGAGAACCAACAATTATCAACCGGAATAACAAAACCGCTCAATCCAGATTTAGACGCCATTGAAGAAATCGGCATTATCTATACCAATGACCAACAGGCCATCTTGCTAAATACCTATGGTTCAGCAGTGATCTCTGATTATTTAATCAGTCAAAAAAAATCAGGAATAGAATTTCAAGGAAAAGAAATTATTTTACTAAAAAATACCAATTTTTTATCAGAAAGATTACACCCATTGGTTTATGATTTTAAAAGTAATTACGTTGCTATACTTGAAGATGCATTTATTTTTACTCAAGACTTAGATTTTTTAAAAGTAATACTCACTAATTTCAGAGATGGTAAAACTTTCGATAAAGGTATTTTGTACCAAAGTTTATATGAAACCATCGCAAAAGAATCAAGCATGCTATTTATGACCAATGGCGAAAATCTTAATTCATTTGCATCACAAAATTTTGCAGCATCTGTTTCTCGTGATCTGAAAAAAACTTCATTAACAGATTTTGGGTTTGTAATGCAATCAATCACTGACAAAAACTTGTATCATACGAATGTGGTTGTTCAGCAATTAAATCAACCTTTAAAGAAAAGGACTATAAGTAGCCGGTTTAATATTGTCTTAGAAAATGAAATCGCCACTACCCCTCAGTTTGTGAAAAATCATTTAAACGGCAAACAAGAGGTGCTTGTTCAAGATGAAAAAAATGTACTATACCTCATATCAGATATTGGCAAAATACTATGGAAAAAACAGTTACAAAGCTTAATTCAAGGGCGTGTTCATCAGGTAGATATTTTTAAAAATGGTAGATTACAAATGGCTTTCACTACCAACAACGAACTTATGGTTCTAGATAGAAATGGCACCGAAGTTCGCCAGTTTACCAAAATATTTAAAGGTGGAAATTTAAATCCTTTAGCAGTATTTGATTATGAAAACAAAAAGAACTACCGGTTTGTGGTCACACAAAATGAAAAAACATTCATGTATGACAACAAAGCATCTATTGTTAAAGGGTTTAAATATACCAAAGCAGAACAACCCATTATTGATGCACCTAAGCATTTAGTTATTGGCAATAAAGATTATTTGGTATTTAAATTAAAAGACGGTTCTTTAAAATTACTTAATCGAGTTGGTGATGTAAGAACAAAGGTTAGCGAAAAAATTGATTTTTCGAATAATGAAGTATTTGTTTACAATAACAGATTTACCCTTACCGATAAAAAAGGAATGTTATTTCAAATTAACGATCGAGGAAAAATTTCAAAAACACCACTTAATTTTTCAAGTGACCACGGCCTATTTGCCACAGGGCGTTCACTAGTTACCATGAATGAGAACATTTTAAACATCAAAGGCAAGCCTATAGAGCTAGAAATGGGTGTTTATACACCACCCCACATATTCTATATAAATAACAAAATTTACGTTGCGGTTACCGACCTTCAAAACGAAAAATTATATCTATACGATAGCCAAGGTGAAAAAATACCAGGTTTTCCTATACATGGTGTTTCTCAGATTGATTTAAACGACGTTAATAAGGACAAAAACATTAACATAGTAGTTCAAGAAAATGAATACTCGCTAATCGTATACCGTATTTAAAATATTACACGTCTTCTCATTTCTTATTTCATAAAGGTCAACTACTTTTTTACGGTTCAAGATTATACTTTTTAAAACATGTTAACCTTTTAAATTTCATAGAGATTAACAGGTATAATAAACCATTTACCAGGAGTTTAGAAGAGCTCTTGAGCAGATGGTTTTTCTAAAAGCGTATAATCTCATTATGAAAAATCAAAAATTTCTTTTTAGGAGTTTCCTATTTACAGCACTAGCGATTTTCTTTTCCATTAATTGTAATGCTCAATTTCTAAAAAAATTAGGAAAAAGAGCTGAAAAAGCAGCAGAGCGAACAGTTGAACGACGTGTTGAACAAGAAACTTCAAAAAAAACAGACGAAGTACTCGATAGTATTCTTGAACCAGGAAACAAGAATAAAAAACCTTCAAATAAGAACGGAAATCCCATTCCAGAAATGGACAATACCAATGGCAATTCATCTGAATCAACTCATACCAACGAAACAAATACTTCTACAAATGAGCCAGGTTCTAAATCAATTCAAGTATATAGTAAGTTTGATTTTATTCCTGGTGATAAATTGTTATTCTTTGATGATTTTAAGAATGATTTCGTCGGGGACTTTCCGAGCAATTGGAATACCAATGCTGGAGGTGAGCTTGTAGTTATTGATGGATATGAAAACAAATGGCTTAACCTTACCCCTGGGTTCAATACAGTATACATACCAGATGTAACTATGATTCCTTCTGAATTTACCCTAGAATTTGATATACTGGGTAAAGGTATTGACCGTAAAACTTCTTCACATTCTTATTTAGGCATCGTGATTTCAGACAACGATTCTTTTGAAAAAGGAAACAATTGGGCAATGACAGAATACTCTTTCTGTCAATATATTGAACGAGGCTTTGTCATAGAAAATAAAATTAATGCCAAGCGCGGCATGAGAAATGAAACCAAAGTAGATGTGCGTCATGTTGTAAACCAAAAGCATCACGTTTCAATAGCCGTAAACACCCAAAGATTTAGAATGTGGATTAACGAAAAAAAATATGTTGATGTACCCCGTTTGTTACCAAAAGATGTTCAGATGAAAAACATTAAACTTACCCTTAGAGGCATTGATACTGATAAAGAATCTATTTATATAAGTAACATTAAAATAGCCGAAGGAGGGGTGGATTTACGTAGAAAGTTAATTGCTGATGGTAAGATTTCTACTAACGGAATTCTATTCGACACTGGTTCTGCAAATATTCAACCACAATCAATGGGTATTATTCGTCAAATTTCACAAGTGCTTCTTCAAGACAATACTATTTCTTTAAAAATTGTTGGTCACACAGACGCAGATGGTTCTGAAGAGTCTAATCTTGTATTGTCTAAAAAACGAGCTGAAGCAGTAAGAAACACCCTCATTAACATATACAAAACATCACCAGAAAGACTTACTGCTGATGGTATGGGCGAAAGTAAACCTATTAGCGACAACAATACCCCTGATGGTAAAAGTTTAAATAGAAGAGTAGAATTTATAAAAATTTAAAATATTTCATATTCAACCCTTAATAAACAAAAACAAATGAAAAAGACAGTATTTATTTTTTTAATCACCTTGTGTTCAACATTTATTATTAACGCACAAGAAAGCTGCAGCAAATTCTACCCGATGACTGAAGGTTCTTCTTTTCAGTATACTAATTATAACAAAAAAGGGAAAATTGAAGGTGTTACAATGTATAATGTGAATGCAGTAAGCAACATCGAATCAGGCATTAAAGCTACTCTTAACTTTAAAATGTCAGATAAAAAAGGTAAAGAGTTGTTTGCAACAGACTATCATTTTACTTGTGAAAACAATATTGTTAAAATTGATTACAATTCACTTTTTCCGGCACACATGATGCAGCGATACAATGAGATGGATGCGGAGATGGATATTTCCGGTTCTGACTTAGAAATTCCAAATGATCTTCATATTGGTCAAGAGCTTGCAAATGCAAATGTATCAATGACTATGAAAATGAGCGGTATTTCTATGAACATTACTGTAGATCAAACCAATAGAAGAGTAGAAAATAAGGAAAGTATCACAACCTCAGCAGGAACCTTTGAATGCTATGTGATTTCTGAAGTTACCACTTCTAAAACCATGGGGACAACCTTAAAAATTAATTCAAAAATTTGGTTAGCAGAAGGTATCGGTATGGTTCAACAAGAAACTTATAAACGAAACGGCGAACTGATGAGTAGAACCGAGTTAACACAATTTACTAGGTAATAGCATCAATTTAACAACAGCTTTTATTTGACTTACATTTTAGAATTGTTACCAAAGTCAAATAAGTTGCCATTGATACAATTAACACTTCCATTCACACAAAATATACTAATTACCAATGGTTTAGCCATATATTTAATTGGTAGTGGCTATGATATGTTTACATATGACGCTGATATATCACTACGGATTGTTAATCAATAGAAACTATTAATCACTAAGCTTTCAACATAAAACCTATACAATGAAAACAAGAATTACACTTTTTTTACTAATTTCTTTCTCTTTAGCTTCCTGTACTAAATTTACTGGAGGTGGAACTGATGATGATCTTGACCAAAAATCAGAAATTTCTACCTACGAAGGATTTCTATATGCTATTCACCTTAAGGCTGAGCGCGAAAACCTAGAATTGCGTAGAGATGAATTAAATACTATTTTAAAGAATAATCAAGAAGATAATAACACTAAAAAAGAACTTGAAGAAACAGTATTTAAACTAGAACAAAATGAAGCCGAATTTGCTAACATTATTGATGTTAACGAACTTGTAGGCATCATCATTCCTCCGTTTCCACCATGTCCTAGAGGTCGATGCGATGATGTGCCTTTTCCATATAATCAGGTACTTTCGCAAAAATCTGCTGAGGCGTATGTTCAACTATACGACAAAAATTCTAACCCAATTAACAAAAACGACCAACTAAAACCATTCGAAAATTCTAAATTAAAAGATATTGTATCTGTTCAAAACATTTCAAATATTGAAAAGTTTTCTGGTGAACTGATCGTACTAGTTGAACGAAAAAACCTTTTAGGAGAAACTATTACTTATAAAATTGAAGGATTTGTCAAAAAATAGGTATTGTATTCATAAACTTATTTTAAATACAAGTGGCTCTCTTAAAAAGAGAGCCACTTGTATTATTTATATTGGCATTATTCTTATTTTTAATTCAGGTATCTCAAACGCTCAAAGTACTTCTGCCCCCTATGCAGAAGCCTTACAAGATTTGACCGAAACTTTATACCAGCACTTATATCAAAACAAAGATTCAACCTATTATTACTTACGAGAAATTATCAGCTTAGCCGATAGAGAAAATGATGCTGGCACTGTAGCCTCCACTACCATAGATATCAATAGAATGGCTACCTATTATTTCGATTTAAAAACCTTGCATGAAAATTTACAACAATTAGATTCGCTATTACATACTAACCCCACATATGCCTCACGATCTAGAGAAAATCTATTCTATAAAAACTCTATGCTTTTTGACCAAGCCACATACGAGTACTATATCGGAAATTTCAGAGCCTCTAGAACAAATTTTCAAAAAGTAATTGAACGGGTTAAAAATCTAACAGACACATTATTTATTGAAGGTCAAAACGTTTTAAAATCAAACGCATATACCTATATCGCTAAAATGTATGCCGATGAAGGTAAGCATGATTTTGCTGAACAGCATTACAACAACATCATACGCTCAATTATTGCCGAAGGTAATGGAGAAACTGAATTTTTGATTGACAACTATAACCTTTTAGCCGATTCATATAAAAACAAAGGAGATTACAAAACCTCTACCGACTATTTTCTTAAAGTGTGGAACTACTACCCCAAAACCAGTGAATACGCCAAAAGTTTCGTTTCTGCGGGTCAAAATATTGTGCAAAATTATCTGAAACTTAAACAAATTGATAGTGCTAACCATTACCTCGAGCTTATCAATAAACACTTACCAAAAGATCATGTTTTTCAAGACAGATATTATAAAGCAAAAGGAAAGATTTACGAAAGTTCAAACCAATATGACTTGGCACTTTTAGAACTAAATAAATCTCTTAAGATTTTAAAACAAAGGTGGACAGGTATTGCTCATGAAGAGGTCGCAAGTATGCACTTAGAAATAGGTTTATTGCATCATAAATATAAAAACTATAACGAAGCTATAAAAAGCTTTGATCATGCAATTAAAGAAGTTGCCAATCCTTACGGAAACAAATCTTTACTCTTGAAAATTCTAAAAAATAAAGCCAATGCACAAAACAGTATTACCGGTAATGAAGCGTATCTAGCTTCACTACATTCTGTTGATAACGCCATTGAAACATTAAATAGTATCAAACCCACTTTTAAAAGTGAGGCAGATAAAATAGTACTGATTGAAGATGCTTTTCCGATGTTTGAAGCTGGCTTAAAGGCTTCCTATAAAATGTATCAAACCACTTCAAATGATAAATATATTGATCGGGCTTTCGACTATTCAGAAAAAAGTAAATCAGTTTTATTGCTTGAAGCTTTGCTTGGTGCAAAGGCAAATCAATTTGCAGCCATACCTCAAAGTATTTTAGACCAAGAAAATCAACTGCGAACAGAAATTAATTTTATTCAGAAAGAACTGAATCGTGCAACGAATTCGGTAAAAGAAAACGAGAACAAATTATTTGCGCTACAACAAGATCTTCAAAAGCTCATAACTACTATAGAGAATGAGCACCAAGACTATTACAATCTCAAATACAATACACAAACGCTAACACTTTCAGAAACTCAACAGTTATTACAAAAAGATGAAAAACTGATCTCTTATTTCTATGGCAATGATGCTATTTATACTATAGCTATCACCCCTAATTCAAAACAAATCAAACAGATTTCACTTACACCTAAGTTAAAAACTAACATCGAAAATGTTCAACAACAATTAGTAAATTCGAAGTCAGATTTAACCTTGTTTGCGAATTCTTCTTATGAACTTTATAATACTTTGGTTGCTCCTCTTAAAACCACAGAAGCAACTCAAAAACTAATTTTCATTTCAGATGGACTTTTAAATTATATTCCTTTTGGCGCATTAAATACCAACAAAAATGGCATTTCATACCTGGTTGAACAATATGCTGTTAGTTATGAAAATTCAGCTACTTTATTTGCTCAACTTGCCAAAAGATCTTCTACCAGTGGCAATCTTCTAGCATTCGCACCAGCATTTTCTGGGCAACAGGTTGAAATAGATCCTAATAGAGACGCTCTGCTACCCCTACCTCATAACAAACGAGAAGTTGATCAAATTCTAACCTCCTTTAAGGGTACCTCTTTTACAGGCAAAAACGCATCACTTCAAAACTTTACCAGCGAATATGCTAACTATAATATACTTCATTTAGCAACTCATGCTGTTTTTAATGACAATGACCCAGAGTACTCGTATTTAGCATTCTCAAATTTAAATGAACAAGAAGGTTTACTGTATGTTAGTGACCTTTATAATATGCAAATAGACGCCAACCTTGTTACCCTAAGCGCTTGTGAAACTGGTTTAGGTGAATTAAAACGCGGTGAAGGTTTTCTCAGTTTAGCTCGAGGATTTTTTTATAGCGGAGCCTCAAGTATAGCAAGTACTCTTTGGAAAGTAAATGATGCTTCTGCCACTACCATTATGAGTAATTTTTATTCTAATTTATCAGAAGGAAATGATAAAGATATAGCCCTACAAAAAGCGAAACTGAATTTTCTCAACACCAATAGAAAGAATGCTCTGGCGCACCCCTACTATTGGTCAGGTTTTGTACTTTCAGGAAATACCGCACCAGTGGCCCCCACCATTAATTGGAATCACATTTTTTACGGAATTGCTGCAATTGTTTTTATCAGTATTCTTTTTCTTTTCGGTAGGCGAAAAAAATCACTGAAGCAACATCAATAATTCAGAAGCCTCTATCTTCTTAAACTCATACTTGAGAATCTGTTTTTCTAAAACAGTTTTTGCACGCTGCTCGTCGTTATTCTTTAAATATGCCAATGCTAAATACCAATTCGCCGCTTCTTTAAATTCATGATCTTTAGTCTCAGCCTTTCGAAACAATTCTATCGCTTTTTCAGTATCATCTATATTTAAATAAGATATTCCCATATAAAGATCAAGGTAATTTAAATTTTGGTCTAATGTGCTAAACAAGCTAACAGCCTCTTTATAATGTCCTGATTCATAAGCTATAAACGCTTTTTTCTCTTCCGACAAATGAGCTTCCCCTCTGGTAATAAGATGTACGGTATTTGGGTAAGGCTCATAATTAGTATCAAAAAGTTCATTGTAATTAGGATTCGAAAAAGTGTTATACCCGAACCAACTTACACCTATTAAAATTGCAATTGAAGCGGCAATAGACCATGAATAAACTTTGCTTTTTCGATGTCTTGTAATCTTCTTAGATTGAATCTCTTTTTCAAATGAAGCTAATTTAGATTTTAACTTCTCGCTTTGACTTTTCTTTATTGCTAATTTCAATCCTTTTTCATAATCGAAAGCAGCTCTAAATTCAGAATCAGTAAGCAGTAACTCTTCAAAATGAAGTCGATCTTTATCGCTTAATTGATTTGAAAAATACTTATAAAGTAGACCTTGCTTGTCCATCTTAATCGTCTTTTGCTTGAATTCGTTCTCTTAGGGTTTTCATACATCTTGATTTTGCAGCCTTAACTACATTTTCGCTGTTATAGTTTTCTGCAATCATAATTTCTTGTATCGTATAACCACGATAATAAAAATAGGTCAACAAATCTTGGCATTTTTTTCCTAGTGTTTCAAAATAATGCTTTAACAATTCTTGTTCAGACGTCAACGCTTCCTCCTCAATTTCAAGCGAGTTTATAATTTGATCTTCCTCACCAATCATCGTCAATTCGAATTCAGAATGTAACAACCTTTTATTTTTCTTAATCCGATCAAAAATCAAATGTTTACCAATACCGAATAAATATGTCGAAATACTACTGGTAAAACCTTCCACCTTTCCGTTCATGATATTTTCATAAAAAATAATATAGGCATCTTGATAAACATCAATGTTCTCTTCTTCTGACAAGGAATACCTTCGCGCAAAATTTAAAAACTTAGCCCGATTATCGTTATACACCTGTTTTAGAACCGTATCTGATCCTGTTTTAAGATCTTCTAGAGTAATATGTAATTTCCTTTCTTTCACTTTAATGGCAGAATACTTCAAAGGTTAACAACATGATGAACGAATGTAATAATTTTAATAAGGAGTGAAGTTATTTTAGTTGCAAAAGCACCGATAAATTAGGCCTTCAGGTAGCTGTTCTAAAATGTTAGTCACAAATTAAGAAACAAATGTTAACCATTTCATGGTACATACTATTAAAGTGTATAAACCTAAAATTACAATCATGAAAAAAATAAATACAGTTTGCCTTATAGCGATGATTGGTTGTCTATCAAGTTGCCTTGGTCAAACAACAGTTAAAAAAAAGGAACCCCAACCAGAAGTTGAAACAAAAAATGTAACAGCTGATAAAGGAAAAAACCTGTTAGATGAACAAACAAAAATGTATGGTGACATTTTTAAAATGGCTGGAGCAGGAGATGATAATCCTGTAGGAGATGCAGAAAACTATCTTGATTATATCAAAAACATGAATCTTTCACAAGAACAAAAAGACCTTTTAATAGAACAATATAAGGTCTATGACTTAAGCCTTGACCCCACCAAAAAAGATTCTTTACAATTAATGACTCAAAAAATGCTAGAGAAGGCCATTGAAAAAACCCAAAGCGAAAACTCTAATAATTAAATTAAGAAACACTGATATAGTAGTATACCGTTCTCAATTTCAGAAAGTATTTGTAGTGAAAGGTTTTCGCTAAACTAGCTAATAATGTCTGAGATAACTGCGTTAAATAAGTAATTAAAAATTTAAAAACCTCAATTTATATTGAGGTTTTTTTAGTTAAAAATTCTGCCTCAAAAAGTATTTCAAAATGCTTTAATAATTTATCTTTTACTTCTGCTAAGTCTACTTCTTTTTTGCCTAATTCAACATTTAACGATGTAACCGCTTTGTCTTTTATTCCGCAAGGAATCATTAAATCAAAGTATCCTAAATCTGCATTAACATTTAAAGCAAAACCATGCATAGTGACCCAACGCGATGCTCTCACGCCCATAGCGCAAATCTTTCTAGCGAATGGAGTACCAACATCTAACCAAACCCCTGTTTCTCCCTTTGATCGTTGAGCTTTTAGGCCATACTCTTCTAAAGTAAGAATAACCATTTCTTCAAGAAATCTTAAATATTTATGAATATCAGTAAAGAAATTGTCAAGATCTAAAATAGGATAGCCTACTATTTGCCCGGGGCCATGATAGGTGATATCACCTCCCCTATTTATTTTGTAAAATTTAGCGCCTTTTTCTTCCAGTTGTTTTTCATCGATCAAAAGGTTCGAAAAATCACCACTTTTACCCAGGGTAAAAACATGCGGATGCTCAACAAATAAAAAATGATTAGGCGTTTCGAAATTTGCTGCTTCTCTTTTATTTCTGATTTTTAAGTCTAAAGTCTGTTGAAAAAGCTCCTCTTGGTAATCCCAAGTTTCTTTATAATCTTTAAGACCTAAATCTTGTAAACGTACCTTTTTATTCATTGCTACAAAGATACAAAGCCTTGGTTTAAATCTTATTTTTCCAATTCTACTTCAACATCTAATACTTTAGGGTTTGCCATAAGGTCCATAAAGCTAACTTCTAGGGTTAAACTTTTACCATCTTGACTAAATAAAGCCTCTTTTGCTGATGTTGATTTAATTTTTCTTGGAAAATGATAATTCAGGGTATATGTAGATTCTCCTAAAAACATTTGTACTTGCTCTAAACTATCTACACTTTGTTCAAACAATTCTTGGTCGACAATGGTGGTTATTCTTTTAAAACTATTTCCTACCAGACTATAAGAAACATCAGTACCTTGAGTACCTTTTCCCATGGGAGATTTATCTGGGGCCATGCCTCCACCTGGCTTTTGTACGGCACTTGCTTCTTGAAAATTAGACATCATATCACCCAATTCGTTAACATTTTTGAATTCAGTAAACATGGCAAAGTCCATTTTTTTGGCCTCAGAGTCCATGGCTATTTTCATCTTAAAATTCTCCAATTGTTTAATTCGTTCTTGTTTTTCGGGAGATAGTTTAGCTATGCTATCTTTTTTCTCCTCTAAAAATTGTGCAAAATCAATAATGGAATCCATTTTTTTCACCTCACCATTCTCAGCAATTTTATCGCCCGCCATTTCCATTAAAGCGGAACCGTCAAAATTAATTGACATACGACCAGAACCGTCTGGTTCTATCGTCATTTCTTCTGTAAAATTACAAGCGACAATTAAAAAGGAAGCGAATATGCCAACTACTAAAGATTTAAAATATTTTTTCATGGTATGGTTTTGAATTAATACCAACGAAAATACAATTTGAATCGTATAAAACTAATTCGGATTATTCAAAATCACTAAAGCAGCTATTACACCAGGTACCCACCCACAGAAGGTGAGCAATAAAACAATTAGAAATGACCCACATCCTTTTCCTATAACTGATAGGGGCGGAAATATTATGGCTAATAAAACTCTTAAAAAACTCATTTGATTTGGATTTTTGATTGATGTACTATATCAGTCTACATTGTTCTTCTTTTGTTACAAAATCTGTTACTTTAGAGGCAAGTAAGTCAATTTTATGATTCAAAAAATTCTCCTATTCACTTTTTTAGGTTTTTACTGTCAAGGTTTTGCTCAGTATAATTTTAGTGGTCAGATTGCAGAAAATGTGGCCGGAGAAACGGTGTACCTCTCGATTATAGAAGATTACCGCAAACTATCGAGACCATATTTCGAGCAAATAATAAAAAAAACTCAAATTGATTCATTAGGTTTCTTCAGTTTTCAAGGAGACAATTTATCAAAAGATAATCGTTTGTATCGCATTCACATTGATGGCTGTTCTAATCAAGGTAATATCTCAGATCATTTTTTTGGTCAATGCGAATACGCTAAAAGCATTCTATTTATAGCGAATAATACCGATACTGTTTCATTTCCAACTTCATTTGCTGATGAGATTTTATGTGAAATAACTTCTACCAATGTTTCTTCAAATGCTATTCTTCAAATTGATGCACTAAAAGAAGAAATGGCCCTTGACTTTTATGATTACCCTAGTGAAGCAAATCGTAAATTAAATTCAAAAAAGTGGTTTTCGAAACTCCAAAGCTTTGGCAGTAGTCTTAACGAACCTTTGGCAGAGTTATACATTTATGATTTTTTATCTGACAAGCGCAATGAAACTTATGGCCATTATTTAAAAGATTTACAAACAAACTCTTATTATTCTGATCTTAAGAAACGACTTGACGATTCTTATTCAAAAACAACGTATGCTACATTTTATGGAAATGAGATCGAAACGGACAAGAGATTTTCAGAAAATCAAAACTCTAACAGTACATGGTCGAAATACATCTGGCCTTTAATAGCTGGTATTTCTGTACTCATTAACATTTACTTTTTAGTACGTCATAAAAATTCACAAAAAAGAAAAAAGCACAGTGCATGGCGTAAATTGACAACCCAAGAGCAAAAAATAGTAACAGAGATTTTAAAAAACAAGACCAACAAAGAAATAGCTTCAGATTTGTTTATTAGTTTAAGTACGGTTAAAACTCACATCAATAACCTTTACAAAAAACTTAACGTAGGCAGCCGAGACGAAATTAAAAAGCTAATGAATTAACCAAAAAAAAGTAGAATTTGATTTGGCTTTTTTTTACTGATATATTTATTTCCACCTAGGGTCTAGTCTCAATTTCCATCCATCTAAACTATGTGATTTTGTTTGATTTAGGCAATTTTCGGTTTTAATCTAAAACTGAAAATATGATTCGATTCACATTTTTTTTTCTAACATTCATGCTCACCCAATTATTAACAGCACAAAAATTTAATCAAGAAGTTTTAACGAACAATCAACAACCTTTTCTAATTGGTAAAATTGATGTCGAAGATCTAAAGGCAAAATCTTACGCCTCTTGGTACGGTACTAATTATCGTAGTTATGAAGTCGACAAAAAAACGATTTCGGCGATAAAAAATGAATTAGCGACTTTCAAAATACTGGTATTTATGGGTACCTGGTGCGGTGATAGTAAGAGAGAGATTCCACGGTTTATAAAAATTCTAGAAACGGTAAACTTTCCGATGAAAAATTTAAAAATAATCGCGGTAGATCGAAGAAAGGATAATTATAAAAAGAGTCCAACCGGCGAAGAATGGGGCTTAAATATTGTTCGAGTTCCTACTATAATTTTTTATAAGGGTGGTAAAGAAACAAATCGTATTATAGAGCACCCAGTAAGCACACTTGAACTAGATATTTCTGCCATTGTTACCGGGTCAAAATACACACCAAATTATGCCCAATCATTACATTTTGACTAAAAGAGGGGTTTTTATGATCATTGTTCAACAGTTAATACGCTAAATTCAGATCAGATCATTTCATTGCGTTACTTTAATTCAATAGTCTTTAAAAAATCATGCTGATACCCTATATTTGCAGCCTTAAAACAGCACAAATGCAATTGTCGGAACAAGAAATCATCAGAAGAGAGAAATTGACCAAATTACGCGAAATGGGCATTGACCCTTATCCTGCAGCTTTATATCCTGTAGACACCACTTCAGAGGGTATCAAACAAGATTATTCTGAGGGTAAAAAAGTAGTGATTTCGGGTAGATTAATGTCAAGACGAATTCAGGGTAAAGCGTCATTTGCAGAACTGCAAGACAGTGCCGGTCGAGTACAGGTTTATTTTAATCGCGATGAAATTTGTACAGGCGAAGACAAAACACTTTATAATGATGTATATAAAAAACTCTTAGATATTGGTGACATCATCGGTATCGAGGGTGAATTATTTACCACACAAGTCGGTGAAAAAACGGTAAAAGTCAAAAACTTTACGTTACTATGTAAAACTTTAAGACCACTACCTTTACCAAAAAAAGATGCAGAAGGCAATGTATTTGATGAGTTTAATGACCCAGAAATGCGCTACAGACAGCGTTATGTTGATTTGGTTGTTAACCCGAAAGTAAAAGAAACCTTTGTTAAGAGAACAAAGATTACGAACAGTATTCGTCAATTTTATAATGAAAAAGGATATTTAGAAGTTGAAACTCCTATTCTTCAACCGATACCTGGTGGCGCTGCTGCACGGCCTTTCTTAACCCATCACAATGCCCTAAACATACCTTTATATTTAAGAATCGCAAACGAATTATATTTAAAAAGGTTGATTGTTGGTGGTTTTGACGGCGTGTATGAATTTTCTAAAGATTTTAGAAATGAAGGTATGGATCGTACCCATAACCCTGAGTTTACCGTGATGGAACTATATGTAGCGTATAAAGACTACAACTGGATGATGGATACCACCGAAAAACTACTTGAAAAAGTAGCAATTGATGCCAATGGCACTTCAAAAGTAACCGTTGGAGAAAACGAAATAGAATTTAAAGCACCATATGCGAGAGTTCCTATTTTGGAAGCCATCAAAATACATACAGGAGTTGATGTTGCTGGCATGAAAGAAGATGAGCTTCGTAAAACCGCCAAAGATTTAGGTCTTGAAGTTGATGAAACCATGGGTATTGGCAAACTAATTGATGAGATCTTTGGTGAAAAATGTGAGCACTTTTACATTCAACCTACCTTCATCACCGACTACCCTAAAGAAATGAGTCCGTTAACCAAAGAGCATCGTGATAACCCTGCTTTAACGGAACGTTTCGAGTTAATGGTAAATGGTAAAGAGTTAGCAAATTGCTATTCTGAGTTAAACGATCCTATTGATCAAAGAGAACGTTTTGAAGAACAATTAAAACTTTCTGAAAAAGGAGATGACGAAGCCATGTTTATTGATCAAGACTTTTTAAGAGCACTAGAATATGGTATGCCGCCAACTTCTGGAATTGGTATAGGTATTGATCGTTTGGTGATGTTACTAACCAATAATTCATCAATACAAGAGGTGCTTTTCTTTCCACAAATGAGACCTGAAAAAAAAGCTGTTGAATTGACTGATGAAGAAAAAGCCATACTTAATATTTTAAAGTCAAACGGCTCAATGGAATTAAGTGCGCTTAAAACGCAAGTGGCTTTAAGCGGCAAAAAATGGGACAAATCTATGAAAGGGTTGGCCAAGCACGGCCTAACTAAAGTTAATAAAACAGAAGAGGGACTTTTTGTTCAATTGAATTCGTAACAATTACTCAAATTTTAAGAATACATCGTATTTCCGAATTTGATGTAAAAAACATAGCTTAGAGCCACCAATACAACTGCATGCATATCAGCAAAAAATTGGGGCTCTTTGTTGGGCCTATCTTATTTCTAATTTTTAACAACCTTCCGTTTGAATTGGTTTCAGAAAAAGGTGATGGTGTTATTGCTATTGCCCTATGGATGATCATTTGGTGGATTACCGAAGCAGTGTCTATATCTGTATCTGCACTTCTACCATTGATTCTATTCCCTTTGCTAAAAATAATGCCTATTGCTGATGTAGGGGCTAGTTACGGCAGTCCAATTGTTTTTCTCTTTTTCGGAGGATTTGTAATGGCACTTGCATTAGAAAAGGTAAACCTACACCGGCGTATTGCATTAAACATAATTAAATTAACGGGTACCACTCCTAATAAAGTAGTTCTTGGATTTATGATCGCTACTGCTGCATTAAGTATGTGGATTAGTAATACCGCGACTACCGTTGTAATGTTGCCCATTGCCATGTCAGTAATACACTTACTTGTAAAAGATGGTGATGGTTTTACCAAAAGTGATCAAAATTTTGCCTTGAGCGTTATGCTCGGTATTGCTTTTTCGGCGAATGCTGGTGGTGTTGCTACGGTAATTGGCACCCCGCCTAATATGGTAATGGTTGGTTTGTTAGAAAATGAGTATCAAATTGAAATTTCTTTTTTTAAATGGATGTTACTCGGAGTGCCCTTTTCATTTATTATGATTTCAATAAGTTATTTAGTACTTACCAAATGGATGTTTCCGAATAGACAATTAAAATTCGACGCCTCTAGAGAAGTTATTAATGATGAACTTCAAAAACTTGGAAAAATGTCAGGCAAAGAAAAAATGGTTCTGGTTATTTTCGCAGTTACCGTTGCCTTATGGATTTTTAGAGCCTTGATCAATGATATATTTCCAAATTTAAAACTGAATGATACTATCATTAGTATTTTGGCTGCCGTGTCATTGTTTGCGATACCGTTTAATATTAAAAAAGGTGACTTTATTATTGAATGGAAAGACACTTCAAAACTTGCTTGGGGCATCTTAATATTATTTGGAGGAGGCTTGGCCTTAGCAAAAGGCATGTCAGTTAGCGGCATTGTTGATTTAGTAGCAAATACTATTGCAAGCAGTGATATTTCAATTTTGTTGATGGCAAGTTTACTCATATTTCTAATGCTCTTTATGACAGAAATTATGAGTAATGTTGCCTTGGTTGCTGTTTTGGCACCAGTGGTGGCTGGCATCGCTATCGGACTAGAAATACCAGTATTGCATTTACTAATTCCGGTTACCATTGCCAGCAGTTGTGCTTTTATGCTTCCTATGGCGACACCACCAAACGCAATTGTATTTGCTAGCGGGTATGTCAAAGTTCATGAAATGGCTCGGGTTGGGGTCATCTTAAACTTAATTGCGGTAGTCTTATTAATCGTATTCTTTCAGTTTGTGATTCCGATACTTTTTTAAAAAAATATAAATACATTTTTGGTTTTAAACATCTCTTAAAACCGTAATTGATATGCGCTTCTTATTGTTTTTAATTTTCATACTTAGTTAGCATCATTTGATTTGTTCTATTTTTATTAGATTTATCCGAATCGGTGATTTAATTCACTTTTGGTTTACTATAATTTAAAAAATCCTCTAATGAAAAGATTATTACTTGCTGTAATGGCAATTATTGTGTTTAGCAGTCATACAATGTTTTTAAAGTTGGACTCCTATTTTCTAAAACCTAACACTTCTGCGACCATTCAATTGTACAACGGAACCTTTAATAAAAGTGAAAATGTCATTGATAGAGATCGAATGCTTGACGCCAGTTTAATCGGCAATGGTGAGCGAATTAAAGTAACGAACTCACAATGGTCAGAAAAAGACAGCATTACCCTGCTAAACTTTGAAACCGGTGAAGAAGGTACTTGGGTCGCTGCTATTTCTACTGCGCCAAGATCAATTGAAATGACCGCAGAAGCGTTCAACACCTACCTCGAACATGAAGGTATATATGATATGCTCGAATGGCGTAAAAAAAATAGTGCCTTAGATTCTGCTGCAGTTGAAAAGTATAGCAAACATGTGAAAACTATTTTTCAAGTAGGAGAAAAGAAAACAAATGATTGGCAAACTCCTTTAGGATATCCGATCGAGTTCATCCCTCTAAATAATCCTTATGAGCTTAACACTGGCGATTCATTTAAATTTAAATTACTCTTGAATGGCAGTCCCCTAGTCAACCAATTGGTTTATGCAGATTTTAAAGGAAGTTCAAACGCTCATTCTCATGACGATACTGCAGCAACTGACCACCACAGCCATGATAATAAACCTTCTACTTCTAGCGAGCATACGCATGATGGTTCTACCCATAGCCATGAAAAAGAACCAGAAAAAGAACATCGTCATAGTGAAGACTCTGAAAGCCATTCGCATACTTCAGGACAACAGCTTCGCACCGATGCCAATGGTATAGCAACGGCCCAACTCACAGCAGACGGAATTTGGTACGTACAAACCATACATTTAGTGCCTAGTGAAGAAGAAGGTATGACTCATGAATCAAACTGGTCTACGCTAACCTTTGAAGTAACTCATAGTCATGGTGCAGACACACATACCCATGAAGCCTCTGAAGGTGGTATACCATCTTACTTATATTGGCTTGGTAGTCTTTTATTAGTAAGCATCTTGTTCTTATGGTTCAATAAAAAGAAATAATGAGAGGGGTAAAATGTAAACTTGTAGTCTTTGGCATATTTTTTCTCGCTCCGTTTATGCTTTTAGCGCACGGAGTCAGTTCTGCTGATCAAGAAATATTGAATACAGGAGGATTGTTATCTTATATCTATGTTGGAGCCAAACATATGGTCACTGGTTATGACCATTTGCTTTTTTTAGTTGGAGTTATTTTTTATTTAAATGGATTTAAAGATATTGTTCGTTTTATTACCGTATTCACCCTCGGTCATAGTATCACCTTAATTGGTGCAACCTATTTAGGAATCAAAGCAGACGAACACCTTATTGATGCAGTAATCGCCTTAAGTGTACTCTATAAAGGTTTTGAAAATTTAGGTGGCTTTGAGAAGTATTTAAAATTAAAATCACCCAACCTTTTATTTATGGTATTTCTTTTCGGTTTAATACACGGATTTGGATTATCAACGCGATTGCAGTCTTTTGACATTGGCAATTCGCAGTTTTTGACAAAAATTGTAAGCTTTAATATCGGTGTTGAACTCGGTCAAATTGCCGCATTAATTCCGATTGTTTTCCTTATCACCAAATGGAAATCAAAGAAAAGCTACGATAGCTTTTACAAGGCAGCCAATTTTTATCTCATAATAGCAGGTGTCGCTTTATTTGTGTATCAAATACATGGTTATTTAAATGGTGCACATTAATTTATAAAAATCACAATGAGTTAAAAACATCTATTTAAAAGAAAAAGACCTTCGCATTGCGAAGGTCTTTTTCTTTTATAATTTATTTTGTTGTTGTCTTATTTTGAAAACGCATTGAACCCTTCAGGTAAATGTGCTGTAGTATCAAAATCTACATTCAACGTATCGTTTACATCTATATAATTAATGCTTTGCACATCAGTTGGTGCTGCATAGGCATCAAAACCTTCCGGTAGGTTCGCTTTTACATATTGTAAGGCCACTTCTTCCTCGATAAATTCGATTGCATTTAAATTGACATACATCTTATATGGGTCAAAACCTTCAGGTAAATACTCTGAAGTATCAAAACCTAAATCTATTGTTACCTCATCTTCAATGTACTCAATAGTACTGATATCAAATGGCTTTCCTTTTTCTTCGGTTCCGTTAGCGAATGCTGCATTCGCTAGAAATAAACCTGATGCTAAACTTAGAATTAATGTCTTTTTCTTCATAACTTTCATAGTTATTGTATGAGATATAATAACGCCTTAGACGAACAATATTGTTGTCCTTGCAATTCGTTAACATTTGAAAAATAGCCCATAATATCACATTCTCAAAATAGGGCCTATTTCATTATCAAGTTGATATTTTAACACTTACAACATTAAAACTATGGTAGAGAAACTAGTGAATTTTTATTACAAAAAAATTGAGATTTTTTAATTAATTATTTCACTATCAACCGTTTATCGATTTTTTTCCTAATTATAAATTAAAAAAATAAAGCCATTTGCAATGCAAACAGCTTTATCATTAACTAATTCGAATTCCGACTGATGCGGAAAAGAGATAATGAGATCTCTATTTAAAAGACGCTAAAAAAAATAAATTGTTACATCTAGTAATGTTAAAAATTGAATATGCATTGCTTAGCTTATGATTTCATTAACAAAAGGTGCCATTTATTTTTCAGTTCTTTATAAAATTCGAAAAATTCAAACCAACTTTTTTATGACTAATTCCACATTGGCGAAAATATGTGTCGCACTCTTCATTTTGAGCACTAGCACTATAGAAGCTCAGATCTTCAAAAAGAAAAATAATAAAACCGCTCAAGTCGAGGATAAAGCAAAAAAATCTAAAATTCAACCTTATAATAAGGTGATTACCAAAAATGCTAAAACTGACAAAGGTTTATTTGATGTTCATGTAGTTGAAGACAAGCACTACTATGAAATACCTGATTCTTTATTCAATAAAGAAATGTTAATGGTTACGCGTATTGCTAAAACTGCTACTGGCATTGGTTTTGGGGGTGGAAAAATAAATACACAAGTACTGCGCTGGGAAAAGAAAGGTAAAAAGGTACTGTTACGTGTAGTTTCTTACAGTGTAGTTGCAGCTGATTCATTGCCGGTTCATGAAGCGGTATTAAACTCTAATTTCGAACCCGTTTTACAGGCGTTTGATATTAAGGCTATCAATAAA
The DNA here is from genome assembly GCA_947495915.1 of Maribacter algarum (ex Lu et al. 2025) (nom. illeg.). Taxonomy (GTDB): domain Bacteria; phylum Bacteroidota; class Bacteroidia; order Flavobacteriales; family Flavobacteriaceae; genus Maribacter_C. The sequence goes on along the minus strand of CANMAW010000001.1, from coordinate 1,208,513 downwards.
GACACTTTAAAACCAGCAACTGTAATTGAGGTAAATGACTTCTTCACAAAAGATGTCAATGCTCTTGGAATGCCAGATTTTTATCGTAAAAGATATAAGGTAAGTCGCTTAGACGAAAGTAGAAGTTATATAGATTCGCTCCGTAGCTATCCATTGAATATTGAGGCAAGGCATGTAAAAACTTACTTTGCCAAAGAACCACCCTCTAATGGTTCTTTAGGCTCTATCTCTATTGAGATTAATAATTCTATGATTTTACTTCCGAAAGAGCCTATGAAGAGACGCTACTTTGATCGTCGAGTAGGTTGGTTTGCTCGTGGTCAAGTTGATTATGGTTTAGCTGCCCAAGAGAGCAAGGTCGTTACATTTTTAGATCGGTGGAGACTTGAGGTTAAAGAAGAAGACAAAGCCAAATATGAAGCTGGTGAATTGGTTGAGCCAATAAAACCAATTGTTTATTACGTAGATCGAGCCACCCCAAAAGAATGGGTACCTTTTATTAAAAAAGGAATTGAAGATTGGCAAGTTGCATTTGAAGCCGCCGGATTCAAAAATGCTATAATAGCGAAAGATCCTCCAACGAAAGAGGAAGACCCTGAATGGTCTCCTGAAGATGTGCGATATTCTGTAGTGCGCTATCTAGCTTCTCCTATTCCTAATGCAAACGGACCTCATGTTAGTGATCCGCGAAGTGGAGAAATTTTAGAATCTGATATTAATTGGTATCATAATGTAATGACCTTATTACGTAATTGGTACTTTGTTCAAACTGCTGCAATCAATCCTGATGCTCGTGGAGTAGCTTTTAAGGAAGAAGTAATGGGACGATTAATTCGTTTTGTATCTTCTCACGAAGTAGGGCATACACTTGGGCTTCCTCATAATATGGGAAGTAGTGTTGCGTACCCTGTTGACTCACTACGTTCAGCGTCATTTACAAAAAAGTATGGAACTGCTCCTTCTATTATGGATTATGCTCGTTTCAATTATATAGCCCAACCTGGTGATGAAGGTGTTGCTATGATGCCAGATATTGGAGTTTATGACAAACACGCAATTCGATGGGGCTATAAGCCTATTTTAGGTAAAAGTGCTGAGGAAGAAAAAACAACACTTGACTCTTGGATTCTAAAGCATGCCGATGACCCAATGTACCGGTTTGGGCATCAACAAGTTGGCGACATTGTTGACCCAAGTTCGCAAACAGAAGATTTAGGTGATGATGCTATTAAGGCAAGTACCTACGGCATAGAAAATCTAAAACGAATCGTTCCTAAACTGGAAGAATGGACGGCTGAAGACGGTAAAGACTATGATGATCTTAAAACCTTATATGGTCAAGTACTTTCACAATATAATAGGTATATGGGTCACGTTTCTAATAATATTGGTGGCGTCTACGAACACCATAAAACTTATGATCAAGAAGGAGCTGTCTACACTTACGTTTCAAAAACACACCAAGAAAATTGTATGCAGTTTTTACAAGACCAGCTTTTTAAAACTCCAAATTGGATGTTAGATAATGATTTGTTTTCAAAAATTGAATACTCTGGTTCAGTAGAACGTATTCGATCAATGCAAGAACGCACTTTAAACAATATGTTACGTTTAGGGAAATTGGCACGGCTTATTGAAAATGAAACTAAAAATGGTGATTCTGCTTATACCTTATTAAATATGATGCGTGATTTACGAAAAGGACTTTGGTCTGAATTACGATCGGGTAAAGCTATAGATACCTACCGAAGAAACCTTCAAAAAGCACATATAGATCGATTGGCTTATTTAATGTCTGCTGGAAACCAAAAAAAACAACCTGATTTTGGAGGATATCAAAAATCTACCGTAGTAAATGCCAGTCAGTCTGATATTCGTTCAGTTGCGCGAGCAGAGCTTAACATCTTAAAGCGAGAAATTAAAAATTCAATAGGTAGAACATCTGATAATATGAGTAAATATCATTTACAAGATGCTTTAGAGCGTATTGATATGGTTTTAGATCCGAAATAATCTTACAAAAAAACGCCTTGTTCTGGGGGCAATCGACAAACGGATTAATTCTTCCGATAACTGAAAATGCTATTCAACAGCATTGATTTATTTGACATCACAAAAAGCCCATTTCACAACAATGGGCTTTTTTGCATAAGCATGTGAAGTAATTTAGCCTCAGAATCAAAACCCCCAAATATGATGTCACATAAAACCAAAAGCCTTTTATATTTCGCAACATTAGTAATTGCATTATTAGCACTAAATACCGTTAAAGATTCAGATGCTATACAAAGCACAGATCTTGTAATAAATAGTATAGAAAAAACAACCACAGAACAAACCGTTCAATAAATAACCCCAAATTAACCTACATACCCCCGAAAAAGGGCTCGGATCAATCCGAGCCCTTTTTGCTTTTATCATTTTATTAAAAAAACAATACATCCAATAAAACATAGTCTTTTAACGTTTTCGCTTGATAACCTACCAAGCTATGTATAATTTTTTACGTCAATTTTTTCTTTATACCTTTTTTTTAGCAAATGTATCGCTAGTTATCGCTCAAAAGTCAAGTGCTGATCCTTTTGTAGTTTCTGAAAATGCTTCAAGTTTTGTTAGTGGCTTTTCAAAATCAAAAAAAGCTGGAAAAAATAGTACCCCCATAACCCTTCAACTTTCCAATTCAAAAACTATTGAACTACAATTAAATGTAAGTAATCAAACAGACAAAACCCTCACCCTTATAGGATCTGTAAACCAAAAAGCCAGTTCTTCATTCAGTTTTAAATATGTAAACAAGCAATTAGAAGGTCATATCATTGAGCGTGATGAAAATCGTGCTTATGAAATTTATACTGCTAATAATAAGGTTTATGCTAAAGAAACTGATATTAACGCAATCTTATGTATTGCCTACGAAAAGGCAGCAACAAATGCTCCTTCAAAAAAGGTCAATAACAATATCACTAGTACATTACCTCCAACTACTTTACAAAGTCGCCCTAGTGCTACAGCTGTAATTTATCTCGATTTTGATGGCGAAGTAGTTTCTGGGACGAACTGGAACAACGGTGACACTATTGATGCACAACCTTCGGGACTTTCAGATGCTCAAATTACAACAACATGGGAAATTGTTGCTGAAGATTTTAGTCCGTTTGACATTAATGTTGTAACCGATAGATCAGTGTTTGAAGCAACAGCTAAAAACCGTCGAATGATGGTTATCTTCACACCAACAGATGATGCACAGCCAGGGTCTGGAGGTGTTGCATATCTAAATTCTTTTTCATGGAATAATGATGACCCGTGTTGGGTATACAACATTGGAAACGGAAGACAAGCTGGCGATACGGCCTCGCATGAAGTAGGTCACACGATGGGCCTTGATCATGATGGCCAAGGAGGTACTGAATACTACGAAGGTCATGGTAATTGGGCACCTATTATGGGGTTCAGCCTTAATAAAAGTATAGGGCAATGGAGTGTTGGTGAATATAACAACGCAACCAACACACAAAATGATATTCAAATCATTGCAGGATCAAGTAACAATTTTGGATTCGCCGATGATGATCATGGCGATGATGCCAATGGCGCTACCGCAATAGTAGCAGATGCTGGAGGAAACGTAGGCCCTGCCGACAACAAGGGTATTATTAGAGAACGTAATGACATTGATCTTTTTTCATTTTTAGCTGAAACAGGTGTTGCTTCATTTAGCGTAAACCCACATGATGTACACCCAAACCTAGATATTGCATTGCGTTTATTAGATGGTAATGGTGTCGAAGTCGCTAGTAGCAATCCTAATGGTTTGAGTGCTACTATTACTAGCAATTTAACCGAAGGACTTTACTTTTTAGAAATTCAAGGTTCTGGTACCGGCTCCGTAGATACTGGTTATTCAGATTATGGCTCATTAGGTCAATACTCGATCTCTGGTCAATATACCGTACAGACAGCTGAAGATGATCTAAGATTAATAGCTATAACACCTGAGGAAAATAGTTTTGCTTGTGGTAGCATTACTCCAACAGCCGAATTAATAAACGACGGTACAAATACCATATCAGGATTTGACATTTTATATCGTTTGAACGGTGGCACTCAAGAAACACAATCTTTTTCAAATTCAATTGCTCCACAGCAAACCATTACAGTCACTCTTGATGCGATTACCTTAAACAATGTTGGTGACACCAGTATTGAAATTATTGCACAGATTGCTAATGATGATCTACCAAATAATAACACTATAGTTCAAAATTTTCAAGCAAACATTTCAGGTGTTGCTGCACAAATAAATTCGTTTGAAACTACCGATGATGTTTTAATCAATTATGACAATGATGGTGGTTCTTCAGTCTGGCAGAGAGGTGCACCTAATGGCTCTACACTAAATTCGGCCGCTACGGGCTCAAATGCCTACGCTACGGTTTTAGACAGTGACTACCTTGATGCTAAAGTGAGTTATTTAGTATCTAACTGTTACGATTTTTCAAGCATCACTTCTCCAGTTTTAAGCTTCAATATGGCTTTTGATATTGAATTAAATTATGATATTTTATATGTTCAATATTCTTTAAATGATGGTGAGTCATGGTCTTTACTAGGCTCATCTAATAGCCAACCAAATTGGTATAATAGTAATAGAACTCCAAATGCGGCTGATTGTCAAAATTGCCCTGGAGGACAATGGACAGGTTCTAGTACCCAATTTAATGCGTATAGTTATGATTTTACAGCAAACGCAGCTTCAGAAACTGATTTAACCCAAGCGGAAAATATAGTTTTTCGTTTTGTATTTCATACCGACGAATACGTCACAGAAGAAGGTGCTGTAATCGATGATTTCGTTATAGAAGGAACACCTGTTAACGATGACGATGACGATGATGATGGTATTTTAGATGTTGATGACAACTGTCCGTTAACTCCAAACCCAGATCAATTAGACACCGATAATGATGGTACTGGTGATGTGTGTGACGACGACGATGACAATGATGGTGTTTTAGATGTTGATGACAACTGTCCGCTAATAGCCAATGCTAATCAATTAGATACCGACAACGACGGTATTGGTGATGTATGTGAAGATATCAATGATGATGATGGTGATGGCATTCCAAACCTAGAAGATAATTGTCCAACTACTGCAAATGCAAACCAAGAAGATAATGATCAAGATGGTATTGGTGATGTTTGCGACCCTGATGATGACAACGATACCATTTTAGATGAATTTGATAATTGTCCATTAGTGTACAACATTGATCAAATCGATACAGATAATGATGGCCTTGGTGATACATGTGATAGAGATGATGACGAAGATGGTATATTAGATGAAAATGATAACTGCCCGTTGGTTGCTAATCCGAATCAAGAAGATAGTGATGGAGATGGTACCGGCGATGTATGTGACACTACCGTTGATGATCTCGATGGTGATGGTATCTCTAATGCGCAAGATAATTGCCCGAACACCCCAAATCCAGATCAATTAGATAATGATAATGATGGTATTGGTGATGTTTGTGACACTGATGATGACAACGATACTATTTTAGATATAGTTGATAATTGTCCTTTAGTTGCAAATACAGATCAAGGTGACAGTGACAATGACGGAATTGGTGATGTTTGTGATGCAATTGTTTTTGACCTACCCGATTCTAACTATACATTTACCAACATACAATCTTGTATAGAAGGTAAAGGAAGTCTTCAAATTGATGCCTCACAAGAACACAGGTACCAAGTTACCCTCTCAGGAATGTCAACAGGTGTTTCTAAAGATTTTACAAATACAGTGACTTTTGATGATTTAGATGCAGGAAACTATACCGCATGTATTACGGTAGATGGCGAACCAGATTATGAAACTTGTATTGATGTACTTGTAGAAGAATCAGCAGCATTCACCGTAACCTCAGAAATAGTAGCCAGTAGCAACTCCATTAACTTGGTACTAACCGGCAGCGATAGTTATATCATAACATTAAACAATGAAACGCAAGTAGTTACCGCAAATGAAGTGTCATTGCCATTAACGGCTGCGATTAATACCCTTATAGTTACTACAGATAGTGAATGCCATTCACCTTATGAAGAAACGTTTGCGTTAAATCCTGAAGTTTACATCTACCCTAACCCGGTATCAGGTGAAGAATTGACCATTGAACTTGAGGGCGGAGTAGAAACTCAACTAGTTGTTTCATTATTTGCCATGGGAGGCACGCGAGTATCGTCAGCCCTCTATGAAGTTGAAAACAACCAGGTAATTATTAAAATGACTGGTTTATCAAAAGGGGTATATCTCTTAAATGTAGGCACTCAAAATAACTTGACGACTTATAAAATCATTCGTAATTAAATTTTAAAATATCATATGTTAAAGGCGTGATTGATTTCACGCCTTTTTTTATGCCCTAATTTGAACTTGCAGTATCATCTTTGCCTGTGCCACTTAAATCGCCAAAACATGACGGTTTCGATGAACGGAAAATAACATCGATTACAGAAACCACTTAACTACAGTAATTGGTTTTTTGACAACACAAAATTGTCATTTGGCAACAACGGCCTCTTTCGTCAGTATCTGAGTACTACATTTACATCAGAATTAAAACCCGAATCATTATGTCACATAAACTAAAAAGCTCTTTATATTTCGCAACATTAGTACTTGCCTTAATCAGTTATTATAACATGGACCAGGCTAAACAAAATGAAGAACAGAAATTAGTTGAAAATACTTTAGAACAGGCATCAGTATCAGAAGTAATCAATTAATTCGAAAAAAATTAGAAGACAACTATGGATTCCCAATAACCTAGATGTTTTCACCACGAATTCACCTACTTATCCCCCAAAAACCAAATTACCACAAACCAGAAAAAGGCACTGCAATGGCAGTGCCTTTTTTGTATACCACACTTTTCAATTCGTTAATAAAATCACAAATCTACTTTAACCATTAAACCCTTTTGAAGATTGGTAGTCATAGCTATGTAAACAAACATAATAACAGTTACTGTTCAGTATTTTATTTAAAAACAAAAAAATGAAAAAAGTAATTATAGGATGTATGCTTTTGGCAACCGTAGGGGTCATGGCACAAAGAGGAGAAGGGCATGACCGTGCCGGCATGAAAGATTTAAGTGCAGAACAAATAGGTGAATTACAGTCTAAAAAAGCAACTTTAGCCTTAGACCTAAATGAAGCGCAGCAAGCACAGATGAAAGCGCTTTTTATTGAGGAAGCCAAAATGCGTAAAACCAAAATGGAAGAACGTAAGGCTGCTAAAGAAAGTGGTGAATCAAAAAAACTTACTGCTGATGAGCGTTATGAAATAGCAAATGAACGCCTTGATCATCAAATTGCTCAAAAAGAAGCGGTTAAAAACATTTTGAACGAAGAGCAATTCGAAAAATGGAAAAAAATGCAACACCGAAAAGGGAAGCATTCGAAAGGTAAACACAAGGGCAACAAAAACAAAGAAGGTAAAAAGAAGCCTAGAAAATAATTGGTTTGATTGGTTAAATTGATGTTGATTAAAAGGCCGCGTATTTTACGCGGCTTTTTTTATGCCATTAATCTAGATAACCATACCTCTTAATTGAATCAATAGTTTTAGAGAATCAAGTAAAAAATTAATATTTTATAAGATGTGAGCTTACCAATAAGCGATTTCAAATTATACGGAATGAAACTAGTAAAAAAGATTCTTAAATGGTTTATATACGTTTTACTTATACCTATAACTTATTTGATAGTTTCATTGCTTTTTTCAACCATAACCATTGATCGAAAAGATCAATCTTCTGAAGATGAAAAGCTTATTTACTTGAATACGAATGGAGTTCACTTAGATGTTATAATTCCTAAAAAAGAGATTACGTTTCAATTAATAAAGGGCTTAAAGCATTACCCCAATGAAGATTACCTCTCTTTCGGTTGGGGAGATGAAAACTTCTACCTCAACACACCAACTTGGGGTGATTTAACCTTTAGCAATGCATTTAGTGCTTTATTTCTTGACAGTTCTAGTCTAATGCATGTTACTAGGTATACAGAAAAGCGACCTAACTGGGTAGCAATCAAGGTTAGTAAAGTGGAGTTGCGAGCGTTAAACCAGTTCTTACTTAATACTTTTGAGCATTCAACTGATGGTTCAAAAATTAACATAGCAAATAAAGGATATACGGCAAATGATGACTTCTACAAAGCAAAAGGTAGTTATTCTTGTTTTACAACGTGTAATAGTTGGGTAAATACCGGATTTAAGGAAAGTGGTTTAAAATCTTGCTTATGGACTCCTTTTGACTTCGGATTGTTGAATAAATACAGATAAACTTCGTTTACTTCATAAGCATCAACCTATGAGTATTCAACAACTACTGCAAACTACAAATCATAGACCTTGGCAAATACCCTCCGAAAAATGGAAATTTTACCAAGAGTGGAATAAGACTATTTTTTTGCATTGGAAGGTAGATTTAAATGAACTTCAGAAATTTGTTCCGAAGGAACTTGAAATTGATTTATTTGAAGGTTCACCATGGATTTCTCTTGTGGCCTTTACTATGGAAAAAATTAGACCGAGATACCTGCCAGCTTTTCCGCCGATATCGAATTTTGATGAGATTAACATTCGAACTTATGTTAAATCTAAAAACAAAACCGGAGTATATTTTTTAAGTATTGAAGGTGGAAACTCCATTTCATGTAAAATAGCGAAGGAAATTTCTAAATTGCCATATCGTTTTTCACAAATTAAAAGAACGGCAACCGAATTCAACGCTTCTAACTTAACACGTAAAGACCAACTGGCAATAGATTATAGTATAGGCAAAGATGTTGTTTCAAAAACAGCGTTAGATGTATGGCTAACGGAACGATACGCTCTTTATCAAGATACCACACAACATATCAATGCCTTTGAAATTCATCATTTCGAATGGGAAATTAAAGAAATTGAAATCAATGAATTACATATTGATTACAAACGTTTTGACAAACTTTTAATCGGCCCACCTGTAAAAGCACAATACTCCGATGGAGTAAAAGTTATAGCTTGGGGGAAAAATAAATATAGAAAAACGTCATTCCATAATGTTTAAACTCATCTTTTGTAGCCTCATAAGCATCCTAATTACTTCGTATAGTTTTAGTCAATCATTATTAGAAGTGGCTACATCATTCGAAGAAAATATAATTTTAGAAATCCCAACAAAACCAAAATTGCCACATTTTGCACTCTATTCTAAAACGTTTTTTAAAAATAAGAGTTTACAAGATTCCGTCGCTATTAGAGAACTTATTTTAAAAGTGGATACCACGGAAACAGTTAGAACTCCTTGGAAAAAATCAGATTTCCCAAACAAAATGCTAGTTAGATCAAAAGAAAAAATTAGTGTGGATCAAGTACTTTCCAACATCAATTGGACTACCAAAAAACAAAAAAATACCATCAAAAAAGCAATTAAACATTACAATAATCGCACGCCAAAATGGAGAGCATATCCGATGCAAATATCAAAACCCTTATATACCGAAGACGGATTATATGCCGTAATTACCTTTCGATACGGAAACTCAGCAGGTAAAACTGCTATCTACAAAAAAGTACGGGATCAATGGACATTTTACGAAAATTTTGAACGTTGGGAAATGGAATAATAATTTAATGTTTAATTGTACTTAAAAGATAAGCACAACGCACTAAACTAAGATTAACTTGCTATGGTTTGAACATAGTTATTTTTCGTCTCTAGTACATCTTTCAAGGCTTTTATTCTGGCCACTGATGATTCCATTTTTGCGCTAGTTAAGGGCTTTTGAATAAAATCAATAGCACCATTCGTATAAGCTTGCAATTCAAATGTTGCTCTCGTTGAATTTATAATTACCTGCACTGACTTTTTAAATAATTTCTGAAGGGAGAAACCATCAATTTCGGGCATTTCAACATCTAGTAAAACGACATCTATATGTTCCGTATTAACTGCATTTAAACCAAGGAAAGGATCAGCATATGCACCAACTAAATTCAAATTCGGATTCTTTTGAATAAGCTTAGAAGCTAGCACTAACTGTAGTGCTGAATCATCAATAACAATAACATTTAGTTTCATAACAAGTGGGGACAAAGTGAGACTATTTATAGCTCTAACTTGTATGAGATAAAGAATCTTTTAAATAATTGATGAAATGCACATCTATCCGATTAAAGGTAAATTAGCACGTATAAATTGGCGCCAGATTTATAATTAAAAGACGCACATCTTTTAAAAACACCGCTAAAACGATTTAATGTTTAATCGTAAAAGTATCTCCAAAACTATAAATCTAAAGTTCTAACGGCTGCTATTGTAGCATCAAGATCTTCATAACTAATAGCATCATTTAAAAAATAACTTTCAAATGCGCTTGGCGGCAAATAAACCCCTTTCGCTAACATACCATGAAAATATTTTTTAAATCTTTCGTTATTACCTTTTGCTGAAGATGCAAAATCAGTAACCGGTTCATCAGTGAAATGAACAGAAATCATACTGCCCATTCGGTTAATTTGATGCGGAATATCTTTTTCAGTCAATACTTGAGCAATACCTTTATGCAGGTATTCTGTCTTTTCAGCCAGACTATTAAAAATTTTCGGGTTGTCATTCAACGCTGTAAGCATTGCCAAACCAGCACTCATCGCTAATGGATTTCCGCTTAAGGTACCTGCTTGATAAACCGGACCTTCAGGTGCTAGATAGCTCATAATTTCAGATCTTGCTGCAAAGGCACCAACAGGTAGTCCTCCACCAATAACTTTACCAAACATTACGATATCGGCATCAATACCTAACACTTCTTGTGCCCCTCCTCTACCAAGGCGAAATCCAGTCATTACCTCATCAAAGAGCAATAAAATACCATGTGCTGTACATAATTCTCGTAGCCCCTGAATAAACTCTCGAGACGGAATGATACAGCCCATATTACCCGCAACAGGCTCTAAAATTATTGCAGCTATCTCATTCTCATTGGCTTCAACTAATTTCTGAACACCATTTAAATCATTATAATCAGCCAATAACGTGTCTTTAGCAGTGCCTTGTGTAACTCCCGGACTATTGGGGCTACCAAAAGTTACGGCTCCACTACCTGCCTGAATTAAAAAGGAGTCAGAATGACCATGGTAGCAACCTGCAAACTTTATAATTTTGTCTTTACCAGTATAACCTCTTGCTAATCGCACAGCACTCATACAAGCCTCTGTACCACTATTTACAAACCGAATCTTATCAATATTCGGTACCATTTTAACTGCCAATCGGGCAAGTTCTGTTTCTATTTCGGTCGGCATTCCGAACGATGTTCCTTTTTTTGCTTTTTCAATTACTGCATTAATCACCGGTTCATAAGCGTGACCTAAAATTAAAGGGCCCCATGAAGCGATATAATCAATTAGTTGATTATCGTCTTCATCATACAAATAAGCGCCTTTGGCTTTCTTTACGAAAATCGGTTCTCCACCAACTGCATTAAAAGCTCGAACAGGAGAATTCACTCCCCCAGGAATATATTTTTTGGCCTCTTGAAAAAGAGCACTACTTCTTTTATAAAGCATAAACTAATTGAAATTTTTGGTTTGAACAGTTAATTTTTGTCCTACAGCAATGTTATTATTATACATATAATTCCATCGTTTTAGATCATCGACAGATACCGAATAAGCTTTCGAAATAGAATACAGCGTATCACCAGCTTTTACTACATAAATCTTTGCTCTACTAGTACCAACTCCTTTTTTACCACTACTAGAACTGGCAACGGCCCCTCTAGAGGCTTGAGCATTTGCCCGATCAAACTTATACAATTGATGTTGTTCAATTAAACTAATAAGCTTTTGCGGGTACCGCTTGTCTGTTGCATAACCCGCTTGCCTCAGGCCTTTCGCCCATCGTTTGTAATCATCATTACGATAATCAAACAGAAAAGCATAGCGTGAACGACCCGTTAAAAACAAACTATGGTCACGGTACGAATACATCGGGTGGTTGTATTTTCTAAAACACTCGCCTTTTTCATCATCATCATGAAAATCAAAATCACCTTGCCACCCCTTATGGCACTTAATTCCGAAATGATTATTGGTTTTTTTCGCTAAAGCACCTTTTCCAAAACCACTTTCTAGTAAACCTTGCGCTAATGTAATACTTGCAGGAATACCGTAGGCTTTCATTTCGCGTTGCGCAACATCAGAAAAAGTGTCAATGTATTCTTGAACAGAATTGATTTCAAACCACACAAATTTACCCTTGTCTATTGGCATGGGGTATAATCCGTCTTCATTTTTATAACCTTTTACCGGTGCCTTTTTAGTAGTTCGATGTGCTGTACTGGTGTTTCGACTTCCGTAGGTGACTCTTTTTTTAGACTTACAGCCTATTAAAAAAACTCCCAACAGGGAAACTAAAAACAGTTTTTTAATCATCATAGTATTTGGGGTAATCTCTTTTTAATCAATTGTTTATTCATTCCAGCAATACCCTGTAAGCCACCAGTATGAATGGCTAAAATTTTAGTATTAGGTTTAAAATAATCCATTTGAATTAAATCAAATATTCCGAATACCATTTTACCTGTATATACCGGATCTAATGGAATTTGCGTCTGCTGCTTAAAATCATTTATAAAATGAATAAGCGAATCTGATACTTTTGCATACCCACCAAAATGGTAATCGGAATGCAATTCCCAATTTTCCTTGGTGGTAAAATTACGAATATCTTCCTTTAAAAAATCACCTTTTAATGCTGGGAAACCCAAAATCTTTTGATGTTGATACGATGAATTTGTAATTCCAGCTATGGTGCCGCCGGTACCAACAGCACAACAAACAACATCAAAACTTTCGTCTAAATTGCCTAAAATTTCTTCGCAACCCCTTATCGCTAAGGTATTTGAACCCCCTTCAGGAATTTCGTAAAAATCTCCAAACTCGTGTTTTAATTCTTTTTTAAAACTTGGTGAAGTTTTTTCTCTATATGCCGTTCTTGATATAAATTTAAAACGCATACCATGCTCATGTGCAAGTTTCAAGGTATCGTTCTCGTGCCATAGGTTTACCAATTCTTCTCCTCTAATAATACCAATGCTTCGTAGGTTATTTGAATGTGCTGCAAATGCGGTCGCAGCAATATGATTCGAATAGGCCCCACCATAGGTAAGTATAACCGATTGTTTTTGCTCTTTTGCCGCTTTGATATTGTATTTTAATTTGCGGTATTTGTTACCTGAAATCAATGAATGTATCAAGTCTTCACGCTTTATAGAAAGCGAGACTTGCTTCTCAGATAAAATGGGATGTTCTACTGGTTGGTTTTCAGTTTGCACTAGCGAAGTTTAGTGCATCAAAGGTACTTTATAAAGCTGAAAGCTCTTCTTTCGTTGGTATAATTTAAATTGTGCTCATTGGCATAAGCCTCCTGTTCAAAACTAATGTTCTGATATCCTTTGTAAAAACTAAGATACCAAAGACTACGTAATAACCACTCTGTGATATATATCAAATAAAACGGAAGCACCAATAACTCTAATTGCTGTTTCAAATGAATTTTTTCGTGGTTGATCAATACAATATCTGTTTTTAACGCATTATCTTTCAATATGATGAATGGCCATACTGACAAACCCACATAGTTTTTATAAAAGAAATGTTTAAAGACTAAAATCATACTCAGCTCTTAAACGGATAGTTACAAAAATAATTATTCCGTCGTTATCGTTTCTTATAACTCAATTATGTTGCCAACAATTGCCATAATTCGATAAAACTGCACAAAACACCCATAAAATGTACCCTTAAAGCTGTAAACCGATCCGTTATCAACAAAATTTCGATTAATTTTACGTAATTAAATGGTTGCAATGAAAGAGATTATACCGATTGAAGAAGGTGATTTTTACTGGTCTGAAGAAGGTTATCGGGTTTTTACTAAGCAATTTCATCTAAAACGAGGTTACTGTTGTGAAAGTGGTTGTAGACATTGTCCATACGGCTATGACCCAAAAACCAACAGCCAATAATCATCGTTTTTCGGCATGATTTTTGAGATAATCTGCTTAGGTTAACTTTACGAAATCCAAAAAAAAATTGATTATGAAAAAATTAAAAGTGCTAGCACTTCCTTTAATGGTATTGCTTTTTCTAAGCTCTTGTACCTCCGTTCGTGTCTTATCTGATTATGACACTAATGCCGACTTCAACGCCTATAAGTCTTATGCCTTCTACAAAACAGGTATTGACAAGGCACAAATTTCTGATTTAGACAAGAAGCGAATATTAAGAGCCATTGAAACTGAGATGGCATCGAAAGGCTTCGTAAAATCTGAAAACCCAGATATATTGGTGAGTATTTTCACTAAAGAACGTGAACAAGTAGATGTTTACAACAACTATTGGGGTGGCGCTGGCTTTGGCTGGGGATGGAGCCCTTGGTATTGGGGTGGTGGTTTTGGTCCTGGTTGGGGCTGGGGTGGCAATAGTGTAAGTACAACCACAAAAGGATCACTGTATATTGACCTTATTGACGCTAAAAACAAAGAACTAGTTTGGCAAGGTAAGGGTGATGGCACCTTGAACAACACAAAAAACATCGCAAAAAAAGAAATGCGCATAAAGGAATTTGTATCAGAAATATTGACACAATACCCTCCTGAAAATGCAGCATCAAAATAAATATAAACCGCCTTATCGGCGGTTTTTTATTTTACAATAGTGGAAATGCCGATGTGTCCTTAGTTTCATTCAATACAAAAGCACTTTTCACCGTACCAATATGTGGCAATGAGGCTACCTTATCTTTTGAAAATTCAAAATAAGCATCTAAGTCTTTCACTATAATTTTCAATAAAAAGTCAAACTCACCACCCACAACAAAACATTCTACTACTTCTTTATATTGCTTAATATTTGCTGCAAATTCATCCATCATACGCCCTTTTTGCGCTTCCAAAGACACAAAACTAAACACGGTAATACTGGGCTCAACTTTGGCCTTATTAATTACTGCAACATATTTAGCAATGTAGCCATCTCTTTCCAATTTACGAATACGTTCATATACTGGTGTTTTCGTTAAGTTTAATTTTGCCGCTATCTCTTTTGCGCTTGTTTTAGCATTCGATTCGAGTATTTTTAAAATTCTACGATCAATAGCATCTAATTGGTTTTCCATTTTCCTTTTCTACGGATGTATTTGTTATCTTAAAAGTATTTAGCACTAAAAATTATTAATATATAGGAAAATACACTAAATAAATATCATTTAAAAGCTCGTGTATCTAAATTTGCTATTTTTATAGGAAACTTAAGACTATGACTTATCATCTTGCTCAGATCAATATTGCTCGATTTAAGGCCCCTTTAGAAGATCATAGGATGAAAGAATTCGTTGATTTCTTAGAACCGGTAAATCGATTTGCAGAAGAAAGCAAAGGCTTTGTATGGCGGCTTAAAGATGATGATGGCAGAGCAGCGTCATACATTAAAAATCCGTTTGATGATGAAGAATTGTTGGCGATAAATATGAGCGTTTGGACGGATGTTGGAAATTTTAAAAAATTCGTATATCAAAGTGCGCACAGTTATTTTCTAAAAAACCAGAAAAAATGGTTCACTCCGATTGAACGACCACGTTTTGCCATGTGGTGGGTGCCTGTTGGTCATAAACCAACCATGACCGAGGGCAAAGCCAAATTAGACCACATTGAAAAAAATGGTAATTCCCAACATGCATTTACCTTTCAACAGTTTTACGATGCTCATGGTAATGCAATCAATTCAAAATAATTAGTATGGAGTCTACCTATATAAGCAATCCTGTACTTGACAAGTTACCTCAGCATTTACGTCAATTTATAAAACCACAAGATTATAGTGATTATTCAGCTATTGATCAAGCGGTATGGCGCTATGTCATGCGCAAGAATGTGGACTATTTAAGCAAAGTAGCAGATAAAACTTATGTAGCGGGACTTCAAAAAACGGGAATTTCAATTGACCATATTCCTAATATGTATGGCATGAATCGCATACTCGAAGAAATTGGTTGGGCAGCAGTCGCCGTTGACGGATTTATACCCCCTTCTGCCTTTATGGAATTTCAAGCCTATAATGTTTTGGTGATCGCATCAGATATTCGCCAATTAGAGCATATAGAATATACCCCTGCACCTGATATTATTCATGAGGGGGCTGGTCATGCTCCGATAATTGCCAATCCAGAATACGCCGAATATTTACGCCGTTTTGGCGAAATTGGATGTAAAGCGATATCGAGTGCTAAAGATTATGAATTATACGAAGCGGTAAGGCACCTATCTATAATTAAGGAAGCCTCTGGCACTGCACCAGCGGAAATTGAAAAAGCTGAGCAACATATTGAAGTATTACAAAACAATATGGGTGAACCTAGCGAAATTGCGCTGATACGCAACTTGCATTGGTGGACTGTGGAATACGGTTTAATAGGAACCGTTGAAAACCCAAAAATATATGGCGCCGGACTATTATCATCGATTGGAGAAAGCGCTTGGTGCATGACTGATGAAGTAAAAAAAGTGCCCTACACAAGCGAAGCTGCAAATACCTCATTTGATATTACCAAGCCGCAACCGCAACTTTTTGTTACACCAAACTTTGCTTTCCTAAGTCAGGTTTTAGAAGAATTTGCCAATACAATGGCATTGCGAACAGGTGGTTTAAGTGGCATTCAAAAACTTATAAACTCCAAAGAGCTTGGCACCATAGAATTGAGTACCGGCTTACAGGTTTCTGGTAACTTCGAACGTGTTATTGCTCATAATAATCGATGTGTATTTTTTCAAACCACAGGGCCAACAGCGTTGTCATTTAGAGATAAAGAACTAATTGGCCATAGCACCAAGCAACACTACGATGGTTTCGGTTCACCCATGGGCAAATTAAAAGGCATCAATCTAGCCATTGAAGATATGAGTCCGAGAGACTTAATAGCGTATAATATCTTCGAGGGTCAAATCATTACTTTAGAATTTGAAGGAAACGTAACCATCACCGGTGAAATAATTACTGGTACACGAAACCTACAAGGCGAAATTATACTTATTACCTTTAAAGATTGTGTAGTTTCTCATGAAAATGATATTCTATTTAAATCTGATGAAAGACTATATAGTATGGCTGTAGGCGAGCAAATTGCCTCTGCATATAATGGCCCTGCTGATTTGAATAGTTTTGATTTAATCAATCATGAGGTATCTTCAACCAGTTCTTCAAAAGAGATGTCTGAAGAACGAAAAAAACTCAACATATTTTACCATCAAGTTAGAGAATTTCGAGAAGGAATTAATATTACCATTTCTAGACATAAAGTTTTTGAGCAACTAAAAAAGGAGTTTCCAAACGATTGGTTGCTATCTGTAGAACTTTATGAACTTGCCAAAAATAGTGGTGATCATGAGTTCGCTGAAGAAATCAAAACACATTTACAAGCACTAAAACATGAACAACCTAAACTAGGAAGATTAATTGACGATGGACTACAACTGACAGACAACGTATTCGAACTCAAGTAATACTTGAGGCAAGATTGGTTAAGACATTCTACTTTTTAATAGTTTTATTTGTCCATTATGATTTGACTCATGCTCTACAACATGAAACCATTTGCAGTAATTATTTGTGGGTTGATCAGCAAAAAAATTGGTAGACTCCATCAACCATGAGTCTTCTCTTTTACTTAGTTCCTCTTTAGTTTTTTCGCGAACAGCTTCCAGTTTATCGGTGTAATATGCTAATGAATTTCCCTTTATTTCCTTTCGAGCAGTTTCTCCTAATCTACTACCTACGTCCCAAAGGTCTTTATCTTTTGCGTCAAAATCTCCCCAACTTCTTCCATCAAAAGTGTGAATTTGATAATAACGTTCTGTTGCTGCTAAATGCATCAACATCCCACCAACGGTATTTGATGTGTCATCAAGTAAAAAATCTAAATCTTTTTGAGACATGCCTTTTACAGATCGTAACACCACAAATCGCATCCAATCCATCATCGAAACCAGTAGACTAATTTGATCAGTGAATCCTTCGCGTTTGCCAAAAACATGAATATTATTTTCTTGTAGAAGAGGTTCCTCTTGTGAGAAATTTATATTTGGAGATAGAATTCCCAAACTTAATAATCCTGTCGATTTAATAAATTTACGTCTGTTATTTACTTTTTTCATGTTAGGTTGATTTTAAAATTCCTTAAAAACTAAATTACCACCTAACTTACGGTTCTGCAAAGTTTAACAATTTTAAAGGAGTGCTATTAATCCACAAATACCCCTTGCAGAAAGTTTTGATCAACTGGTGCGTCTTGATAAACAAGTTTCCAATTTAAGGAATTGGTCAATACATAAAATTTCGATAATTCGCTCAACAACCTATTTTGCGCATTCGATTTTAATGTAGATGCGTCTATCTTTTTCATTAATGCCGCATTCACATTACGCTTTATAGTATTGTAGTCTGCCGCATTAAACGGGTTTAAATAATCAGCCGTAACGTCGTAATACTCAAAATCAGGATTGATTTTAATTTCAGGCTCAGGTATACTATTGATTTTTAATGTTTTGTTCTCTTCGTCTATTTCAAACTTCACTTGACTCAGATCATAAGCAATCGTAACATCTGCATTTACCACCACCAAAGCCTTTTTATCTGCCGTGATTAAAGGCCCAAATAACTCTTGTGAATCTTTATAATTATAGACTTCTGCAAAATGACCCTCGGTAACAATTAATTTTGAAACATTTGATATTTGCTCTTGAATCAACATACTACTTTCTTGCAGTATCGATTGTTCCTTTTTGTTTTCCGTGCACGAACGAAAGACCAATATGCCCACTAGAATTACAATAATCGCAATTAAAATCCTTTTCATGTTACAGTTTTACGCATCGAATTTCATAAACGGATGCTCTTTTAAAAGATACGTTTTTTTCTCTTCTAAAGATTTTAAAAAGTTTCGATGTTGTTCTGAATTAGGATTAAACGGTCGATGACTGAAACCCTTTTGAACCTCATCAACTTTTTTCATACTAGTAAATGAATTTGGAGAAATCCAAACCGAGACGAACTTTTCCCAGATATAATCAATTGCGGTCTTATTAGGATGCAGCATATCTGCCGTATAAAAGCGGTAATCTCTCAATTCATCCATCATTATTTCATACGACGGAAAATAATGGAGTTGTTTTTTGGCATCATGCTCTGAAATAAACTGATGAACAGCCGTAATCAAATGAGCCTTACTACGCTGATTCTCTACAAATCCGTCTTTTAAATGGCGTACTGGCGAAACGGTGAAAATAATCTGAACATTTGCATTCAGTTTGGCAATACTATCGAAAAGTTCATTTAAACTATTTTGAATTTCCGTAACAGACAATAGGGTTTTAGCGAATTCTTTTTGCGGTACTTTATGACAATTAGCAACCGTAGTATCCGTTTTCAGATGATGATACACCCAAGCGGTGCCCAAGGTAATAACAATATGTGTTGCGTCTTTTAATTGTTTTCTTGTAGCGGTTATACCTTGATTTAAATTATGCAATAGATTTTCTTTAGAAACGTCACTTAACATTGAATGCGCATCGAAACAATGCCAACGTTCATTGAGAAAGAACACTTCATTTTCTGTATACTTTTCTTCCAAAACTGCTTTTAAAATAAAGTTGGTGATAGCCTTCGGATGAAACAATATTCCGAACGGATTCTGCAAACATTGAAACTTGAAATGGTTCAAGGCATCTCCCATATTTTCTGCAAAACAAGAGCCCAAAATCAACAATTGACTATGATAATCAATTTGATTTTGGGCTCTTTTAAATGAAATTTGAGTCTGGAGTTTCATAATATTAAAGAGATGATGTCGCTGTCATTTCGCGCGAATTCGAGAACAGTTTACCTTTGAAATCTATCTCGACTCCGCTCGATGTGTCTGCTACTAGTTTAAATAATCCTTCCCTTTTTCTAAAGCCTCGGCAATTCCATCTGGGTTCTTTCCACCAGCCGTAGCGAAAAATGGCTGTCCACCACCGCCACCTTGAATATGCTTGCCCAATTCGCGTACAATGGTGCCTGCATTCAAGTTTTTGCTTGCAACCAATTCTTTAGAAATATAACAACTCAACAACGCTTTTCCATTTTGTTCGGTACCAAAAAGTAGAAACAAATTGTCTTGATTTTGCCCCATTTCAAAAGAAAGATCTTTGATACCACTAGCATCTAAATCAATTTGCTTTGCTAAAAATTGCACTCCATTTACAGTTTCTAATTCTGAAGCTAGTGTACCTTTTAAGTTCTTTGCCTTCTCTTTTAAAAGTTGTTCTATTTCCTTTTTAAGTTTCGCATTTTCTTCTTGCAATTGCGTCACTGCCTTTAAAGGATCTTGAGAATTATTCAGAACATCTTTAATTTCAAATAGGGTTCTGTTATTATCAAAATAAAAATCTTTAACGGCATCTGAAGTGATCGCTTCTATTCTACGAATTCCTGAAGCTACTGCTCCTTCAGATTTAATTTTAA
This sequence comes from Maribacter algarum (ex Lu et al. 2025) (nom. illeg.), assembly GCA_947495915.1. Classification (GTDB taxonomy): domain Bacteria; phylum Bacteroidota; class Bacteroidia; order Flavobacteriales; family Flavobacteriaceae; genus Maribacter_C. The sequence continues at coordinate 1,187,893 of CANMAW010000001.1, read as the reverse complement.
AGTGCCAAATATCAGCGGTATTCTTTACATGCGTACCACCACAAAGCTCAATCGACTGACCAAAGCGAACTGTACGCACAGCGTCACCGTATTTTTCACCAAACAAGGCCATCGCACCATCAGCCAGTGCTTGATCCATGGGTACATTACGATGTTCTTCAAAAGGCAATTGGCCTTCAATTCTGGCATTAACAAAATTTTCAACTGCTCTTAATTCATCCGTTGTCAGTTTCGAAAAATGAGAGAAATCAAAACGTAAGTATTTAGAATGTACTGCAGAACCTTTTTGCTCTACATGCGTACCTAAAATTTCGCGTAAAGCCTGATGTAGTAAATGTGTAGCCGTATGGTTTGCCTCGGTTCTACTGCGTTGCTTTCTATCAACCACAGCTTTAAATCTTTGATCTAATTTCTTTGGAAGGCTTTTCGTAAAATGTACAATTTCGTTGTTTTCTCTTTTCGTATCAACAATATATATAACATCGCCATTATCTGCTTCCAAATAACCTTTATCACCAACCTGACCTCCGCCTTCTGCATAAAACGGAGTCAAATTAAAAACCAACTGAAATTGGTCGCCTTCTTTTTTTGAGGTTATTTTTCGAAACTTCACAAGGTGCACGTGAGTTTCAAGCATATCATACCCCACAAATTCTTGCTCTGTATCATCAGAGAGTATAGTCCAATCTTCCTTTGAAGTTGCTGATGCCGATTTTGAACGGTTTTTCTGCTCTTGCATCGCCTTTTCAAAACCATTGGTATCCAACGTATATTTTTTCTCACTTAAAATAAGAGCTGTAAGATCAATAGGAAATCCGTAGGTGTCGTACAATTCAAAAGCTTTCTTACCATCAACTTCTTTTCCATTGGTACTGGCAATTATGCTATCAAGCAAAACCAGCCCTTGTTCTAAGGTATTTAAGAAAGACTGTTCCTCCTCTTTGATTACATTTTCTATAAGCTGTCGTTGTTGCTTTAATTCCGGAAAAGCATCTCCCATGGTATCAGACAGTACATTAACTAAACGAAACATGAATGGCTTTTTTGTATTTAAAAAAGTAAATCCGTAACGAATGGCCCTTCTTAAAATTCTTCGAATTACATAACCCGCACCTGTATTACTAGGTAGTTGACCATCGGCAATAGAAAAAGATACGGCGCGTATGTGATCGGCAATTACCCGAATAGCAATATCAATTTCTTCATTATTGCCGTATTTGGTATTTGAAATGGTTTCAATTTCACGAATAATGGGCGTGAAAACATCAGTATCATAATTTGATTTAACTCCTTGCAAAGCCATACAAAGTCGCTCAAAACCCATTCCGGTATCCACATGTTTGGCAGGTAGTGATTCTAATGAACCGTCAGCTTTACGATTATATTGCATGAAAACCAAGTTCCATATTTCTACAACTAATGGATGATCTTCATTTACTAAAGACGCACCTGATACTTTTGCTTTTTCTTCTTCCGACCTTAGGTCAACATGTATTTCAGAACATGGCCCACACGGACCTTGATCACCCATTTCCCAAAAATTATCTTTTTTATTGCCCATGATGATCCGATCTTCAGGAACAATAGCTTTCCATAAATCGAATGCCTCGGCATCCATTTTTAATTGATCAGCATCATCACTTCCTTCAAAAACGGAAACGTACAGACTATCTATATCGATTTCTAAAACATCGGTAAGCAATTCCCAAGCCCACTGAATGGCTTCTTTTTTGAAATAGTCACCAAAACTCCAGTTGCCCAACATTTCAAACATAGTGTGATGATAGGTATCTTTACCTACTTCTTCTAAATCATTGTGTTTACCGCTAACACGCAAACATTTTTGCGAATCAGCAACCCGAGAATGTTGAATAGTAGAATTTCCTAAAAAGAATTCTTTAAACGGAACCATACCTGCATTAGTAAACATTAGGGTAGGGTCATCTTTAAGCACCATAGGTGCAGATGGTACTATTTTGTGGTTTTTTTCTTTAAAAAACTCTAGAAATTTAGCTCTAATTTCTTTGGAAGTCATACGAAACTGGTAAGTTTTGAGAATTTTAACTATATAAACAAAACAATTTTTATATTTGTTTGATTCGTTTAAGCGCAACAAAAATAGAATAAAATACTTTCATGTCTAAAGTAAAGTACTATTACGATCCTGATACTCTTTCGTATCGCAAAATTGAACCGAAGAAATCACGGCGATATCGTAATATAGGATTGTTCTTTTTAGGCTCAGCATTATTTGGCCTATTTGCTTTAATTCTTTTGTTAAACACCAATATGGTGAACACACCAAGAGAACTTTCATTAGAACGTGAATTAAACAATTTAGAACTGCAATTAGAGCTCATGAATAAAGACATGAAGCAAATGGGTGAAGTTCTTACCAACATTGAAGATCGCGACAATAATATTTACCGCCTGTATTTTGAAGCCAACCCGATACCTGAAGAACAACGTAGAGCTGGCTTTGGCGGTGTTAACAGATATAAACCATTAGAAGGTTATAAAAATTCTGAGATGATTATTGCCGCCACCAAACGAATGGATCAATTGAAAAAACAAATGGCAATTCAATCTAGATCACTCGAAGAAATTGCCCTTTTGGCTAAAGAGAAAGAAAAACTTTTAGCAGCCATACCCGCAATTCAACCTATTAACAATGACGATTTAACACGAATGGCTTCTGGTTTCGGTTGGCGTTCAGACCCTTTCACTAAGGCTAGAAAAATGCACCGAGGAATGGATTTCACTGCGCCAAAAGGCACACCCATATATGCCTCAGGAGATGGAAAAGTAACGAGAGCTGATAATAATTCATCAGGTTTTGGAAAACATATACGTATTGAACACGGCTATGGTTATTTGAGCTTGTACGCACATTTAAGTAAATACAATGTGAAACGAGGGCAGGTTGTAAAACGTGGTGACCTTATAGGTTTTGTTGGTAGTACGGGTCGGTCAGAAGCACCACATTTACATTACGAAATCTGGAAAGATAAAGAACGTATCAATCCTATTAATTTTTACTACGGTAGTTTATCCGCAGAAGAATTTGAGAATATGCTGAAATATGCAACTCAAGAAAACCAATCTCTAGATTAATGCATATAGATCTTCCTGAAAAAAGGTATTACGGTATTGGTGAAGTGGCCAAAGCATTTGGTGTGAACACCTCATTAATACGTTTTTGGGAAAAAGAATTTGACGCCTTAAAACCAAAGAAAAATGCAAAAGGCAACAGAAAATTCACTCCAGAAGACATTAAAAACCTTCAATTAATCTACCACTTGGTAAAAGAAAGAGGTTTCACCCTAGAAGGAGCCAAAATTCACTTGAAAGAAGGGCGCAAGAAAACCCTTGATAACTTCGAAATTATAGCCAAATTAGAAGGCATTAAGGCTGAGCTTACCAAAATCAAAGAACAATTATAAACGTTCATTGTAACATTACTATACTATTTCACACTAACCTTAAAACACTTGAAAATGAAAAAAGGATTCATAGTTCTAATCGTTCTTGCCATTGCGGCATTTGGTTTATACCAATGGGGAAAAGGATTTAACAATACCGCAGTAAAATTAAAAGAGGCCTCTAGCAAATCATGGGCGAAGGTAGAAAGTGCTTATCAGCGCCGAAATGACCTAGTTGACAACTTGGTAGCAACGGTGAAAGGGGCTGCTGATTATGAAAGAGGAACACTTACAGATGTTATCGAAGCAAGAGCCAAAGCTACCTCAGTATCTATTGACCCAACAAATATTAGTCCTGATCAACTTGCCAAATTCAACGAAGTTCAAGGCGGACTAAGCGGTGCTTTAAAAAGCCTTTTGGTTACCGTAGAACGCTACCCTGAGCTACAAGCCAATAAGAATTTTCTAGAATTACAATCACAATTAGAAGGCACTGAAAATCGCATTAATGTAGCCCGAGATCGTTTTAACGAAACTGTAGAACCGTACAATAACCATATTAAAACCTTCCCTAATTCATTGTTGGCAGGCATCCTTAATTTTGATGAGTTAGCATACTATAAAGCCGATGCAGGAGCTGAGAATGCACCTCAAGTTGACTTTTCAAACTAATAGCGACGATTTAAATGTCTCGAGTAGAAAAGTTTTTAACCCAAGAAGAAGAACAAGAAATTGTTCAGGCCATTCTAGAAGCGGAACGAAACACCTCTGGTGAGATTCGGGTGCATTTAGAATCGCATACTCAAAAAGATCATTTTGAGCGTGCAAAAGAGGTATTTCATGTGTTAAAGATGGACAATACTAAAGACAATAACGGTGTATTAATATATGTCGCTGTAAATGATAGAAAGTTTGTCATTTATGGTGACAAAGGAATCAATGCCGTTGTTCCTAAAAATTTTTGGAACAATACTCGTGATGCAATACAAGCGCAATTCAAAAAAGAAAATTTCAAACAGGGCATCATTGATGGCATTTTAAGCGCCGGTGAAGAACTAGAAGCTCATTTCCCTTGGCATCATGGTGATCAAAACGAATTAAGCAATGAAGTTTCTAAAGGTTAATATTCTTGTTGTATTACTGTTTTCCTTCGGAATTTCTTTCGGACAAGTTGATATACCTGAAAAACCAGATTTCATTCCAGCATTAATTGATAGCACCAAAACCCTATCTACTTCGCAATTTTCTGCTTTATCTCGCAAACTTGAAAAGTATAGCGATTCAACCTCTACAGAAGTTCTCGTACTTTTAATGGACACCACCTTTGGAGAAGAAATTAAATACTACACCACGCAATTAGGCCACAAATGGGAAATTGGTCAAGAAGGCAAAGACAATGGTGTAATTGTATTGCTCGCCAAAAAAGATCGCAAGGTCACTATACAAACAGGTTATGGGGTTGAACACTTACTCACCGATGCTCTTTCAAGACGAATTATTGAAAACATCATGCTACCTGAATTTAGAAATAACGACTTTTATGGCGGTTTAGATAAAGGCACTGATGTCATTTTTCAAATATTAGCAGGCGAATATCAGAGTGACCAAAATCTCAGATTTGACCAAGGCTTTCCGTTGGAAAGCTTTTTGCCCTTCATTATTTTTTTTATCATTCTAATTATTCTGTCAAGCCGTAATCGTCGAAATAATGGCGGTGGTTCGGGAGGAAAACGCTCAAGCGGACTCGACCTTTGGGATATGATAATTCTAAGCAATATGGGTCGAAGTAGCGGCTCTGGAGGTTTTGGCGGTGGCGGTGGCTTCGGAGGTGGTTCTGGAGGTGGATTCGGCGGCGGCGGCGGCTTCGGTGGCGGTGGTGCTTCTGGAGGATGGTAGACAGTGTTCAGTTGGCAGTTTTATATTTACTTCATTACCAATTTATTACCTAACTCCTAACTCCTAACTCCTAACTCCTAAAAACTACTTTTTCCTCATAAAAATAGACATCGGCACTCCTGAAAAATCAAATTCTTCACGCAGTTTGTTTTCCAAATAACGCTTGTAAGGTTCACGTACATATTGCGGAAGGTTACAATAGAACGCAAATTGTGGGTAATGTGAGGGTATCTGCATACAGAACTTAATCTTCACAAATTTACCTTTATAAGCAGGTGGCGGATAATTTTCAATGATAGGAAGCATCGTATCATTGAATTTGCTTGTTGCAATTTTGCGGCTTCGATTTTCATATACTTGAACCGCAGTTTCAATAGCTTTGAAAATACGCTGCTTGGTTAGTACCGAAATAAATAGAATTGGAACATCTACAAAAGGCTCAATAACTTCTCTAATCTTCTTTTCAAAATGCTTCATGGTATTGGTTTCTTTATCTTCAACCAAATCCCATTTATTGACTAGAATCACAATACCCTTGTTATTACGTTGCGCTAACCAGAAGATATTCGCTACTTGACCATCAAAACCTCTCGTGGCATCGACTAGCAATAAGCACACATCACTATGCTCAATAGCTCTAACAGAACGCATTACCGAATAAAACTCTAAATCTTCTTTCACTTTGGCTTTTCTTCGAATACCAGCAGTATCTACCAAATTAAATTCAAAACCGAAACGGTTGTATTTGGTATCAATACTATCACGCGTAGTACCTGCAATATCTGTTACGATATACCGATCTTCACCTATTAATGCATTTATAAAAGATGATTTTCCAGCGTTTGGTCTTCCTACTACCGCAAATCTTGGTAAGTCACTTTGCTCTGCTTCTTTCTCCGGAAGCACTTCAACCAAAGCGTCTAACAAATCACCCGTACCACTTCCGTTTATACTTGAAAGGGTAAAATATTCACCAAGACCTAATGCATAAAATTCTACAGCATCTTCAGCTCTTTTCGCATTATCTACCTTATTTACTGCTAAGAAAGAGGGTTTATCTACTTTTCGAAGCAGTTTGGCAACATCTTCATCCATTCCCGTAACTCCATCTTCCACATCTACCATAAAAATTATAGCATCTGCTTCATCTATAGCCAATTCTACCTGTTTGTCAATTTCTTGTTCAAAAATATCATCACTCCCCAAAACATAACCTCCAGTATCAATTAAGGTAAATTCCCTTCCATTCCAATCGCTTTTTCCATAGTGACGATCTCGAGTTACCCCGCTAACGGCATCAACAATAGCTTCTCTGCGCTGAATTAAACGATTAAAAAATGTTGACTTTCCTACATTGGGTCTTCCTACAATGGCTACAATAGCACTCATACTTCTAAATTTGCTGCAAAAATACTATTAATATCTGTATGCATCATCAGTACCTTAACTAAAAGAAATAGAGACGAATACCATTATTTTCACCAAAGACGAAGCCCTCGTAATCAAGGCACAGATTAGAGGGCTTTTTAGTGAAGTAAAATGATATTATTTATTTAATCTCATACATGGTGATTGTATTTGAAACTTCATTGGTTATTACCAATAGGTTTTCACCAGTAGGACTATCATCAGCAGTAATGGCCAACAATCCTTCAGGGGCAATATCTTCCACATTGTATAACCAGTCAATAAACTCTGGCGCACTAGGGTTTGACATATCATACACCATGGTACCTCCCGTTCTTTCTAAGCCTACAAAAAGCAATGTAGCATCACCCACTTTTAACGTAGTCACTGATTCTGGCTCCGCACCTTTATCATCACTTCGCTCATCGACCTCTCCTTCATCATTGTTGAATAAACTAGCATTCAAATCAAATGTAGTCATACCTATATCGTCACCGCTGTCATAAATAAGTGAACCATTTGTATCCCAAATGGTAAAAGAGCGCGCTCCGTAAGCGTAAATTTTATCAAAATCACCATCATTATCAATATCACCATTGGCGGTGGTTGTTTTCAACCTTCCTAGGTTTTCATCTAGTTGCAACCATTCAGCGTTTGGAAAAATAGTTTCATCTAAAACCAAATCTCCCACTCTTTCTTCTTCAGAATACCCATCATAATCTCTTGCATCGCCTTCATTGGCTGTAATCAAATAACCGGTTCCATTAACCTTAGCATAGGTGATGGCATCAGGGTGATATAAACCATACACTGGCCAGTTCTTAAAATTACCAACGATATCATCTTTATTACTGGCGTCTAATGAATTTCCGTTTTTCGTGTGGTCTTTCGCCCCTAATCCGAAAATTCTAGTAATGCTCATACCTTGAAGGTCAACTTCTGCAATTCCGTTATTTTCTTGTAAGGTCACATAGGCATATTTACTATCATCTGAAACAGCAATATATTCAGGTTCAACATCTTGCGCAAAGCTTGCTCCTGGGCCAAAAACTCGAAATTCATTTCCGATTGACATACCATTAAAGGCAGTAAAAAGCACCGTATTTGCTATATTACTTTCACGGTCAACGATGGTAATTGACCCTTCAGGATCAATCGTATAATCATCGTTAGGCTCACCCTCATTTGCTGAAATGATATATTTTCCGTCAGGACTAAAACATACCATATCTGGTAATGCCCCTGCTACATAAGAATCTTTAAGCACTAATGTTTCAGTATCGTAGGTGTCGATAGTACCCAATTGTTGTTTGTCAGCATTTTCAATTGCAATTGCTAACACCCCATCGTAAACAGCAACACTATTAGGAGTACCAGAAAGCGCAATTGAAGATAACTTCATGGCAGAAGAGGGAACGGTTACATCCCAAACAGAAACTTCAGTTTCATTGGGGTTTACGATGAAAAGCCTGTTGGTTTTGGCATCAAATGCACTGATTTCGGCAAAACCTTCATCACCAGCGCCATTGGCAAAATTTGCTATTTTGGTAAAACTAAGTTCCGTAGGGTCGACTATTGGGTCGCCTGTAAAATCATCAAGTAATTCACAGGAGTTTAAAAAAGTCGCTGCTGCGACACTTAAAATTAGGTGGGATTTTTTCATTTTCAAAATTGGTTTTTAGTAAAACTAAAGATGAAAATATAACTTAACTGTAAGGTTAGCTTAAGAATAATGAAAGTTAATGGAAAGGGAAAATTAAGGTTACCAAGGTTTAATTATTGTAACCAAAACGTTTCAACTGACGTGCATTACTACGCCAATTCTTATTTACTTTTACATACAATTCTAAATGCACTTGTTTGCCAAAAAACTTTTCTAAGTCTTTACGAGCTTCTACCCCTACCCTTTTCAAGGCGCTTCCTTTATGCCCAATGATAATTCCTTTTTGAGAATCACGCTCCACCATGATAACCGATCGCATGCGAATGATCTCTTCATCTTCAAAAAACTCTTCCGTATCAATTTCAACAGCATACGGAATTTCTTTTTTATAATGGATTAATATTTTCTCACGTATGGTTTCGTTGACAAAAAACCGCTCGGGCTTATCAGTCAACTGATCTTTTGGATAATATGCTGGTGCATTAGGAAGCAACTCAACAATTCGCTCAAAAACATTCTTAATATTAAAATTATTTAAAGCAGAAATCGGGTGCAATTCAACCGTAGGCAATTGTTCTTGCCAATACTGCACTTGTTCTTCCAACAATTCTTGCGTAGCAGTATCTACTTTATTTAATAATAGCAACACCGGAATTTTGCTATTCTTTATTTTAGTGAAAAAGTCTTCATCTTTTAAGGCTTTTTCGCCAATCTCTACCATATAAATGAGCACATCAGCATCTTCAAAAGCTGATTTCACAAAGTTCATCATGCTCGACTGCAACTCATAAGCCGGCTTAATAATACCAGGCGTATCAGATAATATCATTTGAAAATCATCACCATTTACAATACCTAGAATTCGATGACGTGTAGTTTGAGCCTTTGAAGTAATAATTGATAATTTCTCTCCTACAAAGGCATTCATCAATGTAGATTTACCCACATTTGGGTTACCGATGATGTTTACAAATCCTGATTTATGCTCTGCCATCTTTCATTTTTTTAAAATATTCCTTCGCTGCATGATTCACCTTAGGTGCCAGCAAAAGTACAGCAATCATATTAGGTATTACCATTAAGGCATAAGATAAATCAATCAAGTTTTTTACCAATTCTAAAGATGCCACTGCGGCAAAAACGATCATAATTACAAAATACCAATTATAAAACTTTCCGATTTTAGCATTCGTAAGAAATGACAAACTCTTTACCCCGTAATACGAATAAGTAAACAAGGTAGATAAGGCAAATGCAGTTACGATAATCATTAACAAATCATCACCATAGCCAAAAAGTGTTTTTTCGAAGGCAGATAAAGTCATTACAATTCCGCTAGAATCTTCTAAATAGGCCCCGCTCAAAATAATGACAATTGCTGTGAAGGTACATACTAATATCGTATCAATAAACGGACCTAAACTTGCGACTAAGCCTTCTTTAATAGGATTGTCAGTTTTCGATTGCCCGTGATACATTGGGGCGCTTCCTAAACCGGCTTCGTTAGAAAACATAGCTCTTTTAACTCCAATAATTACAAGTCCCCAAAATCCACCAGTAACAATGGTATTAAAATTCCAAGCTTCTGTAATGATCATTTTCAAGGCCGGAAGAATTTCCGAAGCATTCATCACCATTACTGCTATAACTGCAAAAAGATAAACGGCTACCATAAACGGAACAATGGCCGAAGCTACTTTCGCTATTTTGGTTAAACCGCCAAAAATTACAAATGAGGTGGTTATGGCTAAAGCTATACCAATGGTAAGTTTCCAATTTTCTTCACTCATTGCCGCTATAGTCGTTGATGGCTCTACAACATTCATAAAAGTTTCAGTAAATTGATTTGCTGTAAAAACCCCTAGAAAACCAAACAAACCACAAACGGCAAAAAATATTGCTAGTGGTTTTGCTTTTTCACCCAACCCTTTGGTAATGTAATACATGGGGCCACCTTGTAAGTTTCCATCAGAATCGGTGCCCCTGTACATGATAGAAAGGCTGCACGAATAAAATTTAATGCACATACCAATAAGTGCAGTCACCCATATCCAAAATATTACTCCCGGTCCACCATCATGAATCGCAATAGCAACACCAGAAATATTACCTAAGCCTACCGTTGCAGCAACTGCAGCAGAGAGTGCTTGAAACGAGCTCACTTCACCTTTGGCATTTTTGTCATCATATTTACCAGCTGTAATTGCAATGGCATGACCAAAAAAGCGATAGGGTAACAGCTTTGAATAAAATACTAAAAACAGTCCACCGCCAATGAGCAAAATGAACATAGGCCAATTGGCAATTGAATTTGCCTTGACCAGAAAATCGTTAATTAAATCCATATGAGAGTAAAAGTCCGAAGTTATGGATTTAATATAGAAATTCTTTTAAAATAATTGTATCACAAGTTTTGATATAACTAAAAATACATTGTATATTTGTCGCCCGCTATCGAATAGATAGCACACCTTTATCTCGTCAGCGTTATGACCTGAGGTTGCAAAACAAGTGAGATAAAAACCCATATCGCGGGGTAGAGCAGTAGGTAGCTCGTCGGGCTCATAACCCGAAGGTCGCTGGTTCGAGTCCAGTCCCCGCTACTACAAAAGCTTCAGAGCAATCTGAAGCTTTTTTTATACCCAAAACTCAAACGGGAGCTGGCTCCCCCCGAAGTATCGGGGTAGCCCCCACTACCAAATCGTCAGAGAAAAAAGTAACTTGAAGCACTATTTTTAAATCTAGATTTTCCTAATTCTAAAGAATTAAAAAGGTTTCCCTACTTTTAGAATGCTAAACGCAATACTCTTTTGCAAAATTTAGAAACATAAAAAAACGTTCATGGTCAATTTGAAACATCAAATTACGTCAGTATGCTTGATACTAACTACAATTTTTACACTAACCAGTTGTTTCAATAAAACAAAAGAACCTCAAAAAGAGGAGATCGAAAAAACAGTTTATGCAAGTGAAGTAATTCCATTTTTTGAACATTGGAAATTGATTCTTGGTGACGGTTCTAACGCAGGTATAGCAAATGCTTTTGAACAAAAAGATTTCTTTTATACGACCAAAGAAGGCGATACCAATTGGGTGGTTTACAAAGCCCCCAATGCCGGTGACACCCACGGCACTTCAAACAACACACGTACCGAACTAGCTCAAGCCAAAAAATGGTACCCCAACACCCCTGCCAAATTAACAGCCACACTAAAGGTTATGAACGTATCAGCAACAGGTGATGCAAGGGTTGCAGCATCACATGCCGTTGTGGTTGGTCAAATTCATAGTGCTGACGGGCACGAAAACGAACCGTTAAAAATATTTTACAAGAAGTTTCCGGGCCATACAAAAGGTTCTGTTTTTTGGCATTATGAAATTAATACTGCCGGTGAAGACAATGCGGGCCGATGGGATTTTTCTACCGCCGTTTGGGGCAATGACTTTTCTGTCATTGGTACTGATGCAGACAGCTATCCTGAAGAGCCAATCGAAGGTATTGCACTAGGAGAAGAATTTAGTTATGAAATTGAAGTGAAAGATGGAATGATGTACCTAAAATTTATGAGTGAAGGGCACGATACCAAAACATTCACTAAAAACTTAGTCTCATCAGAGTATACAACTACTGCTGATATACCTAAACAGACTCAAGCATTATTTGTTCCCATTGGTCAAGACGGTGTAGAGCGACCTAATGCTTATGCTGATGAAGGCCTCTTTTTTAAACTAGGTTGTTACAATCAAACCAATGGAAAATCTCCTGAGGTTAATAAAAATTGGTGCTCTGGTGCGGAAACCCATGGTGGCGACATTCAAAAACAATATGCTGACGGTAACTACGCCGAGGTTTGGTTTAAAACAGCAACCATTGCTGTAAGCGATGCCGCTATTTCAAATGATGGGTATTTCGCGAAAAATGATTGATGTTTTTAAACCATAAAATTATAGCAGCTAAACGAGCTTGAAGCACCACATGAATTTTAACAAGTTAGTTCAAAAAAGAATGTTTTTGTTGGTCATTCTACTCGTAATTTTTTCAATGTATTTCGGTGGTAGTGAGCCCATAGGCATCAATAAAACGGTGCATTGGCAATGGGATATTTCAAACTGGGTATTGCAGCTAAAAAGCTGGACTTGGTTACTCTTTGGAATAGGTTACGGTATTGTTGCCTTACTTGGTCATTCGACAAACAAAACACTTTCAATAATTCATTTAGTAATACTGTTGTTGCTTTTGCTAGTAAATAGCACATTACAAGCAGATGTAGCTATAATAGTAATACTCCAAATCATTGCTCTGGTGGTCTTTTTTGTAAATCTTCTATGGACCATAAACAATCGTAGCAAACGAGGAAAAAATTAATAGCGTACCAATTCCTTTTATCGCGTTATCGCTTAAAATTTGTATTTTTAATACGCCAAATTTCCTCCAAAAAAGCAACCCATATAACTGTTACAGTGAGCGCCGTATTCAACTCAAAATCGATAGCCGTTCTTCCTTTTGTCAATATTGGAAAAAAAGAGAACGACTATTTCTCAGACGGCATCACTGAAGAAATCATCAATGCCCTTACAAAAATTGAGGGACTCAAAGTTACCGCTCGCACCTCTTCTTTTTTTTATAAAAACCAACCCCTTGATGCTCGAAAAATAGGTAATGAATTAGGTGTCGAAACCTTACTAGAAGGCAGTGCTCGAATCATTAACGATCAGGTTCGCATTACCGCGCAATTGATACGAACGGATACTGGTTTTTACATTTGGTCAGAAAATTTTGATAGAAATCTTTCTGATATTTTTGAATTGCAAGATGAAATAAGCTTACTGATTGCTGATAAAATTCGAGAAAATTTTGGCCATTTTGATGTACAAGACCAATTGGTTAATGCCCCTACTAACAGTATTGATGCTTACCGAAGACTATTAAAAGGACGAGAATTACGTATGCGTTGGAATGCCGAAGACGTAAGTGCTTCCATTGCTCAGTTTGATCACAGTATCACACTTGATGAAACCTATGCAGACCCTTATCTCGAAAAAGGTTGGGCTATTGGTATGCTAGCCAGTTGGGGGTATCGAAATAAAGAGGAAGGCCTAACCGAAGCCCATCGATATATCGATATCGGACTACAATTAAATCCGAATTCAGCCATGGGGCATTACACCAAAGGAACCATAAGTTTTTGGGGCTTTTGGAATTATAAAGATGCCTTCAAGCATTTACGAAAGGCTTTAGAAATCAATCCTAATTTTTCGGAAGCACAAGATGCTATTGCAGATTGTTATGCCGGTTTAGGTAAAATAGATGAGGCCGTGAAAAATAATGCTATGGCCCAACGCATCAACCCCTTATCGGCTAATCTTTATTTTACTAGGGGAAATATGTTCTACTTTCGGCGTAATTTTAAAGAGGCCATACGTTTATTTGACCAAGCCCTTGCTTTAGACGCCAACTTTCCATTGGCTCTAGAATTGAAAGCAGCAGCTTTTATTTTTGATGCTAATAAGGTAGCACTACAAAAGCTTGCTGATACGCCTCAAGGATTACAGCGTCCGAAAACATGCATGGCCATTTATGACTTAGTGCATCAAAGCAATTATTTTAGTGTTACTGCCGATGATGTGGCCAAAGAGATCGCACAATCAAAACAGCTAAGTCTACGCGCTTGGGATTTGTATTATGAAATTTACAAAGGCAATCACCAACAAGCACTAACTATATTAAAAGAACGGGTGGCACAGCGATCAGGGCAATTGTTCAGTTTTCGCAATGATTTGTTTTTAGAACCCTTACGAGCTTATTCAGAGTATCAAGACATTGAGACATCTGTTTTTGCTGATGCCGTTTTACCTGAAAACCCACTTCCTTCAAAGAAAATAAGTAAACCCGCTCCTTTCTCAAAGCAGCAACTAGAAGCATATGTTGCAGCTATTGAAGCGACGATGATTGAAGATCAGCTGTTTACTGACCCTGCTTTGAGTTTAAAACAATTGGCCGCTGATATCAATCTGCATCCCAACAAACTTTCGTGGTTATTGAATAATCATTATCAAAAGAATTTCAATGACTTTATCAATCACTTTCGCATTCAAAAGTTTCAGCAATTAGCCCTATCCTCAGAAAACAAAAACATTACCCTTCTTGGCCTTGCCTATGATAGCGGTTTCAATTCTAAAACTGTATTCAATACCTTCTTTAAAAAGGAAACGGGCATGACCCCGAAACAATGGGTTAAGGCGAATTCTTAAAAATAACTTCTTCGACTTTTTTTAAGTACTGATTTGTAAATACGAACGACTGCCGCGATTAATTCTATCAAATTTGGGGTATCAGCAACCTACCACTTTCAATCTACAACTATTGAAAAAGTGTTAAAATTTATAGCACTTGTGATTATTTAAATGGTAACACGATAGATAGGGTATCTAACTTTTTCAGCTGAAAGTTAAATCGCAATCAAAATGAAAAACAATCAACATCAAGAAATCGTCGGGTATATTGAAACCCATCGCCGTTTGCTTTATAAAGTTGTGCAAGGGTACTGCTCAAATAAAGCAGAACAAGAAGATGTAATTCAAGACATCATTTTTGAGCTTATTAGAAGTTACGACAAATTTGATCATCGTGTTAAAGTCACCACATGGATGTACAAAGTTGCTTTCAATGTTGCCATATCGCACTATCGAAAATTGCGCACGCGCCAGAAACATATGATGGCGATGCCTGAAAAACTGATACTTATTGATGAAAGTAAAAGCAACCAAGTGCATGCAGACCTTCTGCTGTTGCGTCAATTCATTCAAGAGCTCGAACCAATTAATCGTGCCATAATGATTATGTATTTAGACGAAAACACTCATGCTGAAATTTCGGAAGCTATGGGAATGTCAGTAAGCAACGTCGGCACAAAAATTAATCGTATAAAAAAACAACTAAAACATAAATTTAAAAAACATTAAAATGGAAAATCTAAACATTCAAGATCTCTGGAAACAGAACGAACAAGCACTCGAAGAATCACAGCAACTGAACACTAAACTTCTTAGAGAAATCAAAATTGATAAGGCAAAAAAAACATTAAAACAATTGCTTTTTTTACCAATTTCGAGCCTTCTTTTTCATAGTGTATTGGCATCGTATGCCTTATATTTCTTATATACTCACTGGGGCGTTTGGTACTTTATGGTGGCAGGTGGGGCTATCTCTTATTTTTCTACTTGGTATGGTATCAATGCCATAAATCAAATCAAACGAATTGTTTCAATAGATTACGAAATACCGGTAATTAAACTTCAGAAAGAGCTATCGCAACTAAAAATGGCAGTGGTCAGAAACCTACGTATTGCAGCTTGGCTATTACCTTTCGCACCCTTTATTGCACTTTTCATTTTTAAGGTCTTTTTTGATGTAAACCTCATGACAGTTTTAAATTACAATATGATCGTTTCCTTCGGAATTGTCACCATCATATTAGAAATAATATCGTTATTCATCCTGAAAATGCTACGGCCTAAAAACCTAAACAAAAAGTGGTTGAACTGGTTACTGCAAGGCAATGGAAGTCAAGTAGATGAAGCCTTACAATTTTTAGAGCATGTCAAAACTTTTGAAACAGAATAAAACCCTTGAAAAATCATTATAAAGAACCTCAACTTAGCGTAATGGTCACTAAATCTATGGTGTCATTTTTACCTCTTAATTGAGGTTCTCCAATGGTTTTAATAGTATAGGCATTGTTAACATCAAGCTCGTTGATCAATTTTTTCGAAACCAATAAATCTACCCCATAAGTACCACATAAACTCTGCATTCTGGCCGTGGTATTTAGCACATCGCCGGTAAAGAAAATTTCCTTTTTTAAGGCTCCAATTTCTCCGGTTGTAACCTCTCCAAAATGCAAGGCCGCTTTAAAATCAGGAAAAACACCATAGGTTTTCAAATACGTTTCTTTTCGCTTTGCTAAATCGGCCTTCATATCAAAAAAGCAATTCAGACAATAGTTCTTTGCTATTCCATTTTTCAAGGTCCATGAAATCACAATCTCATCGCCGATATATTGATAGACTTCTCCGTGATTATTGACAATCGCATTTGAAAGATCATAATAGTACGAACGCAACAATTCAAAATACCTAATATGCCCCAAATTTTCGGCGATGGTTGTTGAAGCTTTCATATCGGCAAACATGAATATTCGTGTTTCAGCAAGGGGTTTATGATATTTTCCGGTAAAAAAATTGAGCAATACGTTTTGCCCCAAATGATCATGTATTTCTGCGTATAACAACGACATTAACAGAGAAAACATGATTTGACTCATGGCACTTAAATTGGTTATGCTAAAAAAGAAATTGACATACTTATCCCACACTTGCTGATTCCAAATCGATACATCGAGCTCTAAACTTGCCGCAATCGGAAAAGTCACCAAAATCACTAGGCTAAAAAAAATATTGTAAATGATAAATTTGGATAAAATTTTTACAAAAAAGCTCTTCTTGTTAAACAGTCGATTTAGAAACAACACCTCAATAACACCAACTGACAAGCCAATTAAGGTGATACCCACTAGGGCGAAAAGAAGCACATCTGGTTCTAACTGAACTGCGGTATCTAATGAATTTGATTGGTCGCCAATGGCTGCATGCTCTACCCATAAAAACATAAGCGCTAAAACCAGCCAAATCACTCCGAAGGGAAGTATTCTAAAAATATTTCTTTTTGTTATCGCTGAGAGTGCCAAATACTACCGTTTGAATTGATTATTACAATGTACTGATTCTTTTAGATACCACAGCGCTGTTTTTTTTAAACAATAACACCACATGCCTACGGCAAAAAGTACTACATCTCACCAAAAAAGTTCGGTTTCATAACTACGGGCGTTTGGCGCGGCGTTCTGCTTCATATTTGCCACATCAATTAGTTAAAATCAATTAATAAACAAGCAATTATGACAACTTTATTTAAAATTATCGCATTACTTCTTCTTAACGCCATGGTACTCACCTCATGTTCTAGTGATGACAACGGCCTAGCTATGGTACCTGAACCTACAGACAACATGACTGCGACGGCGCTCACTTCTTATTTCGAAGATTTAACACAAACCAGCCCACTACCAGGTATGGCAATAAGCATTGTAAAAGATGGTGAACTGGTCTATCAAAATGCCGTAGGATTAGCCCATATCGCAGATAACGAAGCCTATACCAATCAAACCATAACCGGTATTGCTTCTATTAGTAAAACATTTGTAGGTGCAGCAGTAGCCAAAGCCCTAGAGCAAGAACTATTCACTTTAGAAACGCCTATCAATGAGGTGCTTCCTATTGACATTGTTAATCTAAAACGACCCGATGCCGAAATTAAAATCAAGCATTTGATCACGCATACTTCGGGTATCGTTGACAATTTAGAATACTACCTACCTATGAATTACTTCTTTTTACCAGGTCAAAATATTAACACCCCAGGGGGCACTTTATTACAAGAAGCCATTGGTATAGAAAGTGGCACCCCAGTTTCGTTGGCTGATTATTTGGGAGAATATTTCTTGACTGATGGTGACTTATATAGTGCAAATAGCTACATTGATGCTGCACCAGGCAGCACATGGGCCTATTCTAATACCGCTACTGATTTGATGGGTTATATTATTGAGTATACCTCAGGGGTTTCTTTTGATGATTATGTCACCACCTATATTTTAAATCCTCTTCAGATGCATACCTCTAGCTTCAATATTTTAGAAGTGGATTTAAACCGAATGGCGACCCCCTACTTCAACAAAGAAACAGCTTTTCCATTTTACGGAAACCACGGTTGCCCAGAAGGCAGCATGCATGCTACCAATGAAGATTTAGGCAAATATTTGCTTGATATGACTAAAGGAATTGCCGGTACATCAACTACCCTGTTTGATGCATCATACTATCAACTACTTTTTACACCACAGTTAGCGAATGCTATTGTACCTCAAGAATTTGCTGAAAATCACGGCCTATTTTGGTATTTGAACAAGGGAAAATGGATGCATGGTGGTAATGACCTAG
Organism: Maribacter algarum (ex Lu et al. 2025) (nom. illeg.); assembly: GCA_947495915.1. Taxonomy (GTDB): domain Bacteria; phylum Bacteroidota; class Bacteroidia; order Flavobacteriales; family Flavobacteriaceae; genus Maribacter_C. The sequence goes on along the minus strand of CANMAW010000001.1, from coordinate 1,169,446 downwards.
GGTTTTCTTCACATATGGAAATTGCAGCAGATGGTTCTTACGGATTTATCGTGGCTACTAATATGGATGGTACCTTTTACGAAAACGAAACCAGTTGGGAACAGACCAAACAAAAAATCAAAGAAGGTGTCGAAGCCTTTATTGCCAGCAACTAAGTGATAAAACCAATCGCAAACCTTGGCAAACAAGGGTACATTAGCATGCTTTTACAGTAAAAACAATAAATATGAAATTCACCATCAGTCTTATTTTTAGCTTTTTTATATACAGTTTTACCTTTGCGCAGCAGTATACCACCGCAGCCAAAGAAGTAGATCATCTCCTTACCCAACATCTGCAAGAGCCCTATGTACATCATGCTTTTTTGACGGTGTACTCTGATGCTTTGGGTATTAATTGGAATTTCACCAAAGGTCATTTTCAAAACGGCACAAAAGTCACGAATGCGAATCCGTTTTTGTCAACCAGCGTTGCAAAGACCGTAACGGCCACCCTCATTATGATATTACAAGAAGAAGGCAAACTCGACGTTGAAGATCGCCTATCAGAATATCTTTCTTCGGAAATTATGAACGGACTACACAATTACCAAGGTACAGACTATTCGAACGAGATTCGCATCAAACAGCTCTTGCAACACACCTCAGGGTTACCGGACTATTTTGTGGATACACCTACAACGGGGGCCTCATTTATGGAACTCCTATTTATCGATGCCGAGCGATTTTGGCAACCTTTAGAAACGCTGCAGTTTGCCAAAACAAAATTATTGCCTCACTTTCCCCCGGGTGACGGCTACCACTATTCCGATACCGAATATGTGCTATTGGGATTATTGATTGAAGAACTCACAGGCAAGCCCCTTCATGACGTCTACCACGAAAAGATTTTTGCGCCCCTGCAAATGAAGCAGACCTATATGCACCTACGATCAAAACCTACAGATAGCAGCACAAAAAAAATAGCAGAAGTATTTATCAACGATGTAGAAATTAGTGCTTTCAAAAGTTTAAGTGCCGATTGGGCTGGTGGCGGATTAGCAACTACCGCCCAAGATTTGCTCAAATTTCATAACGCCTTATTTGAAGAAAAACTGATCTCTAAAAAAGGATTGCGCGCCATGCAACAGTGGACAGAGGAATCCTTCGGATTATCGTATGGCTACGGGTTACGCAAGCTAGATTTGAAAAAAATCAATCCTGATTTTGAGCGATTAACACTTATAGGTCACTCGGGTACCACAGGCTCTTTTATGTATTACTGCAAAGAACTAGAGCTTTACTTCACAGGCACCTTTAACCAAACTGACTATCAGCGTAAACACGTAGCCTTTCTTATGCAGGTGTTGGCTGTGATAAAACAATCTAAATAAAAAACAACAACAATGAATCATACAAACATGGTTTTACTAGCAGGTGCCACGGGGTACTTGGGCAGTTATATTGCCAAAGAATTACAAACCCGAAAAATCAAAACTAAATTATTGGTTCGTAATACGAAAAAAGCTGCGATGCTGCAGTCTATATATTCCACCCTAATACCAGCAGAATTGACGCAACCCAATACCTTAACACCCCATTTTGAAGGGGTAACTACCGTTATTTCTACGGTGGGGATCACCCGCCAGAAAGACGGACTCACCTATATGGATGTAGATTACCAAGGCAATCTCAACCTTTTGAATGCAGCAAAAAAAGAAGGTGTTCAAAAGTTCATTTATATTGCTGCGTTAAACGGAGACCTACACCGCAACCTCAAAATCATGGAAGCCAAAGAAGCCTTTGTCGATGCCTTAAAAGCTTCCGGATTATCGTACTGCATTATTCGCCCTAACGGATTCTTTTCTGATATGAAAGATTTTCTTCAAATGGCAGAAAAAGGAAAAATATATCTTTTTGGTAATGGGGAAAAGAAAATCAATCCCATTCATGGTGCTGACTTAGCCATTGCCTGTGTTGATGCCATCGCTTCAACATCCACAGAAATCAACATCGGAGGTCCCGATATTCTTACGCAAAACGAAGTAGCTCAAGCCGCCCTTTTAGCCTATGGCAAACCTATTCATATTATACACCTTCCGCACCTATTGCGAAAAGGTATTATTTGGCTATTGCGTACGTTTACCAGTTCAAAAACCTATGGGCCTTATGAGTTTTTCTTAACCCTCCGGGCCGAAGATGCCATTGCTCCACGTTTTGGTAGCCATCGGCTACAGTCATTTTTTCAAAAGGAAGTTGATCAGTTGCGGGGGAAGTAATACTGTAATTCTGGATATTAATTCCCAAGAAATGAGTCAGCCTGATTGGTATGTTTAGGTACCTCCTTTTCAATAATGTATTTCGTAATTGCTTTGAGTGTTTTCTTATGAATGGGATGTTCGCCTGGAGCTGTAAAATATTCTATGGTATTGTCTTTCGTTTTGTAATACCAAATCAAAGGCTTTTCAGTTTCTTCTTCAAAAAATTCAGTAGTTAATGAAACATCCACCCTTTTAAAGTTTGCCATTTTAATGGCATCATACTGCTCTACATTTAAACCAATTTGACTCTTACAGCTCGTCTCTACATATTGGGTTTCTTTCCATATCATACAATTAGAACTAGAAAGGTCAGAATTTTTATCAAAGGGATAATTAGAATAAAGCAACAAACAAACAGCACCAAAAAGTAGACTCATTCCGATAACAACTGGCCATTTAAACTTCTTAGATGACCTGTTTTTTTTTACAAAATCCGCATAATCATCATACTCTAAGAATACACATAAAATATTTATTGTTTCTTCAGAAGGCCGACCAATCTCTTTTTGGCCATTGACATATTTATCAAATGCTCGTTGCACCGTTTTATAGCTTAAGGTAGTATGTTGCTCAACATATCGCGAAAGTGCATATTTGGAATCTGAGGCAATGTTCGCAGTTGCCGTTTCATGCACTTCTTTAACAACCTTCTCAATCAAATCATTTTTCATTAACGTAAAAAGCTTTCTTTAAACTGTTTTAAAACTACAAAATCATTTCAGAACACCCTATATCATTGGTGTCCAAAAAATGTCCAAAACAAGTCAAGGCTCTGTCTGTAGCGGTTTTTAATAAATTCAATTGATTTGTCTCTCGAATGGATTACACTATGATTTGCTACCATAGTTATTCTAGAAAGTCATTCGATTTTGACTCTAGATGTGTCAGCGATTACACGATTGAGAAGTAGTGTAAAAGCCGTCACATTTAGAATTTTCTTCTCAAAACAAGAGAGACGTCTCTTCATTTTCAACGCGATTATACATCGCTTCAATCACTGAATTCTAATTCGGACAGCCATTGGCATGTCCAAAAATAACATAGAAATGAAGAAAATAATTTTATCAGTTTTTATAGTAGTTCTAAGTGTGTCCTTTTTTTCATGCACAGTAGAAGAAATTTCTGAAAATCCAATGGAAATAGAAGCTTGTTGTGGAGATGGTCAAGAAATTCCACCTCCTCCTCCACCTCCTGGCAATTAATTTATAATTTGTTTTTACATTAGGGGAATGAAATACCAGCAGTATTCATTCCTCTTTTTGCATGTTTTTGTTTTAGTCATAGCATGCTGCGTTCCAAACACTTTAGTTTCACAAACTTCGTATGATTCCATCCATTATCATTATAATGCTATATTAAATCCGGAACAGCCCGAAAGTCTTTCTGCAGGCATGAACTTTTATAATCGTAAAAAAATAACCGATTTAGCAAACCATGATACTTTAGCTGCCATTTCTGATTTGAGGCTTTTAGCAATTGGTGAATTCAAAATAGGAAACAACTATGATAGCGAAAATTATATTGTCGAAGCCTTAGATCTTATTGCAAAACTAAAACATAAAGATACTTTAATCAATGCGCAAGTCGGACTCTATAATACCTTGGGTAGAATATATAGAGCTTCTAACAATGAAAACGCCGCACTTGAAGCCTTTGAAAAAGGGTTAGCCATTACCAACAAACTTAAAGACAGCATCATAATTTTAAATAATAAAGCCAATATTTATAAAAGCGCTGAGAAATATGAATTAGCGCTAAAGGCCTATCAATTATCCTTAAATAAAGCACAAAAAGCCAATAAACCTTCACAGCTTGCACTGGTATTAGATAATATTGGTGCCGTACAAATGAAATTAGGAAGTACGGAAGCCTTAGAAAATCTTGAGAGCGCCTTGAAGATTCGAACGGAAGGGAGATTTTTGAATGGAATGTATGCCAGCTACCACAACTTATCGGATTATTGGTTAGCACAAAATGATCAGGAAAAAGCAAAACACTATGCTCAAAAAGCACTTCAATTTGCCCAAAACATCAATAGCAGTAGCTTTAAATTAGATGCACTTTCTCTTTTTATTAATCTGGAAGAAAATCCAACCGCAAAAGAATATAAACGTTTAACTGATAGTATAGCCACAGCCAAGCAAATTGCTTCTAACAAAAACGCTTACCTCAAATTCAATGTGGCGCAAGAACAAAAGAAAGCTGAAGCCAGTAAGCTATTGCACGAACAGGAATCTAAAAAGCGCCTACGCTATCAATTTTTATTGGTGCTGGCATTACTCTTATTTTTAGCTTCGTATTTCATTTTTAGATACCGAAGAAAACAAGCCAATATTGTAGCGGTATATGACACGGAAACGCGTATTGCCAAAAAAGTACATGATGAAGTTGCCAACGATTTGTATCAGGTGATGAATGCTCTTGAAAGTAGCAATGAGCAAAACGGACCCTTACTTGATGAGATGGAAAAAATCTACAACAAAACGCGTGATATTTCTAGAGAGAACCGCACCTTAGATGTTTCCGATAATTTTGAAAACCTTTTAAACGATCTCTTTTTTAGCTTTAAAAGTAACCAAGTACAAATCGTAACCCGTAACCTTTCAAAAATCAATTGGCAGTCTGTTGCTGAAATGAAAAAAAGAACTATTTATCGGGTACTTCAGGAATTATTAACCAATATGAAAAAACATAGCCAAGCGAGCTCTGTCGCCTTGGTTTTTGCTAAAAATGGCAAGAAAGTTCAAATAAATTATAGCGACAATGGCGTTGGAAGTGAACTAAAACATAAAAATGGACTCCAGATTACGGAATCCCGTATTGCTTCTGTTAATGGAAAGATTAGCTTTGAATCAAATACTAATAAAGGATTCAAAGCAACCATAATCGTATAGCGTATGTTTAAAAAGGTCTTGGTAGTGGAAGACATGGAAGATATCAGCAAAGGAGTACAAAGTCTACTTCAAGAAATCAATATAACTGATATGTACCAGGTGCAGTATTGTGATGATGCCTATTTGAAATTACAACGCGCCACGTTAGACGAAGTACCATTTGATTTGATCATTTCCGATTTATCATTTAAGACCGATCATCGCACACAGCGCTATACTACGGGTGAAGACTTAGTAGCTAAAATCAGAATGGAATACCCTAATCTTAAAGTAATTGTTTATTCGGTGGAAGATCGCTTGCAACGCGTACGCCGATTGTTCGAGAAACATCATATAAATGCCTACGTGTGTAAAAGCCGCAGCGGACTCAAAAACTTATCTGCAGCCATTCATTCGGTATATAATAATGAACGTTATTTATCTTCTGAGGTTTCGAATGCCTTTGGTTCTAATTCTGATCTTGAAGTAGATGATTATGACATTTCATTGCTAGCCCACCTATCAGAAGGACTTTCTCAAGATGAAATAAGCACTTTGTACAAAAAAAAGGATATCTCTCCGGCCAGTTTAAGTTCAATTGAAAAACGCCTAAACAAATTACGCATACAATTCAACGCCAACAATGCCATTCACCTTGTTGCGATTGTAAAAGACCTTGGTCTCATATAAATCTTATGAATTATTACCACTTACGGAATCCCGTAATGATAAATCTTACACGAATGTTAGATTTGTAAGTATAAAACCAATGACCATTAACAATACTCGTTTTAATTGAGTAAGACCGGCCTGCACAGAAAGATTTCGGGGGATATCGATCGAAGCGGGTTTGGTCTTTATTTTAAAGTTTACTTCAATTGAAATCTTAACGAAACAGGTAGGTGATCTGATAGATTTCTTGCCATCGGCAGACTTTCACAAAAGCGCACAAAATCGATACTGTACGCCTTTAACTTTGTGACCTGATCAGAGTAAAATATATTATCGATGGCATGATTGAGATAACCATTGATATCACACTTACGTTTTAATGTAGTTTTCTTATTCGAAAGGGCGGCATTATAGCCTAAATTCTTTAAATCGTCAAAGACTTCATCTTGCTCTGCAACATTAAAATCACCAGCTAATATAATAGGGTGTTCAATAACTGATTCGCCTAAATAATCAGTTATCGCTTTAATTTCAGCTTCAGGATTTTTGTCATGAGGCCTTGAATGAAAATTGATCACCGAAAACTTTTGACCTTTTAAGTAAAAATCAAGAAAGAAAGGTTCTCGGTCAACCAAGAGTTCTAAGTCCTCTATTAAAAACCCTCTGTTTTTAATTTTGATATTTTTGGTCTTCCATATAAAGGCATAGCGCTCTGTTGCATACTTAGAGCTCTTGGTAGGTTCACTAATCACATAGTCCCATTTACTTCCTTTTCTATTTAATAGATCTGACAATTTTGCCACAGCCTGCGCACCACCATAACCTGCAACTACTTCTTGAATTGCTACAATATCAGCATGCCTGACTATTTCAGCAATTTGTTCTAATTCTTCACTGCTTTTGGTCTGCCCAAAATCTCTGATATTCCAAGAGATCAGCTGAACATTTTCCTGTGCATGAATATTAAATTGGAAAAGAAGTGCTATTGCGAATAGTAACTTTTTAGTCATGTCAATTGAATTTCAATACGAAATTAGACATTCATAAATTTTTGCTTTACGGTTTACCGTAAAGTATACCGCATATTTTATAATAGGTTTGAAAAACCAAAACACAACCACCAAAAAAATGACCAAGAAATTTATTTTTCAGAATAACTTATATAGCTGCATAGCAATTATCTGTTTCCTTCTTCTAATAATTTCCGTTTTTCCATTGCCATTAGTTTTTTACAAATTCTTACGTGTTTGCATATGTATAGGTGCCATTATAATGGCAAGTAAAAACTTTAATGAACCATTTCTAGTTTGCTCATTTACGCTAATCGCCTACTTATTCAACCCCTTAGCAGCGATTCATCTTTTTCAAAAATCATTATGGATACCAGTCGATATTATATGTGCTCTTATGTTTTTAGCAAGCACATTAAGCAAGAAAAAAAATAAAAGCTATATCCCTTATGCAAATTCTGGACCAAAAAAAAACAAAAAATACGGGAGAGATCGAAAATATTAATCATTTAACAAACACTAATAATATGGAAGAAAACATTATCTCCGAAGAAATTAAAAGTCACTTTTTGAGGCTGTATCAAATCGCTTTGGCAGACGAAGAATTCAGTCCTTTAGAAATGAAACTACTTTATCAATTCGCCAACGAAAGAAATATTTCAGAAAAACAGTTGGATGAGATTTTAATATCTCATTCTGGTCCAATAACTATACCTGAAAGTTTAGAGAAAAGAATTGAATACCTATATGATTTTGCACTAATGATTTGGGCCGATGGCATTGTAACTGATGATGAGTATACCACCTTAAAAAAGTATTGTAAAAAATTTGAATTTATAGAAGAGAAAATAATTCCACTGACAGATTACCTAATTGAAAGCGCTAAGCTTGGTAAAAGTAAAGAAGACATATTACAAGAACTTAATTAAACAAAATGGGACTTTTAAAAAGTATTGCCAAAATAAAATCTAACAAAAAAGAAGATGTTCAAGAGCATATAACTTCATTCGAAGAGGAACGTAAAACATATTACGAAGATGGCGTTGCATCTTCAAAAACCTGCCAAGGAAGATCTGAAAACTTACAAGCAAGTTTAGATGCAATCTATCACAAATTTGAAAACAAATGCAAACGTGAAGATGCTGAACAGATTAAACTTAAACAACCTTACGTAACAGAATTGAAAGGAATAAAAACCTTAATGCTAAACAAAGATGAAGAACTTAAAAGGGAAAAGGAAAGGCTATTAGAAACGGATTCTAAAATTAGCAAACTCAAAAGTGACATTGTCAATGTTAGGAGAAACCCCCAAGATTTCGGAATTTCTGTTGAAAGAAGGTCTACTTCAAAATTTTGGATTGGTTTATTCTTACTTTGCTTCCTTACAGTCTATATATTCATCTTTTATATTTCTACATCATTTTCAGCATTTTTCAGAACATTTGACCCATCGACTGAATTGTTCGGTGGAATGTTCTACCCTCAAGCTTTGCAAGAAGCTTATGATGCAGGACCTTTAGAATTAGGATTCATAATTTTTATTCCTTTTGTTTTTTTCGGACTCGGCTATTTAATACACATTTTTACACACAAAAAGAGCATAGGAAACATATTCAAAGTGATCCTGCTTTTCATTACCACCTTTATTTTTGATGCACTATTAGCCTACCTAATTGATGAGAAACTTTATAACCTAAATAAAACCTTTGAAGATCCTGAATTTTCAATTTCGGTAGCATTTTCTAGTCCCAGTTTTTGGGTAATCATTTTTGCAGGTTTCGTCTCTTATATTATCTGGGGTTTAGTTTTTGACATTGTCATGAAAGAGCATGCAGATAGAGATAAAATCGAAAATTATGTCTTTTCCTTAAAAAGCGATATCAACAATCAAATTCAACTTACTCACCTTCATAAAGAATCAATTCTCGAAATAGAAAATGATATTCGAGATTATAGACATCGTTGTACAGAACTTGAAAATATTATCGAAGGCTTCATACTGCCTATTCGTAATTACAAGGCACTTTCTTCTGAATACCTACAAGGTTGGCAAGAGGTAATTACTTCAGAAATTGTCTTAGGTCTCGAGCAAACAAAAAATTATCTCAATGAATGTAGACAGGTATATGATAAACATATCACAAAACTTGATTTAGATACTGATGACTACCAAAACAAAGTGTACACCAAAACATTATAAAAATGAAAAATTTATTTCAATTATTTATAATCACCATATTAACTATAGGGCTCAGTTCGTGTAATTCCAAGAAGGCCGATGCTGCTCTTGAGAAGGAAGTTTCCAAGGCTTTAAAAAAACAATCTAAGGGCGATTGCCCTAGCTATATTTTAGAGAACAAAAAGAACAATTTAAATGTCAGTATATTTCTTGATTTATCTGATAGAATAACTCGACCGAAAACGATTCAAAAAGATTTAGAAAATCTCCAAAGCATTTCACGAGCTTTTTTATCTCATATCAAAACTAAGAAGCTAATCTTATTGCAAGATAAAATGCAATTGTATTTCAACCCAGAACCGGCCAATGACACCATCAATACTATTGCTGAAAAATTACATATTGAGTTTACAAAAGAAAGTCCGAAAGCCGATATCGCGTTAACGGAAAAGTTATATGCAAGTCAACCCAGTACTTTATATGATTTAGCAAAAGCAGACTCTAAAAAACCCAAAGATTTTCCAGGTTCTGATATTTGGCGATTTTTCAAAGACAATGTAAAAGATTACACCATTAGCGATTGTCATAGAAATATATTGGTAATTCTAACTGATGGTTATATGTACCATGAAAATAGTCAGATGAATGAAGGTAAACTAAGCTCTTATCTAACGCCAAAATCTTTAAATCGACTACCATTATCAAATTCAAATTGGAAAACAACACTTATTGATAATCAATATGGTTTTATAAAAGCAAATGAAAATTTAGCTGATTTAGAGGTTTTAGTCATAGGCATTGAAAGTTTAAACCCAAAAAACCCTTATTCTATCGATGTCATGCGAGCATACTGGACAAATTGGTTTCACGAAATGGGTATTCAAAAATTTAAGATTCAAAATGCAGATTTGGCCTCTAGTGTTGAAAAAGTTATCGAAGATTTTATCAATCCTTGATTTATAAACTAATTATAAAACATAACAATATTTACCCGTGAAAAATATTTTATTACTTGCGTTCGTACTGATTACCAATTTCAGTTTATCCCAAAATTTGAATTCTACTGAACAAAGTGTTGGCTTCAATCCATTTTTAGGACAGACGTCGGCAGCAGTTAATTTTAGAACAGGTCCTTCTTCTTCGTATTCAAAAATAGCAACATTGGCTAAAGGCACCACCTTATATGTATATTCTAGTGAAACTGTCGGTGGATATTATAAAGCCATCGATATCATGTCAAATGAAATCGGATGGGTTTACAAAACCTATGTTATGTATGTTGAAGCTATAGAAGTCAACGAATCGGGTATGTTTCAAAGTACAGGGTATTCTTCAGATTACAATTCAGAGGTAAACGTAGAAAACAAATCAAGTTATACTATAAAGCTAATTGTTGATTCTGAAACATTTGTTCTTAGCCCGAGAACTACAAAAAAACTAGCTATTACCCCTGGTAAAAAATATTATATCGCTTCTGCTCCTGGCGTAATACCCGCATCTGGCTACCAGTCATTTGAATCAAACAATGGCTACGAGTGGTCCTTTTGGGTATCAACAAATTAATAAACAATTACGAAGCATTAAGTTCACTATCGGCTTCTTTAAAGCTATTTTCATACTACTCGGTTAAAAAAAGTAATACTAAAATTAAATTGCTATTAAAACAATTTCATAATTCCCTATGAAGACCAATTTTAGTTTTTTAAAAGATAATTACTCTGTGCTTTATCAATTGGCCATACTAGCCGAACGTAATTGCCTTTCAGACCCAAGTACCACGCTATCAAAGTTGTGTATATTGTCGGAAAAATTGTCTAGCATTTTAATTGATTTTGAACAGTTAGAAGAACCCTATGACAACAGACAAATAAGCAAACTTATATTTCTACAAAATAATTAAGTAACACCGGTTGAAATCACTTTAATTTTCTCTGGTTCAAAAACCTAAAAAATGACGACTCCAAGCGTAACAAAGGATAAAACTATTCCTTTGGTAAGCAATCTAAATCAAACCGAAGAAGCAAGCTTCCCTACTTTTTCGACCACTCGATGGGTTATTGCTTACTCATGACTTTGTGGAAATAGGCCATACCTTTGAGTATTTGTTTTATAAATGGACTTTTAAACTAGTTTCCGTAATTCGACTCCTAACTTTATAATTAGGAAGCGAAACACCGAAAAACAAAATCCATGACATGATAACTACAGCTATTAAAAACTCCTATAATTATTACTGACTTACAGCTTTTCCGGCAAGGTCTGTGTATATTTATGATTTAACTACATCTTAGGGATTTTGCCTTGAAAAATAATAAAACAAAGCCAAAAGTTTTTGTAACGCATTGTACTGGAGATTCGCTGGATTTCCTTTCCGAAATAATTATGGTAAAATCATTGTATTTCATTACCAAAAAAACCTTCGAATTAATTAAATATTATGAGTGACATAAAGATAATAACCGATAAGTTAATTGAGTTTAGAAATGAACGTGATTGGGAACAATTCCATAATCCAAAAGACTTGGCTTTAGCAATAAATATCGAATCAAGTGAATTACTTGAAGAATTCTTGTGGAAAAAATCTGAAGACGCAAAAATTGAAAAAGTAAAAGAAGAATTAGCTGACGTTTTTGCCTATGCCTTTTTACTTGCAGACAAATATGACTTTGATGTAAAACAAATAGTTCTTGATAAAATAAAAAGTAACGGAGAAAAATACCCAATTTATAAAGCAAAAGGAACAGCTAAAAAGTATCATGACTTATGAATTCATCCTATGAATTATCAGTAGAAGTCTCTGAAAAATATGATTTTAATAAAAAATCATTAGAAAAAATAAATGAAAATCCTTGGGTGAAAAATCAATGGCCTTTAGTTTACTTTATACAAAACGAAGGTAAACGTATTGCTTATGTTGGTGAATCAACGAATTTTTCGAATCGTATTAAAAATCATTTAGCAAACCCTAAAAAAAGTAATGCATTCAATAAAATATCGATTATTGGTTCAGATAAATTCAACAAATCTGCCACCCTTGATATCGAGTCAAAATTAATCCAATACCTTTCTTCGGAAGGTACTTATGAATTACAAAACGGAAATCACGGATTAATCAACCATAATTATTACCAGCAAGACTTATATAAAAACCTATTTATAGATATTTGGGGAAAACTGATTGAAAAAAAGATTGTCAGTAAATCTCTAGAAGAAATAGAAAATTCTGAACTATTCAAATACTCTCCATATAAATCACTTAACGAAGACCAATACAATTCCGTTTTAGAAATTATTGAAGCTCTAACTGAAAAGAAATCCAGCAAAATCTTTATTAAAGGTAGTGCAGGTACAGGAAAAACAATTCTTGCCACATATTTAATTAAGTTACTTGGTTCTGATGTTTCTGACACTAATATGGATGATTTTAATGATAATGAAATTCAAGAAATTAACCTAATACGAGCATATAAAATAAAATACCCAAAAGCAGAAATCGGATTTGTTGTCGCAATGAGTTCTTTACGAAAGACTTTACAAAATGTATTTAGAAAAATACCAGAATTAAAATCATCAATGATAATTAGTCCATCAGACACTTTCAAGAAAGGATATGATTTACTAATTGTTGATGAAGCTCATCGATTAAGACAATATAAAAATATTGGATGGATGGGGGTTTTTAAAAAGAACAACAGAAAACTTGGAATTGACGATACGGGAACTGAGTTAGATTGGATAATTGCAAATAGTAAGAATCAGATATTTTTTTACGATTCAGCACAATCTGTTAAACCTTCGGATATTCCTTCATCTCATTTTGATAAATTATTAAGCGAACCCGACACAATAGAAATAGAACTTAAATCACAAATGCGTTCTAATGGAGGAAATGACTATATCACATTCGTAGATGACTTGTTAAATGTTAAACGTGAGAACAAGAATTTTTATAGTCCTGATAATTATGATGTTGTTGTCTTTGACTCTATGAAAGATATGTATGAACAATTATCTATCCAAGAAGAAAAATATGGATTATGTAGACTAATTGCCGGTTATTCTTGGCCTTGGCTATCAGACCCAAAGAAAAAGCCAAACCCAGACCTTAATGCAGTTGATATAGCAATTGATGGTGTTGAATTACAATGGAATAAAACAGATAAAGACTGGATAAATTCAGAAGACTCTTTCAACCAAGTTGGGTGTATACATACAACACAGGGATATGACCTGAACTATACAGGAGTTATTTTCGGAGAAGAAATCTCGTTTAATAAAGTAACCCAACAAATTGAAATTGATAAATCAAAGTATTTTGATAAAAATGGAAAAAGAGGTTTAAAGAATATCGAAGAATTAAAAGATTACATAATAAATATTTACAAAACAATAATGTTTAGAGGCATTAAAGGTGTTTACATTTATGCTTGTGACAAAGATTTACGTGAATATTTTAAAGAACATATTTCGACTTATAAATCTGAAAGCAGACTAAGATTATTACCATTTACAGATGTTAAACCTTATGTAAATGCAGTTCCAATATTTAACATCTATGCTGCAGCTGGTGACTTTAGTGATTTACAAATTCAATCTGAATATGAGAATTATGAATGGGTAGAATTACCAATTAACATATCTGCAAGAGAAGATTATTTTGTATGTCAAATTATTGGTGAATCAATGAATAAAAAAATAGAAAATGGCTCTTGGTGTCTTTTTAAAAAATATTCTGGAGGCACACGAGAAGGAAAAATTGTTTTAGCACAACATTACAATATTCAAGATTCTGATTTTGGTGCAGGTTATACTATCAAGGAATATCATAGTGAAAAAAATATATCTGAAAATAGTTGGTCACATAAATCAATTGTTCTAAAACCTCTATCTTTTGACTCTTCATTTTACCCCATAGAATTAAAAGATGAAGAATTGACAGATTTAAAAATAATTGGTGAATTTATAACAGAATTAAATCTATAGAAAACTATAAATTCACATTAATGTTTATCCAAATAATATTTTTAGTGAATATCCTAAAGTTAAAAAGTAAAGGTCAGTAGTAATCCGAAGAATTCGAATAAAACAAGGGGCTGAAACAAAATTTTGTATTAAAATGCCTAATTACATACCGAACCCCAAATACTTAATTCCCCCCATTGCCAAATCCCCTCACTTCCCGTACTTTCGCAACTATGGAATTTATCCCCACCGAACTTATTGGCTATGCTGCCAGCTTTTTTGTTTTAATTGCTTTTTTCAATAAAGACATTCGCAAACTACGTATCGTTAATTCAATTGGTTGTGCCTTTTTTGTGGTGTATGGGTTGTTGTTGCCGAGTATTCCGATTGTAATTACCAACTTGGCCATTTTATTAGTGAATGGGTACTACCTATTTCTTAAAAAAGATGCCGCCTAAGGCATTTGCATCAGCATTTATAGCAATACCGCACCAAAACCATGGCGCATATCTAGAACTTTGCTGCAACGGTTATAGATCACCTATAGCCTTTGAAGCAATTATAAAATTATAGATATATGGAAAAAGTATTAGTCGTAGGTGCCACAGGTACCACCGGAAATAAAGTCGTTAACCTTTTAAAAGCATCTCAATATTTTGAACCCATCGCTATGGTTCGTAAAGAAAGTCAAGAAGCCGCTTTTAAAGCCCAACAAATTACAACCGTTTTAGGCGATTTAGAACAAGACGTATCGCATACCGTTTCGGGTATTGATAAGGTCGTTTTTGCGGCAGGTTCTGGTGGAAAAAAAGTAGAAGCCATTGACCGTGATGGTGCCATTAAAATGATTGATGCGGCACAAAAAGAAGGCATTAAAAAATTGGTCATGTTAAGTTCTATGGGGGCAGAAAACCCCGAAGAAGCTGACCAATTGGTAGCCTACCTAAAAGCCAAACACGAAGCCGATGAGCATTTAAAAGCGAGCAGCGTACCCTACGCTATTGTGAGGCCAGGTACTTTGACGAATGATAAAGGTGTGGGCACCATTGAAATTGCCAAGTCATTACAACATAGCGGGTCGATTAGTCGTGATGATGTAGCGCAGGTTTTAACCCGAAGTTTGCATGATGATGCCGCTGTTGGGCAACGTTTTGAAATTATTACAGGAGATCAATTGATTGGTGAAGCCATCAGTAGCATCGCTTCATAAACACTACATATCTCAACAAAGAGTATTTGTTTACGCAAATGCTCTTTTTTATACCATTAAAACTTCAGAGGCTAAGTATTAAGACCCTTAGTGAGATACACCATCGAATACCAAACTGACGATTTGCCGTTCTAACTCAATCGGATTGATGTTGCTTTTGGTATCAGCATAAGCATCATACACCCAACGAATACTTGATAAGATCACTGCGGTAGCAATTTTCACATTCAAAGCGGCAAAAACGCCACTTTTTACACCCTCACGAAGTAATTTGGCCATTTTCTTTTCGTAAAGCGAGCGAAGTGCTACATATTCGCTGTACTTGGGTTCTTTTAAATTACGCCATTCATTCACCATCAAAGCAACTTCAAGAGGTTTACGTGCCGCTACTTGAATATGGGCGGAGATCACCTGCTTTAGTTTTTCATCAGCCGGATAACTAGAGTCCAGAATATGATCCATAGTGGTGTGAAATTCTTCAGAAGTACGAAACAAAAACAACTCTAAAATATCTTGTTTTGACTTGATATAATTGTAACTGTTCGATACATCAAAGTCCATACGCTCAGCAATATCACGCATGGTGGTTGCTTTGAATCCTTTTTCGTGAATTAATTGCAATGAGACTTGTAAAAATTCTTCCCGTTTGGTTCGTACTCTCATAGGTTACTCTGCTGTCACTACGGTGTAGTGTTGTCTTTTTAAATTTCCTTCCTGCAAAATACTATAAAAAAAGTAGAAAATAAATATTTGTTGAATCTACATCAACAATTGTTTATATTTGAAGTAGCTAAAACTACGCCTATGCCTTTCTATCATAAATTGGGGAAAATTCCCCCTAAAAGACACACACAATTTAGAAAACCAAATGGGGAACTCTATTCCGAACAGCTTTTCGGCACCATAGGTTTTGATGGTATGTCGTCAAACTTGTATCATGAGCAACGGCCAACACAGGTTAAAGAAATTAAAAAGCAATACGCTGTAGCGCCTAAAATTGCGAAACATAACAGTATACAATCGTATAAGCTGCGCGGTTTTCAAGTGCAACCCGAAGATGATTACTTAGAAAGCCGTAAAATTATTTTAACCAATAGCGATTGCAATATCATATTGGCGGCCCCAAGAAAATCGCAAGAGGCCTATTTTTATAAAAACACAGATGCCGATGAAGTCATTTTTATTCATAAAGGCACCGGTACTTTACGCACCCATATGGGTAATTTGAAATTTAGTTATGGCGATTATTTGGTGATTCCGAGAGGAATGATTTACAAAATGCAGTTTGATACCGAAGATAATCGACTGTTTATTGTAGAATCGTACCACCCAGTGTATACCCCAAAACGCTATCGCAATTGGTTTGGACAGTTGTTAGAACATTCGCCTTTTTGCGAACGTGATATTCGCCAGCCCAGTGAACTAGAAACCTATGATGAAAAGGGAGACTTTTTAATAAAAATTAAAAAGCAAGATGATATTTTCGATATGGTGTATGCCTCGCATCCGTTTGATGTGGTTGGTTATGACGGTTTTAACTACCCCTACGCCTTTTCGATACATGATTTTGAACCGATTACAGGTCGCATTCACCAACCGCCACCAGTGCATCAAACTTTTGAAACCAGTGCTTTTGTGATTTGCAGTTTTGTACCCCGTTTGTATGATTATCACCCAGAGAGTATTCCGGCACCTTACAATCACAGTAATATTGATAGTGATGAAGTGTTGTATTATGTGGATGGAGATTTCATGAGCCGTAATGATGTAGAACCGGGTCATATTTCATTGCATCCGGCAGGCATACCACACGGGCCGCACCCCGGAGCGGTAGAACGCAGCATCGGAAAAACAAAAACGGAAGAATTGGCGGTTATGGTTGATACTTTTAAGCCTTTAAAATTGACCGAAGAAGCATTACGCATCGCAGACGAAACTTATTATCAATCTTGGTTAGACGAAAACCACAAGTAATACCATTTATGACACAAACGAATTGTTGGGTAAGCATACCCGAAAAATCAGATTTCTCTATACATAATATTCCCTTCGGAATTTTTTCTGATACCGATACCACCAAACGTGTAGGTATTGCCATCGGTGATCAAATTCTTGATTTATCAAAAGCGGCCAAATTAGGTGTTTTTGATGCCTTAAATTTCGATACTTCGGTATTTACAAATGCCGTTTTGAATCCTTTTATTGCTTTAGGAAAAGCGACTACCAATGCGGTACGCGAACAAATTCAAAACGAATTAACCAACGAAAATTCTGTTTTAAAAGACTATGATACGGTGTTAATCGCCCAAAAAGAGGCGCAAATGCATCTGCCAGTTTTTATAGGTGATTACACAGATTTTTACAGCAGTATTGAGCATGCCACTAATGTGGGGAAAATGTTTAGAGATCCTGAAAATGCCTTATTACCGAACTGGAGACATATTCCGGTAGGCTATCACGGGCGTGCTTCTTCTATTGCGGTGAGTGGTGTTGATTTACACCGACCGATGGGGCAAACGATGCCTCCCGGTGCAGAAGCACCAGTATACGGACCTTCAAAACGCGTAGATTTTGAACTTGAAATGGGTTTCATTATTGGAAAACAAACCCAACTCGGAGAGACCATCGCTACGAAAGATGCAGAAGATTATATCTTCGGAAAAGTGATCTTAAACGATTGGTCTGCCAGAGATGTACAAAAATGGGAGTATGTACCCTTAGGTCCGTTTTTAGCAAAAAACTTTGGCTCAACCATATCTCCATGGGTGGTAACTATGGAAGCTTTAGCACCTTTTAAAGTGGCAGGGCCGAAACAAGAACCAAAGGTACTCCCCTATTTAGAAGCTACTACTGGCGGAAATATTGATATTGCGTTGCAAGTGGCTATCGCCAACAAAAATGGGGAAGAAACGGTGGTGAGTAATTCCAACTTTAAATATATGTATTGGAGCATGGCGCAACAATTGGCCCATCATACCATGAATGGCTGTAATATGAACGTGGGTGATTTAATGGGCTCTGGTACCATTAGTGGAAAAACCGAAGATTCGTATGGCTCGCTATTAGAGATTACCTGGGGAGGTAAAAATCCGTTGATCTTAAACGATGGTAGTGAACGCAAATTTGTTGAAGATCACGATACGGTAATCATGAGAGGGCATGCTGAAAAAGGTGATATACGTGTCGGTTTTGGAGAAGTACGTTGCACCATATTACCCGCAAAAGAATAACTAGATGGCTATAAAAACAATAGATCCGAAAGCGATAACGACGCCAGAGTTGCATAAAATATTGTTAGCAGCAGTAGCACCACGCCCCATAGCGTTGGCAAGTACCATTGATGAAGACGGACAGGTAAATTTGAGTCCGTTTAGCTTTTTTAATGTGTTTAGTGCCAACCCGCCAATTTTAATATTTTCTCCTGCAAGACGTGGTCGCGACAACACTGTTAAACACACGTACGAAAATGTGAAAGCTCATAAAGAAGTTGTTATTAATATCGTAAATTATGATATTGTTGAGCAAATGTCATTGTCGAGTACAGAGTACGCCAAAGCGGTTAATGAGTTTGAAAAAGCTGGTTTTACGCAAGTTGCTTCTGAGGTCGTACAACCACCTCGGGTTGGTGAAGCACCAGTATCTTTTGAATGTACCATTGATCGCGTGATGGAGCTCGGTGCCGATGGCGGTGCAGGCAACTTGGTAATTTCAAGGGTGCAACGCATTCATATTCAAGACCAGTATTTGAACGACAATGGCGATTTAGATACCCAAAAATTAGATTTGGTAGCACGAATGGGAGAGAGTTGGTATTGTCGTGCGAGTGGTGATGCCTTATTTGAAATTCCGAAGCCTATTTTTAACAAAGGTATTGGTGTTGATCAGTTACCAAAACACGTGTTACAAAGTACGGTTTTAACTGGCAATCATTTGGGTAGACTCGGTAATATGGAAACGATACCTAGTACCACAGCAATTGCATCACTCAAAGAAAGTGAAGCCGTGCAAAAAATCTTATCGGGTGCAAATGAAGATCAATTGCTTCACGTACACCAAGCTGCGGTAAAAGCTATTGAAAATAATGATTTAGAAAAGGCCTTAACGCTACTTTTCTGTTTGAATTAATAAAAAGACTATGATACAAAAAACAGTTGCAAATGTTCAAAAAGCTTTAGAAGGTGTTGCAGATAATCAGACCTTAATGTTAGGTGGTTTTGGCTTATCGGGTATTCCTGAGAATGCTATTGCTGAACTGGTAGCCAAAGGGGTTACCGGACTCACCTGTATTTCAAACAATGCCGGTGTTGATGACTTCGGATTGGGATTATTGCTACAGAAGAAGCAAATAAAGAAAATGGTTTCTTCTTATGTGGGCGAAAATGATGAATTTGAACGGCAGATGTTGAGTGGTGAGTTGGATGTAGAGTTAATTCCGCAAGGAACTTTAGCCGAACGCTGTAGAGCAGCACAAGCAGGTTTTCCCGCAGTATACACTCCTGCAGGCTACGGCACTGAAGTAGCTGAAGGAAAAGAAACTCGGGAGTTCAACGGAAAAATGTATGTGTTGGAATATGCTTTTAAAGCTGATTTTGCTTTTGTAAAAGCTTGGAAAGGTGACGAAGCAGGGAACCTAATTTTTAAGGGAACTGCCCGTAATTTTAATCCGAATATGTGTGGCGCAGCCAAAATCACAGTGGCAGAAGTAGAAGAGCTTGTACCTGCAGGTACGCTTGACCCGAATCAAATTCATATTCCCGGTATTTTTGTGCAACGCATTTTTCAAGGGGCGAAATATGAAAAAAGAATTGAACAACGAACGGTACGTAAACGTAGTTAAAGTGTAAATAAATTAATTACTCAATGTTCTAATTTCTTAATGTAACAATGTTTTAATGTACTAATGTATCAATCGTTTTAATGTGTAAATGTTTTAATATATCAATTTGGTTAATATACTAATGTATCAATTGTGTTAATGTGTAAATGTTTTAATGTATCAATTGGGTATTGTGTAAATGAACTAATTGCCTAGTGTTATAATCGGCTAATCTTGAGATTAGCAATGGTGAATCGATAATTTAATTAAAAGTATTATGGCTGGGCGGTCGAATGTTGTTTTGGAGAAGTCGATTCAGTTTTCGCTGTTGATCATTGAGTTTACAGAACTACTGGAAAGCAACCGAAAGTTTGTAATTGCAAAGCAATTATTAAAGTCTGGCACAAGTATAGGAGCAAATATACATGAAACACAAAATGCAGAAAGCAGAGCTGATTTTATACATAAAATGAAGATCGCGGTAAAGGAATTGGAAGAGACCAAATATTAGCTAACCCTATGTGAGAGATCAAAAAACTATCCGTCAAATGAAGCACTTAATAGCCAAGTAAAAGAATTAGGTTTAATCATGTATAAAATCATAAGCACCAGTAAGACGAATAAATAAAGCTTAAAAAATTGATTAATTTTTACATTAGAGCAATTGACACATTAGTACATTGATTAATTGATACATTGTTACATTGTTACATTGTTACATTAAAACACTGTTACATTGATCAATTACAACAAAAGTAGACGAAAAAATAAAAAAAAGAACATGTTAGATAAAACAGGAATCGCACGAAGAATAGCCAAAGAGGTGAAAGACGGGTATTATGTAAATTTAGGTATTGGTATTCCTACTTTGGTAGCGAACTATGTACGTGAAGATATTGATGTGGAATTTCAAAGTGAAAATGGTGTATTAGGTATGGGGCCATTTCCTTTTGAAGGAGAAGAAGATGCAGATATCATCAACGCAGGAAAACAAACCATTACTACCCTGCCTGGAGCTTCATTTTTCGACTCTGCATTGAGCTTTTCTATGATTAGAGGGCAACATGTTCAATTGACCATTTTAGGGGCTATGGAAGTTGCAGAGAATGGCGATATTGCCAATTGGAAAATACCTGGTAAAATGGTGAAAGGTATGGGCGGCGCTATGGATTTAGTTGCTAGTGCAGAAAACATTATTGTTGCCATGATGCACACCAATCGTGCAGGGGCGTCAAAACTTTTGAAACGTTGTAGCTTACCCTTAACCGGAGTAGGATGTGTTAAAAAGATTGTAACAAACCTCGCAGTATTAGAAGTTACCCCTGATGGTTTTCAATTATTAGAACGAGCCCCCGGTGTTAGCGTTGCTGAAATTGAAGCCGCCACCGAAGGTCATTTAATTGTGTCTGGCGATATTCCTGAAATGGATATTTAAGTCATTATTTGCTTACTGCAGGCTCTAACACCAAGGTAATCTTATTAAAATCAGCAGCACTATTGATGACTTTTCTATATTCTTCATATAGTGCTGTTTCGATAAGATTAATTCGATAATGCTCATCAGCAGTAATTTTCAATATTCCATTTTGTAATTCATAGAACGATTTGAACGAAAGCAATTCTTTACCATCTTTGGAATACACATTGTCAATATTCAAATCATCGAGGTTCGCAATACGATACCCTTCTGGAATTTGAACATTAATTGTTCTGAAATAACTACGATTGAATTCTCCTTCTACCGGAAGTTTACGTTCTTTTTCTTGGTATAACTGCATTTGCTGACCAATAAGCTCTCCTACTTTAAATAAGTATTTACGGCCTGCTTTTTCTACAAAGGCTTCTGAAGTAAAATCAATGATAAACTGCAAAGGCTTAACCCCAAACAATTCTGGGTTGTCGTCAACGATCTTTTTATCGGTGATTTCAATTTCTTCATGAATACTTTTCGCCATGCCTTCAATCATCTCTTCTTTATCTTCGTCATTAATTAAATTCATGAACGGCTGCATATACATAGCATAGTACCCATTAAAAGACCTGTCAAACTTTATAATACTCTTTGTTAAATTATCTTCTTCAAAAGCGACATCAACCACCATAGTATCAAAAGTATCTTCAGCCCCAACCGGGTCAATATATTTGATTTTAGCTACGGCCGATTTAAAATCACCAACGGTAATCTCTTTTATAAACAAGCCATAATTATCAGTGAATTGCGGTGGTGGAAAACCAAATCTTGAACCTGGCTCACTAGGAGACATGAACGCCTTACTCTTTGGAAAATACAGTAGAAAATCATTCAAAAAATTATTGGCTTCAAATTCTTGATCAAATCGCACTTCTCTACGATCGGTTGTAAAGACCATTTCGTGTTGAATGTTCATCGTTCTTAAAAGTCCTATATATAGTTTTATAAGTCCGGTTTCATTGGCAACTCGCTCAGCAATTACATTGTCGATATTGCTAAGGTTGTCACCACTAGCCTTTGATAAAAAGACATTGTTTTTAATAAAAAATTCTAATTTTCGAACCTTGGCCGCCTCATCTTTTTGCTCTGCTGCTTTCGTTTCTTTCAAAAATTTATCTAGAGCCTTTTGGGTTTTCTTCGAGTTTTCTTGATAATAATATTCGTATAAATTTTGAGCAACATTACCATATGAAGCAATATCATTGGTGTTATTCGCCAAATTACGATCAAGCTTATACACCAATTGTTGACGATATGCATTGTACGCTGAAATCTCTTCATCTTCAAGACTCTCTAACTCGTCGAGCTTTAACTGCCAATGTAACTTCTTATCACTTAAGGTATCATATGCTACCTCGGGCAAGTTGTTGTAACTCTTAAATTTAAATACTAAGTTACCGGGTGAATACAAATCAAAACTGACGTTCTTTTTCTTATACTCATCTTGTAGCAACAATCTTTTACCTTTGTAATTCGGGTACCTACGCACCACATAATAGTATTCAATAAAGCTTCCTTTTTCAATACCCTCAAAGGCAAAAAACTTGTACTTTCTTTTCGTTTCTTCATCTTCAGCCGTTAGAATTTTAGATTCATCTAACTCTATTACAGACCCATCTTTATTGATTACTCTTGCCTTATTCACCACCAGTTCAGAAGCTGATGAATATGGTAGATAAATTTTATTGTACTCTTCAATCTTATCGTCAGAATTCAGCCATAATACTTTGTGCTCTAAATAGAACTCCGTTAAATTTCCTTTTTCAGCAAAATAAAACTCCGTTATGGTTTGGTCTTTCAAAGCCATCATGTTCTCTGACTGCTCCTCATCGGCAACCTCATATTTAGGAGCACTATCCCAAGTATAACTTTCGTAAAAAGGGGCTTTTTGTGCAGATACAAACTGCATCACTAACAATACAATACTAAGACTATAGATTTTTTTCATGGGAAGGTTTTACTGTAC
This sequence comes from Maribacter algarum (ex Lu et al. 2025) (nom. illeg.), assembly GCA_947495915.1. Lineage (GTDB taxonomy): Bacteria > Bacteroidota > Bacteroidia > Flavobacteriales > Flavobacteriaceae > Maribacter_C. Next base: position 1,145,988 of record CANMAW010000001.1, on the reverse strand, counting down.
TTTCTTTAGAACAATGATTTCTTTATATCCTTTTTCTATTTTTTTAATCAAATCATTTACCGCTTTCTGTTGTTCAAGGTTAAGGGTTAAAAAATTTAATTCGAAAGAATGGGTATACGTTATTTGGTTTTGGTTTTGTTGGTATGTGATACTAGCCTGTAATAAATCGTTAGCTACTGTTACATTTGAAGGCATATAATCAACCACATACCCATCAGGAATTTGCACTACTGTTTCATAACTATAAAGCGACTTATAATCATACTCGACCTCATTCTTTCGATCATCTTTCGTCTTATAGTTAGAGAGGTCTCTATTTAAATTTAAATTCACATAAATTTCATCACCTAAGTGCTTTGCTAAATTGTCAACATTAAAAGAATACGATACCTCTAAATTTTTATCATAGTCGTACTTATTGGTCTCGGTTAATTCTTCAATTAAAAACTTGTTGTTTCCTTTTCTCAAATTAACATTATACAGCTCTTTAATTTTAGAATCTGTCAATTCGTTTTCTAAGGCATATAGATAATCCGTTTTCTGATAGCCTGAAATTTCAACTTTCGACGTACCTACTATTTTCTCTCCTTCAATTGAAAACGTCGTTTTTTCAATAAATGCACTTTTATTAGCGGGTACTACAGGTACCTTTTTTATGAGGTAATTACTTTCATCAATAGAAATTAATGCTTCTTTACCTTGAATAAATGAAGACGGAAACTCTAAGGGTGTAAATCTTCCGGTAGCATCTAAAAAGTAGGTTTCATCACCTTCTATATATGATAATATCATATGATTATCTACAATGGGCGTCGGTACCTCATCGTAGTTATATGGAATACTGCGGGTACCAATCCATGTTAGACTACCTTTCAAACCGGCAATATCGAGCATTTTAAACAAGATACTTGAATTGTCTTTACAGTCACCATATTTCTTTTTAAATACACTATTGGCTTCTCTAGGAATAAAACCACCTAAGGCATATTCAAAAGCGATGTATTTAATGTTTTGCTGTGTCCAGTAATAAATAGACCTAACCTTTTCTAAGTCAGTTTTCTTGTCTTTAGTAAGTAAATTCACTAATGTTACCAGTTGCTTGTCACTTTCTTCTTTATTGACATCTTTCACTAAGGAATAGTACCAATCATAAAGGTCGGCAGTACTGCTTAATAAATTTACTGTTTTACCGTCTACCTTATACGAAGTTATTATAGGCACGATATGCGGAATAACCTTTTTAAAAGTCGGTGAATTGGCTTCATACTCAAATTCATCGGTGTCTTTTACCAACCACGTGTAAATGATTTTACTTTTCTTTTCTTGCTTAGTAAATTCAATATTCAGGTTTTCAGTATTAAATTCTTGAAATTTGAAATTGATATGCTTATCAGCAATAATGGTAATCTTATTATTTTTTACCGGTCGGAAGTCTCCAAAATAAAACGGACTCAGAAAACGAGGGTTTTTAATCTTTTGCGAATATTTTAATTTTGATTTTGAACCCTTTCGTAAATTCGGATAAATGAAGTTTAGTGATTTGGTATCGTCATAAAACGATTGATCAAGTTCATCTTTTTCTTTAAACGTTTCTACTTTGGTTTCTCTATACTTGTTATTCTCATAAATAAAAGAGGAAGCCTCAATTTCTTCAAGTTCAAAAAAAGAAGAAAAGTTTAACGATTTTTTAGACCCAAATTTTGCATTCTCATCTAAGTATAAATCTTCTTCCACATCTTCTTGAAGCACATCTAACTTCCCGTTCTGTAGTTTAATCTGAATGCTAGTTTCTTGATTTAAACGTATCGAATGTGCATTGGGGTACTTGTCTTTATACAACTGGTATTCAGGGGCATATTGCCCGTATGCTACCATACCAAATAACATTATAAAAACAAGTGACAACTTCATATTAGTGTGTTTCTGAAGAAATAATAGTATCATTAAAATAAATTTCTGTTTTGACCAATTTACCGTTGACATCGTAGGTTTTGGAAGCTCCCTCGCGTTCGTCATTCGCATAATTTGTCTCTTCTTTTAGCTTTCCGTTAGGATGATACTTTTTTGATAATCCATGTAAATCACCTAAAATATAGGCCTCTTCACTTCTTTTGGTACCATCAGGATAATACTCTATATCTAATCCGTTCAATTCATGTTGATCGTAAGTCATTTCATTTTCTAATTGACCACTATAATAATAGGTATTGTACCCATTTACAACATCTCCGTTTTTGTATTCTAATTCTCTTGAAACCTTACCATTATCGTAATAGGCCTTAATTTTTGCAGTTTCATTTTCAATCGGAATCATCGGTAGTTCTTTCGAATCTTTACCAAGATAACTATACCCTATTAATCGCCCATGGTTATAGAAGCGTACCAATTGCAATTTACCAGTAGGGCTATAAAATTCTCTTCTTCCATGATATTCATCACCCTCATATTCTGATTTCGTGTCAATGGTACCATCTTCATAATAATTAATCCAAACGCCTTCTGTAGACCCTAATTGGTAAAAGCCTTTACTTTCTACCTCACCATTTTCATAATATGAAAGGTACTCACCATGTCGTTCACCATTTAAAAAGTTAACGGTACTCTCTACAGACCCATCTTTATAAAACCAAGTTAGTAAACCATTAATTCTACCATTAACGTAGGCCCCAGTTGTTCGCTTGTTGCCATAGAAATCATTATATAAGTAAGAACCATGTTTTACTCCATTAAGGTACTGTACTACCGTTTCTTCTTTCTTATTACTATAATGAGTTTTGATGGTATATGCCCCTGATTGATTTGTGTAATTATTGGTCTCAAAAGCTACACCATTAATATCGTAGTAATCATCTTTTATCAGTTCACCGTATTTATAGGTTGCAATTTTATAAAGTTTTCCGGTTCCACTAAAGTACTTTTGTTCGCCATGTAATTCGTCAGCATGGTAAAAGTTCTCAATACTAATTGCTCCATCTTTACCATAAGAATGCCACACACCATGTTTTTTATCATCTTTATACCAACCTTGTCGATCTAACTGTTGGTTTTTATGAAACTCTTTAAAATAACCAACTAAAGAATCATTGCTATAAACCGAAACTGTTTTAGGCTTCTGATTTTTGTAATAGGTAGTATACTCCCCTTGTGCTAAGTTGTCGGTATAAGAACCTTTTTCACTTAAGGTGCCGTTGGAGGTATAAAATTTCCAATCTCCCATTTTACCACCTGAAATATCATATAACCCTTCTGTGGTTTTGTTTCCATTGGTAGCATAACCAACATACATAAACTCCCCTCCTTTTTTCTTGCCTTCTTTAATTACGGCGCCGGTTTTATCGTAAAATTTGTAAGCGATAATTTCTCCTTTGCGATATTGATATTCATAGTACAGCTTACCATCATAATCATAATACTTATAAGGCCCATCTTGAATACCATTAGCATAGGTAAAATCACTTTGCAAGGTTCCATCTTTATAATAAGTTTTCCAAGGGCCGTTGTAGTAGCCCCCTTCACTCTGACCTACTTCTGAAGGTTTACCATTGATGAAATATGTTTTATACAATCCGTCGAGGTCTCCATCAACATAATTCATTTCAGCATATAAGGTACCATCGGCGAAATATTTTTTCTGAACACCGTTTCTTTTTCCATTTTTAAAAGGCATATCAGAAAATACTTGTCCGTCTGCATAATATTCATAAGCCATGTCGCTTACTTCATTGTTTTTATATGGAATTCGATACTCTATAGCCGCTTCACCAATTCGAAAGTAAGACGCGTATTCACCTTCAAGTTCTCCGTTGTCGAAGTATTTCTTCTCAAGCAAAGCCCCTTTTTTATTATACTTCTTAAATTCTCCATGAATTAGTCCGTTCTGATATACATTGATAAGGTTTGGGTTACCATTATCGTAGAAACTTTCATTTTTTCCGTCGAGCTCACCGGCCTTGTAAGAAGCTACTTCTCTAATTTCACCGGCCTCGTTATACCAAGTCCATTTTCCATCTCGATTTCCTTTAGCATCAAAATTTCCGGTGCTTGTTAATCTTCCATGGTCATTATAGAACTCCCAATACCCTGATGTAATTTCATTCTCAAGTGTACCAACAGCTTTTAAAAACTCATCGAAATAAAAGGTTACCTCTTGTTCTTTACCTTGCCATTGCACTTTATTTTTCTGAACAATTTCTGACCATTTTACTCGGTACTGATTGATAAAGTCAAGAATATTGTCATTATTCTTTTTAATGGTTTTATGAAATTTCTCATTTTCGATAGAATACATAGAGGTATACACAAAATCATTGAAATGTCCTTCAGCTTGAATCCAGTTATAAAATGGAACAAACTTAGTATCCCAAAAACCACCATTACCATCATAGTTTTTTAACTGTTCTAGCAGCATGTGGGTCTGCTTTACGACAGCCACATCAATAGGGTTATCTATCTTATAATTTCGATTTAAGGCCAATCTATTGGTTATAATTAAATCAATATCTTCAAAACCACTATCATCTTTTGATATTTGAATACTTGTATCTTTCTTATTTTCATTCTTACCAGAAACAATTCCGTTGATAGAATTGATAACTTTAGAAGCACCATCAGCATCGGGCTCAAGCAAAAGAAACATATTAAAACACATCAATGCCTGACTAATTTGTTCTTGGTTGTAGCAAAGATTACCTAGCTGTAAGTATGATTTTTTATAAAAAGGATTTAGAATAATGGTTTGCTCATAACCTTTTACGGCCTCTTCAATTCTACCAAGCTTTTCAAGCGAAATAGCTCTATTGAAAGTAAGCATATGATTTTTAGGAAAGCTTTTCAACGCCTCTTCAAGCACTTGAATAGCTTCTTCATATTTTTCTTGACTAATTAATGCGGCCCCTTTGTTTTGATAAAAAGAAGCTTTTAAATCACCGCAATCATATGTCAACCCAACATTAGCCGTAGCAACTGCGGTATCATATTGATTCAAAGCCATTTCAAAATAAGATTTTGAGACTAAAACAGAGGCATAAGTAGAGTCGTTTTTGTTTACGGTAGCCAATAGGTCAACTGCTTTTTGATAATTTCCATTTTGCGAGGCGTTAGATACCTCAAGTGCAATTTCGTCAATATCAATAAATGGAATTTTTTCTTGAGCAAAGACAGTAAAGCTTGAAATAATTGATAGGAGAATTAAATATTTCTTCATTGGTTAGCGGTATGAAAAACAATAATTTGGTTGTGGTTATTTGTAGTTTTTTTCGCTCAATATGAACTGTTAAAAAAACTTAGTTTCTTATTGAATGCATGAGAATAACGCCGATAAAAGTCTTTTTAGTATAAAAATGATTTGGGCATTATGTAAGAAATACACTAAAATTTAGCTCATATATTACAAACAATTTCGTCATTCAAAAACTATTTATAAAACTACGCAGTAGTGTATGAACCAAAATCTAACCTTTTTTGGTTGCATATTGAAATAATCTAAATTCTTGACAACACTGTTTTTTATTAAAGGGGAGACGCTTTAACTACAGATCAAAACCAAAAAACCACGTAGCAAGTACGTGGTTTTTAATGGTGATGGCAGAAGGATTCGAACCTTCGACCGCCTGCTTAGAAGGCAGGTGCTCTATCCAGCTGAGCTATGCCACCATTTTTCAAATGTGGGTGCAAATTTACTAAAAATTATAGTTTATGTGGCCTAAAAATGTTGAAAATTATTTTGGAAATGCTATTCTTGATACGCACGAGCCACTTGACGCGATTTTCCTAAGCCTTCAATACCCAATTCTACAACATCACCGGGCTTTAAATATCGTGGTGGATCAAAGCCCAAACCTACACCGAAAGGAGTTCCGGTAGAGATAATATCTCCGGGTAATAGGGTCATGAACTGGCTGATATAAGCGATCGAGGTAGGAATATCAAAAACGAAATCAGAGGTATTGCTATTTTGCAGTTGCTCCCCATTAAGACTTAGCCATAAGTTTAAATTATGAGGATCAGCAATTTCATCAGTTGTTGCAATAAAGGGGCCCAAAGGAGCAAAAGTATCCGCGCTTTTACCTTTTACCCATTGCCCTGCACGTTCAATTTGAAAAGCTCGTTCGCTGTAATCGTTATGTAATACATAACCAGCAACATGGTTCATCGCTTCTTCTTTAGACACATAAGAAGCTTTTTTACCAATAACGACGCCTAATTCTACTTCCCAATCTGTTTTTTTACTTCCTTTAGGAATAACCACATCATCATTCGGACCAACAATCGCCGAGGTTGCTTTAAAAAACAAAATAGGCTCTTTAGGAATTTCCATTCCTGCTTCCTCTGCATGTTTAGCATAATTGAGTCCGATACAGACAATTTTTGAAGGCCTACAAAGTGGAGCTCCTAATCGTTCGGTTGCGGTAACTTTTGGGCAGCTTTCTATATTATTTTTTAACCAGTTTTGTAAGCGTTCGATACCATCAGTAGCAAAGAACTTTTCATCAAAATCTTGATTAAATGCTGATATATCAACACGTGTACCATCGTTTAGTTGAACTCCTGGTTTCTCAGCTCCTAATTTTCCAAATCGAATTAATTTCATTGTATGTTTTCTTTTACCTGTACTTTATTAATCACCATTTAATTTTATAAATCCGCCATCTATTGGAAAATCAGTACCTGTTATAAAAGAAGCTTCATCAGAACAGAGGTATAATGCTAAATTTGCCACCTCATTAGGTTTACCCATTCGGCCAATAGGCTGCGTTTGTGAGAGTTCTTCAAACTTTTCTTCTACAGCATTAGGAAAATTATTTTTCAAATACCCATCTACAAAGGGGGTATGAATACGTGCAGGTGAAATGCTATTACATCGAATACCGAATTCAAGGTAATCTTTAGCTACGGAATACATCATGGTAACCGCTGCTCCTTTTGACATGGAATACGCAAAGCGATTTTTAATACCGACAGAAGATGCAATAGATGCCATGTTTAAAATTACACCTCCGCGTTCTTTCATTGCAGGTATAACTGCGTGAATGCAATTATAAACGCCTTTCACATTCACTTGGTAAACACGGTCAAGATCAGCTTCTGACGTTTCTTCCACATTACCAACATGTGCAATACCTGCGTTATTAACTAAGATATCAATAGTTTGAGATGTAGCGAGCTCTTTAATGACCTGAAGTACCTCTTGTTGATTTACTACATTACAAACATGAGCAACAGCTTTACCTCCGTTCTTCTTGATTTCGTCAGCAACTATTTGTGCACGAGGTAATTTCAATTCAAAAATGTGAACCTCAGCACCGTTTTCAGCTAGGGCATTTGAAATGGCACGACCAATTCCACTACCACCACCAGTAACAATAGCTACTTTAGATTCAAGATTAAATTTCATACCGTTAAGTGCTTTATTTAATGGTCTGTTTTTTCAAAAACTAGATCAAATTTTACCGTCACCACATCACCCACTATAATTTGACCAAACATAGCTGTGGGTGGCTCAATTTCAAAATCTAACAAATTAATTGGCTGCTCACCTATTATGCTAAAACTATTTTTCTCAATATTCATTGCTACTTTTACAGAGACAGGTTTGCTAACACCTGCAATTACCATAATACCCAATAAGGTATTACTATTTTTAATTTCTGTTAATTCAAAGGTTATTTGCGGATGTTCTTCTGCTTTTAAAGCATGATGCATTTTATTATCCATAGTTGCTCCACGCTCACTTTTCAAATCAATAGCCGAAACCTGAAATTTGATAGTTTCAGGAACTCCATTCGTTAATTTCAAACTACCTTCTATCATTTCTGCAGTTACCATCCAATCATGAATTGAAGATGTACCAACAATCTGCAAATTGCTTGCTGTGCTTAGAACATATGTATCTTGGGCAATCGAAAAAATTGTAACGAAAAAGAAATATAATAGTGCTGCTTTTTTCATAATTTTAATTACTCATCTAATACTAGTTGCCAGAATTTTTTTTGATCTTCTAAGGATGGTTGCTCAACAGGACTAACCAACCTAAAACCCACAAAATTTGAATCGGTAAACCACCAGAAGCTTTTCGGAATTTGCGGATCTCTTTTCTGCAATTTCATGCTAGAAGCCGATCTAGCAGCTGATCTAAGGGCTTTCGCATCATCATCCCATGAACCACCGCGGTATACTCTGGGGTGAATCACCGTTGGTATTTGCCATGGGTTTTCTGCTTTAAGTGCACTATATGCTTCTTCTTTATATTCATCGAGGGTCCATTCAGCAGCGTTTCCATGCATGTCATATAAACCCCAAGCATTAGGTTTTTTCGTCCCTACCTTTGCATATTTTCCATTGGCATTATTGTAATAAACAGCATAATCATCAATATTTTCTACACTGCCAAAACTATACTCCGATTGGCTACCAGCTCGAGCCGCATACTCCCACTCTGCTTCAGTAGGTAGTCGATAAAAACGCCCCGTAATTGTACTTAACCATTTACAAAATACCAATGCCGAATATGCTGACATACTTACCGCAGGATACCCTTCTTTTCCCATTCCGTAAGAAGGGTCTTCGTAAGGCGGACTTGGCCTCGTGATAGCATCTATTTTGATTGTTCGGTCATCAGCAAGTTTCATGAATACCTGTTGATTCTGTTTAAAAAACAGTTCAAAAATTTCCCAGGTGACTTCATATTTACCTATGTAAAAAGCGTCTACAGCGACCTCTCGTTGCGGCCCTTCATCTTGCTTTCTATTTACTTCTTCATGAGCGCTACCCATCATAAAACGCCCTTCAGCTATAGCCACCATATCAAAAGACACCTTTGTTTCTGGTATGTGTTCTGTAAATTCGTTGGTAATCTCTTGAACCTTTGTTAGTTTCTGTTCTTCTGATGCTAACCCCCTTTTTTCGGTAGCACTTTGTTTTGAACTTTTGCAAGAATTATGAGCTACTAAACAAATAGTTAAAGAAATTACTTTGAACACAATTCTTAATTTTAGCAGCATCACGATTAGGTTTTAGCTAAAAATATTAAAAATAAAAAAGGTATTCTTTCAAAAGCCGTAATAAAATGTAATCAAATCAATACTGGCATAAATATTACACTTATATTAAAAATCTTAAATTTGGTATGCTTCATGCTATCTCTTACAGAAATTAAATAAATATAACATCATGAAAACTACGATTACAACATTAATACTACTATTGTTTTCTTTTCACACATTCGCACAAAAAAAGAACACCAAAGAACTTGATAAATTTACCCAGGTGAAGGCCTATGATAGAATTGTAGTAACACTTGTAAAAAGTACCGTAAATAAAATAGAAATAACGGGTGATGACAAAGATGAAATTAGTATTTCAAATAAAAACGGATTACTAAAAATAAGAATGGAATTTGATAATTTTATGGATGGAGATGAAGCTCATGCCACCCTATACTATACGGAAACTTTAGAATTAATTGATGCCAATGAAAACGCAAAGATTAATTCTAATGAAACTATTAAAGGAAATAGGGTAGAGATTAAGGCACAAGAAGGCGGTCACATCGATTTAAAAATTGATATCGCAGATTTGTATACTAAATCAATTTCTGGCGCTGAGGTCACACTAACCGGTATTGCTACCGCACAAGAAGTTATGGTAAATACTGGAGGCAAAATTTATAACCAAAAACTCAACACAAAAGAAACGATTGTTGTGGTTAATGCGGGTGGTAGAGCCGAAGTTAAAGCCTCTGATAAGGTGACGGCTAAAGTACGAGCCGGCGGATCAATTTATATTTACGGCAACCCCAAAGAGGTTGATCGAGATAAAGTATTTGGAGGTAAAATTCAAGTAATGGATTAACGCCGATCAATGCCTATTGTTCTATATCGTTTGCTGCAAAACTAATTAATTCATTAGCTTCAAACCCGGCGGTTATTTCAATTGGGTTACAACAAACTTCACAATCTTCTACATAGGTTTGAGCCGTAATAGAAGGATCAAGTAGCATGGAAATATCTTCCCAGCAATAGGGACATTGAAAAAAATGCTCGTACATAATCTCAATTTCAAGTATTTATATTTAAAATACAATAGAATAAACAAAAAAAGGAAGCATAAAACATGCTTCCTTTTTTCAAATGGTTTTCTAAGCTCTTAGTTTTCTCCTTCAAACTTAGTATCTGCCATTCGAGTATCATTGATCTTTATTTTTGCTAATTTATATTTTCTGTTTAATAAGCTATCATCACTATCAAAAGTCACTAAACGCTCGCTATTCAATTGTTCAATGCCTCGATATGAATTGAACTGATTGCCTTGAATCTGAACAAATTCTAATCGTTTCAATTCTCGTAATCCGTCAGGAAAACTACCGTTAAAATAATTATAAGCTAAAACCAATTGCGATAGGTTGGTTAATTTACTAAGGTCAGCTTCTATGGCTCCTTCAAGTTTATTACCAAAAAGCTCTAAGCTTACCAAATTTGTAAGGTTTTCAAAGGTTTTTGGCAGATTACCCCCAAAAAAATTGCTAGATAGGTTCACTATTTTTAAATTTTTAGCCAAGCCTATAGTTAACGGAATTTCACCCTCTAACATATTGTTAAACATGGTTAATTCTTCTAAATTTTGAAGGTCTTCAAAGTGAATAGATAATTCACCTTTTAACCGATTCATTTCTAATTTTAATACTTTTAATTGCCTTAATTGAGACAATTCTAGGGGTAGTTCTCCTGTGATTTTGTTGAAAGCCAAATTTAATTCTTCCAAATATTTTAAATCTGCAATGCTACTCGAGATTGTGCCTTGAAGATTATTTTGATGAAGGTTAATACCCACAACATGATTATTTTCTATAGATACCCCATGCCATTGATTTGGTGAAGATTCTAAATCCCAAGAGTTTGACCACATGCTACCATTAGTGGAATTATACAGGTCAACTAAGGCCTTTTTTTCGCTTTTAGAAATTTGAGCGTGACTTACCGAAAAAGAAAACAAAAGCGATATAACAAAGAAATAAAGTAAGGTTGATTTCATAGAGTTACCATTAATTACATTCAGCATCTCCCAATCTGGACGTACAATTCGCAAGTTCTCTAAGTATATTCAGGGAGATAATATCACATACATAGTATGTCATAAACGACAGATTACTAGTTTTATGATATCATTCACCAAATTTTATTAAAAAACAAAGTAACTCAATTACTTAAATTTGAAGATTGATTTAGCAAAATGGACCTATAAAAATCCTATGATAACTTAATTTTCGTCGTCGTCTTCGAATTTAGTATCGGCCATTCTAGACCTATCTTTATTGATATTCTTAAAGTCAAAATCGAGATCAAGATCAGTCTCATCATGATCAAAGGCTAATAATTCTTTAGTATTCATTTGACGTAAACTTTTCAAAGACTCAAAATTATTGTTCTGAATCTGCAAAATTCGAAGACTTGTTAATTGCGCAAATTCAACAGGTATAGCACCACCTAATCGATTATTTGCCAATACCAACTCTTTTAATTTCACCATCTTTCCGATTTCTGATGGAATACTACCATTTAAAGCATTCTCGAAAAGACCAAGACTTTCTAGCTTATCTAAATTTCCTAAGGAGTGTGGAATTTCACCTTTTAAATTATTACTCGACAAGTTCAAAATACGAAGCTTTGTAAGGTTACCAATACTTTCGGGAATATTTCCCGATAAAAAATTATTGAAAGCGGTTAATTCCTCTAAATTCTGTAACAAACCTATATCAGCTGGTATATCTCCCTTAATTCTATTCATTTCTAATTTCAAAACCTTAAGCGCAGATAAACCCACCAATGATTTGGGCAAGACCCCAGTAACACCATTAAAGGCAATATTTAGGTGTGTTAAATGTTTTAATTCAGAAATTTTTTCAGTGATAGTACCGTTTAAATTATTTTGAAATAGATTTATTTCTACAACGTGATTGTCTTTAATTTTTACGCCATGCCATTGACTTACATCATCTGAAATATTCCAAGATTTCGTCCAATTCTGACCATCAGTTTCTTCATAAAATGAAATGAGCGCAGCCTTTTCTTGTTCAGAAATTTGAGAATTTATAGCTACACTTATATTAGAAGTCAGCAGCAGTATTACAATTAAACTATAGAATTTATTGCTCATGATTTCAAATGTTTTATTTGCTCACTAGTTATCTTCATCTTCAAATTTGGTATCGGCCATTCTTGAATCTCTTCTTTTATAAAGTTCGTCAAATGGTATATCTTTCATGTATTCGCTAGGTTCATCAAAAGTGAATAAAGCCAAATCAGAATTTTCTGGTATATGATCTTTCCAATGATTTTGATTAAATTCATTGTATTGCATTGCTAGAACCTTCAAACTTGAAATTTGAAATATATTTGACGGAAAATCACCTGATAATCGATTTTCTGCAAGCACTAGCATTTCAAGATTTGATAAATTGGCAAACCCTTCAGGTACATCACCAAAAATATTATTAGCTGCAATTTCGAAGCGCATCAGTTCCTTTAATTGTCCGATTGAATTCGGAATACGCCCCGTTATACTATTGTTAGACATTGAAATCACCTTGAGACGCTTAATATTACCGAGAGAATTGGGAATTTTACCTGTGATTTTATTTGAAAAAAGATCAAGCACTACTAAATTTTTTAATTGATCTATATTTTCGGGGATACTACCTGAAATTCTATTTTTTCCCAACCTTAGTACTTTCAAATCGCCAAGTAAAACCAGTGATTCTGGTAACTTTCCTTCAATATTATTAAACGCTAAGTTTAATACTTCTAACTTTTTCAAGTCTCCAATAGATGCGGGTAATGATCCAGATAGATTATTGTTCATTAAGGTAATTGAAACCACATGATTTTTAACGATTTTCACCCCCTGCCATGCCTCTACGGGTTGTGATAAATTCCACGTATTGAGCCATTGTTCACCATTCGTAGCCGTGTAAAAAGCTTCAAGGGCTTTTTTTTCAGCATGTGGTATTTTCGAAAATACCGAAGTACCAAATAGCAAGGCAAGAGCAACAATTAATGTCTTTCGCATGAAATTCAACAATTTAATTTATAGGAATTATCCTACAATATAACGTGATTAATCACATATATTGTATATATAATGTAGAAAATTCGATGAAAAGTTTCAATGTTTACGGTGCTAAATTCCCCAATAAACAGCCTTACATTTTTTCTAAATCTAGTGTAAGTTTTTCCCATTTTTTCATATACTCCTCTAAATCAGACTTCTTTTTCTGATAGGAGTCAAAAAAATTAGGTACGGCTATTGTCTCATCATAGTTTAAAAGAAGCTTATGATCAATATCAGCAATTTCTTTTTCTAATTGAGAAATGTTACTTTCTACTGTACTGAGTTTATTTTTCAATGACTTTAGCTTCTTCTGATCTTGAAAACTAGAAGCATTCGTTTTAGTATTAGTTTTCTCTTTTTTAGCTACAACCTCTTGTTTCTTTTCTATTGCTCTGAAGTCTTGCGCTTTTCGCTGTTCAAGATAATAATCGATATCACCTAAATACTCTTTAATTCTTCGATCTTTAAATTCATAAACTTTATTGGTAAGCCCTTGTAAAAAATCACGATCATGAGATACTAAAATCAAAGTGCCTTCAAAATTGTCTAAAGCCTGTTTTAAGACATTTTTTGATTTAATATCTAAATGGTTGGTAGGTTCATCCATAACCAACACATTGAAGGGTTGTAATAGCATTTTGGCTAGGGCTAAACGATTACGTTCTCCACCAGAAAGTACCTTCACATATTTCTCTACCTCATCACCTCTAAACAGAAAAGAACCTAAGATATCACGTACTTTACTTCTGTTTTTTTCATTAGCAGCATCAATCATTGTATCAAGTACGGTTTTACTACCATCTAAATATTCCGCTTGATTCTGTGCAAAGTATCCAATTTGAACATTATGCCCTAGCTTCATTTGGCCTTCATATTCTAATTCGCCAACCATAATTTTGGCTAATGTAGATTTACCTTGTCCGTTTTGGCCAACAAACGCAGTTTTAGTATCGCGCTCAATAAGTAAATTGATATTCTGAAGCACATGCTTACTACCATAACTTTTAGAAAGACCTTCAATTTCAGTTACGACCTTACCTGGTGTAATTGAAATAGGAAAACGAACATTCATTACACTGTTATCATCTTCATCTACTTCAATACGTTCAATTTTATCAAGCTTTTTAATTAAAGACTGCGCCATAGAAGCCTTGGTTGATTTTGCCCGAAACTTTTCAATCAACCTTTCTGCTTGTTGAATCTCTTTCTCTTGATTTTTCTGAGCATTCAATTGCTGTTGCTTCATTTCATTACGAAGCACTAAGTATTTAGTATATGGTTTGTTATAATCATATATACGCCCTAACGAAATCTCTATAGTACGATTCGTAACATTATCTAAAAACATTTTATCGTGAGATACAATTACTACAGCGCCCGAATAATTCGTTAAAAAATTTTCTAGCCAAATGATTGATTCAATGTCTAAGTGGTTAGTGGGCTCATCTAATAATAACACATCATTACTTTGCAGCAATAACTTTGCAAGTTCAATACGCATTCTCCATCCACCAGAAAAGGTTTCCGTTTTTTTATCAAAATCTTCACGCTTAAAACCAAGGCCTTGTAATATCTTTTCTGTTTCGCCTTGATAATTGTACCCTCCTAAGATCTCATAATGCTCTGTAACATCATTTAAATCAATAATCAGTTGACTGTAACTATCACTTTCGTAATCGGTTCGCTCTACCAGCTGGTGATTTATTTCATCTAGTTTGAGCTCTAAAGCCTTAATTTCTTCAAATGCCTGATAGGATTCTTCTAAAACTGTTCTTCCTAATTCAAAATCAATATCCTGTCTTAGAAATCCGATTTTGACGTCTTTTTCCATGGCTATGGTTCCAGAGTCATAGGGCATATCTTTAGTAAGAAGTTTTAGTAAGGTAGATTTGCCTGCGCCGTTTTTTCCGATTAGACCGACACGGTCACCACCATTTAATCGAAAAGAAATTTCTTCAAAAAGATATTCGCCTCCAAAAGAAACCGATAAATTATGTATGTTCAACATTTAAATAGTACGTATTAAATAGTGGATAAAAAACAGGTTTTAAGTATTTCAACTTTTGGTATGTTATCTGTGCTTCGAATATCGTTTTTAACAATTCAAACATCGAAATATTTGATGCCAAACAACTCTTAAAAAATGATTGAAACCGTATCTTTATATAAAGATTTTGCAAATGTTAAAAAAAGGATACAAATTATACAGCATTTTAACAGGAACTTGCCCAAAATGTCATGAAGAAAGCATGTATGTTGACAAGAATCCTTATCGACCTGGGCATCTTTTTAAAATGCATGAGCGCTGTTCAAACTGTAACACTAAGTATAAAATAGAACCTTCTTTTTTTTATGGTGCTATGTATGTCAGTTATGCAGTAGGTATTGCTTTTGCAGTGGCAGCTTTTGTAATTGCTCGATTATTTTTGGGTGCTGATTTAATCACCACCTTTATCGCTATTGTTGCTACCATGATAGGTTTTATGCCTGTAATTATTCGTTTATCTCGAAATATTTGGATTAACTTTTTCTTTAAATATGACGGCACAATGTCGAAAACTACTTCGCAACATACTTCTTAGCGAATCTAGAAATATTCATTTCCGTAGCAATTGGTGTTTGCTTTTCTATAAAATTCAATAACTGCTCTGAGGCATAAGGGGCAATTAAAACGCCTCTTGATCCAAATCCGTTAAGAACATATAGATTAGAATATTTAGGATGTTGGCCCACTAAAGGTCTTCGATCGGTTACCGTAGGTCGAATACCTGCTACTTGATCAACCACTTCATAATCGCATTTTAAAAATGTTTCAAGTTTCTCTAGCAACTCCTCTTGTGAGGCAAGGGTTGGTTCATTCGAAATATCTTTCCATTTGTAAGTTGCTCCAACGCGATAAAGATCTTCTTTCCAAGGAATTAAAAATATAGAAGACTTTATAGCATTTTCTTCTTTTAGTTTTGGCGCTTTAATGGTAACGTATTCTCCTTTGGTGCTTGTAAGTGGTAAATAATTAAAATAGGGATTCATTTTCATTCCAAAACCTTCAGCAAAAACAATGCGGCGGGCTTTGACAGCTTTATAGCTTAAATGATCTTCAGCAATTGCAAGCTGATCGTGTTCAAAAGTTTTTTCAATTATTTTTCCATCCTTTAAAAGACGAGTTTTATAATTAGTAAGTAGTGTTTCTGTGTCAATTCTTCCAGTATCTAACACTTTACCTAACCCATAAGGCGCATAAACATGAGGGTTTTTATTTTCTATAATTTCGGGGGAAAGAAAAGCATTCAAACCCTTTTTATCTGAAGCTTCAAACCACATATTCTGTTCTTCAACAGAAGCAAATCTTCGTAAAACGGGAATTTTGTAATCTAATTTAACTGCCAATTTCTCTTCTAAATTAGCATAAAATGGAAGCGCGATTTCTAATTGATTCTGTGCATTCCACGCCATTGTAAACCTTTTGAGAATGACAGGATTGTATAGGCCGCCAGCAACAATAGAGGAAGTTTGAGAAGTGTCGCTGATTACTTTATATTTTGCGCCTTTTTTTTCGAGCTGTTCACAAAATGACATTCCGGCAAGGCCTAACCCAACTATTAAATAATCTAACATGAGGCAAAGTTACAAAGCACAATGATAACTATGACCCAAAAAAAATCCCCAACGTTTCCGTTGAGGATTTATATAGTATTGAATTGGAATTCAAATTATAGGAATGTACTGATTAGTAACTCCACATATCTTGCTCTCTGTCTCTAATGACCTCTTTAATTCTTTTGGCCTCTAGCAACTGAAACAATGCATTGTCAGTAATATAATCATTAACCTTTCGGTCACCATGAACGTTATCTTCTCTGTAAATAACACCGTTGAATCTTCTTGCGTTTAGCAACATATCGAAAGATATGGGCTGCGCAGAATTACGTTGGTTAAAAACCTTGGCATCATGCAATATCTGCCTGGCACCTGGGTACCACACCCAGAAAAGTTCAACCTTGGCATCTTGAAGATCCATTGATTCGTCATCTATAAAGTTAACATCTGGTGCAACGGGTGCGATACCTAAAAGTCGATATTTCAGCTCACCTTGACGTTTGTCAAAATACCAAATACCTTTAATTCGGTACTCTTCAATATCAGCTGCTGAAAGTTCTCTTTCATCAATATATTCATCAGAAAGGGCTTCACCCGCGTTCAATTGCTCGTAACCGTAGTCAGTAGTATCAACCTTTTTCAAAGTTGCTGCTAAATCACTAAAGGCTCTTTTTTCAGTAAAATATGAATCTACGTATACATCTTCTAGTTTACCGTTTTTGATGTTTTTAATTAAAACATCGTACAACGATCTTCTATCAGCGCCTATATCAATGGTGTCTGTAGGATAGTATAGTGGAAAATTCACACGCTCATCTAAATCGATGGTTTCCCATACCGTTTTAGACCATAGGATATCTCTATCATCTACATAACC
Source organism: Maribacter algarum (ex Lu et al. 2025) (nom. illeg.) (assembly GCA_947495915.1). Lineage (GTDB taxonomy): Bacteria > Bacteroidota > Bacteroidia > Flavobacteriales > Flavobacteriaceae > Maribacter_C. Next base: position 1,128,410 of record CANMAW010000001.1, on the reverse strand, counting down.
ATACTCTAAAGGAGCATCATTATCTAGCTCTTTTTGAGCTTCAGTTCGCATACCGATCTCTTGAGGCTTCTTTGCGTTTAAAATATTCGCTTGGGCCATCATAGAAGCAGGTAATATGGTTACAGCTCCGATTAGTAAAACATTCTTCCAATTCATGTTTGAATCAATTTAAAATTACCGAGCGACTTGAGCCGCTCGGTTGCATTAGTTATTAATTTGTGATCTCCACAACTACAGGAGATACCTTTTTCAATTTGTAACTTTTGTTGTTTGTGATATAAGCGTTCACATCAAAGATTTGAACTGCATCACCTCGTTTAGCTCTTTTCAAAGCAGACTTAGCTCTACTATCTAACTTACCACCTTTAACAATTACAGTTGGTTGACCAGGAACTTTGAATTTAAATCCGCTTACTTTAAGATTCAAATCAAAATCAAAGTCTTCTAATATGGCACCTACAGTAGATTTCTCTAAACCTGAACGTGACATTTTAGCGGCACCAGATTGACCTCTAATGGTACCAGAAGGTCTTGGAATATCTTTAATTCTGAACTCAGATCTTGAAGATACTTTTTGACCATCAGGCAAAGTACCAGAAGCTGTAATAGTAACAGTTCTACCTTTACCAGGGTTCATGATATATTTACTACCGGTACTTTTCTTCAATCCAGCTGCAGATGCAGAAACTTTGTTGTTTGGTATACCAGGTATAGAGATTGACATTGGGTTAGCAACACCTCTATAAACAACATTCATTTTATCAGCAGCGATTAAAGCAGCATTTGGCTTAGAAATCGTAGCGAATGAATTTTTAACAGGTACTTCAATTTCTTCACCATCTTGTTTGAAGAATAATTTACCTGCTACTTCGTGGTCACCAGCATTACCAGAACCAATAAGCATTTTAACACCTCCGGCTTCGATTTTATAATCTTTACCTTCAGTTAATTTTCTACCATCTAAAGTTAATTCTGCACGTACTGGTGTTGAAGAATTATCAGTTTTGCTGATAATGATTTTACCATCATACTTCTCACCTGTATAGTATGCAGATTTAGAAGCAAAAAGTGACGTTGCAAAGTTCTTTAAAGATACTTGATCAGTAAGTTCACCAGCTAACATTGATTTCAATGCATCTTCTTCTGTAGACTTAATATCAGCTTGTAACGCTGTTAATTTTGTCAAAGAAGCCACTAAAGGAAATCCTTCATAGTGATATTTGATCCAATCAACTTTTTCTCCACTACGGTTAGTTTCTTTACCATTTTCGTCACCAGTTTGAAAACGTGCATTCACGTTATCTTTAACTTCTTTCATTGTAGCTGGTAACGTCTTAATAACACCATCACGGTAGTCATTAATTCTCTTAAGAAATTCTTCTCCTTCAGGAGTTAAATTATCTCCTTGGAAAAATTTTCCATCTAAGAAATCAGATTTATCCATTACTTGATAATCTGTTGGGTCTTCAACGCCTTCAAGCATACCATCTTTAAGTGACTGTAGGTAGTCATAGTACTCTTGAGACATTGCTTTAATCTTCTGGGCGTCTTTATATAACTTGTCATATTTAGCCGCATCTTCCGAAGCTTTTGTTCCAAGACTTTCAAGAAACAAATCGTTACTTGCGGTTGTCTTAGCGTTAGAAGTCTCCATTTTTACATTCATTAAACCGAATGCTGCTAGAACTTCTTTACTCATATTTAACGCGAGCATACAAATGAAAACCAGATACATCAGGTTTACCATTTTCTGCCTTGGGGATTGTTTTCCTCCTGCCATGTTTTCTAATTAGTTTTTAATTATTATTTGATTTGGGGTCGTTGTAACTAAAACTAATTAGTTTTTGGTCATTGCAGTTAACATTCCACCATATACACCGTTCAATGAAGAAAGGTTGGTAGCTAAAGATGCCATTTGCTCTTTTAAAGCAGCAGCATTCTGTAATTGCTCTTCGTTAGCAGTTGCTTGTTTGCTAGCACTTTCTAACTGTACCTTGTATAAGCTATTTAAAGATTCCATCTGAGCGGCAGCTTGTACCATTTCATCAGAATACTTACGTGTAGATTCCATTGCATCAACCGTTGGAGCGATACCTTTAGCAGCACCTTCAAAGTTTCTAATACTAGTACCTAAGCTTTCCATTAACTGAGCATCAACACCAGCTTCTTGTAATAAGTTATCTAACTTAGCAGATAATGAAGCTTCAGTTTCTTTGATTTCAGAAAGTTGATTGCTTTTTTCAGCTGCAGCACCACCAGCTAATTCTGGGTATACTAAAGACCAATCGTATTCGTCATCTAATGGTTCAAATGCACTAATTGCAAAAATAAGTGCTTCAGTAATAAGACCTACTGCAAGTAATAAACCACCCGTAAGCGGACCGAACTCCCAGTGTAAAATTTTAAATAATGCACCAATAATTACAATCGATGCTCCAAGGCCATAGGCCATGTTAAATAGTTTCTTTGTTGATTTTGACTGTGCCATAATAAAAGTTTAATTTAAGATTTAATGTTAATAATAAGTATTTGGTTAACGTTGCTTCTGGACTTCTCCAGAAAATTTTTTGGATTTTGTGTATTTGATAATTTTTGGTGGTAACCCTAAGTCTATCTCATTTTTAAAGACCGCCATAGTCTCATTTAAATTTGTAATAAACTTAGAATTACTTATTGTTTTTTGGAATACCCAATAGGGTGTATTTTTCTCTACTGGTTTTCCTTTATTTTTATTGGGTTGAATCTTCTTCGCCCATATAATCTTGTACGGTTCTAAAACCTACATAACTACGAGCTGAATCAGCGTATTCATAATCTCTTGTACTTACTTGCAAGAAGTAGGCAACATCTTTCCAAGATCCACCTCTAATTACTTTTCTTGCATTTGCACCATCACCACCATTCGGGTTCATAGTAGAAACGTATTCATAAGCACTTGGGTCATAGCTAGAGTTAGTCCACTCAGAAACATTACCAGCCATGTTATAAAGGTTGAAATCATTTGGCTCATAAGACTTAGCTTCTACAGTATATAATGCTGCATCTGCTGCATAGTCACCACGTTGTGGCTTAAAGTTTGCCATAAAACAACCAGTATCACTGATTACATATGGCCCACCCCAAGGGTATGTACCACCTTCAATACCACCTCTTGCAGCATATTCCCATTCCGCTTCGGTTGGTAATCTGAATTTATTTACAAATTGTCTTCCTCTTGCTTTTTGATCATCATTCTTAAATTTAGTTCTCCAGTTACAGAATGCTTGTGCTTGTTTCCAAGAGATACCAACTACAGGATAATCACTATAAGCGTCATGCCAGAAATAATCATTATGCATTGGCTCATTATAAGAGTACTCGAAATCGCGAATCCAAACTGTAGTATCAGGGTAAATCATTAACTCTTCTTGACGAATGAAGTCTTTTCTTCTTCCATTTCTAGAACGAGCTGCTGCTTCAATATCCATCCAGCTATAGCTATATTTCAATTTTGTGACATCAATTGTACGTTGGCCATTGTAAGATTCCTCTTCAGGAATGTATAATGAATCCATAACCTCGGTATAATATTCGTCTGGATATTCAGAGGTATCCCAAACTAATTCTTCGTCAGTATTAAGTGCTCTACCTTCAAAACCAGTTTCACCCATACCAGCATAATTGTCTAGCATATACTTATCGTAAACTGAAGCTTTGGTTGTATCTGCATCTCTAAAAGCATATTCACCAATACCTCCGTCTTCTGGGCCTAAGCCTAATTCATCTGCAAGAATAGCTAAACGATTTCTAGTAATAGAATCTTTAACCCATTCAACAAATTGACGGTACTCACTATTTGTAATTTCCGTATCATCCATATAAAATGAACGTACGGTTACTGTCTTTGTAGGTGCGTTGAGAACTTTCGCTTGATCTTCTTCTGCTTTACCCATAATAAACGAACCCCGTGGGATGAGTTCCATTCCGTAGGGTTTCTCTGGATACCATTTTTTTCCTTGGGCCCCGACTAGCTCTCCTTTTGAATTTGACCCACAACTTGTGAGCAAAAAAACAAACGCTATAGATGATAACAATAGCTTCTTCATACTTTAGGTTAAATTTCGATTATGGTTATAAACTGTAAATCACTTATTTATTCTACACTCTAAAACTGCGATTTGAGTAAATTATTGTATCAAAACAATTATAGTGTAAAAAAATTTTTGTTTAGTTAAGGCCTTTCTTGTAGGCTTTAAACCACCGTTCAGGAATGTTCTGTTCACATGCGTCTAAATAGTCCTTTTCGGTGCATGGTAATAACGATGCTGAATGAAGTTTAGTATCTGTAGAAAATATCGATGGCACTTCAATCCACCAACGTTGGGTTAAATGACTCTTGTAAAATATTAATTGTTCTAATTCTGTTGGTACTGTATACTTTGTAAATTCATCGGGTTTGATATACGGAGATTCTTTTACTCTAAAATTAAAACCTTCTATGAAATACCATATTATCTGTGCCATTAATTGACTCGACTGGTTTGAGTTTTCCATCTCATAGATACCAAATACACTAACATTATCACTAAGACCAGCGTATCTTGCAATTGCACATATTTCTCTACCCGTGAAACCGTTAGGAGAAAAACCATTATTGTACGCCATTTCTGCTGCGCGAATTGCCCTGGCATCTAAGCTGACCATATGTGCATTTCTCAAAGTTGGCTCTGCTAACTTAATATCAGAAATTAAATCACCTAAACGGTACGCATCAAAAAAAAGTCGCTCCATTAAATCAATTTCTTCTTGAGCATTGAAATAACTTTGATAGCCTATATTAGAAAAATTAAATAAATTATTTGGCTTATCAGTAATAATCTTACTCATATATGAATTAGATGATATCAATTCATCTTCCATTCCGAAATCAAACCTACTATCTACAGCAACAAGATTTATCATATCTATAATACCATCAAAAGCACGATAGGCAGCATAGGTAATATCTTGAGTGGCACCTATTATTATTGGTATTATTTTTTCTTCTAGTAGGCCTGCAACAATTTCTTTTACAACAAAGTAAGTATCTTCTACGGTGTTACCTTCTTCAATATCGCCCATATCAACAATGGTAGAATTCCAGTTACCCATCATCAACTTATAGAGTTCAATACGAATAGATGAAGTATCGAGTTTATCGATCTTTTTTTCAAAAGCATTACGTGATTCGCGAACACCTACAATAGCAACTGAAGCAAAAGCTAAAACGGGTAAACCCTCACGGTCTGTATGTTTATGAATTTTTTTACCTAATGCCTGTTCAGGAAGCAGTTCTGTATGGGCTAAAACTTTATCTGCAACGGGAACAAGAAAATCAAATGCCATAGATTTTATGAAGAATTTTAGAGCTTAATTATTTTTTAGCTTTTGGTTTTGCTTTGGGTTTAGCTTTAGCTTTTGCTTTTTTCTTAGGTGTTTTCTTTTCGATTAGCTTTTTTGCTTCTTCCAAAGAAACTTTTGTAGCGTCAACCGTTTTAGCTATTTCAACTTTTATCTTACCCTTTATTATATTATGCCTTCCCCATCTTGCTTTTTCAATACGAATACCTTCTTCTGGCCATTCTTGAATTAGCTTATCAATTTCTTTCTGTTTCTTGATTTCGATTAATTCTTCAATATTAGCGGTGGTTAAATTATCGAAATCATATTTCTTATTGACGTTAATAAACATACCATCCCACTTAATAAAAGGACCAAAACGACCTGTGCCTTTTGTAACATCTTTGCCTTCATATTGAGCAATAGGCGCATCGGCTTTTTCTTTTGCGATTATTAACTCAATGGCACGATCCATTTCTATTTCAAAAGCATTTTCACCTTTATCCATAGAGATAAACTTATCACCAAACTTAACATAGGGTCCAAAACGACCTATATTAGCTAAAACCTCTTCACCTTTATAAACCCCTAATTTTCTAGGAAGTTTAAAAAGCTCCATGGCCTCGTCAAACGTAATAGTATTTAAAGATTGATCAGGTAGTAAACTTGCAAAAGTTGGTTTTTCTTCATCATCAACGGTACCTATTTGAACCATAGGACCAAAACGACCTAATCTAACAGAAACGCGTTTGCCAGTTTTTGGATCTTCTCCTAAAATACGCTCACCACTTGCTCTATCTGCATTAGCCTCTACATCTAAAACTGTAGGGTGAAAATCTTTATAGAACGATTTCATTACTTTTTGCCAATCTTCTTGGCCTTCAGCTATTTCATCAAAATCTTCCTCAACTTTAGCGGTAAAATTATAATCTAAAATATTTGAAAAATTACTCACCAAAAAGTCATTCACAATCATACCAATATCAGTGGGCACCATCTTACCTTTATCTGAGCCAACCATTTCAGTTAATTTCTTTTCATTTAAGGCATTTGCCTCTAAGATTAACTGAACATATGAGCGTTCACTACCCTCTATAGTACCTTTTTCAACATAGCCTCTATTTAATATGGTAGAAATTGTAGGAGCATATGTTGATGGTCTTCCAATGCCCAACTCCTCTAATTTTTTAACTAGGGAAGCTTCAGTGAATCGATATGGCGGTCTTGTAAATCGCTCTGTTGCCGTAATGTAATTATTTAGAACAGTTTCACCAACACTCATTGCAGGTAGCATTCCTTCTTGTTCTTCTGCAGAGTCTTCATCATCTAAGCCCTCTAAATATACTTTCAAAAAGCCATCAAACTTAATCACCTCTCCGTTTGCAGAGAATAGCTCGCTATGTGAGTCAGTTTTAATTTTCACGTTGGTACGCTCTAATTGTGCATCACTCATTTGCGAAGCAATCGTACGTTTCCAAATCAATTCGTACAATTTGCTTTGGTCACGTTCTAACGCAGGCGACTGTCGCGTCATGTCGGTGGGTCGAATGGCTTCATGGGCCTCTTGGGCACCTTTTGACTTCCCTTTAAAATTTCGAACATTGCTATAATTCTCTCCGTAATTTTGAACAATAGCATCTTTAGCTGCGTTAATCGCTTCATTTGACAAATTAACACTATCTGTTCTCATATAGGTAATCAAACCAGCTTCATACAAACGTTGCGCAACTTGCATAGTTCTACCTACTGAAAAATAAAGTTTACGAGACGCCTCTTGCTGCAAAGTTGATGTGGTAAATGGTGCTGAAGGAGATTTTTTAGCTGGCTTTTTATCTAAGGCACCTACTTCAAAATCAGCGCTGATATTCTTTTTCAAAAATGCTTCTGCTTCATTTTTCGAAGAAAATGTTTTATTCAATTTTGCCGTAAAGACATTGCCTTCTGCTGTTTTGAACTGTGCAGATATTTTAAAAGATGCTTCAGGAGTAAATTTTTCTATATCACGTTCACGCTCTACGATTAAGCGAACAGCAACAGATTGCACACGACCTGCGGAAAGACCTGGTTTAATTTTTTTCCATAATACCGGAGATAATTGATACCCAACCAAACGGTCTAATACTCTTCTTGCTTGCTGTGCATTAACTAGGTTGTAATTTATTTCTCGTGGGTTCTCAATTGCTTTTTGAATAGCTGATTTGGTTATTGAATTAAAAACAATACGTTTAGTTTTATTTTTATCTAAACCCAAAGTTTCAGCCAAATGCCATGAAATAGCTTCTCCCTCTCGATCCTCATCACTTGCTAGCCAGATCATTTCAGCCTTTTTAGCAAGATCTTTTAGTTTTTTTACCAGCGCCTTTTTATCAGAATCTACTATATATTTTGGTTGAAAATCATTATCAACATCTACACCCAACTCTTTAGATGGTAAATCAGCGATATGCCCAAAACTAGACTCTACTTTAAAATCTTTCCCTAAAAACTTCTCTATTGTCTTAGCCTTTGCAGGCGACTCTACTATTACTAAATTCTTAGCCATTCATTCGTTTTTACAGCAACAAAAGTAGTTGAATTTTTTAATTTCTATGAATTTCAATTTCGGAATCACAAAAGAAGAAATACAATTCGGGGTAAAAACTTTTATCATCACAAATAAAAACTTGAAGTAATTAAAAAAAGAAGTAGTGTATAAATACTAAAATTTCGGTTATTTCGTTAAAATTGTAAGTATTTTCTTACATATGAATGACAAGGCGCTTCGTGAGTTTATTGATTTGTTTCCAAACGGGGTTATTTTAACCGATACACAAACAACCATAAGGTATGCCAATGAAATTGCCCATAACTCTTTTGGGTATCATAAAGATGAGTTAATTGGCTTGCCTATAAACACCTTAATTCCTAAAAAATTACACGAAAAGCATAAAGAATACACCAATACCTATGCGCAATGTCCGGTAAAAATGAATATGAGCAATAGAACCGGACTCTTAGGTAAACGTAAAGATGACACTACATTTCCGGTTGATGTAAGTTTAGCACCAATAGAAGGAAAAAGAGAGCCCTTTTTCATTGCTATTGTACGTGACTTAACTAAAAGAGAATACATTCAAAAGTTAGAACTAAAAAACAAACAACTTGAACAATTTACACGAATAGCATCACATGATTTACAAGAACCATTAAAAACAATATTAAGCTTAACCAAGTTACTTGATAGACAGCAAAATGATGCTATCGACGAACACACAAAACAAGTACTAAAATACATTGATCAATCGACCAATAGAATGAGCAATTTGATCGATGCATTATTAGATTACAGCAAATTAAATACCGAAAAGGAGTTAGAAAAAGTTGACTGCAATTTAATCATGCTAGAAGTTACCCAAGACTTAAGAAAAACCATTGAAGACACCCATGCGATTATCGAATATGGTGATCTTCCGGTAATTTTAGGCTACCAAACAGAATTTCGTCTTTTAGTACAAAACTTAATTTCTAACGGAATAAAATATACTCAGAAAAACACGACACCACACATAAAAGTTAATTATTTAAACGAAAACCAATTCCATGTTTTCTCTTTTAGAGACAACGGAATAGGAATTGCCGAAGAAGATCAGGAAAGAATTTTTGATGTTTTTGTTTCACTAAACGATAAGTCAGAATATCCTGGTACTGGTATTGGCCTTGCTCACTGCAGAAAAATTATTGAAATGCATGATGGTGAACTTACTGTTGATTCTAAATTAGGACAAGGCAGTTGCTTTACGTTTAAAATAAAAAAAACATAGTTATGAAAACCTCCATAGAAAACATTCTTTTAATTGATGATGATAGTGCGGTAACCTTTGTATATGAATTTTCAATTAAACGCATCAATTCAAATATTCAAACAACAATCAAAATTAATGGAAAACAGGCGATTGACCATTTAAACGAATTAAATGATAATGGGCAATGTCCTCCTAACTTAATCTTGTTAGATATCAACATGCCCATTATGAACGGTTGGGAATTCATGGAAGTGTACGACCAACTACCACTAAAATTTCGTCAGAATGCGGTATTGATAATGGCTTCCTCTTCTTCTAACATTGATGATATTCAGAAAGCAAAAGAAAATGAAAACATTCACGACTACCTTATAAAACCTATTGATATGGAACAAGTTTTTGAAAAATATCAAAAAATTGTAGCTACCGGTTTTATGAAAACCGCTTAATTCAATGAGTACGCACTCAATAAACGAATTTCATTATCTAAATATTCATATTGATACAATACCTTATCACCTATCATTAATAAAGAATTAGCAAGCGGAATAACATCATAGGTATTAATATCTTCAAAATGATTCAATTGCACCAAATCATCAATATTTGATTTATCATAAACTTTTAAGCCATCTGGGCCGTCGCATATAAAAAGTTTTTCTTCCTTTACACCTAAGCCGTATGGTTCAGTCATAGGGTAAGTCTTAGAAAGTGTTGGGTTAGAAAGATCTGAAACATCAACGATATACAGGCCACTTTCAACACCATCGCCACAGAAATTATTACTTCTTAAAGTTACGAATGCGTAATCACCACTTACAACTACAGGGTCACAAGCTCTACCATGTGTAAATTCTGAAACATAAGTAGGTTTATCAGGAGCAGAAATATCATAAATGTACATACCCTGAGTACCCCCTAAGAACAACATATCACCTTGATTAAATATGGTTTCAATATTACCGTTAGCATAAACCTCATCAAGTACAATGGGAGCATCTAAATCTGAAATATCAAAAACATTAATGCTCCATGGTTCAACGGCATATAAATAGTCGGCAACGATTTTAAAACGGGCAAATGACCCACCCTGACCTGTAGTTGAAGTCGTAGGTACAGAATTTTCTGCTACGTTGTCAAAAGCAGTAACATCTCTAGCATTAGGATTATAGCCAAATTGCACTTCGAACTGCTCATCGCTCAATTTTACCTCTGCTACATCCCAACCCACAATGGCATCTTTATTATAATCAAAATCTGAGTAGTCATAAACATCAATTTGCCCCTCTGGCCATTCAACATCAAAACCAACTGTACACCAAAATTCTTGATATATGGCATTTTCCATCCGGTTGGCCTCGGTAATATTATTAATATCAGAGATATCCATTACCACCAAATCGCCATAACTATCAGCAAAAAGACGATCATCTTTAATAGAAATATCATTATTACCCTCTAATTTGATAAAACCAATATTAGTTGGGGCTTCAGCATTGGTATTATCCAGAATATGAAAACCTCTATTTATATCATTAACAAAGATGTAATTCTTATAAGCATAAATTTTGCCCGAATTCTCTATTGCAACTGGTTCGGTAACAGCAATTGCCTCAGCCTTTAATGTAATTAAATCTGTTTTTATGGGTGTAGCGACAATATAAGTTTGTAAATTTTCAGACGACACATCATCATCTAAATCACAAGAATACACTCCAATCAAAACCATTATTAGTATGCTTAATCTTTTCATTTGTTTATACTTTAGTTTCTGGTAAAATAAATACCAGCTGTGGGTTAATATTAAAAACAAAAAAACATTATAAACAGTAGAATTTGCAATAGCGTCCTATTTCATAAAACCACCTGTTTTATAATTTATTGCAACTAATAGATGTGATGTTCTCGATAACGTTGCGCCAGATTTAGTTATTTTTTAATACTGTCAATTTGTCACTATTTTGTATTTAGCCCTATCTTTGCCATCCACAATTACCAAGCTACATTTTTAGATGGAAAAAAATATCGATGAAAACCTTCAAGGTACTGCGGTAACCCTAGAGGATAAATCCAAAAATTCAAGAAAGCTCTATTTAGAAAGTTATGGCTGCGCCATGAATTTCTCTGATAGTGAAATTGTTGCTTCTATATTAGCCAATGAAGGTTTTAATACCACTCAAAATTTAGAGGAGGCAGATCTTGTTTTGGTAAATACATGCTCTATACGTGAAAAGGCAGAACTCACTGTACGTAAACGGTTGGAAAAATTTAATGCCATAAAAAAAAATAGACCACAGCTTAAGGTTGGTGTTTTGGGTTGCATGGCCGAACGCTTGAAAAGCCAATTACTTGAAGAAGAAAAGATTGTTGATATGGTTGTGGGGCCCGATGCATATAAAGATCTTCCGAATTTAATTAAGGAAGTTGACGCTGGTCGAGACGCTGTAAATGTAATTCTGTCTAAAGAGGAAACTTATGGTGACATTGCACCTGTTCGTTTACAATCAAATGGCGTAAGTGCGCTAGTTTCTATAACTAGAGGTTGTGATAACATGTGTACCTTTTGTGTAGTACCTTTTACTAGGGGTAGAGAAAGAAGTAGAAATCCGCAATCAATTTTAGAAGAAGTCAATGATTTATCTAAAAAAGGATTTAAAGAAATTACTTTACTAGGGCAAAATGTAGATAGTTACCTCTGGTATGGTGGCGGGTTAAAAAAGGATTTCGAAAAAGCCACAGCGATGCAAAAAGCAACAGCTGTTGGTTTCAGTAATCTTTTGAGCATGGTTGCTGAAGCTCAACCTAAAATGCGAATTCGGTTTTCAACCTCAAATCCGCAAGACATGACATTAGATGTGATTCGCACCATGGCCAGGCACGATAATATTTGTAACCACATTCATTTACCGGTACAAAGTGGTAGTAATCGTATTTTAAAGGAAATGAATCGACTACATTCCATTGAAGAATATTTCAAACTCATTGATGATATTCGTGAAATATTACCTAATTGTGCTATTTCACAAGATATGATTTCAGGTTTTCCAACGGAAACTGACGAAGATCACCAGGCAACTTTAGCAGCGCTAGAATATGTCAAATATGACTTTGGTTATATGTATCTCTATTCTGAGCGACCGGGCACTATGGCTGCTAGAAAGTTAGAAGATGATGTGCCGATGGAGGTGAAACAAAAGCGTTTGGCCGAAATCATCGCTTTGCAACGTGAGCATTGTATGTTTAGAACTGAAGAGCATTTAGGTAATGTAGAACAAGTTTTAATAGAAGGGTCTTCTAAAAAATCTGATGCCCATTGGATGGGTAGAAACTCACAAAACACGGTAGTTGTATTTCCAAAGGAAAAATATCAAGTTGGTGATTTTGTAGATGTAAAAATTGAAGATTGCACCTCTGCAACATTGTTAGGAACACCATTAGATTACAGCATACTTTAAAATGAATTAATTCAATTAATAATGGAAGGCATTCAATCAATAAAACAACGTTTTGAAATCATAGGTAACGATCAAAAACTAAATCGTGCAATTGAAAAAGCAATACAAGTAGCGCCTACCGATATTTCTGTTTTAGTAACTGGTGAAAGTGGAGTCGGTAAGGAGTCAATTCCCAAAATTATACATTCTTTATCGCATAGAAAACATGCTAAATATATTGCAGTCAATTGTGGAGCGATACCAGAAGGAACTATTGATAGCGAACTTTTCGGTCATGAAAAAGGAGCCTTTACTGGTGCAACTTCTACCCGAAGCGGATATTTCGAAGTAGCCGACGGAGGTACTATTTTTTTAGATGAAGTTGGCGAACTACCGCTAACCACTCAAGTAAGGTTACTGCGTGTTTTAGAAAATGGTGAATTTTTAAAAGTTGGCTCTTCACAGGTTCAAAAAACCAATGTTCGTATTGTTGCGGCAACAAATATTAAAATGTTTGAAGCAATTGAGAAAGAAAAATTTAGAGAAGATTTATATTATCGTTTAAGCACTGTTGAAATAAACATTCCGCCTTTACGAGAACGACAAGATGATATTCACTTATTATTTCGAAAATTTGCTTCAGATTTTGGCCAAAAATATAAAATGCCAACTATTCGTTTAAATGATGACGCGGTTGACCTTTTATTAAAATATAGATGGCCGGGTAATATTCGTCAGCTAAGAAACATAGCAGAACAAGTTTCTGTTTTAGAAGAAAAACGCAGCATTAGCGGTTTTACCTTAAATGGATATTTACCTACCACAAGCTCAACGAATTTACCAGCAGTGGTTGGTGGTGCAAAAAAAGAAGGTGATTTTAGTAACGAAAGAGAGATTCTTTATAAGGTACTTTTCGATATGAAAGGTGATTTAAACGATCTTAAAAAACTAACTCTTGAATTATTAAAAAACAATGATACCGAAAAAGTTCAAGAAGAAAACGAAAACCTAATTCGAAAAATTTATGGCTCAAACAGCGAGGAAGTTGATGATGAGCCAACAAGTTCGTTAGAAGTTCTTCAACTTCCTGAAGTTAAAGAAGAGCCTATAGTGCAACACAGCCCTCAAGAAGATAAATATCATTTTGCTGAAGAAATTCAAGAAGAGGAAACCCTATCTTTACAAGAGAAAGAAATTGAATTGATAAAAAAGTCATTAGAACGCAATAGAGGCAAAAGAAAAGCAGCAGCTACCGAGCTTGGTATTTCTGAACGTACATTATATCGAAAAATAAAGCAATATGACCTTTAGAAACAATTGAGTTTAATTTTAATATTATAAATGTTAAGCTTAAATCAATTTACTTGTACGTTATAATGAATTCTATTTTCTTTGAATATCAAACATACTATTGTGATTAATTTGAAAAAAATCATTTTATTATTCATTTGCAGCTTGTCGCTAGCATCATGCGGAATTTATAATTTCACTGGAGGCAATCCTGGGTTGGCAAAAAATTTTCAGGTTAATTATTTTCAAAACTTCGCTACTCAAAGTCCGGGGTCCATTTTTGAACCTGGCATGGATAGAGATTTCACTTTAGCATTGCAAGATCGAATTTTAAATCAGTCTAGCTTAGGCTTGGTAGGGTCAAGTGGTGATTTAGTATATGAAGGAGAAATTGTGGAATATAGAATTTCTCCGATGAGTGCTACAGCACAACAGACGGCAGCACAAAACAGATTATCGGTGGCCGTACAAGTGCGGTTTACCAATAATACTATTGAAGACGGGTCAAGTGACTTTGAACAACGTTTCTCTTTTTTCTATGACTATGACGCCACTTCACAATTATCTGCTGTTAAATCAGAGGCACACGAAATTATTTTTGAACGTATCACCCAAGATATTTTTAATGCATCTTTAGCAGATTGGTAAGTTTATGAATGTTCAAGATTTTACATATCTATTACAAAACCCTAGTGAAGTTGTTTCAGCAAAACAAACCCAACATTTAGAAGATGTACTTGCTGAATTTCCATATTTTCAAGCAGCAAGAGCTATACATTTAAAAGGACTAAAAAATCAAAATAGCTATAAGTATAACAACGCATTAAAAATTGCAGCTGCCTACACCACTGATAGAGATATTCTTTTTGATTTCATTACTTCAAAAGAGTTTTTGCAAAATTCGATTGCTGATACCATTTCAGGTAAAACCACTGCCTTAATCGATACTGAGATTGTTTCAGAAGAAATTTCATCAGAAGAAAACAAGAATAGCATAATTGTACATTCGGCAGATCAGCCTTTGCCGCAAAATGAAGATGACGCAGAGCAAATTTTAGATCCACAGTTGTTTAAATCGAAAGATCCAGAAATTGATGTTGCCATACAAAAGGCGAAAGAAGCGGCAGAAAAGTCATTAGAAATTGGCCAACCTTTAGATTTCACAAAACAAGAAAAATATTCTTTTGCACAATGGTTACAACTAACCTCTAAGAAAACCGTTGAACGAGAACCCATTGATGAAGCATCAAAAACTGCGAAAGAAAATTCAGATTTTAAATTAGAAAATGAAGTTCTAAAGCAGAAAAAGTTTGACCTGATTGATAAGTTTATCGCTGAGAGTCCGAAGATCATTCCGAATGAAAATACCTCATTGAAAATAGACACAAAACAAGCTTCTAAATTTGATGATAAAGAATTGATGACAGAGACTTTAGCCAAGGTCTATTTAGAACAGAAAAAGTATAAAAAGGCAATTCAGTCGTACCGTATTTTAAGTTTGAAATATCCAGAAAAAAGTGGTTTCTTTGCAGACCGAATTAAAGCGGTACAGAAAATACAAAAAGAAAATACATAATAATGACTACACAGTTTTTAATATTTTTAGTTCTAATCGTAATCGTATGCCTATTATTGGTATTGGTCGTGATGGTACAAAATCCTAAGGGTGGAGGGTTATCTTCATCATTTGGTGGCGGTGGAAGTCAAGTAGTTGGCGGTGTTAAAAAAACAGGAGATTTTTTAGACAAAAGCACTTGGACCTTAGCTACCTTATTGGTTGTTTTAATACTTGCTTCAAATGTTGCACTAAAAGGATTTGGAAATGCAGATTCGAAATTACTGGATAGCGACGGAACACAGCAAATAGATGATACGCTTCCTGCAGCTCCGGCAGATGCACTTCCAGTTCCAGCAACTGACACGAATGATAGTAGTGACGGTACAGAATAAAACACATAGAATATATATATAAAAAATGCCAGCCTGAATGACAAGCTGGCATTTTTTGTTTTACAATATGTCAGTTTCTAACTAATGGCATAATTTCTGACTAATAGAAACGAAATATTAAATCAAATAAAAACTAAAATACTATGGCTAAAGTTAGCATTAAACCATTGGCAGATAGAGTTCTTATTGAGCCTATGGCTGCTGAGACCAAAACTGCATCTGGTATATACATTCCAGATACCGCAAAAGAGAAACCTCAAAAAGGAAAAGTTGTTGCCGTTGGTCCTGGAACCAAAGATGAGCAAGTAACTGTAAAAGTTGGTGATACCGTTCTTTACGGAAAGTATGCTGGCACAGAGTTAAAGCTTGAAGGTACCGACTATTTAATGATGCGTGAAAGCGATATACTTGCAATTATTTAAATCGAAACGTACTATTAGTTCGAACTATTAGTCTATTCAATTAATTCTTAAAAGCCAAAAGTTAAACGCTAATGGCTAAACATAAATTTAAACAAAATGGCAAAAGATATAAAATTTGATATTGATGCTCGCGACGGCTTAAGAAGAGGAGTTGATGCCTTAGCCAATGCAGTAAAAGTAACATTGGGTCCTAAAGGAAGAAACGTAATCATCAGTAAATCTTTCGGAGCGCCACAAGTAACCAAAGATGGTGTTACAGTTGCAAAAGAAATTGAACTTGCTGACCCATTAGAAAATATGGGTGCGCAAATGGTAAAAGAAGTTGCTTCAAAAACCAATGATTTAGCTGGTGACGGAACAACAACTGCAACCGTTTTAGCACAATCAATCGTTAAAGAAGGATTGAAAAATGTTGCTGCAGGTGCGAACCCAATGGATTTAAAACGAGGAATTGACAAAGCTGTAGAAGCTATTGTTGAAAACCTTGCTAAACAATCTAAAAAAGTTGGAGAC
Source organism: Maribacter algarum (ex Lu et al. 2025) (nom. illeg.) (assembly GCA_947495915.1). Taxonomy (GTDB): domain Bacteria; phylum Bacteroidota; class Bacteroidia; order Flavobacteriales; family Flavobacteriaceae; genus Maribacter_C. The sequence goes on along the minus strand of CANMAW010000001.1, from coordinate 1,111,661 downwards.
TCTTCAGATAAAATCAAACAAGTGGCTTCAATTTCTGCAAACAACGATGAAACTATTGGTGATTTAATCGCACAAGCTTTCGGAAAAGTTGGTAAAGAAGGTGTTATCACCGTTGAAGAGGCTAAAGGTACAGATACTTATGTTGATGTTGTAGAAGGAATGCAATTTGACAGAGGATACCTTTCTCCGTACTTCGTTACAGATTCAGAAAAAATGACCGCTGACTTAGAAGCGCCATACATCTTATTATTTGATAAGAAAATTTCTGCAATGAAAGATTTACTTCCGGTTTTAGAGCCTGTTGCTCAATCAGGAAAGCCTTTATTAATTATCGCTGAAGATGTTGATGGTGAAGCATTAGCTACTTTAGTTGTAAATAAATTGAGAGGTTCATTAAAAATCGCTGCTGTTAAAGCTCCAGGTTTTGGTGATAGAAGAAAAGCAATGCTAGAAGATATTGCAATTTTGACTGGCGGTACAGTTATTTCTGAAGAAAGAGGTTTCTCTTTAGACAACACTACTTTAGAAATGTTAGGTACTTGTGAGAAAATCTCTATTGACAAAGACAATACAACTATCGTTAATGGTGGTGGTGTTCAAAAAGATATCAAAGCTAGAGTTAATCAAATTAAATCTCAGATTGAGACTACAACATCTGATTACGATCGTGAAAAACTTCAAGAACGTTTAGCAAAACTTGCTGGCGGTGTTGCTGTACTTTATGTTGGTGCTGCTTCTGAAGTTGAAATGAAAGAGAAAAAAGATCGTGTTGATGATGCACTTCACGCTACTAGAGCTGCAGTTGAAGAAGGTATTGTTGCTGGTGGTGGTGTTGCTTTAGTTAGAGCTAAATCAGTTCTTTCAAAAGTTGCCGTTGAAAATGCAGATGAAGAAACAGGATTGCAAATTGTTGCTAGAGCTATTGAGTCACCAATTAGAACCATTGTATCTAATGCAGGTGGTGAAGGCTCAGTAGTTGTTGCCAAAATTATGGATGGTAAAGGCGACTATGGTTATGATGCTAAATCAGAGCAGTATGTTGAAATGTTAAAAGCTGGTATTATTGATCCTAAGAAAGTGACTCGTGTTGCATTAGAAAATGCGGCATCTGTTGCTGGAATGATCTTAACTACGGAATGTGCTCTTACTGATATTAAGGAAGACACACCTCCAGCTGGCCCACCGATGGGTGGCGGCGGAATGCCAGGCATGATGTAAGACACTTGCTTTTTATTCATAAGAAAGCCGCACTTGAAATTCAAGTGCGGCTTTTTCTATTTCACTTGTTTTACAATTTAATGCTTAATACTATCATCAGTATTATCTTCTCGATACTTACAACAAGGATGAACAGCAGTATAAGCCTCTTCTGTAGCTTTTAACTCTTTAGTGTCATGACCAGCTTCTACCAAGGCAGTTTTTACTATCATGACATCTGTTTTTCGCTCATCCATAATCAAAGACAATTGATGTGAAGGAATATCCCATAGGGCATACTTAACTCCTTTTACTCCTAAAGCAGCTTTTTCAATACGTTCTTTACACATGTCACACTTACCATCAACTTCCATGGTGATTTTTTTATTTTTTTCTTGTGCAAAAGTGATGGTAGCAAAAAGAGTGAAGAGCAATACTATTATTTTATTTTTCATGATTCTATATGTTAAGCGTTATTTTTTAATTTAATTTATATCGAAATCCAGCATAATACATTCGGCCCATAATGGGAGCAAATACTATACTAGTATCAAAATTTGAACCAAACGGATCATTTGCTCCTAAAACTGGAGAATTTTGTCTGTAATTACTCAAATTTTCACCTCCAACGTAGATTTCAAATTTCTCCGAAAACACCTTAGTTACTTGAGCATTCATTAAGCTGTAACCATTTGCGTATTCTCCTAAACGAAATTCAGGCGGATTAACCTCAGTATTTGGCAATCGTTGTTTCCCCAAATTATGAATAGTATAGTCGAACTTCCATTGACCTCCTTTTTCAGTAACCGTAGTTGAATATCCTAAATTAGCAAAAAATCGATTTTGAGCGTTTAAAGGTTTCTGCAAACTACCTGATCTGTAATCGGTGTGTACATCGTAATACTTATATGCCATTCGCAATTCGAGACGAGGCATTACTTGGTGGTTCACTTCAATTTGAAAACTACTCGCAGCACTGTTTCCATCTAAATTATAAAATGAAATAGCTCTGGGGTTTTCCCAATCTACTACAATTTGATTCTTAAAGTTTGTTTTATAAAAATCAACTGAAAGATTACCGGGTCTATTTAAAAAAGTAAACCCTTGAAGAAAACTAACTCCGTAATTCCAGGCATCTTCAGGGTCCAATCCATAAACACTACCATCACCATCTAATATTTGAATTTGTCGAGCTGTTGCAAACAATTGTTGATTTTCGGCAAAAATATTTGCTGCTCGTTTACCTCGTCCAAACGAAGCCCTTAAACTTCCTCGTTCCCATGGAGTATATCGCATATGAAATCTTGGAGTAACAAATGTACCTAATCTATTATGGCTATCTACACGCAAGCCAGCTGTTAGACTTAACTTTTCTAAATCTTCAAAGCTATATTCAAAAAAAGCACCTATAGAAGCATCGTCTCTTGAGAAATCTGTTGTATTTACTAATTCTTCATATCCATCAAAAGCAAAAGTTAGTCCGGTTTTAAATTTATTTTGGGTATCGCCAATGATGGAGTTAAAAATCAGGTTAGAATATACACTTTCATGATTGATATCATATCTTCTAATTCCGAAATATGACTCTTGATCATGTGTACTATACGAAGTTTGAAAACCCATACTCTGATAAGGCAGTTCTGGAAATACATAACCCAATTTCAAAGAGGCATCAAATCTTCGCGTTGCTATTTCACTGCCCCAAATCTCATTTCCGTTGAACGCAGTTGTATCTCCAAAGCCTCGAATGGCATTGGCATCATCAGGGTCGAAAGCAACTTGACCTACTTGTTTTTCATCATTTAAAAATCTAAAATTCAAAAAACTAACCCACCCAGTTTCAGCATTTTGATATTGCCAACGGTTCATAATATTAATCTGATTTGCTAACGGCGCATCTAAAAAACCATCATCATTGTTATCCTCTTTTTGAGTTCTAGCATTTCCATGAATGTACAAACCACTACTCCATTTATCATTGATTTTATGATTAAGATGCGTGTTTAATTCCATTCTACCATTTCTGTTAAAATATCCGTTTACAAACAAAGACTTGTCAGTTAAAGGTTTTACCAACTCGGCATTTATTTGACCAGAAATGCTTTCATACCCATTTACAACACTACCCGCGCCTTTGGTTATTTGAATACTTTCAACCCAAGTGCCAGGGGTAAATGTTAGTCCGAACGCTTGAGAAGCGCCCCTTACCATGGGTATATTTTCCTGGGTAATTAACAAATAAGGACTAGTTAAACCAAGCATCTGAATTTGCTTTGTTCCCGTTAGAGCATCTGAGAAATTGACATCAATAGCAGGGTTAGTTTCGAAACTCTCTGACAAGTTACAGCATGCCGCCTTTAACAATTCGGCGCTATTAATATTAACTACATTTTGAGCGCTGAAATATGTTTTTTGTACAGCTTCCCTTTCTTGCTGAACAACCACTTCATCGAGTTCATTATTAGGTCTCAAAACATGTTTAATAGCTTTCAAATCCTGTACAGAAAGCGTGTCTGACTGAAACCCTACATAACTAATTATCAATCTATTAAATGTCTCAGATGCCGGTATAGTAAATCGACCCTCATGAGTAGTTATAGTTCCTATTTGTGAATCCATCCAATACACATTAGCACCAACTAAACCTTCGTTTTCGGTACTACCATCAATAACCTGACCTTCTATGATTTCTTGAGAAAAACCTAGCAATGGGGCCAGCAAAAAAATTAAAAAGTAATTTCTCATGATGATCGATGTGTTAACCGTTGCTGAAAGAATATGGAATGCTTATTTAGGATACAACCTGTGGCTTCCAAATGTAATGGCCTTACAAGAATCTTGAAGGACTTTTTATATGTTTGTTTCATGAATTTAAATTTATTTTCAATTATTTAATAATAGCGATAAGCAGTAATTAGCTTACCACTAAACTCTTTAGCCTAGATGCTCTAATTGCTATCAAAAAAAGCAATTAAACTAAAGTGCATTTAGAAATTGAAAATAAATTATATGAGAAAAACTTCGTCTAACAAGTGAATATTTTTGACTATTTCCGGAGGCGGATAAGAGTCAAAACTGCCTGGAAGTTTGAATAAGTTCTCATACTGAAGTATTGAAGAATAAGTATAAGCAATTAAAAAAATTGAAGTGCTATTATCAAGATCATCTATAGTGACCTTTAAATCATTTTGACCTTCTACATAAGCCACTTGTTCTTCACAACAGCTTTTTTCGGTTTCACTAAAATTATTCTTTTTAGAAACATCTAATGAATCTACACCCATTCCACAGGTTTCCACATTAGAAAACAAGGCAACATCCATCAATCGACCCATGCAATAGTGCTTTTCAACTTTCCATGATACTGTGGAGAGCAAAAGCAAAATAGCCATGGTAATAGAAACTATTTTTTGACACATGGTTTTCATAAAAGCAAAAATAAGAATTATTGTAATGTTCGGGGGTCAGAATTTATCATAAAAGAAAGTTAACCTTTATTCCTACATGAATTGTATTTACATCTAATCAATGTTTTACTTTGCACACGCCTTAGCTTTTTTAAAAAATAACATCAATCACATACTTTAATCTTTTTTTTTCAGTTGTGTCTGATGAAGATTTTAATTATTTCAAACGAACATTAACAGTTCAACTATAAAAAGTAAAACACAATCATGAAAAAAACATTAAAAACCACTTTTAAATTTGGGTTCGTAATCCTAGCTCTAACATTTTTTGTTACTAGCTGTAGTTCTGATGACACCTCAATATTTGATACTCCAATAGACAATGGAGAAGACGGAGATGACGATGAAGAAGTAGAGGTTGCTACCATAGTTTTTAACGAAGCAGACCCTTCAGGTGATATTGCTTCAGCGAGCGCTAGTGGTGAAGTAGGTACTACCGTGCCTGGTAGAGTTATATTCACCTCTGATGCTACTACACAAAGAAGACTGTATATTACCCAAAATATTTCAGGTCAAGGAGATATGCCATTCAATGATTTTGCGTTAGACAGTGATGATTTAGACAAAGCACTTAAAGCTGACGGATCTATTGACTTAGACGGAGCTACAAAAAAAGAAATTGATTTCACTTTTGAACTACCAGTACCGGACATTGACAATGGTCAAATAGTTTATACTTTCTGGACAACCAAAGGAAAAGGTGACTTTAGAGATGTAACTAAAAGATTAGCATTAGGCGCTGGTACTATTACCGTTACCGTTGGCACGGGTACCAATCCAGCTGCGGAAGTTCGTTCATATACAGACATTCAATTATTTGCCCCTGCAGCAGACGGCACTACAGAATCTTTCTTCTCCTTATTGAATGAAGAAGTATACAGAATAAATGAAGGCCCTGAATTCAGAGCATTTTGGGATTTTGGATACTACTTTGGAGCATCAGGAGTATCTAACGGTCAAGAATCGTCATTCGCTTCAACTGCTACTTTCGATGAATCGTTTGGCTTTGAAGTAGAAGGCTTGAAACCAGATGCAGAAGAAGACGATGCAGCAAATGAAACCTTAAACGAAATGTATTTTTCTACTTCTACCTTTGTGGCGGCAGAATTTGATGCCCTTTCACTTTCAGGAGAACTTGATATCATTGTAAAATCAACCAATCAAAAAATTACCAATTTACAAGTTGGTGATGTAATTGAATTTGTAGATAATTATGGTAAGAAAGGAATTATTAAAATAACAGAAATCGAGGCTGGTTTTAATAATAATGACTTTATTAGGTTTGATGTGAAAATTCAGCCCTAATCCATTTCAAAACTTTATAAAAAAAGGAGCTAATAAGCTCCTTTTTTTGTTTTCAAAATTTTTAAATTACCAACAATCAATATATTATTTTTGTAAAAAAATAATATGTTTGACGCATTACGACCACAAGTCGCTTCTATTATTCAAAATTCTAATCGCACTGCTGACGAGAAACTTCAAGCCGTTTGCGAACTGCTTAAAGAAACTATTCCATATTATGATTGGGTAGGTTTCTATTTTAAAAATGGAAATAAAGAAGAATTGAAGTTAGGCCCTTACGCAGGTGCACCAACAGATCATACGATAATTCCGTTTGGTAAAGGCATCTGTGGGCAAGTAGCCGTTTCGAATGAAAATTTTGTTGTACCAGATGTGAAAGCACAAGACAATTATATTGCTTGTAGCATTACAGTGAAATCAGAAATTGTAGTTCCATTATTTGTAAACGGTGAAAACATTGGTCAAATAGATATAGATTCAAATACAACTGATCCGTTTACTGAAGAAGATGAACGATTTCTAGAATATGTTAATGAAAAGGTAGCTGAAATTCTGTCTTAAACCGTTCAAAACTTTCCCGGTTTTGTTGATAACCTGAAGATATTTTTTGAATCAAAAAAGGTATTTTTGCATGCTTATCATTCTAACTATTAGTATTCATAAAAATGAGCACCAAAAAAGCAACCTCAGCCCTAATTTCTGTTTTCCATAAAGATGGATTAGAACCAATTGTTCGAAAATTTGATGAATTAGGAATCACCATTTATTCCACAGGAGGAACGGAAAAATTCATAAAAGATCTGGGTATTGCGGTGGTGCCAGTTGAAGACGTAACAAGCTACCCTTCTATTTTAGGTGGCCGTGTTAAGACGCTTCACCCAAAGGTTTTTGGTGGAATTTTGAACCGCCAAGACAACGATAGTGATATTGCTCAGCTTGAAGAATTTGAAATTCCTCAACTAGACATTGTTATTGTTGATCTTTACCCTTTTGAAAAAACTGTTGCTAGTGGTGCTTCTGAACAAGATATTATCGAAAAAATCGATATTGGCGGAATTTCTCTTATTCGTGCTGCTGCTAAAAACTATAAAGATGTACTTTGTGTTTCTTCTATGGAAGATTATAGTGAAGTATTAGACTTAATAACAGCAGGAAACGGAACAACTACTTTGGAAGATCGCAAACGTTTTGCTGCAAAATCATTCAATGTATCGTCTCACTATGACACCGCTATTTTTAACTACTTTAATCATAATCACGATTTAGCAGCTCTAAAAATTAGTGAAACCAACGGCAAAGTACTTCGCTATGGTGAAAACCCTCATCAAAAAGGCTTTTTCTTTGGAGACTTTGATGCTATGTTTTCTAAATTACACGGTAAAGAATTATCATACAACAATTTACTTGATGTTGATGCTGCTGTAAATTTAATGTTAGAATTTAAAAATGACGCTCCTACTTTTGCCATTTTAAAACATAATAATGCTTGTGGGTTGGCCCAACGAGACAATTTACATCAGGCTTATGTTGATGCTTTAGCCGGCGACCCGGTCTCCGCTTTTGGTGGTGTACTGATTAGTAATAAGAAAATTGATGTTGCTACCGCTGAAGAAATACACAAATTATTCTGTGAGGTAGTTATTGCACCAAGCTATGACGAAAAGGCTTTGGAAATATTAAAAGGAAAGAAAAACCGCATTATTCTTATTCAAAATGAAGTAGACCTGCCTAAAATGACCGTTCGCACTTGCTTAAACGGTGTTTTACTTCAAGAAAAAGACCATAAAACTGATGCTATCACTGATCTTGCCAATGCAACCACCAAAAAGCCAACTGATAGTGAGTTAGAAGATTTAATTTTTGCGTCTAAACTATGTAAGCACACCAAGTCTAACACTATTGTATTAGCTAAAAACAAACAACTTTGTGCTAGTGGAACAGGGCAAACTTCAAGAGTCGATGCCTTAAACCAGGCAATACACAAAGCGAATTCGTTCAACTTTGATTTGAATGGTGCCGTTATGGCGAGTGATGCTTTTTTCCCTTTTCCTGATTGTGTCGAAATCGCTCACAAGAGTGGCATTTCATCTGTAATTCAACCTGGGGGATCAATAAAAGATCAATTAAGCATTGATTATTGCAATGAAAATGGCGTTGCTATGGTCATGACAGGAACCCGTCATTTTAAACACTAAAGCGGTTCATAATATTTATTTTTCGGTGGTTATACTTCAAGAGTTGACTATTTGATAACGATTAGATGTAAATTCACAACATAAAGCAACAAATAGTAGCATATTTTACTACTTTTGTCGATGAAATGCACCCCACGCATACATGTAACATAACCAAACGAACAAATAATGGGATTTTTTGATTTCTTAACTGAGGAAATCGCTATCGATCTAGGTACTGCGAACACCCTCATCATCCACATGGACAAAGTAGTTGTCGACAGTCCATCGATAGTTGCTAGAGACCGAATTTCGGGTAAAATCATTGCTGTTGGCAAAGAGGCCAACATGATGCAAGGTAAAACTCATGAAAACATAAAAACAATTCGACCTCTGAAAGACGGTGTAATTGCTGACTTTGATGCATCTGAAAAGATGATCAATATGTTTATCAAAAATATTCCTGCGTTAAAGAAAAAATGGTTTCCACCAGCATTGCGTATGGTTATCTGTATTCCTTCAGGAATCACAGAAGTTGAAATGCGAGCAGTAAAAGAATCTGCTGAACGTGTGAATGGAAAAGAAGTATACTTAATTCATGAACCTATGGCCGCAGCTATCGGTATCGGCTTAGACATCATGCAACCAAAAGGAAATATGATTGTTGACATCGGTGGTGGTACCACTGAAATTGCCGTTATAGCTTTAGGTGGTATTGTTTGTGATAAATCAGTAAAAATTGCAGGTGATGTCTTTACCAATGATATAATCTATTATATGCGTACGCAACACAACCTTTATGTTGGCGAAAGTACTGCGGAGAATATAAAAATTGAAATTGGTTCAGCTACCGAAGATCTTCAAACTCCACCAGATGAAAAATCGGTTCAAGGGCGTGATCTATTAACGGGTAAGCCTAAACAGGTGCAAATATCTTATCGAGAAATAGCAAAAGCGTTAGACAAATCAATTCTCCGTGTCGAAGATGCAGTAATGGAAACTCTTTCTCAAACACCACCTGAATTGGCAGCTGATATTTATAATACTGGTATTTACCTTGCCGGTGGTGGTTCAATGTTAAGAGGTCTTGACCGAAGACTATCGCAAAAGACTGATTTGCCCGTATATATTGCTGAAGATCCATTAAGAGCAGTAGTTAGGGGAACAGGTATTGCGTTAAAAAACCTAGAACGGTATAAAAGTATACTTATAAAATAATTACTCAGTAGTGAATTCGTCATTCGGTTTCACTTGCCTTTTTTGAAGACTTCTGTATCAGTAGGCTCCCATAAAATACAAATGAATGCAGCAGATTATCAATTTTGTCTTACGATATAAGAATTTCATTCTATATCTATTTTTGATGATCTTGTCTTTGGGTTTTACCATTCAGTCGCACTCTTATCATCAAAGCAGCTTCTTCAATTCTTCTAGTTGGGTTGCTGGTAATATTTACCAAACTTCATATGGAATTACTTCCTATTTTAAGTTAGGACAAGAAAATGAAAAATTGGTTGAAGAAAATAAACAATTGCGTTTAGCTTTATTCAACAAAATTGAAAAAGATAGTATTGAATTAGATTCTGTTCAGTTGAGATACACTGTTAATTCAGGGGAAGTTATCAAAAACAACTACGCCTACCCACGAAACTACATCACCATAAACAAGGGAGAAAATGACAGTATAAAACCTGATATGGGTGTAATTACCAGTAAAGGAATTTTGGGTATCGTTGAAAACACCTCTAATAATTTTGCAACGGTTCAAAGTATATTGAACGAAAAGTCGAACATTAATGCCAAGCTTAAAAACACAAACCATTTTGGCTCTTTAGTTTGGAATACTAGAACATTCAATACCGTTCAATTGGTTGATATTCCTCGGTTGGTGCCGTTGGTAATCGGTGATACTATAGTAACCGGTGGAATGAGTAGTATTTTTCCGGAAAACATTCCTATTGGTACCATCAAAAAATTCGATTTGAATGATTCTAAAAGTTTTTGGAACATTGAAATAGCCTTATTTAACGATATGACGAATATCAAAAATGTATACATCGTTAATAACGTAAATAAAAAGGAAATTTTAGACCTGCAAATAGAGACTGAGAAGAATGATTAGTAATTATTACTTTATTAACGTTATTCGCTTTTCACTATTGATTTTAGTGCAGGTTTTGGTGTTTAATAGATTAAATTTTTTCGGGTTTATTAATCCGATGGTTTATATTCTATTTCTGTATTGGTATCCTATTAAACAAAATAGAGCAGCATTTATCGCTTTAAGTTTTTTATTGGGGCTTTGTATCGATTTCTTTTCAGACACTATGGCAATCAATGCAGCGGCAACCGTTACCATTGCCTACTTAAGACCTGCAATTATGCGCTTTGTATTTGGTGTGAATTACGAATTTCAAAGCTTTAAATTAGGTAATGCAACTCGTGTACAACAATTCACTTTTTTAGCGTTATTAATTGTAGTGCACCACTTTGTATTCTTTACATTAGAGATATTTAGTTTTGCCAATTTCTTATTGATTTTGAAGAAGGTATTTGCAATTAGCCTTGCAACACTAATACTATGCTTACTTTTTGGGTCACTTTTTAGCGTTAAAAAGGAATAATGAAAAAATTACTGCTTTCATCAATTATCGTACTGATAGGTATCACCTTTATCGGAAGGTTATCGTATTTGCAGATTTTTAGTTTTTCACCAGATCAGGTATTAGAAGATCCTGCAATTAAAGCGATTTATGATTATCCTGAACGTGGCTATATTTATGATAGAAATGGAAAATTACTAGTAGGTAATGACCCGGCGTATGATGTTATGGTTATTCCTAGAGAGGTAAAACCACTTGACACTTTAGAGTTTTGCAAGTTGTTAGACATGACTAAAGAAAGGTTTGTAAAACGATTAAAGCGAGCCCGAGTATATTCACCTAGACTTCCTTCAGTACTGGTACACCAACTTTCTAAAGAAGATTATGCCCGCCTTCAAGAAAAGATGAGACGTTTTCCGGGATTTTATATTCAAAAACGATCTCTTCGCTATTATGACACTTCAGCAGGCGCAAATGTTCTTGGCTACATCAGTGAAGTTAATGAACGAGACTTAAGAAAAAACCCCTACTATGTTCAAGGAGAACTTACAGGTAGAACAGGAGTTGAAAAAGTTTATGAAGATAGTTTACGAGGTAAAAAAGGCGTACAATATATTCAGAAAGATCGCTTTAATAGAGATATTGGAAAATACAAAGACGGTGATTTAGATGTACAACCTGAACAAGGAAAAGAAATCAGTCTGACTATCGACAAAGATCTTCAAGAATACGGAGAAAAGTTAATGCATGGTAAATGGGGAGGAATAGTTGCTATAGAACCCTCATCTGGTGAAATTTTGACAATGATTTCTGGCCCAACTTATGACCCATCACTGTTAGTAGGTAGAAAGCGATCGGCAAATTATAGTAAGCTACACTACGATTCTATTTCAAAGCCCACTTTCGATAGATCTATTTCCTTTGAGAAAAGTCCGGGTTCTCCCTTTAAAGCAATAAATGCGTTAATCGCTTTACAAGAAGGGGTTATAACACCTTCAACTACCTTCACTTGTCACCATGGTTTTTATATTGGTCGTAGCAAAAAAGGATGTCATTGCGGTGGTGGAAGTAGAAATTTAAATGTAGGAATTTACAAGTCTTGTAATGCCTATTTCGTTGGAGCGTATAAAAAGTTATTTGAAAAATTTCCTTCTAATGCCGAAGCCATGGATAGTTGGGAAAATCACGTAAGAAGTTTTGGTTTAGGGTCTTATTTAGGTTCTGACCTTCATACAGGTAGACCTGGTAGTGTACCGACTACAGACTTATACAATAAATGGTATGGTACCGGAGATAAACGATGGTCTGCGGTAACCACATATTCTAATGCCATCGGGCAGGGTGAAGTAAATGTAACTCCTATTCAATTAGCGAATATGACTGCTGCAATTGCCAATCGCGGTCATTTTTATACGCCCCACATTTTGAAAAAAATTGAAGGTAAAGATATAACGAACCCAGCATTTACTAAAGCTAAACATACCACCATAGACAAAAAGCATTTTGAACCGGTTATTCAAGGTATGGCTGATGTATATAAAAAGGGAACTGCCAAATATGTTCAAATACCTGATATTGAAATTGCAGGTAAAACCGGTACCGTAGAAAACTTCATGGTCATTGATAGTGTTCGAACGCAATTAACCGATAACTCGGTTTTCGTAGCTTTTGCTCCTGTTGACAACCCTAAAATTGCTATTGCGGTTTATATTCAGAATGGTTATTATGGTGCGCGTTATGCAGGTCATATTGCTTCGCTGTTAATAGAAAAATATATTAAAGGAGAAATCACCAGAAAAGATCTCGAAAAGCGAATGCTCGAACGCACTTTAGAATCTGAATATGCCAAACCTTATAGTGGAGAGGAATTCAAGATTAATGAATACGATTGGAGCAAACATGCATTAAAACCAAAAACGGAGGAAGCACCCCCTTCAATATAAGCGCTTATGGCTGGTAAAAGTTTACTTAAGCGTGTTGACTGGCTTACGGTTCTGATCTATTTGGCTCTGCTTGCCATTGGTTGGGTGAATATTTATTCAAGTACTTTTTCAGAAACCGATATATCAATTTTTGATTTTGGAACCTTGCATGGAAAACAATTCTTTTTCATCGGAGCTAGTTTAGCCTCAATAGTTTTAGTATTAGCCTTAGAAGCCAGTTTCTACGAACGTTTTTCAAGCCTGCTATACATTATTGCCATGGTATTGCTACTTGGGCTTTTTGTATTTGGTAAAACCATCGCTGGTGCTACCTCATGGTATGATCTAGGTTTTTTTAATCTTCAACCTTCTGAATTTGCAAAAGTGGCTACCGCATTGGCACTGGCTAAATATCTAAGTGATATACAAACTGACATCAAAAGAAAAAAAGATCAGCTCTATGCTTTTTTAGTAATATTCATACCTGCAGTACTTATCATACCGCAACCCGACCCTGGTAGTGCTTTGGTATTTTTCGCAATGGTATTTGTGATTTTTAGAGAAGGCTTACCTATGTATTATTTGGGCATGGCCATACTAGCAGCCTTAATTTTCGTTGCAACGTTGATGTTTGGAACCATTTGGGTCAGCATTTTTGTTACGCTAATGGTCGTTTTATTCATTCTATTGAAGAAAAAAACTTTTAAGGTACCTATTATACCGGTGGTGTCGATCGCGGTTGTAGCAATTCTCTTTTCGCTTTCAGTAAATTTTGTTTTTAACAATGTATTTGAACAACGTCATCGTGACCGATTCAGTTTATGGCTAAGGCTTGAAAAAGATCCCGCAAAGCTTGAACAAATTAGAAAAACAATTGGTTACAACACCTATCAATCTGAGAAGGCAATAGAATCAGGTGGGTTCTACGGAAAAGGGTTTTTGGAGGGAACTAGAACCAAAGGTGATTTCGTGCCAGAACAACATTCAGACTACATCTTTAGTACTGTTGGTGAAGAATGGGGTTTTGTTGGTACCACAACAGTGGTATTACTATTTACATTAATTTTATTACGCTTGGTTTACCTTGCCGAACGGCAAAAAAACCCCTTTAGTAGAATGTATGGTTATGGGGTAATTTCTATTCTTTTTATACATTACTTTATAAATATCGGAATGGTAATAGGTATTTTACCTACCGTTGGTATTCCTCTACCCTTTTTTAGTTATGGCGGTTCAGGATTACTCTCATTTACTATTCTATTGTTTATTTTCTTAAAACTAGACTCAAACCGTTTGAAGGAAGGTATTTAAATTAAAAATGCCAACTATTTTGATCGATTTTACGTTCTAACTCGTTTTCTGCATTAGCAGGCAATTCCTGAAAAAAATCAATTCCCGTTAATTCTTCAATTGAATCAACCGAAACAATAAATTCATTAATCTTTTTAGTACTAGGTTTATTCGGCATCAAAAATGCTAGCACTTTTAAATCTTCATTAATACCTTTTGCAACTATTTTATAATAGTAGTCAGGTACGTCTACATCTTCGTCTCCAATTTCAGTCAAACCGTTTGTCAAAACGCCGCCTGTAACAACGAAATGCGTACCATTTTTTTTAACCCATTGTCTAATTTGCTTTTCCAGTTCATTCCAAACACCAGCATTAAAAGCTCTATTTTGAGGACTTATATTACTCGTATAAAAGGTCTCATTGTAGGCTTGTTTTGAAAACCTTCGATCTCCTGCCGGGCATAAATGTCCTCTATCATACCCCGAACCTTTGTAGTTTCGCCAATCGGCAGATTTAGATTTTACTTTGGGGTCTTCAATAAAATATGGTCTTTTTCGATCATCATAAGTTAAATGTTCTTTTTCTAACATATAAGCAACCCATTCTGCTTGCTCAAAAGCCTCTTTGTAAGATAATTGATAATGCTCATGGCTCACTATTTCACCCGTTGTAGTAGGTCTTAATTCTTTAGGAATAATGGTTTGTTCACTATTATTGGTACCTTTTGAATAGGTGTCTGGTGTATAAAAATTTTCAAAAAGCCAGAAGCCTACAACACAAATAAGTAATAAAACAGAATACGTTAGTTTATTATTCTGAAATAATTTCGATTTAATCATACTTCAAAGTTATATTAAAAATATTGCTAAACCGACAAAGAAAAATAGTATGGTAATTAGCTGACTTTTGTAAAAAACATAAAAATATATTCATGTGAATAAATGTACTATACGTTAATCCCCTTTGATGGGGTATCCCAGTTAATTTAATCTTCATTTTAAAGCATTATAAGTTTTTACAAATTTGATTTAACGTTGAAACATGCAATCATCACTATCTAAATTCTTCAATTACATTATGTTTAAATAATTAACTAACTGATTTTTATATACTTAAAAAAACTATATTTGGTACATCAGCAATAACTATTTAAACTTAAAATCGAATAGCTAGAATGCTTTAAAATTTTCCCTCGCTGAACAAAAATTAAAACTTTTTCAACTATAGGGTTATGAAATGTCCACTCTGCGATTCCAATTCAAAATTAGCCTTTAAATCAAAAGGTGTCAATATACTAGATTGTCAAAACTGTGCGCATCGTTTTGCAGAAATTGAAGCTGGTGAAACCCATGTAAATAAAGTATATGATAACACATACTTCAATGGTGGTGGTGCTGGCTATTCAGATTACTCTTTAGAAGCAGATTTACTTCGTAAACGGGGTCAAATGTATGCGAAAAAAATTGCTAAATATAGAAATAGTAAAGGTCGAATTTTAGATGTAGGTGCAGCTGCTGGATTTGTTTTAAAAGGATATCAGGATGAAGGCTGGAAAGGTATAGGGCTTGAGCCCAATAAGTCTATTGGGCAAATAGGAAAAGATACTTTAGGTTTAGATATTAGACAAAACTCATTCGAAAAATTCAAAGTAGATGAAAAATTTGATTTGATTTCAATGATTCAAGTGGTAGCACATTTATATGATCAACGAACTTCATTCGAAAACGCAGCCTTTTTACTTAATGATAATGGCCTATTACTTATTGAAACCTGGAACAGAGATAGTATTTCAGCAAAATTTTTTGAAAAAAACTGGCACGAATATTCTCCTCCTAGTGTATTACATTGGTTTTCTTTAGCTGGGTTGACTGATTTTTTAAAACAGTTTGGTTTCGAAAAAATTGCTGATGGAAGACCATCAAAAAAAATATCAGGAAAACATGCAAAATCATTACTAAAACATACGATAGGAAATAATTTTTTATTGAACCTAATTCCAGAAAAATTTAATTTTCCTTATCCTTCCGAAGATCTTTTTTGGGCATTATATCGCAAAAAATCGAACGATACTACTTAAGAAATGAAACAGTTTAGCATTTCTTTTTAAAAACTTAATTTCAAAATTAAAAAACAAAAAGCCTTGCTATTATTTAGCAAGGCTCTAATTATGTGTATACTGCTGAAACTACCCTTTTACACTGGCTAATTTAGTATGCTTCAAATTGTTCATTTGTAAATCTTGAAGTACATTAATCGCTTCTTCAACATAAACATCTTTCGCCAAACTCTTGTGCCAACGATCTCGTTTTTCTCTTAAAACAGAATCTTGAGTAAATAATTCTTGTTCGTATTTTAATGATTCAAAAGTTAATCGAGAATCATACTCATTCAATTTCTTAAAGTATTCTGATTTTTCACGATCTTGTTTTACTTCATTCTTATACGTATCATAGTTCAGAGAAATTTCATGTTCGTCTTGCTGAGCCTGCAACCATTTGGCATTCTCTTCTATCAATTTAACCTGAGGGTTCTCTGACAATCTTTTTTTACTATTAGCTACCGTTTCATCATAATCGATATAACCCTTCCAAATTTCATAATCTGCAGGAGTTATTTTATCCCATTTTAAAGGATTTGATTGATCACGCTCTCCAATATCTATATAACTATACTTGTCTGGTACTACTACATCGCTTTTAACTCCTTCAAGCTGTGTTGAACCTCCATTTATACGGTAAAATTTCTGAGTGGTTAGCTTTAAAGCTCCTAAATCACCATTCTCATTACTTCGTACTATATTATTGAGGTCAATTACATTTTGAACAGTTCCTTTACCAAATGTCTGCTTGCTGCCAATCACAATAGCTCTCTTATAGTCTTGCATAGCAGCAGCCAATATTTCAGAGGCGGAAGCTGAAAGTTCATTTACTAAAATTACCAACGGACCATCCCATTGAATACGTTCATCTTTATCATCGTAAACATCTTTTCCTTTATCTGATGACTGTACCTGTACTATCGGACCATCTTTGATAAATAAGCCTGCCATTTCAACCACTGTTTTTAATGACCCACCCCCATTATCACGTAAATCAAGAATCAAACCTTCTGCACCTTCTTCTTTCAGTCGTTCAACTTCTTTGGCTACATCAGTAGCTGCATTACGTTCACTATAATCATCAAAATCGACATAAAATTTAGGTAGATTAATAAGACCGAAGCGTTGGTCTTCTTTAATAATATTTGCTGATTTAGCGAAAGATTCTTCCAACTCTACAACATCTCTAGTTAATGAAATTACTTCTAATGAGCCATCAATTCTACGAACGGTTAAATCAACCACAGTACCTTCTGGGCCTTTTATCATTTTAATTGCATCTTCTAAACGCATTCCCACAATATCGATTGGTTCTTCCCCTTTTTGACCAACCTTTACAATTAAATCTCCAACTTCCAATCGAGCATCTCTCCAAACTGGTCCTCCTGAAATAATATCAGTAATTTTCGCACCCTCTGGTTTCTTCTGTAAACGTGCACCAATTCCTTCAAACTTACCAGACATACTGGTATCAAACTTCTCTTTATCTTCGGGAGCGAAGTAAAACGTATGCGGATCAAATTCATCAACAATGGTATTGATATATTGAACAAACCAATCTTTTCGTTGTAAATCACCAACGAAATCGAAAAATTCAGACAACGTTTTTCTGCTTGATTCTCTTGCCGAAATTTCAGCTTCTTCAGGTGTTAAAACCTTTTCTTCGCTACTTTCTGATGTTTTAGCATCTTCAGTCGCATGAGTAATTTTAGAATCATAGGTATTTAAAGTAGCATACTTTAGTTGTTGTCTCCAACGTTCTTTAAGTTCTTCTCTTGAAGATGCAAAATCCATTTTATCATATTCAATATTTATGGTTTCATCTAAAGTATAATCAAATGGCTTATCAAGCACTTCTTGATAAATCTTTTCAGCTTCGCTCATTCTTTGAACCAAACGTTCATGAACCATATTAAAAAAGGTGATATCCGTATTTTTTATCTGATCGTCAATTTGAAATTTTTGAGTTTCAAATTCTAAAATATCTGAATCTAAAAAATACCTCTTGGTTGGGTCGATTAGATCAATAAAATCTTCAAACACATTGGCAGAAAAATCATCGTCAATGTCTTTGGGCTCATAATGGCCTTTTGATAATACGTATGTAATGATATCAATCAATAACTTGTCTTTATCATCATTTTCAAAAGTCTTATTGGTAAAGCTGCAAGAAGCAACGGCTATAAGCAAGGTAAATAAACCGTAAGCAAAATTCTTTTTCATTTTTCTATTTTATTTTCGTACTCAATTTTTAGCGACAAACTTTTCGCTCTGCGACAATAAACACTGATTTTAGTCAGATTCTCTAAGATACTGAAAAAACCATGCCAGTATATGGCAGAAGGTTTAATTTTTTGTTAATGACAACAGGTATCATATTCTTTTTTTAAAAACGTATTTTTACAACTTAAATTATACAATGTGGCGAAACCTTTAATTCTAGTAACCAATGATGATGGAATAACTGCACCAGGCTTACGAGCTTTGGTACGTTATATGAAAGACATTGGAGATGTTGTTGTTGTAGCACCTGATAGTCCTCAATCGGGAAAAGGGCATGCAATTACCCTCGATATTGCATTATATTCAAAGAAGATGAAAATTGATCTTGAGAATGGTGCAAATGAAGAATATAGTTGTAGTGGCACCCCTGCCGACTGTGTAAAAATGGCGCTTCAAGAATTATTAGGTCGTAAACCAGACATTTGCGTAAGCGGTATAAATCATGGAGCAAATTCATCAATCAACGTAATTTATTCTGGTACGATGAGTGCTGCTATCGAAGCCGGTATAGAAGGTATACCTGCTATCGGATTATCATTATGTGATTATAGTTGGAATGCAGATTTTAGCCATGCAGAAAAATTTGTTAAAAAGATTGTAAACGAAGCACTTACTAATGGTATTCCGCAGGGCGTTGTGTTAAATGTCAATATTCCTAAGGCTAGTGAATCTGAAATAAAAGGAATCAAAATTTGTAGACAAGCTAAAGGAAATTATAAAGAAAAATTTGACAAGCGAACCAACCCAATGGGTAAAGATTATTACTGGTTAACAGGAGAGTTTGAATTGCTTGACAAAGGAGAAGATACCGATGAATGGGCTTTGGCTAACGATTACATTTCGGTTGTGCCAACTCAATTTGACCTGACAGCACACCATGCTATACAAACTATAAATAACTGGAATTTACATGCATAAAAAAGATTTGGCCATTGGCTTTCTAGTAGGCATCATTGCTAACACCATAGGTACACTTTTATACATTCTAATGTTTTCTGATTTATCTATTTCTGACACATTTGCAGCTGCAATTCAACAAGGGCATATAGGTAGTTTACTTGCCCTAGGGGCAATTTTAAATCTGATCGCTTTTTTTCTTTTTTTGAGAATTAGACGCGATAATAGAGCAAAAGGTGTTTTAATAGCGACCATAATGACGGCTTTAGTAATATTATACTACAAGGTCTTTTAGTGATTGGCCCAAAGTGCATGATAGCAAAAAGCCAATGAAATACTATATCATAGCGGGAGAAGCATCAGGTGATCTTCATGGGTCAAACCTGATTAAAGAACTCAAATCGATTGATCACCACGCTGACATTCGGTGTTGGGGCGGAGATCTTATGCAAGAAGCTGGCGGAACGCTAGTAAAGCATTACAAAGAAATGGCTTTTATGGGTTTCATTGAGGTGATTCTTAACCTATTTACCATTTTTAAAAACATACGATTTTGCAAAGATGATATTGCTAAATTTCAACCTGATGTTATCATTTTTATAGATTATTCCGGATTTAATTTGCGCATTGCCAAATGGGCCAAAGAAAAAAAATACAAAACCAATTATTATATCTCTCCACAAATATGGGCCTCTCGCGAAGGTAGAATTACTAAAATAAAACATGATATAGATGCCATGTATGTCATCCTTCCTTTTGAAAAAGAATTCTATGCAAAACATAATTATAAAGTTCACTTTGTAGGGCACCCACTGATTGATGCAATTGAAAAACGTGAGGCCGTATTAGAAACTGATTTTCGAAAAACTAACAACATTTCACCTAATAAACCAGTCATTGCCTTATTGCCCGGAAGTCGCAAACAAGAGGTACAGAAAATGTTGTCGATAATGACTTCTGTTGTAAAAAACTTTCAGGAATACGAGTTTGTAATTGCTGGTGCTCCTAGTTTAGAAAATGAGTTCTATAAGCCATACTTAACCAATAAAAATATCAAGTTTGTTACAAACCAAACATATGACTTGTTAAGTATTGCTAATGCAGCTTTGGTTACCAGTGGTACAGCCACTTTAGAGACCGCTTTGTTTAAGGTACCACAGGTGGTATGCTATAAAGCAAATTGGTTCTCTTATCAAATTGCCAAACGAATTATCACCCTTGAATTCATTTCTTTGGTTAATTTAATTATGAAAAAAGAGATTGTAAAAGAACTTATACAAGATGAATTAACTAGTACGAACCTAAGCCATTCTCTGCAGCAAGTAATTAAAGGATCTGAAAGAGAAAAACAACTAGAAGCTTACGAACAACTAGAAGAAAAATTAGGCGGGGCTGGCGCAAGTCAAAATGTTGCTTCACTTATCTATAACGGAATTCACACAAAGTAAATGTAGCACACATGTAATGTGTTAAACAATAGAATCTTAAAAAACACCGTTCTTTCAAATGGTGGGTATTTCCAATTCATAAAAAACATTAGCTCAAACTATATAATATTTGATTAATTTTGAAGGTATGGGCAGTAAGAACGCTATACAATATCGCAAGATTGCTGGGTTATTTTTGACACTAACCATGATTAGTTGTGGTGCAGTTAAAAAGAAAACCACTTATAGTAGCTCTTCAAAACGTAGAACTGTTACTGTAGCACCTTCAGAATCTAAAGTTGAGAAACCTCAAATTAATAACCTTAGAAAAAGAGTTCACCTTTCAGTAGCTGATAATATTATTAATACCGCGTTAACCTTTTCTGGAACTAAATACAAGTATGGAGGTACTACAAAAAAAGGTATGGATTGTTCTGGTCTTCTTTATGTTTCTTTTGGTGAACATGATATACAACTACCACGTGTTTCGTATCATATGGCCGAAAAAGGAAAACGTATAAAAATCAACAAAGTAGCAAAGGGTGATTTGTTGTTCTTTAAAACTAGAAAAAGAAGCAGACGAATCAATCACGTTGGTATGGTGGTTGCTGTTGACAATAATGAAATTCGTTTTATACATGCCTCATCATCTAGAGGCGTAATTGTTTCATCACTTCGAGAAGGTTATTGGAACTCTGCCTTTGTAAAAGCTACACGAGTTCTCTAAACCATAATTTTACTTTTACTACATTTAACGTAAGAATTTACGTTGATGAATCTATTGAAATTTGTACCTATAAAACTTACCTTATATCTAATTGTAGGTATTATTGCTGGTTTTCATATTGATATTAGTTTATCAATTTCAATGAGTATCACACTTTTACTACTCTTCATTCTAGGGTACTTTTTATTTAAAAGCACTAGAGAAAATCTGAACTATTTTGGAGTAACGGTACTTGCTACTACTATTTCCATTGGCATACTTGCCATAACTTTATGGAAACCAAAAAACCAAACGAATCATTATTCTCACTTAGAAAAACCAGAAACCGCACTTATTCACCTGAAAATAATTGATGTTTTAAAACAAAACAACTATTCTAATCGGTATACTGCAAAAGTTAAAAGTATTGATAGAACAACTGTTTCAGGAAAAGTGGTATTATCAGTACCGAAAAATTCAGATCACAATGCGTTCTTTATTGATCAAGAAATTTTAGTTTACGGAAGGTTTTCTGAAATAAAATCGCCGCTAAATCCTCATCAATTTAATTATAAAAATTACCTCTCAAATTTAGGCATACACAAACAGATCAATATTCAAAATCATAATTACACCTTACTATCGAATAATACAACCACAATCTACGGTGTAGCTGCTAAGCTACGCTCACAAATTATACATAGTCTGCAAATTGCCAACTTCGGAAAAGAAGAATTAAGTATTATTCAAGCACTACTTTTAGGGGATAAAAATGACATTTCAGAAGTCACTTACTCCAATTATAAAAACGCTGGCGCAGTTCATATTTTAGCACTCTCTGGTTTACATATTGGTATTTTATTACTCTTACTACAATTTATTTTAAAACCCTTAGAATATTTGCCAAAAGGTAAAACTATTAAACTTATAGCTTCTGTTTTGTTGTTATGGTGCTTTGCTTTTCTTGCAGGGTTATCAGCCTCAATTATTCGAGCAGTAACCATGTTTTCTTTTGTGGCTTATGCGATGTACTTGAACAGACCAAATAATACGTACAACATACTTGCGCTGTCAATGTTTTTTATTCTTCTAATCGTCAACCCTTCCCTTCTTTTTCAAGCAGGTTTTCAAATGAGCTATGCGGCCGTTTTTGCCATTGTATGGTTGTACCCCATATTGCAAAAGCTATGGACACCAAAACAATTCATTTTAAAAAATATCTGGCAACTATTATCGGTTAGCCTTGCTGCTCAAATCGGTGTATTACCCATAAGTCTTTTTTATTTTCATCAATTTCCAGGTTTATTTTTTATTTCTAATCTTTTAATTGTACCCTTTCTTGGAATCATTTTAGGATTGGGAATACTGGTAATCATTCTGGCTATATTTCAAACCCTCCCCCAATTTCTAGCGAGCTTTTATACTACTTTAATAGCAACAATGAATAAGATAATCGCTACGATCGCACAGTACGATGCCTTTATATTCAAAAACATCTCTTTCGATGCAATACAACTGACACTAGCTTATTTATTTTTAATAGGATTTGCAGTAACAAAAATCAAAACCTCGTTTAAGAATGTAGCTTTTGTTATTGTAATTATAATAAGCTTTCAAGGCTATACCCTATATACCGAATATCAAAGTAGAAAAAAAGAAGCTTTACTTGTTATGCACCAAACCAAAAACACAATCATCGCAAACAGAACAGGCAAGCACTTAAAATTATTTTCAAATTATAAGGACACCTCCCATAATGTCTTAAGCTATATGATTGGTGAAAGAATCAGGAAATTTACTTCTGATTCGCTAAAAAGCGCATACACCTTGGAAGGAAGAAAATTAATAATCATTGATAGCTTAGGAATATATTCTTCAACTAGAGCCAATTTGATATTGCTAACACAATCACCAAAAATAAACTTAGAACGGCTGATTGACAGTATGCAACCTCAGCAAATCATTGCAGACGGCAGCAACTACAGCAGTTATATAAAGCGTTGGAAAGCTACCTGTTTAAAAAGAAAACTCCCTTTTCACTATACAGGTGAAAAGGGAGCATATTATATTAAAGATTAAGATTAATGAACATTGCCCATTAATTTTTTAATTAAAGGCGAAGCAACAAGTACGACTAAACCTGCAACCAAAGAGTATTTAGCGATTAGCATAAATCCATCGGTATAAACGGTAAGAGTTTCCAAACCACCTACATTTTTATCTGTACTTTCTATAGCCAATTGTTTTCCAATAAAACCTACAATCTGAAATGCAAAGGCAGAGGACAAAAACCAAACACCCATCATAAAGGCTACAATACGCGTAGGAGAAAGATCAGTGATTTTTGATAGGCCAACAGGAGACATAAAAAGTTCGCCAACAGATAATAAAAAATACATTAATAGTAGATAAGCAAATGGTACTAAACCATTTTCACTTGCACTTGCTCCACTTATGGCAAGCACATAAAAGCTTATACCAGCAAAGAGTAAACCTAATCCAAATTTGTAAGGGGTTCTTGGATTCTTATTTTTCTTACTCAACCATGTCCACATCATTGAAATCGGAATGGCCAATATGATAATCCACATCGAGTTCAATGAATTGGTTTGTGCTGCTGTCATAATACCATCTAGGTCAACATTTCTTGCTGCGAATAACGTAATTACACTACCCGAAAGCTCATGAAAACCCCAGAAAATAGTCATGAAAAAAGTAATTAAAACAGCTACAAAAAGTTTTTTACGTTCATCTAAATTCGCTTTAAACATTTCATAAGCCAGATAAACAAGAACCGCAATTCCAATACCTTTAAAAATAACATTAACTATATTCTGGTCAGCTAACATACCCTCTGTAGCAATCGATTTATAAGATGATAATAACCATGCGATTAAAGGAGCAGCTAAAACTGCTAATACTGGAACTAACACACCCTGAGGCACCCCAATAACTTTCTTCTTCATTACATGTTCGTTAGGAGGAAGCCCTCTATTACCAAACACATTTTTTTGAATACCATTCCAAAAGACAATTAAACCGGTTAACATTCCTATTCCGGCAAGGCCAAAACCATAGTGCCAGCCATATTTAGCAGCTAACCATCCACAAAGAAGGGGAGCAACCCAACCACCGATATTAATTCCCATATAGAAAATGGTAAAGCCCGAGTCTTTTTTAGGATCTCCTTTCTCATATAAAGTACCCACAAAAGTTGATATGTTTGGTTTAAAAAAACCATTGCCAACTATGATCAATGATAAGGCAAGAAAAAATGCCATATTATCTTCAATTGCCAGAACAAAATGACCAATTGACATTAGTATACCACCCAGAAATATAGAGTTACGCATTCCTAATATTTGATCAGAGATTTTGCCTCCAATTACTGTCGATGCATAAACTAAAGAGCCATAAGACGCATATACCGCAGCAGTTGCGAAATCTCGTTCCGCAAGGGCAGAAAATATTACATCTATCATGTATAGGGTTAGCAAAGCCCTCATTCCATAAAAGCTAAAGCGCTCCCACAATTCTGCAAAAAATAGATAGAACAAACCTTGGGGGTGACCTAATAGCTGTTTTTGATCTGTAAATTCTGAATTATCCGTCATAGTCAATTACAATTATTTATAAGTTTGATTTTAAAAAATTGGTCATTTTATTGAATAATTGAATACGGGTATTACCGCCGTAAATACC
The DNA here is from genome assembly GCA_947495915.1 of Maribacter algarum (ex Lu et al. 2025) (nom. illeg.). Classification (GTDB taxonomy): domain Bacteria; phylum Bacteroidota; class Bacteroidia; order Flavobacteriales; family Flavobacteriaceae; genus Maribacter_C. Next base: position 1,086,588 of record CANMAW010000001.1, on the reverse strand, counting down.
GTGATTTTTATCAGGATAAATCGCCCAATCAAACTGCTTATTCGCTTGAATTAAGGCTTCAATCATTCGCATACTATTTTGAACGTGTACATTATCATCACCAGAACCATGAATTAACAGGTAATTGCCCTTTAGTAATTCTGGGTAGTTGAACGGTGAGTTATCATCGTAACCTCCTGGGTTTTCAGCTGGCGTTCTCATAAATCGCTCGGTATAGATAGTATCATAAAAACGCCAAGAAGTTACTGGAGCTACAGCTATTGCAGTTTCAAAAACTTCGTTTCCTTTAAGCAAACAGTTTGTAGACATATGACCGCCAAAACTCCACCCCCATATTCCTGTTCTTTCTTCATCAATATATGGTAATTCACTTAGTTTAGCAGCAGCGGCAATTTGATCTTCAGTTTCATATTTCACCAAATTCATATAAGTTACCTTCTTGAAATCTCTGCCTTTAAAACCGGTGCCTCGTCCATCAACACAAGCTACAATATAGCCCTCAGCAACCAACATTTGATGCCAATAATCATTAGCCGAATTCCAACTGTTTGAAACATTCTGTGAACCCGGGCCACTATATTGATACATCAATAATGGATATTTTTTAGAAGGATCAAAGTCTTTAGGTTTGATCATGTACATATTTAGATCATTACCATTAATAGCAATAGTAGAAAACTCTTTTTCACTTAAAGCGTACCCTTCTAACTTGGTTAACAAGCCATTGTTATCTTTAATATCCTTAATTTTTTTGCCATTTAAAGCCTTATGTAAGGTATACGTATTTGGCACTGTTGCACTAGAAAATGTATTTATGAAATATGTGAAATTTGAACTAAAGTCGGCCTTATTATTTCCTTTCTTCGTTGCCAATTCTTTCTTATTTGAACCACTGCTATCAACACTATAAATACCACGGTTAATAGATCCGTTTTCGGTAGATTGATAGTAAATACGATCTTCGTTTTGATCGTAACCATAATAACTGGTAACCTCCCAAGCACCTTTAGTTATTTGGCTTAGTAAGGCGCCGTCAGCCGCATATAGATATAAGTGATTGTATCCATCTCTTTCACTAGACCAAATAAAACTATCGTCACCTAAAAAAGTTAATTCATCAGTGATATCTACATAAGCTTTATCTGTTTCTTCAAGCAATACATCAACAGAATTATCGCTAGTATTTACCGCTAGTAATTTTAAATGGTTTTGATGCCTGTTAATTGTTTGTACACTTAAAGTGTTCTTATCGTTCATCCATTTTATTCTTGGAATATAATAGGCTTCACCTAAATCTATTGCAGAAATCTCATCTTTTTCAACATCGAAAACATGAAGTGTTACTATGGCATTATCTTCACCTGCCTTTGGATATTTAAAAACGTGTGGTTTAGGATACAAATCGGTACCATACACATCCATCGAAAATTCAGGAACGTTTGTTTCATCGAATCTAAGAAATGCTATTTTACTGCCATCTGCATTCCATTCGAAGGCCTTAACAAAACTGAATTCTTCCTCATAAACCCAGTCAGTAACCCCATTAATAATTTTATTTTTTTGACCATCATCAGTTATTTGACGGGTTTTTTTCGAAGCCAAATCAAAAATATATATGTTATTTTCAAAGACGTAGGCTACTTCTTTTCCACTAGGTGAAACACTAGGCTCTTGAATTTTATTTTCCGAAATTTTAATAACGGACTTAGAACCAACATCATACACATAATAAATACCTAAGGTAGACCTTCTAAAAATAGGCTCAACTTCCGTTGCTAAAAGAATTTTCTTTTCATCTTTTGTAAACGCGTACTTTGAAAAACTATGTACATCTGCTAAATCAACCGAAGAAACTATAGTATTCACTTTTTCTAAGGTTTTATAGTCATAAGCATCAATACTCGTTGATCCAGTAATTCGGTTTTTATGCAAAACCGTATACTGTTGACCGTTGTTCATGGAACGTAAAGCTTCTAAACCTTGTGTTCTGAAGGCACCTTGGTAAATTTCTTCCACCGTAATTTGATGAGTTTGCGCATAACCTACGATCACTAAAAACAGTGACAATAGCAACAAAATGTTTAATTTCTTCATAAATATTCAAAATCAGTTAAATCTGTCAAGTTTACTAATAATTAGAGTAAAAACCACGCTTTAAGGCGAAAAATGATGCCTTTTTAAATGCTAAATGTATTTCAACTCTATTTTTGAGTCAATATGCCTTTATCGCTATCTTTACCCAACAAACCAATAACTTTATGATCACGCCTATTGAGGGATTTTCTAAACTTACGAAAGAGGAAAAAATTGACTGGATTGTCACCAATTATACCCACAACCCCGTTACTTCAAAAAACATACTTAACAATTACTTAAATACTGATCAGGAGTTGCAAAAACTTCATGATGAGTTTATAGAGAATACCATTACCAATTTTTACTTACCGTTAGGAATAGCTCCGAATTTTTTAATAAATGATCAATTGTTCGCCATACCCATGGCCATCGAGGAAAGTTCTGTTGTTGCTGCTGCTAGTAAAGCAGCGAAATTTTGGTTTAAACTTGGCGGCTTTAAAACATCAATTATAGGGACAGAAAAAATTGGTCAAGTTCATTTTATGTACCATGGCGACCCTGAAAAGCTGGAGAAATTTTTTAATGAAGTTCAAGAAAAATTATTAAAGGAAGCCTCTGACATCACCAAAAATATGGAAAAGCGTGGTGGTGGCGTATTAAAAATTGAACTGAGAAACAAAACTGAAAAATTACCAAACTACTTTCAATTACATTGCACTTTTGAAACTTTAGATGCAATGGGGGCTAATTTTATCAATTCTTGTTTAGAACAATTTGCTAGTACCTTCAAAAGAGAAGCATTAAACTATTCGGCCTTTAATGAAGACGAAAAAAATATTGAAGTTGTAATGAGTATTCTTAGCAATTATGTACCTAATTGCTTAGTTCGCGCAGAAGTCAGTTGCCCTGTTGAAAAGCTATCAAAAGACCCAAAAAGTGCGGTAGAATTTGCTCAAAAGATGATTCAAGCAGTTGCCATTGCTAAAATAGAACCTCATAGAGCTGTTACCCATAATAAAGGCATCATGAATGGTGTAGATGCTGTGATATTAGCTACTGGAAATGATTTCAGAGCAGTTGAAGCGGGGGTACATGCTTATGCGGCTAAAGATGGAAATTACACCAGCTTAACGGATGCCAGTTTAGAGAATGGTATTTTTAAATTTTGGATTGATTTGCCCCTTGCGCTTGGCACCGTTGGAGGTTTAACAAAGCTGCACCCTTTGGTTAAGCTTGCCTTAGAGGTTTTACAAAACCCTTCCGCTAAAGAATTGATGCAAATTGTCGCTGTTGCTGGCCTGGCACAAAATTTTGCGGCCTTACGATCACTAGTGACCACAGGTATTCAAGAAGGGCATATGAAAATGCATTTGTTGAACATCTTAAATCAATTAGGCGCTACGGATCAAGAGAAAACTACATTGACCCAACATTTTAAAAAACATACGGCAACACACAGTTCGGTTGTAGCGGCTTTTGAAAATTTACGAAACCAATGATTCATAAGTACTATAGCAACGGAAAGCTATTGCTCTCAGGAGAGTATGCAGTTTTAGATGGGGCGCTTTCCTGGGCTATTCCTACAAGATTTGGTCAGTATTTAGAGGTTGCCGATGACGATAACAACCAAATTTATTGGAAAAGTTTTGATGAAAGAGGTAAGGTTTGGTTTGAATGTACTTACCTTTTAGAAAGTTTCGAAATTCTTAAAACTACAGATCAAGAAACTTCAAAAACCTTGCAAAACATACTGCAACAAATTAAAAAACTCAATCCTAATTTTTTATCTAATTCTAAAGGAGTAAAGGTTAATACTACACTCACGTTTCCTAGAAATTGGGGATTAGGAACTTCATCTACACTAATTAATAATATTGCCCTTTGGGCTGCAGTCAATCCGTATAAGTTACTTGAGCTTACTTTTAAAGGTAGTGGATATGACATCGCTTGTGCATCACATAATACTCCCATACTTTACCAACTTCAAGATAATTCTCCGCAAGTAACCACACTACCTTATCAATTCTCATTTGCTGAGCACCTTTTCTTCATATATTTAAATAAAAAGAAAAACAGTAGAGATGCTATTTCTTCTTATAGAAAAGCAAACTTTGATAAAAATCAGCTGGTTTTAAAAATTACAGAACTAACTCGAAATTTTGTTTATTCAGCAACGCTATCTGAGTTTGAAAAAACAATACAAGAACATGAGTCCGTTATTTCTAATGCACTACAAATACCCACGGTGAAAGCTGACTTATTTTCAGACTTCAAAGGCGAAATAAAAAGCTTGGGAGGCTGGGGTGGTGATTTTATTTTAGCCACAGGAAATTCAGACACTTCTGAATATTTTAAAAATAGAGGCTATGAAACCGTAATTCCTTTTAAATCAATGATATTATAAAAAAAGCCTTCTGAAATCAGAAGGCTTTTTTAACTATAAGTTTTACATTCTTAGTAAAAAGTAGCTCTGTTATCTTCTATATCTGAAGCTTCTTTTAAGGCATTGTATACTGCTGAAGTAACTCTTGAAGTTCTTGCAGTCGTTAATGTATTGGCGTAGGTACTATAATTATCTAACTGTGCAGCCGGTTCTTTTTTAGTAACATTAATAATAAAAATACCGGTTTCGCCCTCTATAAGACCCGAGGTATCTCCTTCATTCATAGCGTAAGCCGTACCCACTACTACTGGCTCATTACCGGCCCCTGGAATAGTTGGTGATTTCACAGTCATAGAACTTGCATTTGCAATAGAAAGATTCGGTGCGCTTGCAATCTCTTCTAATGTTTTACCTTGATTTGCAGCTATGATTTGTGCAGCTTTTCTTTCCTTTCGTATTAAAGGTAATACCATAGGAGATGCATCTTCAACTGACATTGTTCCCTCTCTGTAAACAGCAGTTAGTTGTGCTATTGCATAACCGTTATTTACATTAAAACGTTTGATATCACCAAGATCAGTATCCTCATTAAATATCCACTGCACTATAGAACGCTGGGCGCCTAGGCCAGGAATATTTTCATCTAAAACTCTAGCCTTATAAGTTCTTACTGCATAATTACCTTCTTTAGCTACATCAGGAAAATTTTTGTCTCCTGAGAGTGTGGCCATTTCAAATTTAGTTGCATCAGTAAACAATGTATTCATGGTTTCTTCAGAGGCTTCAATTAAACGAGCTAAATGACCTATTTGAACTAAATCTTGTTTATCATCAACTTTAATTACATGGAATCCGAATTCAGTTTCAACCATACCGATGGTTCCAATTCTATTGCCAAATGCAAAATCACTAAATGCAGGTACCATTCTTTCTTTTCTAAAAAAGCCTAAATCACCCCCCTGAGGAGCTGAACCTCCATCAGAATTTGTTTTGGCAAGTTCTGCAAAATCAGCACCTGATTTTTTCGCATCACGTAATAACTCTTTAGCTCTAGCTTCAGCTTCTTCTTTTGTTCTAGTTACATCTGGATTTGCTCTTTGCGCTCCTTCGTAAGCAACAAGAATATGACTTGCCTTTACAGAGCCCTCTTTCTTACGCGCCACCATTTTAGAAATTTTAAAATAGTCACCATCACGATATGGACCATAGGTTTCTCCAACTTTCAAACTCATTAATGAATCTGCAAACAATGCTGGTAATTCATTTTTAGCCTTAAAAATGGTATCGAATTTGATATCAGAATAACGATCTAAAAAGTCACCTGTATTAGCTGTATTTTTAAAACCGATGATAGTATCAGTTTGTTTTGTTGATTCATTGTACTCTGGTCTATCTGACATCAAGTTTACAACAGCCGACTTAGCCGAAGCTTCATCTGCTGCAGAAGGTTTTTCTTCAAAATATACAAATTGAATATCTCTAGACTTCTCTTGCTTGAAGTCTTCCTTATGAGAATTAATATAACTCTCAATTTCACTTTTACTTACCGTAATTGAACTATCAGCGATACTTGAAAACGGAATTCTCACGTAACGTAAATCCATTTTATCATTCGCTAATTTATAATCTAATTCACCTTCTTTTAATGTTGCACCAACACCTGCTTTTATCAAGTTGTAATATGTTTGCTCTTTATTACTTTGGATGATGTTTTTTTCATCTTGCAACCATAATTGATACGAACCATCATTTCTATCTTTCATATCTAAAATGAAATCACGAAATTTTCCTTCATCAAAAATGCCATTCTCATTCAAAAATTGAGGACTTTGAGCATACCCAGGAATATTCTTAATATAGTTCATGATTTGATCCTCTTCAATATTGATTCCTAAATCATCAAATTGTTGTGATAAGATAGCGTTACGCACCTCTTGATCGTAAACGTTATTTACCAATTGCATAGAAGATATATTCCCTGAATTATTTCTGGTAGCAATATCCATTTTGCTTCTAAAGGCATCTACAGAAATATCTTCACCATTTACTTCGGCTACAGAAGAACCAACTTTACCTCCACCAAAATTATCAGCAGTAAAAATACCTGAGATAATGAATGCAAAAAGAGCTAAGGCGATCACCAAGATTAAGACGGTAGTTCGCTTTCTAATATTTTCTAAAATTGCCATGTTAGCGTATTTATTTTCAAGTTTGTTATTGGGTGGCGAATTTACTATTTTCTTTTCACCTGTTCAAATTTATTACAGCTATACCAGTAGCTTGTTGACTGTACAAAAAATAGGAGTTGAAGTAAATTTATGTTTTGGGTGAAAATTTTCAAACTCTTTATGAATTCTCAAAGTTCAATTAACAATTTAAAATAGCTTGCAAATAAATCAAATTGAGAAATATGATCATACTTTAATCAACGTCTACAATTTCTAAAAGTACTAAGTCAATTTTTGTATTCGAAACTTCTAAAATTGTAAAGCGAAAATTATCGATGGAAATTTCAGTTTTTTGTTCAGGTATTTCGCCTGTTTCATTAACTATTAAACCGCCTAAAGTTTCATATTCATCACCTTCGGGTAATTCAAGCTTGTAATTCTCATTCAAATAATCAACCTCAAGTCTTGCAGAAAATTTAAACGAGTTTTCAGTAATTTGCTCTTCAATAAGATCTGTAGAGTCATGCTCATCTTCAATTTCACCAAAAAGCTCTTCAACAATATCTTCCATAGTCATGATACCTGAGGTACCCCCGTATTCATCTAAGACTACTGCCAAACTTTTTCGTTTCTTTATAAGCACTTTAAGTATGTCATGAACTAGCATAGTTTCAGGCACTAATTCAACTGGTCTTAAAATACTTTTTATAGTTTTTGGCTTTTTAAACAATTCGTATGAATGTACATAACCTATGATATCATCGATTGTATCTTTATAAATCAATATTTTAGAATAGCCAGTTTCGGTAAATAATTTGGTTAAGTTTTTAGGAGTTTCATGTAATTCTACAGCTGTTATTTCGGTTCGAGGCACCATTACTTCACGTGCTTTTACCCCAGTAAACTCAAGAGCATTTTGAAAAATTTGAATTTCAGAATCAACCTCATCTTCTTCTTCAACAGCCTCCATTTGCTCAGTAATATAATCTCCTAATTCAATTTTACTAAAAGCTAGTTGAACTTCATCTCCATCTGTTTTAAAAAACGCTTTGAGTATAAAATCTGAAATAGTAATTATAAAATCTGAAATAAAAGAAAACAGGATGTAGAATAAATAAGCGGGTAAAGCCAATATTTTCAACAACTTATTCGAATAAATTTGAAATAAAACTTTGGGCAGAAATTCAGCCGTAAGTAGAATAATAATGGTAGATACAATGGTTTGAGTTATCAGACTAAACTCATTGAGATAATTAAAAAATTGACTATTGTTAGCTTCTGAAAGTTCAAGTAACCATGCCGTTAACACGTCACCCATAAAAATACCATATACTACCAAGGCAATGTTGTTGCCTATCAACATGGTAGCTATAAATTTGGACGGCTTCTTAGTTAATCGTGTAAGAATTTTAGCCAAAAAACCCTCTTGCTTTTTCTCTATTTCAATATGAATTTTATTCGAAGAGATAAAGGCAATTTCCATCCCTGAAAAAAAGGCGGAAAACAGCAGTGATAAAATAATAATGATGATGGAGGTATCCAATACTATTGATTATCTCGTTGTCTTTTCTCAAACTTTTTACGATACGTTCTTCTAAACAAGAACATACCTAAAGCAGCTACGGTAAAAAATACAAACAAATAGGCGTAGTTTCTATCTATGCTCCATTGCTCAAACGCTTTGTAAACTGACCCTATTGCTATAAATAAATATAGGTATTCTGTATATCTTAAAATTTTAATCATCTATTGTTTCTTTTTCTTCCGGAATAAGCATTAGTCCGTAGGTTTTATGCGCAAATAAGAAATTCTGATCTTTACTAAAATCCATTCCTTCTCCATCCATAATGGTTCCGTCATCCGGATTTGTATATTTGAATTTCTCATGAGTAAAAACCCATTCATTGTCTTGATCTAAAAACAACTGTGAAGTTTCTAGTTTCTTACCATCATGACTTTCTAAAACTACATTACCTTGTAAATCTATCAAATTAGTAGCAGAATAAATAATACCATAATCTGCCCTGATGATACTCTTTTTATTATCATCATCAAAAAAATCAACCACCAAACCATTTGGAAATTTTTGATATGGAAATTCAAGGTTAGTAAAATCTTCACGAATTGGACTTGTTAATACTGATATCACTCTTGATGTTTCACTGGTGTCAATAGACATCGTATTCTTCGTTTCAGTATATGTAAATACAAAATTCTCTGCTACACCTATTGGAAATATAGGTTTTTTAGCTTCATCACCTACCCTTTTATAATTATCTCCACAGGAAAAAAAAAGCATTGCCATAGAAACTATGGCAATGCTTACAAAAATATTGTTTTGTGATTTTATCATTTTACAAATTAGGCACCTTTACGCTACCACCAACCCAACAACTAAATGTTACGGTTTTACCAGCCATACCTTCTGAGAAAATCATTTCTTTATTCGGTGCTTTCGCTGAGTAACTAGCAGCTGACTTGTTTGCTCTTGAACTTAAAGAAGGATCGACTCTACCTGCTTTTCTAGCCATATCTGCCGCTTTCCAGTAAATTGCTCTTTTTTCAAAAGTTGTATTACCACATTGGTTCGCGCTAGTTGCGTATAGATTAGCTATCAGTAAATAGGCTTTTCCATTAGCTGAGTTAAAGTCGATAGCTTTCTGAGCATATTTTCTAGCTGTTGATTTACTACCTTTTCTTTTATTAATCAATGCAACTTTGTAAGCAATATTAGATCTTTTCTTAGAATCGGTTTCTAAGCTTAATGCTTTATCAAAATCAGCAAGTGCACCTTGAGAATCTCCGTTTTTCATTTTTAACGTACCTCCATATACATAAGCGTCAGCTGAAGGATCAAGTGCTAACTGTGCTTCAAACAATTTTTGAAACATTGGGTCATCAGTACACTCTTTGTTAAACATAAGACCAACAGCTCTCTTTACCCAAACAACATCTCCTTTTTTCTCATCATAAGATTTTTGATATAAAGGAATTAAGTTATCACAATCAGCTAAAGGACCTAGTTTAGCATCAATACTACCAGCAATTTTACCGTAAGATTCTGAATTTTTACTGTATACTCTTAAGCGTCTTTTTTCTTTAGAAGTAATAGTCTCATCTTCTTCTTTAGGTAAAAGCTTAGCGATGGCATCTGTTAATTTCGCATTTTCAACTTCAACTTTTTCTGTCACATTATCATAAACATCAAAAACCTCTTGTAAATCTTTTGACCCTGCTTTATACAAATCTACTAAACTTGAAAAATAAAGATAAAGTGCTTTTGGGTTTTTAAAGTTTTTCTCATCTTCTGTAAAAGCAGTACTCAAATTAGAATAAATTTCATCATCAGAAATCATTTTATTATCATACTTCAATAACACCTTGTCAATGATAACATCTGCTTTTTTCGTTTTATTCGGAAAATGAGTCATTCGATCATCATGAAGTTTCAACATATCGCTAATAAAACCTTCTTTTTCAGCGCCTGAAGACTTTTTAATTTTATCTGCAAGAATTTTTTCACCTACAGAGAAATTTGCCAGATTAATTGCTGGGCAAGTTTCATATACCATTTTCCATGGTGTGTATGCTGCTTCGTAATTTTTAACTTTAGCGTGCTCAACGTAAATAGAAAGATTAGTCACACACTCCGTGTTTTGAGCTTGCGCATTACTTATCGCCATACACCCTAAAAACATTATTGCTGTAAAGTAGAGTTTCGTTTTCATATTATAATATTGTTTAAAGTGGTTAATGTACTAAATTTTTAGTTAATTTTTCTCTTTCTGAACCATCTATCATTTAAAGATAATCCAACACTTAATTTGAAATAATTTTCCTTAATTAAGTTTGCATCTGTTGTTCCTCTTTTTCCAACTTCGAAACCTAGGTTGATATTAGAAAAACCACTGGTACCTGATGCAAGTGGTAGACCAACTCCAAAAGTTATGCCAAAGTCATCTATCTCTTGGTTGTTAACTACCATCCCCGTTCTAACTGAGCGCATTCCTGCTCGATAAGTCACTCGCTTAAAAAAGCTTGTAAATGACGTATAATCAGGAATATAGAAACCTCCTAAAGCAAAACTACTAGCGTCTTGATAATCAAAAGTATCAACTACAACAAAATCATTACTAAAAGAGCTTAGTTTTTGAAAACTATATTCTCCACCAATGAACCATTTTCTTTCCTCACCTATACCTATGCCTAATGTGGTTTTGGTAGGAATTGTTAATCCTTGCTTTTCTAAACCTCGAGCCGCGAGATTTACGTTAAAAACCTCAATATCTTCACCAGAGCTTAAACTAAAAGACCCAACTTCTTGAGTATTTCGAGCCGACAAATTAGCTTGCGTATTAATTCTAACATTAGAATATAAGGTCAAATTATCAGTGATTTTTGGTGTATAATTTAAAGCGTAGTTAAAATCAATTCCTCCAATTCTAGATATTCTGTTATCTAACGTTCCAAATTGCACACCTTCTACAATTTGAGTTCTTAGATTTTCTATTTCTCCAAAATTGTAATTTGCAGTAACCCCTATGCTTAAGTTTTTAGTAATTTGGTAACCTATAGAAAGGTAGACTCTATTTATTCCTCCTGTACCAGAATATTGATTGGTTACTTCAGCATTGTTTCCATTAATAGAGTTAGCCAATAGATTGTAGCCAACAGCCGAATATGGCTGAAGCCCTAAACCAACACCAAACCCTTTTCCAACAGGAAAACCAAGCGACAAATAATCTAGCGTAGTAAGGCTATTATCCTCTTCCGCAGTTGCACTTTTAAGTGTAAGTTGTTTATAAGAAATTCCGGCGGTATAGGCGGTTAACCTTAAATTTCCGTAAGCCGCTGGGTTTTGCAGATTGATATGAATACTATCGGCATACATTCCTATACCACCCATCATTTGATTTTCAATTGAACTTGAACTACTAAGTTCGCCGAGGCCAAAATAAGAATATGGAGATCCAGTACCGTCTTGAGCGTTTGAAGCTATAGCAAAAATGCATGCTATTACAATTACAATTTTTTTGATCATTTAGCGCTTGTTGTATTCCAACAGAAAGTTTAAGCCTTTCAAGAGAAATTTGGAATCCGCAAATATGGTATTTTTTAATCGTTTTGACAAAAATTGAGCATCACCCCCTGTTAAAATAACTGTTAAATCTTTAAAACGCATTTTGTATTGATCAATGACACCTTCAATTTCTAATAAAATACCTTTCACCACTCCACTATGAATACTTGTTTGAGTTGAATTACCAATTATATCAATTGGATCATTTCGTTCTAGCAATGGTAATTTGTCAGTATAGTCATTCAATGCTTTATATCGCATCTGTATACCAGGAGAAATTGCACCACCTAAATATTCTCCATAATCATTTACCATATCATAGGTAATACAAGTGCCGGCATCTATTACTAAGGTGTTTGCCTGAGCATTTATATAGAATGCTGCAGTAGCTAATGCAATTCGGTCAACACCTAAGGTTTGAGGAGTAGCATATGAATTCTTAAATGGAATTTTTGATGCGTGTGTCAAAACATGCACTTTACAAAAAACAGATAAAGCAATTATATCTTTCTTATCTAAAAAACCAACTGCAGAAACTATCGCCCAAGTAATTTTTGGATAGAAGTTAAAAATACTTTTAACCTCTGATATAAATTGGCCGCGATCTACAATTTGGTCGAAAAGCAGGTTTTCTTTATCAAAAACAGCAAGCTTTACAGCGGTATTTCCTGCATCTATAATTAGTTTCATATTGCAAAGATTATAAAATGTGAAAGAATCACTAACCTTTTTTTACGATTTTGTTTGTATATCATAAATTTGAATTTATATTTGCAGCCCTTTAACGAGGTATGGTGCCTTAGCTCAGTTGGTAGAGCAATGGACTGAAAATCCATGTGTCCCTGGTTCGATTCCTGGAGGCACCACAATAAAACCCTGCATTTGCAGGGTTTTTTGTTCTCATATATTTTCTTTGCAACTTCACTATTTCTTCATTGGTATCACAACAGACTATTGTTCTATTTGGTAAACTAAAGCACTTTTTCGGTTTTTTTAACCAAAAAAAACAATGCTCTTCATCTCATATTTTAGCTCAAAACAGTTGACCCAAACAATATAGCCGTTCATCCCATGCCCCTGTTATTTAACAGAGTTAACAACCGTTCACCAAAAATAATAGCCCTGACCTAAAAGATAACAGACCTTTGAGGTGTTAACCCCGAAAATTAATTATCTATGAAAACAATTTTACTTCTTAAAGAAATCTATGCCGAGGGATTTAGAAATATCGGAAGCTTTATCGTAAAGCGCTACTTTAAGTTTTTTGCATGGTTTAGTTTTGTTATGCTTCTTGTAGTCTTATACGCTTTTGTTTTTAGAGTTTCCACAGGATTTGCCTTTGACTAAAACAATTATTTAGAATAAAATTCAAAACCACGACTAAATTAAAGTCGTGGTTTTTTTATATCTAAATGTGTTGATCGGCCTTACTTAGGTATTAAACAAAAAACCTGTTCGTAACTTTTACAGTATTTTCACTTAAAGTAAACGATTACCAATTTAGATCACACACCCCATTAAGTAAGGTTCAACGAAATATCGCGTCAAACAATTATCTGAATATATTCTTTTAAAATTATTTGTAGTTTGTAACACACGAAAAACTCAAAAACTACTAGTATGAAAATAATCTTTTCTAAACATTTGAGCTAATTCTAAAAACACTCAAAATAGTATCTTTACCATTATAAACTTAAATAGTATGCAAAAACATCTGTTGTTCCTTGCTTTTTTAATGTTCAGTATTTCACTTTTTTCACAGAAAAATTTGGATAGAACGCTTCAACAACTAAACGCTGAAAGTGTACCTTACATTTATGTTAATGAAGTGAATACTACTGAAGAAATTATAGTTTTTGATACTCGAAAAAAAGAGGAGTATGAGGTTAGCCATATTAAAAATGCAGTGTGGGTTGGCTATAAAACATTTGAAAAAGATTCTATTCTTAAAAATTTTCCAAATAAACAAGCCCCTATTATGGTATACTGCTCTATAGGAGTTCGCTCTGAAGATATTGGCGAAAAATTGTTAAAGGCAGGCTATACCAATGTTAAAAATCTTTATGGAGGAATTTTTGAGTGGAAAAACCAGGGGAAATTGGTTTATAAAAATGATACCGAAACTGATAGTGTTCACACTTTTAACAAACAATGGGGCAAACTTCTCAATAAAGGCACAAAAGTTCATTCGGTTCACTAGAAAAATAACAATACATTTAAACTACTTCACCTTAATAGACTTAATGAGTATAATACTTCCCCAAAAAAATAGAAAAGAACTCACTACTGTGAATTATCATAACGTGTCTTCTAAAAACCTCTTACTGATTTTCACACGAAACCCAAAGTTAGGAAAATGCAAAACAAGATTAGCTGCTACCATAGGTGATGAAAGTGCTTTAGAAATATATAAGTATTTGTTGCAACATACTGCACAATTGACCGCATCAGTAAACGCTGCAAAACAAGTTTGGTATTCTGAACAAATTTGGAAAGATGATATTTGGGATAACACTATTTTTGATAAAAAATTACAAGCAGGTATAGATTTGGGTATTCGTATGGCCAATGCCTTTCAAGAAGGTTTTGAAAAAGGTTTTGAACGTATTATAGTTATTGGAAGCGATATGTACGACCTAAATTCAAATGATTTAGACAAGGCTTTTGAAGCACTTAAACAAAAAGACTTCGTAATTGGCCCTGCTGAAGATGGTGGATACTATTTTCTGGGGATGACTAAATTTAAGGCAGAAATTTTTCAAAATAAATCTTGGGGTAACGAAACTGTACTAAAAGATACCTTGGCAGATTTAATAGATGAAAACATACAGCTTTTTGAGGCTAAAAATGACATTGATTTATACGAAGACGTTAAAGACATAGAAGCGTTTCATCCATATTTAAAAAATATATGATACTAACAGACAAGCAATTACAAGAATCTACTGCATACTTACAAAGCAAAGGCTTTGACCAACCAGAAATCGGAATAGTTTTAGGTACTGGTTTAGGTAAATTAGTTGATGAAATTGAAAACCCGATTGTAGCACATTACAATCACATTCCATTTTTTCCCTTAGCCACAGTAGAATTTCACACCGGCAAATTGATTTACGGAACTTTTGAAGGAAAAAAAACCGTGGTAATGCAAGGTCGATTTCATTTATATGAAGGTTACGACCTTATGGATATTACCTATCCTATTCGCGTAATGCACCAGTTAGGTATTAAAAAACTGTTTATTTCTAATGCAGCGGGAGCCATCAATCTTAATTTCAAAAAAGGAGATATCATGCTCGTTGAAGATCATATTAATCTACAAGGAGGCTCTCCATTAGCTTTTAAAAATGTTTCTCAATTCGGAGATCGTTTTGTTGATATGGCCGCACCTTATGACGCAGACATGCGTACTAAACTTCTATCTGTAGCTAAAAAAGAAAATATCTCTTTAAAAGAAGGAGTTTATGTCTCGGTAGTAGGACCACAATTAGAAACACGCGCAGAATATCGTATGTTAAAAATTTTGGGTGCAGATGCAGTTGGTATGAGTACCGTGCCAGAGGTGATTGTCGCTAACCATTTACAGTTACCAGTTGTTGCGGTTTCTGTCTTAACTGATGAGTGTGATCCAGAAAATTTACAACCTGTAGATATTCAAGAGATAATTGCCATAGCTGGCAAAACAGAACCCAAAATGGTGAAGCTATTCAGAGAATTAATAAAGCAGATTTAAATTACATTTCACCTGATTTAACGTAAGTATCGATTATAATTCACGTCGTATTATATTAACACCGAATATTCATCTTTATAGATTTGTAGTCTTTTAATGCCGTGATTTTAATGAAACCAAGCGATTCGAAAATAAGTGTTATAATTCCTGTACTCAATGAAGCACAAACAATTTCTAAAACACTTGAACATTTAAAAGCATCGAGCTCGCGAAAACTTATCAAAGAAGTTTTGGTCGTTGATGGTGGTAGCACAGATAAAACAGTTGAATTAGCCATAAAACAAGGTGCTAGCGTTTTATATACCACTAAAGGTCGTGCTAAACAAATGAACTATGGAGCTCGTTTTGCTACTGGTGACATCCTTTACTTTTTGCATGTTGATACTTTAACACCTTTAAATTTTGACCAGCAAATAATTGATGCCGTTCAAGGGGGAACCGAAGCGGGTTGTTTTCAAATGAAATTTGACAATAATAGCCATTTTTTAAACTTTTTTGCTTGGTTAACTAAAATCAATCTGAAAATTTGTCGAGGAGGCGATCAATCTTTATTTATAACCAAAAAATTGTTTCATAAAACAGGCGGTTATGATGAAAACTATATCATTTATGAAGATTATAAATTCATTGCTCGATTATATGAAATAACATCATTTACTGTTCTCTCTTCGCACGTGGTGACTTCGGCAAGAAAATATGAGAAATACGGCGTAATTAAACTTCAATACCATTTCGGAATGATACATTTAAAGAATTTCTTAGGTGCCAGTCCGAAGCAATTGCATGATTACTATTCACGAAATATTAGTTATTAATTTTCACTAATAGAAACACTAAGTTCTTTATTTTACATTAAAATACCCTTCAATAGGTATGGTTTGCATTTAATTCAAAATATAGTTTTGAGATAAAATAATCCTTAAAACCATAGCTCTATGCACACCAAACCCATTCAACTACTTTTATTAATTGTATTAGCCTTATTACTTACTAATTGCGGTAGTGATGACAATGTAATCACTGATGTTGACCCTCAGCAAGAACAAGAGCAGAAAGAAGATCCGGTTGAAGAACCAACTCCTGACCCAGCGGAAGAACTAGCCGCTGAACGTCAAAACACATTAGATCAATTGACCAATACCGACAAAAAAGTTTGGAAAATAACAGAAGCAATTTTAACTAATTCAAAAGGCACGATCGACATTTCAACAAACTTTAATGTTATAGATGATGAAATCATCTTTATAAATAGCGTATTTGAAAGTTCAAAAACAGATTTTAATGGCACTTTAGAATGGCGAACGGGAAATATTATTAACACCCTTGGTAGCACCTTAGAAGAAACTTTACTTGATTATTATGAGTCTCCGGCCAAATTTGCATTTGATTTCGTCGGCGATAGTAGCGTAGATTTAGAAAGTGCATCTGCTGGCTTTACTTTTACCTATGTTGATGAAAATACAATTACCGGTACCCTAACTGGTGAAGAAACGGCAACTATAGCTATTTCATTAGCGCCCAAGACTGCTTCAGACTATGTTCAAATACCAACAGCTCCCCTTAACTTTACACATGCATTTACATATGCTTCAAATGCTGTTGCTGGTTTTGCGCCAGGTATGGTAGGCTCTAATAGTAGCAACAGTATTTTCATTGTAACGCGAGAAGGTGATATGCGTGGTGAAACCGGCATCAATCCAGAACGAGTCACAAGATTTGACATCAATAGTTCTAATCAAACTGATAAATTATTTTTTCAATCTGATTTTGTTTCAAAACAACTGCATATCATTGACAACAAACTCAAAGTAGTAGGAGGTCAGTATATTAACACCTACGATCAAAACTTAGTGTTAGAACCAACAACAGAATCTTATGACGGTGAAATATTTTTATCTAGACACGGTTCTGCTGTTTTAAACGATGAAATTTATATTGTGGGTGGCTCTCTAGACGGAACTCAAACAATGGGAGATGAAATTTTCAAATGGGATGATATTAATGCTAATTTAAGTACCTCTGCTACCATGCCTGAAACTAGAAGTGGTGCCAGAGCAGAAATTGTTCAAAATAAAATTTATGTTTTTGGTGGCACAGAAGAGTTTGTTGGTCAACAAGCTAAAAATACCATTTACATTTATGATTTTGAAACCACAACCTTAACTATAGAAGAATTACCTGTAGGTCTACACTTTACTTATACCGGTAAACAAGAAAATCTCATTTTCGTTGCAGGTCAGATTAAATCATTCACCGATGATGCTGATGGAGATGGCATTATCGATGAATTTATAACACAATCTGATATTGAACCCTATGTTGGAGTTTATGATACCAACACCAACACGTTTACTGAATTACAGACCGATTTGAATAGTCCTGAGTTTGAGACTATACATTCCATGGCGATTATTAATGGAAAAATGTACGTACTCTATGGCCAGTCAGAGGAGATTGCTGAGGGAGAATTTCAAAATTGGGATGTTCTTGTTGCAGATTTAAACTAGACCTAGTTTGTTAGTATTTGAGTAGTTCTAAACCCGTATCACTTCGTTGTATTGAAGAAGTAGGTATGGGTTTTTTACAATACCCAACACACTATCGAATTCGTCCTATTTCTCCACTTTCAAAATCTAAGATAACACCTTCTGAAATCCACTTGGCAAGTGCCTGTCGATTTTCGGGATCTAAAATACGTCGTTGATCCTTAACATTTCGAATATTTCCTATTTCAATATAGGCCATTGCTGGGTGCGTACGCTTCACCAAATACAAACCCGTTCTATCTCCGAAGGTGCCTGTATAAGTTCTGTTGGGCTGATATTTTTTATACTTTTTGCGAAAGGTTTTGTGAATGCTTTCTGCTAGTTTTTTACCATTCTTACTGTCTTTATGATGATAAAAAAAGACATCAATATTTTGCCCCTTGCTTCGACTATCAACATGGGTTACTATTAAGCGCTGAAACTTACCCCTATTCTTGGCGTGTAATTGATTCACGATATCAACACGTTGTCGAAGTCTTGCACTATGATTTAGAGGAATTACTTTATCACCATAAGCAACTTCATCATGATCAATTTCGAGTATTCGAGCATCTCTAATACCGTCATTCGGATCACGGATAATCACATAAACAATAGCCCCATGCGATAACAACTCTTTTGCCAATCGTAATGTAATATCATAAGCATATTCATCTTCAGCAATAGACTTACCCCCATATACAGCCATCGCCCCAGGGTCAGGACCACCATGACCAGATACCAAATAATAAACTGCCCCCTTTAGTTTTTCACTTTTTGAAAGAACAGATGCATGTTTTTCACCAAAAATCGCAAATTCATCTCCTATAATTTTTTTAATTTTTGTAGACTTTTGCTGAATGGAATCTACGATAGCAACAGTATCTAATTGTACTTTGGGTATAACATAGTCTCGACCTTCATATAAATGAACACTATCTCTTAAATTGGAAATATTCATCGCTATGAAATCATCATAAGCATCATAAGGGTTCATGCCTTGTTTACGCAATAAAGAAAGAATGCCGTCTCCTTTCTCAGCAGTTACTACTGTTAAAGAATCTTGAGCACAAACCACCATTTGTGTGAGAAATATAAGAACAACCAAAAACCTACCTTTCATATTTATATTCTTCAATACCGTTCAGTGTTCAATCTGAACTTCAAAAACAATGCCTAAAACTTTTTTAAATCGAGTACAAAATTATCAAACCCAAATGAAATGGATTTAAAATTTTAAAAAATTAGTTAACGATTTATTCAACAATAAAGAAGACTAAAAATATTGACCAATGCCAAAAACAAGTCCGCTAGAAGCTTCCTCTGTAATTCCATAGCCATAATCAATTCTAAAGATGGCATTAAATATCTTTTTGTGCATAAAGCGTAGTCCTACACCTGGGTAAATTCTTATATTTTGACTATCTGCAAAATCGCCAAAATCACCTCCAGGATTACGCCATGAACCTCCATCTATAAAAAAATTACCTTGCAGTACAAACCAATTCTTATCAACTATAGTATGACGATATTCGGTATTTAAAACAATGGCACCGGTACCTCTATCGATCGTATTTCCTACGCCTCGAATATTCAAATTATTGTCGACCGTAAAAGGTGCAAAAGGTGTTTCGACATTACTCGCTAAACCCAATCGTAATCTACTTGCCCAATTGCCTCGTTCGCCAATGCGATGAAAATAGGTAAAATCATTAAACCCTATAAGAAATTCGGGTAAAGTAGCATCTGAACTACCAACATATTGAAAATTAAGAGCACTTCTAAAACCCTCTAAATAATGGTAATAATAATCTATAGCGTTATATTCATAAATTAGTTTAAACAAGTGTTTACTAACGTTTAATGTTTGAGGAACTTGAGGACTTGTTGCACCAAACAAGTACTCATATTTTTCTGTAAAAAGGCTTCCCCCTAATTCTATTCTGTTTCTAAAATTAAACTCGTACAAACCTAATAACTCTACTCCTTGGTTATTGTATTTATAATCAGCCGTAGTGTTATTAAAAAAGACAGGTTCTTGGGTTGTAAAATCTTGGTAGTTCAAAGCAATACCTATTTTGCTACTAAACAAATAAGGCGCGCGAACACTTAAGCCATAAGAATGAAAAATATCATATTGATAAAAACCTCCAAGGGTAATATTCCTTCCTAAAAAATTAAACTCTTGTAGTCCAATTCGAAAGGCAAAATCATCATTCGATGAAGAAAAAAGATTGGCATAGGGTATTAAGGTAAAGTTCTCTTCTATATAGTAAAAAACCTTATACTGGTCTTCAATAGCAGATTCTACTTTAAAATAAGCATGAGAAATTGACGGTAATCGCTTAAGTCGAGCTATATCATTAGCTATCAATACGGAATCAAGTTGCATGCCCTGTTGCAGTTTAATCAATTTTTTTAAAAAGGTGGTTTTAGTTTTTTTAGCACCTTCAATTTTGATTTCTGAAACCAAACTACTCTGCCCAAAAGTTACGGCATATAAAAAAAACAGTATAACAAAAAGGATCGACCTCAACATGTTTTACATTGATTGAAGACACGAAGATACATTATAGGCATAACAAAAAAATCACATCACTTAAATGATTCATAATATGGGCTTACTCTAAAACTTCAAAAGAAAGTTCAGAAAATAGATTTACCCAATTATCTTCACTCACCCCCATTAAAGTAAAGTAATGTTTATCTCCACTTTGTAAAGCTGGTGGCGTGCCTTTTGTAATGTTCAATACAACATTATCTAATTGATAGTATTGAAATTCAGTTTCGTAGGTATATGTACCTGAAATCAGATTGTTTTGGTTGTCTGAAATAACTTGAAAATAAATTGCCGTATCAAGATATTTACCTTCTTGCCATGAAAATAAAGGCATATTAGTTGTTAGGTTAGCAGTGATAATTTGTGATAGAAATTCTGTCGGTTTTGTTTTATGTTTCAATCGAATGGGATTTGACAAATGGGTTTCTCCCATTTCATCAAACGCGACGATTACCCATTTTTCTGTTTCTGCAGAAACTTCAAACTTTTTTAAATATCCATTAAAAACATCAATCAAAGGAAACTCTACTTGGGTGTAGTTTTTAAAATCATCTTTATCGACAGTAGCATTTAATGTTTCATAATACCGAATGTTCGATGCACCTGATCTTGGATAAAAAAAGACACTTACTAATTCATCATTCTCATTGTTTGCCGCACAAGCTATAACATTATCTATTATTACTTTTTTACTTGTCAAACTATCTTGCAATGTTTCTTCTATATCAAGCGCATCATTTGAACAACTAACGATTAATGCAGTAATCAACAAAAAATAGTATCTACACATCTTAGTGAGTTTTGAAAAATTCGGCAATTACTTTTTCTGCAGGCTTATTCTGAGGTGTAAATCTATTATCATCCATACCGCCGGCTTCTTCATGATTGATAAACCATTTCCAAACATATCCTCCGGCAAACCATTTTTCTGACCAAAACTCCTCAAATATGGCCCTTTGGGCATTTACTTGTCCGTCGTGATTTACTTTTTCTTGATGTCTTTCAACTTCCCATGGTTTTTTGGCTGTAAAATCCATACTTCGGTAACCGAACTCGGTAAAAAGTACTGGTTTATTTTTCTCTTTTGATAAATCAGCAATTTTTGATTTCCAACGTTTCCAGCCTTCTTTTAATTGAGCTAATGTTGGTGTTTTTTCTTCCCCTAAAGGAAAATAAGCATCAATACCAATATAATCTAAATCTTCCCAAAAACTAGTTCTACTATATTCATCCCAATTGGCAGCATAGGTTAATTTTCCCGAATAAACAGCTCGAATCTTGTGAATTAATTTTTTCCAAAAAACTGGTCTTTGAGCTACAAATCGCTCTAACTCAGTACCTATACATAGTAATTCAGCATTTGTTTCTTGAGCAAGCTCTGCATAGGTAAGTATAAAACTTTCATATGATTTCTCTAGGCTTTTCCAATCTTCCTCAGAATTCATAGCCATGGTACCTGTAAACTCCCCACGCCTAATCCAAATATGAGGTTTGACCATGACCTTAATTCCATTCTTATGCAGAATTTCAATGTACTGTTTCGCTCCTAATTTAGTTTCACCGAACCATTGCCGATCAGTGTTATGAATAATTTCAGGTGAATTTAGATCTCTCATAAAGCCGAAAGGCATTACTGCAGCATGATTTGCGTGTACTTCCTTTACCTGATCAACATGTGATTGAGTTGCCTCTTCACGTGAGGCAACAAAACTAACTCCGTTTATCTTCTGATTCACTTGACTCATACACGAGCCCTGCAGTAAGCAAATAATCAGTATTCCTAAAACCCTCATTTAAGTGTGATTAGATCACAAATAAAAGGTTTTTAAATGAATCATAGAAAAATCAAATCATAAAGTCTTTTTCTAAAAAATACCTCTTAAACCTAGATTGAAAGTTTGACCAAGCCCTGTGTTGCTTCCTCTTACAAAATTGGTATACAATAATTCTAAGTTTAATGCATTCGTCAATTGATATTTAGCGCCGCCACCAATTGCTGTAAAGTCTTGAGTAAAATCATTACCCAAATCAATTCGCTGCGAATGTTGTGCTAAGGCTAAAACAGTGAATTTTGAACTTGGAAAATAGCTTAAAAACACCCCTGGTGTTAAGTTTAAACTATTATTAGCAAAACTACCTTCAATAGTATTTCCGTTGGTATCACGTAGCGCATCGCTTCCGAAACTATATTCAGAATTTAATTCAGTAAACAACTGCCATTTATTACCAGGAAAAGTATAATCATAGAAGAATCTGTTTTGCCAGATAAAACCATTTTGATCTAAAAAAACCGCATTTTGAACGGTTTGCCCCATGTCATTTATCAATCCATCTTCTGTTTCTTGATCAACTAAAGGAATAAAAAATGAACTTTGAATACTAAAATTTCCTACCGATTTAAAAGGCACAAACTTAACCGAAGGAGCTATAGAGGTAAAACCAGATCGCGCTGTTCCTGATTCGCCATCGAATTTAAAAACATCAGTTGCACTTCGATCACCGATAACATTTGATCTAAATTCTAAAATAGCACCGACATTCCATCTGTTATTATTTCCAACTCCAGTATATATTTCTACTGTAGAGGTGAAAAAAGTTTGACGATCTTCAGTACCTTCTGAAAAGGTGCTTTTCGTTTGGGTGTATAAATTATTAAACCACTTTAGGTCAACCTGCCCTTTACCAATTAGTTTCGAAGGGGTGTATTGCTGAATATTACTTTGTGCTGGTTGTGGTTCATCCATCTCTTTTTCCTTCATATCTTCTTGTCCGAAAGATGTAGAAGTGGCAAATAAGATTCCAGTTAATGCGAGATACGTTTTAAAATTTTTCATTACTTATATTTTTTTAAAAATTAGATTAGTTATTGCAATGGAAATCCTAGCCTAAACGTAAATTTAGGAAAAGAATATCCGTTAAATTAAAGGGTATTTATTTGACTTCGTTAAGTGTCCAGTCGTATGGGTAATAAGACACTTTCACTTTTTCAGGAAGCTTTTCTGATTTGTATTTATTGATAAAATCTGTAACCTTTCCTTCATGTTCAAAATCGCCTTTGTACCATTCAAAAATTTGAGAAATTTTTACCTTATTCTTATTTACCTGAATAAAGTTTGGGTCATTCAAAGCTAATTTGGTTTGTCTTTCTAATTGAGCATCTAAATTTGATGGCATATACGCTTCATTTATTATAGGTGGGCATCCTAAACCACCACACACCAGTACGAAATGAAACCTTGCTTCTTTTGGAAAGTTCTTGCGTAATAATTTGTTTTCAATATCATTTAAGGTAATACTTGTTCCTCCAATATCATGCTTTGTTTTATCAAAAAAACCTGGCTTATCTAAAGGTGATTTTATCGGGTAATTTTCGACAATACTGTTAATTACTAATAAATTATAACCGTTGATCCAAAAAGCTTGATATTCACTAGCATCGCTTTTCGAAACCGTAAGGTCTTTCGCCAAAACTAATAACTCATCTAGTGCTGCTTGATTTTCTTTAATGGCCTTATAAGCTACTCTACCATTTTTCACATTCTCTTTAAAGAAAGCATCAGATTTTGTTAGAAACTCTGAAGTACCTTGCCCATAACTAAAATGTGCTATGATTACAAAGGCTATGACTAAACTTTTACTTTTTAATGTCTTCATTATTGTTGGTAATATTGTTAATATCTGACAGCTATGTCGTAGCGTTTTTCAGAACCCTACAAAAAATTTCAAATTTTATTTAAATTTTAAACTTTTATAAACCAAGCATTTAGGCGTACGAATGAACCATACAAACCTTACATCTCAGTTTATATTTATAACGGTTCTAAATTATTCGCTTCAAATAAGTTATTACATTTAAAACCGACCTAACCTTTAACTACCAACAAAAATACTATGAATCATATTGTAATAATAGGTAACGGAATTGCTGGTGTAACTGCCGCTCGGCATATTCGTAAAAACTCAGATAAAAAGATAAGTATAATTTCTGCTGAAACAGATTATTTCTTCTCGCGTACTGCTTTAATGTATGTTTATATGGGGCATATGAAGTTTGAACACACCCAACCTTATGAAAATTGGTTTTGGAAAAAGAACCGAATAGATTTAATAAAAGGTTTTGTCGAATCGGTTGAACCTCAAAACAAAACAGTGATCTTAGCTAACGGATCAAAGATTTCATACGACCAGTTAATAATTGCAACAGGTTCTAAACCAAATAAATTTGGTTGGCCAGGGCAAGATTTAGATGGCGTACAAGGCTTATATTCAAAACAAGATTTAGATAAATTAGAGGCTAATGCACCTAATAATGAAGTTTGTAAAAGAGCTGTGATTGTTGGTGGTGGTTTAATAGGAATTGAAATGGCAGAAATGCTACGCACTAGAGATATTCCCGTTACTTTTTTAGTTCGTGAAAGTAGTTTTTGGAATGGTGTCTTACCTGCTGGAGAGTCAGCTTTAATTAACGAACATATTCTTAATCATCATATAGACCTACGACTTGAAACAAATCTTTTAGAAATTAAAGCAGATGAAAACGGAAGAGCAAAAGCTGTGGTAACCGACAAAGGTGAGACTATTGAATGCAATGTTGTAGGCCTTACGGCTGGTGTGACGCCAAATATTGATTTCTTAAAAGATTCTGGAATTGAATTAGGTCGTGGGGTAAAAGTAAACCGCCATTTAGAAACCAACATACCAGATATTTATGCAATCGGAGATTGTGCAGAACAACATGAAGGTATAGGTAACCGAAGACCAATAGAAGCAGTTTGGTATACGGGTCGTATGATGGGCGAAACCGTTGCTCAAACAATTTGTGGAAACAAATTAGAATATAAGCCTGGGCATTGGTTTAACTCAGCAAAATTTCTAGATGTTGAATATCAAACTTACGGCTGGGTATTTAGCGAACGTAGCATGAAACCCTATGAAAAACATTTTCATTGGCGTCATGCTAAAGAAAATATATGTATTACAGTAGCCTACAATAACGAAACCAATCTCTTTTTGGGTATAAATACATTTGGTATTCGCATGCGCCATGAAATATTTGATAGGTGGTTGACGGAAGAAAGGGATGTTAATTATGTGATGGAATTTTTAAAAGACGCCAACTTTGATCCTGAATTTTATGCTTCTTATGAAGATGAAATTATCACAAAATTTAATACGGAGAATGGTACTACCATTTCTCCGAAGAAGAAAAGTTGGAAACGAATTTTTAACAACGCTTAACCGATATCAAAATGAAAGCATTACAAAATTTAGGCATAGCCATATTTCTAGTCGGATTGGGCATCTTTACTGCACTTCCGTTTTTAGGCACTTTTAATTTAGACCAAAGCACATTTGATCAAATAATAGCTGAAAAAAAGATTAAAAGCGAGCTTTTTGTTGCGGATATGCAACAGCAAGTCGTTGGAAAAGAATTTACGGGCATGATTGATTTGTCTTCTAAAATAGGCACGGCGATTGAAAATGCAAATGCAACTCACAGTAAAAACAAAGAATACAAAAAGAAGATTTATACCAAAGTTAGTGACATGGCTTCATTAATTGGCAAACGATCTGGCAAAGGATACATCGCAGAAAACAAGGGTATAATGTGGTTTCTCACCTTCGGACTGGGTATTATTGGATCGCTGATGTTTATAATACCACAAGTTGTGACGCTTGGTAAGAAAGGAATTAAAAATGATGGTATATATCATCAAAGTTCAACCAATAGAGGTTGGATTGCATGGTTGGTTTTCATATTTCTTGTGTCTTTTTATATGGTGCTATATTTTGGTTCAGAATATGCCGTAAATTGGACCTTTTTAGTAGACCCTATAAGTGAAAGCTTAAGCGGAAACCCTGCAGGTCATTGGTTTGTTTACGGTTTCATGTATTGTGTAATAATGACAGTTATGGCTGTTCGCATGTATATAAAATATCGCCATAATATGTATCAAATGGTGCGTACTACATCGGTATTATTCTTTCAAATCATATTTGCTTTTTTGATTCCTGAAATAATGGTTCGCTTACAAATGCCTTATTATGATTTCAAAAATGCGTTTCCCTTAGATTATGATTTCTTTTTTCAATGGAATCTAAAATCACTCATAAACAGCGGAGGTATCGGACTTTTCATTTTGGTATGGGGCGTTGTCTTAACCGTGGTAATAGTACCAGTTATGGTTTACTTCTTTGGAAAAAGATGGTATTGCTCATGGGTATGCGGTTGTGGAGGATTAGCAGAAACATTGGGTGACCCCTACCGCCAGCATTCAAATAAGTCATTATTTGCTTGGAAAGTAGAGCGATGGTTAATTCATGGGGTACTCGTTTTTGCTGTTGTTATGACTGGAATGACCTTGTATAGCTTCTTTGCAGAAACAGGTACCGTTCTTGGCATTAAAACTTCTAGTATTCAAAACACATACAGCTTAGCCATAGGCTCTATATTTGCAGGAGTCATCGGCACCGGTTTTTATCCTATTTTCGGAAACCGAGTTTGGTGTCGTTTTGGATGCCCTTTGGCGGCTTATTTAGGCTTTGTACAGCGTTTTAAATCACGCTTTAGAATTACAACAAACGGCGGCCAGTGTATTTCTTGTGGTAATTGTTCTACCTATTGCGAACAAGGTATCGATGTAAGAGCATATGCCCAAAAAGGTGAAAACATCGTGCGTTCGAGTTGCGTAGGTTGCGGTGTTTGCTCGGCGGTATGCCCACGCGGCGTATTAAAACTAGAAAACGGACCTGAAGAAGGGCGAATTAATCCCACAGAAGTTTTGCTAGGTAATGATGTAGATTTAATGGAGTTAGTAAATAAAAAATAAGTCCGTTAGGATTTCATAGCTGAAGCGACAAAAATTATAAAACGTATTATGTTTGCCAAATTGTGTGTATTTATCACCTTTCTCATAACCTTTGGAAATACAACCGAAGTAGGTGAAATATATCATAAAGAATACTATGAATCGGGAAAAACCAAAGCAGAAGGCTGGGTTTACAATGGTAAAAGAACCGGATACTGGAAATTTTATCACACCAACGGAAACATTTCAGAAAAAGGATATTATCAAAAAGGGCAACGTATTAAATACTGGTATTTTTTAAATGCAAAAGGTACTAAAACGGCTGAAGGACATTACGAAAATGGAAAAAAAGCTAATTGGTGGTTGTTTTATGACAGTCTCGGGCGTGTGAATCATAAATGCCAATTAAGTAATGGTATAAAAAATGGGTACTGCTTAAGCTATAAAAACACCGAATTAGTATCCGCAGAAAAGTATAAAAATGGAAAGAAAATTAAAGAGTGGTATAGTTTCAGTAGTTTTAGGCGCGAAAACAACCTTTCCGATTTAAAGTAATGATAAAAGTCATCATTCCGGCCTTTAATGAGGCCGATTCAATTGCTGCCGTAATTAAAGAAATACCGCAAACAGTCGATGAGATTATTGTAGTAAATAACAATTCGTCTGATGATACGGTTATCAATGCCAAAAAGGCTGGTGCTACAGTACTGACAGAAAATAGAAGAGGATATGGATATGCCTGTTTAAAGGGAATGGATTATGTCGCAAAACAATCCAATCATCCAGATATTATCGTATTTATTGACGGAGACTATTCTGATTACCCAGAAGAGCTAACCAAAATAGTTGCCCCAATAATTCATGAAGGAAAAGATTTTGTAGTAGGAGCACGTGTTAAAAAACTTAGAGAAGAAGGAAGTATGACTCCACAACAAGTTTTTGGTAATTGGCTGGCAACCACATTAATGAAATTGTTTTTTAGTGCAACATTTACCGACCTCGGTCCGTTTAGAGCTATAAGGTATGACAAGTTATTAACACTTGAAATGGAAGATAAAACCTACGGCTGGACTGTAGAAATGCAGCTAAAGGCTCTTAAAAAGAAACTGGCATACACCGAAGTACCAGTGCATTACAAGCGAAGAATTGGTGTGTCAAAAGTTTCAGGAACGGTAAAAGGTAGTATATTTGCAGGCATGAAAATTCTTGGTTGGATTTTTAAATATAGCTTTAAATAATATGGCATTAATAATCGCTTACATCATTCTGGCAATTTATAGTGTCGCACTATTGTTGATTTTCTTCTATAGCCTAGCACAATTGAACTTATTGATCAACTATCTTGGCAATAAACGTCGCAATCAAACAGCGCCAAAATTCAACTTATTAGATCCTAAAGAAATACCATATGTAACCATTCAGCTTCCGGTCTATAACGAGGAATATGTGATGGAACGGCTACTTGAAAATATTGCTAAAATAGAATATCCGAAGAGTAAACTTGAAATTCAGGTATTAGATGATTCTACCGATGAGTCAGTCATAGACACAGCCAAATGGATCAAAGAATTGCAAGAAACCGGATTAGATATTAAGCACCTTCGTCGAACAAATCGCCAAGGATTTAAAGCAGGCGCACTCAAAGAAGGTTTAGAAATTGCTAAAGGCGACTTTATTGCTATTTTCGATGCCGACTTTTTACCAGATAGCGATTGGTTGAAGAAAACAGTGATTTATTTTAAAGATGCAGAAATTGGTGTGGTTCAAACACGATGGGGGCATATTAATAGAGATTATTCTACACTTACCAAAATACAAGCCTTTGCTCTTGATGCACATTTCACTTTAGAGCAAGTAGGAAGAAATTCGAAAGGGCATTTTATTAACTTTAATGGTACCGCAGGAATTTGGCGTAAAGAGTGTATCCTCGATGCAGGTAACTGGGAAGGAGACACCCTTACAGAAGACTTAGATTTAAGTTATCGTGCGCAATTAAGAAATTGGAAGTTCAAATACCTAGAAGATGTGGAAACACCTGCCGAATTACCCGTCGTAATTAGTGCAGCTCGTTCACAACAATTTCGATGGAATAAAGGGGGCGCAGAAAATTTTAGGAAGACCGTTTGGAGTGTGATAACCGCTAAAAACATCAACTTTAAAACCAAATTTCACGGAGTCATGCATTTGCTAAATAGCTCTATGTTCTTATGTGTATTTATGGTTGCTCTTTTAAGCATTCCCGCAATGTACATTAAGGCTATTTATCCACAATTAGACTGGGTATTTACAACACTTAGCTTTTTTGTATTAAGCACCATCATATTATTTGTTTGCTATTGGTTTACTTATAAAAGTATTCAAGGAAGTAGTTTTGATAATTTCGTTGATTACATCAAACTATTTTTTACTTTCTTTTCAGTAGCTTTAGGATTTTCCCTTCATAATTCCTTAGCAGTTTTAGAAGGTCATATGGGAAAACGCAGTGAGTTCGTTCGTACTCCCAAGTTCAATATCAACAGCCTTAAAGAAAGCTGGAAAGGAAATAAATACCTTGCCAAAAAACTATCTCCGAATATGATTTTAGAATTTGGATTGATGGGCTATTTTCTATTCGGAATGTATAGTGCAATTCCATTAAATGATTTCGGTCTCTTTCCGTTTCATTTCATGCTGTTTATCGGCTTTGGCTATGTTTTCTTTAAGTCGTTAACTGCAAGAGCCTAAAAATCTCCTTCAAATACCCTATTTTAGTCAGCAGTAAAACCTGACTAACCAATGCCCAACCGTTTCATTACATTTTGGAAACTACATCATGTATCCATTCTACTGGCTCTGTTAAGCATGGTGCTTTATTACGTTTTTGCATACCATTTAGAACGTACTGATTTTATAAAATTACTCTGTCTTTTTGCTGCTCTTTTCGTTGTTTGCTTTAAGCTTGTACAATTTGAAAAATATAATTTTAAGTTCTTACTAGCCATCGGAATTCTATTTCGCGTGGTTTTTTTCGTTGCTGAACCCAATCTTTCTCAAGATTTTTATCGCTTCATCTGGGATGGTGAATTAGTAAGAAACTTTATAAATCCTTATCTAAATATACCCAATGACTTAATACATCAACCTGATTTAGTCGTTGCAAATTCACAGCAGTTATACGACGGAATGGGAAGTTTAAGCGCCAGACACTTTAGTAACTACCCTCCTCTGAATCAACTACTATTTGCAATTGCTTCTTATTTCGGAGGGAAGACTGTTTTAGGATCAGTCGTCGTAATGCGAACAATAATCGTTTTTGCAGACATTGGTATTTTATTCTTTGGAAGAAAGCTGCTAAAAAACATCAACCAATCACCGCACCTTATTTTTTGGTATTTTCTAAATCCGTTAGTTATCATAGAATTAACCGGAAACCTTCATTTTGAAGGAGTCATGCTTCTCTTTTTCGTATGGGCCCTATACCTTCTTTCTGTGAACAAATGGCAATGGGCTGCAGTGGTATATGCCTGTTCTATTTCAGTTAAATTGGTACCACTTTTATTTCTACCGCTTTTCTTAAAACATTTTAAGTTTAAGAAAACTGTGTTTTTTTACCTTATAATCGCTGGCACATCACTATTACTTTTTGCTCCTTTTTATTCCGCTGATTTCATAAATAATTACTCTCAAACCATCGGACTCTGGTTTTCGAATTTTGAATTCAATGCTGGCTTATACAATGCTGTAAAACATACAGCCATTCAGTTTGATGCAAAACCCTGGGAATTAATAAAATTCTACGGTAAAATCACCCCAATCATTACAATTATAGCGGTACTACTATTCACATTTCTAAGAAAAAATGAAAAGCTATCCGTTTTAATAACATCTATGCTATGGGTGCTCACCCTGTACTACTTAATATCTGCCACCGTACACCCATGGTATATTATTTTTCTAGTAGTACTTACCGCATTTACAAAATATCGCTACGCATTCATTTGGTCTTCGGCTATTGTTTTAAGTTATTACGCCTATGCTCAAGCTGATTTTAAAGAAAATTTATGGCTTCTTACTTTAGAATACCTGGCCGTTATTTCATTCTTAGTTTATGAATTAATTGCATATCGTAACAAAACATGAAGTTTTTGTAAAAAATATCTTTTGAATTAGGTGGACTAAAGATAATTTGTACATTTACACCGTAATGAAGGCACAGAACAACATTTTATTTACTACTAGCATCACAGCTGATGTACGTACGTTCGCTCCCCGCCGCCGTCGCCCGTAAGGGTACTACACATTCTATGGAACTAGGTGAGTCCAGTTCCGCACAAGCAATTCACATTTTATTTAATCCATTAAACGACAATAGCAATGAAAATCATTGTTGCTAACACCTCTCATTTTAAGTACGCTCAAGTTATTTGCGACACCATTGCAGATTCTGCAACGGTTAGAGGAACTGGTATCGCCAAGCGAACTCCAGAATACATTCAGAAAAAACTTGAAAACGGAAACGCCGTAATCGCATTAGATGGTGAAACTTTTGCCGGCTTCTGTTATATCGAAATTTGGGGGCATGAAAAATATGTCGCTAATTCTGGTTTAATAGTACACCCTAATTACAGGGGTAAAGGGTTGGCAAAGAGTATTAAGCAAAAGGTTTTTGAATTATCTCAAGAAAAATTTCCTGGTGCTAAAATTTTCGGAATAACCACGGGTCTTCCTGTCATGAAGATAAATTATGAATTAGGTTATAAACCGGTTACTTTTTCTGAGCTAACCGATGATCCTGAATTCTGGAAAGGCTGCCAAACCTGCAAAAATTTTGATGTACTTACTCGTACCGATCAAAAGATGTGTTTATGTACCGGAATGCTGTATGACCCTGCCACCCAAACCACTAAGGATAAGAAATTAAATGGCAAAGCTTTTAAAAGATTAAAAAGTATTAAAGAACAATTATTTCTCAAAAAAAATAAGAAATGAGCAAATTAGTTTTAGCATATAGTGGAGGACTAGATACCAGTTACTGCGCAAAGTATTTATCAAAAGAAAAAGGATTCGAAGTTCACGCAGTAAGTGTAAATACTGGTGGCTTTACAAAAGAAGAAATCAAAACGATTGAAGAGAAATCGATAAGCCTTGGTGCTACATCATATACTTCCATTGACGCCGTACAAACCTTCTATGATAAAGTGGTGAAGTACTTAATTTTCGGCAATGTTCTGAAAAACAACACCTACCCGCTTTCTGTGAGTGCTGAGCGTATCGTTCAGGCTATTGAAATCGTAAATTATGCTAAAAAGGTGGGCGCAAAATATATTGCTCACGGTAGTACTGGTGCCGGAAATGATCAAGTACGATTTGATATGATCTTTCAAATCATTGCGCCAGAAATTGAAATTATTACTCCGATCAGAGACAATAAATTGGCTCGAGAGGCAGAGATTGAGTATTTAAAAGAAAATGGGGTGGATTACCCTTGGGAAAAGGCAAAATACTCGATCAATAGAGGCCTTTGGGGAACTTCTGTTGGTGGTGAAGAAACCTTAACCTCTGAAAAACCCTTACCAGACAGCGCCTACCCAAGTCAGTTACAAGAAAAAGAGCCTTCCGATGTTAAGCTTACTTTTGAAAAAGGAGAGTTAGTCGCCATAAATGGAGAAAAGAATAATCCCGTAGCAAATATTGAAAAGTTAGAGAACTTAGCTTCTAAATATGCCATCGGTAGAGATATTCATGTTGGTGACACCATTATAGGCACCAAAGGTAGAGTAGGTTTTGAAGCCGCTGCTGCTTTAATTATTATCAAAGCACATCATTTATTAGAAAAACACACCTTGTCGAAATGGCAACAGTTTCAAAAAGAACAACAGGGTAATTTTTACGGTATGTTATTGCATGAAGGCAATTATTTAGACCCTGTTATGCGCAACATTGAAACCTTTCTTACTGATACACAAAAGAAAGTTTCTGGCGATGTATTTATAAGCCTTTATCCATTCCAATTTCGATTAAACGGTATAACATCTGAACACGATTTAATGACTGATGCTTTCGGTAGTTATGGCGAAGTAAACAAGGGCTGGACCGCCGATGACGCGAAAGGTTTTATAAAAATACTTTCAAATTCTGGTAAAATTTATAATCACGTCAATCATGATTAAAGCAGGTATTATTGGAGGCTCTGGGTATACTGGTGGCGAACTGATTCGAATTTTGTTGAATCACGAAAAAGTAGAAATTGATTTTGTATTTAGTACAACGCGAGCAGGAAAAAAAGTAACCACAGCACATCCTGATCTAATTGGCTCCACCGATTTACAATTCACGGGCGTGGTAAATCAGAATGTTGAAGTTGTTTTTTTATGTTTGGGTCATGGTAATTCAACCAAATTTCTTAACGAATATCAATTTTCTGAAAACACCAAAATTATTGACTTGAGTAACGACTTCAGATTAGAAGCTGATGCGGAGTTGGATGGAAGACAATTTATCTACGGATTACCTGAACTTAAAAAAGAAGAAATTCAGCAAGCGAAATATATCGCAAACCCCGGTTGTTTTGCCACTGCTATTCAATTAGCGCTGCTACCATTGGCAAAGCATAATTTGTTACACGCTCAGATACATATCAATGCCGTTACAGGAAGCACTGGTGCTGGGGTTAGTCCGTCGGCAACTACTCATTTCAGTTGGCGAAATAATAATGTGAGCTGGTATAAACCGTTCACGCATCAACATTTAGGAGAAATCAAAGAGAGCCTGCAGTCTTTACAAGGTGATACGGGTGAATTGTTCTTTCTACCGAATAGAGGAAATTTTACACGTGGCATCTTCGCCACAGCCTATACACCGTTCGATGGTTCGGTTGATGAGGCTTTTGCAATGTTTAAGACGTTTTATAAAGATGCAGCTTTCACACAAATTTCTAATGAGCCAATTCATTTAAAACAAGTGGTTAATACGAATCAATGCCATATTCATTTGCATAAACACAATAATACCTTGCTGATTACATCGGCTATTGACAATTTGTTAAAAGGTGCATCAGGACAAGCAGTTCAGAATATGAATCTCATGTTCGGTTTCGATGAAAAAACTGGACTAAATCTTAAAGCAGGAGTTTTTTAGAATAAACATCAATCAATTATAAATCAAAAATATTCCGATTATCGAAAAGGAATACTAAAACAAAGTAATCATGAAAATAGCCATTATAGGAGCTGGAAATTTAGGATTATCTATCGCTAAAGGAATTTTAAACTCCAAAGGATCAAACCATCTTTATCTGACAAAAAGAAATCCGACTCAGATTTACAATTTTGAAAAGTATGGCAATGTTATCATCACTTCTGATAATAGAGAGGCGGTTAAAAAATCAAATATTTTAATTTTTGCAGTACAGCCAAGTCAGTTTGAAGCCATTTTAGAAGACATCAAAGATATTTTAACTAAAAAACATGTGATCATTTCGACCATAACCGGATTTAGCATTTCTAAAATCGAGGCTATTATAGGTTCCAAACATGACATCATTAGAAGCATGCCAAATACGGCTATTTCAGTTGGAAAATCAATGACCTGTATTTGTGCCAATGAAAAAGGAAAAAGCCGTATTGATTTAGCAAAAGCCATATTCAATCGTATGGGGCATTCCTTAGAAATTCCGGAAGAACAAATGCAAGCTGCTACAGTAATTTGTGCTAGCGGTATAGCCTTTTGGATGCGTTTAATACGTGCTACTACTCAAGGTGCTATACAACTAGGGTTTGATGCCAAAGAAGCACAAGAATTAGCAATGCACACCTGCGACGGCGCAGCTGCATTATTGATAGAATCAAGCAGTCACCCAGAAGAAGAAATTGATAAAGTGACTACGCCTCAAGGCTGTACCATTCAAGGTTTAAATGAAATGGAGCATCAAGGCTTGAGTTCCTCATTAATTCAAGGTATTGTTGCCTCCTTTGAAAAGATTAGTAGCATAAAAGAAAGACAGTTATAGTGGGCTATTTATGCTTCACTTAAAAAATTAGAACATGAATTTATTTGACGTTTATCCACTTTACAATGTAACACCAGTACAAGCCAAAGGCATTGTCGTTACTGATGATAAAGGACAAGAATATTTAGATTACTATGGAGGTCACGCAGTGATTTCGATTGGTCATTCGCACCCGCACTATGTGAAGCGCTTAAAAGAACAATTAGATAAAATAGGTTTTTATAGTAATGCCGTTCAAAATCCACTACAGGTGGAACTTGCTACTAAACTAGGGCAACTTTCTGGTTGTGAAGATTACAATCTGTTTTTATGTAATTCTGGTGCCGAAGCCAACGAAAATGCACTTAAATTAGCATCTTTTCATACTTCAAAAACTAGAGTGATTGCCTTTAAAAATGGTTTTCACGGAAGAACTTCTGCGGCAGTTGCAGCTACAGATAACGAAAAAATTAATGCCCCATTAAATAAGCAGCAAAAGGTATCGATCTTACCCTTAAATGATATCGATGCCTTTAAACAGGAAATTACTAAAGGTGATATTTGCGCTGTTATTTTAGAACCGATTCAAGGTGTTGGCGGTTTAGATGAACCCACCTCAGCATTTTTTCAAGAGATTGCTGCATTAGCTGCTGAAAATGATGTACTTCTCATTGCAGATGAAGTACAGTCCGGATTCGGAAGAAGTGGTAAATTTTTCGGATTTCAACATCATAACATTCGACCTGATATTATAAGTATTGCGAAAGGAATGGGCAATGGTTTTCCTGTGGGAGGAATTCTGATTCATGAGAAAATCAAAGCCTCTTACGGACTTTTAGGAACTACTTTTGGAGGAAATCACTTGGCATGCGCAGCAACACTTGCGGTTTTAGAAGTATTAGAACAGGATAATTTAATTGAGAACGCTGCCCAATTGGGAGTGTATTTTAATGAAAAAACAGCTGAGATTCCGCAAGTAAAACGAACCAAAGGACGAGGACTAATGCTCGGGTTAGAGTTTGATTTTGAAGTCGCTGAACTTCGAAAAAAATTAATCTTCAACCAGCATCTTTTTACCGGTGGCGCAAAAGATAAAAAGGTACTTCGAATATTGCCCGCACTAAATATTACCAAAGCGCATATTGATACATTTTTCAACGCCTTAAAAGCAGAATTAAATTGAAAAAACAACTAGACATAACTGTTCGAAACGCTGTTTTAAAAACAATGGCAATTCATATTTCTAAAAGCCAAGATGCTATTTTAGCAGCGAATAAAATCGATTTAGAGAATTATTCTGGCGATGACATTTCAATGCAAGACCGACTTAAAGTTGATCAAAGTAAAATTGACGGAATGATCTTATCGTTAGAGCAATTGGCTGCTGAACCAGATCCGTTGGGCATTGAACGTTTTCAGACTACCCATGAAAATGGTATGAATATTAGCAATAAAACAGCACCATTTGGTACCATACTCATCATTTATGAATCACGACCAGATGTAACCGTTGAAGCTGCTGGTATTGCTTTCAAATCAGGAAATAACATCCTGTTAAAAGGAGGCAAAGAATCATTGCATAGTAATTTACTCTTAGTCGATTTATGGCGTAAATCGTTAGAAGAAAACGACTGCGACACCAACTGGATTTCCTATTTACAGTTTAATAGATCTGAAACGCAATCCTTTCTTGAAAAACCAACCCAAAAATTAGATCTTATTGTACCAAGAGGCGGTGAACGACTAATCGCATTTGTGAAACAACATGCTACATGTCCGGTTATTGTTAG
Organism: Maribacter algarum (ex Lu et al. 2025) (nom. illeg.); assembly: GCA_947495915.1. Classification (GTDB taxonomy): domain Bacteria; phylum Bacteroidota; class Bacteroidia; order Flavobacteriales; family Flavobacteriaceae; genus Maribacter_C. The sequence goes on along the minus strand of CANMAW010000001.1, from coordinate 1,049,498 downwards.
TGGTCGTGGTAATAATTTTGTGTATGTTGACGCCGAAGCTGATCTTCAAATGGCGTTAGACATTATCATTAATGCTAAAACCACCAAAATATCGGCGTGCAATGCCTTAGATAAGGTGTTGGTAGCTTCTGACTTGGTTCGAAAACATCAATTTTTACAGCACCTCATTCTTGAACTACAAAAGAGCAATGTAGAAATCTACACCGATCAGGCTTTATCTAGTTTAGAGGGAACCACAGCAATCACCGATGAGAATATATGGTACCATGAATTTTTAGATTACAAAATCGCTATTGGTCAATCTGAAGGTATTGACGATGCGATTTCAAAAATTAATACCTTCGGGGGCGGTCATTCCGCGTCTATTATTACTGCAAATGCCGAGAAAGCAGAAATTTTTATGAACTCCGTTGATTCTGCTGCAGTCTACCACAATGCATCCACTCGTTTTACTGATGGAGGGCAATTCGGATTGGGTGGAGAGTTAGCTATTAGCACCGACAAATTACATCAAAGAGGGCCTATTGGCTTAGCACATTTGGTGACTAATAAATGGTATATAACGGGCAACGGTCAAACAAGATAAATATGAGTAAAAAAAGAATTTTACTTAAAATTGGTTCAAATACACTGACCAAAGAGACCGATCAAATTTCCAGAGGAAAAATTGAAGATATTGGTAGGCAAATAGCAAAACTAAAAAACGATTATGAATTTATAATTGTAAGTTCTGGCGCCATTGCAGCAGCAAAACAATTTGTAAAATTAGAGCATAATGGTGAGGAGATTAATGTCAAACAAGCACTTGCAGCTATTGGTCAACCTCATTTAATGCGCATATTTCAAGAAAATTTTAGGGAACTTGGTTTGTTTACTGCCCAATGTTTGCTTTCTTATTCTGATTTCGAAAAACCAAACACTCAAGAAAATATAAAAAGTGCGATTAATGTTCTGGTGGCGAATAATGTTATTCCGATAATTAATGAAAATGATACGGTTTCCACGGATGAAATACAATTTGGAGACAATGATAAACTTGCTGCATTAACAGCAGCATTGTTACAAGTGGATTTGCTGATTATCGCAACGAATACAAATGGAATATGCACCAAAGCATCTATCGAAGCTGGAAAACCGGAAACAATACATACCGTTTCAAACCTAAGTGCACTTGAAAAAGAAATCAGTTTAAAAAAATCATCACATGGCACTGGAGGCATGCGTTCTAAAATTCAAGCTGCTACCATAGCACAAGAGGCAGAAATTGAAACTTGGATAGTAAACGGACTAATCGACAATTTTATATCAGAAGCCCTAGATGGGACTTCCAATCATACGAAAATAACAGTACAATGAAGCATTACGATTCAATAGCAGCTATTGATGATTTACCAGAATGGGTTTCAGATGCCCGAAAACTAAAGGCCAACCAGAGAAGTCTTAATTTTATGGGTGAAGGTAAAACCATATGCCTTTTATTTTTTAATAATAGCCTAAGAACGCGATTAAGTACCCAAAAAGCTGCCATGAATTTAGGTATGGAAGTAATGGTCATGAATTTTGGCAGTGAAGGTTGGCAACTTGAATTTGAAGAGGGAGTGGTAATGAACCAAGGCAAATCGGAACACATTAAAGAAGCAGCACAAGTGGTATCTCAATTTTGTGACATTGTAGCAATTCGAGCATTTGCATCTTTAACAGACAAAGAAAAAGATGAGGCAGAGATCGTACTAAATGGCTTTAAAAAACATACCTCAATTCCCGTGGTAAATATGGAAAGTTCTGTTGGGCATCCGTTACAAGCCCTGGCAGATGCTATTACTATTAATGAACAAAATGTTGCTAAAAGGCCAAAAGTCGTTCTTTCTTGGGCCCCACACCCTAAAGCCTTACCCCACGCTGTAGCCAATTCCTTTGTTGAAATGATGCAACGTCAAGACGCTGACTTTGTTATTACCCATCCTGAAGGGTATGAATTAAAATCGGAAATTACGAAAGACGTAACCATAGAATACGATCAGGAAAAAGCTTGCTTAAATGCTGATTTTATTTACGTTAAAAACTGGAGCAGCTATTCTGATTATGGCAAAGTTTTAAATCAGAATCCCGATTGGATGATGACCAAGAAAAAGCTCGGAAATGCGAAATTTATGCATTGTTTACCAGTGCGTAGAAATGTAGTTGTAGAAGATGCTGTTTTAGATAGTGAGCAATCTTTAGTCATTGAACAAGCTAATAATAGAACATTTGCCGCTCAAATCGTACTTAAAAAAATTCTTGAAAATTTATAATGAAGCAAAAACTATCGGTTGTAAAAATTGGAGGAAACGTTATTGAAAATAAAGAGGATTTATCGAAATTTCTTCAGCTATTTTCAACTATTGACAATCCTAAAATTTTAGTTCATGGTGGCGGAAAGTTGGCTACAGAATTAGGAAAAAAGCTGGGTATCACTTCTAAATATATTGGTGGTAGACGAATCACCGAAGCCCAAACATTGGAAGTAATTACCATGGTTTACGCTGGACTAACCAATAAGAACATTGTTGCTGAATTACAGGCAAATAATTGCAATGCCATTGGTTTAAGCGGTGCTGATGGTAATGCTATACAAGCGCATAAACGCATCGTAAAAGAGATCGACTATGGTTTTGCAGGGGATGTAGAACGAGTCAACAGCAACATGATTGCAGCCTTAATAAAGGCAAATTTAACACCTGTTTTCTGTGCTATGACACATGATGGTAAGGGGCAATTATTAAATACCAATGCCGACACCATTGCATCTGAAATCGCCATTGGTATGAGTCAAATTTATCAAACTAACTTATACTATTGCTTTGAAAAGAAAGGAGTATTAACAGATGTCAATAATGAAAATTCAGTAGTAACTGACATAGATTCTAAGAAATATCAGGAGCTGTTAAAGAAAGGAATTATAGCTGATGGCATGTTACCTAAAATGGAGAATTGCTTTCATGCCTTACACAAAAATGTTTCAAAAGTATGTATCGGAGATTTGTCAATGTTAAGTCTTGATCAAACACTATTTACCACAATTACGCTATAAAATGACACAGCAAGAGCTTACTGATAAGGCATTAAATTTATTGCAACAACTAATTTCAATACAATCATTTTCATCTGAAGAAGATAAAACCGCAGATGCCATAGAAGGTTGGTTTAAAACATTCGACATTCCATTTGAACGTATTCACAACAACGTTTTTGCAAAGAACAAGTTTTGGGATGATAGTAAACCTGTTCTGCTTCTAAATTCGCATCATGATACAGTAAAACCGAATAAGGCTTACACCAGAGACCCATTTTACCCACATATTGAAGATGGAAAGTTATATGGATTAGGAAGCAACGATGCGGGCGGCTGTTTGGTTTCGTTAATTGCTACATTTACTCATTTTTATAATGCCGAAAATCTTAATCATAATATTTTAATGGTCGCTTCTATGGAGGAAGAGAACGCTGGCGAAAACAGTCTGAGAGGTCTTTTACCTCAACTTCCAAATATAGATGTGGCTATAGTTGGTGAACCTACCCTGATGGATTTAGCCATTGCTGAAAAGGGTTTAGTTGTATTTGATGCCGTAGTAAAAGGAACCCCTTCTCATGCGGCTCACCCTAACGATAACAATTCCATTTACAATACTATTGAAGTTTTAGAATGGTTCAAAGACTACAAATTCGAAAAGACCTCAGAGGCTTTAGGTGATGTAAAAATGACAGTAACCCAAATAAATGCGGGCACGCAACACAACGTAGTACCATCTCAGGTTGAACTGGTAATCGATGTTCGGGTCAATGATGCCTACTCTAATAAAGAAATTGCAGACTTATTAAAAGCAGAAGCCCCTTGTGAAATTCAAGAACGCGGACTCAAACTAAATTCATCAAAAATTGACAAAAACCACGCTTTGGTTCAATCGGGTATTGCCTTAGGAAGAAAAACATACGGCTCTCCTACCCTATCAGATCAAGCGGCATTGACATGCCAATCTTTAAAATTAGGCCCCGGAGATAGTACACGATCACATTCGGCAGATGAGTATATTTACGTACATGAAATTGAAGAAGGCATCGACTTATATATTAAAATATTAAACGGATTCATGCACTAACCGTGCGGCTAATTACTAAAAAGTTCAAGGGCAAACATCAAGTTCATAAATATGAGATTAATTCTTGAACTTAAAATTTGAACTTGACACTTAAATATTAAGAATTATGAAACTTTGGGATAAAGGCTTTAGTACCGATAAAAAAATTGATCATTTTACTGTGGGTAATGATCGTGAGCTTGATTTACATTTGGCAAAATACGATGTTGTCGCTTCAAAAGCACATGCCAAAATGTTGGGCAAAATCGGTTTGCTTACGACGGAAGAAACCAATGCTCTTGAGAATGAGCTAGATAAAATCTCTAAAAAAATTGAAGAAGGTTCGTTTACCATTGAAGACAATTTTGAAGATATGCATTCTAAAATTGAATTTCAGCTAACCTTAGCTTTAGGTGATACTGGTAAAAAAATTCATACCGCCCGATCAAGAAACGATCAAGTTTTAGTCGCAATGCATTTGTATTTGAAAGATGAACTAACTGAAATTAAAACGCAAACGAAAACATTGTTTGATTTGCTTTTGAATCTTGCAGACAAATATAAACGGGTGTTATTACCAGGGTATACGCATTTACAAATTGCAATGCCATCATCATTCGGCCTTTGGTTTTCAGCATATGCAGAAAGTTTAATTGACGATTTATATTTTGTTGAAGCAGCCTACAAAGTAGCTGACCAAAATCCGTTAGGTAGCGCTGCTGGTTACGGAAGTTCGTTCAACATTGACCGAAGTTTTACCACTGGTGAAATGGGCTTTGAAACTATGAAATACAACGTAGTAGCTGCACAAATGGGACGTGGAAAAGTTGAAAAAGCAGCAGCCTTTGGCATGGCCAATATAGCCGCAACACTTTCAAAGCTAGCTATGGATATTTGTCTTTATATGAGCCAAAATTTTGACTTTATTTCGTTTCCTGACGAGTTAACTACAGGGTCAAGCATTATGCCGCACAAAAAAAACCCTGATGTTTTCGAACTCATAAGGGGCAAATGTAACAAGCTTCAGGCTATTCCTAACCAATTAACTATGGTCATCAACAATTTACCCAGTGGCTACCATCGTGATTTACAATTGGTAAAAGAAATTATTGTACCTGCAATTCAAGACATGAAAGCCTGTCTTGAGATTCTTACGTTTAGTCTACGTGAAATTCGCATTAATGAAGATATTGTATCAGACCCTAAATATGATTATTTGTTTAGTGTAGATACCTTAAATGAATTAGTTCAAAACGGAATGCCTTTTAGAGATGCCTATAAACAAATGGGGCAAGATATTCAAGCAGGTACTTTTACTCCAAAAAGAAATATAAAACACACACATGAGGGTAGTTTAGGAAATTTATGTCTGAATGAAATTAGAGAAAAAATGAGAAGAATTGATTAACCATTTAAGGTCAAAATTGAGCTATCTTCATAAAATATAAATAGTAATAAACACCGTCTATAAAGACGGTGTATTAATTATGATAATACTGCAAAACCCTATGTTTTCTTCTAGTTTTGTAGGTTTCACAACAAATAAATCAACTATTAAAATATACTAATGCACTTCTCGTTAAGGACTAATGCTGTATTTCACAGTACTAAACCAATTAGTCCGTATGTTAAAAAACTTCCTGCTCCCAATATTTTTAACCTTTAGTCTCCACTTATTTTCACAACCATTTATTGCCAGTTGGAATACTAATAACATAGAAACAGGTTCTTCTGCAAATAATGAAATTACCATTCCAACAAATCCCGCCTTCACCACCTACAATTATGATGTTGATTGGGGCGACGGTTCTACAGACACCGGTGTAACAGGTAATATTACACATACATATGCAACCCCAGGTACATATACCATTAGTATAAGCGGTTCTTTTCCGTCAATGTACTTTAATGACGACAGGGCTAATGATAAACTAAAAATCATTGAAATACTTTCGTGGGGTAACCTTCAATGGCAAACTATGGAAAATGCTTTTTTCGGGTGTTCGAACTTAAATTTCGATGCCATTGCGGCTCCCGATTTAAGTCAGGTAACCACTTTAAAAAACATGTTTCGTGGAGGAACATCATTTAATGGAATTGTAAATGATTGGGATGTTTCTACAATTACTGATATTTCTGGCATGTTCTACAATGCTGATATTTTTAATCGCCCACTCGATTTATGGATTACGAGTTCAATTACTGATATGTCTGAAACTTTTTATGGAGCACATCAATTTAATGAACCCTTAGACAATTGGAACACTGGCGCCGTAACCACCATGAAAGGAATGTTTCACGGTGCCGGACGCTTTAATCAAAATATAAATAACTGGAATGTTAGCCTCGTAACTGATATGTCGCAAACATTTGAATCTACCGGTGATTTTAACACCCCATTGAATAATTGGAATGTAAGTAATGTTACTGATATGAGCTCTATGTTTGATGGTTCTGATTTTAATCATCCAATTGACAATTGGAACGTTAGCAAAGTAACAAATATGAGTTATATGTTTAGACATGCCCATTATAACCACCCTTTGGCAAGTTGGGATGTTTCTTCTGTTGAAGATTTTTCTGGAATGTTTCAAAGAAATAGAACATTTAACCATCCTTTAAATACTTGGAATGTTAGTAATGCTACAAATATGTCAAGCATGTTTGATGGGTTTTACTGGGATCAGGTTTATAATCATCCTCTAGATAGCTGGAATGTTAGTAACGTAACAAACATGAGTTATATGTTTAGAGACAACTCTGGTTTTAATCAAGATATAAGTGGGTGGAATGTAAGTAATGTTACCAATATGCAAGGTATGTTCTCCCAAACAGATGTTTTCAATCAAGACATAAGTGGGTGGAATGTGAGTAACGTTACCAATATGTCAACAATGTTTCAACAGGCACTAGTTTTTAATCAACCACTAAATAGTTGGAATGTCACTAATGTTGAAAATATCAATTCAATGTTTGATCGGGCCTCAAACTTTAACCAACCCTTAAATTTATGGACCCTCACCAACGTGACGAATTTTCAAAACATGTTTAGCCGTGCAAGTTCTTTTAATCAAGATATAACGGGTTGGAATACTTCTGCTGCTACTAGTATGTCTGGTATGTTTAGTGCAGCCACATCTTTTAATCAAAATTTAGAAAGTTGGGATATTACTAATGTAACAAATATGACCAACATGCTATCTAATAGCGGTATATCACAAGACAATTATGATGCTATTTTAATCGGTTGGTCTGGTCAAACAGTTAACTCTAGTGTTAACTTGGGGGCAGCAAACTTACAATATTGTGATGCTTTAAATCAACGACAAAACTTAATAGACAATAATGGCTGGACGATCACCGGAGACGCTGTTAACTGTTCTTATGTATTGTGTACAGAAATTACCATGCCGCATGCCAGTGATACAGAAACTCCTGCCAATAGTGATATCAGATGGAATCCAGCTCCAAATGCGACAGGATACCGTATATTTTTAGAATTAGAAAGAAGTGGTGTAAGAAGTTTTGTTAATATCAATGGTTCACCGGCAAACAATCTTGACGTTGGTAATACCGTCGGAATTAGCTTCACCAACGAATTTGATCCAGGAGATATCGTTTACGTAACTGTTGTTCCTTATAATGCCGAAGGACCTGCCACCGGTTGTCAAGAAATCAACTTTACGGTAGTAGAAAGTTGGGTAAATAGCCCTGATGCATTTAAACTTACCTATGATACTCGTATTTTAGAAACTGGTACCACTGCTGCAAATCAATTAAAAATAGAAGCGAACACTGGTTATCCTGATTACCTTTCTTATGATTATTCTATTGATTGGGGAGATGGTCAATATGACAATCATGTTACGAATGACATAACGCACACTTATTTAAATCCAGGTATTTATACCGTTTCTATTATTGGTGACTTTCCTGCGCCACAACATTACTACTCCAATACAGACGCCATTAAACTACTTTCTATTGATCAATGGGGAACACAAGAATGGAGATCTATGAACCTTGGCTTTTACTATTGCGAAAATATGGAGTATAACGCTACTGATATTCCAAATTTATCAAATGTTACAGACATGAGTAACATGTTCGCTGGTTGTAATTTATTTAATGGAAATATTAATGACTGGGATGTAAGTAATGTCACCAACATGGGCTATATGTTTATCGGCGCAAATAGTTTCAATCAACCATTAGACCTATGGAATGTCAGCAACGTTACATATATGTCAGGAATGTTTTTTAGCTGTGATGTATTCAATCAACCCATTGGAAATTGGACTACAACTAGTGTTACCAATACTTCGCGAATGTTTAATGGCGCAGAAGTATTTAATCAACCATTAAATAATTGGGATGTAGATCAGGTAACCGATATGAATCAAATGTTTGCCAATACAGATACTTTTAACCAACCACTTGACAATTGGGATGTTGGTCAAGTTGAAGATATGTCTGAAATGTTTGAAGACGCCATTGTTTTTGACCAAAATATTGATGTATGGAATGTTAGTAACGTAACAGACATGTCAACCATGTTTGCTAAGGCCGCAGCATTTAATCAACCTCTAAATACTTGGAACCTCTCATCGGTTACCACAACAGCGGGTATGTTCAGTAGTGCTGATGCTTTTAATCAACCAATAGATAATTGGAATGTGACAGCAGTGACTGATATGAGATCTATGTTCTCTAATGCTAATAGTTTTAATCAAAACATAAATAGCTGGAATGTTACCAACGTTACCAATATGAGCTATATGTTCAGTAATGCTTCAAGTTTTAATCAGCCACTTAATAGTTGGGATGTTAACTCAGTGGTAAATATGTCAAGTACATTTCGAAGTGCTTCTGCATTTAACCAACCATTAGATAGTTGGAATGTCAGTGCCGTAGCCACCATGAATAACATGTTTGAAGATGCCGAAGTTTTTAACCAACCCATCAATACATGGAACGTAAGTTCAGTTACCCAAATGGAATCAATGTTTGAAGACGCTATCGTTTTCAATCAACCTTTGAATAATTGGAACACTTCTGTTGTTACCAATTTTGAAGCAATGTTTAAAAATGCATCTGCGTTCAATGAACCATTATCAAATTGGAATACTGGAGAAGCACTAACTATGGAAGAAATGTTTAACGGTGCTACGGTTTTCAATCAAAATATTGACCCTTGGAATGTTTCTTTTGTCACTACCATGAAATCAATGTTTGAAGATGCTACGGCATACAATCAAACCATGAATTCTTGGAATGTTGCATCGGTTCAAACCATGTCAGAAATGTTCAAAAATGCAACATCTTTTAATGAAAATATAGACAATTGGAATGTGAGAGGAGTCACCACAATGTATCAAATGTTTAGTGGGGCCACCGATTTTAACCAAAGTATCAACAGTTGGCGAGTAAGTAACGTAGGTGATATGGGCTACATGTTTAATGAAGCTACGGCATATAATCAACCTATGGATCAGTGGATTTTAGGCAATGTAAGTATGCGTTCTACTTTTTATAATGCAACAGCCTTAGACCAATATTTAGGAGATTGGGATATTAGTGGAGTTAATGATATGCGTGACATGTTAGACAATACTGCCCTGATTCGAGAAAACTATGACAATACCCTAATTGCTTGGTCTGAACAGACAATAACTAGTGGAATAACACTAGGTGCCGAAGGATTGCCTTATTGTGATGCCCAAGAAGAAAGACAATCAATGATAGACAATTTTGGATGGACCTTTAGTCTAGATGTGCGAGATTGTCCTATACCTGAATGTACACAATTAGCCTCTCCTTTAAACGGAGATACTGATGTTCCTGTAAATACAAATATTACTTGGGATGCTGCTCTGTTCGCACAAGGATATCGTTTAACCGTTGGTACAACTGCTGGAGGCAATGATGTTGTAAACAACCTAACAATTACCAATGAAACTTCCTATGAGTTTGCAGCAGATTTTAATACGGGAGATATTGTATATGTAACCATAGTTCCTTTCAACGATGAAGGTGATGCTGTTGGGCCATGCACAGAAGAAAGTTTTACCATTTCAAACACTCCTGCAACAATTCCAGATTGTACCACCTTAATTGAGCCGTTAAACGGTGCAACTGATGTGGTAGTAAGTACTGATTTGAGTTGGAATGCAATTTCTAATGCTGACGGCTATCGTTTGACTGTAGGAACATCTACCGGTGCCAATGACATCTTAAATGCAGAAGATGTTGGAAATGTAAACACCTATGATTTTACGGCTGACCTACCTGAAGACAGTGATATTTTCGTGACTATTATTCCTTACAACGATGAGGGTGATGCCACAAGTTGTACCGAAGAAAGCTTCCATACAGAAATAATTCCTGTACCACCAACATGTACCAATTTAACAACTCCATTGAATGGTGCAACTGACGTACCTATTGATACGCAATTAAGTTGGACAGCAGTATCTAACGCTACTGGTTATTTAGTAGTTGTCGGAACCACTTCTGGTGGTATTGAAGTAGTAAACAATATTGATGTCGGTAATTTTACCACCTACAATATTCCTGGAGATTTACAAGAAGGTAGATTACATTTTGTAACTATTATTCCATATAATGCAGAGGGTGATGCAACAGGCTGTATAGAAGAAACCTTTACAACAGGTGATTCTACGAGTCCGCCGTCATGCACCAGTTTATCAGCACCATTAGATGGAGCAACTGCGGTTGCCCCGAATACCAATTTAACATGGTCTGAAATATCTTCAGCTACGGGGTACAAGTTATCAGTAGGAACTTCTTCAGGCAGTTCTGATATTTATTCTGGCGATGTTGGCGATATTCTAATTCACGATCTCGCAGCTGATTTACCAGAAAGCACCGTAATTTATGTAACTGTCACACCTTATAATGACAATGGTGATGCTATTAGCTGTAATGAAGAAAGCTTTACTACTGACGGGGTACCTATTTGCACAACATTACTTACTCCTGCAAACGGTGCTACAAATATTGCAGTAGACACCTATATTGAATGGAATGCAAGTAGTAATACCGATGGATACAAATTAACCGTTACCGCAAGTAGTAGTACTGCAAATAATATCACCGATTTTGATGTTACTGCAGGAACAACATACGCCTTTGCAAATGACTTTGAAAGAGGAGAAACGGTAACTGTAACGATTATTCCTTACAACGCCACAGGAGATGCCATTGGGTGTACTTCAGAAAGTTTTACAATTATTCCACCACCGGTACCAGCATGTACCACTTTGGCAACTCCTGCAAACGGAGCCATTGATGTTGCAGTAGACACCAGTATAGCATGGAATGCAAGTGCGGGTGCAGATGGCTACAAAATAACTGTTTTAGCGAGCAGTAGTACAGCTAACAACATAACTGATTATGATACTACCGCTACGACTTATAATTTCACCAACAACTTTGAACAGGGGGAGACAGTAACGGTTACTATCACGCCTTACAATGATCAGGGTGATGCGATAAGTTGTACTTCTGAAAGTTTTACGATTAAACCAGTACCAACGTGTACCACGTTAAGCAGCCCAACAAATGGTGCAGTTGATGTTCCTGTCAACACAAATGTCAGTTGGAATGCGATTGCTGAAGCAACAGGTTACAAAGTTACTGTTACGGGAAGCAGCAGTAATATTAACAACTTAACGGACTTTGATACAACCGCAACGTCGTACAACTTTACAAATGATTTTGAACAAGGTGAAACGGTAACGGTAACCATAACCCCTTATAATGAAATTGGCGATGCTATCGCTTGTACTTCTGAAAGTTTTACCATAAAACCAGTACCCTCTTGTACTAATTTAATTTTACCTGCCGATGGCGCTATTGATGTTCCTGTTGACACTAGTATAGAATGGGCTGCAGTAGCTGAAGCAAACGGGTATAAACTGACTGTTTCCGCCAGTAGTAGTACAGCAAACAACGTGACTGATTTAGTACTTTCTACCGGAACGAATTACAACTTTGCGAATGATTTTGAACAAGGTGAAACGGTAACTATTACGTTGGTTCCTTACAATGAAGTTGGAGACGCAATTGGCTGTTCTTCTGAGAGTTTTACAATCAAATCAATACCATTATGTACCAATTTAACCCAACCTACTGACGGTGAGATAGATGTTGCGATTGATACCGATATTTCATGGACACCAATCGACGACGCAAATGGTTATAGAATTACAGTAACAGCAAGTAACAGTACATTAAACAACGTAACAGATTTAGATGTAAACGCTGCCACATCTTATGATTTTCCAAATGATTTTCAAGAAAGCGAAGTTGTAACGGTAACAGTAACACCTTATAATGAAGTTGGTGCCGCCGTTGGTTGTACATCTGAAAGTTTTACCATTAAGTCTGTACCGCTTTGCACCAATTTAACAGCTCCATTAAATGATGCTGTTGTTGCCGAAGTGAGCGAGTTAACCTGGGCAGCCATCGCTGATGCAGATGGTTATAAATTGACCATATCAGGAAGCAATACCACTACTAATGATGTTACTGATTTTGATGTAAGTGGAACTTCATACACCTTTCCAAATGATTTTGATCAAGGAGAAGTTGTCACCGTAACCATTACACCATACAATGAAGTAGGAGACGCTATTGGTTGTACTTCGGAAAGTTTTACAATCAGACCAATTCCACCGTGCACTACTTTAGCAGCACCATTGAACAATGCTATTGATGTTTCTGTGATGACTGATATTTCTTGGAACGCGAGTTTAGATGCTGATGGATATCGTATATCCGTTGGTACCTCAGTGGGCGGAAATGACATTGTCAATAACGAAGATGTAGCTTCGTTAACCAGTTATACATTTGCAGAAGATTTGCCTTCTGAAACTCTAATTTATATAACTATTACGCCATATAATACTTCTGGTGATGCCGTTGGTTGTACTTCTGAAAGTTTTGAAACAGAAGTAATTATACCTACCTGTTCGCAACTGGCTAGTCCGTATAATGGTGAGGAAGATATTCCCTTAGAAAGTAGTATTTCATGGGAAGAAGTAGAAAAAACAGATGGTTATAGGCTATCTATAGGAACAACCCCAGGTGGAACTGAACTTTTGAATAATCAAGACATGGGTACAAGTACGAGTTATACCCCAAGTCAAGAATATCCATTTGGTACAGAAATTTATGTTACGATCATTCCATATAATATTAAAGGAGATGCAACCTCTTGTGAAGCACAGGTATTTACCACACTTATTCCTGAAGATGAAACGGAATATGGGTTCTCACCTGACGGAGACGGTATAAACGAATATTGGCATATCGAAAACATTCACTACTATCCAGAAAATATAGTAACCATTTACAACCGATGGGGTGACGCTGTTTTCACCACCGAAAATTATGATAATAGCTCATCGGTATTCCGTGGTGAAGCCAATTTAAAAACCAAAATGGGTGCCGGTATATTACCTGCCGGAACCTACTTCTTTGATATTCAAATTGAAGGAGAAACCATTCTTAGAAAAACCAAAGGATTCTTAGTAATAAAGCGTTAATCCAATGAAATTAAACCAAAAATTTGGCACGCTAGCACTAGGTGTTTTGCTGTCTTTCTTGTCTTACAATACGGCTTTTGCACAGCAAACAGCTGCATTTCCTGAATACAATTACAATCCGTTTATAATAAATTCGGCCTACGCAGGACTACTTCCCACAACAGAAGCTACAGCTACGAATACGGGATTTAGTTCCTTTGAAGGAAGTCCTAAAAACTTCAGTCTTAGTTTTCATACCCCGTTGAATGATGGTAAGGTAGGTTTAGGAGCAGGAGTAATTAGAGATGAAATTGGTGTAACTACTTCAACCAGTGCTTTTGCTGCTTATTCTTATAAAATTTTCTTTGATTTTAAAGACAATCGACCATATTGGCAAATATATCAACCAGGTACCCTTTCGTTTGGAATCACAGCAGGTATTCAGCAATATCAAGATAACTTATTAGAACTTGGCATTATGGATGACCCTAACTTTAGTCAAAATATCAATGCAACAATACCAACGGTGGGAGTCGGCTTTCTTTTTAATCACGCCCGATTCTATGCGGGAATTTCATCTCCAAATATCTTAGGAGACCGATTGGCAAATGATGAAAATTTAGAACTTAACAGTCCCGTTTATGGTTATTTCGGATATCGTTTTTACAATAACCGCTTTGAAGATTTCATGTTAAAACCGAGTGTTTTAATAAAAAGCGAAAAAGGGGCGCCGTTACAGATCGATACGAATATTGCCATTAGCTATAGAAACCGATTTGAATTAGGTGCCGGTTACCGCACTAGTTCATCTGTAAACCTATTAGCAGGAATTTACCTAATTAAAAACCTTCGTTTAATATATCACTACAATATGGCGCTAAAAGATTCTCCTTTAGGAAATACACATGGTATTATGCTTAGTTGTCGTTTTGGAAAAGGTTATGCCAAAGATTAGGTAAGAATAACCGTTTATAATGTAAATATATAAGAAGCAATATCTAATGTATAGAAATGCAAATTTTATTATCAATCTTTCTCCAAAAAAGTTGGCAATTTATTTGCTAATAGTACCCGTACTATTATTTATTGTTCAAATCATTGTAAGTATAGGTTTCAAATCCTATTTCGAAAAATCCACCTTATTTTCAAGCGTAAGTGGCGCACTATATTTAGCAGCCATTCTTTTAATTGTTTTTCTTTGGATATTCTGGTTACGCAGTGTAGTTCTTCAAACCAGTGAATCTCAGTTAGGCCTGAAATTAAAATGGTTTCAAATTGCTTTTGCCATTTTTATCTTCTTTATATTGTTCAATGTGTTTGAAGCCATTGTTGAATCCTTAACTGCTAATTTGAAATTATCTGATTCGTACGATTATTTGTTTAACGCCCCAAGAGAGTTTGTAAACTCCATCGGAATTTTAATCGCTTATCCTATTATTTGTCATTATGCTGCACGCGCTACATTTGCTACTCGTAATGGCAAGCCTGCCACCTTTATAAAGGCTATTCCGTATACATTAATCTTGGTTTTTGGCACCGTATTGGCCATACCTTTTTTACATCAATATTTCAATGATGCAACCCAAAAAAAATCACAATTAATACCGATTTATGTTATAGCTATCGGCCTATGTATGCTATTATTTATCATTGGTTTTATAGCTGCGATTACGGGTAAGGTTTAGCCTTATAGCATAACTTTCTAATATGTATTATTACTGCCGAATATAAACCAAAAAAAACCGGCTTTTTGCCGGTTTTTTTATTTAATCATTCCTAGATTAATTACTTCTTGTTCAGTGAGATAACGCCAATGCCCCCTCGGAAGGTCTTTCTTTGTAAGCGAAGCGTACACTACCCTATCAAGTTTGGTTACCTCATAATCGAGCTCTTCAAATAAGCGTTTAATAATATTATTTCTTGAACTATATATTTCAATACCTACTTCATTTTTTGGTGCCTTTTCTACAAAGCTAATATCTTGAATGCGCACCACATGATCGTCAACGGTTATTCCTTCTTTAATCCGTTTTAAATCAGCACTTCGTAATTCTTTCGTTAAGGTCACATGAAATATTTTTCGCAGACCATTTTTAGGTCTTGCTAGTCTTTTCGCTAATTCTCCATCATTGGTGAATATCATGAGACCCGTCGTACTTTTATCTAATTTGTCTACAGCTATTAATTCAGATTTTGAAGCGCCAGCTACCAGACTAGTCGCTGTTCTTCTACCCCGTTCATCTCTACCAGAAGTCACAAAATCTTTGGGCTTATTTAAAAGTACGTATTCTCTTTTTATAGGGTTTAACCGACGACCATCAAACCGAACGTCGTCTGTTAACTTCACCTTATAACCCATTTCAGAAATAGGCTTTCCGTTAACAGTCACATTACCTGCTGCAATATAAATATCAGCTTCACGTCGTGAACAAACACCAGAATTAGCAACATAACGGTTCAGTCGCATTTCATTCGGATTTGAGACTTTCTTGGGTTCATTTTTTTTCTTTATAGGCGAATTACCTCTTGCATAACTTTTCTTGCGAAAAGTACCTCCCTGTCTTCCTGACTTTTTATTGCCGTTATTTGAATCTGACCTGCTCATCCTTCTAATTTAAATGCAAAGGTATATCAATTATTTTACCCAAAACCTCAGTTTCAATTTAATAAAATACAATCAATAGGCTAAAACCAATTTACCCCAAAAGATAATTGAGCAATACGGCTACATTTAGAACCCAATGATTAAGTTTTAAATAAAAGGTTACCTCGTTATTAGTTAATGGCTAACAAAAAGAAACTTACTCAAATTCAACGGTAGATTGCCTATCACGGTTTACTATAAGTCTAGTTACATCAGGCCTCGAATAATGCCCAACTGGATCAAAATTCTGCCGTTCTTCATAAACCCTATTAAAATCAAGTTCTTGATATATTAACCCTTCTTCATTTATTACAGGTTCAACTATCCATTCTCCATCAGGCCCTGCAATACAAGATCCTCCATTTGCTAAAACATCTGGTGCTTTAGAAAGAATGGCATCTAAATGTGGGGTTTCTTTCGGAAAATCGGTTTTACTCATTAACGATGAAACTGAAATCACATAACTTCTTGATTCACGAGCAATAAAGCGGGTAATATCTTTGGTATTGAAATCACTACCAGGCCACACTGCAATATGTAAATTTTCACCCTGACCATATAATGCTGTACGAGGTAACGGCATCCAGTTTTCCCAACAATTCAATCCACCAACTGTAAATTGTTTTAAAGAATGCACTTGTAAACCATTACCATCTCCGGGCGCCCATGTGAGTCTTTCATCATAGGTAGGTTGTAATTTTCGATGAACTGATTTAATTTCTCCTTCTTGGTTAATATATACTAAAGAAGCGTAGATACTATGACCTCCCCTGTTTTTTGCACGCTCCATAATACCCAAATAAACAGCAATTCTATTTTTTCTTGCCATTTTGCAAATGGTATCTAATTCGCCTGCTTCAATTTGAATAGAATTTCTAACATAATGCGCATGAAGCTCTTTATTTACTTTTTTGTCCCAAGCGGCACCATCGGTTAAAGCTAACCAAAATGGGTACCCAGGCAATAATGCTTCACCAAAAACAACAAGTTCAGCACCTTCTTTACCAGCTAACTCAATAGTGGTTTCGATTTTTTCAATTGTTGCTGTTTTATTTAGCCAAACTGGTGCTATTTGCGCCAGCGCCACTTGTAGTAAATTTTTCATGATTTGGTCTATTTTTTAATAAGTCGTGGGCAAGAATTACACTTACAAAATTCTATTCAACACCAAATCAATATCTATGAATAATATGCTGAGAACTCCACTAACAATTATAAATTTTAGAATATTATGTAACCAAACATAATGCTTTTTTTTATAAGATCTATAGAGTAAATAAAGAAAGGAAATCAAAAGTACCATGCAAGCTGCAAAGTAATAGTTCATTAAGCCCACATCAAATTTTAGTATTAATAACAACGATGGAATTAAAGAAATGAAAATTAGTAGAGCAATACAAATTTTAGAGATATGAGGTCCGTAAATAATAGGAATTGTTTTATAATTTTGAGCAATATCACCTTTTATATTTTCCAAATCTTTAATCATTTCACGAGCCAAAATCAAAACAAATAAGAACATTGCATGAACAAAAATGACAGCTTCAAAATTCTTATAATATACGAATACAGCAAAGAATGGGGCTATAGCTAAGGTCGCTGAAACAAAATTACCTAAAAAGGGTACTCTTTTTAATTTATGCGAATAGAACCAAATGCCAAAGATGTAAGCTGAAAAAAAGAAAACCGCTCTGAATGACACATAACTCGCAGCAATTACCGCTAAAAAATTTAAAATGAAATAAGTTGTTAATTTGAAACGTTGATTCACCAACCGATCTAACATACTTTTTTTAGGCTTATTGATTAAGTCTTTTTCTGCATCGTAAAAATTATTAATAATGTAACCGCTTGCAATTACGAGAGCTGATGCAAGAACAATAAAAAAAAGATTTAGGTCAAATATGACTTTTCGCAGTGGTAAATTGGGTGCTAAAATATATATGGAGGCCAAATATTGAGCTAAAACAATCATAAGAATGTTATAACCCCGTACTACTGAAAACAGACTCAATAACTTTAAAAGTAAGAGTTTGTGTTTTCTACTTAGCATTATGTAAAATATTATGCTAGAAGTTGTAGACTACCTCTAATTGATAATCTTTTAATGCAGTTTTAGCTTTGTCAAAGTCTTGAGTAAAACCTAAAATATAACCACCACCACCAGAACCACAGAGTTTCAGATAGTAATCATTAGTTTCAATACCTTGTTTCCAAAGTGCATGAAATTTTGCAGGAATCATTGGCTTAAAATTATCAAGAACAACATGAGACAGTTGTTTTAGATTACCAAAAAGTGATTTTACATTTCCATTTACAAAATCTTCAACACATGCATCAGTGTGCTTGATAAACTGATCTTTTAACATAGAGCGAAAACCTTCATTTTTCATTTTCTCCATGAATATTTGAACCATTGGTGCGGTTTCACCTGTTGAACCACTGTCTAATAAAAAAACAGCTCCTTTACCAGCAATATTTTGACTTGGTATACTCGTTGATTCTATATTGTCTTGTGAATTTATTAAAATTGGAAGGCTTAAATAACTATTCAAAGGATCTAAACCTGAAGATTTGCCATGAAAAAAAGACTCCATTTCTCCAAAAATCTTCTTCAGAGTTAATAATTTATCGCGAGTCAAATTTTCGAGAACAGTAATCTTATCATTCGCATACTGATCATAAATAGCTGCCACCAAAGCGCCACTACTACCAACCCCATATCCTTGGGGAATAGAGCTATCAAAGTACATTCCGTTATCGACATCTTTTTGTAGAACATCAAAATTAAAAGAAACTAAGCTTGGGTTTTTAGCTACAACCTCTTTCAAATGAATAACGAAATTTTTTAAATGTCCGTTCGATTCTTCGGCTTCTTTGGAGTTACTTTTATCAGTTTTCAAAGCTCCTTTAAAAAAATTATAAGGAATGGATAAACCCTTTGAATCTTTAATAATACCATACTCTCCGAAAAGCAAGATTTTTGAATAAAATAAAGGACCTTTCATATTTCTAAAATAACACTAATTATTTAAAATGTTTAACGCTTTAATAATTAAATTAAACATTTGGCTCCAAAGATAAGCAAACCATAGTTTTTTGAAATGATTTTTAGCTCAAATCAAACCAAAATTGACAAATAACTAACGTATTCATAGTACTTTAGGTATTTAAAGCACACCTTTTTTTGCTCCAAACCCTATTCGGTCGGTAATATGTGCTCCATTCTGACAATAAGGCACTAACTTCTCTTTAATGAAAGGATAAATGATATCTTTTTCTTTTTCAGGATATAGCACATGTACATTCGCACCTGCATCTAATGTAAAACATATATTCGATTTTGAACTTTCTCTAAAAGCCCATATTTCATTAATTACCTCTAATGTTTTAGGCTTCATTAGAACAAAATACGGAATGCTAGTCATCATCATGGCGTGCAGCGTTAAAGCTTCGCTTTCTACAATGGTAATAAATGATTTTAAATCTCCTATAGCAAAAACAGTTTTGAGTTTACTTAAATTTTCATGAGCTTGATTAAATCGGGTTTCGGCGTATACATTACTATGCATTAAATCATGACCGAGCGTACTACTCACTTGTTTCTCTCCTTTGTCGATCAACAAAATGGTATCGTGATAATTACGGAAAACTTCATGCACTTTATATGGATATTTAATTCCGTATAAATCTGAACTACCTGTGGTACCTTGATGTTCTCCCCATTGAACAAGATCTCCTTCAATACTTCTACAAGCGCTACCTGAGCCCAATCGCGCTAAAAACGAGGCCTTCATTGTAAAATAGCTTTCCGTCATATTAGGATTAAGTCGTTTCTCGATATCCATAAAACAGAGAGCTAAAGCCGACATACCGCTTGCTGAAGAAGCAATACCACTGCTATGAGGAAACGAATTATTACTAGCTATTGTAAAATGATATTCCTTTAAAAATGGCAGGTATTTTTCAATGCGTTGCATAAAAACCAAAATCTTAGGTTTAAATGAATTCTTGGGTTGGCCTTCAAACAAAAAATCGAATGAGAATGAGTCACTTGTATTTTTCTTTGCTCGAAAAGTAACGGTAGTCGTTGTTGCACAAGCATTTAATGTAAAACTAATTGATGGGTTTTCTGGAATCTGAATCTCACGTTTGCCCCAATATTTAACTAATGCAATGTTACTTGGAGATCGATAGGTAACCGTTCCTGATTCTATTTTAGCTGTATATCTGGTAGGAATAAATTCGTTTTCAGTCATAGCATTCTGAATTTCTGCAAAGATATGTTTTAAGGGGTTAGAAAATCATGCAACATAAAACCAAAGTTAATCAACAAGAAAGCTCCAATAATGTACACATGGTTCTATGGTTTCTTGTTGTTGCGATAATCCTCAATTTTTTCTCAAGAATACTGTTGTTCAACTTTGCTTTGCCTGCACCCAATTTACAGTTTAGATAAACACAATTTTTTTCAATCTTAAAACTTTCGTTTGGATAGTCTTCTGGTTTAATCGCAGCTATGTAATCATCAATTACAGCACCTTTGAACAAAGTATAGTAAATGCGATTAGCTTCTAAAGCTTCTTGATCTTTAAAAGGACTCGTTTCTAATAATCTTACAAAATCAGGATTTGTAAATAACAACACAGGAACCTCAAAATTGAACCTATCTAATATGCCTTTTTTGATTTGAGCTTCTAACTTTTCAACGGAAACTTCTTCTGATTTAAAAACTATATTTCCGCTTTGAATATAGGTCGCGACATCATTAAGACCAATTTGTTGTAACATTTCTCGAAGTTCGGCCATCTTTATTTTCTTATGCCCGCCTACATTGATACCTCTTAGTAATGCAATATATGTATTCATGTTACTTTATTTTGGCAATTCCTTGAGCGGCTATATACCCGCTCGTCCAAGCATTTTGAAAGTTAAAGCCTCCTGTTATTGCATCAACATTGATTACTTCACCAGCAAAAAACAGATTTTGGTGAATTTTACTTTCAAAAGTTTTAAAGTTTATTTCATTCAATGCAACACCGCCTGCAGTTACAAATTCTTCTTTAAAAGTACTCTTACCGGTTACATTAAATTCACATCTGGTAAGCTGATTTGCTAAATTTTCCAATTGAATTTTAGTAGCGTCTGCCCATTTCAAATCTTCCGATATGCCAGAAGCCCTTACCAAATTAGTCCATAAACGGCGTGGAATATCTACAGCTTTGGTTCGTAGAATTGTTCGTTTTGCCTCAACATCTTTAATTTCAAAAAGTAGATTTATCACAGCTTCCATATGATAGTCTGGCAGCCAATTGACACGTATTCTAAAATTATAATCACATTCATTCAGTAATTTTGCACCCCAAGCTGATAGTTTTAAAATAGCTGGTCCGCTCATGCCCCAATGGGTGATTAATATCGGCCCTTCTGATGTTAAAAGAACTTTTTCAGAAACTTTACTGGTTAATTTAATTGTTATTTTAGGTTGAAATGTTCTTTGTGGTAAAACTTCAACCGTCGCATCTGTACTTAAACCTGGTATACCACTAATGCGTTGGTCTTTAATATTAAAGGTGAACAAAGAAGGAACCGGAGGTTCTATAGTATGGCCCAATTTACTGACCATTCTCCAAATTTTAGGACTACTACCACTAGCAATTAATAGCTTTTTACAGCGATAAGACTTTTTTATAGAGACAACCTCCCAGAATTTATTTGAATCGTTTGCTATTTCATTAATTTCAACAACAGTACTATGTTTTAGTACTTGAATATTTAAACGTTCTACTTCTCTAACAAACAGGTCGATTATCGTTTGTGAAGAATTTGAAAAAGGAAACATTCTTCCATCTTCTTCTATTTTTAAGGGAATACCTCGCTCTTCGAAAAAAGCTACCGTATCACCTGAGCAATAGGTATGAAAAGGGCCTAAAAGTTCTTTTTCTCCCCTTGGGTAGTTCTTAACCAACTCACTTGGATCAAATTCTGCATGAGTGACATTACATCGACCTCCACCTGAAACTTTAACTTTTGAAAGCACCTCTTTACCGCGCTCAAGAATAGCAATTTTATAGGTTGGATTCGCCTCAGCGATGTGAATTGCAGCGTAAAAGCCAGAGGCGCCACCGCCAACAATTAAAACATCATAATCAATCATTTACGTACACGTTCAGGATAGTTGGTTATAATGCCATTAACTCCAAAACGTTTCATTTGTAAAATATCATTGGGCTCATTGACCGTCCACGGATAAATTTTAAAACCCGCTTCTTTTAGTTTCAAATTATTCTCTGCATTTAAAAGCTTGAAATTTGGGTTTATGGCAACCGCATTTAATTCTTTACCGATTGGTATGGCTTCTAGAGGATCAGCCTCGGTTAAAATTGCTATGGGAATGTTACTATTGATCTTTCTCATAGCACGAAGCTCATCCCAATTAAAACTTGAAATCAAAAAATCATCAAGCTTCCAACCGTGATTTTCAATGTAGTAATTCGTAATAAAGTTGACCCTATCAGACGTATTTTTTCCTTTTAGTTCTATATTTAATTTGACTTTATGATCTATAAGTTTGAGAACATCTTGCAGCTTAGGAATTCTATGACCTCCCTCTAGAATTACTTTTCTCAATTCAAAATAACTCCAATCTTCTATGGCTCCACCGGCATTACTCAGTCGGTCTAATGTTTCATCATGAAATACAACAGTTTCGCCTGTTTTCACATTAAAAACATCAATTTCAATCATATCAACACCTAAATCAATTGCTTTTTGAATTGAAGCAAGGGTATTTTCTGTCTCGTGCCCCATAGCACCTCTATGACCAATAACTAATGGTTTCTCATACTCCATACAACTTGATACGCCTAAAATTATTAGTATAGATAGAACTTTAGCAAAACGTTTCATAATTTTTTATTCTTCTACTTCAAAAATAAAAGATTCTAGCGGATTTAAGGTTACTTGTATTTTACCAATTCCGTCTTCGATGTGTAATTGACTTACATTTTGGTATAAAGCATCGGTTACCTTATATGCTGCATTCGTCATTTTCCATTTAGAAATAATCTCAGCTGGAACCTTCAATTCGAAAACCCGACTATCATCGGCTTGAAAGTTTGACACGATAATTAGTTTTTGATTTTCACTCCAACGAACGAAAGACAAAACCCTATGATCATAGCCTTCAGTATGGTCTTTATTATAATAATGAATGTCTTGATAGTTGCCCATTAAACCTTCACTATTAATTGTAAAATTTAAAAGTCGTTGATAAAAATCTCTCAATTCACGTTCATCATCACGCAGTTGACCACCATCATATTTTTTATCATTAACCCATCGTTGATGACTGGGTACCCCAATATAATCAAATATGGAGGTGCGGGTGGGAGAACCAAACCCTGCATTTTCTGTGGCAGGTTCACCAAACTCCTGCCCAAAGTAAATCATAGTAGGAGAAGTGCTTAAAGTCGCCGACACAACCATTGCAGGTTTTCCTTTTAAAGCATCTCCTGCAAAATCTGGACTTGCAATTCGTTGTTCATCATGATTTTCTAAAAAATGTAACATGTGGTGTTCAATATCTGCTAAACCCTCTTGAACCTTTGGTATATGGTCGGTCCACCCGTGACCTTGCATAATATGTTTTAGACTATCATAAAGCTCAACTTTATCATATAAGTAATCCATTTTACCCTTCTGAATATAATCTCGATATAGTTGTGGTTGATATACCTCTGCAACTATCATGGCTTCTTGATTCTTCATTTTAATGCTCGAATTCATATAACTCCAAAATTCTACAGGAACCATTTCAGCCATATCAAATCGAAACCCGTCTACTCCTAAAGCAAGCCAATACAGTGCCACATCTTTGAATTTTACCCAAGAATTTGGCACTTCTTTATCTGACCAAAATTCAAAATGTTCTTTAAAAGATTTCGAGTCATAGTCGTTTGGCAGCCTATCAAAATCATAAGAACCGTCTGGCCGAACACCATAATTAATTTTTACAGTTTCATACCAATCATTCATATTAGGCTGTGGTGAACGAGAGCCATTACCTGTCCATTTTGCTGGAATTTCGGTGAATTTTCCATCAGCCATTTCATGATCTTCGCCACCTAAAGGTCTATATCCATTTTCCCAATTAGGAATTTGAAATGCTTCACCAACTACGTAATAAAAGTTGTTATGTTTCGCGTATTCAACAGAAGTATCGTCAGATGCTCCAAAAGGCTCATAACCCGATGGAGTTGACTTTCCCTCATAATTTCGTGCCACATGATTAGGAACAATATCAATCAACAATTTCATTCCAACTTTATGTGTACGATCGATTAACGCTTTGAATTCTTCTAATCGCTTTGCAGGGTCATCAGCTAAATCAGGATTTACATTATAATAATCTTTTACCGCATAAGGTGAACCAGCCCTACCTTTAAAAATATCAGGATCATCATTTGATATTCCGTATTTAGAATAATCTGTTATGACACCATGATGCGGAACACCGGTATACCAAATATGCGTGACACCTAAGTTTTTAATTTCTTCAAGTGCCTTTATTGAAAAATCAGAAAATTTACCAACACCATTTTCTTCAATAGTACCCCAAGGTTTATTGGTGGTGTTGGTATTTCCAAAAAGTCTCGGAAACACTTGATAAATTACTGCTTTTTTATATGTTTTCAACTCCCTAGTCATAACTTCTTTAGCTTCTTTATCTGGCTTGCAACTCAAAAGTGTTACAATTAAAAAAAATAGTAGTTTAGAACTTTTCATTTATGAACCTTACTAAACTGCTAATTCTTTATTAGGAGTTAACACCACACGTTGCTCGTTAACACGAATAGACATATCTTGTTGCCCACCTTGTAATTCAAATAAGGTATTAGAATTAGTAACGGTTACTTTCAAAATACGTTTTCTAAAATTAATTTTAAAAGAATACGAATCCCATTCTTTCGGAATACGAGGCGCAAAAGAGAGTTTATCTTCAATAACCCGCATACCGCCAAAACCTTCTACAATACTCATCCAGGTACCAGCCATAGAGGTGATATGTAAGCCTTCTTCAACTTCTTTATTGTAATCATCTAAATCTAATCTTGATGTTCGCAAATAGAAGGTATAAGCCTGCTTCATTCTGTTTAATTTGGCTGCTTGAATACTATGTACACAGGGAGACAAAGAAGATTCATGAACGGTAAAAGGTTCATAAAAATCAAAATGCTTCTCTAATTCTTCTGTTGTAAACTGGTCTTCAAAAAGATAAAACCCTTGTAAAATATCAGCTTGTTTAATATATGGAGAACGTAAAATACGATCCCAACTCCATTTTTGATTAATTGGTCGTTGCGCCTTTGGTAAATCTGCAACCGTTATTAATTCTTTGTCTAAGAATCCGTCTTGTTGAAGAAAAACATCATGTTCTTTTGAAAATGGAAAATACATCTGTTTGGAAACTTCCTCCCAACTTTCTGTTTCTCTGTCATTTAAATGAGTTACACCAATAATACGGTCATAATCATCAGGATAACCATCAGCGACCTTTTGTAATTGTTCAAGGGTATAATTTATACACCATTTGGCCAAGTAGTTTGTGTACCAATTATTATTTACGTTATTTTCATATTCATTCGGACCGGTAACTCCTAAAATGACATATTTTTTCTTATTTTCTGAAAATGTTGCCCTTTGATGCCAAAACCGCGCTATTCCTATTAAAACTTCAAGACCCATTTCAGGAATATACGAGTAGTCACCAGTGTAGCGAAAATAATTGTAAATGGCAAAAGCGATTGCGCCATTTCTATGAATCTCTTCAAAGGTAATCTCCCATTCATTATGGCATTCTTCGCCATTCATGGTTACCATTGGGTACAAAGCAGCTCCGTTTGAAAAACCAAGCTTTTCTGCATTTTCTATTGCTTTTTCCAGATGATTATACCGATATTCTAATAAATTTCGAGCCACCTTTTGATCTTTTGTGGCCATGTAAAAAGGAATACAATAGGCCTCAGTATCCCAATAAGTACTGCCTCCGTATTTTTCACCGGTGAAGCCTTTTGGTCCAATATTCAATCGAGAATCTTTACCTAAGTACGTTTGGTTTAATTGAAAAATATTAAAGCGAATACCCTGTTGCGCTTTAACATCACCTTCTATGGTGATATCACTCATTTCCCAAATAGAAGCCCAATCTTCTTTTTGTTTTACTAAAAGGTTGTCAAAATCTAGTTCAATGACTTGATCTAGTACCTTCTTCGCTGCTTTAATTAAATCAGATTTATGGTGGTTTCTATCAACCGTATAACCCCCAAATTTTTGTAATTCAATACATTGCTTTTGTTTTACCTTTTGGGCGTATTTATGTGAAATATATAAATCATTTTCAATTTTAGATGGTGCCTTATTTAATTTTTCACCATTTAAAATCAATTGTGACTGCATAAAAGTACATGTAGCAAAATTGGTTTTCATAGTCGAAGCTTCAATGAAACCTTGATGCTCTTGCAGATCAACATTGGTAGTATTCCAAAATTTATCATCCCAATTACTATCTTCATTGGTAATACCGCTATCAAGATAGGGCTCAAAAGTAACCTCTACGTCTTTGTTAATTGGTGTAAGTTGATATTTAATGGCGCCAATCTCATCAAAGGTTAAACTTAAAAATCGAATAGTTTTTACCTCAACTTTTACATCATTTTCTAAGACTGCTGTAAATGAACGTTGATACCAACCTTCTTTCATATTCAGTTCACGACGAAAATTACTTACAGATTTACAGGTGTTTAAATCTAAAGACTCTCCGTCAACACATACTTTAATACCAATCCAGTTAGGAGCATTTAGAACTTTAGCAAAATATTCTGGGTATCCATTTTTCCACCAACCTACTCTGGTTTTATCGGGGTAGTAAACACCGGCAATATAGCTTCCTTGAAATGTTTCTCCTGTATATTCTTCTTCAAAATTAGCCCGTTGGCCCATGGCACCATTACCGATACTAAATAAACTTTCTGAAGACTTTACTCGTTCTTTATCAAAACCTTCTTCAATAATAGACCAACCATTTGGCTGTATATAATCTTGATTCATGTAGCTGTTTCGTTATTTATAGTGTTTTGCTATTACTTAAGATTTCAATTATTTACAAGTTGCTGTAAAAAATCAGAATCAATTGCTGTAAAATTGTCAAAATTGAAATTTGCTTTAGACAATATTTTTGCCGAACCTATACCTATGCTCAACATTTCTGCATTATTGGCCGCTTCAATACCAGCAACAGCATCTTCAAAAACGACACAATTTTCTGGTGGCACCCCTAAACTTTCGGCCGCAATTAAAAAAACTTCAGGATCTGGTTTAGCCTTTGTAACGTTATTACCATCAACTATCACATCAAAATATGATAACAGTTTCACCTTTTCGAGTATTGGTCTGGCATTCTTACTTGCCGAGCCTAAGGCGATGGGTATGTTTCTCTCTTTTAAAAAGGTTAAAACTCGTACCACATCGGGTAATATTTCACTTTCGTCCATTTGTTCAATGTAGGTTAGATAATCCTCATTTTTCTCAACCATCCAACGATCGAACTGTTCTTTGGTAGCCTTTACATTACCAATATCTAGTAAAATTTCAAGACACCTCTTTCGACTAACACCTTTAAACAGTTCGTTTTGTTCATTAGTAAATTCAAAACCCAATTCTTCTGCAAGGTTTTTCCATGCTAAATAATGATATTTTGCAGTGTCAACAATAACACCATCTAAATCGAATATAAATCCGGTTTTACTCATTTAATAAGTTCTTTTGATTAATTTCTGGTAGACCCTCTTTCTATTAACGTAGCCTGAATAATTTCCGTACGATAGGTCTCTATTTCATTTTCTTCTAATTCAGCCTCTATTTTTTCAATAAGAATTTCGGCGGCAATTTGCCCCATTTGATCACCATGTTGAGCAACTGAAGTTAGCGTAGGTCGTGAAAATTTAGACAAAATTCCGTCTGAAAAGCCTACAAATGCGATATCATCAGGAACCGAATAACCAAGATTTTGAACAATACCTAAACAATGAATAGCAAAAATTTCATTGACACACAGCACTGCATCAACCTCTCGACTTTTAAAAAACTCGGCAATTACTTCTTCTTCTACATCATGATATGCTAATCGTAGCACTAAATTCTCATCAAAAGGCAATCCATTTTCTTCAAGTGCATTCTTATAGCCCCGTTCTCTTTTATCACTAACATCGCCAAAACCAACGTTGGTTACCAAACCAATCTTACGGCGATTATCACCTATCAGTTTTTTTACTACTTCAAATGAAATATCAGTATCATTAATTATAACCCTATCACAATCTACCTCAGTTGTTGTTCGATCAAAACACACCAACGGAATACCTTGCTCTCGAATTTGTTTCAAATGATTAAAATCACCCTTATCTAAAGTTTCTGCAGCTAAAGACAAGATAAATCCATCGATACTTCCATTAGCAAGCATTTCCATATTTATCACTTCTTTATTAAAGGAATCATCAGAAACACAAACAATAACATTATAGCCTCTACTGTTTGCATATTTTTCAATTCCTCTAAATACTGTGGTAAAAAAATGATGTACGATATCAGGAATTACAACACCAATATTACGTGTATGTTTATTTTTTAGACTTATTGCAATGTTGTTTGGCTTGTAGTTATACAATTTTGCAAAAGCCTGAACTTTTTCTTTTGTATCTCTACCAATCTCTTCACTATTTTTCAATGCTTTTGAAACAGTAGAAATCGATACTTCGAGCTCGCGTGCAATATCTTTAAGTGTTATTTTTCTCCTCACTTATTAAGAATACTATTAGGTTTCCATTTATAGCAAAATAGTACTTTTCATTTGGTATCAATCAATAAAATTGATTTTTTAACAATTGTTAAAAAAACCAATCAATTTATATGAAATAATAGAAGATTTTAAAAAGCCCTATCTTTGATAAAAATGCTAATTCACTCATTTTTAAACTACAAAATTGCGAATTACACAATTCGCAATGTATGAAAATAAAAAAACCTCATTGTTAGAAAGTTATTAACACGAAACCGTTTTCGTAATTTTTGATTTGAATTCAGCTTTTTACACTATGATATTTTTGCATATTTTAACACTTTTATTTTTCTCTTATTAAATTAACTCAACTTAAAATTAATTATTTATGAAGATTACGCTGCTTAAAAGCTTGTTGGTAATTGGAGCACTTTTCTGTTTCAGTTTCACCCAAGCACAGGAAGTAACCGGAACCGTTTCTGATGCACAAGGCCCCTTACCAGGAGCAAGTGTTGTGGTGAAAGGAACTACTACGGGTACACAAACCGATTTCGATGGTAATTTTACAATCGAAGCTGGAAGCGATGCCACTTTGGTGTTTAGTTATGTGGGCTTTAAAACCCAAGAAATAGCTGTTAACTCACAGTCTACAATTAATGTTACCCTGCAAGAAGATGCTGAAGCATTAGAAGAGGTTGTAGTTATCGGTTATGGTACTACTACAGTAAAAGATGCAACTGGTTCAGTTGCCTCGGTAACTGCAAAAGATTTTAATGGTGGTGTTATCGCCTCACCAGAACAATTAATACAAGGTAAAACCGCTGGTGTTAACATTTCTCAGTCGAGTGGTGAGCCAGGTGCCGGTATTTCAGTTAATATTAGAGGTTCTAAGTCAGTACGTGCTAACAACAATCCTTTATTTGTTATTGATGGTGTTCCATTATCTGGAGAAAGTACTGCCCCTTCTGGTGACACAGGACTAGGTGCTAGCGCAGTAAGAAACCCGTTGAACTTTTTAAATCCGTCTGATATTGAAAGTATCAGTATTTTGAAAGATGCATCAGCCACTGCCATATACGGCTCTAGAGGTGCGAATGGTGTTGTAATTATTACCACGAAGAGTGGTAAAGGCAGCCAAGGCGGTGTGATTGAATTCTCAACCAATTTAAGTGTTGCAAAACCAGCTAACAGTTACGATCTTTTAAATCGCAATCAATTTCTTTCAGCAGTTACACAATTTGGTGGTGATGCCAATTCCGTGGATTTTGGCAATAATACAGATTGGCAAGATTATATCACACGAACCACAGCATCGACCAACAACAATATTTCCTATTCTAACAATTATGGAAAAGGAAATGTTCGTGCAACTTTTGGTTACAGCAAGCAATTTGGTGTTGTTGAAAAAACAGATATGGAGCGTGTATCTGGGAGAATTAACGCCAGACATCGTTTCTTAGATGACAAACTTATTTTAGGTGTTTCTGCAACAATTTCGCGTGTAAATGACGAAACTGCACCTTTAACAGGAGGAGCAGGATTTAGAGGTGATATTTTAGGAGCCTCTTATGCAGCAAACCCAACATGGTCAACTAGTCCTAATTTTACTGACGGAGGTGCATCAATTTTGCCTGCTAACTTATTAAGCTACACGCAAAATCAAACGCAAACCGATAGAATTTTAGTAAATGGCTCAGCGGAGTACAAGGTAACCCCTGAAATTACAGCCAAAGTAAATGTTGGTTACGATAAATCTGAAGCAGAAAACATCTCAGTGATTTCTTCTAAAGTTCAAAACATTCAAGGTTCTGAAGGAATAGGGTCTGGGGTTTACAATACTTTAGACAGAGAAAATAGATTATTAGAAGCGACCCTAAACTATTCTAAAGAATTTGAAAATTCAAACTTAGATTTTCTAGTTGGTTTTTCATACCAAGATTTTAAAACTACCGGAAGAAACTCTGCTGCTAGAGGTTTTGGTACAAGTGATTTAAATAGAATGGGTGAAGAATTAAGTAGTACGGTAAACGGAGCAGCAGCATCTATTAGTGGAGACTACCAACAATTCTATTATGACATCAATTCAACGTCACTTATTGTAAACAGATTATTACCAACAGTAGTTGCTGGTGATACTTCACCATTTACTTTTAACAAAGGTGTTCGCTCTTTAGTTGCAGATGCATTTGATAATACAGATGAATTACAATCTTTCTTCGGAAGACTGAATTATTCAATTAATAGCAAGTATTTATTTACTGCCACGGTTAGAGCTGATGGATCTTCACGATTCGGACCTGAAAATCAATATGGTATTTTCCCTTCAGGAGCTTTCGCATGGCAATTGGTTGAGGAAGATTTCGTAGGCGACAATGTATCCACCTTAAAACTTCGTTTAAGTGGTGGTGTTGTTGGTAATCAAGATGGACTAGGCTATGGTAACTTCGTTGCAAGACAACGTTTTGGTCAATTTAACATTAATAGTATTCAAAATGATGGTGTTATTAATCAAAATGGTTTAGCAATTGTTGCAACTGATGTTCCTGATTTGAAATGGGAACCAACTTTAAGTTTAAATGTTGGTCTTGATTTTGGATTTAACAATGATCGTTTTACAGGTAGTATTGATGTATACCGCGACAACACCACAGATGTTTTACTTCAAACTCCACCAGCAGCGCCAGCTGTAGATCCATTCCAATTTGGTAATGTTGATGCCTCAATTATTAACCAGGGTATTGAATTAGCCTTAGCCTATGATTGGATTCAACAAGAAGATGTTAGTTTTTCAACGTCATTCAATATTGCCTATAACCAAAATGAAGTTCAAGATTTTGGAGGTATAATTGATACTGGTGCAATTAACGGTCAAGGTTTATCGGGTGCATTCGCTCAACGATTTGCAGCAGGTCAGTCTTTATTCTCGTACTATATGGCCGAATTTGCCGGACTTGATGCTTCCGGTCAGCCAACTTATGTAGATCAAAATGGAGATGGTGTTGGTGATGTATTCCAAGACAAAGTTTTTGTAGGTGAAGATGCTTTACCAGATATTACAACTGGCTTATCTTTAAATTTGAATGTGAAGAACTTTGATTTCTCTGCTTATTTCACAGGTCAATTCGGATTTTCAGTTTACAACAATACCGCAAACGGTTTCTTTACCTCTGGTTCTATCACCAATGCAAGAAACGTAACACAAGATTTAGTTGCTAGTGGTGAAGCACCAGGCACATCTGCTGATGTTTCTACAAGATATCTTGAAAAAGGAGATTTTGTACGTTTTCAAAATGCATCACTAGGTTATAATGTACCACTTACTGGTGAAGGTGCATTTAAAACGCTTAGATTGTCAGTAACTGGTCAAAACTTGTTTTTGATTACAGATTATTCTGGACTTGATCCTGAGATCACCGTAGCAACAGGTGATTTAGGTTCTGGCGTACCAACAAGAGGTATCGACTGGGCAGGTTTCCCTAACCCTAGAACGATAACTTTTGGTATAAACGCATCATTCTAATTAAAAAAAATTGAATATCATGAAAAGAAGTCATTTTAAAATTTATTTATCAAGCCTCCTTTTGGTTGTTGGACTTACCTCCTGTACCGATTTGGAGATTGAAGAAACCGATTCGATAATTAGTGCAGGATTTCAAGGTTTAGCCGACCCGTCATCTACCGTAGATGAATTGTACAATAGGCTTAACGGTCAATATGGAGATCAAGGAAACCGTTTTGCATTAATGGAAGTTACTGCTGATGCAGCAATCGTACCAACACGTGGTACTGACTGGGGTGATAATGGACAATGGTCTAGTTTACACCAACATTTATGGTCACCTGAACACGTATTTGTTATTGCTGTATGGGACCAGTGGAATGGAAATCAATTACTTTGTTCTCAAATTTTAGACTCTCGTAGCAGCCCTTCAACTGAAAATATCGGTGAAGCTAGTTTTATTAGAGCTTTGAGTATGTGGACAATTTTAGACTTTTACGGTCAGGTTCCGTTTAGAGATGTTACTTTACCTTCTTCTGCCTTACCAGAGGTATTAACCGGTCAAGCAGCTGTTGACTTTATCATTGCTGATATAGACACAGCAATTTCAAACTTGCCAAGCGTAACTGCTGGTAGCGGCGAAGCGAATGGAAGAGCGAGCAAAGCAGCAGCAAGGTATTTGAAAGCTAAAGTATTATTGAACAAACATATTTACTTAGGTGGAAGTGCCGATAGCAGTGATATGGCAGCAGTAATATCATTGGTTGACGAAATCGCAGCTGAAGGATATGCATTACAAGAAGGATATTTTGATCTTTTCCGTGATTCTGCAGATACAGAAACTGTATGGTCACTTGCATCAGGTGTAGGTAATAGAATATTTAATGGGCTACATTACAACTCTACTTCTTTAGGAGGTGGCGGATGGAATGGGTTCAGTACTCTTGCCGAATACTATGACCTTTTTGAAGGAGATGCAAACAGCAACCGTGTTGAGTTAGATGAGACTCCTCTTGATATGCAAGAAGAAAGACGTGGCGGTGTACCTTCAGGTGGAATTCCGTTTACTGGTAGAGACCAAACTAATGATGAAGATGGTTTTGAAGTTGGTTCTAATGTAGGAAACGGATTTTTAATTGGTCAGCAATATGCTCTTGATGGTACTCCACTTGAAGATAGAGCAGGAGCACCATTAACATTCAAAAGAGATTTCTTAGATGGCACAGGTTCTCCTAGTATCATTAACAACGATGAAACTACGGGCATACGTGTTATGAAATATGCACCTCGTTTTGGTGAATTTAGAGGTCATGAAATTTTCTTTAGATATGCAGATGCACATTTAATGAAAGCTGAAGCTTTAATGCGAAGCGGTGGTGACCCAACCGCTTTGGTAAACGAATTAAGAGTTTTACGCCAAGCCTCACCATTAGGTTCTGTAAGTGAACAAGATCTATTAGATGAAAGAGGCCGTGAATTATACGCTGAAGCATGGCGAAGAAACGATTTAATTCGTTTTGGTCAATACACAAGAGATTGGCAGTTTAAAGCACCGGCATCAATTAATAATGATAAATACAAGTTATTTCCGATCCCGGCAGCACAGCTACTTGCAAATCCAGCTTTAGTTCAAAATCCAGGATATTAAAAATTGAAATTTTAAATATAAAAGCTCAAATGAATATTCATTTGGGCTTTTTTTATACCATAGTTTGCGAATCAAAACAAAATCAATATCTTCATCTACGCAAACGTTTTCGTAAATCGTATATATGTACACAATTGGTTATGATATAGGCAGTTCATCTATTAAAGCAGCTTTAGTAGAAATCTCATCTGGAAAAAGCATTAATGTAGTGACTGAACCCAGTACTGAAATGAGCATGAAAGCCCTACGTCACGGCTGGGCCGAACAAAATCCAAATGACTGGTGGTTGCATATTTGTAATGCTACCAAACAACTTTTAGCAGCTAATAATATCTCTAAAAACCAGGTTTCAGGCATAGGAATATCTTATCAGATGCACGGACTTGTGCTCGTTAACACCAACGGAAACCCTCTAAGAGATTCCATAATTTGGTGTGATAGTAGAGCTGTTGAAATAGGTAAGCAGGCGTATAATGATATAGGAAAAGAAAAGTGTGATGAGCACTTACTCAATGCACCTGGAAACTTCACAGCATCAAAATTGAAATGGGTAAAAGATAATGAGCCCCAGATTTATAGTCAGATTTATAAATTTATGCTGCCTGGTGATTATATTGCTTACAAACTTAGCAATACCATTAACTCAACAGTTTCAGGTTTATCAGAAGGTATATTTTGGGATTTCAAAACAAACCAAATTGCCGATTGGTTTTTAGATCATTATGGCATCGATCCAAAGATGGTCCCAGATATCGTTGATACGTTTTCCGTTCAAGGTAAAATTTCGCAAGAAGGAGCAATAGCCACAGGCCTAAACATAGATACGCCAATATTGTATAGAGCCGGTGATCAACCAAACAATGCATTATCATTAAATGTTTTTAATCCAGGAGAAGTAGCCGCAACTGGTGGTACATCAGGTGTGGTTTATGCCATAACCGAAAATTTATCAGTAAAAGAAAGTTCACGAGTAAACAATTTTGCTCATGTCAATTATAAACATTCGCAACCTCGAATTGGCAAATTATTATGTATAAATGGGGCGGGTATTCAATATCGTTGGTTATTGAATAACTTAAACGTTACCTCATATCAAGAGATGAATGATTTGGCAAATTCAGTGGCCATTGGTTCAGAAGAAGTTATGATTCATCCGTTTGGTAACGGTGCTGAAAGAATGCTCGACAATAAAACTATTGGAACACAAATATCAAACTTAAACCTAAACATTCACACTAAAGCTCATTTATGTAGAGCAGCTTTAGAAGGTATTGCCTTTTCATTTGTATATGGCATGGAAATTATGAAATCAGATGAATTACAGGTAAATGTAATACGGGCAGGCAATGACAATCTTTTCAGGTCTTCCATTTTTTCAAATACTATAGCAACCTTAATTGGGCATGAAATTGAAATATATGACACCACAGGAGCCATAGGTGCTGCACGTGCTTGCCAACTTTACAAGGGTGACTTTGAATCTTTTGGAAAACAAATTATTGAAAATGACTATGTAACAGGTTTCAAACCTGCGATAGAAAAGACCGCCTACGAAAAGGCATATACACAATGGAAAAATAAACTAACACACTTATTAAATACAAATTAATATGGCACTCATTGGAGACAAAGAATATTTCAAAGGAATAGGAGAAATTAAATTTGAAGGAAAAGAATCAGACAATCCTTTAGCGTTTAAATATTATAACCCTGATCAAGTAGTTGCAGGTAAAACCATGCGAGAACATTTCAAATTTGCTATCGCTTATTGGCATACCTTCTGTGGGCAGGGTGCTGATCCGTTCGGGCCTGGCACACAGAATTTTCCATGGGACCAACCTTCAGATGCCCTAGAGGCGGCAAAACAAAAGGCCGATGCCGCCTTTGAATTTATTACCAAAATGGGCTTTGATTATTTTTGTTTTCATGACTTTGATTTGATACAAGAAGGTGCATCTTTTGCAGAATCAGAAAATAGATTGGCTACTATAGTTGATTATATAAAAGGAAAAAAAGCAGCATCGGGAGTAAAGTTGTTATGGGGTACTGCCAACTGCTTTTCAAACCCTAGATACATGAATGGCGCAGCAACTAATCCTGATTTTGATGTTTTGGCTC
Source organism: Maribacter algarum (ex Lu et al. 2025) (nom. illeg.) (assembly GCA_947495915.1). Lineage (GTDB taxonomy): Bacteria > Bacteroidota > Bacteroidia > Flavobacteriales > Flavobacteriaceae > Maribacter_C. Next base: position 1,013,088 of record CANMAW010000001.1, on the reverse strand, counting down.
GTGCTGGTGGTCAAATAAAACTTGCCATGGATGCGACCATGGCACTCGATGGTGAAAATTATGTGTTTTGGGGTGGTCGTGAGGGCTATATGTCACTGCTCAATACTGACATGAAACGTGAACTTGATCATTTGGGCAAATTCTTAGCTATGGCCCGCGATTACGCTAGAGGGCAAGGTTTTAAGGGCAACTTTTTTATTGAACCCAAACCTATGGAACCGACAAAGCATCAATATGACTTTGATTGCGCTACCGTAGTTGGGTTTCTTAATCAATACGGATTACAAGATGATTTTAAAATAAATATTGAAGTAAATCACGCTACTTTGGCAAGTCATACGATGCAACATGAAATGGAAGTTGCAGCAGCACATGGTATGTTAGGTAGTATTGATGCCAACAGAGGTGATTATCAAAATGGATGGGATACAGACCAATTTCCGAATAACATTGGTGAAGTAACTGAAGCTATGTTGGTATTCTTAAAAGCTGGTGGTTTGCAAGGTGGTGGAATAAATTTTGATGCAAAAATCAGAAGAAATTCAACAGATATGGATGATGTTTTTTACGCTCATATTGGCGGTGCAGATATCTTCGCACGTGCTCTTCTTGTAGCAGATAAAATTATTAGCTCTTCACCATATGATGCCTTACGTGAAAAACGATATAGCTCATTTGATTCTGGAAAAGGTAAAGACTTTGAAGATGGAAAACTTGATTTCAGCGCACTTTATAAAATTGCTCAAGAAAACGGTGAACTAGAGCTTCAAAGTGGAAAACAAGAGTTGTTTGAAAATATAATTAACCAGTATATTTAATTCATCAATCTGAAATAAAAAAATCCGATCTAGCATTCTAGATCGGATTTTTTTGTAACATATATTTTGATTAATTATTTAGCCTCTGAAAATAATATAGGTACTAATCACAATTAAAGAAATTGCTATTCCTACCGGTTTCACATATTTCCAAGCTGTAATGTCTACCTCATTGGTATATTTCTGAACATAATCAGTCTTACGAGGGTTCATTTTTCCAATTACTAACATAAGAATAACGGTCAATACTAAGGTAATTGCTTGTACATGTAGCATGTGAGGTAACCAATCTAATTCAAAACCACGTGATAAAATGATATACACAACATACACAACAAAAGCAAAAATTATTCCTACTTTGGCCGCAATAGCCGGCACACGTTTGGTTAAGAATCCAATGATTACAACTGAAAGAATAGGAACACTGTAGGCACCGTTTACCTGTTGCAAATAGCCAAATAATCCACTCGAAGCATAATACAAAAATGGTGCTATTATCATTGCAAAAGCTGCTAAACCTACTCCGAATTGTTTTCCTTTTTTTACTATCAATTCTTCTTTAGCTTCTTTATTGATATATTCTTTATAAATATCAATTCCATAGAGTGTAACACAACTATTTAACGCACTATTAAAAGAACTTAGAATAGCCCCGAAAAGTACTGCAGCGAAGAAGCCAACAAAGGCTGGTGGCAATACCTCAGCAACAAGTTTTGGATACGCTTGATCTGCACGTTCAAGTTGACCGTCAAAAAGATGGTAAGCAATTATACCAGGTAACACTACAATTATAGGTCCTAAAATTTTGAAGAAAGCTGCAAGCATAACTCCTTTTTGACCTTCAACCAAATTTTTAGCCGCTAAGGCTCTTTGAATAATTTGTTGATTCGTACCCCAATAAAACAGTTGAACGATCACCATACCAGTAAAAATGGTCATAAAAGGTATACTTGAAGATTCAGAGCCTATTGCATTAAATTTTTCTGGATGCTCAGCTGTTAACACGGCAATTCCACCTAAAATACTTCCGTCATCACTAATCGCCCACAAACCAAAAACAGGTATTAGTAAACCTCCTATTAAAAGGCCTATCGCATTAATACTATCAGATACAGCTACCGCTTTTAATCCCCCAAAAATGGCATAAATACTTCCTATAATACCAATACTCCATACACAAACCCATATAGAAGCCCATTCAGAAATTCCCAATTTACCAGGTAAATCAAACATACCACTTATAGCCAAAGAACCTGAATACAGAACAATTGGTAATAGCACTATGGCATATCCACTTAAAAATAGCCCAGACGTTAATGCTTTAGTGGTTTTATCAAATCTTCGCTCTAAAAATGTTGGAATGGTACTAATACCACCCTTTAAATATTTTGGCAAAAGAAAAATAGCACAAATCACCATTGCAATTGCTGCAAGTGTTTCCCACGCCATAACCAAAATTCCATCTCGATAGGCGTCACCGTTTAAACCAACAATTTGTTCTGTTGACAGATTGGTTAGCAAAAGTGATCCTGCAATTACACCTGCAGTTAAACTTCTACCTCCAAGAAAATAACCATCAGAAGATTTTTCATTGGTTTTACGCGTAGACAAATAAGCTATTACTGCCACTAAAACAGTAAAGCCTAAAAAAGAAACAATTCCTAACATAAGTTTAGTTGGTTTGATTTAATATCACTAAATATATTAGATTTTTAGACAACTTGAGCGTCATTATCACATAATAACATTTTAAGTAAAAATGTCTATTTATTTTCCCTAAATAAAATTGTCGAAAATTGATAAATATTAAGAATAATCTTTTTCAACATTCATTAAAGATTTTCTATCTTGCAAGTCTGACGAAAAACCTTCGAACACACTGTAAAATGGCAGTTTCACGAAAACTGACACTTTTTTTTACTAGGTAGTAAAAAGGTTTAACTTAAAATTGACTTTTACGAAAACGTTATCGTAGATATTGATGAAAAAAAATAAATATGCGTAATATTCTATGGAATACAAAACAAGTAAAAATCATTGGTGTTTTTCTTGTATTCATCGCTTTGATTTCTTGCAGTGAAAATTCTGAAAATAAAAATAATACTGCTGAAACAAAAGCAACTTTATTCTCACTTTTATCAAAAGAAAAAACAGGAATTGATTTTATTAACAGCGTTGAAAACCAAAAGGACTTCAATATTTTTAAATATCGGAACTTCTACAACGGTGGTGGTGTTGCTATTGGAGATATTAATAATGACGGATTAGCCGATATTTATCTTACTGGAAATATGGTTCCGAATAAGCTTTATCTTAATAAGGGTAATTTAGAGTTTGAAGATATTTCGAAGGCCGCCGGAATTGAAGGAAATAAACCCTGGTCAACAGGGGTAAACATGGTTGATATAAATGAAGATGGCTTACTTGATATTTATGTTAGTAATGCCGGAAACATGAAAGGCAATAATCATGACAATGACTTATACATCAATAACGGTGATTTAACCTTTACTGAAAAAGCTGCTGAATATAACTTAGCTAAAACGGGATTTTCTACACATGCCACTTTCTTTGACTATGATAAAGATGGAGATTTAGATGCTTATATATTGAACAATAGCAATATTCCTGTAAGTAGTTTGGGTTATGCAGAGCAACGCCATGTAAGAGCTCAAGATTGGGAGGGGGTACCAGATATTTTTAAAGGGGTTGGTGATATGTTACTTCGTAATGATGGTGGCAAATTTGTTGATGTAAGCGAAGAAGCGGGTATTTATGGCAGCCTCATCGGATTTGGCCTGGGTGTAATGGTAACAGATATAAACAAAGATTTATATCCTGACTTATATGTTTCTAACGACTTTTACGAAAGAGATTATCTCTATATTAACAATCAAGACGGCACCTTTTCTGAAGAAATAAAGGAATGGACACAACATCTATCGTTATCTGCCATGGGTATCGATATTGCAGACATCAACAACGACGGTCATTCAGAAATATTTATTACAGATATGTTACCTGAAGCTGATGAACGTGTGAAATCGGTTATGGAATTTGAAGGATATAATGTTTTTAACCTCAAACGAAGTAAAGATTTTTATCAGCAATACATTCAAAACACCTTACAATTGAATAATGGAAACGGATCATTTTCTGAAATTGCTTACTACAGTGGTGTCGACGCAACTGATTGGAGTTGGGCTGGCCTTTTAGTAGATATGGATAATGATGGGCTTCGTGATATATTTATAACCAATGGTATCAATCATGATCTAACTGATTTAGATTTTGTTGACTTTTTCGCCAATGAAATCATTCAGAAAATGGCTTTAACCGGTAGAAAAGAATCTATTGATTCTATCATAAATAAAATGCCAATTCGCCCGCAACCAAATTATGCGTATCGAAATAATGGTGATATCACATTTTCGAATGCCAATTCTGACTGGGGTTTTGAGTTGCCTAGTATGTCTAACGGGGCGGCTTATGGTGATTTAGACAATGACGGCGATTTAGAGTTGGTTGTAAATAATGTGAATATGCAAACCTTTATTTACGAAAACCATTCTGATTCATTGAGTACCAATAATTATTTAAAAATTAAGTTTGAAGGCACGAAAAAAAACAAATTTGCTATAGGTGCTACGGTCATGCTTTACTATGATGACCAAACCATAATTCAAGAACAAATTCCTTCAAGAGGATTCCAATCCTCAATGGATTATACCATGACTATTGGTTTAGGAAAAGTAAATGCTCTTGACAGTTTACGTATTATTTGGCCTGATGATAGAACAGAATTGTTTGAAAATATTCAATCAAAACAAATGCTTACGTTGAAATATAAAGACGCTAATAAAACTTATAAAATACCAAAAACAAAAAATCTAAAACCCTTACTTACTGAAATTGATAATCAAAATTTAATTACTCATAAAGAGAACAGTTATAACGACTTTGATTATGAAGGCTTAATTTTCAGATCTCTTTCTCAAGAAGGACCATCAATGGCTGTCGGCGATATTAATGCAGATGGCAATGAAGATATTTTTATTGGAGGGGCCAAAGGACAATCAGCAACCATTTACAAGCACCTTGGCAATGGCAAACTGAAAGCTAACTCTCCAAACCCTTTTCATGAAGATGCTTCTTACGAAGACACTGCTGCCGCTTTTTTTGATGCCGATGGTGATAATGATCTAGATTTAATTGTTGGCTCTGGAGGTAATGAAGTTGGTGAAGAAAAAACATATCGTAGCAGACTATATCTTAATGACGGTAAAGGAAATTTTAGCAAATCAACTTCTCAAATACCTTCCACCTTTAAAAATATTGCTGTTATTTCTCCAGAAGATTTTGACAGTGATGGCGATATTGACCTATTTATTGGTTCACGAAGTATTGTCGGCACCTATGGTGTTGACCCAAATCATATGTTATTAGTGAACAGAGGCGATGGCACTTTTGAAAACGCCACCGAAAGAAATGCCTATGATTTAAAAGATGCTGGTATGGTTACACATGCCACTTGGGCAGATATTGATGGTGATCAGAAAAAAGACTTGATCACCGTATCAGACTGGGGTTCACCTATTATTTACAAAAATTCGGGGCGCCGTTTGTCTAAAATGCCATCTGCTCTAGATAGTTTATCTGGTTGGTGGAATACTGTAACTGCCGCCGATTTAGATAATGATGGAGATAATGATCTTATTATAGGTAACTCAGGAAATAATTTGCATTATAAGACTTCACTTGAAAATCCTATGAGAATCTGGATTAATGATTATGATGATAATGGCACACTTGAGCAAATTGTAACTCAAAGTAGAAACGGCAAGGACTATCCTATTCATCAAAAGCAGGAGATGATAGGTCAAATTACGGCTTTGAAAAAACAAAACATCAAAGCTTCTGTTTATGCCACCAAGTCTATTGAAGAATTATTTTCTGAGGCCATTTTTAAAAAGTCTATCATGCGCGAAGCTAATACCTCTGCATCTATAATTGCTATAAATGAAGGAGGTGGAAAGTTTACTATTAAAAACCTACCAAGTCGTGTTCAACTCTCGTGTGTTTGCAGTATTTCTTGTACCGACATCAATAATGACGGAAATCTCGATCTTATAATGGCAGGTAATAATTTTGAATTTAAGCCTCAATATTCGCGTCTTGACGCTAATTACGGAAATGTACTGCTGGGTGATGGACAAATGAATTTCACTTGGCAAAACTATAATGATAGCGGTTTTTTCATTCGAAACGAACTAAAGCATCTCGAAAAATTTAAGGATGCTTCTGGCAAGAATTATATTGTTACTGCAATCAACAATAGTAAACCAAAGATTTTTGCATTGAATGATTAAGAATATACTTTACTTCGGTCTGTTATTTTTGCTATTAGGTTGTAATGAATCTGAAGGGGAACTTTTTCTAAATCCCCCAGCAGAAGAAACCGGTATTGACTTCATCAATTCAATTACAGAAACAGAAGATCTAAACATTTTAGATTACCTCTATTTTTATAATGGTGGCGGTGTAGCTGTTGGAGATATTAATGGTGATGACCTACCTGATATTTTCTTTTCAGGTAATCAAGTAAAGAACAAACTATATCTGAATAAAGGCAATTTAAAGTTTGAAGACATCAGTGAACATGCTGGTATTGCAGGAAACAGCAGTTGGAATACCGGTGCTGTTATGGGAGACGTCAACGGAGACGGTTTATTAGACATTTACGTCTGTGCCGTTGTAGGTATCAATGGCTTTAACGGCTTCAATGAGCTTTATATTAACAACGGCGATGCTACTTTTACCGAAAGCGCAGCCAAGTTTGGTTTAGATTTTGATTCGTATAGCTCATCTGCTGCCTTCTTAGATTATGATTTAGATGGTGATTTAGATCTCTACCTATTGAATCATGCGGTTCACACGCAAGAATCTTATGGTAAAGCGGAAGTAAGAAAAAAAAGAAGTTATGAAACGGGTGATAAGTTACTTCGAAACGATGGTGATAGGTTTGTAGATGTAAGTGAAGCTGCAGGTATTTACGGTGGCGTTAACGGATACGGATTAGGGGTCGCAATTTCTGATTTCAACCAAGATGGATTTCCTGATATTTATGTTGGCAATGATTTTCATGAAGATGATTACTACTATTTAAACAATGGCGATGGCACCTTCAAAGAAAGTTTACGAGACTACTTTGGTCATACTGCACGATTTTCAATGGGGAATGATGTCGCTGATATTAATCATGATGGATGGCCTGATATCATTTCTTTAGATATGCTTCCTGAGGATGAAAAAGTATTAAAATCTTCTGAAGGAGCTGATGATGTTCAAACGCAAAACCTAAGAACAGAACGTTTTGGTTATCACTATCAATACTCCCGAAATATGCTCTTCATAAACGGTCAAAACGGAAGCTATTCAGAAACCGCTTTACTTAGTGGTGTAGCAGCAACCGATTGGAGCTGGAGCGCCCTATTTGCCGATTACAATCAAGATGGAAATCAAGATGTATTCATCAGCAATGGTATCGCTAAAAGACCTAATAATTTAGATTTTATAAATTTTGTCTCTAGTGAACAAATTCAAAAGAAAATTAACAACACAAAGCTGGTTGATCAAGAGGCATTAAAATTAATGCCAACAGGCGCCGTTCAAAATTACATTTTTAAGGGCAATGAAAATCTTCGGTTTGAAGACATGTCTAAACAATGGATTAAAAACGACACTTTAAAATCAGGGGCTACAGCTTTAGCTGATCTTGATTTAGACGGTGATATAGATCTCATTACTAATAACAGTAATGATTTAGCTACTATTTATATTAACACCACTAACGACCAAGCCAACTATTTAAAAATTAAATTCAAATACAACCAAAAAAACCCCTTTGGTATAGGCACCAAAGTGTGGTCTTATCACAATGAAAATTTGCAGTACAAAGAACTTTTTACTGTAAGAGGGTTTCAAAGTTCTTCAGAACCAATTATACATTTTGGTTATGGCGATAGTCAGCAAGTTGACTCTTTAAAGATTGTATGGCCTGATGGTAGTTTTCAACTCGTTAAGAACATTCCTGTTAATCAGCAAATTACTATCAGCCCAGAAAGTACCAGTGTTTTTAATTATAAATCTTTAATTAGTGAACATAAAAGAATTTTCGAACCTGTTGACAACAACTTAGGTTTAAATTTTACACATAAAGAAGATGGCTATGTTGATTTTAATCGTCAAAAATTGATGCCATATCAAATCGGTGACCGGGGCCCGGCAACAGCTACTGGCGATTTAAATAATGATGGCACTGCAGATATTTTCTTTGGAGGTTCGAAATACATACCCGCAAAAATCTACCTGCAATCAGATTCGACTTTTGTTGAAACTAAAATCAATACCATACTAAAAGATTCTATTAAAGAAGATGTTAGTGCTATTATTGAAGATTTCAATTCAGACGGTATCAACGATATTATTTTGGGTTCAGGTGGAGGAGACTTTTTCAACAAAATGCCTCCACTTCTTGATAGCTATTACCAACAAAAAAACGATACTTACCTCTGTATTAAACTACCTGATTATTATGAAAATGCTTCGGTTATAAAAGCTAATGATTATGATAATGATGGAGATTTAGATGTATTTGTAGGTAATCACGCTATAACGAATGACTTCGGTAATATTCCCAATTCGTATATATTACAAAACGACAATGGACACTTTACAATTGTAGAAAATGAAGCACTAAAAACCATAGGTATGGTTACCGATGCCATATGGCAAGATTTTGATAATGATAATATTGATGACCTCATTATTGTAGGAGAATGGATGGCTCCTGCATTCTTCAAAAACGAAGCAGGCAAACTCAAAAAGATAAATGTAACTTCAGACAAATTATCAGGATTATGGCAGACTATTGCATCATTTGATATTGATCATGACGGAGATCAAGATTATCTTTTAGGTAACTGGGGAACAAACACCAAGTTTACAGCTTCAACCAATTACCCTTTAAAAATGTTTTATCGCGATTTTGATTCAAACGGACAAACAGAAACCATAGTTGCAAGTGAAAAAAACGGGGCATATTACCCATTAGAAAGTTTAAATGAATTATCGGGGCAATTGGTTTCACTTAAAAAGAAATTCACTAATTATACTGATTTTGCAGGAAAAACAGTTTCTGAAATTTTAGGAAAAGATATACTAAAAAACGCAATCACGCTGGAAGTTTCTGAATTGCGCTCTGGGTATTTAAAAAACAATGCCGGTACCTTTGAATTCATTCCGTTTAAAAATGAACTTCAAGTGGCTCCAATTATGGCTACACTCGTTTATGATTACGACAACGACGGAAAAATGGAAGCCCTATTAGCAGGTAACTATTTCGGTGTTAAACCGCTACAAGGCAGGTTTGACTCTTTTGCAGGCGCCTTCATAAAAGATGAACATAATATACTTTCAGGAAATCATATCGGTTTAGACATTACTCAAAAATCAGTCAGGCATTTGAATATAATCTCATTTAACAAGCAACCCTATCTATTGGTCACCATCAATAACGATAAAGCACAGGTTTATAAACTAACACCATGAAAAATAATAACATTTTATTACTTACACTTACCTTGTCTATATTGGCTTCATGTGTCAAATATGAACCTATTCAAGTTAGTTCAGAAGACCTTCACACATCAATTGATGAAGTTACTGAAATCATGATTCATGATATTTTTTCTCCACCTGTTGCTAGTAGAATATTTGCTTATCCAAATATTGCGGCCTATGAAATCATTGCCCTTCAAGATAATGAATATGAGTCCTTAGCCGGCCAATTAAGTGATTTCACCGCCATTCCAAAACCTACAAATTTTGAATTTTTAAACTATGAATTGGCCGCGATGGTTGCTCACATGGAACTAAGTAAAAAGTTAATTTTCTCAGAAGATCGCATGGAAAAGCTTCAAGATAGCTTGTATGGGGTTTGGCGAAAAAAGAATCCGGAAGTATTCGAAAAATCTAAATCTTACGGACTTCTTGTATTTGATCACGTTGCGGCATGGATGAATACTGATAATTATAATCAAACCAGAACAATGCCACAATTCTCGGTAAATACTGAAGACGTTAGTCGCTGGCAACCGACACCGCCAGCATATATGCAGGGCATTGAACCACATTGGAATAAAATACGCCCTTTTGTAATAGATTCAGCAGCTCAATTTAAACCAGTGCCCCCTCCCCCATTTTCTATGGAAAAAGGCTCTGACTTTTATAAAGAACTTGAAGAAGTCTACAACATTAGTAATGAAATAACATCAAAAGGAGATAGCTCTGAGGAAGTTCAAATTGCTCAATTTTGGGACTGCAACCCGTATGTTTCAGTAACTCGAGGGCACCTAATGTTTGCAACCAAAAAAATTACCCCTGGCGCACATTGGATGGGTATAACGAAAATCGCAAGTAGAAAAACTAATAGTACTTTTTCTAAAACCCTTTATGCCTATACCAAAGCATCAATTGCTATGGCTGATGCTTTTATAAGCTGTTGGGATGAAAAATATAGAAGTAATTTGGTTCGACCTGAAACTTTAATTAATGAAAATATTGACCCCAATTGGAAACCAATTTTGCAGACTCCCCCTTTTCCAGAATACACAAGCGGTCATAGTGTAGTTTCTGGTGCAGCTTCTGTCGCGTTAACCGATGTTTTTGGAGATAATTTTAGTTTTGATGACGATACTGAAGTACCTTATGGGCTTCCTATTCGCAGTTTTACATCTTTCAAACAAGCCGCAGATGAAGCCGCGATTAGTAGAATGTATGGCGGTATTCACTATCGTGCTGCAGTAGAAGTTGGAGTGAAACAAGGTCGAGATTTAGGCCATTTTGTTATCAAACAATTGCAGATGATCAATGAAAACAAAATGACGACTACAAACTAAAATGAAACGTAAATTATTTACCGGGTTACTGATACTAATCTTTGTAGCTATAGGTTGGTATCTTTTTTTAAAACCGAACGACTATCAGGTGACCTTTAAAACCAAGTTAATTCCACCGGTAGCAAATCAATCAATCAAGTTGTGGGCTGATGGTTTATCTAACAGCAATTTAGAAAATCAGAAAAATCTTCAAAATTTTAAACATCGAATAGTCTTTGGCGATTCAACTTATATTTATGAGTGGAAAATAACCCAAATCGACGATTCTACTTCACAAGTAAAGGCTCTAATAACAGATATCAATAACAGTCTTGCTAACAAAATTGCAATTCCCTTCTCTGATACTGATTTTGAAAAACGGTCAAAAAATACACTCCGCAATCTTCGAGATGTACTAAAAGAACATTCTGAACAATTCAGAGTATCAGTAATTGGTGAAGAAACCATACCTGAAACTTATTGTGCGTATGTAACTTATGAGAGTTCTCAAAAGAATAAGGCGTTTAAAATGATGCAAGGGTATCCTTTTATGAATATGATACAAAATTTAGGTATTGAGTTGAACGGCCCACCTTTTATCGAAGTAAATACATGGTATGTTCAAAAAGATAGTCTATCATTTAATTTCTGTTATCCTATAATTCATAATGATAGCTTGCCAGAAATTAAAGGTTTACAATTTAAAAAGATTCAGAAACAGAAGGCCCTAAAAGCTATTTACAACGGAAACTACATTACCTCTGACAGAGCTTGGTATGCTTTGAGAGCATATGCAAAGAAAAATAATATTACCCTTGAAAATAAACCTTATGAATTCTTTTTAAATAACCCAAATATGGGCGGAGATGAATTAAACTGGGAAGCACAAATTTACATGCCCTTAAAAAACTAAAATGAAAATACTATTTATATTCTTAGGTATATTTCTACTCAACACCTGCTCCAATGAAGGTGAACTTACCCTTATTACCAAACTGCCAAAAAAACTTACTGAGAATTCTGGAATTGTATCATTCAACGATTCAACAGCTTGGTTTATAGAAGATAGCGGAAATAGTGACAACATATACAAAACTGATTTTCAAGGCAACATAATTCAACAGTTCGATATTAAAAATGAAAAAAATAATGATTGGGAAGATTTAACTAAAGATCATTTAAATAATACTTATATCGGCGATTTTGGTAATAACCATAATAAGCGCAAAAATCTTGTTATTTATAAATTGCCCAATATAGAAATCGAAAAAGGGGATAAAATTAATGTAGAAAAGATTGAATTTAGTTATCCTGAGCAAAAGGATTTTCCTCCAAAAAAGGAACATCAAGTTTTTGATGCTGAGGCCTTTTTTCACGCACAAGGTTACCTTTATATTTTTACTAAAAATAGAGCGCACCCCTTTACAGGAGAAACATGGATTTATCGCGTACCAGACCAAAAGGGCACCTACGAAGCCGAACTTTTAGGAACGCTTTTTATAAATAACGATTGGAAAACTGGTCAAGTTACCTCAGCAGATATATCACCTGATGGAAAAACCATAGTACTTTTAACTAATGGTAAACTTTATACATTTACCAATTTTACTTTAGAGAACCTTACTCAAGCTACCAAAACAGAAATTGATTTAGGTGTTCGTACGCAACTTGAATCTGTTTGTTTTATAAATGCTACCCAACTTTTACTTTCAGATGAGGAAAGAGAAAATACCGGCAGAAATCTCTATTCGTATCAAATTCGTTAAAAGCCAAAGCCAAAGCCGAAAGCAAAACGTACCCCCTCTTCACTATTATGTAGAGCAGCAGTTAGTGAAAGTATATCGGCAGCATTTAAGAAAATTCCTCCACCGAAAGAGGTATGCCATCGGTTTGAATCTTCAGCAGGCAACCAAACACGCCCATAATCAAAACCTCCGAAAAGGCCATATTTTGTTGGCAATATACTATTTCCCCCTTTACCTAGACTTAATCGTAAATCTGTGTTTTGATAGAATGAATTCTTTCCGGTAAAACGCTGATTTCTAAAGCCACGCAAACCATTTACACCTCCAATACTGGCTCCTTGATAAAACTCAAAGCCATCACCTATATTAAAATGTGCCTTCCATTTAGTAGCTAAAACAAGCTTACCGCTTGGCACAAGCTTATAATCGAAAGAAATCATTGGTATAATATAACCGAACCTTGCATCACCCTCTGATGTTTCGGTTTTATACCCCATTCTAATTGATGTTGCCATTCCCATGGTAGGAAATGCCTCATTGTCAGAATTAGAAAAAGAATATTCACCATCTACACCAACAAAACTTTTTTGTGTCTCATTACCATTCTGCTGGTAAAATGTATTTATAAACCTATTTTCAGTTTCTTCAACTTCAATAGATTCATAAGTAATTCCGGTTCTTAACTTACTACCCAGATCACCTCGCCATACTAAATAAGGTGCAAATTCTAAAATTTGATATCGAACTCGATTAAAATCTAAATCGAGTTCATCATCTTGATTTACGGTTTCATTTCCGAAACCAAAAAAATTAATCGCAAAATTGGGAGTGGTAAATCGCGTATCAATTTCTAAGTTAGCATTTCCAAATACCTTTGCAAATTCGCCAGTATAATCAAAGTTAAATCCACTTGTAGCGAAATAATAAAAAGCAGAAACATAATGCTTTTGCGTAAACGGATTTTGCCTAAAACCATTAAAAATATAGGTGTTTGCAAGCCCCACTCTTAGTCCATCATCTGGGTTAAAACCTATAGTCGGAATTATCTGATTTGTACTATTTTTAAATTTTAATGGTCGGTAGGTATTTACATCGTAGTTATCTGTTAAACGTACTCTTGCATTAGCTATATTCTTGAAGGTGTTTTTTTTCGATTTATAGTCATAAACATATGTTTTGCCCCCTTCAGCTACATCATAAACATCATTATTTTGGCCGCCAATTAAGCGTACTTTAATACCTGACCGGTTTTTTCCTGTTACCACAAACTCATCATCATCATCTAAACCATATACCCATATTTCTTTGGTCACTTGATCATTAAAAACATTCTGATAAAAGCGTTTTCCTTTGGCGCCATCTTTAATACGAAAACCATTTACTTCAACCTCATTTAACCTATAATTGATTTCGAATAAATCATCTTTATCAGTACCCGTAATGACAACTTGATCGTTAATAATTTCAAAATACTCTTTAGCTGTTTGTCTAATATTAGCCACTCTAGCTAATAAAATAGCTTTTATTTCATCTACTGTTTCGTCACGTACTTCTTCAGGAAAAGCTTTAAAAGCTTCATCTACGACTACCGCTGTTAAATTATCTTGAATAAATTTTGCTTGCTTATCCCATTCGTCAAAACCTAATTCATCTAACAGAGCAATATCTAAAACATAGGTTTTAGGAGAAGAGTTAAATCCTTCAACACTTCTTATTTCTTTATGATACCCTTCCATCAGCCGTAAACCAGGAATAATTCTGGTAGCTGCCTTCATAAACAAGCCATCACCCATATTTGAGAATACCTGATCACGATCTCGTGGCACCGGCTTATAAACAATCTTTTCATCATTAACCTTGAATTCTGCCCAACGCCATTGATCTACATGACGGTCCCAATCACCTAAGACCATATCAAAAAGACGTGCCCTTAAATACAGATCAGAAGCTACTGAATACCGTTCGTCGTCGCGCAAATCTTCTAACATTGAATCAGTACTTTTCAACTCATTACTGTAGCCGAAACTTGCTAGATTACCGTGTCCGTCACCGGTGTGTTCTTCTATCATATAGAGTTCATCGCCAAATTCTAAATTAAAGTCTTCGAGTGAAGACTGTTTAGGAACATAATATAAAACCGGGTTGGTATGATAGATACCTACTGCATCTGATAGTTCGCCAACTACAAATGGCGCATAAGGATGAGAACCGGTATAAAAATCTAAAAGAAACTCTTGCAAGTAGCTATCTTCAAGATCATCCATAACGTATTGCTCTTGAAAAACCATCGCCTGCAAGTATAATTCAGAAACTTTTCTGAGAGCTCTCATTACGTATTCCCTGCCATCCTTACGTCGAAGTCTAAGTGATTTTGATTGATGCCCACCACCTTTTCTAACAGGCACCAAACCTCCAAACAAGGTGTCTAAATTTACTGTAGGTGCTTTAACTTTAGTAGCATAATACTTACGATATCGCTCACCCCATAAGGTTTTAAAAAAACCGCTTTTATCTGTTTCTTCTTTGGTGAAAATTGAGGCAGTTTCAAAATCAGGAAAATCATTTTCGTATTTATCTTCGTTAAAACCTCTATCAGCCGGAAGCACCTCAGTAGTATATAAGAACTCTTCTTTTTCTTGTTCATCAACACCAAAAAAACGAACCCGTGAAGAACCATCTTTATAAACTTCTAAAGTAGCATACCCCATATGACCTGTAGAAAATTTACTGCCATTTAGTAATCTTGTTGCTCCTTTTTTAGCTCCTGAACCACTAACAATTTGAGGCGTGTTGTTTTCAACAATATATTGCAAAGTATGCTCATGACCAGAAGTGAAAATTACTTTGTTTGAGTATTGAGCAAGGGTGACAATTTTATTCTTTAACTCGGTATATCTTTTATTTTGAAGATCTTCAACAGAAGCACCAGTAGTACGTCTCAAAACATTGACGAAGGTGCCAATAACTGGCAAGGGGCCGAAACCTGATTTTGGATAGAAGTGTTGTTTGAATTTATATTGACCGCCATGTGTGCCATAAGTAAACATCGGGTGATGCAATGCGATAACAGTGGTCTTCGTCTGGTTTTTCTTTATTTCACCCTCTAATTCTTGTAAAAATTTACTTCGATCTTTAATATCACATTTATCATTAATGTCAGGGCGTTTGTCCCAATTGGTGAGGTACCATTCTGTATCTATTGCTATTAAAACAACTTGATCATTAATTTCTATAGTTTTAATAGGACAACCATCTTCTGGAAAAAAAACCTTTTTACTGTTTAGTTTTTTCTGAATGTATTTTTGTTCTCTTTTAAGACCAACCAAACCTTCAGTATACCAATCGTGGTTACCAGGAATAAAAATGGGTTTACCTTTATAATTATCTAAGGTTTTTAATTGCGCATCTAAATGATTTTTCGCTACAATGTAAGCCTCGGTTGAATCTTTAGCATCAGGTAAACCTGCCGGGTATATATTATCACCCAAAAATAAGGTCGTACTATTTTCAGGGGCATTATCAAGTCTATTTTTAAAAATTTTCAAAGCAGGGTTTATTCCACCCATAGGTGACAATCCTGCATCACCAATCAAATAAAAAGTATGAGACACCTCTTTAGTAGTTATCACATCTTCTGGGGCCTGACCTTCTACATATTTAGATTTATAAGTTGCACACCCTGTTAACCATAAGAATGCTAGTAGTAAAACAAAATGTTTATTGAAAGCAATACGGTTCATTATTTATATTTTGTATTTTGGAGTTTATAAATGATAATTATGCCTAATATACTTTCGATCACTGAAGAATTTGTCACTCAATTACTAACAAATGAGTTAGACGCAAATTTCTTATACCACAATCTAAGACATACTCAGAGAGTGGTTAAAAATACGAAAGAATTAGTTGATCATTGTGGCTTAGATGAGAAAGAAAATGAAGCCATACTTTTAGCCGCCTGGCTACATGACACAGGCTACACTAAGGGTATAGAAGAACATGAAGCCTCAAGTTGTGAAATTGCACGTTCATTTCTTTCAGAAAATGGGATTGACGAAACAAGAATGGCACATATATGTTCTCTAATTATGGCAACAAAGCGGCAACATGAACCGCAAAATTTGTCTGAAGAAATAATTCGTGATGCCGATGCTTCACATTTAGGTCAATCAAGTTATTTAGAAACCTCTGAAATGCTACGTGATGAATTGGCCTTGCTAGGGGTTGCTGACATATCAAGAAAACAATGGAGAAATGCCAATATTAAAATGTTTCAAACCGAACACCGTTTTTATACTGATTACGCGAAAAACACATGGCAAGAAGGCAAAGATCAAAACCTTAAAAAAATAATCAAAAACCGAAAAAAAGGTAACAAGGCTCTTAAAAAAGAACAATTAAAAGTTCAGTTAAAAAACAAAAGTCCAGAAAGAGGCATACAGACCATGTATCGTGTTACAATGCGTAACCACTTAAAACTTAGTGATATAGCGGACACCAAAGCTAATATTTTATTATCTGTAAATGCTATAATAATTTCACTATTATTAACCAATCTTATTCCGAAATTAGACAACCCTAGTAATGGCTATCTGATAGTACCTACAGGAATATTTGTATTGTTCAGTATTACTTCAATGATCATGTCAGTATTAGCAACAAGACCTAATGTGACTAGTGGTGAATTCAATAAAGAAGATGTTAAAGACCAAAAAGTAAACTTATTATTCTTTGGAAATTTTCACAAAATGCAGCTAGCAGATTATGAATGGGCAATTGAAGAAATGATAAAAGATCAATCTTATTTATATTCTAGCTTAACGAAAGACCTTTATTATTTAGGCGTTGTATTGAACAAAAAATATAATTTATTACGTTGGACATATACCATCTTTATGATAGGAATGATTCTTTCAGTAATTGCATTTTTTGTAGCGCTCAAATTTTATGGGCCTGACAGAGTTTTGCCACCTATTGCATCTTAATTTTTTAACTCTTCCATAAGGTCTTCGTAGGTATAAGTCTGTTCAGATTCTTTGTCTTTTTTGTAAAGAATCTCAGCTCGAATGGCTTTTAAACCGGCCACACCTTGCAAACCTTCTAATTCTACTATTTCTACTTTTCCTGTAAAATAGCCTTTTGATTTCAAGAATTTTACATAGCGCAAATACTCAAGTTCATCGCTTTTTTGAGAATAAACGATAACCATTTTACCCGTTTGGGTTAAACGTTCATTCGTACCCTTTACATATGACTTATCTATTCTTTTTTTGATAATTTCATAACGTGCATTATAGGTTCCATCAACATCAAAACGTTTTTCATCCATTCGAAAACGAATTGACAATGAGGTATTATATACCAATATTAAAGAAGCAACGTCAAGGGGAACAGAAAGATCAGACTTTAATGCATAATGCTTATTCTCCATCTCACACATCACCTGTAACTGCCACAAACGAAGGTTATTTAAGTAAATAGGATTATACTCTTGATACCCTGCAATTTCTCCTCCGATATACATATTATGCTCAATACCGTCAGTTTTGTAACGCTCAAAATAATGCGGAAACATCAATTGCGCTTTTTCTTGTTTTTTATCTAAATGCGCTGCTAATTTTTTATTGATTAGCATTACACTCTCGTCATAATTTCTACGATGGTCATAGTATGACTCTGTACCAGCATCTATTGAAGACTCATATTGTAAAACAAGATTCGCAAGGTTTTTATCTATTTTCTTAATATGATGAAAAACCGGATTAATTTCATCAGTTACAAAGTTAAAAATTGCCTGCTCGCTATTGGTGTGCAAAGTTCCTTTAATCTCATCAAGATGATTATTCACTCGAAACATCAATTCTTCGTAAATAGGAAGTTTTGAAATTTCATATGAGCTAGATAGTACCTTGTTGATTTCTGATAACTGAATCATTAAATCACGTTGAATAGCAACGTTTCTCGCTTTTGATGAATCTTTTATATCAATTTGACCGTATAACGGACTTACATTATTAAAAACAATTTCTTTAAACGAAGGTTGTTCACCACTTAAACCATCTTTGATGAAATTTCTTGCTTCTTCTTCAAATCTCCAATACACCGAAGAATGAACAGAAGTACATTCATTCTGAATAATTGCGTCAATCAAATTAGCTTCTTCTGCTTTTGATCTTTGCACAGCAGTAACAATATAAGGCATGATATCTTCAAGCTTGGTTGCCACTACACTATTCAATTCATTCTTATTTGGTGATCCGATTTCTAGTACACCTAGTAAATTTCCTTTATCAGCAATTGGGGCAAAAATGGCACTTTGAAACCCTTCAGCTAATAAATTTTTATAGGGCGCCATTCCCCCTGATTTTTCATAGTATTTATTGACATCTGTAACGGCAAAAAACTGATTGTCTTTCATCAGTGCTTGATAAGATTCTGGGCAAAGCGCCGCACCACAAGCCACTGCTTCTTCATCACGAAGAATAACACTTTCCATACCAGTACCATAAACAGACTCAAATTGATCTTGCTGATTATTGTAAGCCACAAAACCAACAGTTATAGCTTTTAATCTAAAAAACGATCTAAAGGTTTCTTGAAGATTTTCCATAAAGGTTTCTCCATTAGACTTCTTATCATTTGCAATCAACGATGATTTTATTTCAGATATAGAATGCTCTACAGTAACATCAAACATATTTGAAATAACAAATCCTTTAGAGATAAAACTTCCTGGTGGTATTTTTTCTTTCCAGAGTTCAATGTTATTGTAATTATCTAAAAGTTCATCTACATCAGCTTGTGTAAGCTTTTTGGCTTTATCTGTAGGAATCAATTCTAGAAAATCAGCATTATATAAAATACGATAATGGTGCATTACACCATTTGCATCTGGTATATCGTAAAAATAGGGTCGCGAAAAATCTAATTTAAAGCCGTAGTAAAAACTCAGTACTACAACAGCAGCCATAATATAATTTACACCTTCTTCTTGATTTCTTATTACTGGTTCAAATCCGGCTCCTGCTTCCTTTATGATTTTTTGAAATCTTTTAGAGGCATTGAAAATAGTATTGTCATAAGGCAAAGAAGCTACCTTAATCTCATTTGATCCTAAAACATCTGAAAAGGTATCTTCTAAGATTATATCAATAACTGCTTTATGTTTTTTTAGTAAACTTACATCGGTAAAGCCATCACGAAGTTCAGGGTATGGCTTTTGAGCTTCAAGTACACGCTTCGCCTTTGCGGCTAAAAAATCATCGTCGCTATTAGCAAGCTTATCATAGTATTCCAATAATTTATTGAAACTTATAACGCGCTGAATCGGCATGTTCTCGTAGTTGTTCAATGACATAGTTACTAATTAGTATACTTTTCGGCTATAAAATTACAAAATTGAGCACAGAATTTTGTTAAAGGAAACCTGTGGTAATCATTCGAAGATAAATTTCGATTTCCGATATTTATAAAAAATTCGTCTATGTCTTCTAACTTTCGGTTAACCAGAGCTTACAAAGAGGCTAAAGTGATACCGTTTGATGATCGTTCAAAATTCATATTATTTAGTGATTGTCACCGTGGAGACAATAGTTTTGCAGATGATTTCGCCAATAATCGTAATATTTATTTTCATGCTTTAAAGTTCTATTTTAAAGAGGGGTTTTCATATTACGAGTTAGGTGATGGTGATGAACTTTGGGAGAATATACATTTTGATTCTATATTTCAAGCTCATAAAAATGTTTTTAAACTTCTTAAAGAATATCATTTAGATCGTCGATTACATATGATTTGGGGAAATCATGATATGGTTTATAAAGACCCAGCGTATGTAAAAAAGCACATGTCAGTTTATTTTGACCCAGTTGATGAATGTGAAAAAGAACTGTTAGATAATATTCGATATAATGAGGCCGTAGTTTTAAAACATTCAGAAACTGGTCAAGAACTCTTTTTAACACATGGCCATCAAGCCGATTGGTGGAATTACAACTGTTGGCGATTCGGAAGGTTTTTGGTTCGTGTACTCTGGAAACCTCTTCAAGTATGGGGAATTGCAGACCCCACGAGTCCGGCAAAAAATTATATTGAACTGAAAAAAGTTGAGCGCCGCATTAAAAAATGGATTCTCGAAAATAACCGATTAATTACGATTGTCGGTCATACCCATAGACCCCGATTTCCTGAACCTGGTGAAATACCGCTATTTAATGACGGAAGTTGTGTACACCCTAGAAGTATTACTGGTATTGAAATTGTAAAAGGAACAATTGCGCTCATAAAATGGCAAATTGCTACGAAAGATGATGGCACACTGCAAATCGTACGCATTGTATTAGAAGGGCCTCAAAGTTTAAGTGATTACGAAAAAAGTAAGACCTAGCACGTGGAGTCTATTGCATCACTTATTGATCAGCTGCCGATTCGCCATAACCTAGTTTCAAGCATTATGCTACTTGGAATTTTTCAAAGTTTTTTTATTAGTCTGGTTATCTTACACCGTGCCAAAAAAAATTATGCAATTAAATATTTAGGGTGGTCATTTCTTTTTTCAAGCATTGTTTTTTTTGATACGTACTTGTGTTTCACCGGACTCATAAAAAACGTGATGTATTTAAATGACGCTTCAGAACCATTGGTGCTTTTAATCTTTCCTTTCACATATTTTTCAATTTACGGACTTTTAAAAAGAACCAATATTACTTTCAGAAAGCATTGGTGGCACATAATATTGCCATTAGCATATTTTATTTCTCAAATACCATTTTATCTGGCGCCATTATCCGTGAAATACAATGCGTATCTTGGTGCCTATTTTCCAAATTATGCTGTAGCAGAAGTTCCCCAACATTTTAATTATGGTTATCACTATTTCAAAGATATTTTTGATTGGTTAATTCTTCTTAGCATCTTATTATACAGTGCTTTAAGCTTAAGGTTGGTATTTCTTGAAAGACAAAATAAAATTGAGAACAGAAGTAAATCAAACAAGTACATTTTTACAAGAAACTCAAGTATAGTTCTAGTCCTTTTGCTCATTTTTATTTTTGTTGTTTTTTATAATTTTGATGACGATGGAGGTGATCATTATATTGTTTTCTTTCAAACGATTATTGCCTTCGCTACTTCATATGTAGTGCTTTCTGAATCTCGTTTTTTTGAAAAATCATGGATTGCCGATAAATACGAAACCTTATCGAATTCTCAAATAGCCCTAAACATGGCTGACATTGAAAACTATGTGAATACAAATAGTTACTATATGTCAAAAGATGCCTCACTAAAAGATTTGGCTTCGCTTCTAAAAGTGCATCCCAATCAAATTTCTAAAATAATTAATCAAGAGAATAACTCGAATTTTAATGACTTTTTGAATCAAAAAAGACTACAAGTTGCTAAACTAAGATTAACAGACCCTGAATATTCCAATTTTACTATTGAAGCGATTGCAAACTCTGTAGGTTTTAAGTCTAAGTCGACTTTTTACAACGCTTTTAAAAAGCACATTGGTATTTCTCCATCAGACTATATAAAGTCTATTGCTCCAAAATTGTAATTCTAGACGAATGCCTGAACATTACAATAGCATGCCTTAAAAAAATCGAACATCTTTGGTGAAAACAAGTTCACCATGTCAGAAAAAATAAGACGATACGATTTAGATTGGTTACGTGTAATAGTGTTTGCATTGTTAATTTTTTATCACGTGGGTATGTTCTTTGTTCCTTGGGGTTGGCATATTAAAAATGAAACAACCTATGACTGGATGCGTTGGCCCATGCTATTTCTAAATCAATGGCGACTGCCCATTCTTTTTGTTATCTCTGGCATGGGTACCTTTTATGCACTTTCAAAACGTAGTGTAGTAGCATTTAGCTGGGAGCGTATGAAAAGACTGGGTATTCCGTTACTATTCGGAATGCTCTTTATCATACCCCCACAAGTATATTTTGAACGTTTAAACACCGGAGAATTCGTAGGCACATACGGCCAGTATTTTACCAGTATTGCTTTTGATGGTGTGTATCCTAAAGGAAATGTCAGCTGGCATCATTTATGGTTTTTGCCATATTTACTCATATTCTCTTTACTCCTTGCCCCTGTCTTCATTTTTATGAAAAAAAATAAAACCAAATTGGTAGCATGGACAAGTAAACAAATTACCAAACCCATGAAGCTTTATCTTTTTGTCATTCCGCTTTATCTCTTAGAGTCTTTACTAGAACCTTTTTTCGATATTACACATGCACTTATTGATGATTGGTTCAATTTTGCCTCTAGTCTTGTTCTGTTCATCTTCGGATTTTTACTTATTGCCACTGGTGATGCTTTTTGGAAAGCTCTTCAACAAATAAAATCAAAAGCAATAGTTATTGGCACAGTTGCTTTTTTGGCACAAGTATTTATATGGATTTATCTAGAGGATGGCTATATAGTCCATTTTACAGAAGCCCTTTTAAAAGTAGTCAACATCTGGTCATGGATTTTAGTACTATTCGCTTTGGCCGCTCAATACCTCAACCACAAAAGTTCACTACTTACCTACTGCAATCGCGCAGTATATCCCTTTTACATTCTTCATCAAACAATTACCATCAGCATCGCCTATTATTTAATTGATATTGATTGGAGTTTAGGTCTTAAATTCACCATTCTTACCGTAGGAACCTTCTTCTTAAGCTGGATTCTATATCACGTCATTATTCTACAAATTCCACTTTTACATCCTTTTTTCGGATTAAAACCTAAGAATTCTTCGAAAAAAGGGTCTAATGAAAGGGGAAATTGAAATCTACTATTGGTTTAATAGTTGCCCGTTTTCAGAAAATTCAAGATCTCTTTTCTTACCGTCTTTCTTTATTTCTACGTCATAAAAAACTCCTTTTTGAAAATGATCTACTTTTTCTATTTCAACGATTTTAACATCTTCATAATCAGATTTTAATATTTTTAATATCGTCTGTGGCAAGTCCTTTTTCTTGATACTTTGCTCAGTTTCAATCCAATACCCCTTCGGACTAAAATCGGCGCGATAGTGAATACCGTCTTTTTTAAAGTGAGATTCATAATTCCCGTTTTTATCTTCTCTCCAATCAGGATCATTTTCATTGGGGTACTTCTGCTCAAAAGAGATTTTAACCGCTTTTGGTGTTTGTCCATTTGATGCTGAATGACATGCCACAAACACGGTAAAGAAAAAAAGTAAACTTACTAGTTTTAGTGATTTCATGGTACAAATATTTATGAAATAAAGGTAGTTGCATCTAGTAATTTAGGGTAGCCCATTTACATAAAACCTTAACGCGTATACTTCATTTAAGCTACCATTTTTACCATCAGAGTTAATAGAAAGCACTGTATCAGCTTAATTTTGTCTCTTAAACGCTAATCAACAATATCAAACAACTCATAAAAAATGGATTTAAGCAGACATTCAGAACGTGCCATAACCGGGGGAATTATTTCAATGCTAGTGATGAGCTTAGGTACATTAATGCTAGGAGAACTTAGTGGTTATCAAGCCAAAGAGTTAATAACGGTATCATTACCAGGCATTAACACTTTATGTAATACCATTGCCTTAGCTTCTGCCACCATTTTGGCATTACTTCTAACTTTATTAGGTATTACGTCGAATGCAGCTTCCAAATTAAAAAAAGACCATTATTCAAATCTGCTGATAATAGCTAAAATTGATACGATTGTATTTGTTGCTGCTTTAATATCATTTTTACTTTTCAACCTACCAATAACCGAATCTGATAATGTTCCATCAAACTGGTTCAACCTTATCTATTACATTACAATGGGGGTATCAAGCATATTAAGTGCTGCCTTAATTGTTGTGGTTTTAATGCTTTACAATACGGTAGTAAACATGATAAAAATATTAGGACTTCAAATTACAGACCACCCCCTTTTAGTTCAAAATGAAGAAAATAGTGAAGAATAAAACCATATATCAAATAACCGGTACTGTAATTCTATTATTGGCATTGGTGCTCTTAACACTCCAGTTAAGGGCAAATGGTATGATTGTAGAATTTTTAAATGCTAAAATTCCACCACATATTCAACTAAATTATGATGATTTATACGTGAATGTGATAGCTGGTGATGTTACTTTTTCTAATGTAAGGTGTGACATAAGTTTACGTGGCTCTGATGCGATACACACCAACATCAATATAAAAAAATTAAAAATTGACGATTTAAGTTACTGGCAATTTTTTTTTAAGAACACCATACAAACATCAGATGTTTTAATCGATGAACCCCTGGTGACCTATCAACCATCAAAGCATCAACGTAAAGATTCTACTAAATCTAAAGGTGTTGTAAATCTGCTAAAAAAGATTGTAGTCAAACAAATACGTTTACGAAATGGCAAATTTTTGATTACCCATAAGGACAGCTCTCAAAATCATTTAATTGCCGAGTCTATAAATTTTGAATTAAACAATAGCGCAACAGGACCCGATCAAATCAAGAAGAAAATACCAATTACGTACGACTCTTATACCTTTTCAACCGGTCACCTCTTTGTAGATACGAGCAAATTTGAAACTGTAACAGCTGCGTCTTTAATGATCAATGAATCGAACGCAGTACTGCAAAATTTGGCACTAAAATCGAAGCATTCAAAAACCAAACTCTCACAGCTATCACCAACAGAAATAGATCATATCAACTTAAAAATTGCATCAAGCACCTTAGACGATATCGATTTTGGCTTCGAAGATGAGCAGTTTTTCTTTACCTGTAAACTTCTTGACATAGCTGATGCGGATTTAAAAATATATAGAGATAAGTTAATTGATGATGATCTAAGCATTAAAAAAATGTATAGTCGCATGATTCGTGAGTTACCTATAAAACTTAAGCTTGACAAAATTCAATTGACCAATTCGAAAGTGCAGTACGAAGAACAAACCGCCTATGAAACTCAAGCGGGATTGTTGTTTTTCGATAATATAAACGCACAAATTACACATTTAGGTAATGGTTTTGACAAAACTCAACAAACCAAATGCCTTATAAAAGGTCATCTTATGGGAGTTTCCCCGACAACATTGGGGTATCATTTTAATATGAATGATTCTGATGATGCATTTACCATGACTGCTTCGCTTTTTAATTTAAATGGCAAAGCAGTTAATAGTTTTCTTAAACCAAATTTGAACGCCGAGGTGCAAGGAATAATTGATGAATTATATCTAACCACCTCTGGAAATGCTTTCGCCGCCACAGGTGAAATGAAAATGAAGTATAAAGATTTAGAATTTAATCTCTTAAAAAAAGATCGCTTAAAAATTAATAAGCTACTTTCCGCAATCGGAAACCTATTCATTAACGACGGATCAGATACCGATGCAAAGGGGTATCGACACGGTACGATTAATGTGGAAAGAGATCCTACCAAATCATTCTTTAATCATGTATGGGTAACAACACAAGATGGTTTGCTCAGCACCATTGCAGGCAATGGTGAAAAAGAATAGCATTTAAAATTTTACAATGAAAAGCAAAAGAAAATTTTACAAAAGAAAAAGGTATACTATACCTCTAATTATAATAGTCATTTTAATCTCCTTTAGGTTATTACTCCCAGTGATTGTCAAAGACTATGTAAACGATGTTTTAGCCGATATTCCCGGTTACCATGGTGCTGTAAAAGATATTGATATATCATTGATTCGTGGTGCTTATGTTATTGACAGTTTGTACCTTAATAAAGTTGATGCCGGTTCTGAAGTACCCTATATTCAAATTGCAGAAACTGATATTTCTGTGGAATGGAATGCGCTATTTAAAGGAGAAATTGTAAGTGAAATTAACATGAAATCGCCTACCTTCATATATGTATTTGAAGACCAGCAAAAGGAAGATGATGCGGAGTTTGAAGATTGGACGAAAGCCTTAACAGATTTAGTTCCTATAGACGTAAATAGTCTTAAAATAGTGGATGGAAAAGCCGCTTTCGTAGAAATCACTGCAGACCCAACAATTGACCTTAACTTGCATGATATCACCTTAGAAGCTAACAATCTACGTAATGTGGTATCCAAAGAACGTAATCTACCTTCTTCTATTAAGGGTACTGCTGTTTCCATCGGAAATGGAAAACTAAACTTGGAGGGGCGCATGAATTTAATCAAACAAATTCCTGACATGGACATCTCGTTTGCTTTAGTAGATGCTGATGTGTCTGCCATAAATGACTTTACCAACCACTATGCGGGTATTGATTTTGCCGAAGGCAATTTCAATGTTTATAGTGAAATTGCAATTGCAGATGGATTTTTAAAAGGATACATAAAACCACTGCTAAAAAACTCTAAATTAATTGAAAAAGAAGATAAATTCTTTGAAAAATTATGGGAGGGTTTTGTTGGTTTTTTCAAATTTGTTTTAAAAAATCATAAAAACGATACCTTAGCAACAAAAATTCCTCTTGAAGGTGATTTAAATCAGGTGGAATCAAAAGTACTACCAGCAATTTTTAATGTATTTAAAAACGGATGGATCAAAGGTTTTGAAGGTATTATAGATAATGATGTTACCTTTGAGGATGCTGAAAAAGCAGTAGATCAACAAAAAGAGTAAAACTAAAAATCATGACTTATGAATGCGCAGCCTACCCTTATTTGTATTCCTGATATTAGCGGATTTACGCAATTCATGAGTGATGTAGATTTCGAATTAACTTCAAAAGTTATTCCCTCGCTATTAAACAATATTATTTACTCTAATGAAATTGAGTTAAAAGTTTCAGAAATTGAAGGTGATGCGGTATTATTCTATAGACCTGGTGAGCTACCTCCATTTGATCAATTAGTTAGTCAATGCCAGTATTTTTATACCGCTTTTTACGAACAATTGTCAGTTTTACGCAATAGATATAGTCATGAAGATGGTGCTTCAAAAATACCTAAAATTTTAGGTTTAAAAATAATTCTGCATTTTGGTGAAAAGGTTGGGTTAATGTCGGTAGGCAAAAACATTAAGTTAATCGGTGAAGACGTAATTGTAGCTCATAAGTTTCTTAAAAACAACATTCAAATTGATGAATATATTTTGATCTCTGACAAACTTATGGATCAATATAAACTAGACATTTCAGATAATGATTTTCACTGGGCCAATGTAAATGAAGATAAAATTAAAATTGAACATATGGGTTCTATGAACTTTAGCTATATCAATTTAGCACCCTTAATTTCTTAAATTGCTCTCTATCTAACTATCGAAAGAGTTAACTTCTAACGCAAAGCAGTCAATTGCCTACCATCGTTACCGCTACCTTTAAGTCGTATAATCATAAAAGTATAAAGAAATGAAAAACGACGTTGAAACAGAATTTATTAAAGAGCCCGAAAACGAAACAAAACACTATATTTTTCAAAAAAACCGAATCACCACTTTTGTTTTTATTTAATCATAGCTATTCTAGTATTGATTTTTACTGGTTTATACCTATCTGGCAATATATTAGACTAAGTTATCACGATCCCAAATCGTCTTTATTTTAATTCAAAATATGCATACACTTTCCAAAATATTTATATTAGTAATTACTATTACTTTAACGGTGGGATGCGCTACGCACAAACCTCAATTTAAAGACCAGCTAAAGGCAAATATCACTTCCAAAACTATTTCACATTCTGTTTTTATTGCTTCAGGAGGTGGCAATAGTATAAATGTATCAGAAAACAAAGCACTTGGTTTATTAGAAGGCCAATTGGCCAAAGCCAATGAAAAATCAACACTGTTGTTTGCAGGAGATAACATTTCTGAACTCCCCAATGACTGGGAAAATGACCAAAATTTTATTGACCAACAAATAGCACTTACTGAAAATTTTAAAGGTCAAACTATTTTTATGCCAGGCACCAATGAATGGCGGTCTTTTGACACCGACAGAATTGAGAAAGTGGAAGATTACCTCAAAAAAATTGATAAAAAAGGCATTTCTTTTTATCCAGAAAATGTGTGTCCTATTGAACATCGCGTGATAAATGACGATTTAGATCTGATTTTAATTGACTCTAAATGGTTCATTTCGAATTGGTCTCGTGTTGAAGACATTAATAAAAAATGTCACAGTATTGTTACTCGAAGAAGATTCTTAGAAGAATTAGAAGGGTATATCAACGACGGTCAAGATAAAAACATAGTCATAGCGATGCACCATCCTATTTTCAGCAATGGAAAATATGTTGGTAAAGTCACCTTTAAAAGCCACATGACTCCATTTCCGGTAGCAGGGTCTATTATTAATGCAGTGAATGACTTAGGTGCGTTCTCACCTGACAAACTCAGTTCTAGACGCTATAATTATTTACGCATATTGTTAAGTTCTTATGCTAAAAAATCAGACCGTATCACAATCGTTTCTGGACATGAAGAAAGTCTACAATATTTAACGGGAGGCCAAATCAATCAGATTATTGCTGGTTCGGTAAGTCGTGAATCTGCAACTAAAAGAACGGTTGATCGAATCAATACTATTGGTGGCTCTCTAAAATATGAAGGCATTTTTACCTATGGTAAAAAAGGTTTCGCTCGATTAGACTATTTCAAGGATGGGTCATCTGAAGTTACCTTTATCACTGAGGATAATGAAGAATTCGTATTTCCGGTTTTAGAACAGCTTCCGAAAGATTACAAAAATATCAACTACAAACAGAGTATAGCGAAATCAAAGTCGGATGCTGTACTTGATGATGCCGCAGCAATTGATCGCACTAAATTCTATGAATTTTTATGGGGTGATCGCTACAGAAAATATTTTGGAGAATCAGTAAACGCACCAATCGCAATGCTTGACACCTTATACGGAGGTTTGAAAGTCACTAAAAAAGGGGGCGGTCACCAATCGTATTCTATTCGATTGGAAGATGACCATGGAAAAGAATATTCCATGCGCTCACTGAGAAAAAACGCTTTAAAGTTTCTGAAATTTAAAATACCTGGTGTTGCCTATACAGAAGATGATTATGATGACACCTTTACTGAAGAAATCATATCAGACTTTTTTACTACAGCTCATCCTTACATGCAGCTAGTTATAAATCCATTAGCTAGAGCAGTAAATGTAAATCATTCGAGTCCGTCATTGTTTTATATTCCAAAGCAAGATGCCCTTGGAAATTTAAATGCCGATTTTGGTAATGAGCTATATTTTATTGAAGAACGACCATCTGATGAACAGATGAACTTCAAAGGGTACAAACGCACCATTAATACCCCTGGTAAAATCAATGAATTTGAGAGTACTACCGACATGCTTGAAAAAATCACTAGCGATGAATCGTATACTATAAATCAACGCGACTTTATTAGGGCTCGACTTTTCGACATGCTGTTGGGTGATTGGGACCGTCATCAAGATCAATGGCGTTGGGTGGAATATGAAAAAGATGATGGTGATAAAGAATTTTTACCCGTACCTCGTGATCGTGACAATGCTTTTCCAAAGTTTGATGGTTTTGCGATGACACCTATCAAATGGTTTGTGCCCACCGCTAGAATGTGGCAATCCTACGGCCCAGAAATTCAAAATATCAAATGGTTAAATGCCTCAGGAAACAAATTAGATCGCGTTTTATTAAATGAACATGACACTTCAATTTGGGTCGAAGAAGCAAAATATATCAAAGAACATTTGACAGAAGCAAAGATTGCTCAAGCTTTTAAAAATTTACCAATAGAAGTTCAGGATAACACAGCAGAAGAAATTAGACAAAATTTAATCGCAAGATTAAAGCAACTAGATACCTATGCGAAAGACTATAGCGAATATCTCAACGAAATTATTGTAATTCACGGTACCGAGAAAGATGACCATGTACAAGTAACCGCATTACCCAACGGAAATACAAAAGTGGTTCTAACACGATTACTAAGTAATGCGCCCGATGAAAAAATGTACGAGCGCATATTTGATCCGAAAGAAACCAAAGAAATTTTAATCTATGGTTTGGGTGATGATGATATTTTTGAAGGTATTGGTAATGAGAAGAACAAAATAAAGATTCGTTTCATTGGCGGCTACGGTGATGATATTTATAAACTACCTAATACCAAGAAGATCAAGGTTTACGATTGGGAACATGAAAAAACCGTATTTGAAGGCGAAGAGCCAAAGCATAGTTTAACCGATGTCTATAAAAATAACACCTTTCACTGGCGATTTTTTGAACCCAACATGAATGTATTAGTCCCGAATTTAGGTTTCAGAACTGATGATGGTTTTTTCTTGGGATTAAAAAACACGTTTACTGATAAAAGATTTAATGAGGCTAAATTCAATCAAAAACACAGTATTGCAGCAAACTATTATTTCAAATTCAAAGCTGTTGAAGCCAATTATAGTGGTGTTTTTGCCAACTTAATTCCAAAATGGAATGTAGAAATTGATGGATACTTTACCAATGACCGGTTCTCAAACAACTTTTTCGGTTTTGGTAACAACACCGTAAATAATGAAGACCAGTTGGGGCGTGACTATTACAGAACACGAATGCAAATCGCTCGGTTGAGTGCAGGGGTAGCCTATCATACTTTACGTTTTAAAGCGCTTTACGAATCTTTCAAAGTCAAACAGATTGACAATCGTCTTTTTACACCTACTAACGTAGATTCGGCAGCTTTTGATGCTCAAAACTATTTAGGATTAGAAACTTCGGCACAATATGATCTTGCCGATGCAAAAGATTTTCCATCAAAATCAATCATTCTTGCCTTAAAGGCAGGTTTTAAAGCCAATGTTACCAATACACAAAACAGGTTTGGCTTCTTGAAATTTAAAGCTGGTTTCAGTCATAAAATTATACCTAGTGGCGATGTTGTCATAAGCACCTATGGCGAAGTAAAAACCAACTTTGGCGACAACTATCTTTTTTACCATACGCCTTCTATTGGTGGTGATAATGGTCTTCGGGGTTTTCGCGATGAGCGATTTTCGGGTAAAACTTATTTTTATCAAACTACAGATTTGCGATGGAGAATTAAAAGATATGTAACTGCAATTGCACCAATTACTGTTGGGGCCTACGGAGGTTTTGATTATGGCCGTGTTTGGCAACCTAATGAAGAAAGTAATATTTGGCACACCTCTCAAGGGGTAGGCATCTGGGCAAGCGGATTCAATTTTTTATCTGCTAACTTGGGTGTTTTTAATTCTAAAGAAGGTAGCTTAATTCAGGTTGGCTTTGGTTTTCAATTTTAAAAATACTAATGTTTGTATAGACCAGAGATACTCAAAAGTTAAAATTCTTATTTTTGCACGATACACTATACATAAATCCATTACTACATGTCTAAAAAAATCTTTTCCCTTGTACTTGTTTCATTGTTATTTGTTTCTTGTTGGAAAGATAAAAGTCCTGAAGATTTAATTCGTTTAAAGGGAAAATTCAAGTCTACAGTAGCATCTTTTGAAAAAAAGAAAGAGACTGCAAACAAAAATGTAAATAAAGGGCTTGAAACCCTTAATGCTTTAAAAACAGCATTAGAAGACACTAAAAATGAAGATAAAGAGTTCGCTAAAGTTTATGGTGATTGGGAGAAGGTGAACAAAAGAGTTGAAAATCTAAATAAAGAATATGAAGATTTAAAAGAACATGCATCTAACTTGTTCACTGCTATGGAAACCCAAACCAATAGCTTAAGTGACGAAACAAGTAAAAAAACTTTGAACGCTGCAATTGAAAAAGCAAGAACCAAATATAATGGCACCTTAGCAAATACTTCAAAAGCGATAGACAAATTAAGATTACTTCATGGCGATGCAGTTGAAGTTGTAAAAGCACTTGAAGTGGCAGCAGCTTTAAATTCTTTCGACAATATTAACGACCAAATGAAGAGTATCGAAGGCAGGGTTGATGGTATTATGAAAGAACTGAATGTAGCAGTTGTCGAAAGTAAAAAACTGTACGAAAAGAAAATTACCGAATTGGGCGAGTAAGGCATAAGATATATAAGGTAGTTTTGATTTATGGTAGAAATTTTAACATCAATCTTCTTTCTTATTGCGGTAATTGACCCCATTGGATCTGTACCCGTATATTTAGAAGCTACCAAAGAATTTGATGCTATATATAAACGTAAAATTGCTATTCGTGCAGCCGGTATAGCCTTTCTTATTTTACTTTTCTTTATCATTATCGGTCAGTTAATTTTAGAGGGCATGAAAGTTTCCCTTGATGCTTTTCAAGTATCTGGCGGCGTTATTCTTTTTCTATTTGCGTTAACTATGATTTTTGGTGATGGAAAACCGGAACGTGAAAAAAGTCAAATAACCGATTATAAACATGTTACAATTTTTCCAGTGGCAATTCCGTCAATAGCATCACCAGGAGCAATTATGGCAGTAGTACTTCTTACTGACAATCATATCTATACGATAGAACAACAAGCTTTAACTACCCTGTTGGTATTAATTGTTATCATATTAACCGCTTTGGTTTTATTAGCCGCAAGTGTAGTACAAGAAAAAATTGGCAGCTATGGTATTACTGTAATTAGTAAAATAATGGGGTTAATCTTAGCCGCATATGCTGTTCAGAGTATTTTGAGCGGCATTAGTCATTTCTTCAACGCTGCTTAGGTTTTATATTTATAACTGTTTCATTTTAGTTTTGTATTAGTTTTTTTGGTACATTATAATACACTAATTATTAATCTATTAACTAAAATATTACTAAAATGAAAAAACTAATCGCAGAATTTATAGGCACCCTATGGCTAGTTCTTGGGGGATGTGGTAGCGCGGTTCTAGCCGCAGGGTTTCCTGAATTAGGTATTGGTTTCGTAGGCGTTTCACTAGCCTTCGGACTTACCGTTGTCACCATGGCGTATGCCATTGGCCACATTTCTGGTTGTCATTTAAACCCCGCCGTTTCTATTGGGTTATGGATGGGTGGCCGCTTTAATGCTAAAGATCTTATACCCTATATTGTTGCGCAAGTACTGGGAGGAATCGCTGGAGCAGCAATCTTATACCTTATCGTTAGCAATCAAGTCGGTTTTGAAGGTGTAGGTAGTTTTGCCGCCAACGGATTCGGAGAGCATTCACCAGGAGGTTTCAATATGACTGCAGCCTTAATTACAGAAGTTGTGATGACCTTTATTTTTCTATTTGTGATACTGGGTTCAACATATACCCAAGCCCCGAGGGGATTTGCTGGTTTGGCGATTGGCTTGTGTTTAACGCTGATTCATCTTATCAGTATTCCGGTAACGAACACCTCTGTTAATCCAGCTCGAAGCACTAGTCAAGCAATTTTCGCAGAAGGCGGGTGGGCCATGGGCGAACTATGGTTGTTCTGGGTAGCCCCAATAATCGGAGCTGTTCTAGCAGGCCTAGTCTATAAAGCATTATCACCTGAAATACAAAATTAACTGCAATTCAATAAATTTAAAAAAGCACTTCACCCTATGGTTGTAGTGCTTTTTTTATTTGGTATATTTAGAACTTACTTTTCAAAATCCAACCTATGCCCATTGCAATTACAATTGGTGGAATTTTAATCTTATTCCTACTTATTGCCCGATTTAAACTTAATGCTTTCATAGCTTTTATTCTCGTGTCACTTTTTGTTGGTATTGGCAAC
The DNA here is from genome assembly GCA_947495915.1 of Maribacter algarum (ex Lu et al. 2025) (nom. illeg.). GTDB lineage: Bacteria > Bacteroidota > Bacteroidia > Flavobacteriales > Flavobacteriaceae > Maribacter_C. The sequence goes on along the minus strand of CANMAW010000001.1, from coordinate 978,961 downwards.
AAAATGAAAGTATTAGAGATTGTAGATTCAATTCAAACCGGACTTGGAAAAACACTAGGAGGATTAATTTTAATTCTTGGATTAGGTGCCATGTTAGGAAAATTGGTAGCTGATAGTGGTGCAGCACAACGTATAACAACTAAGCTAGTAGAAAAATTTGGCAAAAAAAATATACAATGGGCCGTGGTGCTTACTGGTTTTATAGTGGGTATACCCATGTTTTACACCGTAGGTTTTGTGATTCTAATCCCCCTTGTATTTACTGTTGCAGCTGCTACCGGTCTACCTCTAATCTATGTGGGGTTGCCCATGCTGGCATCCCTTTCCGTAACACATGGTTATTTACCACCACACCCTGCCCCTACTGGAATTGCCGTAATGTTTAAAGCTGATATTGGCAAAACACTATTGTACGGCATTATAGTGGCGATACCAGCTATTATTGTAGCTGGACCTATATTTACCCGTACTATCAAAAACGTTAAAGCAACACCCTTAAAAGAATTTTTAAATCCGAAAGTGCTAACCGAAGAAGAAATGCCTAGTACTTTGACCAGTATTTTAACGGCCCTGCTTCCAGTTATTCTCATTGGTATTTCTGCAGTCATCAATGTTCTTTTACCCGATGGCAATACGTTTAAAGAAGTTGCATTGATTCTGGGTAACCCAGTAATAGCAATGCTTATTTCTGTGTTAGTTGCGATTTATACCTTAGGACTTGCCCGTGGAAAAAAAATGAAAGAACTGATGGACTCCGTTTCGGGGGCCGTTTCAGGAATCACAATGGTTTTACTAATCATTGCCGGTGCAGGGGCCCTAAAGGAAGTTTTAATTGACAGTGGTGTTAGTGAATACATTGGTGCTATGCTAAAAGGGTCAGCGATTTCTCCGCTAATTTTAGCTTGGCTTATTGCAACCGTTATACGCGTATGTGTGGGTTCTGCCACGGTAGCCGGATTAACCGCTGCTGGAATTGCCCTTCCACTATTAGGTGGTTCCGACGTGAGTCCTGAATTAATGGTTTTAGCTATTGGTTCTGGTAGTTTGATGCTTTCTCACGTAAACGACGGTGGATTTTGGTTGTATAAAGAATATTTCAATCTATCGGTAAAAGACACTTTAAAAACATGGACAGTCATGGAAACTACGGTGGGCGTCATGGGCTTAATAGGAGTGCTAATTCTTGATCTTTTCATCTAAAAGTAACGCTATGCAAACACCTTCAAAACGAATCGAAGAACTAGGACTAATATTACCTCCTGCACCACCGCCTGCAGGACTTTACAAACCTGTTTTACTGGTTGATAATTTTCTATATGTTTCAGGTCAAGGCCCTATGCTAACGGATGGATCATTATACAAAGGTCGGGTTGGTGACAACCTGAGTTTGGAAGAAGGAAAAATTGGTGCGCGCCATGTGGGCCTCACCATGCTTGCTACGATTAAAACCCATTTTGGAGACATCGATCGTATTAAACGTATCGTGAAAACCCTTGGTATGGTGAATAGTCATCCAGATTTTTGTGATCATCCATTGGTCATTAATGGCTTTAGTGAATTAATGGCTGATGTTTTTGGTGCAGATCATGGTGTTGGTGTTCGTAGTGCGGTTGGCATGATGTTACCCGCTGGAATAGCCGTAGAAATCGAAGCAATGTTTGAACTTCATAAATAATTTGCGATGAAATCAAATTCTTGGTATGAAATAGCAGATACTTCATCAATTAATTCGCCATCACTATTGGTTTATCCTGAGCGAATTGAAGAGAACATTCGTGCAATGATTACCATTTCAGGTAGTGTTTCGAATTTAAGACCACATATTAAAACTCATAAAATGAAAGAGGTGGTGCAAATGCAACAACGCCACGGAATTCAAAAATTCAAATGTGCTACCATTGCTGAAGCGGAGTTATTAGGTGAATGTGAAGCGGAAGATATTTTATTAGCTATGCAACCCGTTGCAAATAATATCAATCGTTTTTTTCAATTAATGCGAACGTTTCCTAAATCTCGATTTTCTACTCTAGTTGATAATGAATTTACCCTTTCTGAAATTGCGGCCAAAGCTTTTAAAAACAATACCATAGCAACCCTTTATCTTGATATCAATTCGGGTATGAATCGTACGGGCTGTTTTCCAAATGAAAACGCAGCAGCTCTATATATTGCCATGGAAAATAACCCAAATATTCAAGCCATGGGGTTTCATAGCTATGACGGTCATTTACATCATTCCGCTATAAACGAACGCACCACGCTTTGTGACGCAGCTTTCGAGAGTGTGATTAATTTAAAAAACGTAATTAAGAAACAAGGTATAATTGTTCCGAATATCATAGCAGGCGGCTCACCAACATTTGCTATTCATGCCAAGCGTTCGGGGGTAGAAGCTAGTCCGGGTACGACGTTGTTGTGGGATGCTCGGTATGCAAAATTGTTTCCTGAAATGCCCTTTATACCTGCCGCGGTTTTACTAATTCGAGTACTCAGCAAACCAGCTGAAAATATACTTTGTTTTGATTTGGGTCATAAATCGGTAGCTGCAGAAATGACTTTTCCAAGAGTAAACATATTAGGATTAGAAGATGCTGAACAAATCAGTCAAAGCGAAGAACATTTAGTGGTTCAAACCACAAGAGCAGATGAATATGAAGTAGGCGACACCTGTTATGCGATACCCGTTCATATTTGTCCGACAGTCGCAAAATATGAAGAGGTAATTACGGTGTCAGATGGCCGAGTAACTGGTTCTTGGAAAGTAGCTGCTCGTAATCAAACCATAAACATTTAAGCATGTTTATATTTGATGCACACCTCGACCTTTCCATGAATGCCATGGAATGGAATCGCGACTTGCGATGGTCGGTTGATGAAATTCGAATGAGCGAAAAACACATGACCGACAAACCAGATCGAGGTAATAATACCGTCTCATTTGAAGCCATGCGAAAAGGCGATATTGGTTTATGCATGGCTACCCAGATAGCACGGTATGTAAAAAAAGATAATCCGCTTCCTGGTTGGCATTCACCTCAGCAAGCATGGGCGCAAACACAAGCGCAATATGCCTGGTATCAAACAATGGAAGAAGCTGGTGAATTATGTCAAATTACAACCATCAAGCAACTCGATTCGCACTTAGAACTTTGGAAATCTTCACAAGATAAAAAAGCTATTGGCTATATTTTAAGTCTAGAAGGCGCAGATTCTATTGTTAGCCTTGATCATTTGTATCGTAGTTACGAACAAGGTTTGCGAGCCATAGGCCCTGCACATTACGGCCCGGGTACGTATGCTTTTGGAACCAATTCTATTGGAGGAATTGGTGCCAAAGGAAAAGAATTACTCAAAGAAATAGAGCGGCTCCAACTTATTTTAGACGCTACCCATTTATGTGATCAAAGCTTTTGGGAAACATTAGATTGCTATCAAGGACCTATTTGGGCTAGCCATAGTAATTGTAGGGCACTTGTTAATCATAATCGGCAATTTTCTGATGAACAACTTCGAGAATTGATTCATCGAAACGCTGTTATTGGAGCGCCTTTAGATGCTTGGATGATGGTGCCCAATTGGATTCGTGGAACATCAACTCCAAAACCAATGAACGTATCTTTAACACAAATGGTTGATCATATTGATCATATTTGCCAACTTGCGGGTAATTCTTTACATGTTGGTATCGGTACCGATTTAGACGGAGGGTTTGGAAAAGAACAATGCCCTCATGATTTAGATACGATTGCAGATTTGCAAAAAGTACCTTCACTACTATCTAATAGAGGATATAACCATACCGATATCGAAAATATAATGAGTCATAATTTCATTCATTTCTTAAGACAAACTTGGCAATGAACCGTAGAACATTCACACTAACTTCAGCTTTAGGAATTACCGGAAGTCTCCTTTTCGGCTGTAACGACAACACAAAGTTTGCTTTTAAAAAAAATCAAGTCATAGCGTGTATTGGAGATAGTGTTACCGCAGCATCTCGAAAAGGGTATGTTGAATTATTACAACAAATTGTAGATTTACACCATCCAGAATTAAATCTAACCTTTTTAAATTGGGGGCTAAACAGTGAAACTATTACAGGCAAAACTGAAGCTGGTCACCCCGGACCAAGACCTTATCTTTTCGAAAGATTAGATATGCTTTTAGAAAACACTGATGTTGATCTTGTAACATTCTGCTATGGTATAAACTGCGGAATTTACGGTAAGCCATCTGCAGCGTTGTTTGATAGTTTTAGAATTGGAATACTGTCTTTTATTGAAAAAGTAAAACAAAAAAATATCGCTGCCGTTTTAATTACGCCACCTCCATTAGCATTAAAAGCTCTATCGGTACCCACCAATGATCAAGAAGGCTACTCATGGAAAAACCCATACCGAAATTATGATGAAGAAGTGCTTCAAAAATTTAAAGAAATTGTTTTAAACATCAAGCACGATATAGTTGTTACAAACATTGATATTCATACACCGCTATCACAAAATCAATTAAAATATTATAACGTAGATGCCATTCACCCTAATCAACAGGGTCATGAATTAATAGCCAACACCATAGCTCGTTATCTGAATTTAACACCGCAATAACACCACTATATAAACGTTAAGATATTTCGACTTCAGCCGATGTTATTTTGCCTGAGATAATTTCTTAATTATGAACCCCAAATTATATAGTGCATCTCAACAATCATTGTCAATATTATTGATACCAGCATTGATTTGCTGTATTCTATTAAGCTATTTGGTCAGTTTCTTTTATGGAATGTTCATTGCTCTTTCGCCCCTGATGTATATTAACTTTTTAATAACCACTGCTTTCGGACTCTCGCTAGGGTACGGGGTACGAATCATTTCAAAATTATTTAAAATTCAAGATAAAAAAGTAATAATAAGTTTATCTGTAGTGGCCGCCATTTTCGGAATTTACTTCTCGTGGGTTGCCTTTGCGTTATATTTTGTAGCAGATATAGGGGTTATTGAGGCATACTTCACACAATTTCTTCTAGTCTTTCAACCACTATTGTTATTAGATATAATGGTAGAAATGAATGCTCAGGGCTTATGGCAAATTTTTGGCATTCCTTTCTATGGGCCAATTTTAACGATCATTTGGGTGATAGAGGCTGGCATAATTATTTGGATGCCCTTTCAATTAGCATTTAAACAAAAGCATGCTCCTTTTTCAAGCACTCAAAACAAGTGGTATAAAAAACACGTGTTAGAAAAAGACTTTGCTTCTATTTTTCGAAAAAACTTATTTTTAGAAGCCCTTCAAATCAATTGCATTACTGCTATTAGTGAACTAGAAAATGGTAAAGCGACCCGTTTTGCCCGAATTTCTATATTCTATTTAAAAGGAGAAAAACACCAATATCTTTCTGTTGAAAACGTCATTAGAGCCAGTAATGGCAAAAGTGAAAATGCAACTGACGTCATTCATTTGTTACAAATAAATTCAATGGAAGCAACAACCTTACTTGAAACATACCGAGGAAAAGAGGCTTTTATTTTTGATTATTAAAGTTATAACGTTGTTTTTCGTCTGATTTAACAGCAATTTAAGCACGTATGGCAAGGTAATTGTTATTTTTAAATCGACTTTACGACTTTCGTATATCTATGAAAAAGATACTGATTTTTAGTTTCCTAACATTACTTCCAGTATTGGGGTGGTCTCAAACTGATCTTCCTACACAGAAACCTATAAAAATTGAACCCGTTCAAAAGGTCGATGATCAAGGCAAAGAAGAGCAAGGTACCGCCTTACGAATACCCTCTGTTATCAAAGAAGAGCCAAAAATTAACTTCAAAGATTCATTATCTGGTCGTAAGCAAGTAAAAATGCTTGATGATCGTAAATTAGTACAAGCAGGTACTGGGTTAAAAATAGATCCTAAAGTTGGCCCGCGAACCGCTAAAGAAGGATCGAGAGATCATTTCGGTGATCAAAACTTAGGAGCTATTAAAAACAATGGTAAATATATTGGTATTGTAGCTCGTGATCATGAATTCGTAGACGGTGATCGGGTTAAGATATATGTCAATGAAAAAGTAGTAGAGCCCAATATGCTTCTAACTGGTGCGTTTAAAGGGATTAATGTTGATTTAGATACTGGCTTTAATCAGATACAATTTGAAGCTTTAAATGAAGGTTCATCTGCACCTAATACCGCCCAAATTGATGTATATGATGACCAAGGGCAGCTTATTTATTCCAATAAATGGCTTTTATCAAGCGGGTCAAAAGCTTCTTTGATAATTACTAAAGAATAATCAATTTCTCTTACCCGGCACGTAAATTTGTTTAGCTCTTGCTAGAACATCATTTTTATAAAACGGAACTTCTTTCCATTCAACATCCGCATATTTTTGAATCTGATCATCAAAATGTGGTGAAGTCACCATTCCACTTTGCCCTCCAGCTAGAATGGTTTTCGCCTTAACTTGCTCCCCGAACTCAACAGCTGCGACGAAACTATTTCCTCTTGTTCCATATATCTTTTTTGCACCTTCGGCAGTATACCGCGCCCCATAAGCTGCCAACGCCCCCCATCGGCCAGAGGCAAAACCAATAGCAATACTAGGCTTCGAATCATCAAACGCTTGTCGAATATCACCATTTAAACGTTGGTATCTATTGACCTCACCCCATGGTAATTTCCAAGTTCCAAAATCAGTAGTCAGTTGGTTTAACACAGCTTCAAAAATTCGTAACTTTTCACTGTTTGGAGATGCACTTCCCCAATATTTTACACGCTCCATAGGAATCATTCCTTCAGGAAATTGCCCTTCTTGATAATATCGCGTACCATAAAAGTGGGCCAAAGTCATTGCAACCGATTCTTTCGAAGTATGAAAATTCCATTCACTTAAAATGGAGATGGCTTCTTGTAATTTCGGATTTCGATCATGATGTTCATAGTATGCTGATATTAAACCGGGTATTAATGCTTCAAAAGCTGGAAGAAAAGGATCATGAGCTAATTGTATTAAGCTATCTAGCGTATAGTCTTTCTTATTTTTCAATAAACCAATCGCATGAACCCCACGAAAATTTTCTCTATCAATAGACATGTACTTCGGATAATCTTCTTTTTTCGGACTAAATGCTAATGCAGCGGTAAAGGGTGTAGAATTACAATTTTGCAACCATCCGTTTTCCGGATTTAGAAGTCCAATATTTTCATCAACTGTATGTAACCCCTGCCAATCTGTTTTGGGGTTCCACCCTGCTACTGGCTTTGAATAATCAAACGAGTCATCGCGTTTTGGAATAAAATTTCCATGAAAATAGGCAATATTACCTTCGGCATCAGCATACACCGTATTGTTAGAAGAATTCGTTCGAATATCCATCATTTCACGAAACCCCTTATAGCCACTTTGTTTGGTTCGTATAAACGATTGTTCTAAAGCTTTAACCGGCTCCCACATCATTGCTGAGGCCGTCCATTTACCTTCTTGCATATGGGTTATTGGTCCGTGATGAGTACGATAAGCAGGAAAGGTTTTGGTACTCAACTTATTTCCGTCTTTGTATTTCAATGTAATTTCAGAAACCTCAACAGGTCGTAATTCTTCTCCGTATTGATACACCGTATTTCCTTCTAACTCAGAAATATTTTCTTTGAACTCGTCCATGACGTCAGTATAGGTAGAGGTGTGCATCCATCCGGTTTTTTCATTAAATCCTTGGTAGACAAAAAACTGCCCCCAGGTTACCGCACCATATGCATTTAATCCTTCTTCGCTAACCACATGCACTTCGCCACGAAAATAGAAGGAAGTATGCGGATTAATCAACAACATCGCATTGCCTGATTGCGTTAAAGAACCAGAGATTGCAATACCATTTGAACCTTGAGGTTCGGCCATAGCTTCTTTTTCTTCTAGTTTTAAAAGTTCTGCTTTTGGCACCTCCATTGATCCTTCATAAAACGCTTTTATTTTATCAATTCGAATACGTTCAATATCGCCACCAATAGATCCTTCACTAAAGTACATCGGCATCCAAGGTTCAAAATGAGTAAGTAGTTTAGGTTGAACTTGAGGATGAGTTTCTAGATAATAATTAATACCATCAGCAAAAGCGTCACATAATTCTTTTAACCAAGGCGGGCTTTCATCGTAATACTGCTTTGCAGCTTCTTCAGTCATAAAAAGTTTTGCCCTTAAATCACTATATAATGCAGCCTCACCTTCTACTTCTGCTAATCTTCCTGTTGCCCAAATATAATTCTGTTCTACCCGATTAAAATCATCTTCACATTGTGCGTATAGTAATCCGAAGACGGCATCTGCATCAGACTTTCCATAAATATGTGGCACACCGTAATCATCTCTGATAATTTTTACACGCTCTGCTTTCTCAGCTAAGGATAACTGTGTTCGGTCAATCGAAACTTTAGAACCTTCTTTACAAGCAAAAAAACTACAAAAGAGAATCAATAAAATTATACGCATAAGAGTAGAATTAGTTTGGCTTAAATTACTAGACTTGGCAATGAAATGCTAATTTTTACATAAAAAACTAGTCCTGTGTTAGCACCATCAGGTTCCCTAACTTTTTTGGGGTAACTTGCATCTTTAATTAAATTTTCTGCAGCATGGCTGAAAAAAAAGTCAGTATTCTTACCGCATTTAAAACTATCATATGGCCCAGACGAAATCTGGTTTTGCTGGGGTTATTACTAATTGTAATTAGCAAAGCAGCAAGTTTTGTAGCACCTATATCACTTCAATATTTTTTAGATGATATCATACCAAACAAAGATTATAGTCAATTAAAACTACTGGTAACGGTAGTAGCAGTTTCTTTTTTATTACAGGGATTGATGTCTTTTTTGCTTACTAAAGTGTTAAGTATTCAAGCTCAATATATGATCTCACAGCTGCGGGCTCAAGTTCAAAAACAAGTGCTTTCGTTACCTATTCGGTTTTTTGATAATACTAAATCAGGAGGCCTGGTTTCACGAATTATGAGTGATGTTGAAGGGGTAAGAAATTTGATTGGAACCGGACTCGTACAATTGGTAGGAGGAACAATTACTGCAATAGTATCTGTAGTTCTTTTAATGCGAGTGAGTGTAATGCTTACACTATTAACATTTGTGCCGCTCATCATATTTGCAGTCATTGCGACTAAGGCATTTAAAATCATTCGGCCCGTTTTTAGAGATCGCGGAAAAATTAACGCAGAAGTTAAAGGTCGATTGACTGAAACTCTAGGAGGTATTCGAGTAATTAAAGGGTTTAATGCTGAAGAACAAGAAGCAAAAGTTTTTGAAGATGGTGTTGATCGTTTATTTCAAAATGTAAAAAAGAGTTTAACCGCTACCGCTGTAATGACTAGTTCTTCTACTTTTTTATTGGGGCTAGCTACTACCGTAATTATGATGGGCTATGGTGGTCATTTAATGATGGAAGGTGAAATTACCGATGGAGAATATTTCAAATTTACATTTCTGCTTGCCCTAATGGTGGCACCAATTGTGCAAATGAGTAATATAGGCAGTCAACTCACAGAGGCTTTAGCAGGTTTAGATAGAACCGAAGAGTTAATGAATCAAGTTACTGAAGCTGATGAAAAAGATCGTACCATTATTTTAAACGACTTACAAGGTACCATGAAATTCAATGATGTATCATTTGCCTATGAAGAAGACAAAGAGGTGCTTCATAATATTAGTTTTGAAGCCAAATCAGGTGATGTCATAGCTTTAGTTGGTAGTTCTGGCTCAGGTAAATCTACGATAGCCGGATTAGCAGCTAGTTTTTTGAATCCGGATTCAGGTCAAATAACAATAGACGGACAAGACCTAGCTAAAATCGATTTAACCAGTTTTCGCCAGTTTTTAGGAGTTGTGTTACAAGATGATTTTCTATTTGAAGGTACTATACGTGAAAACATTTTATTCCCTAGACCAAATGCTTCAGAAGAAGAATTACTAAACGCGGTAAAATCAGCCTATGTTGATGAATTTACTGATCGTTTTGATGATGGTTTAGATACTTTAATCGGAGAACGTGGTGTCAAACTATCCGGTGGACAACGACAACGTATTGCCATTGCACGTGCCGTATTGGCGAACCCTAAAATATTGATTTTAGATGAGGCTACTTCGAATTTAGATACGGAAAGTGAAGCTTTAATTCAGAAGAGTTTAGCAACCTTAACTGAAGGAAGAACCACATTTGTCATTGCGCATCGATTGAGCACTATTCGAAAGGCAAATCAGATTTTAGTTATTGAAAACGGAAGAATAGCCGAACAAGGCACTCACGATGAATTAATTGCGAAGGAAGGTCGCTATTTCAACCTATTCACCTATCAGGCTAGAATTTAAACTGTATGGCTTCCGATTGAAAATTTTAGCTTTCAGGAGCCAATTCAACCTCTAGACCGTCTAAATCTTCAGTCATATGAATTTGGCAGCCTAAGCGTGAGTTATCTTCAACGTAAAATGCTTCCGCTAACATAGCATCTTCATCATCAGATTTTTCTGGAAGCTCATGATCTGACTTTACATAGCACTGACAGGAAGCGCACATTGCCATGCCACCACAAATACCTATAGTTCCTTCGGGTGCAAGCTCATACGAGCGTACCACCTCCATAAGGTTCATATTCATATCTGTTGGCGCATCTACTTCATGTAGGGTACCTTCTCTATCTACTATTTTAATTTTAATATCACTCATTAGGTAATCGTTTTTCAGTCTAATCGAGTATACCCATTTAGGTTTCGATTAGAATGGGCATTTTAATTTTTCACTCAATGGCTTTCACCACAGCTTTAGGGGCTTCTTTTTTACTACCATCAAAACCTGCTACACCTCCTACAGTAGTATATTTCATAACATATTTTTTATAAGGAAAAATACGCTGAAAAGCACTTTGACACATTAAAGTTGCTTCATGAAAACCACAGAGAATCAATTTTAATTTTCCAGGGTAAGTATTAACATCACCGATGGCATATATTCCAGGAATATTCGTTTGATAGTCAAGGGTATTGTCAACTATAATTGCATTTTTTTCAATTGCTAGTCCCCAATCAGCAATCGGACCTAATTTAGGTGATAACCCAAACAAAGGAATAAAGTTATCTACCTCTAAGGTGATTTCTTCAGCCGAATCACCTGCTTTTTTAACAATAACAGAGGTTAAGGAGTCTTTTCCTTTTAGCCCAATTATTTCAGCTGGCGTAATAAGATTAATTTTTCCTAGGTTTTTTAATTCTTGAACCTTTTCTACAGAATCAAGTGCACCCCGAAATTCATTTCGACGGTGTACAAGCGTTACTTCTGCTGCAACGTCAGCCAAAAATATACTCCAATCTAATGCAGAATCACCACCACCAGCAATCACGACTTTCTTATTTCGATATACTTCAGGATCTTTAATTATGTAAGCAACTCCTCTATCTTCAAACTGATCTAAATTCTCTAATAATGGTTTACGAGGTTCAAAACTACCTAATCCACCAGCGATAGCAACTATCGGTGCATGATGCTTGGTACCTTTATTCGTTGTTACTATAAAAGTATCATCTTCTAACTTTTCTATAGTCTCTGCTCGCTCACCTAGTGTAAACCCAGGCTGAAAAGGCTTAATTTGTTCCATCAAATTGGTCACTAAATCACCCGCTAAAATTTCAGGGAAACCAGGTATATCATAAATTGGTTTCTTCGGGTAAATTTCAGAACATTGCCCACCTGCTTGTGGTAAGGCATCAATTAAATGGCATTTTAGCTTTAGTAATCCCGCTTCAAAAACAGCAAACAGTCCTGTGGGTCCAGCCCCGATTATTAGAATATCTGTTTTGATCATTTAGAAAAGAAGTTTAAACCTTTGCGAAGTTATGCCAAAGTATGGCTTAAAAACATGAGGTTTATCATGTTACTAAGAAACATCGATAACTTGCTCAATTTGAGGTGCATGTTTTTTAATCGTCATTTCAACGCCACTTTTTAAAGTCATTTGATTTACCGAGCAGCCAACGCAAGCCCCTTCTAATTTCACTTTAACCAAATTTTCTTCTATGGCTATTAACGAAATATCGCCACCATCACTTTGTAAAAAAGGGCGAATTTCTTCAAGTGCCTTTTCTACATTTATTTTTAATTCTTCGGAAGTCATTGTTGTCATCATTACTTCTTTTTAACGGTTGAACATCCAGCCATTGTTGTTATTTTAATAGCCTCTGTTGGCGGTAAATTTTTATTTCTTTGTACAACTTCTTGCACCACATTTTTTGTTATTTCTTCAAAAGCTGCCTCAATCGGAGTTGCGGTTTGCAATGCTGCCGGTCGACCCACATCACCAGCTTCTCTAATACTTTGCACTAATGGTATTTCACCTAAAAAAGGAACTTTCAAATCTTCAGACAGGTGTTTTGCACCTTCCTTACCAAAGATATAGTATTTATTTTCAGGAAGCTCTTCAGGAGTAAAGTAGGCCATATTTTCTACAATACCTAAAACAGGAACATTTATAGAATCTTGTTGAAACATCGCCACTCCTTTTTTAGCATCTGCAAGTGCAACCTCTTGAGGGGTACTTACAATAACTGCGCCAGTTACAGGCATTGCCTGCATAATACTCAAATGAATATCACCAGTGCCAGGAGGCAAATCAATTAACATAAAATCTATATCACCCCAGTGTGCATCAAATATCATTTGATTTAAGGCTTTAGAAGCCATGGGGCCACGCCAAATAACCGCTTGACTAGGTTGGGTGAAAAAACCAATAGAAAGTAACTTTACACCGTAACTTTCAACAGGTTTCATTTTAGATTTACCAGCTACATTTACTGCTAGAGGTTTCTCTTGTGCAACGTCAAACATAATAGGCATGGATGGCCCATAAATATCAGCATCAAGCAACCCTACTTTAAAACCCATTTTTGCTAAAGTAACTGCAAGGTTTGCTGTAACTGTAGATTTCCCTACTCCACCTTTACCTGAAGCTACGGCAATAATATTTTGAATTCCAGGAATTGGTTTCCCTTTTATTTCATTCGTTTTCGGTTTAGCAGCCGCCTCTACTTTTAAGTTGATCTTAATTTTGGCCTTTTCATAAACCTCTTTATGAATGATTTTTAAAATTTCAACTTCTGTTTTTTTTCTAGCTTGAAGACTTGGGTTATTGATGGTTATATCAATCTCTACCTCATCACCGAAAATTTGAATGTTCTTTACCGCACCACTTTCTACCATGTTTTGGCCTTCACCCGGTACCGTAATATGTTCTAAGGCTTTTAAAACTTCCTTCTTATCTAGCTTCATTATATATATTCATTCTAAAAAACAAAGATACGGCATCATTACGAATAGCTAAAGGGTTTGCATTGAAATGTAATATGATTGTATTATTGAGCATTATAGTTCAAATCAACAACTAAGCGAATGCTATAACTTATTTTTAAATGCTTGTTTCTTGCTTCAAGAAGATAACAAATTGGGAAAAAATCTAATGAACATCACAAATTAGTGCAATGTTTAGTCGAAATTTTGTGGGCTTTTTTATAGAAAGTAAACACTTTATTATTAAGTTTAAGCTGCAATTATACATCAATCAAACCAAAAGGTTTTTTACACCATTTTTCAAACCATTTCTATATGAAACAAACAATTATACTTGTTATCACCACTTTACTATTTCTAGGTTGTAAGCAACATAAATCTGAAAAAGAACAAACTTCAGATAAGATTGAGCAGCCAAAAGGAATCAATAATGTAGCTTATAAATGGGGAGCAATGGCATTGACAGCCCAGGCAAACGATACCGAGAAATTCAATCCTAGACCAACGGTAACCTCTCGATATTTAGGTTTGATTTTCATCTCTGTTTTTGACGCTTGGTCAAGATATGATGATAAAGCTTTGCCCGTATACCTCGAAGAAGTTGCTAGAAGACCTAAAAGTGAACATAACTTAAACAATAAAGAAATTGCTATCAGCTATGCTGCCTTTGGTGCTTTAAATGAATATTATTATTCTGACAAAGCGCTATTTGCAGATTTCATGAAAGAACTAGGATTAGATCCGTTAAATACTTCTTTAGACCCAAGTACTCCTGAAGGAATTGGAAATTTAGCTGCAAAGGCCGTAATTGAAGCTCGAAAAGGAGATGGCTCAAATCAATATGGTGAAGAAAAAGGTTCAAATGGCGAACCTTATTTTAACTATGTTGGTTACGAACCAATCAATTCTGCTGATAAAAACGTGGACCCCAACAGGTGGCAACCAAAGTATTTTTCAGATGGAAAAGGAGGCCAATTCGCACCAGGCTGCTTAACTCCGTTTTGGGACAAGGTCAAACCAGTTGCTTTAAAATCAGCTGACCAATTTCGTCCTGGACCTCCTCCAATGATTGGTTCAGAACAACTAGAAAGAGAGGTGAAGGAAGTCATTGAATTACAAGTTAAACTAACAGATTATCAAAAAGCCTTGGTTGAATTTATGCGTGATGGTCCACAATCTGTACAGCAGGCTGGGCATTGGTTAAAATTTGCACAAGATGTTTCACGCCGAGATGATCATATACTTGATGAAGATGTAAAAATGTATTTCTACAATCAAGTTGTGGCTATGGACGCATTTATAGCTTCTTGGGATTCTAAAATGTTCTATGACTATGCTAGACCCTATGCGTTAGTGCATCAGTATTATGATCAACAAAAAATTAAAGCATGGGGAGGTGAAGGAAAAGGTATGATAGAAATGGATGGCAGTCAATGGAGACCTTATTCACCAGAAACATTTTTATGCCCTCCATTTCCTAGCTATACATCAGGACATAGTACCATTAGTGGAGGTTGTGCAGAAGCTTTAAAACTTTGGACAGGTAGTGACAATTTCGGTTCAGAAGTACAATTGGTTGCTGGAGCAATGACAGAGCCTGATAATTTAGGGGATACTATTACCTTAAAATTTCCAACGTTTACTGAAACCGCAGAAATGGCAGGAATTTCAAGGGTTTTAGGTGGGTACCATATTCAAGCAGACAATGTTGCTGGATTAGAATTAGGAAGAAATGTAGCCAAAGAAGCTTGGGTGTTTTATAAAAAACATATTGGCGAATAACGGGCTACGATGGTGCTCTTAAAATTCTATTTATACCATGCGACCATCTAAAAGATTGATGGTACGTGAACCGTATGCTGCATTTTTCTCAGAATGTGTTACTTGAATTATAGTCACACCTTCTTCATTCAGTTTTTTGAAAAGCTCCATGATTTCCTCCCCTTGCTTTGAATTAAGATTACCGGTGGGCTCGTCCGCTAAAATTAATTTAGGTTTACCAACAAGAGCTCTTGCAACGCCTACCAATTGCTGTTGACCACCACTTAATTGCCCAGGAAACAAGTCCTTTTTCCCAACAATATTAAACCGGTCTAACATATCTGCTACAATGGCTTTTCGCTCAGAACTAGGTATTTTCTTATATAGCAAGGGCATTTCTAAGTTTTCATAAACCGTTAATTCATCAATTAAGTGATAAGCTTGAAAAACAAAGCCTATATATTGCTTATACAGATTAGCGCGATGTTTTTCCTTTAAATTATGTACGGGTTCATCTAAAAAATTATAAGTTCCTTCATCAAAGGTATCAAGCATTCCCATAACATTTAAAAGGGTTGATTTACCAGATCCGGAGGGTCCCATTATTGAAATAAATTCGCCTTCTTCCACTTCTAGGTTTATGTCTTTCAGAAGAAAAATCTGTTGACCACCCTGTTGCACCCATTTAAAAATACCGTCTAATTGAACTAGCATATTATTGTTTTTAACTGTAATTTTATTCTTCCTTTAAAGCTTCTACAGGGTTTGCAATTGCTGCTTGAAAACTTTGCCAACTTACTGTTATCATGGCTACGCCCAAAACCAATACCCCTGCTAGAGCGAACACCCACCAACTTAAATTGGTTCGATATGCAAAATTTGACAACCAATCATTCATAGCATACCATGAAATAGGAATTGCAATGACAAAAGCTGTAATTACCCATTTCATAAAATCTTTATTTAGTAGTGCTAATATTTCTGTAATCGTTGCCCCGTTTACTTTTCTAATTCCGATTTCTTTTTTTCGTTGAATACAGGTATAAGAAGTTAAACCGAATAGGCCTAAACAGGCAATTAGTAATGCCAGCAGAGTGAAAATTTTAAAAGCACTGCTAAATTGTCGCTCGTCTTGATATTGCGCATCGAACTTTTTATCTACAAAAGTGTAACCAAAAGTACTTTCAGGAAAAATTTTAGTCCATTTTGACTTCACTTGAGCTATTGCGGCTGCATAACCGGTAGCATTAGTCAAATTTTCATCAAATTTCACTAACAGATTATTGCTACTATTTCTGTGAAGAATTATGATAGGTTGCACTGCATTTTTTAATCCAAAATGATGATAATTCTCAACAACGCCGGCAATCGTCCATTGTATACCAAAGAAATTCACCGTTTTTGAAATTGCATCTTCAGGAGTCGAAATATTTAGTTTTTTCATGGCTTCCTCGTTTACAATTATGTTTCTACTTTGCCCTTTCGGATTATCGATAAAGGTTCCTCCTGAAAGAAAATTGATATTAAACAAATCAAAATATTCGCTTTGCACGCTATAATTGTAGAAATTGGTACGACTATCTTCTGTACCATCAGGATAAACGATACCAACAAATGAAGATAGATTATCATAACCATCGCCCGGAAATGATTGTGCTCTAGTTGCCATTTTCACCATAGGCATCGCCTTAAGTTCGCTTTGAAGCGTTCTAAACTTTGAGCGAATTATTGAGTCAGAATCAGATGTTAATAACTCACCGTTAAAGGCAATAGTTCTATCTAACGATGCACCAATGGGTTGTTTTTCTAAAAAGTCAATTTGCTTAGTCACCGTAATGGTGCCTACCAATAGAATAATGGTTGCCAAAAACTGTAGGGTTATTAAAGCCTTTCTAATTTGAAGTCCACCCATACTGGCCGCAATCTTACCTTTTAATGCCTTTGCTGGCGAATAACTACTTAATAATATGGCAGGATATAAACCAGCCAATAATATTCCAAGAAAAACAAAACCTAAAATCGGAAGCAACTGCTTAACAAATGTTGTTGGCACCAATAGCGTTTTACCTGATAAATTTTCAAAGGCCGAAAGCATGATAACAGACAGTACTACTGCTAAAATTATTGCAATTACATTCAAAACAGCAGATTCTACTAAAGAACCCACAATTAGCTGTGTTTTCTGTGCCCCAGAAACTTTTCGTATACCTACTTCTTTTGCTCTTTCTAAAGATTTTGAAGTTGATAAATTGATGTAATTCAACCACGACAAAATGAGAATTATAAAGGCAATAGCTATCAAAAATTTCACCCGACTTATACTACCGTTAGCTTCTGCTTCGTAAGGTTTATTAGAATACAGGTGAATATCTTCTAAAGGTTCTAAATTATACCGCTCATCTTCATCTTCTTCAAAATCACTAGCAATTACTTTATCTGTAAGCAAGGTTTTATCTATACCAGCATTCAATTTTAAATACGTGAAATAATTGCAATGGTCCCAATTCAAACTTTGCTGTCCTTCAAAAGCACTCCAACTAAATAAGGTAGGAAACGAAATCAAAAAATTATTGGTCATATGCGTATTTCGCATATTATCTTTTATGACGCCCGTTACTGTTAAAAGCACTTCTTCGCCATAATAGGCGTGGACTGACTTTTGCATAGGATCTTCATCACCAAATATCTTTTTGGCCAAAGACTCGGTTAAAACTACTGTATTTGGTTCTTTCAGTGCGGTAGATACATCTCCTTTTGATAAAGAGCGATTAAAAATTTCAAAATAGGAGGCGTCAGCCATTCCACCATTAGATTCTTCGAACAACTGACTACCTCTTTTAAAAGTCACTTTATCAAAACGATAAATTCTTACATAGTTTAAAACTTCAGGAAACTCATCGGTTAAGGTCGGACCTATATAATTGGATGTTTGAGCATCGCCTGCGACGAAGGTATTTCCTTCTTTAAAATCCATAAATACGCGATATATGTTTTCTGAGCCTTCGAACCTATCGTAGCTTTTTTCATTATTAACATATAACATGATAAGAATGAACGTTGCGATACCAACCGCCAAACCTGTAATATTGATGAAGGAATACAGCTTATTTTTGAACAGGTATCGTACTGCAATTTTTATATATAGTTTATACATTTTGATGCTTCTAAATTGAAAAAATCGCTATTTATTACTCCGTTCTTAAACTTGTTACCGGGTTTGCATTTGCAGCCTTTATCGCTTGATAACTTACTGTAAGAATAGTAATCGCAAGGGCCCCAACTACGGCTAAAACAAAAATCCACCATTCTAGAATCACCCGGTAGGGGTAATCTTGTAACCAACCATTCATGACATAGTAAGAAACAGGAATAGCAATAAAACAAGAGATAGTCACTAATTTTAAAAAGTCTTTAGAGAGCATATTCCATACATTAAAAGTAGAAGCTCCAAGTACTTTTCGAACCCCAATTTCTTTTGTTCGCTGTTCGGCAACAAATGAAGTTAGACCAAATAAACCTAAACAACTAATAAGTATAGCAAGTGCTGTGAAAATGCCTGCCAAGGTACCAATGCGCTCTTCAGAAGCAAATTTTTCTCCATATTCATCATCTATAAAATCATACTGAAAAGGCAAATCAGGGAAATGCTCTTTAAAGACCCCCTCAATTATTGCGATATTCTGACTTGCACTTTGTTCTGGGTTTAATCTTAAATTATAATAGCTTGAATCGTCATTTGCAAAAACGTACACCCCTTGCTTCACAGGTTCATAGGGCGACTGTGTAATCATATCTTGAACGACACCAATAATTTTTAAAGGCGGATTCGGGTCTTCATCATTATCATCTCTCAAAAACTTTCCGACCGGATCTTCAATACCTAAATACTTTACAGCGGTTTCATTTAACAATACAGCAGAAGAGTCAGATGCAAATTCTCGTGAAAAATCACGCCCAGCAATGATCTTCATATTCAATGATTTCACATATTCGGGTGTAACTTCCGTCCACGCTAAATCTTCTTGAAAACCTTCTGGCTTACCATCCCATATAAAACCACTTCTATTTGACCATATTTGAGTTGTAGGGCTACTAGAAGCAGACATTTCAACAACGGCATTTGATTTTAAAAACTCTGCACGCATGAGGTCATACTTTCCTGCAAAATCTTGACTCATAGTTGGTATCTGCACTAAACCTTCTTTGTCGTAACCAACGGGTCGGTTTTTTGCATGATTAATTTGTTGCATTACAATCACTGTTCCTATAATAAAAGCAACCGATACTGTAAACTGAATTACAACTAGAATTTTTCGAGGTAGACCAGCATATTTTCCTGCTTTGAATGTTCCTTTTAATACGTCAACTGGTCTAAAAGAAGATAAATAAAGTGCAGGGTAACTACCTGCTAAAAGCGCCGTAGTCAAAATAAATAGTGCTGAAATCAACCAAAATAATCCATTACTCCATGGAAATTCAATTTTCTTACTAGCAAGCTCATTAAAGCCATTCAATCCGAAGAAAACAATTACAATTGCCACAAAGAATGCGAAAAGCACCACTAAAAATGATTCACTTAAAAATTGATAAATTAACTGGCCTCTTTGAGACCCAATCGATTTTCGAATACCTACTTCTTTTGCTCTTTTTTCAGACCGGGCAGTACTTAAGTTCATAAAATTGATACATGCCAATAACAATACGAAAGCACCGATGATACTGAACAACCACACATATTTTATACGGCCGCCATACTGCTTTCCGTTTTCGAAATTACTTCTCAAATACCAATCATTCATGGGGAGCAGAAAAATCTTTGCATCGAATAAAACAGAATTTTCATTGGCCTCTTGTTTGGAATTTAAAATGGCCTTGGTGACACCCTCCATAGTCACATTTTCATCTATTTGAACAAACATTTGGAAAGAATTATTCCCCCAAGAATCAACCGCATTGCGCATCCATTCTTGGGTTGCGAGTAATTTATCCCAAGGCATAATAAAATCTAAATCACTAAAAGAGTTATTAGCAGGAATATCTTCATAAACAGCACTTACGGCTACGTCATATTGATTATTGACTTCCACAGATTTACCTATTGGGTCTTCATCGCCAAACAACGCCTGGGCTGAAGACGCCGAAAGCATTACAGAATTAATTTCTCGTAAACCATCTTTTTCGCCCTTTATAATTTTTAGATCAAGCATTTCAGGCGCAGGGCGCTGCATGTAATTACCATTTTTTGAAAGGCTTTTTTCTTTATAACCTAGGTATCTTGAAATATTCCAAGAAGACATGATTAGGTGTTCAAAATTATCACCATATTTTTCACGCAACTCCATCTCTAAGGGTCTAGGAATCGCTTGACCAGTACTGACATTACCATTAAAGGTTTGTGATTGGTATACCTGTGCGATGTGATCATGATTACTGAAATAATCATTATACGTCAGTTCATCTTCAACCCACAAACCGATGATTAAGGTGACCGCCATACCAAGGGCTAGGCCTCCAACATTTATAACAGTATACCCCTTATTCTTTTTAAGGTTTCGCCATGCGATTTTTAAATAGTTTTTAAACATGATTCTCGTTTTTTGATTTGATTGATTATTCTGATCTCAAGCTTTTCGCCAGACTCACCGTTGCGGCCTTCAATGATTGTATGCCCACTGTTATAAAAGTTAATAGTAAACATAGTATGCCCGATACGACGATTGTCAACCAGCTGAACGGAATGCGATAGGCAAACTCAGAAAGCCATTGACTTAGAAAATACCAACAAATGGGAGCGGCTATAACTAAACTAAATAAGACTAATTTGATAAAATCTTTTGACAACAACATCAATAATTGCAGGCTGTTTGAGCCTAAAACTTTTCGAATTCCCATTTCTTTTGTTCTACTTTTTGCAACAAATGCACTCATGGCAAAAAGCCCCATACATGACAGAAAAACAATGATTATTGCAAAGAAATTCAACAGTTTGAAATGCTCTATATCTTTAGCAAAAAACCGAGAAAACTTATCATTAAGAATATGAAATTCTGCCGGAGTTTTAGGATCGAAAGAATCATTAACCTCTTTTAAAGCTGTAATGGTCTTTGCCCAATCACTAGATGCTATCTGTAAAGTGTAGTAATCAATGGAGTGCAACGGATTGTTATGATTGGCAATAACCAACGGTTTTACTGCGGTTCTAAAATCTTCCATTTGAAAATCTTTTACAACACCGGCAATTTGCGCTTGAAACGGTTGCGCTAAGTTTTCAGAACTTCCACCGAAATTTATAAATGGAACCTCAATAAATTGGCCAATGGGGTTTTCGAGACCCAAGGCGAGTACAGCTGCTTCATTCACCAACACTTTAGTACTATCTGCTGGCATACCCGAAAAGTTAGTGCCCTGCTCTAGTTGAATGCCATACGTATTTAAAAAATCTTTATCACTACCAATAAAAAGCATGTCTTTTGCTTGCTCTATCGCCTGTCCATTTCTTTTTGCTTTTACTACAGGAATATTTTTCCATTCGCCCGGCACTCTTGAACTAACGCTAACCGCTTTTATTTCTGGAATTCTTAAAAACTCACTTTTTATAGCTTCGAATTGATTCCTTAAAATGCGACTATTCACATCAATTGTTGCTAATCCGTTCTTGGTAAAACCCAATTCTTTTTGCTCCAAAAAGTTCATCTGCTTGTTAAAAATAAAGGATGCAGTAATAAATGAAATAACCGCGATGAATTGAAAAGTCAACATGAATCTACGGAAAGGAAGTTTTGATTTCACAACTATAGTCTGCTTCAATGAAGATCTTGTTCCTGCTTGAATAATTGTCCAAAAAGGATATGCCACTGATACCACAGCCAAAACTAGACCGGCTACTGCCATCATCACGATACCCGTCCACGGTATTATAGCTAGGTTTAATTCGGTATTAAACACAGACTTTACATAGGGTTGAACAAACCATAAAATACCATAAGCCAACATCATGGAAACTGCAATCAGTATGATACTTTCACATAAGAACTGTACCAATAAATTCATTTTTCCTGCACCTACAATTCTTCGAAGTCCGATTTCTTTTGACCGATCAATAAATGCAATATTCAATAACCCTGCATAATTAAAACAAGCCACTAAAAGAATTAAAACTCCGACCCAAAAGAATAATTTTACATACAACCCATTGCCTTTGGCTTTATTCATTTCTCCTTCCACTTCATTTTCATATAAGTGAATGTCTTTGATGTCTTGAAGGGTAAATGTGCTTTTGAAGGCCTTATCTACAGGATAATTCTCTTTATTTAATACCGTTATTTTATCTGCAAGCACATTAAGGTTGGCATTGTCTGCTACTTTAAAATAAGTGATCAATTGATTATTTGACCAATTTGAAGCCATAAAGTCATCGTAAAAACTAAATACCTCAGAAGCCATTTGGCTACTTATAAAAACAAGATTTTCTAAATGTGAATTCTCAGGAAAATCTTGTAAAACCCCTACCACAGGATAATCGCCATACCCAGTTTTCAATATTTTACCTAGGGCCTTTCCCTCCCCAAAATAGATGTTTTTAATACTCTCTGTAAGAATTATTCCGTTTGGGTGATTTTTAAGAATATCTGTCGTGCCCTCTAAAACTTCAAAATCGAAAACTTCTAAAAAATGATCATCTAAAATGGCAATTGGCTGATGGCTTAAAGTAGCAGGGGCATTACCTACATTGATTCTACCCATATAAAATATTTGGGTTTGATTTTCAATTTCATCAAAAACTGCTTTGGATTCAATTCCGACTTTTGGTGGTGTTTGTGCCATTTCACGAACAGTTCCGTTTTCATCAGTTGTTTTTTGAAGTAGGCGATACACTTGATCTTGGTTTTGATCAAATGATCTTTCTTTCAATACATAGGCATTTAAAAGAAAATAACAGAAGAAGCCTAAAGTGAGACCAAACACATTCACCAGGGTAAATGACTTATGAGTTTTTAAATATCTAAAGGCAACTTTTAAGTGATTTGCAAACATGATTCTCGTTTTTTGATTTGATTGATGATTTATTCTGTGCGCAAACTTTTTATAGGATTTACAATGGCCGCTTTTATACTTTGATAGCTTACGGTTAATATGGCTATACCTATTGCGATGATACCAGCAAGAACTAATACCCACCACTCAAATTGAATGCGATATGAAAAATCTTCCAACCATTTATTCATGGCATACCATCCTAAAGGAAGTGAAACTAATACACCTATACCGACTAATTTTAGAAAGTCTAATGTAAGCCGATATGATATCTGACCTACACTAGCTCCTAACACCTTACGAACTCCAATTTCTTTTGTACGTTTTTCGGCATTAAAGGCAGCTAATCCAAATAATCCGAGACAAGCAATGAAAATTGATAGTAAAGTAAATGTAACGAAGATGCTTCCTAAGCGCTTTTCAGCATCATAAGTCTCGTCAAAGGATTCATCCATAAAGTAATAATCAAAGGGTTGGCCAGGGGCAACCGATGCCCATTTTGATTCTATTTGTGCAAGGGTATTTGAGAAATCACCTTCAGCTAATTTCACTGCCATCGACGTGGCCCGATCACTGAGATACAAATTCAAAGCGCCTATTTCATCTTTCATTGACGAATAATGAAAATTCTGTACAACTCCGATAATTGTTAATGCGTTATCATTTGATTCTGCATCGCCTAGTTTTATTTGTTTACCTAGTGCTTCCTCAGGGCTAATTCCCATAATTTTAACTGCAGTTTCATTAACAATCATGGCAGTTGAATCAGTGCCAAATGACCTATCAAAATCACGCCCAGCAACCAGTTTTAAACCAATAGTCTTTACATAATCATGATCAACCTGCCAACGTTGCATTTGAATGGTTTTATCTTCAGCGGAAGCACCAACAATTTTAAAACCACTGTCAGTTCTGTGCGAAGGTGTTGGATAAAAACTACTTAATGTTGCCTCTTTTACTTGTGCAATTCGTTGTACTTCTTTTTTGAAAGACTGCATTTGATCACCTGCAGCGAATACATCGTTAATAATGACTACTTGTTCTTTGTTAAAACCTAAATCTTTGTTTTGAATGTACTGTAGTTGTTGATACACCACCAACGTGCTTATAATTAAAAACACCGAAATGGCAAATTGAAAAACTACGAGTCCGTTTCTTAATTTACTACCACCCACACTCGTTTGCCCACTGCCTTTCAATACTTTAGAAGGTCTAAATCTCGACATAAAAAATGCTGGATAGCTTCCCGAAATAAATCCTAGAACAAGCGTTACTACTAGTAAAATTCCCCAGAAAATCGGATTTAAAAAAGGGATTGATATGTCTTTATTAGCAACCTGATTAAAGTAAGGCAATGCTATAACGGCAAGCACTACCGCTACTAAAAGTGATATAAAAGTTATGACCCCCGATTCTGTTAAAAATTGCTTTACTAAATCTGTTTTGTTGGAGCCTAATGTTTTACGCACCCCTACTTCTTTTGCTCTTTTTAAAGAATGTGCAGTTGACAAATTCATGAAATTTACACTTGCCAGAACAATCAAAAACAGGCCGATAAAAGAAAGTATATATACCGTTTGCATGTCGCTATTCTGGCTTAGTTCTGCCACACGATTTGATGACAAATGCAAATCTTTCAAAGCAACAGCGCTATACCTCAAATAATTACCTTCTGCATGAAAATTTTCAACAGTAAGCCCAGGCATAAATGTACTTTGTACATAAGGCACCACATAACTTAGAAAAATAGACTGTAGTTTGGGTTGAAATTCTTGCATGCTTGCTTCAGGAGAAAGCTTAAAAAATGTGTTAAAATTATTGCCTCCCCATTCTGGTTGTTGAGCGCTTTCTAAACCTTCCATGGCCATTAATAAGCTGTGGTTTCGTAAAAATGAATTTTTAGGAAAATCTTCTATTACCCCAACTACACGATATGTTTCGTCATTATTTAGCACTAGAGTTTGACCAACAGCATTGTTGATATCAAAGTGTTTCATTGCTGCACTTCTGGTTAGTATTAGGGTATTAGGTTCAGTTAAAGCTGATACAACATCTCCTTTTAAAAGATCAAACCCGAACATGTCAAAAAAAGAAGGGTCAACATGAGCAGTGTTCTGTTCTTTCACATTTTTTTGAGTTCCCTCTTTGCGAACTAACATACTGCCCCAGTTACGAAATCGCGTGATTGATTCAACTTCAGGAAAATCGTTTTTTAAGGTTGGACCTAATATTGGCGGAGTAACAGCATAAGCTCTTGCTTGACCACCAAATTTAATGTCAACTTGCGCACGATGAATTCGATCGCCCTCAGCAAACGTATTGTTATAGTTTAATTCGTCATAAACGTATAGTGAAATTAGTAGGGCCCCAGCCATGCCAACCGCTAGTCCGAAGGTATTGAGAAACGTAAAAAAAGGCTGCTTCTTTAGGCTTCTCCAAGCAATTTTTAAATAATTTTTAAACATGACTGTTTGATTTTTGATTGATGATGTCAGTTTTTTATTGACGTTGATTGATGTATAAACTCCCTATTAAATCATAGCCCCTACAGCTCTGTTTTGACTTTCTGTTACAATTTGACCATCGAAAAGATTAATTACCCGATGCGCATAGTGTGAATCACGATCAGAGTGTGTTACCATAACAATTGTGGTGCCTTCTTGATTAAGTTCGGTTAACAAATTCATTACTTCGATTCCATTTTTTGAATCTAAGTTTCCTGTTGGTTCATCTGCAAGAATCAGTTTCGGGTTAGTTACTACAGCTCTTGCAATTGCTACACGTTGTTGTTGTCCTCCAGAGAGTTGATGTGGAAAGTGCTTTTCACGATGTGCAATCTTCATACGCTCAAGTACTTTCATTACTTTCTCACGACGTTCACTTTTTCCCATTTTCAAATAAATAAGTGGTAGTTCAACGTTTTCAAAAACGGTTAGCTCGTCGATGAGATTAAAACTTTGAAATACAAAACCTAAGTTTCCCTTTCTCAATTCAGTACGTTGACGCTCTTTTAATCCGCCTACTTCATTTCCAGCAAATTGGTAGCTGCCTTCAGTAGGGTTGTCGAGCATTCCGATAATATTAAGCAGGGTAGATTTACCACAACCAGAAGGCCCCATAATTGCGGCAAATTCGCCGTCTTCTACTTTGAAATTAACATTATTCAAAGCCAATGTTTCTACTTCTTCAGTTCTGAAACTCTTTTTTAAATTTTGAATTTGTATCATTTTTTTGATTGATTTAGTTAGTTATAAATTAAAGACTACTCGTTTTTAGATTAGTAACAGTCTTTCCTTACTTTAATACTATGCGCTCTGCCTCACCAAAAGAATCATAATTACTTGTGATCACTTTTTCTCCGGCTTGTAAACCTTCTAGAACTTCATAATATCGCGAGTTTTGTTTTCCTATTCTAATATTTCTACGGATTGCTTCTTCTTCATCAGTCCCCACAACAAAAATCCACTGGCCACCTGTGCTTTGAAAAAAGCTTCCCTTTGGCAACAACAGCGCATCACTTGATTCGCCTAATTGTAATTTGATATTATAACTTTGACCAGTACGAATTGTTTCTGGTTTGTCAGCCGTGAATACCAAATCGACCTTAAATTTTCCATTTCGAACTTCAGGGTACACTTTTCGTAATCTTAAAGGATATTTCGTACCGTTTCGCTCAATAACAGCAACCAAGTCTCGCTGTACCCTGTCAATATAATGCTCATCAATACTCGCCTCTATTTTATAATCAGTCAATACATTAATTTGGCCGATACGTTGACCTTGTGTAATATTTTGACCTATTTCGGCATCAAGAAAACCCAATTGACCATCGGCAGGAGCACGTACGTTTAAATGATCAAGACGTTGATACACCATACCTAAAGTCTTTTGCATACGATTCAAATCAGCGTCTAACCCTGTTAAAGATGTGGTTCGCAATTGATCATCGTTTTCTGTTTGCATTTTAATAATATCGTGTTGCTTTTGCGATAACTCATAGTTTTC
Organism: Maribacter algarum (ex Lu et al. 2025) (nom. illeg.); assembly: GCA_947495915.1. Lineage (GTDB taxonomy): Bacteria > Bacteroidota > Bacteroidia > Flavobacteriales > Flavobacteriaceae > Maribacter_C. The sequence goes on along the minus strand of CANMAW010000001.1, from coordinate 951,827 downwards.
TTTTGAAGTTAGATATACTTCTTTAGAAATCAATTCATCTTGATACAATGCTTCATTCTGCTCAAAATTTCGCTTTGATCGTTGTAAATCAGTACTTGCAGTTGCCAAAGATCTACGGCCTTCAACTTGACGCGAATCAAAAGTTAATTTAGTTGAACGCAAATCATTCTGCTTCAAAGCCAAGTTACTTTCAGATGCTAAAATTTGCTCATACAAATTCATATTCTCTAATTTTAGAATAATATCACCCTTCTTAACCGTAGCACCTTCTTCTATCAATTTTTCACTAACCCGACCACCTTCATAAGCATCCATATAAATGGTAGAAATTGGGGCTACGTTGCCATTAATAGTAATATAGTCATCAAACTTACCTTGAGAAATAGCTGCTATTGAAAGTTTGTCTTTTTCTGTTCTAAAACTAGACACTGAATTTGCAAAAACGAGTTGGTATCCCAAAAAAAGCAATAGCAAGCCTAGAGCAATATAACCGTAGTGTTTGGGTCGTAGTCCTTTTTTCTTTTCGATTTTAATATCCATATTGCTTTTATTCTTTATTTAATTCTATTTAAACGAGTATTGTTTTTAGTTGATTTGAAATACCGGCAACCCACTGTAAAAGTCTAAGGTACTTTTATTAATTTCTGATCGTAATTGAACTTGTAAATTTTCGTTTTGAGCCCCTGCAAATAAATTTTTTGCAGTAAACAATTCAATAGCGCTTATCATACCTTTCTCATATCGCTTTTGCGCAACTTCAAACGCTAGTCGCTGTGCTTCAGAATTTTGCTCGCTTTGCTCACGTTCTACCAGTAATGAATTGTAATCTTGAACCAGTTGTTGAATGGTTTGAAACAGTACCTGTTCTTGAATTTCCAAATTATTTTCTTGTCTCAGATTTTCTATTTTGGCTTGCTTAACTCTTGAGCGTGCAGACCAACCGTTGGTTATTGGCACATTTAAACTGAGTCCGATAAATTGCGAGGTGTTATCTCTAAATTGCTCTCTAAATGGCAACGTATTCCCCAGAGTATCTCTTGTGGTTTCAAAATAACCAGTACCTACTCCGCCAAATAAGGAGAGTGACGGATACAATCTTCCTCTAGCAACACCAATTTGCTTTTTTGACGCCTTAGCACGCAGCTCTTGTGCTTTAATTAAAGGAAGAAAATCGCGTGCTTTAGTGTATACGGAATCTGATGTCATATTTACATTAGAATCTGCAGTACGAAGTGCAGTTTCTCCAATTTGAATTGTAATATCAGCCACCTCTTGTAAATTCATTTCTTGAATCAAAGTTAATTTTGCAGCAGCTAACTGATTTTCACTTTGTGTAACATTTAATTTATCTGCCAATAGTATTGATTTTGCTGCGTAACGATCAGCGCCTGCCATTAAACCCAATTCAATTTGTTTTTCAACAAGGGCAAAGTTAGTTTCTGAAACTGCTAATTGCTCATTAGCTATAGTCACCAGTCCTTGAAAAAATCGAATGTTGTTAAAGGCCTGCATAACCCTAAATGCAAGTAAATATTTTTGATGCAGTGTTTCTTCTGATGCAGCTTTGCACAAAAACTTTGAAGCTTTAATTGAGTTTATTTTTTGAAAACCTTGGAATAAATCGATCGATGATGAAATCGAGAACGGATTAGAGAAAAAATCTGTTGTAACAACATCGTTAGTAAAGGGGTCGGTACTTCTACCATAATTAATCGTATAACTCGTATTAGCATTTATTTCAGGAAGCATGTTACGCACTGACTGTTTGTAGTTTTCTTTTCCGGAATCACCGATATATTTAAACTCCTTAAGCTGAAGGTTATGCTCTAACGCATAGGCAACACATTCATCAAGCGTCCATTGTTCCTGTGCTATTAGATTTTCTGCAAACAAGTAGCAAAAAATAATTAGTATCGAAAATTTTAATTTCATAATTTGTTGATATGACTATTCATATAGCCACCCTCGTGCCATAAAATTAAAGTGCTGGTTTACAGACTATTACATAATTTACACTATATTTCGATTGTACAAAATGTAAAATACTTTTACAATGATTGTCAAAAATTTGGACACAGTGTAAAATTTTTACAAAAGGAATTGTAATTTTAAAACATAATTTACGCAATGAATGTGGTAGCTGAGCACAACTTATTTATATCTCACTGAGAAATGGAATATTTATTGGTACAACCCAAGCGTAAAAAAGACACATCATGTTAACTGCAAAAGTATTAGTCATTGATGACAATAAAAGTGTACTAAGCGCTCTAGAAATTCTATTACAATTCGAATATAAAATTGTAAAGACCATTTCGAATCCAAATCAGATATCTTCTTTTCCTAATTTGAAAGAATTTGATATTGTATTATTAGATATGAATTTCTCAGCGGGAGTTAACACCGGAAACGAAGGACTCTATTGGCTGCGCGAAATTCTTAAAAGAGCGCCACAAATTTCTGTAATAATGATGACTGCTTATGGCGCAGTTGACCTGGCCGTTAAAGCCATTAAAGAAGGTGCTGTTGATTTTATTCTAAAACCTTGGAACAACGATAAACTACTTGCCACGGTAAAATCGGCTTATGAGCTGAGAAAATCAAGAAAAGAAGTTCACCTATTAAAGAAAAAAGAAGCGAATTTACGACAACATATCAATCGCAATCCGAACACAATTATCGGAAAATCTGAAGCTTTAAACAGCGTAATGAAATTGATTGGTAAGGTGGCTAAAACCGATGTTAACGTATTGGTTACAGGTGAGAATGGAACGGGTAAAGAATTAGTAGCACGCGAAGTACATGGACTTTCGAATAGAAAAAATGAAGTTTTTATTTCTGTGGATATGGGTTCTATTTCTGAAAATTTATTTGAAAGTGAACTTTTCGGTCATTTAAAAGGCTCTTTTACCGATGCTAAAGAAGACCGTTCAGGAAAATTCGAAGCCGCTAACGGGGGCACTCTTTTTTTAGATGAAATTGGAAACTTATCGCTTCAAACTCAAGCCAAATTATTATCTGCGATTCAGAATAGAATGATTGTTCGCGTGGGGTCTAACACGCCAATACCCGTCGATATTAGACTCATTTGTGCAACCAACGAAAATTTAGAAAAAATGGTTGCTGATGGCTTATTTCGAGAAGATCTGCTTTATAGAATTAATACAATTAAGGTAGAAGTGCCGCCACTGCGCGACAGAGGCGATGACATTTTAGTGCTAGCAAATTATTACTTGAAAAAATTTACTTCCAAATATGGTAAAGCAGGTTTAAAAATGAACCAAGATGCTCAAAATAAGCTCAGTTCATACCCTTGGCCAGGCAACATTCGTGAATTACTTCATACCATTGAACGAGCCGTTATTTTATCCGAAGAAAATATTTTAAAACCTTCCGATTTTATGTTGAATTCGAAAACCTCGGTTGACGTAGAAAACAATCAAATAACTTTAGAAGAAATGGAATACCAAATGATTTCAGCAGCATTAGATCAAAATCAAGGCAACTATTCTGCTGCTGCAGAACAACTTGGTATATCACGACAAACTTTATATAATAAAATGAAAAAACTAGGTAAGTAAGAAAAGGTCACTATACGGATAAAAAATAATCAGATTTTTAAAATATGGTAAGCAGAAATATTTATTTACAATTGGTTTTTAGAATTGTGTTGATAGCAATTGCATCGCTATGTGTCGGCTACTTTTTTTTTGAAAAGCACTATATTTTAGCAGTTGTCTGTTTCTGCATCTTACTATTTTTTACTTCTTTATTAATTCATTATGTGAATCAAACGAATCGAAAAATCGCCTACTTTTTCGATGCCATAAAAAATGAAGACTTTACATTACGATTTCCAGAAAAACTAAGTGTAAAATCACTTGAAGAATTGAATCACAGTTTGAATATGTTAAACGAGATGATACAAGATATTCATTTGAAAAAGCAAGCTCAAGAACAATATTATCAAGAAATTATAAAGCAAGCTGATATTGGTATTTTAACCATAAATGACAAAGGCCATATTCTTTTTGCAAATCCTACTATTGAACACCTACTCGATTACACCCCTTTAAACCATATCAAGCAATTACGTCAAGTTGACCAAAAGTTATATGAGCTATTTGAAGATTTAAATCCTTTTGAGCGTAAATTAATTCAACTCACTAATGAACGTGAAAGAAAACAATTAACTCTAAAATCAACTTCAGTTTCTTCAGAAGGTAAAGATTTGTTGTTGGTAGTTGTTCAAGACATTGACAAAGAACTTGATGAAAAAGAAACTGATTCTTGGGTAAAATTAATACGGGTACTAACCCATGAAATAATGAACACCATTACGCCAATTACTTCAATTTCTGAATCTATTTTAAAATACTTTAAGTCAAATGGTACATTAATATCTCTAAAAAATATTAGCGAAGATCAGGTACAAAACACCGTAAAAGGCCTTGAAGTAATTAAAGAACAAGGTAATGACCTCATGGATTTTGTTCAATCATATCGCAGTTTTCTTAGTTTACCAAAACCTGATAAGGCACTGATCAATGCAGATCGATTATTGAATAAAGTAAAGGTTCTTATGAATCAAGAAAATGGTAATCAACAGCTAGAGTTAACGGTTTTGATTACACCTGAAGACCTTGAATTGTATATTGACGAAAAACAAATTTCTCAGATTTTAATAAATCTTTGTAAAAACGCTATGCAGTCTATTGCTAGTCAAGAAAATGGTAAAATTGTATTAAAAGGTGGAATAACAAAGGATAAGAAAAAATACATTCAGGTAATTGACAATGGCCCAGGAATATCACCTGAGATTATGGATGAGATTTTTGTACCCTTCTTTACAACCAAAGAAACTGGAACAGGAATAGGCCTCAGTTTGTCAAAGCAAATTATGCATTTGCACGGTGGAAATATTCATGTGACCACAGGAAAAAATACCAGCTTCACCTTAATTTTTGAATAGGAGTTACGTCAGTTCTTTAAACGGATCCCAAAAATATTTTTCCAGATTTTGAATCTGTAAATCGACAACTTCGATGCCCTCACTTTCTAATAATTGTTGCATTAAATTGGTTCCGTCAAAGTGATGTTTACCTGTTAATATACCCGCTTTATTTACTACTCTGTGTGCAGGAATATTATCCATGTTATGAGAACCATTCATGGCCCAGCCAACCATACGTGCACTTCTAGCCGCTCCTAAATATTTAGCAATGGCACCATATGAAGTGACTCTGCCATAAGGAATCTGTTCTGCAACCTCATATACTTTTTGAAAGAAATTGTCGCTTTTAGGTTTCATTGGTTAAAAACAATTTGAAAAGTGTAATACAAAAGAGAACAACCATCAATCCACTCAAAATATAGTTTGCATTTTTTGAAAATTTGTTGGTGTTATTTTCCATCTTATCAAAATAAAAAACATAGAGATACATGGCGTAGAAAGTACCTCCACCTGCCGAAATTATAAATATCACCTCATCCAGAATGGTATAATTCATTAGACCTTGAGTATGAAAAAATGTATTCAACCCTGCGTAGTAAGGTATCGTTAATAGATTGAGTGCTGCTAAAAAAATTCCTTTAGAAAAACTTCCTCTTTTTTTTCCTTCAACAAATTGCATGGCATCTTTGGGTTGCTTTTTGCCTTTTACAAAAAAGAAAATGGCAAGAATTCCAAAAATCACTAATGCCAGTTGCATCAATAATTCAATCACTTCAGGATTTCTCGTTAAAAACTTTGAAATACGAACGGCAAGATATGCTTGAAACATAACCATCAGGCCTACCCCTAGACCAAAAGTGACTCCGTTTTTCTTTCCTTTTTCAACACTGGTTTTGGCAGCATTCATATTCAATAAACCCGGTGGCAAAGACGCAACAAAAGCAGCTATAAGGGTTGCCCCACATAAAAAAATTAACTGTTGCATTTGGTTTGTTTTCTACTGATGCACCTTAAATTGAACAAAGGTGATTGATTTTCCTTTTTCAAGGTACTGATTTTCGTAGAAAGTTTGAATATTTAAAACATCTTCTGGGCTACCTTCATTCGTATACACATCGTGATTAGCGTAAATCACCTCTAAACCAAGTCCGTGCAATAACCCTAAGGTATACCCATGCATAAACTCGCTGTCTGTTTTTAAATTAACGACTCCTTTCGGATTAAGAATTATGCGATACTTATCGAGAAAACTTTGATTAGTCATTCGATGTTTGGTACGTTTATATTTTATTTGAGGATCAGGAAAGGTAATCCATATTTCAGAAACTTCATTAGCGCCAAAAAGTAAATCAATTAACTCTATTTGGGTTCTTAAAAACGCAACATTTTCTAAGCCTTCTTCAAGGGCCGTTTTAGCCCCGCGCCAAAAACGAGCACCTTTAATATCTATTCCGATAAAGTTTTTATTTGGGTATTTTCGTGCAAGTGCAACGGTATACTCTCCTTTTCCACAACCTAGCTCTAAAACTAAAGGATTATTATTTTTAAAGTGGGTATGCCAAGAGCCTTTTAATTTATAAGTGCCTTTACTTATCTCTTCTCTTGTTGGCTGAATGACATTCGAGAAGGTTTCATTCTCTTTAAATCTTTTAAGCTTGTTTTTACTCCCCACCTCAATCACATTTTTTCTGAAGGGCAAAGCTAATAAATTCTTTTTCTTTGAAACTATTTATGAATTGTAGGTTCTTCAGATTTTTCAAGTGTGAACGAGAATTCTGATCCAACATCAACTTCACTTTCAACATAAATACGCTCTTCATGCGCTTCGATAATATGTTTTACAATCGCTAGACCCAATCCGGAGCCTCCTTCTTTTCTATTTCTACTTTGATCTACTCTATAAAACCGTTCAAACAACCGTGGCAAATGATTTTCGGGTATACCCTCTCCGTTATCAGTAACTCGAATGATTACTTTGTTCTGAATTAAATTTTCTACACTTATTTCTGTTGTACCATTCGGATGACCATATTTAATGGAGTTTACTAAAAGGTTAGTCACAACCTGCCTAATTTTCTCACGATCGGCATGAACAAAAATTGGCGTTTTGTAATCCATATCAAAAGTTAGGGTAATCTGTTTTTTGGTGGTTTTCATCTCCAACAATTCAAATACATTTTGAATGAGTTCAATGATGTCAAAAACTTCCCAATTAACATCAAGTTCACCTGCTTCTAATTTGGTAATCAAGTCTAAATCTTTTACAATGTAGGTAAGCCTTTCAACAGCTTTGTTAGCCCTTGTCAAATATTTTTTTCTGACAGATTTATCATCTAATGCCCCATCAAGTAAAGTTTCAATATACCCTTGAACGGTAAATAGAGGGGTTTTTAATTCGTGCGAAACATTTCCTAAAAAATCTTTTCGATATTCTTCTCGAATTTTAAGGGTGTCTATTTCAATTTTTTTGTCTTGAGCAAATTTTTCAATTTCTTGAGTTAAGGTGCTCATATCAGTAGTTACCGTTCTAGAAGCTAACGTACTAGACTCTAACAATGACACGTCATCGTATATTCTTTTAATTCTTCTATATATGAATTTTTCAATTCGTGATTGAATGACTAAGAATGAGACAACAAAGGTGACAATTGCGCAAGTAATTAGAAATGGCCAGTCGAATTTATCATTTGACCACATGAAAAACACTAAACTTAGTGTAAGTATAATTACAATAAATAGGGCTGTACGAAAAGCAAATTTGTACGATCTTTTTAACTGAATTGCCATTTGGTGATGTCGCTTTTTAGAATTTCTAAAGCATTAGAAATCAACATTCACAAATATCGTATAATTTGTACAAGCACAGTTTGTACATACCTTAAAAAAGATAAATATGTTCAACAAAAAGAAGATTTTGGTAGGTAGAAATTACAGTACAAATTTATAGCCAACTCCTTTTATGGTCTTGAAGTGATCTTCACCAATTTTTTCTCTCAATTTTCTAATATGAACATCAATAGTACGGCCACCAACAACAACTTCATTACCCCAAACACGATCGAGTATTACTTCTCTTTTAAATACCTTACTTGGTTTTGAAGTAAGTAATGAAAGTAATTCAAACTCTTTTCTAGGCAAAATAAGTTCTTCACCGTTATTAATTATTTTATATTCCTCACGATTAATAACAATGTTACCTACCTTAACAATATCTTCGTTACTAGAATCATCTTCTTTTAAACGACGCAATAACGCCTTTATCTTACTCACAAGTACTTTTGGTTTTACAGGCTTTGTAATGTAATCGTCAGCGCCTGCATCAAAACCTGCTACCTGCGAGTAATCTTCACCTCTTGCAGTTAAGAATGTAATAATCGTATTTTCTAAACCTTTTGTTCCACGAATTACTTCACATGCTTCAATACCATCCATTTCTGGCATCATAACATCTAGAATAATTAAGTGTGGTTGTTTCTTTTTGGCTTTAGAAACGCCTTCTGCACCGTTTTTAGCAGTATAAACCGTATAACCTTCAGCCGTTAAGTTGTAACTCAAAATCTCTAAAATATCTGGCTCGTCATCTACTAGTAGTATTCGAATGTCCTTCTTTTTCATCAGAAAATATACTTGTTAAACCCAAATGTAAAGATAAAACCTTTACCAAATTTACACTTAACATTGATTTAATGTGATAACGTTTTATTAACATAAACATTTATACGAAAACAACGATTATAATGAAGATCTTTGAATTTTATAGTACTTCTATGCATTTCATCGAAAAATTTTGACTTTAAAGAAATGGCTTTCTTGTTTACTTTTGAATAGTGCTATATTTGTGGTATAAAATTTGTATCTATTTACTGCATGAAGCAACTCTACCTCGTTTTTATTTTTCTTTTTGTTTCTTTTAGCTATAGCCAAGATTCTAAGGCTAATGGAGCTATTGATGGGTTTAGACTTTATCCAAACCCTGTAACAAATGGTAAGGTTTATATCAGTACTGCCGATAATGCCCCTAAAAAAGTTTTAATTTTTGATGTTCTCGGCACTCAAGTGCTTGAGACTACAATTTTAGGAAAAGAATTAAACCTTTCAGAATTTGATGCAGGGGTTTATGTTTTAAGGGTTTATGAAAAAAATAAAGTTGCTACTAGAAAATTGATTGTTAAGTAGTTATCGTTGTTTTCATGCAAAATATCGATGAAATACCATCGATTAAAATTTTACCTACATATAATCGAATTTCACAACAATTTTACTGCTTAAATACCGGTAATTGCTACCTTTGAGGTGTTGATCCCAAATCAATAACCTATGAAAAAATTGTACTTTGGCTTAATTCTGCTTTTTACGCTATCTGTTTATGGGCAAGAAACTCAAAATTCAGCAAAGCCTGGTGACGAAGCTTCTTTTAAAATTTATCCAAACCCTGTCATAAATGATATTGTTTATATCACTACAGCCCAAAATGCTGATAAACAAATTGTAATTTATGACGTCTTTGGCGAAGTTGTACTTAGAGACCAAATAAAATCTAAATCATTAGATATTTCAAGATTGGTTGCTGGGGTTTATCTTCTTCAGGTTACCGAAAATAAAAAAACAATGAATCGTAAATTGGTTGTCAAATAATAAACAACTTTAATAAAATAAAAAAACTCTTACTGTACAGTAAGAGTTTTTTTATTTTATTAAGCATTAGGTATGCGTATTTTTACAAAACGCTAGCACTATGATAAGCCAAGGTATTTTTAATATAAAAAACGATTTAGAATTTAAAAGCAAGGCTTTAGAGGTCTTTAAGTTTCAGTATTTCAATAACACGGTATACCAAAATTTTTGTAATTATTTAAAGAAAGACCCAAGTAATGTCAAGACCATAGTTGACATCCCATTTTTACCCATTGAATTTTTTAAATCAAAGACCATAATTTCAAATGAAGCACCTGTACAAGCAACCTTTACAAGTAGTGGGACCACTGGAACTAACACCAGTAAACATCATGTAACAGACTTAAAAATTTACGAAAAATCGTATACTACTGGGTTTCATCATTTTTATAATTCCGTAGAAGGTTTATGTATTCTTGCCTTATTACCATCTTATCTAGAACGGCAAGGTTCTTCATTGATTTATATGGTTGAAGATCTAATAGCAAAGAGTAATCATAAACAAAGTGGATTTTACCTTGATGATTTCATCACTCTTAAAGATCGTTTAGAAAAGCTGGATTCTTCAGGTGTTAAAACACTTCTTATTGGTGTTTCATTTGCCCTTTTAGATTTTGTAGAGCAGTATTCTTTCAACCTCAAAAATACTATCATTATGGAAACAGGAGGCATGAAAGGCCGTAGAAAGGAACTGGTTCGAGAAGAACTTCATGTTTTATTAAAGCAAGGGTTTGGCGTATCAACGATACATTCTGAATATGGAATGACCGAATTACTTTCTCAAGCCTATTCAAAAGGTGATGGACTTTTCAATACTCCACCGTGGATGCAAATACTAATTCGAGACACCGAAGACCCACTGAGTTATCAATCTAACGGAAAAACAGGCGGATTAAATATTATTGATTTGGCTAATATAAACTCATGTTCATTTATTGCTACTCAAGATTTAGGCAAGCGCTTTGAAGATGGAAGCTTTAATATTATTGGCAGATTTGACCATTCAGACGTTAGAGGATGCAACCTGATGGTAATGTAACTCTGCTATAGTCCAAAAATTTTGGCATCAACGAAAAAAGTAGAATTCACACCAATAGCATGGTCGGTGCTCATTGCTTCATCAGTAACGGTATTCAGCCTTAAGTTATAACTGTCTTTTTTAATATACTCCTGTAAATCAACATTTTCGACATCTAAATCTAAAACAGATACTGTTTCAGGCACCTCCGTTTTTGAAGCTATTTTAATCTCATCAAGCCCATCTGCAGAAATATATACTTCAATAGATTCTAAAAAACTAAAATCAGCATTAGTAGGTGCATTAATCACCAACTGCAATTGGGTAAGTTTAATCTCTTCAATCAACTCTTTACGAGTATCATTAGATTCAAATTCACTTTCAGAATTGGTTTCAGTATCAGGGGTTAAAATATCGAAAGGCAAATTTACTCCGGTGGAAGACGGAATAGTTACCTCAGTGTCATATTCAATTTCAAACTTCGTTAGTTCATCTAATTTATCACAACTAGTAATTAAAAGTAAGAAAATAACAACTGTAAAATATTTCTGAAACATAACTATTTATTAGATTAAGGAATATCTATCTAACGCATTATCTATGAGAATATTTCCTGAATAATAGCCAATTAAAGCTATTTTACAACCAACACAAAGTAACTTTTCTTTCCTTTTTGCAACAACACAAATTTGTCGTTTATCAAGTCTTTAGTAGTGATTACAAAATCTTCTTTCACTTTCTCTTTATTCACAGAAATAGAATTTTGCTTTAACTCACGTCTAGCTTCTCCATTTGATTTAAGAAACCCTGTATCTGCGGCCAAAGCTGCAATAATATCTAAACCTTGATCTACTGCTGTTTTAGAAACTTCCGCTTGCGGTACACCATCGAAAACATCAAGAAATGTCTTCTCATTTAGTTTCATTAAATCTTCTGATGTAGATTTTCCGAAGAGAATAGCACTAGCTTGAATAGCATTATCTAATTCCTCTTTTGAATGCACCATTGTAGTTATTTCTTCAGCCAACTTCTTCTGTAATTGTCTTAAATGTGGTGCTTCTGAATGCTCTGAAATTAGAGCTTCAATTTCTTTTTGCGAAAGAAAGGTGAAAATTTTAATAAATTTTTCAGCATCAATATCAGATGTATTGAGCCAGTATTGATAAAACTTATAAGGGGAAGTTCGCTCAGCATCTAACCAAATATTACCACCTTCGGTCTTGCCAAATTTTGTACCATCTGCTTTAGTAATTAGTGGACATGTTAGCGCATAACCCTTACCTCCGCCAATTCTACGAATTAGTTCCGTACCTGTGGTAATATTCCCCCACTGATCACTACCCCCCATTTGTACTGTACAGTTATGATTCTGATAAAGGTGAAGAAAGTCGTAGCCCTGCACCAATTGATAAGTAAATTCAGTAAACGACATACCTTCTTTTGCTTCAGCTGACAAACGCTTTTTTACAGAATCTTTAGCCATCATATAATTCACCGTGATGTGCTTACCAACATCACGTATAAAATTGATAAAAGAGAAATCTTTCATCCAATCATAATTATTAACCAACTCGGCTCTATTTTCGGCATCACTTTCAAAATCAAGAAAACGAGACAATTGTACTTTAATAGCATTTTGATTATGACGTAATGTTGATTCATCTAAAAGATTACGCTCAGCAGACTTACCTGAAGGATCACCGATCATTCCGGTAGCACCACCAATCAAAGCAAAAGGCTTATGCCCTGCTAATTGAAAATGACGTAGCATCATTACAGCAACTAAATGACCAATATGCAGTGAATCAGCAGTTGGGTCAATGCCCACATAAGCCGATTGCATGCCATTTAAAAGATGCTCTTCAGCACCAGGCATTGCATCGTGCACCATTCCACGCCACTGTAATTCTTTCATAAAATTGATAGCCATTCTATTTACTTTTAGATTTTAACTGCAAATATAAAAGGAAATATGGCGCTTTTAGCCTACTATTAAAAGGAAATTATTCAAGTCTATTGCCTAATTTTGAAACATGATATTAGTCACAGGTGGTACGGGGTTGGTTGGCGCACATTTACTATTACGTCTTGTAAAAAACGATGTTATCGTAAAGGCTATTCATAGAAAAGAAAGCAATTTAAAAGCGGTTGAAAAAGTATTTAACTACTACGAACCGACTGGTAGTGATTTGTTTGAAAAAATAATTTGGGTTGAAGCCGATATCAACGATATATCTAGCTTAGAAATAGCTTTTGAAAATATTGATCTTGTTTATCATGTAGCTGCATTTATTTCATTTGACCCCAGAGATTACAAGCAACTACTAAAGGTAAATGCAGAAGGAACCGCTAATATTGTTAATTTGTGCATTGCTTTTAATGTCAAAAAGATTTGTCATGTGAGCACTATAGGTACGATTGGTAAAAGCATAACTAACCAATGTGCCACCGAAGAAAACACATGGAGCAATCAACATGTAAATGTATATGCGCTATCTAAATATGAAGCAGAAATGGAAGTCTGGCGGGCATCGCAAGAAGGTCTGTCAATGGTAATAGTGAACCCAGGAGTTATAATAGGTCCCGGATTTTGGAAGTCTGGTACTGGAAATCTTTTTACAACCGCCAACAAAGGTTACTCTTATTATCTACCTGGGGGCACAGGTTTTATCACTGTTCACGACGTCGTTCGAATGATGGTTGAATTAATGAATTCTGAAATAACCAATGAGCGATTTATTGCTGTTTCAGACAACCTTAGTTTTAAAGAGATACTTCATTTACTGAGTCTTTCTTTAGGCAGAAAACAACCAACAACTGCATTGAAATTTTGGCAATTAGAATTAGGCCGTATTTTTGATCTTATTTGGAGCACTCTAAGCGGAAAACCAAGAAAAATTACCAAAAGCAATATTTACTCACTAAAACATAGAGATAAATATGACAATTCAAAAATTAAAGAATTTTTGAATTTTGAGTTTGAACCTTTAAAACCTACAATTGATTTTTCTTGCCAGCGTTTTCTTGAAGAGAATCTCTAGTTCTTCTACGCTTATTTTGAGCAGCATTTTTTTCAATTTGGGCCAAACTATCTCTTACCTTTTTATTTTCGGTTATTCTTTCTTTTTCAATTTCTAATTTCTCTTCTACCGCTACATAAATCTTTTCATGTAGTTCTGGTATTGAAGCGTAATAGCGATCACTTTCTACAAATTGCAAACTATCAATATCATACTTACTGAAAATATACTGCATGGGGGTGATATTATGATCTCTTAACACCTCAACATTAGTTACCCTAGCAGCATTTACAATAGCAAGATCATTCAATATCTCAACCATTTTAGCTTCTGGAATTAAGTTTTCAGGTTTCTCAAGTAACTTCTCAGCGCAAGAAACGAGCACAATGGTTAACGCTAAAAAAATAACTTTTTTCATAATTATCGATCAAAAGTTAATCGTCTTGCATTTCGTTGCTCCGAAAATTTTCCATTTTCATAAGCCAAATGTCCATTTACAAAAGTATGTGTGATTTTAGAACTAAAGGTTTGCCCGTCAAAAGGTGACCATCCACATTTATAGTGATTTATGGCTGCATCAGCTAGCCATGAATCATTCAAATCAACTAGAACTAAATCGGCAAAGTACCCTTCTCTTAAATAGCCTCTTTTTTCAATATCAAATAGCTTAGCTGGGTTATGACACATTTTTTCAACCAACTTTTCTAATGAAATGAGTCCTTCTTTGTGTTTCTCCAACATCGCTGGTAAGGCATGCTGAACTAAAGGCCCACCTGATGGCGCCATGGTATATACGTTATCTTTTTCCTCCATTAAATGCGGAGCGTGATCTGTTGCGATAACATCAATTCTATCATCTAAAAGTGCCTCCCATAATTTTGAACGATCAGAAGCGGTTTTTACCGCAGGGTTCCATTTAATAAGGGTTCCTTTTTCTTCATAATCGGCATCAGAAAACCATAGGTGATGAATGCAAACCTCTGCTGTAATTTTCTTTTCTTCTAAAGGAATGTCATTTCGAAACAAGTCCATTTCTTTTCCTGTTGATAAATGAAAAACATGCAAACGCGCACCGGTTTCTTTGGCCAAACCAATTGCTTTTGAAGAAGATAAATAACAGGCTTCTTCACTACGTATTAAAGGATGATATTTTACAGGAATATTATCACCATACTGTTGTTTATACCTTTCTAAATTATTTTTTATGGTAGTCTCATCTTCACAGTGAGCAGATATTACCATTTCAGTACTTCTGAAAATCTTTTCTAAAACCACTTCATCATCAACAAGCATGTTACCTGTTGAGGAACCTAAAAACAACTTTACCCCTGAGCAGCTAAGTTTATCAAGTTTCTTTATTTCTTCAAGATTATCATTAGTACCTCCAAATAGAAAAGAATAATTCGCATAAGAACTACTTGCCGCTAGTGCGAACTTTGCTTCATGCTTTTCAATAGTTGTTGTTTGCGGTTTTGTATTGGGTTGCTCCATAAAAGTGGTAATACCCCCCGCAATTGCAGCCTTACTTTCAGATTCTATATTTCCTTTATGTGTGAGACCTGGTTCTCTAAAATGTACTTGATCATCGATTACCCCAGGTAATAAATGCTTTCCGGTAGCGTCAATTACCTTAGCACTTGCATCAGAAATATCGTCATCAATTTTTTGAATGATTCCGTCTTGAATTAAAACATCATTAATAAATGTTTTATTTTCATTTACTAATGATGCATTTTTTATAATATACTTTGTCATTTTAAAACCTGTTTTTTTGAAACATACTTCTCAGCTTCATGCTTAACACACCAAATATAGCTTCACTAACAATTGAAGAAGACATTTTTGATTTTCCTTTTACTCTATCTCTGAAGATAATTGAAATTTCTTCTATCTTATAATTAAGAACATAGGCTCTAAATTTCATTTCTATTTGAAATGCATAACCCACAAATCGTACTGAATCTAAATCTAAGGCTTCAAGAACCTCTCTTTTATAACATACAAAGCCTGCGGTAGGGTCGTGTACTCTCATACCAGTTATCATTTTCACATAAAATGAAGCCCCATAAGACAACAACACTCGATACAGTGGCCAATTTACGACGTTGACCCCTTTTTTATATCGCGACCCCACAGATACATCTGCCCCATTTTTACATGAAGTTCTCAATCTTAGCAAATCTGAAGGGGTGTGAGAGAAATCAGCATCCATTTCAAAAATGTATTCATATTGCTTTGCAATTGCCCATTTAAAGCCATGAATATAAGCCGTACCTAAACCAGACTTTTCTTTTCGAACTTCCATAAATAAACTCTCTGGAAATTCTTGTTGTAATTTCGTAACCATTGCCGCGGTACCATCTGGAGAGTTATCATCTACAACTAATACATGAAAATCAGTCTTTAATTCAAACACTGCACGCAGAATAGCCTCAATATTCTCGATTTCATTATATGTAGGAATTATGACTAAGCTGTCAGACATTTGCACTGGTTCAGTTCACGCAAAAATAGTGTTTTAGGTACAGTGAAAAAATGCCATTCTATGATTTATGATTTTTTTAAACACCACACAACCGATGTAATTTGTAATTTTGATCTGATCAATTGCAAGAAATGCTTCAAAAACTTCCAAAACTTTTTCTTCTATTATTAGGTGCTTTATTTATTATTAATATTCTACAAGCACATTTTACAGAGCTAATTTTCGATGAAGCCTACTATTGGTATTATGCTAAAAATATAGCATGGGGTTACTTTGATCACCCACCCATGGTAGCATGGCTGATTAGGCTAAGCAGTGTGTTTTTTAATGGAGAATTGGGAGTTCGATTTATGAGCTGTTTACTTTCAGTAATTACAGTCATTTTGTTATGGCTGATGATCGATGATTCTAAAAAGAAATCATTTATTGTACCTTTTTTTGTGGTTGTTTTTTCTACAACACTTCTAAATTTATACGGTTTTTTCACCCTGCCCGATACTCCATTACTATTTTTCACAGCCCTTTTCTTATGGGTTTACAAAAGATTTATTGAAAAACCAACTGTTATTCTTAGCCTTAGTCTAGGTATTGTGATGGCTGCTTTAATGTATAGTAAGTACCATGCTGTTTTGGTTATTGTTTTCGTATTACTTTCTAATTTAAAATTACTTCGAAATAGATTTGCATGGTTGGCCGTTTTGGTCGCTTTACTTTGTTATTCACCGCATTTTTTGTGGTTATATGAACATGATTTTATTTCAATAAAATATCATTTGTTTGATCGACCAAATCAAGCTTATAGTTTTGAAAAATTTACCGGCGGTTATTTCTTAAATCTAATGGCTCTTTTTGGCTTTGTTTTTCCATTAGCATACTACATACTTTATAAAACCAAACCTCAAGATTTATTTAAAAAAGCTTTGGTTTTTTTGACCTATGGAGTTCTTATATTTTTCTTTTTCTCTAGTTTTTCTAAAAGAGTGCAGACACAATGGGTTATTGTAATCTCTATTCCAATGATACTCTTAGTATTTAATTTTATCATAGATCATGAGCGCCTTAGAAAATGGGTTGTTGGCTTGGGTGTAGTAAACATCATAGTCCTTTTTTACGCCAGAGCTGCCTTAATCAACCACCATTTAATTCCTATTTATTATGAATCTCATGGAAATAAAGAATGGGTAAGTCGTTTGGCATACGAAGTTTCAGATGCCCCCGTTGTTTTTGAAAACTCCTATAGAAATGCACCTATGTACGAGTTTTATTCGGGTAAAAAAGCGATATCATTAAACAACATAAACTACCGCCAAAATCAATATTCAATAGACGATGCAGAGGCAAGTGTACAACACCAAAAAGTATTTTATGTATCACAATATGTGAAAAAACCCGGTTTGACTTACCCAAGAATAGATGGCACAATATATTACGGTGAGTATATTGATAATTTTGAATCTTTCAGAAGGCTTCAGTTTATCGTTGATGAAGAAATAGTATATGATCTTGAAAAAACCTATACGATGAAAGTTTATAACCCTTATAATGTTGACATTTCTTTGAAAAAGCTAAGATATGGTGTGGCCTTTATGAACAATTACAAAGAGGTTAGAGATGTTAGAAAAATGCATGCAGAACCTTTAGATAAAACGATTTTACTCTTAAAATCAAATGATACTTTAAATTTTACGTTTAAACTACCAAAAACCAAATTAGAACATCCGAAATACATACAATTAGGTATTTCAGAAAATGGACTTCATTATGGAATTAATGGAGATAAAATCAAACTCAAATAGTGGAACCAATATTAAGAAGCATAGAAAGTACTGACTGGATTACTGTCCTTTTATTTGGTAGCCTATTTCTAATAGTGGTGGTTAAAAGAACGTTTTATAATAGGTTTTTAAATTTCATTATTCTACCATTTAATAACAAGTACATTTTCATGTACAATAAGAAAGAGAAACTTGGCAACTGGTTTCATATCTTTTTTACCATTTTTTTGGTCATCAATTTTTCGTTATTTCTATTTCTCTCATGGAAAACATTAATAGGTAAAGCATACTCGGGCGAGAGCAACCTTTACACCTACCCACTAATACTTGCGGGCATATTGACTTACTTAATTCTTAAGGTTTTTCTTCAGCTTTCGAATGGTTTTATTTTTTCAAATCATAAAACTTTTACAGAATTTGTATTTAAAAAACTATCTTATCTCAACTATAGTGCTATCATAATGTTCGGTGCCAATGTAGTACTAAGCTTTATACTAAAAGACTCTAAAGAGGTAATTTATCTTTCATTCATACTAATTCTTTTAGTAAATGTTATCGGATGGATTACCCTTTTGAGAAATCATCAAAAATTTATAGCGAATAACTTTTTCTATTTTATTTTGTACCTTTGCGCACTCGAAATTGCACCCTGGGTTATTCTAGGAAGCTATTTAAACGATTGAAAACTATGAAGGTAAAAACGATTTTGGTCTCTCAACCAGAACCTAAAATGGAGAATTCTCCATACTCCAAACTAATTGACAAGGAGAAGGTGAAAGTCGATTTTAGACCCTTCATTCATGTTGAAGGGGTTGACGCAAAAGATGTGCGGCAACAAAAAATTGACCTTAAAAATTTCACGGCTATTATTCTTACTAGCCGTAATGCAGTTGATCATTTTTTTAGAATCGCTGAAGAAATGCGCTTTAAAGTGCCAGATAGTATGAAATACTTCTGCCAGTCTGAAGCAGTCGCTTATTATTTACAAAAATATGTTGTTTATAGAAAGCGTAAAATTTATGTTGGTAAGATGAACTTTCCTGACTTGGTGGTTTTATTCAAGAAATATAAAGACGAAAAATTTCTTTTACCATCTTCTGATTCTTTAAAAGCCATAGTACCTGAAACTTTAGATAAATTAGGTATAGATTGGACAAGAGGTGTTTTTTATAAAACAGTGATTAGTGATCTATCTGATTTGAAAGAAGTATACTATGATATTTTAGTGTTTTTCAGTCCGTCAGGTATTGAATCGTTATTACAGAATTTTCCTGATTTTGAACAAAATGACACTCGAATTGCAGTGTTCGGAAATTCTACAGTAAAAGCAGCTACACAAGCCGGCTTACGATGTGATATTACTGCACCAACTCCTGAAACGCCATCAATGACCATGGCTTTGCAGAAATACATTAATGCTGCAAATAAAAAGTAACAAAGACATCGGCGTTTCTTTTTGACTAATTGATTGCGGAGAAAATCGATAATAATAAATAAGCCCCAAGAACATTCTTGGGGCTTTTCATTTTTTTCTGTTAACGTTGATTATTTACCTCCATCAAGTTGGTTTTGAAGTTTTTGTAACGCATCCCACTTACCTTCACTAGCCAATTTTGCTTGCTTAGGCCATGAACCAGGTTTGTGCATAGAATATCTTGGTCCGGCTTCTTTTAAAATAGCTTCAAGAACACTCACTTTAGCCTTACTAAGCTTTAAAAAAGTACCAATTCCTTTTTCAGTTAAAATACCTGCAATTTTAGGGCCGATACCTTCAATCTTCTTTAGATCATCTTTTTTTGCCTTTTTTTCTACTTTTTTAACGGTTTTCTTTACCGGTTTCTTTTTTGCAGGCGCTTTGACCTCACTTAGATCTACAACACTGTTATCAATACCTTCATAAGGGGAAGGAACATAGGCATCTGCAGCATGATCATTAAACCAACCCTTATCTTGACTTAAATACCTAAATTCATATTGTTGCCCATTCTTAAGATTTATACTCTTAACATATTTTCCTCCTTTTTTCTCCATTTGAACGTCGCTATTATTAGTTTGCCAATTATTGAAATCGCCTAATAATAATACCTCAGATTCACTTGGAGCTTCATGCCCTGCAACTGTAAACGTAACTTCGGTATGAGTTCCTTTATTTTTTACTTTTTTTGAAAGTGCCATAATTAACAAATTATTTTACCTACAAAAGTAATAATATACAGCACTCATTTTCAAAACCTTATGTTAACAAAATGTTGATTCGTATTATATTGATGTTAAACTTAGAACTAGAGCTTTTAAACTATCACCTTAAAAAGCATATCGTTGTGGGCCACCACGTCTAATTTCTTCACTGGCATACGCCTCGAACTGTTTGAAATTTTCACGAAAAGCATTTGACAATTTAAATGCCGTTGTGTAATAAGCTTCATCATCATTCCAAGTCGTTCGTGGGCTCAACACATCTGTAGGCACCCCAGGGCAAGTTCTAGGTTGGGCCACACCGAAAACAGAATGAATGTGGTAATCATCATAATTATAAAGGCCTAATTCTCCATTTAACACTGCATTAATCATTGCTCTGGTGTATTTTAATTTCATACGTGTACCAACGCCGTAAGGTCCGCCAGTCCATCCAGTGTTCACCAACCAAACATTTACTCCCGCCTTTTGCATTTTCTTACTAAGCATTTCAGCATATTTTGCTGGGTGTAGTGGCATAAATGGAGCCCCAAAACAAGCAGAAAAAGAAGGAATTGGCTCTACCACACCAGCTTCTGTACCCGCAACTTTTGCAGTATAGCCAGATATGAAGTGATATGCAGCTTGACTCGGAGTTAGTTTTGATATTGGAGGCAATACTCCAAAAGCATCAGCAGTTAAAAAGAATATATTTTTTGGATTTTTACCTATTGAAGGCCGTTTTACATTATCAATATTATAAATAGGATAGCTAACCCTTGTATTTTGGGTGATCGATGTATCGGCAAAATCAACTTTGCCATCATCATCTAAAATCACATTTTCTAATAAAGCACCTTTTCTAATGGCGCCAAAGATTTCAGGCTCATTTTCTTCACTTAAATTAATCACTTTAGCATAGCATCCGCCTTCGAAATTAAAAACAGCATTTTCATTATTCCAGCCATGTTCGTCATCACCAATTAGCTTTCTTGTAGCATCAGTAGATAAGGTAGTTTTACCAGTACCTGACAAACCAAAGAAAATAGCTGTCTCGCCGTTTTTACCAACATTAGCAGAACAATGCATTGGTAAAGTATTTTTCTGAACAGGAAGAATAAAATTCAATGCTGAAAAAATTCCTTTTTTTATTTCACCTGTGTAACCTGTACCGCCAATCAAGGCAATCTTTCTAGTGAAGTTTAAAATAGCGAAATTATGTTGACGGGTACCATCTACCTCAGCGTCTGCCATGAAGCCAGGGGCGTTGATGACTGTCCACTCCGGATCGAAGTTTTTCAGCTCTTCATCTGTAGGGCGAATAAACATGTTGTAAGCAAACATATTACTCCACGGAAATTCATTAACAACACGAATATCCATTCTGTAATTGTGATCTGCACATGCGTAACAGTCGCGAACGTAAAGTTCTTTTTCGTTTAAATAAGCAATGACCTTATCGTATAAAGCATCAAACTTGTCTGACTCGAACGGAATATTAATATCACCCCACCACACCTTCTCTGAGGTAATAGCATCTTTTACAATAAAACGGTCTTGTGGTGATCTACCAGTAAATTCTCCGGTGTTGATCGCTAAAGCTCCCGAAGCAGCTTCTTTACCCATTTTCTTTTCTAAAGTTATTTCTTGAAGTTGTGCTGGAGATAACTGATACTGTATGTTATCATGCGTTATTCCGTAATTTTTAAGTGATACGGAAGTTGGAACTTTTTTCGAATTACTCATTCAATGTCTGTTTTTATGTAGCGAAATTATTGAAAATTTATATTTTACCTCTAAAAAATGAGAATATATTAGTTAAAATGCTGGTGTGCTCGATAACCCATAACCAACCAGCCTGCAATTAGAAGTAAACCACCTAATGGTGTAATAAAACCTATCGATTTAAAATTAAAGGCAGTTAATTCATTAGTTGCTAAAAAATAAATCGAAAAAGAGAAGAATAAAATTCCGATTACAATGAGGTAGTACACTAATTTTTTTTGCCGCTCTGGTATTCGTTGCGTATTGCCCAATACCAAAAGTAAAAAAGCGTGGTACATTTGATATCTCACTCCCGTTTCAAAAGTTTGAATCTGCGCTCCATCAATTAGTTGTTCTAAGCCATGTGCACCAAAAGCACCTAAGACAACTGCCAAACTACCAAAAAAAACTCCTGCAGTAAATATTGTTCTGTTCATAACTTTTATGATGATTTTTTTTATAAATGTAACAATTTAATACCTTAGTATTTCGTTACAAAAATAACCAATCGACAAAAATGACGCGCAATATACTTATAGTCGGAGCTGGAAAATCTACCTCTTATCTTATAGATTATTTTTTAGAAAAAGCTTCAACAGAAAATTTACATATCACTATAGGCGACATTAACCCTGATGCAATTTCAAATGCTATTAAAAATCATAAAGCATGTACTGTAATTTCGTTAGATATTTTTATCGATGACGAGCGTAAGAAGGCGATACAACAATGTGACATTGTAGTTTCTATGCTACCTGCAAGGTTGCATATGAAAGTGGCTGAAGATTGCATCTTCTTCACCAAACACCTCGTCACGGCTTCATATGTTAGCAAAGAAATTAAAACACTCGATCAACAAGCCAAAGACAAAGGTTTGGTTTTTATGAATGAAATTGGTTTAGATCCGGGTATTGATCATATGAGCGCTATGCAAATCATTGATCAAATTCGTGATAAAGGTGGAAAAATGTTACTATTTGAATCATTTACTGGCGGCCTGGTAGCGCCAGAAAGTGACAATAACTTATGGAACTATAAATTTACTTGGAACCCTAGAAATGTTGTGGTTGCTGGACAAGGAGGTGCAGCACAATTTATTCAAGAAGGCACCTACAAATACATTCCATATCACAAATTATTTCGCAGAACAGAATTCTTTGATATAGAAGGGTATGGCCGATTTGAAGGATACGCAAACAGAGATTCTCTAAATTATAGAGAAGCTTATGGACTTCAAGATATTCTGACATTGTATCGCGGCACAATGCGTCGTGTAGGATTTTCAAAGGCTTGGAACATGTTTGTTGAATTAGGTATGACTGATGACAGTTATACCATTGAAAACTCAGAGGGTATGAGTTTTAGAGAATTTACAAATTTGTTTCTTCCCTATTCTCCAACAGATTCTGTTGAACTAAAATTACGTTATTATTTAAAAATTGAACAAGACGATCCTCGCTGGGAAAAATTGCTAGCATTAGATATTTTTAACGACAAAAAATTAATCCCTTTAAAAAATGCTACCCCCGCACAAATGCTACAATATATCTTAGAATCAAGCTGGACATTAGCAGATACCGACAAAGATATGATCGTTATGTATCACAAATTCGGTTACGAACTAAACGGTAAAAAGGAGCAAATAGATGCGAATACAGTTATTATGGGTGAGAATCGAACACACACCGCCATGGCTAAAACTGTTGGTCTACCTGTTGCCATTGCAGCACTTGCCATATTAAATAAAAAGATTACTACTCCGGGGGTTCAAATTCCGATTCAAAAGGAAGTTTATGAACCCATACTTGAAGAATTGAAAGCGTACGGAATTTCATTCAAAGAATACAAAGTACCTTATTTAGGCTATAATCCTGATTCTACTTACGACCGGTAAATTTGCAAAATTCTTATCAGTTAGTTTAAGTTTTATATGTTTTTGATACTTTTATATAAAATTTGAAATCATAATCATGAAATCTAATTCTAAAAGTGTCAAAATTGACGGTATTGACAAAAAGATTCTAAGATTTTTAATGTCTGATGCTCGTAAACCTGTTCTTGAAATTGCCAGAAATATTGGTATTTCAGGCGCAGCAATTCACCAAAGATTACGAAAATTAGAATCTTCTGGCTTACTTGCGGGATCCAAGTTTATTATCAATCCTAAAATTATGGGGTATACAACCATGGCATATATAGGCATCTTTTTAGATAAAGCCATGAGCAATCCTATTGCTGTAAAACAACTGGAGAAAATTCCTGAAGTTCTTGAATGTCATTATACTACGGGTAATTGGTCTATTTTGATTAAGATATTGTGCAAAGACAATGAACACTTAATGCATGTACTTAACAAAGAAATACAAGCTATTGAAGGCGTTTCAAGAACAGAAACGTTCATTTCACTTGCCCAACAAATTGATAGACAGATTACTATATAATATTTGGATTCAATCTAAATAAGCATTATTTTTGAACCATGAAAACGATATGTCGTTCAAAATTTTATGCACTTTATCAATCTGATGAAGAACGGTGTCATTACTTAGATATGGGTCAAAAGACCATAAAACTAAGCTTTTGTCAGCTACTTGCATTGCGACATAAAGTACAGAAAATAGCGATCGAAGATCATTTTGATGCTGACTTTAATAAACACGGTTTTGAAATGTTGATGCTTTGTAATAAAGAACATCTTTTTATCTTAAATACCTTAGAAATATTAGATTTAATGACACTCGTTGAAAAGAGCTTTTATAAATTAGGTATCGCACACCCAACTTCTACTGTAGTATAATTACCACTTTCTCTTATTTTTAATCAGTCTTAAACCAAATTCAAATTAAGGCAAGCTTATAGATGCTTAGTTATATTTGGTATTTTTGTACAAAGTAAAAAAAAATGAAAGATATAGCAAGACAACAAATGAGCATTAAAGTTAGCACAATGGATGCACTTAATGAGCAGATAAAAATGGAAGGGAAAGCGTCTGCATCATACTTAGCGATGGCCTCATGGTGTGATCAAAATTCTTTACCTGGAAGTGCAGATTTTCTGTACCAACAAGCTAGCGAAGAACGTGAGCATATGTTGAAAATATTTAAGTTTATTAATGATTGTGGTGGCAATGCTATTTCACCAGAAATAACAAACCTTAATCATGACTTTTCTTCATTAGAGGAAGTTTTTGAAACCGCTTTAGAACAGGAAATAGCAGTAACAAAATCTATAAATAAAATTGTTTCATTGGCTAAAAAATCTGAAGATTACGCCGTAGAAAACTTTTTACAGTGGTTTGTAAACGAACAATTAGAAGAAGAAAAATCTATGAGAGATATCTTAGATTTATTTGAAGTTATGGGCAGAGATGGAATAGCCATTAAATTAATTGACGAACGAATAAAATAAGCCTGTACCACTTTACAGGTATAAAAAATGGGAATCAGTTCAAACTGATTCCCATTTTTTATGCTTTTAAAATACTTTTAATCTCTACTAGCAACTTTCATAGCAAAATATAATAAAGTTGCCAATGCGCCAATTGCTGCTACTAAGTATGTTCTTGCCGCCCATTTAAGCGCATCTTCAGCCCCAGCATATTCTTCTTGACTTACCATATTTTTATTTTTCAACCAAGCTAAAGCTCGGTTACTAGCATCATATTCAACTGGTAAAGTAATAAAACTAAACAAGGTGCCTATACCATACAGACCAACACCAACCCAAGCAATAGGGCCGCCGATGGCCGTAGTTTGCATTAACATTAATCCGCCGAAAATAACCCACATTGAAAAACGAGAGGTTACATTTAAAATAGGTACTAATTTTGATCGCATACCCAACCATCTATACGCTGTTGCATGTTGCACCGCATGACCCACTTCATGTGCAGCAACAGCAGCTGCAGAAGCATTTCGTTGAGCATAAACACCCTCACTTAAATTGACCGTTTTATTTGCGGGATTATAGTGATCTGTTAACATACCCGGAGTTGAAATAACCTTCACATCTCGAATACCATGATCAGCTAACATTTTTTCAGCGATTTCAGCACCACTCATTCCATTGCGCAAATGCACTTTAGAATATTTTTTAAATTTACTTTTTAGTCGGCTACTTACCAACATACTAAGCACCCCAAAGACACCTGCAATAATTATATATCCTATATCGAATCCTAACATAATTTATTATTTCTAGTTAATGTGAATTAAAATTACAACATAAAATGCAAAAACCTCGCCATAATCTAGCGAGGTGTATTTTACTGACAAAATGTACTTTTAAGTTAAAGTAGTTTCCCAACCAAAGGCTTCTACAATTTCTTTATACACTACACGCCCATTAATAATGTTTAATCCTTTTCTAAGAGCCTCATCTTTTTCTGTTGCTTTCTCCCATCCTAAATTTGCCAATTTTACCACATAGGGTAAGGTCACATTGGTTAAGGCAACTGTTGAAGTATAAGGCACGGCACCTGGCATGTTAGCCACCGAATAGTGCACGACATCATCAATTATATATATAGGGTCTTCATGCGTTGTTGGCTTGGTTGTTTCAACACAACCACCTTGATCTACAGCAACGTCAACAATAACAGTACCAGGTCGCATTTCTTTTAGCATATCTTTAGAAATAAGATTAGGCGCTTTAGCGCCTTTCAACAATACACCACCTACTATAAGATCATGTGTTTTAATATGTTTACGAATATTAAATTCATTAGAAAATTCAGTAATCACATGTGGCGGCAACACATCGTTAACGTAACGTAAGCGGTTCATATTAATATCCATAATAGTCACATGAGCACCTAAACCTGCTGCCATTTTTGCAGCCTGAATACCTACCACTCCAGCCCCTAATACTAAAACTTTACCCGGCTGAACACCTGGCACCCCACCCAATAAAACACCTCTACCTTTAACTGGTTTTTCAAGATATTTAGCCCCTTGCTGAATGGCCATTCTACCCGCAACTTCAGACATGGGCGTTAATAATGGAAGTGTACCTTGAACGTCTTCTACGGTTTCGTAAGCTATACACACTGATTTACTTTCTATCATTGCTTTAGTTAGCGGTTCACTTGAAGCAAAGTGAAAATAAGTAAAGACAACTTGGTCTTTTTGTATCAAACCATATTCTTCTTCGATTGGTTCTTTTACCTTAACAATCATTTCTGACATAGCATACACCTGACCAATCGTATCTAAAATAATCGCGCCAACTTTTTGATAATCATGATCTAAAAAACCACTGCCTTCACCTGCTGTTGACTGCACATAAACTATATGATTATTTTTTACTAATTCATACACACCAGCAGGAGTCATACCTACTCGATTCTCGTTGTTCTTTATTTCTTTGGGAACACCTATTGTCATTTTAAACCATGTTTTTAATTAATCACTTCAAAAGTGTGACAATAAAAACAATTATTAAAATAAAATCGATAAAAAGTAGGGGTGTTTCTTTAAAATTTAACTTTTATTAAAATTAACCCCCTACAAATTAGGGGGTGATTTAAATAAAATACATTTATATTCTATAACTACCCCACAATATTCACAATCTTACCAGGTACTACAATTACCTTTTTAGGTGCACGACCTGCTAGTTGCTGTATTGTTTTTTCATGACCCATTACCGCAGCCTCTATCTCTTCTTTGGTCAGGTCTAAAGAAAGGTTCATAGTGAATTTCATTTTTCCATTGAAAGAAATAGGATATTCTTTATTACTTTCTACCAAATGATTTGGTTCAAAAATTGGAAAAGATACTGTTGATAAACTTTCATCATGCCCCATTTTATTCCAAAGTTCTTCAGAAATATGCGGTGCATATGGCGAAACCAAAATTGCCAAAGATTCTAAAATGGTTCTTGAAGTACACTTCTGAGTGGTCAATTCATTAACACAAATCATGAAGGTAGATACTGAAGTATTAAAACTGAAATTCTCAATATCTTCTTCTACTTTTTTAATGGTTTTATGTAAGGTTTTTAGGTTTTCTGCAGATGGTTTATCGTTAGAAACTTTAGAACCATTCTCATCGAAATACAATTTCCATAATTTTTTCAAGAAACTATGTACTCCCGTAATTCCTGCTGTATTCCATGGCTTTGACTGCTCTAAAGGCCCCAAAAACATTTCATAAAGTCGCAAACTATCTGCACCATACTCGGCTACTATATCATCAGGGTTTACGACATTGTATTTTGACTTCGACATTTTTTCAACTTCTCGCCCTACTATATATTTTCCGTCTTCTAATAGAAATTCAGCATCCTTATATTCCGGTTGCCATTTTTTAAATCCTTCAATATCTAATTCATCCGAAGCATTTACTAAAGAAACATCAGCATGAATAGGAGTTACAGTTTTAACCTTAATCAATCCTTTTGATAATACCTTACCAGTTTCTTCTTCTCTATAAATAAAGGCACTAGTACCCGTAATCATTCCTTGATTAATTAGTTTTTTAGCAAACTCATCTTGAGGCACCAAACCTTTGTCAAACATAAATTTCTGCCAAAAACGAGCATATAACAAATGACCAGTAGCATGCTCACTTCCGCCAATATACAAATCAACATCTTGCCAGTAATTGACCGCCTCTTTTGAGAAAATTTCATCTTCATTATGCGGATCCATATAGCGATTGAAGTATTGTGAGCTTCCTGCCCAACCTGGCATCGTATTTAATTCTAAAGGCCACACTGTGGTATGATTTATCTCACTGTTATCCACAACTGTATTAGCAACTGTATCCCAAGCCCAAACCGTCGCGTTACCCAAGGGCGGCTCCCCCGTTTCAGTGGGCAAGTATTTTTCAACTTCAGGAAGTTTAATCGGTAAATGCTCGGCAGCAATCATTTGGGGCATCCCATCTACATAATACACTGGAAAGGGTTCTCCCCAATAGCGTTGTCTGCTGAAAACTGCATCACGCAAGCGGTAATTGATTTTGCCTTTTCCCTGACCCAATTTTTCCAATTCATAAATAGCTGTTTTTACTGCTTTTTTATAAGGCAAACCATCTAAGAAATCTGAATTGGCGATGACCGTTTTTTCTTTGTCAGCAAATGCCTCTTCAGAAATATCAACGCCCTCAAAAATGTTGGGAATTGGGATATTAAAATGTTTAGCAAAATCATAATCTCGCTGATCACCACAAGGAACAGACATTACCGCACCCGTGCCGTAGCCCGCCAATACATAATCACCAATCCAAATCGGAATTGGCTTTTTAGAAAACGGATGCTCAGCATACGCACCGGTAAATGCTCCAGAAATAGTTTTCACATCGGCCATACGATCACGCTCAGAACGTTTTGCAGTAGCCTCTATATAGGCTTCTACCTCAGTTTTTTGAGCAGCCGTAGTAATTTTATTAACCAAGTCATGTTCAGGTGCCAAGGTCATGAAACTTACTCCGAAAATAGTATCTGGTCGTGTGGTAAATACTTCAATCGGATACTTTTCATCGCCAGTGGTATAGAAGGTTACACTTGCGCCTTGACTTCTACCAATCCAGTTTGTTTGCGAGTCTTTTAAAGGTTGAGGCCAATCTATTTTCTTCAAACCGTCTAATAACCGCTGCGCATAGGCTGTAATTCGCATACTCCACTGTGTCATTTTTTTACGAATTACTGCATGACCTCCTCTTTCAGAAACACCATTTACGATTTCGTCATTCGCCAAAACGGTTCCTAATGCGGGGCACCAATTTACTTCAGTCTCTGCTAAATAAGTTAGGCGATACTTTAATAAAATTTGTTGTTGTTCTTTCGTAGAATAATTATTCCAGTCGATAGCATTAAATTCTTCAATATTATCGTCACAGACTGCTTGAACCTGCAGATTACCATTAGAAGAGAACTTTTCTATTAAAGTTTGAATATCTTCTGCTTTATCGGTTTCAAGGTTATACCAAGAATTGAATAGTTGAATGAAAATCCACTGTGTCCATTTATAATACGAAGGGTCTGATGTGCGCACTTCACGACTCCAGTCAAAAGAAAATCCGATTTGATCTAATTGTCTACGGTATGTTTTAATGTTTTTCTCAGTTGTTATAGCAGGATGTTGCCCCGTTTGAATAGCATACTGCTCAGCTGGAAGCCCAAAAGAATCATACCCCTGTGGATGCATTACATTAAAACCCTTGTGCCTTTTATATCGGGCATAAATATCACTAGCAATATAACCCAAAGGGTGACCAACATGAAGTCCTGCTCCAGAAGGATACGGAAACATATCTAAAACATAAAACTTCTTTTTTTCCGCGTTATTTACTGCTTTAAAGGTTTGATTATCTGACCAGTATTTTTGCCATTTGGCCTCAATTTCGTTGAAATTGTATTGCATTGTTTATCTTTCTTAACTATATCTGGCAAAAATAAGTTTAATAATATAAAGGCGAAAGCTATTACTATCTTGATCCAACTAAATCACAAGGTATACACATCTAACCGTTTAAAATTTGGGTTGGGGTTATTGATTATGTGCTTAAGTCTACAAAAAAGCGTTGCTCAATTAGGTTTTTGCAGTGGAAATTCAGGTGACATTATTTTTTCTGAAACATTTGGCGCTGGCACAAATGATATCGCTTTACCTCCTGGAACAACAACTTATATCTATAATCCTAGTTTTCCTATTGACGGACAATATTTAGTATCAAACAATTCTGAGTTTTTCGGATGGCACACCAATGTAGATCATACCGGAGATGAAAATGGCAGATACTTTACCATTAATGCAGATGATTCAACGAATGGAGGTGAATTTTTCACAACCAAAATCAATGGCTTGTGTCAAAATACTTCCTATGAATTTTCTGCGTGGCTATTGAATATTTTACCTCCAAGCCCCCATTGCCCTAACGGAGGCATACCTATTAATGTTAAATTTCAAATTTTAGATAGCACAGATGGTACTGTTTTAGCAGAAGGTGATACGGGTGCTATACCAGGGACTCAAATTCCTAATTGGGAACAATACGGCTTGCTGTTTACCACTAAACCAAGTGAAACTTCTGTTATTTTGAAAATGCTAAATAACGGAATTGGAGGCTGTGGCAATGATTTAGCGATTGACGATATTGTTTTCAAATCTTGCGGCGACCTTATTTCATTAACTGACCATTTTGGTGAAAACATACTAGCCCAATGTGAAGATGAAGGAGTTATTCTCAGTACGACCATTACGGCAACCCCCGATTTTTCTATCTATAGCAGCCATGCTTATCAATGGCAAGAAAGTGCTGATGCAATTACCTGGATAGACATCGTTGGAGAAACTTCAAATACTTATACAACACCAACTTTAATCGATTCTCGATATTTTCGAGTAAAAGTAGCTGAAGACCCAATTAATGTATCAAATGATTTGTGCAATGTGATATCTGAAGTTTTCAGTGCTTTAATAATTCCGATAGCAGCGGCTCCTCAGAGTACAGGAGATCTCATAGTTTGTGCCAACGAACCACTACCATTACGTGTAACTACACCAGAAAATCAAGTTGTTAATTGGTATGACGCCCCTTCTGGCGGAAATCTACTACTTGCTCATAGCAACGTATTCACGCCCACATCATCAGGAACATATTACGCTGCAGCTAGCTCTGAACTTACCGATTGCTTTTCGGCTTCAAGAACTGCTGTTACATATACCATGAACGAACTTCCGGCAGTGTATGACGAGCAAATAATTATGTGCGAGAATGTACCGCTATTTGTATCAGCGGGTGTTTCTAAGGTTTCCTATTTATGGAATACAGGTGAAATCACCAGTGAAATTGAAATTAATCAACCAGGTATTTATACCATGACCGCTACAAATCAAAATGGATGTTCATCAGTAAAAACAATCATGGTTGACCAAATTGATCAACCTATCATTGAAAGTATTCGGTCAACTAACGAAGATATTATTGTTCGAACTGTGAATAACGGAGATTTCGAGTACGCCATAGATGGTGGCAGTTTTCAGTCTAGTCCTGTTTTTGAAATACAACGAAGTGGCAAGTATACCATAAGTGTTCGAGGAAAAACCAATTGCCCTGCAGTTTCTCAAGAATTTCTACATTTTGTAATTCCTAAGTACTTTTCACCGAATGGCGACGCAATTAACGACACTTTCGAGCTTCAAGGTTTAGAATTCTTTTCAGATGTTGAAGTGCAAATTTTTAACCGCTATGGAAATTTAATGGCGCAATCAGTGAGCTCATCATTTAGTTGGGATGGTACTTTTAACGGAACCAGATTACCTTCTTCAGATTATTGGTACGCCATTCGGGTAGATGGCCAATTGTTTAAAGGGCATTTTGCCTTAAGAAGGTGACCACTTACATGGTTTAAACCAATGTACCATAATATAAAACCCAGGCCATTGACAACAGCGCTACAAAATTAATTGCCCAACCAAAAAACTTCATTTGCTTTAAGGTGTAAGGTTTCTCTTTAAAGAAAATAAACATATCAAACAAAAGCCAAATAGAAAACAGACCTAAAAAAGTTGCAAGAACCACATCTTGAAACCAATGCCATACCAAAACAGCCTCTACAGCAAGTAGTACAAACATTAACATTTTGGAGTTCTTTCGTTTCAGTATAGTAGCCGTGGTTTTTTTTCCGGACTTTAAATCAGGCTCAATATCCATTATTTCTCCTGCAATATGGGCTTGAAAAGCGAATAAAGAGAGGTACGTTAATGTTTGCCAAGACAAAGGTTCTAAATGGTTCAGCTCAGTTGCAAAAAATGCTGTAGTTACATAACCAACCTGAATTAGAATCTCAAAAGGAGGTCTTTCTTTAATTCTGAAAGGTTTAAAGTTGTAAAGTACATTGACTATCACCATAAAAAGTAATAGTAAAAACATAATAAAACCTGATAAATATGTAAACAAAAGAATAAATGGCATATTTACAAGACTAATTTTGAGTAGTAAACCATCTAAGTGTTTTCGTGGTGCTTTTGCACCAAACAAAAAATTACCTTTTCTATCATTTACGGCATCTGCTTTTTCATCATTATAGTCATTCAAACCATAAACTAAATAGTTCAGAGGGAAAGTAACATAGAAGAGTCCGACCCAAAATAGACTTGAATTATAAAAATTAACTTGATTTCCGAAAGGCACAAGGTAAATCCATATGGTAGGAAACCACAATCCTGGTCTTGATATTTTAAGATCTAATAAATTCATTACTGTTACATCAAACGTAGATTCACTTCAATTATTAGCAACCTAAAATATATCAACGCTGATTCAAATTACTTTCCTAACTTTACTCTTTCAATACCTACTATGGGCCAATCTTTCGAACAATATCAAAAGCGAAAGCTGATATCTTCTTACTTTTCAGTAGTACTAAGCATTGCCTTAGTGTTGTTTTTACTTGGAATTTTAGGGTTATTAGTCTTAAACACTAAGAAAATGGCCGATCATTTTAAAGAGCAAATCACCATATCGGTATTTTTAAAAGAAAGTGCCAAAGAAGTAGAGATTGATCAACTTCAAAAAGGACTAGCAATGGCCGAGTACACTAAAAAAGCCACCTATGTTTCTAAAGAAGAAGCTGCCGAAAAACATGCGGAAGAAATCGGAGAAAATTTTATGGAATTTCTAGGGTATAATCCTTTAAAAAATTCTATTGATGTAAACTTAAATGCAGACTTTGTTTCCCCAGAAAAAATTACTGAAATCGCTGAAGAAATAGCTGCAAAAAGCTATGTTGATGAAGTAAGTTATGATGAGCCGTTAGTGGGTTTGTTAAATGATAACGTTAAAAAAATTAGTCTGTGGATACTAGTTGCAAGTGGCATTTTCACCTTTATAGCCGTACTTCTCATAAACAGCTCTATTCGACTCTCTATCTATTCAAAACGTTTTATAATCAAAACCATGCAAATGGTTGGTGCGACTAAAACCTTTATACGTAGGCCTTTTATTTGGACTAATGTAAAGTTAGGCATGCTAGGTGCATTTATTGCTATGCTAGCACTAGCAGGTGCTTTATACTATATTAATCTCAATTTTCCAGATTTAGGATTGTTTAAAGACCCAACGATATTGATCTTATTGTTTTTTGCCGTCTTTGTTTTAGGAATTCTTATTTCGTTAATTAGCACCTATTTTGCGACACAACGATTCTTAAATTTAAGAACCGACGAATTATATTACTAACTTTGCGACATGAGTAAAAAAAGGCAATACAAAGAAGATCAATCTAAACAAGAGTTTATATTTCAGAAAAGAAATTATATGTTTATGTTTATTGGTCTTGCGTTCATTGCTGTCGGTTTCATATTAATGAGTGGCGGAGGAAGCGATGACCCAAATGTTTTCAGTGAAGATATTTATAATTTCAGACGTATTCGTTTAGCCCCAACGCTTGTACTCATCGGACTCGGCATTGAAGTTTATGCGATATTGTTAAATCCTCACAAGAAGAAGAAAAAATAATTGGACACACTAGACGCAATTATACTCGGTATCATTCAAGGATTGACCGAATTTTTACCCGTATCTTCCAGCGGACATTTAGAGCTTGGTAAAGCTATATTAGGAGATAATTCTGTACCTGAAGAAAGCTTACTATTTACAGTTGTTTTACACTTTGCAACTGCACTTAGTACAATCGTAGTTTTTCGAAAAGATATTTGGGAAATTCTTAGAGGACTCTTCAGTTTTAAATGGAATGAAGAAACCCAATTTTCTTTAAAAATTATAGTTTCAATGCTACCTGCAGTTTTTGTAGGCTTGTTTTTTGAAGAACAATTAGAAGCCTTTTTTGGTGGTAATATTCGTTTTGTGGGTTTTATGCTTTTAATTACTGCGGTTCTACTATATTTTGCTGATAAAGCCAAAGACACTGATAAAGAAGTTAGTTTTAAAAATGCATTTATAGTTGGTGTTTCTCAAGCCATAGCTATGTTACCTGGTATCTCAAGAAGTGGTGCTACAATTTCGACCTCTGTTCTGCTGGGTGTTGATAAAACCAAAGCAGCACGCTTTTCATTTTTGATGGTAGTACCTTTAATTTTTGGTAAAATAGGAAAAGACCTCTTGAGTGGTGATCTAGCTTTTTCAGGCGAAAATAACATGGCAATGGGTGCCGGATTTATAGCTGCATTTGTTGCCGGTTTAGCTGCCTGTACATGGATGATACAATTGGTTAAAAAAAGTAAACTTTCATACTTTTCCATCTATTGTTTAATTGTAGGTATGATTGCAATAGGGTACGGTTTTTGGGGTTAATTCTTAATTCACCTCAAATTTAATTTGTTGTTTTCTAAGGTATGAGTAACATTCGTATTATAATTTTACTTTTATTGTTGGCTACAGGTTGCAATTCTCAAGAACCTAAGCTACTTTCAGAGGAGGATATTGGTGCAATTGCTGAAACCGCTTTTTATTACGAAAGAACTATCACCAATGCAGAAGGTAATGAAGAATTACTTCCCGAGTATAAATATTTAGACTCCATACAAATCTCTGAAATCACTTATCTAAGTGATAATCTAAAAATAAAAGGGTTTTCTATAAGTCCTAAGAAAAAAGGAAAGTACCCTGTTATTATATATAACCGCGGAGGCAGTTATGATTTTGGCGCAATTACCTTACCAATGCTACTCTTTCATTTAGGAGAATTAGCCAGTAAAGGTAATGTTGTGCTTTGCAGTCAATATAGAGGAAATAGCGGAAGCGAAGGCCAAGAAGAATTTGGAGGTAATGATGTAAATGATGTACTTAATCTTCTTGATCTAGTAAAGGAGTTTGAATATGCCGACCCAGACCGAATAGGAATGTATGGTTGGAGTCGCGGAGGAATGATGACCTATATAGCCTTACCTCAAACCAACAATATAAAAGTTGCTGTAGTTGGTGGTGCTGTTTCAGACTTTCGGCTCAATGAAAAAAACAGACCCGGATTTACTGATATGATTCCCAATTTTGAAGCTAATAAAGAAGCTGAATTTGATCGAAGATCAGCCATACTTTGGGCAGATAAGTTTTCTAAAGAAGTTCCAATTCTCATGTTACATGGTACATCTGATTGGCGCGTAAAACCAGAGCATAGCCTTAATATGGCTTTAGAATTTAGCAAATACAAAATACCCTATCGACTAATTATGTTTGAAGGAGGTGATCACGGTATAAATGAACACTTAAAAGAAGTTCATGATCAAATATACCGTTGGTTTGACACATATCTAAAGAAAGACAGCCCATTACCTAATATGGAATACCACCGCCAATGAAAACCAAAGATGATTTCTTAAACGGACAATTATTACTCATTGACAAACCTTTGGGGTGGTCATCATTTCAAGCAGTAAATAAATTAAAGTGGGTTATTCGTAAGAAGTTTGATCTTAAAAAAATAAAAATTGGTCATGCCGGTACTTTAGATCCGTTGGCTACAGGTTTACTGCTCATTTGTACTGGTAAATTCACTAAAACAATAAACGAGCTACAGGGTCAAATTAAAGAATATACGGGTACTATCACGGTTGGAGGCACCACTCCTTCATACGATCTAGAAACAGAAGTTGATCAAACTTTTCCTATTGATCATATAACTGAAGCAACTATAAATAAAGCAACAAAGCAATTTCTTGGAGAAATAACACAAACACCTCCCATATTTTCTGCCTTAAAAAAAGATGGCAAACGCTTGTACGAATATGCTCGTGAAGGTCAATCGGTTGAAATCAAAAAAAGAAAGGTTACTATTAAAGAGTTTGAAATTACTGAAATCGCGCTGCCTGAAATTAAGTTTCGAGTCGTATGCAGTAAGGGCACCTATATACGTTCATTAGCGAATGATTTCGGTAAAGCATTAGAATCTGGCGGACATTTAACAGTTCTAAGAAGAACCAAAATAGGAGATTATAACGTAAATACAGCCCAGAGTCCGTTGGATTTTGAAGAAATTATGTTGGGAAAACCTAAAGATTCTTAAAAATGAATAGATTCTTTTTCCGTTCAACGAATAATTTAAATATTTTTTAGAAATTGAAGTTTTAGCACTATGCATTTAAATCGCAAACAACTTTCTTTCTTGATTACCTTCTTTTCGATGGCTATCATTGTATTGATTTTATTCAATATAAGTTTAGGCGAAGTAGGTAGTGAAGAAGATGAGTACATTGTTGAAATGATGCTTGCTGAAGAAGATATTGAAGAGCTTTCTGAAGAAAAGAAAGTTTTAGAAGAGATGATTGAAGCAGACCCAATTAAGAGTCACATGGCTATGAATGAAACTGCAAAGCCGACTTATGGTGACCCTGAGCCATTGCAAACCCTTGAAGAATTAATGGCCGAAAAAGCAGCAAATGCAGATGGACAAATAAATGATTTGTTGGCAGATGGAGAATATGCCCAACGTGTTGAAGAATTGAAGAAAAAACGGGAAGAAGCCAAACAAAAATTAGGAGAAAAAGAAGCAGAGAAAAAAGAGTTTACTAACAACTTGGCCTTTCGCAAGACTTCAGTTTCCTATTCTTTGATTGATCGAAGAGGAAATCCGCCAACACCCATTTACACCTGTATTGAAGGTGGTAAAGTAGTAATCAATATAGAAGTAGATGCTAATGGTAATGTTCAAGATGCAAGTTTCAATGCAAAAAGTTCAGGTACTTCTAACGGATGCCTAGTAGACAACGCCATCTCTTATGCCTTAAAAGCGAAGTTTAACTCTGCTTCTAAAGCAATTCAAAAAGGTACAATTACCTATTTGTTTCAGCAGAAATCACGTTAGTAGCGTATCTATCTTACTAACCACCCCTTAATATTTACTCATCATTTCCAGCAGGTCGCTTAATATACTTTGCCCTTTATCTTTATTATACCATACTTGTAAGTCTTGTTTAAACTCCGGGGTTAAAACGCCATGCTCAGCCTTATAAGCTTCAACCAATTTCGTAGCTTCGCTTGACCTTGGGCCCCAGTCTCCATTCACTTCTCTAGAAACCTCATCAATTGAAATAAGTTTTGGTATGGCCATACCGCCATTGGTCAGAAAACGGTTCATTAAAGCAACATTTTCATCTCTAAGTACAATCTTTAAAGTGATATTGGGGTTTAACTCCGTTATTTTATGCATTACTGGCAGCGCAGGTGAGGCATCACCACACCAACTTTCAGATAAAACTAACCATGTTATTTTTTTATCAACTTTGGTTATTTCTGTTGTTGATTCTGAAGAAAATTTCAAAGTTTTATCCCATCGTTTCATGCGTCTATCGTTCAGTTGCGTATAACTTGTTAACGCCTCTGTATGCTCTGGTCCGGTTGACTTTCCTTCCATCGCCAGTTGTGCTACTAAGACTCTATACTGGGTATACGAAACCGCTTTTGATAAGGCTTCATCAATTAACAATGCTGTTGTTTTTTCTACTGTTTTGGGTTCCATAAGAATATGAATTTTAAATATCTTCCAAAATTAATCTGATCTCATATTTTAAATAATGAGATAAGTCATGTTAGTAGTGATTTAGATGAAAAACTTACAAGTTTTTAGGATTCAAGGCAAGACTATTGAACAACTTAGCTTTGGCGGTGTAGTATTTGTTTTGTACTGTTATCTGTTTCAATTCTGCATCAATCAATTTATTCTCTCTTGAATTTATCAAAAACAAAGAGCTT
This sequence comes from Maribacter algarum (ex Lu et al. 2025) (nom. illeg.), assembly GCA_947495915.1. Classification (GTDB taxonomy): domain Bacteria; phylum Bacteroidota; class Bacteroidia; order Flavobacteriales; family Flavobacteriaceae; genus Maribacter_C. The sequence goes on along the minus strand of CANMAW010000001.1, from coordinate 913,307 downwards.
TCACCGAAACTAAATTTTCGCTCTTCGGCCGCCACAAGGGTTTGATAATTCAATACGATTTCATCGACCAAGATATTTTGTGTTTGAAAAGATTCTAATTCTCGATATATAGCAACAATTTTGTTTTTTAAGGCAATTTCTGCATTGTCTAATTCAAATTTGGCATCTTGAAGTTTAAATTTTGCAAGCTTCAAATCTCCTCGTTCTTTGCGTAAGAAAATGGGCAATCGAAAGGTCACTCCCCCTTTATATTGTTGTGTATCGAAAGAGTTTATCAGCTCGGGTTCTTGCGTAAGAAAATTATATTCTACGTCGATCTTAGGCAGCAGCTTGTTTGCCTTTAGATTTTTATCAACGCGTAAACCGTCAATTTTATAGCCCAACGATTTTAACTTCGGATGGTTCTCTACCGTAAAACTATCTAAAGGCTTTCCTAAAATCTCTAAGGTCGTGTCAATATCAGTTTCAATTGCAGTATCAGGAATCACCGTATCTTGAAGTTCGACAGGCACCTCATCATCCATCCAAAGAAAATTAGAAAGTTCTAACGAGCGTTTCATCAAGGTTACTTTTGATTGTTCTAAACTTAAGGCTCTATTCTGCATTGTAATTTTTGCCTCAACAGTATCTATAGCAGCAATATCACCTGAGTTGGCTCTTCTTTTAATTCCCTCAAATCGAACCGATGCATTTTCAAAAAAACTATTATAAATAGTTACTTCTTTATAGGCTCTTAACCAGTCAAAATAGGCCAATGAGGCATCGTATAGTATTTGGTTAATCTGAAGGTCTCGATCAGCTTTCGATTGTTCTCTAAAATACTTGGCACGTTTAAGAGTTGCCATTCGCTCATTAATCCATAATCCCTGACCTAAAGACATCGATACTCCTGCACTATATAAGCCGTCATCGGGTAGTGTTTCTGAAGCATTTAAAAACTCGCCATCATTTTGCTCAAAATTACCTTTCAATTCAATACCGTACCAAGTAGGTATTTTAAATGTTGCATTTAGGCGATCATAATATTCAGAGCCCTTAAATTCTTTTCGGTCATAATCGACTTCAATTTTTGGATCAAAGCCGCCTCTAGCCTTCATTAACTGTGCCTGACCTGCGCTTAATGTCAATTGTGCCTGTTTCGCGATAGGATGATACTGTTTAACGTAGCCCAAAAACTCATTAAAACGTAACACTACAGCTTCATCTTGCGGATACACCCAAAGCGACACAAATATTATAAAACAAGTAAAATAGGTACGCATCTTATTTTTTTACAGGTTTATCTTGAGCTCCTTCGGGTTGATAATAATTTGGTGGAAAACCATTCAATTGACGCCACAATTCAAACCAAATTGGCACATCTTCTAGAAGGGCAAAAGCATTCGCCCCAGAACCAACACGTAGTGCTTTCGGCCATTCGTGATCGTTCTTATCGGGCGCTAATAAAATACGGTACTTACCATTATCACTTATGAAAGTTTCTATTGCAACCACGGTACCACCGTAAGTACCATAAGAAACATTCGGCCACCCACTAAAAACTATAGCGGGCCACCCATCAAACTGTATACGTACTTCTTCACCCAAATGCACCAATGGCAAATCAATAGGGTCAACAAAGGTCTCAACAGCCATATCAATATCTGCTGGCATTATACCAACGAGTTGATCACCTTCTTTAAAAGTTTCACCAATACCTCCTTGAATTGCTCGATTTATAAATCCGTTTTGAGGCGCACGAATGTAGTACATGTCATTTCGCATGGTATAATTTGTAACCTCATTCTCAAGTTTTGTAACCTGTGCCTCAGAATCAAATTGACTCGATTGGGCTGTAAACATATCACTTTGCGCTTTTGAGATTTTATCGGTGTATTCAGCTTGTACACGATTTATTTCTACTTCAGCATTTATGATTTCATTTTGTGAGGCTAATAATTTATTCTCTTGCGATATTAGTTTCGCCTGCGTTTCTTGTAGTTTAAGTCGTTTCTCTTCTACATCAGTAACCGCTTTTAACCCTTCAGATTGTAATTGAACTATTCGATTATATTGACGCTCAGCAATATTTATATTGGTTTTTGCAGCCTCTAAATCTATACTATCGCTTTGTACTTTTAATCGCGATTGAAGCAACTTATTTTTTGCTTGTTTCAGCTTCAAATTACGTTCATTAGCTAAAGCTCCTATTTGGTTATTAAGCGCCTTCACTTTGCCCTCATACGAACTAACAGATGCTTCTTTTGCCTTTAACTGCTTTCCGGTGCGCTCAACCAGTTGCGGATCAAAGTATTCATTTTTTATTTCAGATATAAATAAAATGGTATCACCTTTCTTTACATAATCACCTTCTTTAACATACCATTTTTCAATTCGACCTGGTATGGGTGATTGAATGGTTTGTGGCCGTTGATCTGGCTTAAGGGTGGTTAAGAAACCTTTACCGTTGATACTCTGCGTCCATGGCAAAAAAAGAATAATCACACCCACTATGGCAAATACCAATAAGAACCGATTAAAATGTTTATAGTGTCTCTGATGAAAAACTTTTTGAGCTGATTTAAATCGGTCAAGGCTGATTTTCTGATTTAGTTTATTATCTGAAATATTTAACATAAGCCACTATTTTTCTCTGATAATTTTTCCGTTCTCCATGGTGATCACCCTTGTACATTGATCGGCCCATCTTAAATTTGCGCTCACTACTATTAAAGCCCATCCATTATCAGGGCTACTTAAAAAATCCATAATTCGATTGGCTTCATCATCAGCAAAATGATCTAACGGATCTTTCAAAATCAACAATTTCGGTTTCTGCACAATACTACGTGCTAAAACAATCTTTTTTGAAACCGTATGTGGAATCTGTTTTCCTTCGGGATATAATATGGTCTTCAGACCATTAGGTTGCTCTTTTATAAATTGAGTCAAACCTGTTTTTTCAATAGCCCAATAAATTTGTTCTAAGGGAATTGAGCTATCACCGAAAGTAATATTGTTTAAAATAGAACCTTCAAATGGAGATTCTTCAGGTAGCGATTGTCCTAAATGCGCCCGGTAGTAATTCAGATTCATTCCCTTTAAAGAAACGTCATTAATATAAATACCTCCAGAACTTGGTTCTAAAATACCCGCGATAATACGTAATAAAGTAGACTTTCCTGAACCACTGCTTCCATTAATTAATAACTTACAATTTGGTGTTATTTTCAAACTTACACCATCAATAATTTTTTTATCTCTATCGGGCACTGTATACGAAACCTCATCTAATTCAACATGAAATCCTTGATTTTCAATAAAAGGTTTTTCTCCTTCTTGAGATTCTAATTCTTTATCTACAACTTGGCCTAGTTTTTCAAGAGAAGTCAATAAATCATAAAAGGTTTCAAGTCCGGTAATTAATTTTTCAACCGAGGTTATCACTAATAAAATAATAATCTCAGCAGCTACAAATTGACCAATATTCATTTCTTGATTAAGAACTAACAAGCCTCCAATGAGTAACAAACCTGCTGTTACAAGCACCTTAAAGCCAATCATTTGAATAAATTGTAATACTAAAACTCTAAAATGACCTTCACGAGCCTCTAAATACTCTGTAACCAAAAGATCATTTTTTTCAAGACCATGTGATGTTTTACCTGACAACTTAAAGCTAACAATTGAACGCGCAATCTCTTGCAGCCAGTGTGCTACTTTATATTTACTTTTTGATTCGTCAAGACTGGTATCTAAACCTCTTTGTGCAGTAAATTTGAACACTACATAAATCAATAAAAGCAATAGAATACCATAAATGATGAAGAAAGGATGGTAAAATGACAGCAATAGCAAGCCTAAAATGATTTGCAATAAGGCTGCCGGAAAATCAATCAAAATTTTCGACAAACCTTTTTGAACTGTAAGCGTATCAAAAAACCGATTTGCCAACTCCGGTGGGTAGTAATTCACCAATTCACTCATCTTTATTTTTGGAAAGCGATATGCGAATTCAAAAGAAGAACGTGTAAATATCTTTTGCTGTAAGTTTTCAATAATTCGAATTTGCATGAGTTGCAACACACCTCCAAATGCCACGCCTATAGTTACCAGCACAACTAGAACAATCCAAGATGAACTAATTTGGGCCCCTTGAATAAGGTTTATAATTGCTTGAATTCCTAATGGAAGAGACAAGTTTACCACACCGGCAAAAATGGCATAATAAAATACTTGAAATACATCTCTTTTATCAAGACGTAACAAGCCCATTAGTCGCTGCCATGACGTCAATATTGTTTTAGCCATAGTTATACTTGCATAGAGGTTAGTACCAAATGAGTAAAATATTGGGTAGGGTCTTCATTAGAATGACAATCAGTTAACGAACTAAAATGATCTTTTAAAAAATGTTGATGCAAGGCCCCTTCTAACACCGTACTAGCAAGGCTTAAAGGAAATTTGTACTTTTTATTAACTGCTGAAATCATCGTTGCCATTCTGTTGACTAAACGCTTGTAAATAACAAAATAGCCGTCTTTATTCTCACTATCTACCTCTTTGGTTAAATATGATTTTGAATACTCATTAATAACGATTTTATTTAGTAAAACCTCATTGATATGTGAAAATGAAGAATCTTCAACCGTGGCCTTAGTAACAATTTCAATTGCTTTTTCGAGTTTTAACTTAGGGTTCGAAATACTATTTGTGGTAAAAACTAATTGATATTCTAGCCAACCCCAATACCACGAAGTCAAATAAAGCAACAACTTATGCTTGTTCTCAAAATACCTATAAATTGAACTTTCATTGCTGTTTATTCTTACTCCTAATTTTTTGAAAGTAAATTTTTCAAAACCAATTTCATTGATCAGTAGTATACTATGCTCAATAATTCGTTTCCCTAAATCGGATGTTTCGGGGTCTTTGATATAAATTTTTTTATTGATGCTAATTTTAACCGTTTGTAATAAATAATCCATTCCCAAATCTTAAAACTTATCCAAATATAATAGCTTTACTATTAACTATCGATAGTTTAACTGTCTTTTAACAATTGTAATACTTTCTTTTTGCTAATTTTATCATATTCTTAAAATCACAGCCTATTATTAACAATTAAACATTTTTAATCATGAAAAAAATAGCAATTTTTATAGCTCTGGTTTTCTCTGTAGGTTTAATGCAAGCACAAGAAAGTTCTACTATAGTTGAAAAAGGGGAAGTTCTAACCTTAGGAAAAGCAAGTGCAACGGGTTACAAACACATCAATTTTCCAAGAAAAAATTTCATAATTAAGCGAGGAGCTTTAGCAAACTTCAATGCTTTAAATGGAGATAAAGTAGTTGTACAAGATGTATTTACAGAAAATGGTCTTACCAAAATTATTCTGTTACGCAAAAATGGAAATAAATTCTTTAGATTTTGGACCTCCGTAGAAGCTAACCTAGATAAGGCAATAGCCAATGGTGAGCTAATTCTTCATAAAGCATAAACAGCTACACCTTAGTTGTTCTCTAAATAAAATCAAATTTCATCTAACATTAAAAAACCTTGTGCACCAACTGTACAAGGTTTTGTATTTTAGTCTTAAAATAAGGTTACCCCAAAAAAATACTATGATAAAAAACAGATGCGGTTGGTGTGAAGGAGATGCACTTTATGAAGCTTACCATGATTTAGAATGGGGAGTACCCGTTAAAGATGATGATTTGCTTTTTGAATTTATGGTTCTAGAAACTTTTCAAGCCGGTTTAAGTTGGATCACTATTCTTAGAAAACGAGAAAACTTCAGAAAAGCTTTTGACCATTTCAATTACAAAAAAATAGCGAAATACAATCAAACCAAAATTGATACACTTTTACAAGATACAGGTATCATTCGCAATAAGTTAAAAGTAAATGCCACGATTACCAATGCCAAAGCCTTTATGCAAATTCAAAATGAATTTGGTAGTTTTCGCGCTTACATTTGGGGGTTTGTTGACGATAAACCTATAAAGAATAATATTAAAAACTACAAAGACGGCCCAGCAAATACCGCACTTTCAGATACCATAAGTAAAGACCTGAAAAAAAGAGGTTTTAAATTTGTAGGCAGTACGGTAGTATATGCATTTATGCAAGCTACTGGCATGGTAAATGATCACGAAATAACTTGTTTTAGATATAATGAAGTTTAATATGAAAAAAAACCTTCCTTTTTTAATTGCGCTTCTGTTGCTAGTTTTTTCACATTTTACACATGCCCAACATAAATATGAACGCGAATACCGCATTCGTAAAATTCAGTTTCCAACGAAGGCATTGAATTATATAAAAGAAAAACTTTCAGATGCCAAACGAGTTCGGTTCTACAAAGAAACTGATAGTGCCAAAATTAGCTATGAGGCTAAATTCAAAAAAGAACGATTGTGGTATAGTATAGAATTTGACAAAGAAGGCGAGCTTGAAGACATCGAAATTTTAATTCAATCTGTCGAAATTCCACAATCTGCTTTTGAGGCTATTTCCACTTATTTAGCTACCAATTTTAAAAAGTACCGCATTCGAAAAATTCAACAACAATATCCAGTAACAGATTCTAAAAACCCTGAGAAGACTATTGAAGAAGCCTTTCAAAATCTAATTTTGCCTACTATCAATTACGAATTCATTGTTTCAGCAAAAAAGGAATCTAACTTTCAACAGTACGAAATTCTCTTTGATTCAGCCGGTAATTTTAAGACTATTCGAAAATCATTGCCCGCCAATTATGACCATGTACTGTATTAAAAGACTATTGCTTGGTTTAGCTTTTTTACTTTGCAGCATTTTATGTGCTCAAGATGATTTAACGGGCTATCTACAACCAAAAATTGCGATTAACTATGCCATATCTGATAGCTATCACCACAATTTTTCCCTAGGTAATCGCACTTATATTTTTAAAGATGAAAATTTCACTTTAGAACCAAGACAAATTGATTTAATACATTTTTCTAATTTAAAAACAAGAGATAACCAAAGTTTAGCTTTTGGTATTCAATACCGATTTCGTGAGGTTTTTGACAATGAAAAACACAACGAGCTTCGACTTACTCAGCAATATAATATTACATCAAAACCCCGAGTTATTCGTTTTGGTCATCGCCTAAGATCAGAGCAACGACTATTAAAGAAGCTCACTATACATCGCTTTAGATATCGTTTTACCATAGATTTTCCTTTACAGGGAGAACAGTTAGATATCGGCGAAACTTATTTAGTAGCAAATACAGAAGCCATACTAAATGTTGCGAAATCGTTTCGACCTCAATATGATCAACGTTTTACTGCAAACTTAGGGTGGTTATTTAACGAGGGTACTAAATTTCAATTAGGAATTGAATATCGTTTCGAAAATTATAGTTCAAAGACTGAAAATATCTTTTTTGCCTTAACCTCACTTATTCTTACGCTGTAATATTTTCAAAAATTTTTCTCTTGATATTTCCTCAGCTCCTAAGCTTTCTAAATGCGAAGTATGAAGTTGACAATCAATTAGCTGATGTTGCTCCTTTTGAAAATCTTGAGCCAACTTTATAAAAGCAAATTTTGAGGCGTTACTCGTGGCACTGAACATACTTTCTCCACAAAAAACATGACCCAAATCTATGCCATAGAGACCTCCAACTAAAACATCATCTTCCCAAACTTCATAAGATTTTGCATAACCCTCATGGTGTAATTTCATATATGCAGCATGCATTTCTTTAGTAATCCAAGTACCTTCTTGATCAACTCTATTGATAGAAGAACATTGCGTTATAACATCTTCAAAACATTCATTAATCGTTATTCTAAATTGGTTACTTTTTAGCACTTTTCGCATGCTTTTTGAAATTTTGATTTTTTCGGGAAACAATACCATTCTAGGGTCAGGGCTCCACCATAAGATCAAAGAATCTTCATTGAACCATGGAAAAATTCCATTTCTGTACGCCAGCAGCAATCGCGCTGTAGATAAATCACCGCCAACAGCCAGCAATCCTTCAGAGTTTGCATTCGTCACAGGTGGAAATTCTAAGGTTTTGGTGAGGAAGAACATCGAACTATGTTCCGCATCCTTTTCCATAATTATTTTTCCTTTAAAATTAAGAAAAGCTGGGTTACTAAAAAATCAAAGACCTATTCTACACGCTCGTAAAATAGGTCTTTTATAATATTTCTACTAAAGCAGAAATATTTAAAATTTAATTAGAAAGGTAGATCATCATGATCTTCTTCATTCAAATTATCAGCTGGGGCAAATGCCTCAGCAGGTGGTACTGGTGGCATTCCTTCTGAAGGCTGGTCTGCCTGTAAATTTTCGATACGCCAACCTTGAATTGAATTAAAATATTTCACTTCACCTTGAGGGTTTGTCCATTCTCTTCCTCTTAGGTTAATGCTAATTTTAACCGACTGACCTACATTGAAATTGTTTAATAAATCAGTTTTATCTTGAACAAACTCAACCATTATATGTTGCGGATATTGCTCTTCTGTTGTTACAACGATTTCTCTTTTTCTAAAACCGTTGCTACCAAACGTTTGAGTCTCACCGATTACTTTTACTTTTCCTTGAATTTCCATGACTATGAATTGTATGTTTACTAATTAATTAGAGAATAAATGTACTTCTATTCCGCATATTCGCCTAACAAAAATATTAGAAGTTATTAAGGAATTTTTCCATTCATTTTCAAGAGAATAAAACCGACGAAAATGGTTACCTTTTTAGGGGTAAACATGAGCACTCGAAGTTTACTTGAAATTCTATTATCTTTGAATTAGAAGAATACCTTGGATGAATTTCAATCCCAAAAACAAAACAACCAACATTATTTTATTAGTAGCAGCTTTTGCTATAGTGAGTTTGATTTTGTGGAATACCAATAGTTTCTTCAAAAAATTCAAAGAAGAAGAACGCTTTAAAATGGAAATTTGGGCAACCGCCCAATCAGAACTTCTGCAAGCATCTATCGATGATGACCCTGGTAACCTAACTATAAAAGTACTTCAGAATAATACATCAACACCAATGATATTGGTGAATAAAGATGGATCGATTAAAACCAATAACATGCCGAAAGAGGTTGCTTCAGACTCCTCATATATTCAAAGTAAAATCGCCAAATTTAGCAGTGAAAATACCCCTATCGATATTGACCAACAAGGGGAGCACTTAGCTACACTTTACTATGGTAATTCAGAGGTACTAAACAAACTAAAATACTACCCAATCGCCCTACTTTTAATTATTCTACTCTTTGGAACGGTCATATTTTTCTTTTTCAAAACAAATAAAGCTTCTGAACAAAATAAGTTATGGGCAGGCATGGCAAAAGAGACTGCACATCAAATTGGCACCCCATTATCTTCGTTATTAGGTTGGAATGAACTATTAAAGACAGAAGAAATCAACCCTGAAATCACCAAAGAAATTGAAAAAGACATTTCAAGGTTAGAAATGATTACCGATCGTTTTTCAAAAATTGGTTCGTTACCCAAATTAGATGAATATGATATTGTACAAGAAACTCAAGATGCATACAATTATCTTAAATTAAGAAGTTCAAAATTGATTCATTTTTCATTTGTTTCTCAAGTTGATGAATTACCGGTACTACTAAATCATTCTTTATATAATTGGACCATCGAGAACCTTGTGAAAAATGGTATTGACGCTATGAAAGGCAGAGGTAGTATCGGAATTGAAATTGTACAAGACGGTAAATATGTAAATATTTTGGTTTCAGATACCGGCCACGGAATTGCAAAATCAGAATATAAATCTATCTTTAACCCCGGTGTTACTTCAAAAAAGCGCGGTTGGGGCTTGGGTCTCTCACTAGTAAAACGAATTGTTGAAGAATACCATAATGGAAAAATAAGAGTACTTTCGTCTAGTAAAGAAGGTACCATAATGCAAGTTTCTTTAAAAGTAAAAACCTAAAATATGGCAACTGAAAAATTGGTGGTTTTAAAAGAGTCGGCGCTAACCAATAATTGCCCTGAGTGTTTCAATCAAGATTTATCGCTTACTTTTTACCAAAAACATCGATATACAAAATTCTTTCATAAGACTACCAATGAGATTACTCATCAAGTACGATGTAATAAATGCGGTTCAGATATTTACCCCAGTACTTGGACGGATGATATAGAACGTATTTTTGATTACTACCGTAAAATGGTGCAACCAGAAAAAGCTTCTACCTCATATACTGTTTGGTTTTATGTTCTTCTGCTAGTAGTTATTGCAGTAATTGCTGGTGGAGCTTATGTTTACTTAGAAGGCTTAATTACATTTTAGCGCGAACGCTTTCTGCTATTGCTTCAAATTCTGATTGCTTAAGACTTACTTTGTGCTGAAAAGTAGCATCTTTCATTTCATTTAGAGGTATTAAATGCACATGAACATGAGGCACCTCTAAACCTATTACAGTCATACCAATTCTTTTGCAAGGTACACTTGCTTCAAGAGCTTTAGCCACTTTTCTAGCGAAAGACATGAGACCAGAATATGTATCTTCATCGAGATCAGTAATTTTGTCTACCTCTTTTTTAGGTATACAAAGGGTATGCCCTTTCGCATTCGGGTTGATGTCTAAAAAAGCAAAAAAATCTTCGTTTTCTGCTATTTTATAACATGGTATTTCACCGTTAATTATTTTAGTAAATATAGAGGCCATAAATTATTTGAATAAAAAAAATCCCATCGAATATCGACAGGATTAAATATAAAACAATAAGTAGTATCTATGCCCTTGAAATTTCTAAAATATCAAATTTTATAGTTCCATTGGGTACGGTTATTTCAGCTACATCACCAACTTCTTTGCCAAGCAAACCCTTTCCTATTGGTGAGTTTACAGAGATTTTTCCTGATTTTAAATCAGCCTCACTTTCAGCTACCAAGGTATATTTCATCTCCATACCATTATTTTGATTTTTTAACTTCACAGTTGACAACACCAAAACTTTAGAAGTATCTAACTGCGACTCATCAATAAGTCGTGCATTGGCTAGAGTGTCTTCCATCTTAGAAATTCTCATTTCTAAAAGCCCTTGTGCTTCTTTTGCAGCATCATATTCTGCATTTTCTGATAAGTCACCCTTATCTCTAGCTTCGGCAATTGCCTGTGAAGCTTTTGGCCGTTCTATATCTCGAAGTTGATTCAACTCCTCTTTCAAATTTTTTAACCCTTCTGCTGTGTAATACGATACCTTACTCATAATATACTCGTTTAATAAATAGCAAAATCCTCTGCATTTGCCGTAAGACTCCCGGCTTTTAAGAGAGGATTAAGACAAATATACATTTTTTTTGTTCAAATTTGCATCGTTTAACATTCCATTGAAAACACTATTATGAAACGAGTTTGGAGCTTATTGGTATTGGTTTTATTACTTTCATGCAGTAAAGAGCGTACAACTAGAAATCCTTATTTACAGGAAATAGGGTTTCAATTTGAAATCAATTTGAACCTACCTTCATACAACCCTTTAACCAACCCTGGCAGTTCTATTCAAATACCAAACGGACAAGTCGGAACACGAGGTGCTATTGTTAGCAATACGGGTTTTGATGTTTTTCGTGTATTTGAAGCTAGTTGCCCAAATCATGCACCAAACAATTGCTCTACTGTTGAGCTAGATGGCACGGTAGTAACATGTGCCTGCGAAGGTTATGAATACAGTGCTATTACAGGTCAAATGCTTAATCGACCAGATGATGGTAATCGTTATTATGATCTGTTAGAGTATCGCGCCTCGTACAATGGGGGTGATATAATTATTATCTCGAATTGATTTTCAGAGCAATTCTCGCCACTTTTCCGTTTCTGCAAATTCCTTAATGATCGCATTGCGCTTTTCTAAAAAATCAGTCATATATTTTTCTATAAAAAGCATATCCGCCAATTTTCCTAGCAAACCAAAAGGAGATTTATAATCAAATAGGTCTTTCATAACTACAATGCCGTTTTCTTCATTGAAAAAATGCTCATGATTAAAAGATTTAAAAGCCCCTTTAACCATTTCATCGGCAAAATATATTGGTTTTTCTACGGCCGTTATTCTTGATGTTAATTTTTGAGTTATACCAAAATGCTTTGCTTTCCAAGTAATGGTATCACCCAATTCCACCAGTCCGGCGGTTCTACCTGCTATGGCTTTTTCGTTAGTCTGTGATGCCGAAACAACATGTAAATCAACACTTCTTGCTAAATCAAAAACGACATTAATATTCGCAGTTATTCTTGTTTCTATATGAATTTTAGGCATATTTCAAAGGTAATCGTTTCAAATAACAACAATAAAAAACCATTTGAACAACGCTTAAAAAACGCTGTTCAAATGGTTCGTATTACTCTAATAAAGAAGTTCTTTTAAAATCTTACGGTGGCACCCAACAAGAAATTCGCACCTGCTTGCGGATAATACCCAGCGCCTTCTATGGTTGTAATAGTACCAGGAGTAGTAAAATCATCATCATAGGTAAAGAAGTAACCATTAGTGACATTTAATTGGTCAAAAATATTATTCACCAAACCAGAGAAAGTAATACTCTTAATAAATGAACTACATTCTATTACATATTGAATATTTAAATCTGTTTGCGAATACGCATCTAAGGTAGATGCTTCAGAATCAATATTTCCCATGTATTGTTTTCCAAGATACTTAGTTAATGCAGAAATTTGAAAATTCTCAGATGGTAAATAAGTTAGTCTATTGCCAATTATTACATCAGGAGAATAAGCAATATTAGTATCTCCTAAATTCTGAACAACACCATCACGCTCAAAAACGAAGTCTTTATTTTTATTAACGCTCAACGCGACATTCGGACTCCATTGAAACTTATCTCCAAAACTAATATTGGCATCAATTTCTAAACCTAATCTATAGCTATCACCTACATTTTCACGAAGCGGCGCACCAACATCATTCAATTCACCAGTTAAAACCAGCTGATTTCTATAGTTCATAAAATAACCATTCGTACTAACTTGAACTTTAGGAGTTACATAACGCCATCCTAATTCAAAATCATTTAAACGCTCTGGTTCTGGGTTTCCATTTTCATAGTCATTTCTATTCGGTTCACGGTTGGCAACGGCGTATGAAAAATAGAAGTTGTTATTCTTATTTAAATCATAAGTCACACCAGCTTTTGGGTTGAAAAAATTAAAGTTATCATCAACTAAACCGGTATCATCACCATTAGCTTTATAACCTACAGCTCTGTACTGCAAGTCTCCAAAAAGACTCCAACGATCATCAAATTTGTAGTTTGCCTTAGTATAAAGGTTAAAATCTGTTTTAGAAGAATTGTCATCATAATAACGATCTCTAATGTTACTATTACCAGCAAATTGCGCCCAAATGACTTCTCCGAAATGCGCGCCTTCGTATTTATTTAAACCTCCACCGATTATTAAATTCAGTTTATCATTTTCGTAATTCGCAGAAAAAACAGTTCCGTAGAAATCATTATCAAGCCATCTTCTACGAATCAAATCAGTGGTACTTACTTCTTCACCATCAACATTGATTGGTGTAAAACCGTAGGTTGAAAAATCGTCATCTTCTTTGAATTGTTCAAAATACCCTCTTCCTCTGGTATAGTGCAAAGCTATATTGGTACTCCAATTATCATTTATTTTTTCATTCCAAAGTAGCTGGGCATGATCTTGCTTATAATTATCCTCTTCTTTATCATAGAATTGGGTATTTCCATTTTGGTCAGTATAAATACCTGCAGGGTTAAACGTTCGATCAGACTCAAGTGTGGCCGCATCAATTCCGAACCATGATTGATATGTTATTTCATGACCACCAAATAACAACGCCTTAATCAATGTGTTTTCGTCTTTATAACTTCCTTGTAAAAAGTAAGATTCTAATTCTGAAGAAGCACGATCTATATAGCCGTCAGAGGTAATTCTAGACAACCTACCAGTAATTTCCACATGATCATTCAAAAGTCCTGTACTAAACTTTATATTATTTCTCAACGTATTAAAACTACCTACTGACGAAGATATTTGAGCAAAAGCCTCTTGTGAAATTCCGTCGGTAAGAACATTTAGACTAGCCCCAAAAGCTCCAGCCCCGTTTGTAGAAGTTCCCACACCACGCTGCAGTTGCAAACTTTCTGTTGATGATGCAAAATCAGGCATATTTACCCAAAAGGTACCTTGAGATTCAGCATCATTGTAGGGTATTCCGTTGATTGTTACATTAACTCTTGTAGCATCACTACCTCTTACCCTAATGCCTGTATATCCAACTCCTGCACCAGCATCGGAAGTTGTTACCACAGATGGCAGAAAATTCATCAGAATTGGAATATCCTGACCCAAATTTCTTGGTTTAATTTGTTCTTTGGTTAAGTTGCTATAGGTAACCGGAGTTTGATTGGTTGCCCTAATTGCCGATACAAATACTTCGTCTAAAACGACTTTTTTACCAGATAAGGTATCGGTTTCTTGCTCTTGAGCCTGTGAGGCCATTGTTAAGCCAATTAAGGCTAATGTTGTGACAATAGTTTTCATTCGTAAAGTGTTTTACGAATAAAAGGGGCTATTATTCTAAATTAAAATTGATTTTATAGTTGCCTTCTGAAACTCTTTCAGCGCAACAATGAATTACCTAATGACGAAAATCGCCTCCCTTGGCAGCATTACCTGCCCAGGTTCATTGGGTATAATCTCAGCTTTCTTTTTGGTTCAAAACAGGTTTAACCTATTAGAACATAAAATTCAGCACCCCTTTGAGATGCCGCAAATGTAGTGTTGAATTTCTATTTTACCACAAAAAAATTAGAAATAATTAACGTCTTAAAAAAATCAAAACTTAGCTTGTATACGTATCTTATTTAGGCACATTGATTTACATACGCTATATGAACAAGTCAAAAAACAAATTCACATTAAAAATAGTTTTTAGTTATTTCATACTTGCAGTTTTGGCAGCGGTTGTTGGGTATTTTATCTACTCTGAAATTAAAACCTATGTATCGACCGAAACAGCTAGCGAAAATGATCAAAAACTGCTTAAAACTAATACTTTACTAACTAGTTTATATAAAGCAGAAAGCTTATCTAAACTTTCTACTCAAAGAAATACTAAAGCTGATTTTGAAGCCTATAAATTTAAAATTGATTCTGTTCAAAATGAAATTGAGACTTTAAAGAAATTAACGAAGAGTGATTTTCAAAAAGGTTTGCTAGATAGTCTTCAAATTTTGCTTTCTCAAAAAGTAGCGAATAACAAAGCGTTGGGTGAATTAAAAGTAAAAAATTATGAGAGTCGCTATATTGATAAAGCCCTTAAAGAGTTTGAAAAAATTGAAGAATCTATAGGAAAATTTTCTGCAGAGAATTTATTTCCAAACTTTGAAAAATTATCTCCTAATCTTCAAAAAAACTTAAGAGCCTATGCGGCACTTTTGAGTAAAAATACACCGGTAAACCCTGATGGAAGCACTAATGTAAAGTATATAGATTCTATTTTAGAAGTTTCAAAAAATATGCTTCAAGAGGCAAAACTCAAAGATTTTCAATCGCAAAGATCTTTAGCACAAAAAGAAATAGAAGTAAGTCGCAGTGACCTCGAGCTTTCGCAGCAATTACAAAATATTATAGCAGCTTTTGAACAAGAGGTTATGACAAAAACTCTTGAAAATAACTTAAAAAAGCAGGCTGCATTAAGAAAATCAACAAGAATTGCAGGTTTCTCTGCCCTATTGGGCTTTGTAATTGTAGGATTGTTTTCGTTTTTAATAACTAGAGATTATTGGAAAGTTCAGACATACAGATTAAAACTAGAAAAAGAAAAAAAATATTCAGAATCACTTTTAAAGAGCAGAGAGCAACTGATTTCTACGGTCAGTCACGATTTAAGAACCCCATTAAATACGATTACCGGATATACTGAACTTATGGAAGGTACCGAACTTTCACAAAAGCAAATACGCTATTTAAGCAATGTAAAATCAGCCTCTGATTATGTCGGTAACTTAGTAAATGACCTTTTAGATTTTTCAAAATTGGAAGGTGGAAAGTTAAATATTGAGAAGATTCCTTTTATTCCAGCAAATTTGATTCAAGATACCGCTGAATCTATTCAAGCTATTCATAAAAACAAAAATTTACAATTATTTTTAGAAATTGATGCTCAACTACACAACACATTTGAAGGTGATCCTTTTCGTATTAGACAAGTTTTAACCAACCTCATCGGAAATGCTTTTAAATTTACAGATACAGGGCATATTAAAATAAAAGCTTCGGCTAACAAAGGGAAACAGAAAACGCAAAACTTTATTGTTGAAATTGAAGACACTGGTGTCGGTATTGCCAAAGAAAAACAACTTCTTGTTTTTAATGAGTTTACTCAGGCTGACTCTACTACAGAAAAAAAATTCGGAGGATACGGATTAGGGCTAACCATCTCAAAAAAGCTAACCGAATTACTCGGTGGGAAATTAGATTTAGAAAGTGCCTTAGAAAAGGGTAGCACTTTTACTTTACAAGTTCCTTTAGCACTTGCTATCAAACAACAAATAGATACAACACCCAGATATCTGAATCCTAAATTAAAAATTTTAATTATTGATGATGATACTGCCCTATTAGGCATGCTTGCTGAATTATCAGAAAGTATGGGTATGACCTCGAATACCTTTACTAATTTTTTACAAGTGCCAAAAGATTCTCATTTAGGTTATGACCTGGTATTAACTGATATTCAAATGCCACAAATAACAGGGTTTGAAGTTTTAGAAAAATTGAAATCGGGTAATTACAAGCATTATAAAAACCAACCCATTATTGCTATGACTGGTCGACGTGATTTAGATTCTGAAGCCTACATGGGTATTGGTTTTGATCAGGTTTTACAAAAACCTTTTGCAAAGAAAGAATTAATTGCAATGCTAAAACTGCTAGGTTTTCAAACCGAAAAAGACGTACCAAAAACAACAGCTATTGAACCCACAGTCGTTGTTTCAAACCAACCAGAAAATTATAGCCTTGATATTATTCATTCTTTTTTAGGAACGAATGAAGATGCGGTTTTTGATGTATTAAACACCTTTTTAAGAGACACCAAAACAAACTTAGTTCTATTAGATGAAGGGGTACATACTATTGATTATGATCAAATCAATCAAGTAGCGCATCGCATGCTGCCCATGTTTAGACAATTAAAAGCTACTGCCATTGTACCCACCTTAGAACGTCTAGAAGCTGCTAAACCTCAACTCATGAATAAAGGAAAGTTGTTAGATGCTTTATTTTTTATAAATAGAAAAGTAACTGTTTTGACCAATGAAATGAAAGGCAACTTAACTATAAGTCCAAGTTATAGTGATTAATCTTGTTGTAAAGTGTTTTTCTGGTTACCTGTAATAGTTTCGCCGCTTTAGACTTATTAAAATTTGTTTTTTTTAAAGCTTTAATAATTCGGTCTTTTTCAAATTCTGATTTCGAAAAACTACTAGAACTCGTAGACTGCGTTTGTTGCAATAAAAGCTCTTGCGGCAACACCTGTAGTTGTACTTCATCGCCTGCAGTTAATAACACAGATCTTTTGATGACATTTTGCAACTCTCGCAAATTGCCCGGCCAGTGATATTGGCGAAAAGCGCTCCAAACTTCATCAGAAAAACCATGTACATTTTTACCAAGATTTTGATTTGCTTTTTCTAAAAAATGTTGCGCAAATAATACCAAATCATCTGATCGATCTTCTAGTGAGGGTATTTGAATAGAAAATTCGTTTAACCGATGGTACAAGTCTTCACGAAAAGTACCTTTTTCAACGGCATTATGCAGATCTTCATTTGTTGCCGTAATTATTCTGAGATCAACATTAATTTCTTTGGTGCTTCCAACTCTTTTAATTCTGCGTTCTTGAAGTGCTCGTAATAATTGTATTTGATTTTCATAAGACAGGTTTCCTACTTCATCAAGAAAAAGGGTTCCCCCGTTGGCTGCCTCAAAATTTCCTATTTTATCTTCAACAGCACCTGTGAAACTGCCTTTAATATGACCAAAGAATTCACTTGTCGCTAGCTCTTTTGGTATGGCCCCACAATCAACAGCTATAAAATTATGACCATTACGCTTACTATTATCGTGTATGGCTTTGGCAGTAATTTCTTTACCAGTTCCACTTTCTCCAGTAATCAAAACAGACATGTTGGTAGGTGCCACCAGTTTAACATGTTCTTCTAACTTTTTTGAAGCCTCACTAATTCCTGTAATTATTTTAAAAGCGCTTGATTCTGAAGCTGCTTCTTCAAAAGCGTTAGTTTTAACACTATCTTTTTTATTTACTACATTAACGTTAGCTGACGCTTTATTTTTTAGCGCTTTTTGAATTACTTCTAGAATATCATCAGGAGTAAATGGCTTCGCGATATAATCAAAAGCACCTTCTTTCATAGCTTTTACCGCAGTACCGACCTCAGCATAACCAGTCATTAAAATTACTGGGGTTGCTGTATTCAGCATCTTAATTTCTTGGAGTAATTGAATACCATCATAATCGGGCAGACGCAGATCAGAAAGTACCAAATCAAAACTATTCTCTTTAAGTTTTGTTTTGGCCTCAGGTGCAGTAAAACTAATAGCTACTGTATATTCGTGTTTTGTTAGGAATTTCTGAAGCATTTTACAAAATGCTGCATCATCCTCAATAATCAAGATGTTTGGCATAAAAACGTTCTCGTTTTATCTATGTACGTAAAAATAGTGCATGTAAGCTGTCTCCTTTTTAAATTTATCCTAAAATAGAAATAAAAACAGCTCTATTTTCTTTACTTGCTTGAAAGAAATAGCAACAAAAAGACCCTACTTTTTAGTAGGGTCGTTTTGGCCAATTGGATAGCGGGGACAAAGCCATCCACAATTCCTGTAAGTTCTGGCAGTGGAGGTTAAGAATGAGGAATTAAAAATCTTATTGCATTGATATTTAAGCTTTTATTTATGTAGAACAAGAAGAAAGGGGCCGTACAACGTACAACCCCTTTCTGACCAAACCAACTTGATACAAAACAAATAACTCAAGTTTACTTTTAAAGTCGATTATAAATCAATCCAATTTCCTTCAGCATCAGTATAGAGAGTTCCAGAAGTACCATCTTCTAAAGAAACTTCTAATTTATACTGAGAAGATTGATTTGAATACGCTTTGTTTATAGTAGCCGTAGGGTAATTTTTTGAAACTGCTGCAACTACAGCTTCAGGTAATTCAGCTACTGCTACCTCTGAGAAATCATCTTGAGATACCAACTCTTCAGCGGCTACTTCTTCAACAGCTGTTTCAGCTTCTTGTGCAAATGCCGTTAATGAACCAAAAGTCATAATCGCTACTACCAATAATTTTTTCATAATAAATAATTTTACTGTTTATAATTAAGCCTTGTTAGTTGTATAGAAAAAACAGTACCAAGTATTGCGCTTGTGTCAACATGCTGTTTATCAGCGATTTGTAGTGTTTAGTGAAATTTTCAGCTGTATAATTATGGGTATTGTATAATTAAACCGTGTAAAAAATATACGCCTTACAGGTTTTTAATCTGCAAATACTTTTAAAAAAAAAGTCTCGATGGGTATCGAGACTTTCAATGACTAACTCTTACTAAAATTAATGAAGAACGTAGTTCTTACATTTCAATCCAGTTACCTTCGGCATCAGCGTAAAGCTCGACTGCTTCACCTTCTTCTGTTGCAACTTCTAATTTGTATTGTGAAGCTTCATTAATATATGCCTTAGCAACCGTTGCACCAGGGTGAGCAACTTCTAATGCTTCCGTTATTGCCTCTGGTACTTCTTCAAGAGCTATTTCAGCAAACGCATCTTGAGCTTCCATCATTTCAGTTGATACTTCCTCAACCGCTGTTTCTGTTTCTTGTGCTATTGCAGTCATAGTTCCTAAAGATAATGCTGCAACTAGTAGTACTTTTTTCATTTTAAATGTGTTTTAAAAATTAATAAGTATTTGTTTTGTTATTTTATATAAGGAAAAAACAATGCCATTTTGAAATTTCTTTCAATAATCACCATAAGTATTTGATTATTAATTTATTAACACAAATTTTTGAAGATTTAAAATTGTATAGCGTTGTGTAGAATAAAAAAAAGTGTGTAAACTTTACACACTTTTATTCAATGAATCTTGAAATTAAAAATACCTTAAAATATTACACCTGATGAGAAGGTTTTAATAAATCATTGACTGTTTTTACAGGGTTAAAGGTTAATAATGGCACTTCGACAAAAATAGTATTCCAAAAAGCCATACCTCCATTCCATAACCCTGGTAACTCTAGGGCTTTTAACTCTTTACCATCTTTTGTTTTTTCTGTAATAAAGCCTTGCTTATGATCAACGAAATTAACTAAATCATATTTTTCACCTTTATGATTACGTACACCACATACTAGATCAACTGGGTTAAAATGAGTCGCATTAGCCACAATATTCATTTGACTTTGATTACTGTTATCAATCTGAGCTGACTCAATAATTTGTAATGATATGTTTCCATTTTGGTCTTTAATCCAAAACGGTCCTCCGCCAGGTTCACCTTCATTTTTCACCATTCCACAAACTCGAATAGGTCTGTTAACTTTATCAGTCAGAATTGCAATTTGTTCTTCTTCACTATAATCAGTGAAATTTGAAGGAAACCGCACATTTAAATCATTTTCTAAAAAATCTTTTATATCAGAAATTTGTTGTTTGTTGACCGATTTATTTTCCAACAATTCTGCAACTTTAAAAGCTTTTTGCTGTACTTGAAGTAGTACGCCTGCCAAAGTTTTTTTGCTTTTGTTAACTCCGTCTAGGTTTTTAGGAACAACCACGTTGTCAATATTTTTTATAAAGATAACATCGGCATTTTGTTCATTTAAATTTTCTATCAGCGCACCATGACCTCCTGGTCTAAACAAAATAGTACCGTCTTCATTTCGAAAAGGATTATTATCCATATCAACAGCTAGTGTATCGGTAGATGATTTCTGAAATGAATATCCTATTTCAAAAGATGAGTTTGTTTCAGAAGAAACTCTATCTTTTATGTCACTAAACTCTTTATTAAATAATTCTCCGTGCTGTTCTGAAATTGTAAAATGCAATTTAGATGTATCACCCGTTTTAGCGTACAGGGCACCTTCTTTTAAATGTTCTTCAAATGGTGTAGCAGAATGACTGCCGTAATTATGAAAAGGAAGTAAACCTTTTGGATAAAAACCATAGTTTAGTCCATCACTAGATAGCAACTCATTCACAAAATCATACAAGGCCTCCCCTTTTTCCGTTGCTTGACTATCTAGTTGCGACTTTACAATTTGATAAAAAGGAAATTCATGAATTTTTTCTGAAAATACTTGTAAATGTTTATCTCCTGTTCTTTCAAAATATGCCTCTAAACTTTCAAGTTTGGGGTCATAAGCATCTAAAAAATTAAACAATGCTTTGAACATTCTTGATGCAGCACCAGAAGCAGGTACGAACTTCAGCAGGTCTAATCCCTCTTGTTGTGCTTGGTCAAAAAACGCAATTAAATTAGCCTCTTCTTGTGGCGTAAACTTAGAAATTCCGTCACCAATAATTCCCGCCTTCTCTAGATTTACGAAGGGAATACCTTCACGAAAAGTTGCTATTTGATCACTTACTTTCTGTTTTGATATTCCTTTATCTGCTAACAATTGTAAATCGCCTTCTGAAAGTTTACTCATTTTTTTAATAATTTATCAATGTGTTCAACTGCTGTTTTTAAACGAATTTTATTCTCCCCCTTTAAAGTAATAAAATTTCGGTTGTATTTTTCTAATGTAGTCTTGAAATATGAAAACATATGTTCTCTTTCGTTCGGCTTATCACGAAGATCATCACCAACCCAAGGCACATCAATATAAGTCAACAAGTATAGGTCATACTGATTTTGTAATGCATACTTTTCTAAAGTCTTATCACAATGCCCAACATAATATGCTTCTGAATATACTTTGGTCTCTAATAAATCGGTATCACAAATTAAGACATCAGTTGCTTTTTTACTCAATTCATTCTCAAGACGTATTTGGCCTTCTGCAATAGGCAACAAGTCATTGGGTTCACAAGTCTTTCGCTCATTATTCCATTTATTCTGCAAATATTCACGGGCGTACTCGGGCACCCAAACGGTATTATAGTACCTTGCTAATTGCTCAGATAAGGTTGTTTTTCCGGTCGATTCAGGACCAAATAAAACTACTTTAACAATGTCTGTGGGCTCTTGTTTATATTTTTCTTCCATGCTTTATAGCCGTAGATAGCAATAATTGTAAATAATAAATACTGAAAAGACGTAAAAACTAAACCTTTGTACATATACAACGGAATTGATATTAAATCCCCTATAATCCAGAACGTCCAATTGGCCAATTTCTTTTTTGCCATTAACCACATACCAACAAAAAAAATAGCTGTAGTAAAGGTATCTAAATACGCTGTCCATCCATCAAACTTGTCAAATAAATAATAAACCATGAAAACAAAAACTAAGGTTCCAAAAAACAGGAATGTACCCCATTTTTTGTCTTGTCTTGTTGTATTGGTTATTGGAATAAAATGTGTTTCATCAACCTTTCTTGTCCAAACATACCAGCCATAAATACTCATTATAAAATAAAAAGCATTAATAAGCATATCACCCAAGAGTTCAAAAACCAGTAAAATATAAACAAATATTGCTGTGCTAATAATACCTGTTGGAAATACTAATATATTTTCTCTTTTAGAATACCAAACACTAAGAAAACCAAAAAATACGCCGATGAACTCTAATATAACAAGATGAACTGGTGTTTGTTGATATTGCTCAAATATCCAATCAAAAATGGGGTTCATACTCGCTTCGATCTGATTTGACAATTTTCATAAATAGTAACCCTTTATCCATTAGTTCGAAGGCAATTTTTATTTCTGATTGTATAACATTCATCACCTTATCGTAATTACCAAAAACCTGAGTACTTAACGGATTTTCTAAAACGGTTAAGCCTGAGCTTCTTAGTTTTTTAATAAAGTTAATAATATGCTGCTCGTAGTCATTTTGTAAAGGTGAGAAAGTAAGCTCAACAGATATGTTCATTGTATAGATTTTGGTGAAAACTACTTCAATTTGTAACAGAATTCAAAAATGGATAATTATCTAACATTTTATGGCATAAACACATGTAAATCCTTCAAATTCTATAAACTTAATATTAAATAAGAATGTATTTCCTTCGTAAATTACTTCTCCTATTGTACTGAAATCATTTATAGAAAAATTTTGAATTACAATATGGTGTAAAAAACTTAAACCAGGTTCTGAACAAATTTTATATAAAGATTCTTTACAACCCCATACAACGGTTAACTTTCTAATTAGGGCTTCAGAATTTGCTATGGTACGATATTCATCTATTGGTGTAAATTTATGAGCAATTCTTAATATTTTATCTCGCTGCATCTCTATATCTATCCCAACTTCTTCTTTTGAACTAACGATGATTCCTGTGAATTGATTAGAATGTGTAATTGAAATATGCTTACCGTCTTTTAAATGAGGTTTTCCTTGTTCATCATAATACAAATCTTTATCAGCATAGCCAGCCACAGCCAGAAGGTGACGAATACTCAAAAAACCACGACGATGCATTTCTGATTTCATACCCAACATACGATGCTGGCTTTTTGAGGTTAATACGACAGCGTTCTCTAGTTCTTTTTCAGACTCTTCAATCTTCCAAACATACACTGTAATTGAAGCTGTAACCGTTAATGTATTGTAAAGAGGCATGATATTATATTGGTATTTTGTACCTTTGCATACGCAAAAAACTAAGTAAATTAGTGCAAAGCGAAAGTAAAAAATAAAAAGAATATGAGCACAGAAACAATCTCTTACATTCCTTATAAGGTTAAAGATATATCATTAGCTGATTGGGGTAGAAAAGAAATCAATTTAGCAGAAGCAGAAATGCCAGGTCTTATGGCACTTCGTGAAGAATATGCCAAAGAGCAGCCTTTGAAAGGTTCTCGAATTGCTGGTTGTTTACATATGACCATACAAACTGCAGTATTAATTGAAACTTTGGTGGCTTTAGGCGCCGATGTTACATGGAGCTCATGTAATATTTTCTCTACTCAAGATCATGCAGCAGCCGCTATTGCCGCAGCAGGAATTCCAGTGTACGCATGGAAGGGAATGACCGAAGAAGAATTTGATTGGTGTATAGAACAAACTTTGTTTTTTGGAGAGAATCGTGAGCCACTAAATATGATTTTAGATGACGGCGGAGATTTAACCAATATGGTTCTAGACCGTTACCCACAATTAAGTGCAGCGATTAAGGGACTATCTGAGGAAACTACTACTGGTGTGCACCGTTTGTATGAACGAGTAAAACAAGGTACTCTACCTATGCCAGCAATTAACGTTAATGATTCTGTTACAAAGTCAAAATTTGACAATAAATATGGCTGCCGAGAAAGTGCTGTTGATGCAATTCGTAGAGCTACTGACACAATGTTAGCCGGCAAAAGAGTTGTTGTTGCAGGTTATGGTGATGTTGGTAAAGGTACTGCTGCATCTTTTAAAGGAGCCGGTGCCATCGTTACGGTTACCGAAATTGATCCCATTTGCGCTTTACAAGCATGCATGGATGGTTTTGAAGTAAAAAAACTAGAGAATGTAGTTGCTAATGCTGATGTTGTAATTACTACTACGGGTAATAAAGATATTATTCAAGGTAAGCACTTTAAGGCAATGCGTGATAAAGTTATCGTTTGTAATATTGGCCATTTTGATAATGAAATTGATATGGCTTGGTTGAACGATAATTTCGGTGATACAAAAGATGAAATTAAACCTCAAGTTGATAAGTATACGATTGATGGTAAAGATATTATCATTTTAGCCGAAGGTCGTTTAGTGAACTTAGGTTGCGCCACTGGTCACCCAAGTTTTGTAATGAGTAATTCATTTACAAACCAAACCTTAGCTCAAATAGAGCTTTGGAAAAATAGTGAAAACTATAAAAATGAAGTTTATATGTTACCAAAACATTTAGACGAAAAGGTGGCAAAATTACATTTATCTCGTTTAGGTGCTGAGCTAACAGAATTGAGAGAAGAACAAGCAGAGTACATTGGCGTAACTGTAGAAGGGCCATATAAGCCAGAGTATTATAGGTATTAAAATTGTTTTACCGTATAAAAAAAGCCCTTGTCTCATAGAGATTTGGGCTTTTACTCAGTTTAAAGGAATTTGTTTGAATTAAAGTATATTATTTTGTTTATCATTAATTGTCAAACAATAAACAATAATTATATTTGATACTGGCTAGTCCCTTTTGTAATAAAAGGGTTTGAAATAGTACTTATTTACACCGGTTTAAAAACAAATAAGGCAATTAAAAAAAGAAGATTTTTGTGTTTCGATTTTTAATTTAATTGAAAACTTGGTGAAAAATAGTATCAAATCAAAAATGAATACCAAAACAAATGGACAAATAAGATTGATTTTCCATTTTTTTTAGCTTTATTTAAGGCATATTTAAAATTTATTTGAAAAATTAGTAGTATATGGATTTAATGGAAAGAGTTGCGGAGTTCGAGGCAAGAAAGATGTCTGGTATCACAACAAGCGATAGAGTTACTTATTCACGAGAAGTGAAAGCACTAATATTAGAGATTAACGAAATTTATAAGGAAACGAAGGAAGTTGAGTTAATGGATATTATGAAACGACTCACAGTAAAAAAGAAAAAAATTGAAAAAAGATTGAAAGGGAATCCTACGGCTTAATACAAGTAGGAGATTTATAAGTGCCACGCACTTAATTTATTAGATGAAAACTAAATCCCCCTTCTTCTCAATCATCTAAACACACTAAAAGAAATAGGTTTTTTGATTCTTCCATTGAAAATAATGGATTAATTAGGAAACCTATTTTCAATTTTAAAATAGTATAGATTTACTCCTGAGCATCATAATATTTCTATAAGTTGGGTAGCTATACAGTTTTCCAACTCGCTCTTATAGAACAGTGATTAGATAGAAGACGATCTACACTTATCTCTTCTCTTTTGCTAAAATGGGATTCTTTGTGGTCATAAGCATAACCTGAAAGGGAGACCTCCGTATCGATGACCATAGTTAACACATCTAATATTTTAATGAAATAAGTGTTTTATTTACCTCACCGTACCACATGAACACTTAGGGTTTTAAAAAGTTACTTCTTAGTTAAATCTGTAAGAAATAGAATTATAAAAGTCTACGGATTAAAAATTACAAGATTTCTCATACAAAAAAACCCTCTCCATAAGAATGAAAAGGGTTTTATTTTTATAAAGTAGTTAGTTACTACGCTTCAAAAGGCTCAATAGAAACAAAAGATTTTCCACTAGCTTTTTTAGTAAACTGAACAATACCATCAACTTTAGCATGTAATGTATGATCTTTTCCTAAGTATACATTCTCACCTGGGTTGTGTTTTGTACCACGTTGTCTAACGATGATGTTACCTGCGATAGCCGCTTGACCACCGAAAATCTTAACACCTAAACGTTTCGATTCTGACTCTCTACCGTTTTTAGAACTACCTACACCTTTTTTATGTGCCATGATATTTTATTTTGTGGTCGACTCTATTTAAACGAGCCGAACTAAATTATTATTAAGCTTTACCGCCGTCTAACTCGTCTTGCCATTTCTTCAACTCATCCCATTTACCATCTGCAGCTAATTTAGCTTGTGCTGGCCATGTATCAGTAACGTGATTACCACGAACTTCTGATATGATTTCAGAAATTTTTTCAGGTGTTGACTTTGCTAAATCTGCAAATGTTGCAATACCAGCTTCAACTAAAGTCGATGCAATTTTAGGCCCAATACCTTCGATTTTTTTCAAATCATCAGCTTTAGCAGACTTTTTTGGAGCTGCTTTCTTTGGTGCTTCAGCCTTAGGAGCTTCTACTTTCGCAGCAGCTTCTTTTTTAGGCGCCGCCTTTTTAGGTTCCGCAACTTTCGATTTTTTCGCACCTTTTGCTACGATACTCTCGATTACGATTTCAGTTAATGACTGACGATGACCGTTTTTCTTACGGTATCCTTTTCGTCTTTTCTTGTGAAAAACGATTACTTTGTCACCTCTTAGGTGCTTAATGACTTTAGCCTCAACAGCGGCTCCGTCTATAGCTGGGGCGCCGATAGTAACGTTCTTACCGTCATCTAAAAGAAGTACATTGTCAAAAGTTACCTTTTTACCTTCTTCCGTTTGTAAACGGTGAACATATACTTTCTGGTCTTTCGCAACTTTAAATTGCTGCCCTGCCATCTCTACAATTGCGTACATAGCGTGTATATGAATTAAAAATTAATGCTCAAATTTTATTTAAGCGGATGCAAATATACGTGTAAATAGGTAATCTACAAGTGTTTTAGCAATATTTTCATCCCTTTTTGCAATAAAAAATAGTCAACATACTAAGCGTCACTAAAAAAAATTATCTTTTGAAGATTTAGATCTGCCAACATCGAAATATAATGTAGGTCTTTTCTTATTCTACTTCGAAAAAATTATATTCGTTGTAACATTAATACTTAAAAATACACTAACTAAAAGGTATTAAAACATTAAACACTATCTATATGAAACTAAAATTACTAGCACCCTTTTCCTTATTGCTTCTAGGATGGGTAATTCAAGCCCAAGAAGTGGCTTACGAAGAGTATGATTTAGACAATGGTCTACATGTCATACTTCACAAAGACAATTCAGCACCATTAGTTACCACATCAGTGATGTACCATGTTGGGGGAAAAGACAGAACAGCAGGCAGAACAGGTTTTGCCCATTTTTTTGAACACCTACTTTTTGAAGGAACTAAAAATGTTGGAAAAGGAGAATGGTTTAAAATTGTTTCTTCTAACGGAGGTAAAAACAACGCAAATACTTCGCAAGATAGAACTTACTACTATGAAGTCTTTCCGTCAAACAACCTTCAGCTTGGGCTATGGTTAGAGTCAGAGCGTATGCTACACCCCATTATTGACCAAACTGGCATTGACACCCAACAAGAAGTTGTGAAAGAAGAAAAAAGACTTCGCTATGATAACAGTCCTTATGGTCAGTTTTTATATGCCATTGGCAAAAATTTATTCAAAGTTCACCCATATAAAGATCCAAACATTGGATATATGGATGATTTAGATGCTGCCACCTTAGAAGATGTTATTGCTTACAACAAGAAATATTATGTACCCAACAATGCGGTTTTAGTAGTTGCAGGTGATTTTGAAACTGAGGGTGCAAAGAAAATGATTGCCGATTATTTTTCTCCGATTCCGAAAGGTGCAGAAATAGTTCGAAATTTTCCAAATGAAGAACCGATTAAAGAACAAATCAACGCTACATTCTATGATCCAAACATTCAAATTCCTGCTACAATGATAGCTTATCGCACACCAGGCTTCAAAGAACGAGAGGCTTATGTATTAGATATGCTTTCTACTTATTTAAGTGATGGTAGAAGCTCAAAACTTTATAAGAAAATGGTTGATGATCAAAAACAAGCGCTTCAAGTTGGGGCTTTCAATATTGGTCAAGAAGACTACAGTATGTATGTTGCCTATGCCCTACCAGTAGGTGAAACTTCTCTTGAAGTACTTAATACAGAAATGGAAGAAGAAATTGCTAAAGTTCGTACCGAACTAATCTCAGAAAAGGATCATCAAAAACTTCTGAATAAATTCGAGAATCAATTTGTGAACTCGAATGCCAGTGTAGAAGGAATTGCAAATTCATTAGCTAGAAACTATATGCTATATGGTGATACTGCTTTAATCAATAAAGAAATAGAAATATATCGCTCTATAACAAGAGAAGAAATTAAAGAAGTAGCAAATAGATTTTTAAATCCGAATCAGCGCTTAGTATTAGAATATTTACCAGAACAGCCTGCACAAAACTAGAATTAAGATGAAAAAAATATACACCCTAATATTCGTACTTTTTGCTGCAAGTTTATCTGCGCAAATTGACAGAACACAAATGCCAAAACCAGGCCCAGCACCTGAAATTAACCTGGAAGACCCTCAACGGTTCGAACTAAAAAATGGACTAAAAGTATTGGTGGTTGAAAATCACAAATTACCTCGTGTTTCAGTGCAACTTCGTATTGACAACCCTCCAATTGCAGAAGGTGATAAAGCTGGAGTTTCGTCACTTACCGCCAGCCTTTTAGGAAAAGGTTCGAAAACAATCTCTAAAGATGATTTTAATGAGGAAGTTGATTTTTTAGGTGCTCGAATAAATTTTGGTTCACAAAGTGCCTATGCCAGTTCTTTATCTAAATATTTTCCAAGAATTTTAGAACTCATGGCTGATGCCGGAATCAACCCTAATTTCACTCAAGAAGAATTTGAAAAGGAAAAAGAAAAACTTCTTACTGGGCTTAAAACCGAAGAAAAAGATGTTAAAGCCATTTCACAACGTGTTCAAAGCGCATTGGCATATGGCCAAAACCATCCGTATGGTGAGTTTACTACAGAAACTACCGTAAACAATGTCACCCTTGCAGATGTAAAACAATTTTACGCTAATTATTTCGTGCCTGCTAATGCCTATTTGGTAATTATTGGTGATATAAAACTAGAGGAAACAAAAGAACTGGTAGAAACCTACTTCACACCATGGACTAAAGCCGTACCCCCATCTTTTCAATTTTCGAATCCGGTTGACGTACAATACACCCAAATAAGTTTCGTAGATGTGCCAAATGCTGTACAGTCAGAAATATCAGTACAAAATTTGGTGAATTTAAAAATGAGCGATGATGACTACCTATCTGGGTTAATGGCTAATGAAATTCTTGGTGGAGGCGGAGAAGGCCGGTTGTTTCTTAACTTAAGAGAAGACAAAGGCTATACCTATGGATCATATTCAGGCTTGGGTGACGACAAATACGGTCCTTCAAGATTTAGAGCTGTGGCTAGTGTCAGAAATGCGGTTACAGATAGTTCGGTTGTAGAGCTTCTTAAAGAAATTAATAGAATTCGTGAAACGCCTGTAACTGAAGAAGAATTAAAAAATACTAAAGCTAAATATGTAGGGCGTTTTGTTATGGCACTTGAAGACCCAGCTACCATAGCTCGTTATGCCTTAAATATTGAAACTGAAAACTTATCAAAAGACTTTTACAAAAGCTATTTAGAAAACCTCAACGCAATTACAGTTAACGACGTTCAGAATGCCGCTAAAAAGTACTTCAGTTCTGATAATGCTAGAGTTGTTGTCACCGGAAAAGGCAGCGAAGTTTTAGAAAATTTAGAAAAAGTAACTCTAAATGGAAAAACAATACCTATAAAATATTATGATAAATATGCTACTGTTGCCGAAAAACCAAACTATGAGGCGGCAGAAATACCAGCTGATATTGATATCAACAAGGTGATGAATAACTATATAAATGCAATTGGTGGTAAAGCGAAACTAGAGGCAGTCAACTCATATTTACTTATAGCAGAAGCTGAAATGCAGGGCATGAAATTAAATCTTGAGATGAAGAAAACTTCAAAAGATCAATTCATGCAAGATGTTAAAGTAATGGGCAATTCTATGAGCAAACAAGTATTTAATAAAGAATCGGGTTATGTTGTAATGCAAGGGCAACGTAAAGAAATGGATGAGGCTGAACTTAAAAAAGTTCGCGAAGAATCTGCTCCTTTTCCAGAACTCGGTTATTTAAACGGCGGTGTTGTTTTAGATGGAATTGAAGACATAAATGGTAAAAAAGCTTACAAGATTAAAATTTCGGAAGAAAAAACACTTTATTACGATGTGGAATCGGGGTTAAAAATACAGGAAGTTACCAAAGCCGAAATGATGGGTCAACAAATGACTAGCACCACCACTTTCAGCGATTATCGCGAAGTGCAAGGAATCAAATTTCCTTTTTCAATTGCGCAAACTGTAGGGCCACAGAGTTTTGAATTTATCGTTAGTGAAATAAAAGTCAATGAAGGTGTCTCAGACGCTGACTTTGAATAATAATTTTTTTATTGAAAAAAGAAACCCTAGCCTAATGCTAGGGTTTCTTTTTTTAAAACACTAAACGTTGTTATCCGATTTTGCGAATCTCAGCTTCTCCGATAACAATTCCTTTATCAACCAGAGCCTCTCCCTTATAATTCACTGTAGTCTCACCATAACAAGTAACCTTTAACCTTTCAGCAACCTTCACCCTAAAATTACTCTCGCCATAAGCTGTAATTTTAGTGGCACTATTATCCATTTCAAGGGTATTTACCTCACTTTCTCCGTAAGCTCGATAAACCTGTCTCCCTACATCACCTCCTTGAATTTCTAAATAACTTTCACCGTATATTGAAACAGTCAAATCTTCGGTAGTTATTGAATTAAAATATACTTTAGATTCACCATAAATAGTAAGCTTCAATTCTTTCTGTTCTATTGGGCTATCGCACTTTACAATTTCCTCTCCGCGAATAGATAACGCTTTAAGATGTTTATAGGTTATGGTCGCAGTCGCCATTGTGCCCTTATAGATTGACTTTTTCCAGCTATCACCATCTTTTCTTTCCGACTTAGTTCCCGTTTTTGCTCCATCTAAATACAACCTCAAAGTTTTACCTTCTACCTTTATGTTGATTTTATTTTTGTCGACTTTGGCATTTTCAATCTTAACAGATTCTTCATTTCCTTCTACCAAAATCACCTCAATATGCGGACTAACAATAACTTTTTCGAAAGACTTAACTTTCGTTATCTGCTGAGAGTAAACTGGTTTAGCTACTAATACACCAACTCCGATTATAAGGGCGATTAACATTGATTTTTTCATGATTGTTCGTTTTTCAGTTATACTAAAGACGACACCATAGAGAGGTTGTTACAGTTATGGTATCTTTTTCTTTTTATTTACCAGCCACACTCCAAATAAAATAATTAGGCCCCCAAGTAATTGAAAAACATTAATAGCCTCACCATCCCAAACTCCCCAAAGCACTGCCACCAAAGGAATAGTATACGTTACAGATGCCGAAAAAACAGGGCTCGAAATATGAATTAATTTGTTGAAAAGAATATTTGCCCAGGCAGTTCCGATGATTGCTAGTGCAAGTAAAAACCAAATTGTTTCATGCATTTGAACATTACTAGTTATCTGAGTAAAAAAACCAGAGTAAATTACAAACGCAAGTGCAGGCACAAATGCTACAGCAAAGCTAGCGGTAGTAATAGTCAATGGTTCAAGGTGAGATAAATGTTTTTTAATAATATTAATATTAAAAGCATAACCCAAGGCCGACAAAAAGATAAAAATAGCATACCAATAATTTTGATCAGGCGTGAATTCCATACCTGCAATAATTAAAGCAACCGTACCAAAAAGACCAATAAACACGCCTAAGACTTGACGCTTGGTTATTATTGCTCCAAAAAGTGCAATACCAACCAAACTTGTCATTAAAGGCACTATAGAATTAAAAATTGAGGTAATACCGCTATCTAACTGTGTTTGTGCCAATGCAAATAAAAATGGCGGAAAAAATGAACTTGTAAAACCTGCAATTAAAAGCCATTTCCAATCGGCTATTTTAATTGCAGTCAAACTTCTAAATCCAAAAACAAATAAGGTAAGAGCAGCAAAAACTATTCTCAAGCCCCCGAGTTGCATTGCTGAAAACCCAATGAGTGCCTTCTTTATCAAAATGAAAGATGACCCCCAAATAAGGGAAAGCAAAAGTAAATAAAACCACTTTTTTTGAGTTTCTGACAAGGTGTAAATTTTATACAAAAGTCAACTTTTTATACTAATTAACTGACTAATACAATTCGAAAATATAATGCACATAAAGTTTTTGTCTATGATTTGAATTATGCTTCAATGTGCGACAACAAGATTATAATTGGGCTATTATTCATATTTTTGAAGTACGAACTTTTATACCTATAAGAATATGAAAACAAAAGCCGTATTTATATTACTAGTTTTAATGACGTGTACTAACGTTTTAACAGCGCAAGAGAACGGCCTAAACATTCAAGGAAATGAAACTGTTATTATTAAAATAGCGGGCATGGCTTGTCAAGAAGGTTGTGCAGACAAGATTG
Organism: Maribacter algarum (ex Lu et al. 2025) (nom. illeg.); assembly: GCA_947495915.1. Classification (GTDB taxonomy): domain Bacteria; phylum Bacteroidota; class Bacteroidia; order Flavobacteriales; family Flavobacteriaceae; genus Maribacter_C. Next base: position 880,123 of record CANMAW010000001.1, on the reverse strand, counting down.
CTGAGAATTTAGGTAACCTAAAAGGTGTTCAATCAGCTGAAGTCAGCTTCGAAACTGGCAATGCTGTGGTTTCTTTTGATTCAAACAAAACTAGTATTGACTTTCTGAAAACAGCCATCACCTCTACAAAGGTTAAAGATTATGTTTACACGGTGAAAGAAGTTATTAAAACAAATGAAATTCTAAAATGAAAAAACAAATAATCTTATTATTATATATTGTTTTTTCGCTTACCTACGGTTGTAAAGAAGATACGAAACACGACACTTCTCAAATGAAGAAGGTAATGGCAATACATGATGAGGTAATGCCAAAAATGAGCGAAATAGGACCATTGGTGGCACGGTTACGAAAAAGAGTTGATAGTGAAACTGGTACTATCGAAGACAAAAAAGCGATGGAAGACTTACAAGATGCTCACAGTGCTATGATGAATTGGATGCGTAGCTTTGGAGATAAGTTTGACCCAGATGAGATCATGAATGGCAAAGAACTTTCGTCAGAAAAACAAGTATTACTTGATTTAGAAGAAAAAGAAGTCAAAATTGTAAAGCAAAAAATAAATTCAAGCATTGCCTATGCTAATAAAATTTTGAGTACTGACCAATAGAGATTTAGAACGGCAGATTCGTTAGATCAACATTTCCCCCTGAAATAATTATACCGACTTTCTGATTTTTGAATCTTTTTTTGTCTTTCATCAAAGCTGCTACTGCGACTGCACTTGAAGGTTCAATAATCATTTTCATTCGTTCCCAAATAAGTTGCATTGCTTCAATAATTTCTTCTTCTTTTACCCGAACTATTTCAGTTACATACTTTTTGATTATGGGAAAGTTATTATCGCCCAAGGTAGTTTTCAGTCCGTCAGCAATCGTATTTGTGGTACTGTTACTTTCAATTTTTCCACTTTGCAAAGATCTATAAGCATCGTCGGCTTCAAAAGGTTCGCCTCCGTATACTTGGCATTTTTTACCAAAATAGTGCGCAGCCAATGAAGACCCCGCAATTAAACCCCCTCCTCCAACGGGACAAAAAATCGAATTTAAATCAGTCACTTCTTCCAATAATTCTATTGCAGCAGTACCTTGACCAACAATTACGTTTATATCATTTGAAGGGTGCAAAAGGGTTGCTCCTAATTCAGAAACTAAACGATTTGCATTGAATTCTCTTGCCACAAGGGTTGACTCACATTCGTATATATTTCCGCCATAAGCAATTACACCTGCTTTCTTAACATTAGGAGCGGAATTAGGCATGACAATATGTGCTTGCACCCCTAAGCTTTGAGCTGCTAAGGAAACAGCTTGAGCAAAATTTCCGGAAGAGTGGGTCACCACCCCTTTACTCTTTTCTTCATCGGATAAAAGAAGTATTGCATTGGTTGCACCACGCATTTTATAGGCACCACAACGTTGAAAATTTTCACATTTTAAGAAAACTTCGAGTCCTAGTTCATTATTAATACTTCTGGAAGTTAAAACTGGAGTTCTATGAATGAAAGGCTTTATACGTTGATGGCAATTAATTAAGTCTTTCTGATGTATCATTACTTCTCTATTTCCAACGAATAGTTTCCATAATTCTTCCCATATCTTGTTGAAGATAAACCGCAGCCGGATAAATAGAATCATAATTAGGCCGTGCCTCAAAATATAGAGACCCTGTTACAAAATGATTCAAACTATCAGTCACATAAAATTGTGCTTGTGAAGCAGCATCACCACTTACTTCAAAGAATGCCCCGTATACCTTATTATTAGAATCTTCGTATGCTCTAGGGCGAATTCCATCAGCTTTTGCTGCATGTTCATAACTCAATTTTTGGGCATCCATTATTAAATTTTGAATATCATTTTTCACTTTGCGATGGCTCATAAAAATAGATGCCTTCATGTCAGGGTAATGAATTGATATTGCAGAACCATTTTTAACATTAATATTGGCTAAGGCATTATACTGAAAATCAAAGCGCTCAGTTTCAAATTCTTTCATTGGTGGTTTATCATATTCCAATCGCAGCATTGCTTTTGGTTTTGGCAGGGTATTTTCTTCTTTGCAAGCGAATAAAATAACACCAAATAAAATAATTAATAGAGCCAATCTAAACTTCATGAGGTAATGTAACTTTAATTTGTTTTAATCTCTTTTTGTCTAAACTTTCAACAAGAAATTGATATTCATTAAATACTATTTTTTCTCCTTTTTTTGGAAAGCTTCCTGCTATCTCTAAAACAAAACCTGCAATAGTTTCAGATTCTCCTTTTTGCTGCTCAAAGACCTCATCATCATCCATTTTAGTAACACGATAAAAATCTTTAAGTGCAGTTTTTCCATCAAAAACGTAATTAAAGTCATCTAACTTTGAATACACTAAATCTTCATCGTCAAATTCATCGCTAATGTCACCTACAATCTCTTCAATAATATCTTCAAGAGTAACAATTCCAGAAGTGCCACCGTACTCATCAACTACAACAGCCAAGTGATTTTTCATTTCCTGAAATTCAGCGAGTAAATCATCTAACTTCTTGTTCTCAGGCACAAAATAAGGATCACGTATTAAAGATACCCAATTAAAGGTTTTACGATCAATATAGGGTAGCACATCTTTCACGTAAAGCACCCCAATAACTTTATCGATACTCTCAGAGAACACGGGTATACGAGAATATCCATTTTTTTTAATCTCCTCTAATACTTCAGGAAATTTTAATTCTTCTCCTAATGCAAAAATATCAATACGAGGTCGCATTACTTGCTTGGTATCTGTATTACCAAAAGAAACGATACCCTCTAATATTTTTTGTTCTTCTTTGGTTGTATCTCCATCTGATGTAAGTTCAAGAGCCTGTGACAAATGATCAACACTTAAATTAGATTTTTCTTTTCCCAATTTATCATATATAAATAAAGTTGCTGATCGCATGGGCATGCTCATTGGAGAAAATATAAAATCAAGTACTTTTAAAGGGTAGGCCATTAACATAGAGAAACTAATTCGGTTTCTATTAGCGTATACTTTCGGCAATATTTCACCAAACATCAAGATTAGAAAAGTTACAACAACAACTTCAAGTAAAAAGCGTACAGATAAAAACCCAAAAAGTTTGTAGGTTATTTTTGCAAATAAGGTATCTCCAATGGCATTGAACAGCAATACAATACCAATATTGATCGCATTATTTGCTATTAATATGGTAGCAAGTAGTTTTTTTGGCTTTTCTAGTAGTTTCGCTACAATTTCACCTTGAGTTGATTTAGCATCTTCAATTTGGTTTAAATCGGTTGGTGACAATCCAAAAAAAGCAACTTCAGCGCCAGAAATTAATGCAGAACAAATCAACAATAGAATTAAAACGCCAATTTCAATAGCATATGCAGCGTTAAAAGCTAAAAAGAATACAACTAAACTAAGGGGGTCAGGGTCCAATAGTTATAATTTAGAATTTGGTGCGTTATTTTAACGCTTTATTAATTAAAAATACTTAGAATAAATTTACCTCAAATAGATTATTTCTAAAATGGCAGATCGTCTTCTTGACCCGCGGTTTGATCTACAGGGGTGCTTTGATTTGATATATTACTTGGTTGGGCAGTTACATTTTGTGATGCCACTGTATTATTAGATTGCGCATTACTCAAGCTTTCTTTCTTGGTCGATAAAAAAGTGAAATCTTGAACTTGAATTTCGGTAGAATATCTGGTATTACCATCTTCACCTTGCCACTGCCTATTTTTTAATCGCCCTTCTACGTATATCTTATCACCTTTACTCAGGTACTTTTCGCAAATTTCTGCGGCCTTATTACGAACTACAATATTATGCCAATCAGTATTTGTAACTCGCTCTCCTGTCTGCTTATTAGTATATGATTCATTAGTGGCTATCGGAAAACGACCTATACTACCTCCGCCTTCAAAATAATGCATCTTTACTTCATCACCTAAATGACCTATTAACATTACCTTATTTAAAGTCCCGCTCATACTTACTTTTTATCAAAATTTTTCTGAAATGATTTTAATATTTTCAACATCAAAATATTATGCTCAAAAATACGAATTTTTAAGTGTCTTTAAGAAATCAGCAATTAAAACAGGTACCGCATGATTTTCTATTTCCTTAATTGTTAAGCCGTTTTCCATAGGCGTATTGATTTTAACAATCCAAAATGTGGTATAGAGGTGTTGATGCGATAATTTGTGAATAATTGGCTTCTCATTGTATTGAACTATATCTGGTTCATCTTCTACCTGCAATAAACTTTCTAACTCTCCCTTAAGTTGTAACTCCGCAATGGGTACTGTACTTTCTAACAAGGGAAATTCAAACAGGTTTTGCCAAATGCCTTTACCTATTCTCTTTCTCAATACAGATTTTTTAACTCCTTCAACTTGAAAAACAGGAACCACGTAGTTAAAATACCTTTTTCGCACTTTCGTTTTATTAATTTTAACTGGTAATGCAGTTATTAAGTTCTTTTGTAACCCAACACAGCTATCTTTTAAAGGACAACTATCACAATTCGGATTTTTTGGAACACATTGAATTGCTCCAAACTCCATTATCGCCTGATTATAATCACGAATATTTTCAATATCCATTACTTCTCTAGCCAAATCTTTAAAGTATTTTATGCCCTTGGTGCTATTAATCGGAGTATCAACACCGTAATAACGTGACAGTACTCGATATACATTACCATCTACCACCGGTTCTGGTGCATTAAAGCAAATAGAGGCGATTGCACTAGCTGTATAATCACCAATACCTTTTAATTTTATCAGCTCTTTATACGTTTTTGGAAATTCACCATCAAAATCAGTCACTACAGTTTTAGCTGTTGCATGTAAGTTTCTAGCCCGTGAATAATAACCAAGACCTTGCCACAATTTCATGATTCTTTCTTCAGAGGCATTAGCCAAGTTTTCAATTGTAGGAAAATTTGAAACGAATTTTAAATAGTACGGAGTGCCTTGTTCAACCCTTGTTTGTTGCAACATTATTTCAGAAAGCCAAATTCTATATGGATCTCTTGTTCGACGCCATGGTAGTGTACGTTTATTTTGTGAATACCAAATTAAAATCTTGTATGCAAATGTCATTTTATCTATTGGTTGGTTCAAAAATAGACTTTATTTAATGCAAGCTTCTCAAGACTTAAGAAGTTTCGCACAACAATCAATAAAAATTTAACATTTGTAATCTTAATGAATTGACTTAAAATTAGCCCTTTAGGGCAAAAGAATGAATAAAATTTATATATTTGCAGGCCAAAAATTTATACTGAAAACTTAATTAACAAGATGACGAAAGCGGAAATTGTATCGAAAATCTCAGATAAACTGGGAATCGAAAAAGGAGATGTGCAAGCAACGGTAGAATCTTTCATGGAAGAAGTGAAATCTTCATTAGAAGGAGGAGATAATGTATACCTAAGAGGTTTTGGAAGTTTTATTATTAAAACAAGAGCTGAAAAAACAGGAAGAAACATTTCGAAAAACACAACAATTAAAATACCTGCTCATAATATTCCAGCGTTTAAACCTGCAAAGGTTTTTGTAGAAGGAGTAAAGAGCAATGTTCAAGTAAAATAATTAATCATTAAAAGAATTACTCTATGCCGAGTGGTAAGAAAAGAAAAAGACATAAGGTAGCGACTCACAAGCGTAAAAAACGCAGAAGAGCAAACCGCCACAAGAAAAAGTAGTTGTAACAACTACTTTTTCATTTTATACGTTCATTGACATAGAAATTCCACAAGTGAATTTCGGCAGGTTTATATATAGCCTGTTTTTGCATTGTTTAATCCATTTGTCTGCCGCATGGCAGATGAGTATAAATAAATACAGGTGAATAGAGAATTAATCGTAAGATCTAGTTCTGATGCCGTCGATTTTGCTTTACTTAAAGATGGAAAACTTACTGAGTTACATAAAGAAGAAGACAATAATGATTTTTCAGTTGGGGATATATTCCTGGCTAAAGTTCGAAAACCTGTTACAGGTCTGAATGCGGCTTTTGTAAATGTAGGTTATGAAAAAGATGCTTTTTTGCATTATCATGATCTCGGGCCACAGCTCTCAAGTATGCTTAAATTTATTAAGCAAGTAAGTACCGGGAAATTAAGAGATTATTCCCTAAAAAACTTTCCAACTGAACCAGATATAGATAAGCACGGCGTAATAACAAATGTTATTAAAGCCAATCAATCTTTATTAGTGCAAATTGTAAAAGAACCTATTTCTACCAAAGGACCAAGAATTAGTTCAGAGCTTTCATTAGCCGGACGCTATTTGGTTATGGTGCCTTTTTCTGACCGGGTATCCGTATCTCAGAAAATAGGTAGTAAAGAAGAGAAAGATAGGTTAAAAAGACTCGTAAAGAGTATTAAACCTAAGGGGTTCGGAGTTATCATTCGAACAGTTGCAGAAGGTAAAAAAGTAGCAGAATTAGACAAAGATCTAGAAAATTTGTTGGCCAAATGGTCAGCAATGTGCAAAAAATTGTATAAAGCACCTACCCCCTCAAAAGTATTGGTAGAGCTCAATAGAGCTAGCAGTATTTTAAGGGATGTTTTCAACGATTCCTACACAGGAATTCATGTTGATGACCAAACGCTTTATACCCAGATAAAAGATTACGTGTTGGAAATTGCACCAGCAAAAGAATCCATTGTTAAGTTGTATGATTCTTCTGTTCCCATATTTGAAAAATTTGGAATAGAAAGACAAATAAAAACTTCTTTTGGCCGCACTGCTACTATGAGTAAAGGTGCATACCTTATCATAGAGCACACCGAAGCTTTACATGTTATTGATGTAAACAGCGGTAACCGTTCAAATAAAGCCAAAAATCAAGAAGACACCGCCTTAGAAGTAAATTTATTAGCGGCTTCTGAAATTGCAAGACAATTGCGCTTGCGTGATATGGGAGGAATTATAGTAGTAGATTTTATTGATATGGTAAAAGCACCACATCGAAGAAAACTATTTGATCATCTTCGTGACGAAATGAAAGACGATCGTGCTAAACATAAAATACTACCTCCTAGCAAGTTTGGACTCATACAAATTACAAGACAAAGGGTCAGACCTGAAATGAAAATCAAAACTACAGAGGAAAATCCAAATGGTTCAGGCCAAGAAGTGGAAGCCCCGATTGTTTTGATTGATAAGATCAATGCTGATCTTGAGAAACTTTTAAAAGGCCCCAAGGCAAACAATGGTATTACATTAAATATACATCCATTTATAGCCGCCTATTTAACCAAAGGGTTTCCATCTATTCGTTCTAAGTGGTTTATAGAACATAAGAAAAGAATTAAAATTCAACCTAGAGATGCATACACGTATCTTGAATACCGTTTTAAAGATAAAGACGGCAAAACCATTTACTAAATAATAATGGTGATTACAATTTAAGCGACCTATCAAATTTGATAGGTCGCTTTTTTTGTGCTTATTTTTAACCCTAATCCAGGTAATACATCATTGCAAATTTTGTATTTTTCGAAAAAATAATAATCCCTTTTTCAACACCCAATATTGCATAATAAATTACAAACATTTACCATTCAAGAAGCCACAAAAAAACTTGAAAGCTATTGCACCTACCAAGAACGTTGTCATAAAGAAGTGGTTCAGAAATTGCGAAATATGAATATGATTCAGCAAGCTATTGATCATATTGTAACACATTTGATTAGTGAAAACTACTTAAATGAAGAGCGGTTTGCTCAAAGTTTTGCAAGAGGTAAGTTTAATATTAAAAAATGGGGTCGAATTCGTATTATTAGGGAGTTAAAGTTTCGCGGAATTTCAAAATACAATCTTAAATCAGCATTAAACGAAATTGAAGATTCAGTATACTTAGAAACTTTAGATGAAATTTCAAAAAGAAAACTAGCAACCTTAAGTGAAACAAATACTCAGAAAAGACGAAAGAAGTTAGCCGATTATCTATTGTATAGAGGGTGGGAAACTCATTTGGTTTATTCTAAAATTACAGAGCTGATTCCTTAAAAAAACCTTTTAAAGCTATAGAAAACTCAATGAAAGCCCTAGGTTAATAACTAATTGATTGTGCAAATTCTCCGCAGGACTTCTGTCTTCAGATTTGTACCGTGCAAGCGGATGCCCTACTTCTGCAAAAACACCTATACTATCTGAAAAGAAATAGCGAGCACCGACATGAATTCCAAGATTTTTCAAACTTACATTCAATCCTGAATAAGCATCCATATTATCTGAAAACCCAATCGTACTTCCTAAATGTAAATTCACCCTTGCTTTCGCATCAAACCGATCAACAAAACCAACCGCTATTAGCTCCTCTACTCCCAACACGTAAGTAGATGTTACCCCTACTGAAATTATTTCATTTAAGCCATAATCATAACTTAACACCATACCAGCACCAGTATCTTGAAGACTAGCACCTAATTGAAACTTTTGATCATCTGCACCATCAAATGCCTGAGCACTTACATAACAACAACATACAATCATTAAAAAATATGTGGAGAACTTTTTCATTTTTGGATAGCTTAATGGTTCAATTTGCAATACCCTCGAATGTAAAAAAAATATGATGGTTTACAAAACCTTGTTCGTACGATCAATCGCCTTTTGATTTTTATAATCAATCCATTTTTGACCCTTAAGCTTACGCATTAAAACATCAAAATAGCGCATGACAAAAATATTATACGCTGCTTTAGAAAAATTAATAGGGTTTTGAGCTAAAGCTCTTAAGCTCATTGAAAAACCCGGAGTCAAATATCTCATATAATGCCAATAACCTTCAGGCATAAATAATACCTCACCATGTTTTAAAACAGATTCGTACCCCTTAGCATTTTTTAAAGCCGGCCATTTTTCAAAATCAGGATTAGAAAAATCAATACTCTCATGAGCAATTATCGCATGAGGAACCTTGTATAAATACTTGTTTTCAGACTGTGAAAAAAGAATGCATTGTTTTTCACCTTCAAAATGAAAATGGAAAATGTTAGCAAAATCAATATCATAGTGCATAAACGTATGCGAATTTGTACCACCAAAAAAGAGCATGGGCACATGTTTTAAAAGCCGAATTCCAAAATCAGGATAGCTAAAATCATTTTGCAACGCAGGTACTTCTTTAAGCACATTCCATAAAAAAATACGAAGTTTCGTAGGTTCTCTTTTAAGTAAATTAATATACTCTGACATTTTCATTTTGGCATGTGGCTCGTTAAAACCATCGTCATGATGTACCGGGCGATCATCGTATAAAGGAACAATTTTATCACCAGCCATTTGACTCATATAGTCCAAATTCCACTTCGAGTGCGCAGGCCAACCACCGTCAAAATTTTCAATAATAACAGGTTTTTGCGGCTTTAAATAAAGTCGCACAAAATCTTCCTTAGTAATAGATTTTACTCTAGGTATCTCAACTAGCCGCAACGGTATTGGGGTTGTATTAGTCTATAAATTTAATAAAATGGAAAAAATAAACACTTAAAAATCACACATTAAGAGTTTCATTTTCCAAATTGCTAGGGGAACTCAATAAAAATAAGGTGTTGTTAAACAACAAAAAGATAGCTATATTTTAACCTTTTTCATCGCTTTAGCCTCCTCATTTCGTTCAATTTTATGCCCTGGTCTACTCCATTTCGGCTTCTCACCTAAAGGCTCTAATTTAGAATCTTTAGCCTCAACGGTTTCTGGTTGTGATACTTTTGTAAATGGTTTTTGAGGATTTAGACCTAATAATTTAAACATCTCCATATCTTCATTCACATCAGGATTAGGAGTGGTTAATAACTTATCACCAGCAAAAATAGAATTTGCACCAGCAAAGAAACACATGGCCTGACCTTCTCTGCTCATTTCGGTTCTTCCTGCAGATAATCGAACTTGCGTTTCTGGCATTACAATTCGAGTAGTCGCAACCATTCGTATCATATCCCAAATTGCAATAGGCTCCATATCTTCCATTGGTGTTCCTTCAACGGCAACTAAAGCATTTATTGGTACTGATTCAGGTTGTGGGTTCAAAGAAGTTAATGCCACCAACATTCCTGCTCGATCTTCTAATGCTTCACCCATACCAATAATACCGCCACTACAAACTGTCACATTGCTTTTACGTACATTATCAATTGTTTCTAATCGATCTTCAAATGCTCGTGTTGATATTACATCTTTATAGTAATCTTCAGAAGTATCAAGGTTATGATTATAGGCGTATAACCCTGCTTCAGCCAATCGATTCGCTTGATTCTCGGTAAGCATTCCTAAGGTACAACAGACTTCCATATCTAGTTTGTTGATGGTACGTACCATTTCAAGAACTTGATCAAACTCAGGGCCATCTTTCACATTTCTCCATGCGGCACCCATGCATACTCTCGAACTACCTGAGGCTTTCGCACGCAAAGCCTGTGCCTTAACATGTGATACCGTCATAAGGTCATTACCATCTACATCTGTATGATATCGTGCCGCTTGTGGACAATACCCACAATCTTCAGGACAACCACCTGTTTTAATTGACAATAACGTAGATACCTGTACCGTATTCGGGTCATGGTGCTGTCTGTGAGTGGTTGCTGCTTCGTAAAGCAACTCCATCATCGGTTTATTGTAAATTTCAAGAATTTCTTCTTTCGTCCAATTGTGTTTGATCGTACTCATAAGCTCTTAGATATTCGGTAAAAATACGGTATTAGAAATCAAATGCCAATTAAGCAAACTGCAAAATACCATTCAAATCATATAACATTAAATTTCATAATTTAACGCAGCAAAATAGTTTATGGCAATGAAAGCAGCACACTAACAGCATTACCGCCAAAACCAACTGCATTTACCAAAACCTTTTTAATTTTTTTTGGTGAAACTTGATTTTGAACAAATGGTACTTTTATAAACTCTTGTTGCTGTAGCATCAAAATAGCAAATTCTACACTAAGTAAACCTGATGCTCCGAAGGTATGACCCAATTTCCATTTATTGGTGGTTAGTGAAGGCATATTCTTTTGAAACACTTTTTCAATGGCTTTATACTCTGATAAATCACCCTTGATCGTTCCGGGTGCGTGCATTACGATAACATCTACTTTGTCTACATCTATACCTGATAAAGCCATTTGCATTGACGTTTGAAAACACTTTGCGTCGGTTGAAATTGAAACATTATGTTTTAAAATTTCAGTAGCATACCCAATACCTTCAATTGTCGCCATGGTGCGATCAGAAATTTCTCTTTCTAAACAAGCAACAGAAGCCCCTTCTCCTAAAACCATAGTGTTTTTAGCTTTATCCAAATTAAATGCTTTGCAAGGAAAAGAATCTTTTGAAGAAGAAATATGCTTTGTATAAATTTTTAAAGCCTTCATTTGCGCAATAGTAAAAGGTGTTAAAGGCGCTTCACTACCCCCAACCATAAATTTATTGACCATACCACTTCGCAACCATGCAACCCCATTCAATAATGCGTGTAGCGCTGTTGAGCATGTAATCGAATGAGAAATCTCTGGGCCTTTTGTTTGCAAATCATGAGCTACCCATGACGAAATATTTCCTAGGGTTGTAGTTGGAGAAGCAAGTGTTGCCACTTTTCCATTTTGAATATATTGAGAATGAAATTGCTCAAATAGTGAAGTAGCCCCTCGTGAAGAACCTAAATTTATTCCAAAATTATCTTCTGGTTGCCATTTCGCAATTTTCATAGCCTTTCGAGACGCATATAAAGCATACAAAACACTCGCATCTAAATTTTTGTACTTATTATCTGATTGTCTAACCTGTTCAATTGAAGCCATTGAATTATCGGAGAGACTTGCCACCCATTCTAATTGCTGATCAAATTCTTGTTCAGAAAAAAAATGTTCACTTCTTTTATAAGCTTGCCAAGTTTCAGTTAAGGTTTTACCTAATGAAGAAATAGATGCTATGGCTGTTATAGAAATTGGCTCAAACAAAATTTTAAATTTCTACAAAAGTAAAAGTTCTTAACTTCATCAAACCATTAGATTAAAAAAAAGATGAATAACGATTTAATTCAACAACCTAATTGGTGGAAAAAAAACTGGAAATGGGTCGTACCAGTAGGCGGTTGTTTCACTTTAGTCTTAGTTTTGGTCATATTTATTGGCTCTATATTTTATGGCGTTACTAATATGATAGAAAAGGCAACTCCATATGAATATGCCCTAAAAACTATTAACCAAGATGAAGAAATTACCGCCATATTGGGTACACCTATTGAAAAAAACGGCATGCTTCAAGGCCGTATAAACTATTCAAATGGTGATGGTCGAGCCGATATTAAAATTCCGGTTTCAGGGCCAAAAGGTAGCGGAATGCTTTCTGTAAAAGCTTCTAGTATAGGAGAAAATTGGACCTATCACGAAATAAGACTTGAAATCAAAGATGACCAAAGTATTGATTTATTAAATGAAGAACTAGAACAATTCTAAAGCCTCTTTAACCACGGCATAAACTTTTGATAGTTGATCATCAGTAATAATAAATGGAGGCAAGACATAAATAGTATTTCCTAGCGGTCTTAGTACAACTCCCCTTGTCATGAAAAATTGATACAACTCATTTCGTAAATTGCCATATCGCTCCGTTTCCACATTCAAATCAATTGCTAATATAACACCCAAAGCACGCGCTTCTTTCACTTTCGAATGATTTTCAATTAATTCTACAAACTTTTGGTGCTGCTTTGCAATGACTTTCTTTCGTTCACATATTTCATCAGACAACAACAAATCAATACCTGCCAAAGCCGCAGCGCAACCCAAAGGATGTGCACTAAACGTATGTGCATGAAAAAATCCCTTATGTACCTCTTCACTTAAAAAACCGTCAAAAACTTTTTTAGAACAGCTTGTTATACTTAAGGGAAACATACCAGCCGTTAAAGCTTTACTCAAACATATAATATCAGGATTATATTCTAAATAGTCAGACGCAAAATTCTTACCTGTTTTGCCAAAACCGGTCATAATTTCATCAGCTATACATAATACTCCTGCTTCTTGACACATTTTTAATAATTGATCAAGACCATTGGCGGAGTGAAACTTCATACCAGCTGCACCTTGAACCAAGGGTTCAAAAACAAAAGCAGCACATGAATTGTTTTGTATTATTTCATGCAATAGTGCTAAAACTTCAGAAAGGTTATTGGTTTTAGGAATTGGAATACGCTTAACCTTCAATAAATAATCTTCAAAAGGGCCATTATAAGAAGACAAGCCTGAAGCACTCATAGCACCAAAAGTATCTCCATGAAAACCGTCTTCAAAAGCAATAAGTGTATTTCTTTTACTACCGTTATTATGATGAAATTGTAAAGCCATTTTTATGGCAGCCTCTACCGCCGTTGAACCATTATCATTAAAAAATATTTTTTCTTGATTCGATGGCAAGATTGGTATTAACTTTTCAGATAGTTTCACAGCTGGCTCATGTGTAAAACCGCTAAACATCACAAAATCTAATTGCTGCATTTGATCAGAAATGGCCTTCGTAATTTGATCGTTAGAATGGCCATACATTGCGGTATACCAAGAGGCAATTCCATCAATATATTCGTTACCTTGATCATCCCAAAGCAAGGCTCCTTTTGCTTTTACAATCCCGATTGCATCAGCCGCAGTTTGATGTTGGGTTAATGGATGCCAAATATGTTTTTTATCTCTTTCAGAAAGATTTTTCAATACAATACGATTTACAGACCTTTATATTTCTTTATCTTGCAAAGATGGTAATTTTTATAACTCTTCTTAATTGAAATTTAATGGAGATTTTAGGTTTCTTTCTGAAACAAAAAAGTAATTCTTAATGATATATCAATTTCTAGACAGAATTACTCCAAATTATGATCAGCTAAAAAATCGTTCGGTTTTTGGTATTTTATTTTGTCTTTCTCTATTTATAAGATTTCCTTTCTTTTTTCGTGATTACATTGATCGTGACGAAAGTACGTTTATTTTAATGGCGCAATCTTGGGTAGATGGCCACTTACCTTACACCGAATTATGGGATCTTAAACCACCTATAACCTTCCTTTTTTTTGCAATAATAATTTACATTTTTGGTAAAAGCTTTATAGCAATTCGCTTAGCCGGAGTATTGATTGTTGCGCTAACTGCTTTATATTCATTCAAAATTGGGGCGACCTTATCTAACAAAAAAAACGCATTTTGGATTGGTTTCTTTTGTGTCATATTTCAAAGCATGTTCGGTAGTATTCAAGGGGTCATGTCAGAACATATTTGTATGGCCTTTTTAACACCTGCTATTTATTTAGCTATCGTTAAAAAAGAATGGTATTGGCTAGCCTTATCAGGTATATTAAGTGGCATAGCAATTATGGTGAAGCTAAATATGGCCTATACCGTCTTATTTATTGGCTTGTATTTGGTTTACTATTTCATTAATAGCAAGAAGATTTGGCAAGGTGTTTATGGAGTAACCGCATACGGAATTGGAATATTAACCATTATTGCGTTGACATGTATACCTTACTATTTCAATGGTATTGAAGACCTTTGGTGGAAGTCTGTTTTTATCGCACCCTTAGATTACGCGAACGCTGGTAAAACTTCTTTTTTTAAATTAATGCCAACATTTATAATCATCACTGTTTTTCTTTTTTGGTCAATAAAAAATAAGCATCTCGAATTTAAAAGCAATGGTGTTCAAATACTTTTAATCGCTACCATAGGAGTTTTGTATGCTTTTTATAAGGGAGGAAGAATTAACAGCCATTATTTAATTCAACTCTATCCTATTTTCATCGTTCTTTTTGGAGTAGCTATAAGTTCATTATTCAACTCACTACAATTTCGAATGCACAAGGCTTTTGCTTTAATATTGATAATACTTCCAGCAGAAAGTTATCTTGAATTATATAACGTTGCAAAACACAAAATAGAAAGAGGAAGTTATTTTAATGGTGAAGGCATTACTGTTCCTAAATATATTATAGAACATAATATAAATAAGAGTAATATTCTATTTTTTGACTATCATATTGGTTATTGGATGTTAGGTGAAAAACCTCCAACAAAAGCATCAACACATCCTAGTAATATTTGCAAACCTGAGATGTTTGCAGCATTTGATAATCCGAGAAAAACCGGAATTGATGAACTACGTTTTATAATGGAAGAGCTCCGGCCTAATACACTTGTAGTGCGAAAAGGGCGGCTAATTTTTGATGAAAACCAAGTAGAAGCCAATACCTACCTCGATCACTATTTACCTAACAACTATCAGCTTAAAGCCGTTGTAGATCAGGCAGAAATTTTTGTGCGGTTATAAGGTTTGTAGAATATTACGAAACTTATCAGCATAACCTTTTATAACCTCTTTATTAAAACTGCTCTCTTCTTCAATTCGCCCAATTAAAGGCACTCCTGTTTTATGAAGTATAATATTTTCGGTATGCGGATTGGGGTCTCCACTAAATAAAACAGAAACTTCGTATCCTTTTTGTTTCAACCAATTTATGGTCAATAAAGAATGATTAATACTTCCTAAATAATGCCTTGAAACAACAATCACTTTATAATCTGGCATTATTATGTCTAGAATAGTATCGTCAGAACTTAAAGGAACCAATAAACCACCTGCCCCTTCAATAACCAAATTGTTCTCTGTATTTGGTTCAACTATTTTTGTGATATCAATCTGAACACCATCAACTTCTGCAGCAGCATGCGGACTCATTGGTGAAGTTAATTCATATGCACTTTTATGAATTATCGTTTTTGTATTTGAAATTAAACCCGCAACCTTATGACTATCGGTATTCTCTAGCTCCCCTGCTTGAACTGGTTTCCAGTAATCAGCTTCTAAAGCTTCTGTTATTATTGCTGAAGCTACAGTTTTACCAACTTCTGTTGAAATTCCGGTGACAAATACTTTCTGCATATCATTGAGGTTTCGTTATTATTCCACAATTTAGACATTTGTATTTTCTTTTTTCAAAAAACGGGAAAAGTTTGTAAAAAATACCCTTACGCTCAAAATATACCTCTGATCTTTTTGCTTTGCAATTCGGACATACTACCAAAGAGCCATTATCATCAAGAGCGTAAGCCCTAATTTCATTATATATTTCGAGGGCCCGTTCGCTATCTTTATAATATACTTGCAATTTAACACCACCAATTGCATTACTAATTAATGGGTCGGTATTTAATGTATTTTCATCTAAAAGAAATACAGGTATACCTTCAGATTCTAATTTACCTTTAATGATTTGCACATCTGCTGGAAACTCAAAAGAACCAATAGTATAAAACTTTTGTTTCATTCGCTATATATACTTTTTTAATAATTGTAAAACCCAACCTATTTCTTCAAAAGTATTGTAACTATGCAAACAAAACCTTAGCCGCTCTTTACCTTCAGGTACTGTTGGCGAAACAATGGCTTTCACGTCAAATCCGTCAAGATATAGTTTTTTTGATATTTTTTTTACATCGTTTACACCTGGTATTACACAAGCATGGATAGCAGAATTACTGTCAATAAAAAAGGATTCCATTTTAAGAGAAGCTACTTTATTCTTAAAAAAAGATATATTACTCTGCAACCTTTGATTTTCCTTTTTTCCATTAGTTGAATTTAAATACTCAGTAGCAGACAAAATTGTAGCTAATGAATGCGGTGGCAAACCCGTGGTATAAATAAAACTATGAGCAAAATTTAATAGATAGTCTTTTAAGTCATTACAACCCAATACCGCTGCACCATGCGCTCCCAAAGCTTTTCCATAGGTGATAATTTGTGCAAAAACATCTTTAACTAATCCCAATTGCTGAATCATTCCTACTCCACCTTCTCCAAAAACACCTAAAGCATGAGCTTCATCTACAACTAGATTAAATTTATTTTTTTTACAAAAAGCTGAAAGTGCCTTTAAATCAGGCTGATCACCATCCATAGAAAAAACTGATTCAGTAACAACATAAACCTCTATTTCATCAGAAACTGATTTACACTTAGCTGCTAGGTCATCTAAATCATTATGTTTGAATTTATAGCTTTTCGCATTTCCTAGTTTCATACCATCACGAATACTTGCATGAACTAACTCGTCGTAAAATACGATATCGTTACGCTGCGGTACCACACTAAAAAAACCAATATTTGCATCATAACCAGAATTAAACACCAAAGCAGACGGATAAGAAAATGTTGCAACCAACAACGATTCAATTTCTTTGTAATAAGCATGATTACCAGTAATCAGACGTGAACCGGTTGCGCCATTTTCTGATTTTTCATTCTTTAGCAAACGTTGAAAAGTATTTGCATAAATTGTTTCATTCTTAGAAAACCCTAGGTAATCGTTTGACGAAAAATCGATTAATTTATGGGCTGATGGTAGTGCTCGAAACGAATCATTTACACGCCTTTTCTGAATTTTTTCTTTTAATTTTTTTGGAAAACCACCCATATTCTAATGTACTATCTTTATGCAAATTTAATGGAAATGATTCGTTATAAAAGGGTAACTAAAACATTAGAATTAGAGCAAATATTAGCACTGCAAAAAGAAAATTTTAAATCTTCATTATCTTATGATGAAATTCAGAAAGAGGGCTTTGTTACGGTCGCACATAGTTTAGATGTTTTGAAAAAAATGAACGATAAATGTGCACACATAATTGCAAAAGATGATGATTTTGTAGTGGGTTATGCTTTGGTAATGCTTAAGGAATTTAAAGATGAAATTTCAGTATTAACGGCCATGTTTGAGACTGCTCAAAAACTTCTTGGAGATCAAAGATATGTTGCAATGGGGCAAATTTGTATTTCAAAAAACTATAGAAGAAAAGGTATTTTTAAAGGTCTTTACAACTTTTACAAGAAAGAACTTAATCATGAATTCGACTGCTTGTTAACTGAAGTAGCAACAAATAATATTCGTTCGCTAAACGCTCACAAAAGTGTAGGTTTTGAAGTTTTAAAAACCCAAATTTCTGATGATATATCTTGGGAACTCATTTGTTGGAATTGGAGATAATACTTTAAAATTAGAGGTTTTAAATGGTACATCTTCAAAACCATTATTTTTAATTTCAACCAAATATCTAATACACTTCAAAAATAATTTCTATGTCAAAACAAAAAATGCCCAACACAGAAGTGTTGGGCATTTTATTATTATTTCAAAAACCTGATTAATCTGCTAAGACAATCACTTTATTATCCTTCAATTCTATAGTACCGCTTGTTATAGGCAAAGTAGTTCTACCTTGTGCGTCTTTAGAGAATTGATTCTGGTACATTTCATCTACCGTTATGTTTCCTTCAATACGAACATTTCCTTCTTGAAGTAATGAAACAATTGGTGCATGATCTTTCAACATTTGAAACTCACCATTAATACCTGGTACTATAACAGAAGTTACTTCGCCAGCAAATAAAGTTGCTTCAGGTGATACAATTTCTAAATACATATATTTCTAGTTGGTAGTTATGGCAATCAAATAGTAGTAACAAATTCTTACTACATCTGCATACTAATAACTGATTTATGCTTCCGCTAACATTTTTTCTCCAGCTTCTATAGCTTCTTCGATGGTACCTTTTAAGTTAAAAGCTGATTCTGGCAAATGATCTAATTCACCATCCATAATCATATTAAAACCTTTAATAGTCTCTTTAATATCAACTAATACACCTGGTATACCTGTAAATTGCTCAGCAACGTGAAAAGGTTGAGATAAGAATCGCTGTACACGTCTTGCTCTACCTACAGCCAATTTATCTTCTTCAGATAATTCTTCCATACCTAAAATAGCAATGATATCTTGAAGTTCTTTGTAGCGTTGAAGTAATTCTTTTACTCTTTGAGCGCAATCATAATGATCTTTACCTAAAATATCAGCTGTTAAAATTCTAGAGGTTGAATCTAAAGGATCAACCGCTGGATAAATACCAAGCTCTGCAATTTTACGAGATAATACTGTGGTTGCATCTAAATGCGCAAAAGTTGTTGCTGGAGCAGGATCAGTTAAATCATCTGCAGGTACATAAACCGCTTGTACCGATGTAATAGAGCCTCTTTTTGTTGATGTAATACGCTCTTGCATAGCCCCCATTTCAGTTGCTAACGTAGGCTGGTAACCAACCGCTGAAGGCATACGACCTAATAATGCTGACACCTCAGAACCTGCTTGTGTAAATCTAAATATGTTATCGACAAAGAACAATACATCTTTACCTTGTCCTTCACCTGCTCCATCACGGAAATATTCTGCAATGGTTAACCCTGATAAAGCAACACGAGCACGTGCTCCAGGAGGTTCATTCATTTGACCAAAAACGAAAGTTGCCTTTGAGTCTTTCATAGCTGATTTATCAACTTTAGACAAATCCCAACCGCCATCTTCCATAGAATGTAAGAAGTCATCACCGTATTTAATAATACCTGACTCTAACATCTCACGAAGTAAATCGTTACCCTCACGTGTTCTTTCACCAACACCTGCAAATACCGAAAGACCACCGTGACCTTTTGCAATATTGTTAATTAATTCTTGAATCAATACCGTTTTACCTACACCAGCACCACCAAATAATCCAATTTTACCACCTTTCGCGTAAGGCTCGATCAAATCAATAACCTTAATACCTGTAAATAAAACCTCAGTTGTCGTAGTTAAGTCTTCGAATTTCGGAGCCTCTCTATGTATTGGAAGACCGTCTTTACCTGCTTTTGGTAAATCACCTAGGCCATCAATTGCATCTCCAATTACATTAAACAAACGACCGTAAACATCGTCACCGATTGGCATTTGAATTGCAGCACCAGTTGCTATTACATCTGTACCTCTACTTAATCCATCAGTAGAATCCATCGAGATAGTTCTTACTGTATTCTCACCAACATGAGACTGCACCTCTAAAACGAGTTTAGAACCATCTTTTTTAGCGATTTCTAATGAATCATATATTTTTGGAAGCTCACCACCTGATTGAAATTCAACATCTACAACCGGGCCAATAATTTGAGAAACTTTACCTGTAACTTTTGACATTACTTACGTATTTATGTATTAGGATTTCTTTAATTCAAAAAAATTAAATATAGCTGATTTTCAGGCTGCAAAGATATGGTATTCCCTTTTAAATGAAAACTACTTTTACTTCTTTTTTAAGACAAAAAAGGCGACTATAAATAGTCGCCTTAAATTCTTCAATATTATGATATTATGGATTGATAGTCCACGACAAATAGTACATTGAACCAATTAATCCTGTCCCTACAGCAGTAAAATATTCATCTCCCAAAATATTTGATCCACCAATTTTGAAAACTGACTTCAAACTTTCACAGTTATAATTCAATTGCGCATCTAATACACTAAACGAAGGAACTGGACCGTCAGCAAAGGTATTTTGCCATTCAAAATCATCACTCCATCTGTAATTAATGTTGAATCCAACATTTTTAAATAGCTCTGTATTTCCAAAAGAAGCTTTTACTTTATGTTTCGGAGTATTGAACTGGGTTCTAAAATCAGGATAAGCATCTTGATTAAAATCGAAATCAGCGTAAGTATAGCTAGCTCCAAAATCAAAGTTTCCAAAAACTTTAGCATCTACCCCAAAAATAACTCCATATGATTCAATATCAGCTTCTGAGTTGGTATAGGTTTGATACGCTTTGAAATCACCGTTTTGCAAGGCCAATAAAGACAAACCACCATCACCAGCTTGACCATATAACGGAACTAAAGTAGTTACGTTTGCAATGAAGTCTGTGTACTGGTTGTAATACGCACTTAAGTCAATCGCAACTTTTCCAAACTGCGCTCTATACCCTACCTCAAATGCAGTAATTTCTTCAGGTTTTACCAAGCCCGTATTAGCCGCAGTAGGAGCTCCAGCACTTACAGAGCTTAACGAATAGGCATTCTCATAAGCAGCGCGCCCAACAATTGTTGCCGTTTCTTGACCAGTGATTGCCGCACCAGAATCACTTAAATCAAACGTTCTAATATCACGATCTAAATTTTGCGGTGCAGAGCCTACCAAAATTGCTCGACCAGCATTTAAGCCAATAAATAAATCTTGAGTTGTGGGGTTTCTAAAACCTTGTTGAACCGATGCTCTAAAATTTTGATTTCTATTTTCACCTGCGGTATAAACAGCTGAGATTCTTGGAGAAAAGAAACCATCAAAAAATTCATTTTTATCATAACGAATTGATCCAGTAAGTTTCAGACGTTCATCCATCAGTTTTTTCTGAACTTGAAGATATGCACCATATTCACTATAAGTAATTGGCCCGTCAATATCAGTAAAAATTGTGCCATCAGAATCAAGAACATATTCTCTAAAAGAACCACCCAATTGAATATCGGCCACATCACCTGTGATATGGCTAAAGTTATAATTTGCGTCTATATGTCTCAAGCTTGTTTGATCAATAAACTTGGCACCAGTTTCTAAATTTCCGTCTGCAGTAACTTTATCAAAAGCTGCTTGGTATTCAGGTGTACCCGGTACCAATCTTCCAGAATCTGCTTGTGTTCTTGCAAATGCATGAGCAGCGGTATCATCTAAACGATTTCCGCCATTAAAAGACCCAAGTCTTGCTGCCAAATATGCACCCGTGTAGTCAGTAAACCACTGTAAATCAGATTTCCAAGCTCTATTTATATTAATAGCGGCAAATCTTGTGTCATAAGAATCTCCTGAACCTTCTTTAGTAATATAACCTCTTAAAAAGAAATTATCATTTCTAAGTTCTAGTTTATGCTGCTGCATGATAAAATTCTTTAAAGAATACCTATTAGCACCTTGGTATAATGTATTACCACGACCAACTCTTGCATTATAAACAATCTCAAAATCATCAGCAAATGGTTTATAGTGAATAGAACCATCAAACTTTACACTTTCGGCTTCGTAATTTGCCAAATCTACTTCATCATAACCAGTTCTGGTTACAAACCGAGAACCAAAAGTACCATCTGCTAAATTTAAAGGTTGATCAAAATTCAACAAAACGCCTACTTCATCACCATACACGTTTAATCCGTCATAACCCGGATCTTGTCTTGTTCTTGTCGGGTCTGACAAATCAATCTTATTAACGGCGTGCCAATCTTCGCCTTTTAAAATAGAAAGGTTTGCCTTAACCGCAAATTTATCATTGAATGCATGAGCTGCTCGAACTCCAAAATCATAATAATTGTTAGTTCCAGCCGCTTCTTGAGAAGTAACCCCTACTTTAGCGTAAGCACTAATACCCTGATAGTCAAAAGGGTTCTTACTACGCATAAACAATATTCCGTTAAAAGCTCCAGCCCCATATAAAGCAGAAGATGCTCCTGGTAATATTTCAACGCTTTGAACCTCAAGTTCTGACATACCGACCAAGTTACCTACAACGAAGTTCAAACCAGGTGCAGAATTATCCATTCCGTCGACTAATTGCATAAATCTAGTATTTGCGAATGATGCAAAACCTCTAGTATTTATGGATTGAAAAGTTAAACTATTCGTATTAACATCAACACCTTTTAAATTCTCTAATCCGCCATAAAAAGAAGCTGCTGTGGTATTTTTTATTTCTTTAAGACCAAAACGTTCTACAGAAACTGGAGATTCAAAAATACGCTCTGGTGTTCTCGAAGCTGAAATGACCACCTCGTCTAAGAAAGTTTGAGCTTCATTCAGTACAACAGTAAACGTTTGATTATTTTCAGTTACATTTTCTGTTGCATCAGAATACCCAACACTAGTAATTTTAATTTGAAAAGGGGGGATTTCAGATGTTTCCAGTTTAAATACACCATCAAAATCGGCAGTTGTTCCGATAGCCTTACCAACAATAACGACGTTGGCTCCGGGAATTGGTTCATTGTTCTGGTCAACAACTTTTCCGTCAACCGTTGTTTGTGCCATTCCAGCAAATCCGAACAACAGCAACGCTATAAACAGGGGTGTTTTCATGTGAAGCTTGAGTTAAATTAGTTTGCTGGCAATATACAGATTTTTTCAAACCGAAAATCATAAAAAGAAAAAAATTATGCATGCATAGTAATTTTTCTCCAAAATTATATATGTTTTATTGCCAATTTCAAAAAATAACCCAAAAAAAAGGACCTGAAATTTAAATCAGGTCCTTTTTAAAAATTTGTATAATTAATTATTCTACTGTAACTGATTTTGCAAGGTTACGAGGTTGATCTACATTACAATTTCGCATTACTGCAATATGATAAGAAAGTAATTGTAACGGAATAGTGGTCAAAAGCGGTGTAAGGCTTTCTAAAGTTTCTGGAACCTCAATTACATGATCAGCCAAATCCTTAACTTGTTCATCGCCTTCGGTTACAATAGCAATTATCTTTCCTTTTCGTGATTTTATTTCTTGAATGTTACTTACTACTTTTTCGTAGTGACCTTTTTTAGTAGCTATTACAAAAACCGGCATCTGCTCATCAATCAAAGCAATTGGCCCATGTTTCATTTCTGCTGCTGGATATCCTTCAGCATGTATATAACTGATTTCCTTTAACTTTAAAGCACCTTCTAATGCAACTGGAAAATTATACCCACGCCCCAAATAAAGGCAATTAGTAGAATCTTTATAAACCTCAGAAATAATCTCAATTAGTGGATTTGACTCAAGAGCTTTTTCAACTTTTGCGGGTATAGCCTCTAATTCTGATAAGTATTCGTGAAACTTAGCATCTGTAAATTCACCTTTTTCTTTTGCTAATTGTAAAGCAATAAGAGTCAATACTGTAATCTGAGTGGTAAATGCTTTTGTTGAAGCAACTCCTATTTCAGGACCAGCATGAGTATATGCCCCTGCGTGAGTCTCTCTTGCAATAGAGGAGCCAACTACGTTACACACTCCAAAAACAAAAGCACCATTCTCTTTAGCTAATTTTATTGCCGCTAATGTATCTGCTGTTTCACCAGATTGTGAAATAGCGATTAATACATCATTCTCGGTTATAACCGGATTTCGATATCTAAACTCAGAAGCATATTCAACCTCAACAGGAATACGTGCTAAATCTTCAAAAATATATTCTGCAACCAAACCAGCATGCCAAGAAGTTCCACAGGCAACAATAATGATTCTATTCGCATTCATAAACTTATCAAGGTGCTGATCAATACCAGCCATTTTGATAATGCCTTGATCTGCTCTTAACCTTCCTCTATACGTATCAAGAATTGCTCTTGGTTGCTCATAAATTTCCTTTAGCATAAAATGATCATACCCACCTTTTTCTATTTCCTCCAAATTCATTTGAAGTTCTAAGATGTTTGGGTAAGCTATGGCGTCATCTTTTATTTTTCTGAGCTTTATTTCTTTTCCTAAGCGTACAATTGCCATTTCTTCATCCTCTAAGTATACGGCATTATTGGTAAACTCAATAAAAGGAGAAGCATCTGATGCAATAAAAAATTCATTTTCACCTACTCCAATAGCTAAGGGGCTTCCTAATTTAGCAACTACAATTTCATCTGGTTTTCTTTGGTCAAATACGGCAATCGCATATGCTCCTACCACCTGGTTCAAAGCTATTTGAACGGCCTTACCTAATTTTACACCTTCTGTTTTCTGTACTTCTTCAATAAGATTTACAAGCACCTCAGTATCTGTATCAGAATGAAAAACATAACCTCTTTTGGTTAACTCTTTTTTAACCGATTCGTAATTTTCTATAATACCGTTATGAATGATAACTAGATTTCCAGAATTTGAATAATGAGGATGCGAATTAACATCATTAGGCACCCCATGAGTAGCCCAACGTGTGTGACCTATACCTAAGTTACCTTTTACTGAAATTGTGCTTTCAGCCTTATTTTTTAAATCTTCAACCTTACCTTTAGTTTTAGCAAGATTTATATCCTTACCATCAAAAATAGCAACACCAGCACTATCATATCCACGATATTCAAGTCTTTGAAGACCTTTTACAATTATTGGATAAGCTTCTCTATGGCCAATGTATCCTACAATTCCACACATATTTTTAAGTATTTCTTAGGTTAATTCAATTAGTACAAATGTACATTGATACATACGTATCAAACAATACATCTAGACGTACAACGAAAAATATCTACAAGTGGTATAAAATGGTTGCAAATTGTTATGCCACAATGCAACACCATAACAATTTAAACCGATAACAAGCTAAAAATTAGACTGTTTCTAATTGGTTTCGGTGTAAAAAATCTCTAGCTGTAATTTTTTACTTTCATTAGCTTCAGAAACATTACTACCATGAATCACAGTTCCTAAAGGTGTTAATATCGACGCAGCAGGTAAGTCTTTTTCAACTCCATTAGGCAACATGGTATTATTGGCACCAATAATACGAATATCAGCAGTAACCGCTAATCCCAGTCTTACGTTAGAAGAATCACGAAATATTATATTATTAATATGCTCTGTTATCTTAACAGTATATTTCAATCCTGAACCATCTGCAGATTTTTCGATAATACCATCATAGTTAAGGTATATTCCTAAAGCCGTATCAGCTTCATTAGTTTCGGTATCTGCATTGTAAACAGGCTGATTATTTTCAGCATTATATAAATACAATCGTGGTGGTTCTATTGTTTCGGCAGGCACTACATCGGTATCTATATTAAAAACCAAATTTGCTTCATTTATAATCCAATTATTAGCTTTAATTTGATTTATAATGGTTTCGGCTTCACCTTCCACTTCATCAAATAACTGAATTTCGGCATAAGAACCCGCGCCCCCTTTTAAATAAATTCTTTCCGCATTTTCGGTAACATCAAGGCTGTTTGTAATTTCAGCTGGGTAACCCTCGTTTATGAAAGTATTTATGGCATTACCAGAAATGAGATTATTGCTTTGAGTGACCAATCTAACCTCAAGAGTCTTTTGGGCATCTGCTACAGCATCATCAACAATATCTTCATACGTATAAAAAACATCAAACTTTGCACCCGTTATATCAAGTATCATCATGATATCGTCTGCTGTAGGAGTTGCAGATAAATAAACCCCTCTAAAAAATTCTTTAAAATTTGAAGAGCTTAATAGTTCAGAACTCCCTTCTTTATCAAGAATGTTCTCTTGAAAGAACATATTAGCAACATCATTTAACTTGACATAAATACCAGGATCTAACCTGCTCGTTATTGTTCCTACTTCATCTTCTTCAGTCTCAGGATCATCTTCTGTTTCTAAATACAATATTTCTTGATCGCTTATAGAAACAGGACCATCATAAAATACCTCTTCGGTAAATGTAGGAGAAAATTGTTGCGAAGAATAATATTCTTGTGCCTCTTGAAAGTTCGTACTTGGGTCTAAATCTCTTAAGAAAAAAGTAGAACGTTCTAATTTCAAATTAAAAGAAGCACCTATATATGGAGGAGTCACAATTACATCAGTAGATTGATCAAACCTTTTATTATTTAAGTAAATACTATCAAGTTGAAATGTTTCCGGAAACCGAGATCCCAAAGTAGAATCGTCAACATCATCATTCTTACCGTCTCCGTCGGTATCTGCAACGTTTGGATCGGTATTATTTGCTACTTCTTCATTATTTGGCACGTTATCTCCATCAGTATCATTGGTGCCATCAAAAGGCGCACTATCTAAAACATCAACAACACCGTCATTATCACTATCTAATTTGTTGTTGATATATGGAATATAAATATATACACTATCAATTGTTTCTTTTTCACTTCGCGCACTATCTATTTCAGTTGTTGCTGACCAATCTCCGAAGATAGGATCATAACTAACAAGTTGTACTTGAGAATTAATATGTGCTTCAGTTTTTCCATACACCGGATCGGTATAAACACCTAATTGATAAACTGGCAATTGATTTGTTTGAACAGCAGTTATCTTTTTATTATAAGCAAAAACATCAAATACTGCCTTATCAGTGACAAATGGCTCACCACCAATTACACCTGAACCTATAGTTGTTAAATCTTGCTCACAAGAGACCAGCACTACAACAAATAAAATTCCTGCTAACGCAGGAAATTTAAATCTATTCAAAAAATTCATTCAGATTATTTTAAAACTTCGGTGTCATAAAAATTTGTGTATGCTTCTTCGAATTCTTGCAAAGGAACATATGGTAACACTGGTTTTTCAAGGTTGGAAATGTGGTTTTGTAACTCTTCCGGAATTTCTTCCGATGCTAAAATAACCGCATCTGAAAAATCTACAGCAACCTTTAACAAATTATTATAGTTCGGAGTCGCCAATGATGCAATACTCTCTTCCGGAACACCATCAAATGAAATCTTTTTAATCATTTCTGAATCAAGCTCTCCTTCGAAACCTTTACCATAAACCGAGGTGACAATTTTACTATCGCCAAAAAGTGGTTCATCAGCATAAAACTTTTTCAAGTATAATGGAAGTAATGAAGCTAACCATCCATGAACATGAATAATATCTGGCGCCCAATTCAATTTTTTAACGGTTTCAACAACTCCCTTAGCAAAAAAGATAGCACGTTGATCATTGTCTTCAAACAAAACGTTGTTTTTATCTAAAAACGTTGCTTTTCTTTTGAAATATTCCTCATTGTCGATAAAATATACCTGAATTCGTTCTCGTGGTATAGATGCCACCTTGATAATTAGAGGCATATCCATATCATTAATAACCAAATTCATACCCGACAGACGAATAACCTCATGAAGCTGATGTCTTCGCTCATTAATGTTGCCATATTTAGGCATGAAAATTCGTATTTGACCTCCTTTACTATTAACCATTCTAGGGGTTTCATACGACATTAGAGAGACGTCGTTCTCAGGCAAGTAAGGTACTAACTCTGAAGATACAAATAATATCTTTTTACCGTTCATAAAAGCTTTGTTTGATTTTAGAGCGTTTAAAAATTCTAAGCGCAGCCGCAAAATTACAAAAATTATGCCGATTTGCCTTAATTATAGTAAGTTTGCTCGCTTTTAAATAAGTAGTATGATACTTTTAAGAACCAAAAAAGAACTAGAATCTTTTCTTTCGCTGACAAAAAACAATGATGAAATAGGCTTGGTGCCTACTATGGGTGCTCTGCATGAAGGTCATCTGTCTTTAGTGTCTAAGGCTCTTTCGCATAATCAAAAAGTGATTGTAAGCATCTTTGTAAATCCCACTCAATTCAATAATCAAGATGATTTAATAAAATATCCTAAAACTTTAGAAGCCGATATTGAGCTATTAACTCAAATTTCAAGTGAATTGGCGATATTTTCACCAACTGTTGAAGAAATTTATGCTGACGGTGTAAAAACAAAATCTTATCAATTTGATGGATTAGATAAGGTTATGGAAGGCGAATTTCGAGATGATCATTTTAACGGTGTTGGCACTATTGTAGAAATGCTACTTCGACTTACTAAACCAACCCGAGCTTATTTCGGCGAAAAGGACTTTCAACAGCTTCAAATCATTAAAAAAATGGTGAAACTACAGCAATTACCCGTCACCATTATAGGCTGCCCAATAGTCAGAGAACCAAATGGTTTAGCAATGAGTTCACGCAATGAAAGACTGACAAAAAGTATGAGAAACGAGGCTTCTTTTATTTATAAAACACTGCAAACTGCCAAACTCAAATTTGGCACGAAAAGTGCACCAAAGGTAATTGAATGGGTTCAAGAAAAATTTGATAAACATGATAGCCTCAAACTGGAATATATTGAGATTACCGATGTAGAGACTTTAACTCCAATTCAGCGAAAACAAAAAAATGTAAAATATCGGGCTTTTGTTGCCGTTTATGCCGATGATGTTCGATTGATAGACAATATTGCCCTTAATTAATTAACTTTACACCATGCAAATTGAAGTTGTAAAATCTAAAATACACCGCGTAAAAGTAACCGGAGCTGACCTGAATTATATAGGAAGCATAACCATTGATGAAGATTTAATGGATGCAGCTAATATTATACAGGGCGAAAAAGTTCAAATAGTTAATAATAATAATGGTGAACGGCTCGAAACCTATGCCATACCCGGACCAAGAGCAAGTGGAGAAATCACATTGAACGGTGCAGCTTCACGTCGTGTTGCAGTTGGTGATATTCTAATTTTAATAACGTATGCTCGAATGGATATTGAAGAGGCAAAATCATTCAACCCTTCTTTAGTCTTTCCTGATACGGAAACAAATTTATTGAAATAGACGATTTCACAGTATAACACTCAAACAAATCAATTCGGTTCAAATAGAATCTTAAGAAAAAACTTCATTTATTTTGAGCCCTTCTGTAAAAAAGATTTTAAAAATTACTATACCGATTATCATCGGTTTGGGTTTGGTGTTGTACTCTTATTTTACAACTACACCTGAAGACCGTCAACAGATTTTTGACTCCATAAAGAATGTAGACCTAACACTTGTGTTGTTATCTATACTAATTGGGGCAGTTAGTCATATTTCAAGGGCCATTCGATGGAATTATTTGTTAGAACCTTTAGGGTACAAACCTAAACTGATCAATAATATTTTCATCATTTTTATTTCTTATTTCGCCAACCTTCTTATTATTAGATCGGGTGAAGTATTAAGAGTAACAGCTCTCAAAACTTATGAAAATGTTCCTTTTGAAAAAGGCTTAGGCACCGTTGTGACTGAAAGAATAATTGACGTGATAATGCTCTTATTAATCATTTTAATTGCTTTGATTCTTCAAACAGACATTATCTTTCAAATACTTGAAAAAAATGGAATTGGACTCTTTGGATCAATTGCCATTTTATTTGCGGGGGTTATAGGTTTGTATGTAGCCGTACGAATTATTAAAAAATCAAAAGCTCCGTTGGCAATCAAAATAAAAACATTTCTTACAGGGTTGTTAGATGGAGTGCTGAGCATTTTTAAAATGAAACGCAAGGGGGCTTTTATTTTTCATACCTTCTTAATTTGGACCTGCTACATTGGCATGTTTTGGGTTATCAAATATACCGTACCCGAAACCGCAGTACTTTCATTGGGTCAAATTTTAGTTGCATTCGTAGCGGGTACCTTTGCTATGGTTGCAACAAATGGTGGATTGGGACTATACCCTATAGCTGTAGCAGCCACTTTGGGTTTCTTCGGAATTTCTGAAAATGCAGGGGAAGCATTTGGGTGGATAATGTGGACGAGTCAAAATTCAATGTTACTCGTTTTTGGCGCAATATCTTTTCTGTTATTACCGTTATTTAACCGAAACAGATAGCCTCGCTATCACAGCCAAAATTATACCATGCAACGCTTATTTACTTTTTTCGCATTCTTAATATGCATAAGTGCAAATGCTCAAATAACTCAAGAAATTTTCGAATCTTTTAAGCTTCAAGAAAGGCGTGATGTGAGCTACTATATTCCTGAAGATTACGACGAAGAAAAAAAGTACCCGCTTGTTTTAGTTTTAGATGCAGATTATCTCTTTGATCAAGTGGTAGCAAATGCTAAATTCTATAGCAAATTTCACGGCATGCCTCAAATGATTGTTGCTGGGGTTCATCAAAGCGAAAACAGTATTCGATTAGACGATTGCGCATGGGACCAAGAAAACGGATTGCCCAATGAAAAGGCCAAAAAGTTTTTTGAGTTTTTAGGGATGGAGTTAATTCCATACTTAGATCTAAATTATAGTACCGCCCCTTTTAAAATGGTTGTTGGTTACGATATAACTGCCAATTTTGAAAACTACTGGCTGTTCAAAGAAAATTCTCTTTTTAACGCTTACATCAATATTTCACCAGATCTCGCACCTGAAATGGAAAGTAGAGTACCTGCTCGCTTAAAGGCTTTTGACAAACAGATTTTTTACCAATTAATTCTTGAAGAGGAAAAAAATAAAAATACCCCAAGAATTATGGAAATGCATAAAGCTATTTCAGCCATTGAAAAAGAGTCATTGCACTACTATTTTGACGAATATAAAGGTGCAGATCATATTTCAATTGCAACCTACGGTATTGGTAAGGCTTTTGACAATATCTTCGGAATGTTCAAGCCAATAAGTCCAAAGGAGTACAAAACACAAATCTTAACTTCTGAAGAGCCTGTATTTGATTATTTACAAACGAAATACAAAAACATTGAAGACCTATTTGGCATCAATAAGACAGTAGAACTGAATGACATTATGGCCATATATGCAGGTACTAGAAAAAAGGAAGATTTCGAATCTTTAAAACCACTCTCTGAATTGTGTAAGCGAGAATTTCCGGGTACAATGTTGGGCTTTTACTTCGAAGGAGAATATTATGAACAATTAGGAGAGCCTAAAAAAGCTTTGAAAACCTTCGAAAAGGCCTTCGGAATGGATGAAATCGACTTCCTTACTAAAGAAATGGCGCTTGAAAAGATTGACGCTCTTAAAGCAGATTTTGGGTTTTAATCTAACATTATAAGTTCAATTTTTCAAAGTTCTTATTACCTTTAAAGCCAAACCTCAAATGAGCAAATGGCAAAAACAAAAACGGCATTTTTCTGTCAAAATTGCGGCACTCAGTATGCTAAATGGGTAGGACAATGTTCTGCTTGTAAAGAATGGAACACCGTTGTAGAAGAGGTTGTTCAAAAAGAAGAAAAACAATCTTGGAAGACCCCTTCAAGCACCAAAAGAAAAATTTCTAAACCGCTTCGGGTTAACGAAATTCCGATTGATAAAGAAATTCGACTTAATACTATTGACCTAGAATTTAATAGGGTACTAGGGGGAGGTCTCGTTCCTGGGGCTTTGGTTCTTCTAGGTGGTGAACCAGGAGTAGGTAAAAGTACATTACTCCTTCAAATTGCATTAAAACTTCCGTACAAAACCCTATACGTTTCTGGTGAAGAAAGTCAGAAGCAAATAAAAATGCGTGCTGATCGTATTCATCCTCATAGTGAAAATTGTCTTATTCTTACCGAGACTAAAACGCAAAACATTTTTCAACAAATAGAAAGCACTGAACCTGATATTGTTGTTATAGATTCCATTCAAACTTTACATTCCGATTATATCGAATCTGCTGCAGGAAGTATTTCTCAAATTCGAGAATGTACTGCCGAGCTCATCAAATTTGCTAAGGAAACCAATACTCCTGTAATTTTAATAGGTCATATTACTAAAGACGGTTCAATCGCTGGACCAAAAATTTTAGAACATATGGTCGACACTGTTTTACAATTTGAAGGAGACCGAAATTATGTTTACCGAATATTAAGAGCGTTAAAAAACCGATTTGGATCTACAGCAGAATTAGGTATTTATGAAATGCAAGGGGGTGGTTTACGACAGGTCAACAATCCTTCAGAAATATTAATTTCAAAAAATGATGAAGGCTTAAGCGGTACTGCCATTGCATCGACTGTTGAAGGCATGCGGCCTTTAATGATTGAAATTCAAGCATTAGTTAGTACTGCCGTATATGGAACACCACAACGCTCTACAACAGGATATAATGCAAAACGATTGAACATGCTTTTGGCTGTCTTAGAGAAACGTGCCGGATTTAAATTAGGCGCTAAAGATGTGTTTTTAAATATTACAGGTGGAATTTCAGTTGACGACCCTGCAATTGACTTGGCAGTTATTGCTGCAATCTTATCAAGCAATGAAGATATTCCTATTGAAAAAGGGGTTTGTTTCGCCGCAGAAGTTGGCCTGGCAGGTGAAATTAGGCCGGTGCAACGCGTAGAGCAACGTATTTTAGAAGCAGAAAAATTAGGCTTCAATACTATTTACGTATCGAAAAACAATAAATTGTCTCTAAAGAATTCTAAAATAAGAATAGAATTAGCTTCTAAAATTGAAGATGTGGTACAAGCACTATTTGGTTAGCGCTTATCTCTCATAATTCTAGTGAACACCAAAATTATTATTATCACTGCAAGTATTAAGGCCAACTGCCAAAAACCAATTCTTAAGAACACGATTGCAATCATTTATGGTGCTGGATTTGGAATTTGATTGTGAATTTCTTCAATACCTTTCAAAACTTCATCACTCAAAGTAACATCAATGCTCGCTATGTTTTCTTTCAATTGACTCATTGAGGTTGCTCCAATAATATTACTTGTCAAAAAAGGTCGAGAATTCACAAAAGCCAATGACATTTGTGCTAATGACAAATCATTCTGTTGTGCCAGCTCATAATATTTTTGAGTCGCAGCAACTGATTGCTCACTTAGGTATCTTTTATAATTAGGAAACAAGGTAATTCGAGCACCCTCAGGCAAACGATTTCCTAAATATTTGCCACTTAGAACACCAAATCCCATTGGTGAATATGCCAATAATCCAACTTTTTCTCGCATGGCTATTTCAGACATTCCAACTTCAAACAATCGATTTAACAAACTATACGGATTTTGAATCGTAATAGTTCTTGGCAAACTTGCATGCACTTTGCTTTCTTCAAGAAAACGCATAGTGCCCCACGGGCTTTCATTTGATATACCAACTTGTCGAATTTTACCTTCTCTGATTAAATCTCTAAATGTTTCAAGAAGTTGATGAATATTATCTTGCCAATGATCTGAAATATCATGACTATACCCTCTTTTACCAAAGTAATTGGTATTTCGATCAGGCCAGTGCAATTGATATAAATCAATATAATCGGTTTGAAGTCTTTTTAAACTTCCTTCAACTGCTTCAATAATAGATTCTCTATTAAAGCCGGTAGTTCGAATGAATTTGGTAAAATCAGCTTTTCCAGCAATTTTAGTTCCTAAAACAATTTTATCTCTATTACCAGACTTTTTGAACCAAGTACCAATTATTTTCTCAGTATCTGAATGCCGATCAGGATGTGCCGGAATCGGGTACAATTCTGCAGTATCAAAAAAATTAACTCCCTGACTTACTGCATAATCCATTTGTTCATGACCTTCAGCTTCAGTGTTCTGATTTCCCCATGTCATCGTTCCTAGGCATATCTTGCTGACTTCAATATCAGTATGAGGTAAGTTGGTATATATCATTGTTAGGCGCTTAATTTAATTGACAAAAATACGATAATTACATGCAGATTTATGCATCAATTTCTACTAGAATTGGGCAATGATCACTGTGTTTTGCTTCTGATAATATCACCGAGCGTTTCAATCGCTCTTTCAAAGGTTCAGATACCATGGCATAATCTAATCGCCAACCTTTATTATTATTTCTCGCATTTGCTCGGTAACTCCACCAAGTATAATGATCTGGTTCTTTGTTAAAATGTCTAAAACTGTCAATGAAACCACTGTTGATCAAATTACCAATCCACTCGCGTTCAACGGGCAAAAATCCGGAAACATTTTTTAAGCCTTTAGGATTGTGAATATCTATCTCTTCATGACAAATATTATAATCACCAACAACTACTAGGTTTGGTCTTTCTTTTCGCAACTCGTTAAAATAATTTTGAATTTCAGCCATATAATTTAGTTTGAAATCAAGACGATCCATATTTGTACCAGAAGGGAGGTACATGCTCATAACAGAAAAGTCTCCAAAGTCAGCGCGAATATTTCTTCCTTCAAAATCCATTGTTTCAATACCGGTACCGAATTCAATATGATCAGGTTTCGTTTTTGAAAGTATGGCCACACCACTATAACCCTTCTTTTGTGCACTGTACCAGTAAGAATAGTCGTACCCCGCATCTTTGAAAACTGATAAATCTAATTGATCTTCTTGTGCCTTTATTTCCTGTAAACAAACCACATCAGGATTCACCGATTGCAACCATTCAACAAACCCTTTTTTTAATGCGGCGCGAATACCATTCACGTTATAAGAAACTATTTTCATAAATATAATTTTACTCGAAAATAGGCATTGTTATCCTTTGATAAAAACCTCAACAACCTTCGCTTTCAAATTTAAATCTGTTTTTAACTAATTATAACATTCGTTGTTACTATTTGAAATAGATTACGGTTTAAAAATCCTATTTTTGAAGTTGACTTATTTAATATATGAGAATACTAGTTCTGTTGGCTTTATGCTTTACATTAACAATAAATGCACAAACCACCATTGAATCTGACAGCATTACACAATTAGATGAAATTGTATTAATTGACGCTTTAAAAAGTAAAAGATCTACCGGGGTTACACCCTCAGACATCATTTCGGCTAAAGTCTTTCAGAATTACAGTCCGGTTGAAATGGTATCTGCACTCAATCAAATTACTGGTGTTTACGTTCTATCAGGCGCTTTAAACACAAACAGAATTACCGTACGAGGTATTGGGGCACGAACACTTTTCGGCACGGATAAATTGCGATTATATTATAACGAAATTCCGGTGATTAATGGGGCAGGTTCATCAGAAATAGAACAATTTGATCTTGAAAATCTTAGTCAAATTGAAGTAGTTAAAGGCCCTAAGGCGACCGCTTTTGGAGCCAACTTAGGCGGAGCCATACTTTTGACTCCGAAAGAGGCGCTTGGCTTGTCAACCAATTTTTCAAACAATTTCACTACAGGTTCTTTTGGGTTGCTTAAAAACAATCTCTCATTTAATCATTACGATGGTAAATTACGTTTAGGCGTTCAATACGGACATATGGAAACTGATGGCTACCGACAGAATAGCAATTTTGAAAGAGACGGATTTTTACTTAACACCTCATATCGGCTTAATGAAAAATCACAGGTAAGTCTTTTACTAAATCATATTGACTTTACCGCCCAAATACCAAGTTCTCTTGGTGCAACTGCATTTGCTGAAAACCCCCAACAAGCCACTTTCACATGGCGTGCATCGCAGGGTTTTGAAGCTAATAATACTACGCTTGTTGGGGTGTCATATCAACGAAAACTTAGTGAGAATCTCGAAAATACCTCGAGCATTTTTTATAATTACCTTGATAAAACCGAGGCACGATTTTTTGGTATTTTAGAAGAAATCACAAAGACTTTCGGATTTCGAACTCGATTTGTCGGTTCGTTTAATTTGCTTGGAAAAAGTTCACAGTACACCTTAGGTGCCGAATTGTTTAAAGATGAATATGACTGGGATGAATTTCAGAATTTATATCAAGAAAATAATGGCAATGGCAGTTTAAAAGGCGAACAATTTGCCCGAAATAAAGAATTTAGAACCCAATTGAACACGTTCGGTACAATTCTCGTGCCTTTTACAGATGCTTTCACCATGCAATTGGGCTTGAATTTGAATAACACCAAATACAATTTTCAAGATCAATTCAACCTTGGTACTACAAACAAAAGCGCTCAGCGCCAATTTAAAACCATTGCTCTACCAAGTATTAATTTTAACTATCAATATTCTGAAAATCAGAAATACTATGCCAACATTAGCCGTGGTTTTTCTAACCCGAGTTTAGAAGAAACCCTTACTCCTGACGGTGTGATTAATCCAGATATTGAGCAAGAGATCGGTGTAAATTATGAGCTTGGCACTTCGTTGTATTTAAATGACAAAAAGCTTCATATAAACGCTACCATTTATCAAATGAATGTCAACAACCTTTTGGTTTCCGAACGTGTGAACGAAGATCAATTGATTGGAAAAAATGCCGGTAAAACCAGACATAGCGGTTTGGAATTGGCATTAAACTACAGATTGAAAATGAGCAAATATTTAGAGCTGCAACCCTTTTTAAATTACACCTTCAATGCTCATAAATTTGTAGAATTTATTGATGAGGATGAGGACTTTTCTGGGAATAATCTAACAGGAGTACCAAAGCACTTGATCACTTCAGGGCTACAAATGAGATGGTTTGAACATTTTTATTGGAACATTACGCATCAATATGTAGACGCGATTCCGCTTACTGATGCAAATACAATCTCTAGCGATTCTTTTAATGTTTACGGCATGAGAATGGGCTATCAAAAAAAGCTTTATAGCACCTTCACACTAGGAATAGATTTCGGAATCAACAACCTATTTGATAGCACATATGCACAATCTGTTTTAATAAACACGCAAGGATTTGGAGGAAATGAACCTCGATATTTCTACCCAGGAAACCCTATAAACTATTACGTTGGTTTTCGTTTGGGATATCGACTATAATTTCAACTTCAAAATTTTAGTCTTGCATTTTCTGCAACCATGCCTTCATATCAACTTCTTGGTGAATAATACCTTTCACATCAGCAATAGCAACCCGTTGTTGCTCCATCGTATCTCTATGACGAATAGTAACCGTTTTATCTTCTAGTGATTGGTGATCTACTGTAATACAAAATGGCGTACCGTTAGCATCTTGTCTTCGATAACGACGACCTACAGCGTCTTTCTGATCATAAATTACATTAAATTCCCATTTTAAATCGTCTACAATTTCTTGGGCTAATTCAGGTAAACCATCTTTTTTCACTAAAGGAAAAACAGCTGCTTTTGTGGGTGCTAACACTGCTGGAATTTTCAAAACTGTTCTGGTACTACCGTTTTCAAGCTCTTCTTCTTTCAACGAATTTGAAAATATAGCTAAGAACATCCGGTCTAAACCAATAGAAGTTTCAACTACATATGGCACATAGTTTTTGTTTTCTTCAGTATCAAAATATTGTAATTTTTTACCTGAGAATTCTTGATGCTTTGATAAATCGAAATCTGTACGTGAATGTATACCTTCTAATTCTTTAAATCCGAAAGGAAAACGAAACTCGATATCTGCTGCCGCGTCTGCGTAGTGAGCCAATTTTTCATGATCATGAAAACGATAATTATCCTCACCCATTCCTAAAGAAAGGTGCCATTTCATACGGTTTTCTTTCCATTTCTCGTACCATTCTTTTTGTGAACCTGGTTTTACGAAAAATTGCATTTCCATTTGTTCAAACTCACGCATACGGAAAATAAACTGACGCGCAACAATTTCGTTTCTGAAGGCTTTTCCTGTTTGTGCGATACCAAACGGAATCTTCATTCGACTAGTCTTCTGAACGTTTAAGAAATTCACAAAAATACCCTGTGCAGTTTCAGGTCTTAGGTATAAGTCCATCGCTGTATCTGCCGAAGCACCAAGCTTGGTACCAAACATTAAGTTGAATTGTTTTACATCAGTCCAATTTTTAGAACCTGACATAGGGCATGCTATTTCTAACTCTTCAATCAACTTTTTTACGTCGGCTAAATCTTCTCTTTCTAAAGATTTACCCAAACGTTTTAAAATTGTATCTGCTTGTTCTTGATAATCAACTACACGTTGATTTGTAGCTAAGAATTGTTTTTTATCAAAAGCATCACCAAAGCGTTTGGCGGCTTTTTTCACTTCTTTCTCAATTTTAGATTCAATCTTACCCACATAGTCTTCAACCAAAACATCTGCTCGATATCTTTTCTTTGAATCTTTATTATCAATTAGTGGGTCATTGAATGCATCTACATGGCCAGAAGCTTTCCATGTAGTAGGATGCATAAATATAGCGGCATCTAAGCCAACAATATTATCATTTAACTGAACCATCGCTTTCCACCAGTATTCTCTGATGTTCTTCTTTAATTCAGCACCGTTTTGAGCATAATCATAAACTGCGCTCAAACCATCATATATTTCACTAGATTGAAATACGTAACCGTATTCCTTTGCATGAGAAATTACTTTCTTAAAAACGTCTTCTTGTACTGCCATTTGGCAAAAATAGAATTTTATCCGATTTTAAGTAGTATTAAAATATCCTTTTAAAAAATAAAGCACATTTCTTTAAAAATAACTTGTGATTACTTCAGTTCAAACTCTGAACTTTGAAGTAATCGTTGATCTTCAAATACGTTCAAGATATAAGCTCCAGGTTCAAGCGAACCTTCAGGAATTGTGATAAAGTCGCAAATTTCAGTTTGCTCACCATTAAAATCAATTGCTACACGTTTACTATATACGTTACCATTTACGTTTATTGTATTTGCATTGTCTTCAATAATGCCCATATTTGGGCCTAAAAATTGAAAATAAATGATTTTCTCTTGATTTGCCAAAGAACGATCAGCAGATATCGTCACACAACCTTTTAACTTTTCAATAGTAGAGGCTTTATTTGTTCGAATTGGTTTTCCTCCACGAACACGAATTGCACTACCTTCGGTCATTTGTAATTCTAAATATTTCTTAGACTTTAATTCTTTGTTTAAATCTTGAATTTTATCTCTTTCTAAGGCTTCTGCTCTAGCCAAGGCTGTATTTAAAGTTCGAATTCTTTGTATTTCTTTTTGAGAAGCTTCAAACTTTTCTGTCAACTGCATATTATTGTAGTTAAGAAAATCATTTTTCAGTTTAAGACTATCATTTTTAGCTTCTAATCTGCGAAGTTCTGTTTTATATTCTCTTAGCTTTTGAACAGTAAAATTTAATCTACCAACAGAATCTAATAATTGTTGCACTCGATATCTTGAAGATTGTAATTCAATATCATTAACCTCATCTAAAGCAGATAACCGATCTACATCAGCTTTCATTAGCGTTAAATCTTTTACCAAAATTTCTTTTTCATGTTCTAAAAAGTCGATTTCAGTTTTTGATTGTTGATAGCTATAATAAAAGGCAATAAGTACACCTACTATTACAGCACACAAGGCGGCAAGAATTATCTTGTAATTAAATTTGGTATCTTGACTATCCATTAGTCTAAATAGGCTTTAAGTAGGTTTCTAAAAAATTCAAAATTTGGTTGTAAGCACAGTTACAAATATAATAAACGATATCAACAGCATTCTCGTACCACGGGTCTGTTTTGGCTGTAATGCTCATTTAAATAGAGGAGAGAACCACCTATGTACCGTTTGTCGAAATAATTTGCCACTCACCGAGTACACCTTTAACGAAGAAAATGCACTTGACCGTATTTTTTATGGTCGAATTAATATAAAAAAGGCTAGTTCTTTACTTTTTTTCACTGAAAATGGTATCGTACAACAACTAATTCATCATTTA
The DNA here is from genome assembly GCA_947495915.1 of Maribacter algarum (ex Lu et al. 2025) (nom. illeg.). Classification (GTDB taxonomy): domain Bacteria; phylum Bacteroidota; class Bacteroidia; order Flavobacteriales; family Flavobacteriaceae; genus Maribacter_C. The sequence continues at coordinate 840,187 of CANMAW010000001.1, read as the reverse complement.
AAGTATAAAAATCAAGAACAAATTGGCACCTTTTTGGGCGATTGGTATGGTCAAGAACTGAAGGAAAGAGCGTTTTTACCTGCAATTGATTATGTTTTACCAGTGCCCTTACACAAAAAAAAATTAAAAAAACGAGGTTATAATCAAGTAGCCAAATTTGCTCAGCAATTGGCCCATCACCTTCATGCAGCTTATCATGCTGACATATTGATTAAAAATGCGAACACAAAAACCCAAACCGCTAAAAGTAGAATAGCTAGATGGCAAAACAATACCGCTTTATATACGGTGAAGCACTCTGACCTGTTACAAAATAAAAATGTGCTTCTCGTTGATGATGTTATCACTAGTGGGGCAACTATGGAAATTTGTGCGAAAGCGCTACAAGAGGTTGAAGGGGTTTCAATTTTTATTCTTAGTATGGCAGTGGTACCTCAATTTCAATAATCAGCAAATTAGTCGTTTCTTTGTTTAAGTTATTCTATAAGAATCATTACAGTTATGTTGCGACGTTTTCTCGCTTGTATTTTCTTCGTTTTAATATTTATTTCAATATCACACTGTGGTCGGCGTGGTGGTACATTAACTGGTGGGCCAAAAGACATTGACCCACCGATTTTAATTCGTGCTGAGCCCAAAAATTTATCAACCAATTTTAAGTCAGATAAAATCCGATTATATTTTGATGAGTATATCAAACTTCAAGATGTTCAAGATCAACTAATAGTATCTCCTCCATTGAAGTATTTACCTGAAATTACGCCTCAAGGGGGTGCGCAAAAATATGTTGAAATCAAAATAAAAGACACCCTTGCACCTAATACGACTTACACCTTAAATTTTGGACAAAGCGTACAAGACAACAACGAAGGTAACCCTAGCAGTTTTTTAACTTATGTATTTTCAACTGGAGCTTACATTGATTCTTTAGAGGTTTCTGGGGTAGTAAAAGATGCATTTAATCAAAAAGCGGATGAATTCATTAGTGTTTTATTATACGAGATTGACTCGACGTATAATGACTCTACCTTGTATAAAAAACCGCCCAACTACATCACCAATACCTTAGACAGTACCGTCATTTTTAGGCTTAAAAATCTAAAAGAAGGAAAGTACGCTATATTCGCTCTGAAAGACGTTGCGAAAAACAATATTTTCGACCAAAATGCTGATAAAATTGCATATTCAACAGATACGATTTCACTTCCATCCGATTCTATTCAATTGCCGGTATTAACCCTTTTTAAAGAAACCCAAGATTATAGTGCTTCAGTGCCCAGTTATGCTTCTGGCAATAAAATTATATTTGGTTACTACGGTGAAGAAAATGAGGAAATCGAAATATCACCACTAACAGCACTACCTGATTCCGTTAAAACAAGAGTCTTAAAAGAACAGGATAAAGATTCTATTAACTTCTGGTTTACGCCCAACAAAATTGATTCCATACTATTTCTTGTTTCTAATGCAAAGAAAAAAGTAATCGACACTTTTAATGTAAAACGGAGAAAAGTAGAAAATGACTCACTTAAACTTATTCCAAATCAGAACGGCTCTTTAGTTTTTGATCAACCCTTTTTTATCTCAGCTAACACCCCTTTGATTGCGGTTGACACAACTAAAATGAAAATGTTAGTAAAAGATTCGCTTGACTTACCTTTTAAAGTTAATTATGATACTTTAGCCAATAAGGTTGATTTTGATTTTATCAAAGAACCAGAAGAATTATATAATTTAGAATTATTACCTGGTGCAATTACTGATTTTTTTGGTCAAACCAACGACACCCTAAATTATCGCTTAAATACGCGAAGTCTATCAGATTTTGGAACCCTAACTCTAAACTTAAAAGGAGCAGTAACATATCCCGTAATTGCTCAACTTATAGATACAAATGGTAAATTAGTTTCAGAAAAGAAAGCAGCTGACAACTCCCCTATTGTTTTTAACTACATTGAACCCGCAGTCTATTTAATTAGGGTCATTCAAGATGAAAATGACAATGGCAAGTGGGATACTGGTAGTTTTCTAAAACGAATCATGCCTGAGCGCGTTAGTTATTACCCAAATGAAATTGAAGTACGAGCAAACTGGGAAAAAAATGAGACCTTTACAATCATCAATCAATAAATCAATTATGAAAAATCTTTTATTATTTGTTTTTTTAAGCACTCAATTATGTTTAGCACAGCAAACGGTTAACATCAATAAAGAGAATGCTACTCTAACCGTTGGCACTGAAAGTGTGCCATTTATTCGCGCAACTTCAAAATCGCAACCTGCGGTTGAAGGTACGGTCTATCTAAATGAAGAATGGACTCAAGCTAGCGTAACTTCACTAGCAAATAAAAAAATAATTAAACTACTTGCAAGATTTAACACCTCTACCGGTGAAGTTGAAATTTTAAAAGAGAAAGACTTTGTTTCTCTTGACCCAGTTAGTGGTATTTCAGTTGAACTATCAGGTAAAAAGTTTGTGCCTATAAAAATTGAACCTTCGTCGAAAGCTATTTTCGCAGAATCACTAGTTAATGGTTCATTTTCGTTATTTAGAGTGTATCACACTAAAATAATAAAAGCAGCCACCGATGCTTCTCTACTTAATATTGATAATAAAGATCGTGTGGTCATTCAGACGAAATTTTATTTTAAAGATTCATCAGGTACAATTCAAGAATTGCCAAAAAAAAATAAAAAGGTATTAGCCCTTTTTGATAAAGGCACACAAGACTTCATTAAAAATGAACAATTAAATTTAAAAAAAGATGCCGATATAATTCATGCTTTTATTTTTTATAATCAAAGCAATACGCCCAATCAATAAAGCTTAAAAGCATCACGATCTTCTAAAAATTTTAGCCTTGATCTAACTTGAGTCACGTGCTTTTTTATAATGCTGGCATAAACAATTTCCTCCTTTTCTGAATATGCAATTTGTTCACCCAAAGCATCATAGACAACAGAATGACCAGGGTAATTATGCCCTTCAGCATCTGTACCTATTCTGTTAACCCCCACACAATAAGTCATATTTTCTATTGCTCTTGCTTTTAGTAGTGCATCCCAAGCATTGATTCTTGGTTTTGGCCAGTTAGCAACATAAATTAAAAGATCGTAATTATCAGTATTTCTTGCCCACACCGGAAAACGTAAATCATAACATACCATTGGGCAAATTCGAAAACCTTTATAGGAAGCAATTAATCTTTCATTTCCCGATTGATACACTTTATCTTCACCAGCTAAAGTGAATGTATGTCGTTTATCATAACTAAAATGATCACCGTTAGGAAGTACAAATAAAAGTCTATTCGTATAGTTCGAGTTTTCGTAAAACGGTATACTTCCAATTAAAACAGCAACTTTTTCTTTGGCTAGATCTTGCATCCATTCTAAAGTTCGATTACCCTCTTTTTGATCTAATTTTTGGGGATTCATAGTAAAACCTGTGGTAAACATTTCAGGAAGCATAATTACATCTACATCCGAAGAAATATTTCTAATCTTTTTGGAAAAAAGTGTTTTATTTTCTTCTGGGTTTTCCCAAACTATTGAAGATTGAATTAAGGCTAATTTTAGTTCTTGACTCATGGCTTAAGATTAATCAAAATATACGTCAGTTTTATGTTTTGCCAACTCCATTAGATGAACTAATTGAGATTTCAAAATACGGTCTTCTGATAACTCAGGAAGCGCATGAATAGGAAAAAAATTAGCCCCTCTCATATCGAATCCGGGAGCTAATTCACCCCCAGTAATTTTACAGAAAAACATAATTTTATAAATATAAAAAGGCTCTGGCGGATGTTCGTGTAATCGTTTATCATATATGGCTAATAAGCGAATAATCTCTGCGTCAAAACCGGTTTCTTCTTTAATTTCTTTAAGTACTGCTTCTGAAGGCGAATCACCAATATCTGCCCATCCTCCGGGTATGGTCCACTTACCATCAACGCTTTCTTTAGTCATCAAGATTTCATCAGCTTCATTCAACACAAAACCCCTCACATCTACTTTCACCGTGGGGTATTCTGTTGTAGGCAAAAACAAATCTTTCACACTTTGCAAGGGTTGCTGGGTAGTATGTGCTAATAATTTTAAACTTATTTCTTTTAATTCTTTGTATCGATCTTGGTCGTAGGCACCTTCAGAATAAACCAATCCGGTTTCGGCAATGGCCTTGATTCTTTTAATTAAAGTTAAGGGGTCTTTTTCTATCATAAAAATCAATTCTTTTTCAACTATTTCTTGAATACAAAATGACTGAATGTATCATTTTTTAACCTAATGTTAGTTGATTTTTCACTTATTGGTTAAAATATCATAGAAATTGGATTATACGGTTGTAATATAAAATCCATAAATCTCTGAACTTTGCTATAAAATTAGTACAAACCTACTTAAAACTTAAATTATGGATTTTACTGCAATTATTGGTAACATTGCTGCCATACTAACAACGGTTAGCTTTTTACCTCAAGCGATTAAAACAATCAAAACACAAAATACGGCAAGCCTATCGTTTCCTATGTATTTGCTATTCGTAACTGGGGTTACCTTATGGCTGGTATACGGGTTATTGAATCATCAAACACCAATAATTCTTGGTAATGCTATTACATTACTTTTAGCTGGAATCATTCTAGCGTTTATGGTCAAAGGTAAGTTTACCAAAAAAATGTTCAAATAATTATTAAACTGCTTCTAATAAATCAATAAGGTCAGCTACTCCCTGCAATTTAGCGTGGTCAAGAGCATTAAAACCTCTGGCATCTTTTATAGTACTATCAGCACCACATTGTAGTAGCAGTTTAACAATGTTTAAATGTTTGAAAGTCACTGCATAAATTAGGCTGGTACTACCGGTTGCATTTTGCACATTAATTAGTGCGTCGTTATCAATCAATATTTGTGCTAACTCGACGAAGCCTTTAAAGCAAACACCCATGAGCGCTGTATTACCCGAGGCATCAACAGAATCGATATCAGCCCCTTTTTCAAGAAGTAGTTTGGTCGTGTCGAGGTGGTTATAATACGTAGCTAGAATTAAAGGTGTTGATCCTCTTTGGTCTTTAGTATTCACTATTTCAGGGTTTTCCTTAAGTATTTTAAGTACATCTTCTGTGTTGTTATTTCGTACTGCTTCGAATATAGAATCACTCATCTTATCAATTTTAAAAATAAAAGTATAAAAAACATTCTTGGTTCAATACCAGCCTGAAAATTAAGTGAAGTAACTAATCTAAATTGGTACTGTTTATAGTAATTGATATCAATTATAGATAATATCAATACTGTGATAATTCAAAACAAGTAAAACGTTGTGAAATTCAACTAACATTTTGGTAGTTTTACATCAGAAATCTGTAAAATTAGCTACAATGGATAATACGAACAATAATGACCCTCATGGAAATGCGTTTGACATCAATGATTCAAGCAAATGTCCTTATTTAGGAGGAACGCAAAAACAAACTGCAGGTGGCGGTACAAATAACCTTGATTGGTGGCCAAATCAATTACGATTGAATGTGCTACGCCAAAATTCATCGTTGAGTAACCCAATGGATGAAGATTTTAACTATGCTGAAGAATTTAAATCGCTAGATTTAGCACAAGTTAAAAAAGATATTGTTGATGCTTTAACAACATCACAAGACTGGTGGCCAGCCGATTACGGCCATTATGGGCCATTTATGATTCGTATGGCATGGCATAGTGCAGGTACTTATAGAATTGGTGATGGTCGTGGTGGTTCAAGTTCAGGATCACAACGTTTCGCACCATTAAACAGTTGGCCAGATAACGGAAATTTAGATAAAGCTAGATTGCTATTATGGCCAATTAAAAAGAAATATGGCAAAAAACTTTCATGGGCCGATTTAATGATTCTTACAGGAAACTGTGCCTTAGAATCTATGGGTTTCAAAACTTTTGGTTTTGCAGGTGGTCGTGAAGATATTTGGCAGCCTGAAGAAGATATCTATTGGGGGTCAGAAACCGAATGGATGGGTAATGACGAACGTTTTTCAGATGGTGAATATGTATTAGAAGCTAATTTAGGCGCATCACATATGGGACTCATCTATGTGAATCCTGAAGGGCCAAATGGTAGTCCGAATCCACTTGGTACTGCTAAATTGATGAAAGAAACTTTCGGTCGTATGGCCATGAATAATGAAGAGACTGTAGCTTTAGCTGCCGGTGGTCATACCTTCGGAAAAGCGCATGGTGCCGCAAACCCTGATGAATTTGTCGGTGCAGAACCTGCTGGTGCCTCTATTACCGAACAAAGTAAAGGTTGGAAAAACTCTTTCGGAACAGGTGTTTTAGACGACGCTATTACTAGTGGTATTGAAGGTGCATGGACACCAAACCCAACCCAATGGGATCATGATTATTTTGATGTTCTTTTAGGCTATGATTGGGAGCTAACTAAAAGCCCAGGAGGAGCGAATCAATGGAGACCTACGGAAGCTTCTGCTGCAAAAAGAGCTCCTAAAGCTGGTGATGCTTCTCAGACACAGCAATTAATGATGACCGATGCTGATATGGCTTTAAAAGTAGACCCAGAGTATTTAGAAATTTCAAAACGTTTTCAAGCAGACCCAGCAGCATTTGAAGATGCATTTGCCAGAGCTTGGTTTAAATTAACCCATAGAGATATGGGGCCAGTTTCTCGGTATTTAGGCCCTGAAGTACCTCAAGAAGAATTAATTTGGCAAGACCCTATCCCTGCAGTTGATCATGATTTAGTTGATAGTTCTGATATCGCTGAATTAAAGAAAAGGTTGTTAGCCTCAGGTTTATCTATCTCACAATTAGTGTCAACAGCATGGGCTTCTGCTTCAACTTATCGAGATTCAGATAAAAGAGGTGGTGCGAATGGGGCCCGTTTACGATTAGAGCCTCAAAAGAACTGGGAAGTTAATAACCCTGCCGAATTATCTGAAATATTAAATAAATTAGAAGGTATTCAAAAGGAGTTTAATGATGCACAATCAGGTAATAAAAAAATCTCATTGGCAGACTTAATCGTTCTAGGCGGTAGTGCGGGTGTTGAAGAAGCTGCAAAAAATGCAGGTCATTCTGTTGAAGTTCCTTTCACGGCAGGCCGTATGGATGCATCACAAGATCAAACTGACGCTTACTCTTTTGAAGCACTTGAACCAGCAGCAGATGGTTTCAGAAATTATAAAAATTCTGATTTTAAAGCCTCAGCTGAAGCATTGTTAGTAGACCGAGCACAATTAATGACCTTAACAGCACCAGAAATGACTGTTCTTATTGGTGGAATGCGTGTGCTAGATACCAACTTTGACAAATCAAGACATGGTGTTTTAACTGATCGCAGAGAAGTTTTAACCAATGATTTTTTTGCTAACCTGTTAGATTTAGATGTACAGTGGAAAGATACTTCTGATAATGAAACCCTATTCGCTGGTACAGATCGTAAATCAGGCAGTATCAAATGGACGGGGACTAGAGCAGACTTAATCTTTGGTTCAAATACAGAACTTAGATCATATGCTGAAGTTTATGGCAGTAATGATTCTGAGCAAAAATTTGTAAATGATTTTATAGCTGCGTGGGTCAAGGTAATGAATTTAGATCGTTTCGATTTAAAGTAATTGAATTCACCATCTAAGAATATTAAAAAGAGGTACTGAATACAGTACCTCTTTTTTTAATTATACATCAAATTAAAGATATTAAGGTTACAAATCTAGCATCAAATAGTTTACAGTATATTTTTGTTATTTTTACACAATTGTAAGTATTTTCTTACGTTATAAAAAATGAACAAACCTTAGCAAACTTTGAAGACCTTAACTGTTAATTATCTAATTACAGACTCACCCTCCCCAGTAGCTGTACTTGACAAAAACCTATGCTTTGTCAACCATTCAAAAATCTGGACGTCTGAATTTGATTTAGACGGTAAAAGTATCATTGGCGAACACCTCTATAAAATACTTCCGCAGACACCCAACGAACTTAAAGAAAAAATAAATCATTGTATTCAAGGAAATACCAACATTAACCCGGGTAAAAAATTTATCTCATCATCCGGAAAAATACAATGGTTGAAGTGGAAAATTAACCCTTGGTTAAATGAACTCAATTTACCGGCAGGTATTATTCTTATTCTTGAAGATATTACAAGACAAAAACGCGAAAATGAACTGCTATACAGAGCAGAACAAGTAGCTAAAATAGGTGGTTGGGAAGTAGATTTAATAAATAATGAAGTGTACTGGACACAAATAACTCGAGAAATTCATGAACAAGCCGATGAGTACATTCCAAATTTAGAAGAAGGTATTAACTATTATAAAGGAAAACATAAAAGTCGTATTTCAAACTTGGTTTCAAAAGCAATGATTGACGGTACTCCTTGGGATACCGAATGCCAAATAATTACCGCCAAGGGCAATGAGCTGTGGGTGCGCACTAAAGGTGAAGCAGAAGTTATAGATGGCAAATGTGTACGACTATTTGGTACTTTTCAAGATATTGATGCAAAGAAAAAGGCAGAAATAAAACTTGAATTACTGTTTAAAATAGCGACCAACAATTCTGAAATTGGCATTTGGGAATATAATTTAGAGCAAAAAACACTGGTTTGGGATGATCAAATGTATCGCCTTTATGGATTAAACAAAGACGATTATCCCAATGTTTTAGATGCATGGAATTTAGTGCTACACCCTGAAGATAAGCACCTAGCAGATCAGGTTATTTCAGATGCCGTTTCAGGAGCGATAAATTTTGACACCGAGTTTCGTGTGATTTGGCCAAACGGAGAATTACGATACATACGCACCGTTGCTGTTTGTTATAAAAATGAGAAAGGAAAGGTTACAGAAATTCTTGGCACCAATTGGGACATTACTGAGCTAAAAACTACCCAGTTATTATTACAAAAAAGCGATGAATCACTTCAAGGTACTTTTGAAAACTCCAACATTGGCATGGCTTTAACTGATTTAACAGGTAAGCTGATCAAAACGAACAAAAGCTTAAGACGCATATTAGGCTATGAAACCGGTGAACTTGAAAAGAAAAATTTCAAAGACATTACCCACGTAGATGATCTTAAAAAAAGTGGTTTGATGTTTAAAAAAGCTATTGCTGGCTCTTTAGAAAATTTTGAACTTCAAAAACGCTATTATCATAAAAATGGCCATGTCGTTTATGCACTTATTGCTGTAACCGCAGTAAAAGACATTTATGGAGAAATAATCAATTTTATTGCGCAAATTGTAGATATTTCGTCTCAAATAAAAGCTAGCAACAAACTTAACCGTCTGAATAAAATTGCCAACAAACAAAATGAGAGTTTGTTAAACTTTGCGCATATTGTTTCTCATAATTTACGTTCGCATTCCACAAATCTATCAATGATTTATGGCTTTTTGAAGAAAGAAAATGATGCCGAAGAGCATGCCAATTTAATGCGCATGCTGGGCGAAGCATCTACCAGTCTTAACGATACTGTATTTCATTTGAATGAAGTAATTCAAGTAAAAACAGAAGCGGTTGACAAATTGAAAAAAATCAACATTTGTGAGACCTTGAAAAATGTTCAACAAAACCTCATGCTTTTGATGGAAGAGAAAAAAGCTAAATGTATTATTCAGATTCCAGAAAATCTTCATGTTCTTGGAATATCAGCCTATATGGATAGTATATTTCTTAACCTTTTTACCAACAGTATTAAGTATAGTTCGCCCAAAAGAACACCTGAAATAAAAATTGCCATACATGAAATTCACAAAGATGCTGTTGAAATTCATTTTTCAGATAATGGTTTAGGTATTGATTTAAATCGACATGGCGATAAAGTATTCGGTATGTATAAGACTTTTCACAGAAACAAAGATGCTAAAGGTATTGGTCTATTTCTTACAAAAAATCAAATTGAAGCCATCAACGGAAAAATCAAAATAGAAAGTGAAGTAAATAAAGGCACCTTATTCAAACTCTTTTTTGAAAAACCATAACGCTAAAACTGTTCTATTTCTATTGTAGTTATATCCTTAAATTAAATAGTGTTATTTAAAATTTAATACACCAAAATAATTTAATTAAATACACAATTTATAGGGTTTTTCTTACGTTAATGACAAACTAATACTCCTATCATAAACCTATCTTGGAAACTTTAACCGTAAACTATTTAATAAAAGATTCACCAGTTGCAGTGGCCATCGTAGACTGTAACATGCGGTTTATTAGTCATTCAAAAGCATGGCTAACAGAATTTGGATTAAAACAACAATCATTAAATGGAGAATTATATTACGATGCTTTACCCCAAACGCCTATCGAAATAAAACAGGTTCACCAAGCTTGTCTTTTAGGTAAATCAAACTCTAATAATGGCCAAAAATTTGTGTATTCTAATGGACAAATTCAATGGTTGAAATGGAAAATTAATCCATGGAAAAATGAAATCGATGAGCTTGGAGGTTTAATCATTGTATGCGAAGATATTACACTTCAAAAACGCAAAGAGGAGTTACTATATATGGCCGAAGAAGTTGCTCGTATTGGTGGCTGGGAAGTTGATATGATTTCCAATCAGCTTTATTGGACAAAAATTACAAAAGAAATTCACGAAGTACCTCATGATTTTACCCCAACATTAGAGCAAGGTATTAACTTTTACAAAGCAGGTGAACACAGAGAAAAAATAAGGAAGTTGGTTGCTGCTGCAATGACCGAAGGTAAATCATGGGATACTGAGTTAGTAATTGTTACTGCAAAAGGAAACGAGACTTGGGTAAGGGCCAAAGGAGAAGCCGAATTTATTGGTAAAAAATGTATTCGGTTAGTTGGTACTTTTCAAGAGATTGATGCTAAAAAGAAAGCTGAAATTAAATATAAGGAAACTGCTGAACGGTTAAAAATAGCAACATCAGGATCTTTAATTGGCGTTTGGGACTATAACCTAGTCAACAACAAATTGGTATGGGATGATAGTATGTACCGCTTATATGGTATTCAGAAAGAAGACTTTATTGGTGAATATGAAGCGTGGCGATCTGGCCTTCACCCTGACGACAAAGAAAGAGGTGATCAAGAAATCGCCATGGCCATTTCTGGTGAAAAAGAATTTAACACCCATTTCAGAGTAATTTGGCCCAGCGGAGAAGTGCGGTATATTCGTGCGATGGCTGTCACCCAACGAAATAAAAAAGGAGAAGCCATAAAAATGGTTGGCACCAATTGGGATTATACCCAACTGCGAACAACACAACTACTGCTACAAAAAAGTGAAGAATCATTTCAAGGAGCGTTTGAAAACTCAAATATAGGTATGGCTTTTGTTGCCATTGATGGTACCTTATTAAAAACCAATAGTGCCTTGAATAAAATAATGGGCTACGACAAAGATGAAATTACCAAACTTACCTTTCAAGAGTTAACACATCCTGAAGATCTTAACAAAGACCTTGTTTTGTTTCAAGAGATAGTTAACGGAAAACGTGATGGCTATCAACTTGAAAAACGATATTATCACAAAAAAGGACATATTGTATATACGCTGTTGGCGGTAACTTCGGTAAAAGATATTGACGGAAATACGGCTCATATTGTAGGCCAAGTGGTCGATATTTCTGATAGAATTAAAGATGCCCGTAAGTTAAATAGACTATTAAATGTTAGTAAAAAGCAAAACGACAGCCTTATGAATTTTGCTCATATTGTTTCACACAACCTACGGTCTCATTCTACAAATCTCTCAATGATAAATGGTTTTCTCAAGAAAGAAAATGATAAAGAAGAACATGAAAACTTGATGCGAATGTTAAACGACGCCTCGTGTAGTTTGAACGAAACAGTTTTTCACCTCAATGAAGTAATTCAAGTGAAAACTGAAGCAGTAGAGAAATTAAAAAACATAAATCTTTGTTCAACTTTAAAAAATGTGCAGCAGAATTTAGAACTCTTAATGGCAGAAAAAAAAGCTGAATGTATAATTGAAATACCAAAAGACTTAGAGTTATTAGGAAAGCCAGCTTACCTTGATAGTATTTTTCTTAACCTTTTTACAAATAGCCTTAAATATTGTTCACCAGACAGACCACCAATAATTTCAATTTCGATTCATAAAATAGTAAAAGAAACTGTAGAAATTCATTTTGCTGACAATGGTATTGGTATAGACTTAAAAAGACATGGGGCTAAACTATTCGGCATGTATAAAACCTTTCATCGAAACAAAGACGCAAAGGGTATTGGTTTATTTTTAACTAAAAATCAAGTTGAAGCTATTAACGGTAAAATAACAGTAGAAAGTGAAGTAGATAAAGGCACCTTATTTAAAATATTTTTAGACAAAGCATAAGTAATAGTAGTATGAAAAAAGTAAATAGCACCTGTATTATTGATGACGACCCAATATTCATTTACGGCACCAAACGCATCATGAAAGAATCAAATTTCTCGAATGAAATTTTAGTATATAATAATGGGCAAGATGCCATTGATGGTCTTCTTGAACTTTCTAATCAAGATAAAGATTTACCTGATATTATCTTTCTTGACCTCAATATGCCACTCATGACAGGATGGGAGTTTTTAGAAGATTTTGTAAAAATACCTATTCAAAAAAGAGAAAAAGTGGTGATATATATTGTTAGCTCTTCTGTAGATCCCAGAGATTTGCAAAAGGTTCAAGACTATAATATTATACACAAGTATATTCTAAAACCAGTATCGCCTCAAGATTTAGAGAGCGTTCTAGCAAATATTGCTATTGCATAAATAGCAAATTTTAAAAAGTAAAAATTTAGCAGCTCTGTCTTTTACTATATAAGGCAGGGCTCTATTTGTTTTATTGACATTCTTAAATTGCTATGGTTGATAAAAAGTTAATAATTCTTATCCGTGAAAGCACCCTCGTTTATTTATTAAATGTACCTTGAAGTATGCAAATAGCTTCTAAAACCAAACATGAGCTAACACCGCATGACCAAACCATTATTGATTTATCTGATTTTCAGATAAGAACTTTCCCCAAATGTTCTTTTTCAGGTGCAAAGGCCGATTATTATATTGGGCTTTCAAATAAAAACGGAAATGAATCTATACGAATCATGGGTGCCGTTACTGAAGTACTTGTAGAAACAGGCATCAATAAACTTTTAGGTCAAGGCTGGGATGATATTACGTGGCCTGTAGTTCTCGATTTAAAAAAAGAATTATTGTACCATTCGTATCATGCCTACCAAAACGGTAATTCTGCCATCATCGGATGGCAAGAATTCCTATCTCAAGAATAGCTTCATTCAATTTCGTATACCAGGTGTAAAATCGTCTGGTGCATTCTGTGGTACATTCATGGTTTGCTCACCACCAGTATCATTAAAAATACGCCACTCATCAAATTTGAATTGTGCATTAGCTGCTTTGATTTTTACATTTCTAACCGCCCTACCATCTTCAAATTCATGATTAGTACCTGTGCCATCTTCACCAACCACCCCAAAAACATCAATAATGGTTTGGAAAGGATCTACTAATACTAAATTATCATCACCATTAGAGTCTGCAGGAGAATTTAGGTCTACCCCCATATTCGGTTGAAAACCATAAACAATCTCGAATTCAGTGGCATTTGGGGAAATTACAAATGTACTTTCTGGAGGAATTACAACTCTCGTTAAGTCAATCGATGAACTTACTTCTAAACTTGCATTGGTAAAGCGTTGTAATTGCCATCCATTCAAATACAGTATATTTTCAGAGGCATTATACAACTCAACAAATCGTGCTGCAGCATTGTTATTTGGATCAGCAATTTCTGAAATGAATACACTGTTCGTCGTCATTTTTTCGGGTACTGTATTGCATCGTTCATTATAAAACTGAATGTCATTGGTTGATCGAATCACCAATTTATAATCTTGATTATCTCGAGTTAATATACCTGTTATCGATCCATTCTTGCTTGGTAAAACGGCTTCGTAAAAATCAGAATAGCCACTGTTCAACAATACAATTTCATCACCATTACATTGTTCTAAAAATCGTTCTGTTTGTTCTTCTTGAATGGCGTATGGCAAATCAATATCTTCTTCAGTAAACTGTATAGAATCAAGGCGAATTAGCGCATTAATGTGCTTTTGTTGCAGGTTTTTAATGGAAACTATATCTGGCTCAATAGCACTATTTTCTTCACATGCTAAAATTACATGTTCACTTACAATGGCCGAAGGTAAGCGTCCTACAGAAACATTTCCGAAAGCACTAAAAGCACCTCCTATTTTATAAGCGCCTTTACTTTTACCCAAGTAAAGGTCTTTCAACTTGATGTATATTTTACTTCCTTCGGGATAAAATAAATGCGAATCGCGAACATCAATTTCGATTTGAAAACCCGCTGTAGGATTTATCGGTTTATCTTGAAAATGCAACACACCAAAAAAATTACCTTGTTCATCGGAAGAATTTATATACCCTTCAATAATCAAGTCTTCCTGTATTTGTAGGGTCACACCTTTGAACATCTCTTTTATTTCTGCATACGTGGCGTTTTTTGACAATGAATTATCACATCTTTTTTCAATGATATCGAACCTCTTATCGCTCACGCAAGAATTCATAAATATCAATTGTAATATGATTATAAGGCAGCCGAGTGTTTTCATAAGTTCAAAAACTAAATGCCAGGTTCACAAAATAGGTTCGACCATAACCATACCAAAATTTGGGCGCAAACGAAGGCGTTCCACTTAAATTATCATTCCTAAGCTGCCCAAAATTTCCATTCCTGCTTTGCTCATACCCTCCCGTGCGGTAAACGGCATCAAAGGCATTGTTAATACTTGCGAAAATGCTGATGTACTTTCCTTTTTTTAACCATGATTTACCTCCTACAAGATTCAATAAGTAAAAACTATCTAGCGGGTCTTGCCGTAACAATGTGTTAACATTCTCATCTGTTGCATCAGGAAAAGGCACGCCCGTTTCAGGATTAACATAAAAACTTGAGGTTCTCGTAATTGATGAAACATTGGCGTAGTTTGCTGTCAGGTAATTCGCAGTAACACCAATCCACCAATATTTTGGATCTCGATAGTTCACACCCAATGCATAGGCTTGCTGCGGGCCTTGAGCACGTTTATAATTTTTCAAATATGCAGGCCCTAAATCAATGGTTCCTAACGGATGTATAAGCTCTTCTTCAGCACCAGCCGTATCAAAATTTATAGCCACATTAGGGTTGCTTGCATACACATGTTTGCCAATAGCAGCCACCCCAGTTAACTGAACCGTTGATGATAATTGATATTCTAAGCCGAGTTCTAAACCAAGATGTAAATAATCTAAATCGGTAAGTACTTCTTGCACAAAATCAGACCCGACTCCCGAGTCCACAAAAAAGAAATTTACATCGGTAGCATCTTGAAATCGGGTGTAATATCCTGTTAATCGACCCACCAATTTCGAAAGCCTTAGGTTGTAATTTAAATCGAAGGTTGTTGTCTTTTCATTTTGAAGATTATTGACTTCTTGATTATTCTCTCTAGGATTTATAAATACATTTTGTAGCACCGGCGGAGTATGCTGTATTGCCCCGTTAATTGCTAAAGAATGTCTTCCATTGAAATGATATCTAGACCCGGTCTTAAAACTCCAATTGTCAAATTTTATAATACTACTTCGTCCTAGAGAATTTTCAATATATCGTTCATTTTTAAAAATCCCATTTCGTTCATAGCTTGTATTTTTAAAGCTGCCAGCTATAAATGCCTCCCATGATTTTTTGGCATAGTTCATTTGCGCAAATGCTTCAAATTCTGATGCCGAAATTTCATAGTTATAATTAAAAATGTTGCCCTTAAATTTTTGCTGCACTCCATTAGTATCGTTCTTAGTATTAGAAAAGGGATCTATATCTTCATGAAATGTAGCACCTAGTAAATCGCTAATCTTTGCATAATTATTAGAATTGAGTTGTGAATAACCAGCGCCAAAATCGAGGGCCATGTTTGAAGAAAGCTTCATATTTGCAATACTATTTATCATGAATCGATGATTATCAACAACGTCATCGTAAAGCACATAAGCGGCTTTTTCTTGCTGGTTTGCTAGATATATTTGAGACCAATTCAACTGCGGATTCTTCAAAAACCCTTCTCTAGCAGTATTCGCACCAATAAAATTTGCGCCTATAGCGCTGTTTATATAGAAGCTCGGTAAATAGCGATAGTATGTAGGGTCAGGATTTGGAGCATTATAATACCCCAATCTGCTTCTAGCATTAATTCCAAATTGATATGCCAGACCGGTTTGTAACTTGAATTTTTCGGTGGTGTACTTATGGTTCAGTATTAGAAGAGGCTCTGCTATTTTTCGTTCTCTTGAATTTCTAATCTTATCATCTTGTTCACCCCAATACGGATTGTATTTCTTTCCGACGAGGTCAAATACTTCTTCAGTTATGGCAGACGAACGACCTCTTCTGTTAGAAGCGTAGACACCTGTAAATTGAATATTATTTGCTTCATTAAGTTGCACGGCTACAGCACTATAAATTGAAAAAGCATCATACAAAGTACCTTCAATATACCCTTGTTTTGCCCACCTTCTAGATGCTGAAAAACTGTAGGTCAAATTATTTTTAGAATTAGAAGATGTATGTGTAAACATCAATCGATTCGCATAAGTTCGGTTTGAAATGGAGGCAGACATCTTGGTGCCTGGTCGTAATGCAGACGGACTCATATCAATATTAGTAGTACCTAAAATTCCGCCAAAAGCGTAGTTTGAAGATGCTAAGCCCAGGGTGAATTGTTGACTTCTAGTGGCATCATTAAGTCCGCCCCAATTATTCCATTGTGGCCGGCCATCATAGAATTTATTCATTGGAATGCCATTGACCAAAATCTTACCATGTTTGGCGTCATACCCTCGCACTCTAAAAAAAGCTTGTCCGAAATCAAAAGCAGCTCTATTTAGAAAAATATCTTTGGTTGCTTGCAACAAACCTGTAGAAGATGAACTGACCTCATCATCAAACAATTCGGCATCGGTTAGCGTGATTAAGTTATCCTTCAACGCTATTTTAAAATCTTCTTCAAGCAAGATTTTTCCCAAATCTAATTGGGTATTACCAATGGAAATGGGAATTCGTTTGGTACTAAAATCATCCTTAGAAATATTTAAAATATACTGACCCTTTGCTACCTCATTTATTTGGAATGTACCTTCGGTACTAGTGGTTGTTTTATGGTCATATCCTTCTAAATAAATTACAGCATTGGTTAATGCATCGCTATTTCTGGCATTTACAACCCTTGCTTTTATAGAGCCACTTTCCTGTACATCAGCAACCCCATAAAAGTGCATAAAAAAGGATAAAAACAGCACGTATGACATTTTGGTTGGTTAGTAGTTTTGTCAAGACAATTCAGAAATATATAAATAAACTTACTATTTTATGAGAAAAATCTTATAAAAATTAAAATTAATAAGTAATTTGACAAAGCGCTATGAGGTCAAGACTATTAACATTACTTCTAATTCTACCCGTTATTATATGGCCTCAAAAACCAAACACGTATGAAATAAAAACTATTGCCTTTTATAATGTTGAAAACCTATTTGACACTTATAATGACTCACTGACTTTTGATGACGATCGTACGCCTGATGGCAAAGATCAATGGTCAAAAACTCGCTATGCCCGTAAACTGAACAAAATTTCAAAAGTAATTTCGGAAATAGGGCGCGATGTTAGCAAAACGGCACCCGATATCATCGGACTCTGCGAAATAGAAAATAAACAAGTACTGGTAGACTTAATCAATCACGAACCTTTAGTTCAACAAGAATATGGTATTATACATTTTGACTCACCCGACGAGCGTGGTATTGATGTGGCCTTATTATATAAAAAATCTGTATTTATACCAGATACCTTTGATAGTCGGCGACTACTGCTAACAAATAGCGATGGGTTTAGAGATTACACCAGAGACCAACTTGTTGTTGGCGGATACTTAGACAATGAATATTTTCATTTCATTGTCAATCATTGGCCCTCTAGAAGTGGTGGAGAAGCACGAAGTAGACCTAACAGAATAGCTGCTGCACAACTAAACAAACGAATTATTGACTCGATTCAATATATAGATCGTGAAGCTAAAATAATTAGCATGGGTGATTTTAATGACGACCCAATAAATGACAGCTTTCAAAAAATACTAAAGACAAAAGGAAAAACAAAAGAATTAGATTCGTTGAATTTATATAATCCTATGGAGAAGATGTTTCGTAAAGGTATTGGTTCTTTAGCCTATCGAGACAAATGGAATTTGTTTGACCAACTATATTTTACCCAGAATTTAATATCTGATAAAAAGGAGACGTATTCTTTTTGGAAAGCCAATGTGTTTCGGCCGAACTACCTAATAGATTCTTTTGGAAGATATAAAGGTTACCCCTTGCGAACCTATGCCGGGGGTAGTTACGTTGGGGGTTACTCTGATCATTTTCCGGTGTATTTGTATTTATTAAGAAAGATGAACTGATTACAAGTATTCCCCTTTTTTCAAATGCATTTCTTCTCTTTAAAAACACAATACTTACTTCATACAATTATCTAATTTTTAGATTTTAACAAGAAATTATCGCCATTTCATCACTTCCCTTTAGTGGTCATAAAAAGGTTTAACAACATTTTAACTTCGTTTAGTTCGGTTTGTTCCGAACCAAACTATAATTTCGCATCGGATATTAATCCACACATGGTTCTATTTGTAATAAATAGCTGAATACAAGATTAATGAAAGAAAATATATGTCAAGTAAAAATGGCCCTTGTAGAAAAACTAGGTGTGCATTTAGAGAAAAGAGAAAATTTGGCTCCTGTAGCAGCGAGAATTCTTGCTTATGTTATACTAACAGGTAAAAAGGGAGCAACTTTTGAAGAAATGGTAGCGGTACTTTGTGCAAGTAAAAGTACAATTTCAACGCATCTAAATCATTTACAAGACTTAAAGAAAATTGAGTATTTCACCAAAACCGGAGATCGAAAGAAATACTTCATCATCAATAAAGATTCCGTGATACATCATATCGATAAAGTCATTAAAGAATGGGAAGAGGTACGAACCTTGCATCTAGAAATAAAAGCTTATAAGAATACCATAAACCTAGAAAAGATAGATACTAATGAAGAAAAATTTGATTTAAGTTTTCACAATGATTACATCAAGTTTATAGATGAAGCAACAACCTCAATTGAGGAATTAAGAAAAAAATTACAAGACAAAAAATTCGATTTATAAATACTAATTCAAATGAAAAACAATAAAATATTTTCCATGCTAACACTAAGTTTATTCTTAGCTCTAATAAGTTGTGGAAACAACGAACAAAAACAAGCTGCGGCAGCAGCTCCGCCAGCTGCATTTCCTGTGGCTCAAATACAAAGTAAAACAGTAACAGGCTATACAGAATACCCAGCCACTATAGAAGGTATTGTAAATAGTGATGTTCGCGCCAAAACATCAGGGTATATTGAAAAAGTATTTGTTGACGAAGGTGAGAAAGTACGTAAAGGACAAGCACTTTTTAAACTAGAAACGCAGTCATTAAGTCAAGATGCTGGAGCTGCTAAAGCGCTAGTTAACGTTGCACAAGTAGAAGTAGATAAACTCATACCTCTGGTTGAAAAAAATATTATTAGTCCGGTGCAACTTGAAACCGCAAAGGCAAATTTAGCGCAAGCAAAAGCTACTTACAGTAGTGTGTCTGCCAATATTAGTTACGCAACTATTAAAAGCCCTATCGATGGGTATGTGGGCGCTATCAATTTTAGAGAAGGTGCTTTAATCAGTCCGAGTGACGCTATTCCATTAACCACAGTAAGTGAGATCGATCAAGTGTATGCTTTTTTTAGTTTTAATGAAGCGCAATACATTAACCATTTACAAAAAAACGAAGGTGAAACTAAGGCAGAACGTATTAAGAATTCACCAGATTTAGATTTGATCTTAGCCAACGGCAAGTTGTATTCAGAAAAAGGACGAATTCAAACCAGTACCGGACAAATAAATCAAAATACTGGAACCATTAAAATTAGAGCTGCTTTTGACAACCCTAATGAAATATTGACGAATGGTAATAGCGGAACAATACGAATTCCTGAAGAATATAAAGATGCCATCGTAATACCACAATCAGCAACATTTGAGCAACAAGGAAATATTATGATTTTCAAATTAGATGTTGACAATAAAGTCGAAACATCCATATTAAAAATACAAGGAACCGTTGACAATTTATACGTTGTTGAATCGGGTATCGATATTGACGATAAAATCATTGTATCTGGTATTGGTAAATTACAAAATGGAATGGCAATTTCTCCGCAAGAAACTTCTTTTGATGAGGCCTTAGAACCTGTAGCAACCTTATTTAGAAATTAGATAACCTCTAAACATATCTATCATGTTAAAAACATTCATTGAAAGACCCGTTCTTTCAACAGTAATCTCTATTATCATAGTTATACTGGGCGTTATTAGTATAACTACCTTACCCATAGAGGAATACCCTGATATTGCACCTCCTACCATACAAGTATCGGCTAGTTATACCGGTGCAAACGCAGAAACAGTTTTAGAGAGTGTCATTGTACCCATTGAAGAACAAATTAATGGAGTAGAAGGTATGACTTATATCACCTCTACGGCTTCAAACAATGGTACCGCAACAATCACCGTTTATTTTGATCAAGAAATGGATGCTGATATTGCAGCGGTAAACGTTCAAAACCGTGTGGCAAGAGCAGCACCACTATTACCTTCAGAGGTGACACAAACCGGTGTAATCACTCAAAAGCAAGAGACGAGCGCATTGATGTTCATTTCAATGTATTCTGAAAGTGAAGACTACGATGCGACCTTTATTCAGAATTATTTGAAGATTAATGTCATACCGGCCATGCAACGTATTAGTGGTGTGGGTGATGTTAGTGTATTCTCACAGCAAGATTATGCCATGCGTATTTGGTTAAATCCGGAGAAATTAGCGGCGTATAATTTAATTCCCTCTGATATTACAGCTGCTTTAGCAGAACAAAACTTAGAGGCAGCAGCAGGTTCTTTGGGTGAAAATAATGGAGAATCATTCTCGTATACTTTAACCTATAGCGGACGTTTTAAAAACGAAAGCCAATACAGTGACATTGTTATTAAAGCCTTAGGAAATGGAGAGTTTTTAAGATTAAAAGATGTTGCAGACATTGAATTAGATGCACAATCGTACTCTTCAAATGCGATGAGTTTAGGAAATCCTGCAGTATTTATGGGGATTTTTCAAACCAAAGGGTCTAATGCACAAGAAATTATTGAGAACATTAAAGTAACCCTAGAAACAGTTAAAAGTGAATTGCCTGAGGGCCTAGATATCTTTATTCCTTATGATACCAGTTTATTCTTAAACGCATCAATTGAAAAGGTGGTAAGTACCTTATTGGAAGCATTTTTATTGGTGTTTTTAGTGGTGTTTATCTTCTTACAAGACTTTCGTTCAACCTTAATTCCGGCAATCGCAGTGCCTGTATCCATTATTGGTACGTTCTTCTTTTTAAACGTCTTCGGGTATTCGATTAACCTTTTAACCCTCTTTGCCTTAGTACTTGCAATTGGTATTGTAGTAGATGATGCCATTGTAGTTGTAGAAGCGGTACATGCGAAACTTGATGACGGTGAAAAAAGTCCTAAAAAGGCAACTATAACAGCCATGAACGAAATTTCAGGAGCTATTATATCAATCACCTTAGTGATGGCAGCAGTGTTTATACCGGTGACTTTTATTACAGGTCCGACTGGGGTATTTTATGAGCAGTTTGGTGTTACCTTAATTATTGCTATTCTTATTTCTGCAGTGAACGCCCTTACGTTAAGTCCGGCTTTATGTGCACTATTACTGAAACCACATCAAGATGATGAGGAATTAAAAAGTAAAAACCCACTACAACGATTTTATACCCTATTCAATCGCGGATTTAACGCAACGATAGAAAGGTATGGTAAGTCCCTTCAATTCTTATACAAAAGAAAATTTGTTTCTGTTTTACTTTTAGTAATTGCTGGTGCAGGAATTTATTGGGCATCTACCACTACTCCAACAGGATTCGTACCAGATGAAGATAGAGGTATTGTGTTTGCAAATATAGAGTTACCACCAGGGGCTTCGCTAGATAGAACCGATGCAGTAGCAAGAAAACTCTATGATAAAATTCAAGATGTAGAAGGCATCGCAGCCGTTAACTTCATAAAAGGTCGAAGTTTAATTAGTGGTGCAGGTAGTAACTTCGGATTCGGAATTATAAAACTTGAAGATTGGGGCGATCGTGAAGACCCTTCACTTTCTGCGGCAGCTATAACTGGTAAATTATTTGGCATCGCAGCGACCATACCTGATGCGAATATTATATTCTTCTCACCACCTAGTATACGTGGATTTGGTAACTCCGCAGGTTTTGAAGTGAATTTATTAGACAAATTTGGAGGTGAATTTGCCGATCTTGACCAGGCGAATAAAGATTTCTCTATGGCATTAATGAGTCATCCTGAAATCAAATATGCAACCTCATCTTTTAGCACGAATTATCCACAATATGAAATGGAAGTAAACGTGCCCTTAGCCAAAGAAAAAGGGGTTTCTATAACGAGTATCTTTTCAACATTACAAGGGTATATCGGTGGAATTTATGCTTCTGATTTCTCTAGATTCGGAAAACAATTTAGGGTCTATATTCAAGCACTACCAGAAGATCGAGCCGATGAGAATGCATTAAACAGTATGTATGTGCGAACTGATACTGGAGAAATGACCCCAATTACACAATTTGTCACTTTAAAGCGTGTATATGGGCCACAATTGGTAACTCGTTTTAACTTATTTAATTCTACGAATATTACTGGGGCAACCAATGACGGATATAGTACAGGTGATGCGATTCGTGTTATCGAAGAAGAAGTAGCAAAGCTACCGAGTAACTATACCGTAGCGTACTCTGGTTTAACACGAGAGGAAGTAAATGCAGGTAATCAAACCACCTTCATTTTTATTCTAAGTATTCTGTTTGTGTATTTCTTATTAAGTGCACAATATGAAAGCTATTTGTTGCCATTTGCCGTAGTATTATCATTACCGTTTGGGGTATTCGGAGCTTATATAAGTACAAAGTTTTTCGGCTTAGAAAACAACATCTATTTTCAAATTGCATTGATCATGCTGGTCGGGCTACTTGCGAAAAATGCTATTCTGATTGTAGAATTTGCTCTGCAGCGACGAAAAGCCGGGGAGTCAATTGTTGATGCCGCTATTGACGGAGCAAAATCAAGATTACGACCAATTTTAATGACTTCTTTTGCCTTTATTTTAGGGTTATTGCCACTGGTGTTAGCAAATGGAGTTGGTGCCGAAGGTAATAACGCAATTGGTACCGGAGCCGCAGGGGGAATGTTAATCGGAACCCTTTTAGGGGTATTTGTAATCCCAATCCTTTTTATACTATTTCAATGGTTACAAGAAAAAGTTTCGAGTACACCAGAAGAACAAATAATTGAAGCATAAGAAAAATGAAACGTATTATAAAACATAGAAATTTTAGCAGTGCAGCATTCGTGCTGGGTATTGCTTTAACCTTACAAAGTTGTTTTGTTGCTCAAGATTATGTGAGACCAGAATTTGAAGCAGAAACCGAAGCACTATACCGAACGGAAAATTTGCCGACCGATAGTGTGTCAATTGCAGATGTGTCTTGGAAAACCCTATTTACAGACCAATATCTTCAGAATTATATCAATGAAGGGTTGCAAAATAATATGGATGTTCGCATCGCATTACAGCAAATTATTGCTGCAGAGGCTTATGCCAAACAAGGCAAAGCTGGGTATTTGCCAGCTGTTGATGTTGGTACCAATTGGACGCATCAAGAGTTATCGAAAAACTCACAGTTTGGTGCGTTTTTAAGTGATACTTCAACAGATCAGTTTGACATCACAGCAAACTTGTCGTGGGAAGCTGATATCTGGGGAAAAATTAGAAGCAATAAAAGAGCAACGCAAGCAGCCTATTTACAAAGTGTATCAGGACACCAAGCAGTGAAAACACAATTGATTTCTAGTATTGCCAACACCTATTACAATTTGTTGGCTTTAGATGCTCAGCTAGAAGTAACAAAGCAAACCATCATTACTAGAGATAGTAGTGTTTCCACGATTAAAGCTCTGAAAGATGCTGGTCAAGTTACTCAGGTGGCTGTTGATCAAAATATCGCCCAATACAATAGTGCAAAAGCTTTACAAGTTGATATTGAAATTGCAATTTTTAAAACCGAAAATACACTAAGCATATTGTTAGGAAAAGCACCTCAGACTTTTGAACGTAGTAGTTTAGAGGTACAGCGTTTTCAAGAAGATATCGTACTTGGTGTGCCTGCAAAATTGTTGAGTAATAGACCTGATGTAATGCAAGCCGAATATGGTTTGATTCAGTCTTTTGAATTAACTAATGTGGCAAAAAGCAACTTATATCCATCGTTGACATTAACAGCATCTGGTGGATTTCAGAGCTTAGATATTGATGAATTATTAGATGCCAATTCGCTGTTTGCTACGGTAATTGGGGGCTTAACTCAACCTTTGTTTAATCAGCGTAAATTAAGAACTCAAAAAGAGGTGGCTCTTGCGCAACAAGAACAGGCTTTATTACAGTTCAAACAGACCTTATTAGTTGCAGGTAGTGAAGTATCAAATGCGTTATACTCCTATGAAGCTGAAACCAAGAAGTTTGAATTTAGAAAAAATGAAGTGGAAGCATTGCGTACCGCTGAAGCAAACTCTGAAGAGTTGCTTAAAAATGGTTATGCCAATTACTTAGATCTACTGACTGCTCGTGAAAGTGCATTAAGTGCTGAACTTAATATCATTGATAGTCAGTTGCAACAACTGGTATCTGTAGTAGATCTTTATGAAGCCCTTGGCGGTGGATGGCGATAAATAGCACATAAACATCTAAAGATTTTTTGGTTGGTGTTTTCTAGAAGAAGGTTTGGGTATGAATAATACTTCAACCTTCTTCTTTATAATTAAAGCAACGTAATCTTGAAAAGTAGCGCATAAAAAAATCCGTATGACTACGGATTTTTTTTATGAATTGAATTGAAATCTTTACGCTTTTAATCTGTCAATTCCGTAAGAACTTCTTTAAAAGTATCTACTGGCTGGGCACCAGTAACTGCACTTTTACGGTTAAAAACGATGGTAGGCACAGAATTTACGCCCAAGTTTTTCCAATAGCCTTGCTTACTACGCACTTCATAACGAGCCTCTTCATTATCTAATTTATCAAGTGCTTCTTCCGCATTCAGTCCTACATCTAATAAGGCTTCTTTCAATACCTCTCTTTTTGAAACATCTTTTCGTTCGCTAAAAAAGGCTGTTGTTAATCGCATTTTCAATTCGGTTTGTTTCCCAAAGTCTTTTGCGTATTCTAATAAAATATGAGCCTCAAAAGTATTTGCCATTCGCATCTCATCAAAGTAGTCAAATTTGAAGCCAAGCTCCTCCCCAATATCAGCCATTCGCTGTTGCGATTCTTTCTGCTGTTCTAAAGTAGAACCATATTTTTCAGCAATATGTTCGGTCACATTTTGACCTTCAGAGGGCATGTTAGGGTTCAATTCAAAAGGTTGCCATTCAATTTCCACTTCATCTTCAATTCCTAATTCAGCAATTGCTTTTTCAAGTCTTTTATAACCAATGGTACACCATGGGCATACCACATCAGAAACAATATCTATTTTTAATTTCTCTTTCATTTTTAGTACGTTTTTAATTCACTTATTTGAATGATACCTTGAACGTTGCTATAGTTTTTAACGTCGGCTGCAAACGTTTTGGCATGTGGCCCAAAAGCTGCTTGAAAGCTAGCAACATCATCAAACTTTAAATGTGCTATGGCAACATATGGTGCCGCATCACCAGGTACACGTCCTCCTAAACCTAAATCTAACTCTATACCTTTTAAGGCGCTACCTACCAATTTTGAAACCATGGGCAGGTGACGGTTTTGATAATAATCGGCGTCGAACTTAACATCATCGCCGTTAGGATATAATACAGATACTTTAATCATTTTACACGCTTCAATTGTAGATCTAAATGTACTTCTATCGTTTAAATTTCAGCTAAGATTTGACGAATCATTTGATTTGTAAATCCCCATTCATTATCATACCAAGTCATCACTTTTAATAGGTCACCATCAACAACTCGCGTCATGCCTAAATCGACGGTAGATGCATGAGGATTTTTAACAATATCAGAAGAAACCAAAGGTTCATTTGTGGTATCTAAAATATTTTGATACCGGCTAGTTGCCGCTTCTTCTTTGAAAATTTCATTTATTTCTTCGGGAGTTACGGGTCGCTCGGTAACAAAAGTTAAATCAGACATCGAGCCTACCGGAATAGGAACACGCAGAGCTACCCCATCAAATTTGCCTGCAAACTCAGGCAAGGCTTTTGTCGTTGCGATGGCGGCGCCAGTAGACGTAGGAACAATATTCGCGGCACCAGCACGACCCATTCTATGGTTTTTAGCTGATGGCGCATCTACAATTCCTTGTGATGCTGTATACGCATGCACGGTCGTCATGATTGCTTTTTTAATACCGACTCTACGGCCTAAAATCTCTACAACCGGACTAATATTATTGGTAGTACAACTCGCACACGAAAAGATGTTGGTTTCACCAGCTTCAGAATTCACACCATGAACCACCGTTGGAATATCTTCACTCTTCGTTGGAGCAGAAATAATAACCGATTTAGCGCCAGCTTTAATATGCAACTTGGCATCTTCACTTTTCGTGAAAAAACCAGTACTTTCAATAACCACATCAATGTTGTGCTCTTTCCAAGGTAACTCTTCTGGGTTTTTTAGGGAGTTGTATTGTATTTTTTGGCCATCAATGATCAAGTTATTTTCATCGTGAGAAACTTCCTTTTCATAAATTCCATATACCGAATCATACTTAATCAAATAAGCAATATTCTCAATAGGAACGATATCGTTAACCGCTACTAATTCTAATTCTGAATGCTCTAATATTACTTTTAATGAAGCTCTTCCAATACGTCCCATTCCGTTAATTGCTACTTTTTTCATAGGTTTTGACTGCTATTATTTTATAATTTATTGGTCGTAAAAAACAGTAAAAACTTATAAAATTGCTTCCTGTTTTGTACAACGATTTTCTTTAAAGACAAAACCTTCCACCCCGAGAGGTGAAAGGTTTCTATCATCAATCAACCTGCGGTTTCTGGGGGATTACGAAACCACATTCTCTTTAGTCCATTCAAACTTTTTGAAGGCATTATCAACTGGTGTATTTGCAATATGGTTTGCATAATTACTGATGGTTTTTTGTGATAAACCCAAAAGAATATCAAGTACCTGTGTTTCACCATATCCAGCTGCATAAAAAGCATCTAAATCTTCTTGAGTAACATTACCACGATTACGAACCATCGTTAAGGTCATAGTTCTCAAAGCCTCTAATTTTGGATTCTCTAATGGTGTTTCATTACGAAGTGCTTCCGTAATTGCGTCATCAACTTTCATCATATTCGCAATACCAGTATGTGCGGGAACACAATAATGACAGGCATGCTCTACATTAATAGATTGCCACACTACTGTTAATTCTTCTTCGTTAAAAGATGATTTTGAGAATAAACTGTGTAGGGTTTGGTACGCCTCTAAAATTTGTGGAGAGCTTGCTAAAACACCATGTAAACCAGGAATCATTCCAAATGATTTTAGAGAGTTTTCTAATAAAGGTTTACTTGCTTCAGGAGCCGATTCAATGTCGTGCACTTTTAATGTTGTCATCGTATAAATTTATTTCTAAGCAATCGCTTAGTTTAGGGTTAAAAAAAAGTTATAATCGTTTAAATGTAATTTCAATCATACTTGATAGTTGTGTTTTGTCAAACACTTTAGAAGAAATTGATAAACCTAATATGCAGTTCATTAAATAATCTGCTAGCTTGTTAACGTCTTCAACACTACCTAAGTCGTCTTGTTTTAGATTCCTTACAAACAAACTTTTAATATGTAAAGAAAATTTCTTCAACTCTTGCATAATAATAGGGTCAGCATCTTCTTTAATTTCATTCACGGTATTAGTTACCAAACATCCTTTAAAAACAGAAGCTTCTTTAGAGAATTCTAAAAAATCATGAAAGTACTCTTGAATACCCGTTACCCCGTTATTTGATTGTTCGAGCTTGTCTGTTATTGATTTTATTTGCGTTTTATAATGCTTAACGCTTTCTAAAAAAACACCTTGCTTATTTTTAAAACTAGCGTAAATAGAAAATTGATTTATTCCCATAGCTTTCTCTAACATACGCACAGAAGTATTTTCATAACCGTTGCGCCAAAACAAACGCATCGCCTTATCAATCACTTCGACCTCATCGTATTGTTTTTTACGAGCCATAAAACAAAACTAAGCAACTGCTTTGAATAGTAATAAAAATTAACGCTTTTTTTTCAAAATAGAGCTGTTGCTTCATGTATTTAGAAGTCATTAAAATCTAAAATTTAGGCTTTAACTTTACGAAAAATACTTAGTCTTTTTCCAAAGAACTAATACACATTACGGTGTCGTCTTTATTGATTGGTGGTGTTGCTAACATGTACAAAACAATACCATCTTTGGGCGCCTTGTATTCTTCTAATATGCTACCAAATTCATCAGTAGTGTAACCAATAATCGCATCTTTACGTACGGCATCACCTGCCTTATACGAACTATAGAAAATACCTTGCACCGTTGAACTTACATATTCTTGGCTATTTAGATGTATTATATGATCATGGGGCTCATTAGCCTTTTGATACATGTTCATAGTAAATAGCATATTAAACACCGCATTTTTTATCAGTGCTACATTTTCTTTTTGCACATTACCTAACTTGCCACATTCAATACTCAAAGCCGTTTTACCATCTTGCACCGCTTGTTTAAAAACATACTTTGCATCATCATCAGCAGCGATTGTATAAGGGTAAGAAACTACATATTCGAATCCGCTTTTTTCAGAAAGCTTTTTTGCTAATGCTGTTTGTTTTGGCTTTTTAAGGTTATTATAATAACACACAAATGGTAAGAGATCTTCAGGAGAATCGCCTCCATGAACATCAAGAAAAACATCACTTACTGGTATGATGTTAGAAGTAATAAAGTGGGCCATTTTTTCGGTAATACTACCATCAACCTTACCTGGAAAGGCATTGTTCAAATTCTTTTGATCTTGCGGATTGATAAATGGGGTTCTTGTATAAAATGAAGCCTTATTTGCAATCGGAATTACAATTACAGTACCCTTTAACTCTTCGGTTACAATTTCTTGAATTAATTTTTGTGTAGCAACAATTGGCGGATATTCATAACCATGCACACCCGCAACAATGGTAAATACAGGCCCGTCAGTTTTACCTTTAAAAATAGAAATTGGTAAGGTTCCGGAGTTTCCTAAATCATCGGAAAATGCAATACGTATATATTCTTTGGTATTTCTTTCATTGGTTTTGAAAGCCTCTTGAAAATCATTCTGAGCACAACCAACATGACTCACTAAAATAACAATCAGCGATAAAAATAGGGTTCTCATTTTAGTTCGTATTTAGTGATCTTTTGTAAATAAATCAACAAAAATATACCGTTTAAGTGGTACAGTAATTTACCATTATTCTAAAAATATTTTTAGCTAAACCTATTTCAAATGTATGTAGATCTATTCATATTTGGTGAGTTATATTTCAGCTAAGGTGAAAATTTCTTCATTCTGTTTTCTATTCATTGAAGACGGTGTGCATCTTAATATTTGATTGCGTAAGCCAATTAATAACGGATTTGAAAGGTGTGCAATTTTTCCAACCGTCCAACTGGTTTTTACTATTTTATGTGCTTTTGGTACTCTTAATTTTTGATAGGTTATAAAGGCTGAAGCACTTTCATATTGATCTAAACATTCAGAAAGCACATAGGCATCTTCAATTGCCTGGCACGCACCTTGCCCCATATTGGGGGTTGCAGCGTGTGCCGCATCACCAATTAAACATATACCGTCTTTGAACCACAAATGTGTTGGCTCTAAATCTGAAAGCTCGGCCGTATTTATATGTTCTTTTTTAGTTGACTTTATCAGATCTTTAATTATAAAATCATACTTACTAAAGTAATCATCTAACCTATCAACTGAAAATTCACTTGGGTTGTTTTTGAATGATTTTGAGGCGTACCAATATACTTTGTTCGCAGCAATTTGAACAAAGCCAAAACGTTCTTTTTTTCCCCAAGCCTCATTTAGCTCATTTCTAAGTTGTATGGGTAATTCGTAATCGGTAACGCCCCTCCAACATATTTGATTGGCGTGACGAATATTGCTTTTTGGAAACAGGTATTGTCTTACTCTTGAATTTAAGCCATCTGCGCCAAGTACAATAGTAGAATTAATACGCTCGCCATTTTGAAATTCTAAATCGAAACCCTCGTCATTTTTCGCTATCGCGATGAGTCTGTGGTTCAAAAAAATGGTAGTTGTTTTTAAGGTATTAACTAACAGCTGCTGTAGTTTTCCTCTATGAATAGCAACATTTTTTGTATTATGTTTACGTTCAAAATACGATAAGTCAATTTTAGAAAGTAGTTTAAGATTCGATTTGGTAATATTCATCGACGAGATGGTATTACCATGTTGCTCAATTACATTTTTTAAGCCTAACTTTTTTAAGACTTGCATTGCGTTATTTGCTAGAATAATACCTGCCCCTACTGGTTTAATATGTTCAGCCTGCTCAAAAATTCTAACTGTAAAGCCTTTTTGCTCTAACGCAATGGCCGTAGTTAAACCTCCTATTCCCGCTCCGATAATGTCGATTGTCTGGTTTTTACTCATTTTTTGGTACCTATGATTTTGATTTACTTTAAGTTTAAGTGCCTTTACACCTCTAAGGTACTAGGTTTGTTTTAAGTCTCTAACAATTTCTTTCGCATGTTGAAATGTTATTATGTGCCCTTGTTCTGACTATTTTAAAATAGTATGGTATAAGGTTTAGAAAGAGCACTTAAATACCATCACTTTTGGTTTGTAATCAATCTGTTTTCATTAGCGCAGTATGTAGGCTATCTAAGAAGCTTTGTTGTTTTGCATCTTCTACAAAGTACCTTTGATAGATTACACCGCAAGATTGAACATCGGAAATGTTTTCTTTGTTGAAAGACCAATCATTTTCCTGTTTTACGGTTATTCCTAAGTCGCTATTGCAACTTTGCCAAAGATTAGAAAATTCTGTTTTTCGATAGTCTTCTAATTTTCTAAAATCAGCATTAACAGAATACCCCTTCATTTCTGAATTATAAAACTTTACCATCGAATTAACTGGAATGCCTCCCCAGTCTATTGTTGATCCATTCATGATGGAGATTTCTATAATATCTTCTTCATTAAGTGGTTCTTTTTGTTCATATTTTTCCCAAAAGAACTGTTTGTCATAAATTACCTTAGTTCCTTTTGGTATAATTATCTTTTTAACCACTATTGGTTCCGTAGTTATAAAAAAAGGTCTTTTGTCAGGTTTATTTAGGGTCCAAGCAGAACCAAGTGCATATAAATACGCATAGAAACATCCAACAGTTATAAGAACAACACCTCCAATTACGATTAATAACTTTTGCATCTTCAATTTTAATAGAAATTATGAACCAAATTGCAGAACGGTCTTGAATATGAGAAGTAGCGGATTTTACACACAATTTTTTTGGTTTATATCAGACCTTTAATTTGTTTCGATTAAGCGATTAAATTGCTATTTTTTATATACGTTGTTGTACTTCGTTTTTATATTTCTTCAATTCCAATGTCTTTAAAATACTTCCAAGTTTCTTTATAAAATTCACTAGGTCTTGTATGATCAATTTCTGAACCTCTAGGAATATAAATTATCATTCCCTGTCTAGCTCTGGTTAATAAAACTCTGTATGTATTTTTCAAATACTCTTTGCTGATTTCTTGATTAATATTCATCCATTTAGTTCCCTTAAAGTTTTGATATTTCCAAGAATTGTTTTTTAAATAGAAGTTTGCTCCCCAAGCTAAGCAAGACCAATCTATTTCTAAGCCTTGAATGTCAAATTCTGTTGCGATTTCTTCTAAAAAATAAGAAGACCTAATATCTTCTTTATCGTTTAGAAACCAATTAGGTGCGGATATTTCGTTTTTTACATCAATCCCTAATGGTCTTAACCTACGAGCTCCAGAAGAAGCAATTAAACCTGTTCTTTCACTTCCTTTGGCTTTATTTCTGATCCAATTTTTTGCTTTAGCTAAATCTCTTGTGATTAATATCTGAAAGTCATTTTTTATTTCAGAATACAGTTGTTTTGATTTTTCAATATTTACTTCCAGTAGTTCGTGTACAAAAGAAGAAAGTTTCTCAGATCTAAAAGATCTTACAGAAACGGATAAATGTAATTCTGTTTCAGATTTTGCATTTTCAATTAACCAGCTTCTTTGCTCTTTTGTTCTTATATAGTTTTTACTTTCAGTAATTAAATTTGAATAATGAACATTCCAATCTTTAAATTTGTTTTTAAACGAGTTTACCCACTCTTCAAGACCAGCTTCACCCGTATTAATTTCTTGTCCACCACCTATTAAACAAACAATTGTACACCAATCTTGGTGTCTATTCATTACATCAATTAAGAATTCAGGTTCAGACATTTTGAAGTCTTCAATACCTTTCTTCCTTTTCATAAAGGAACTTACTTGCTTTTTATTCCAAGCTCGTTGAGCTTCGTCAAAAACAACAACTTTTTCAGTTGGTTCAATTTGGTGCTTTAAATATTCATCTCTAAAATGATGAATATTTTGAATAAAAGCATTTGTTTTTCTTTTAGCATCTTCTTTTTTGATCAGTGATCCGTCGATTTTAGAATTCAAGACTAAGTCTCTGGCTAAAGCTTCTCTTAAAACGTCTACCAGTGGTCCATTTCCAGATAAAAATACTGCGTGCTCATCTTCGTCAGCTTTCATTCTATCATTGGCAATATTTAACCCTGCTAGGGTTTTACCTGCACCAGGAACTCCAGTTACAAAACAAATAGTTTTAAGGTGATTAAATTTAGAATCTTCAATAATTCTGTTTAAGCAAGTTGCTGTTTTTGATAAATTTATAGCTCCAGAATCAGATCTCGATATTTCTTCAACATTATGTCCTTTATAAAGAGCTTGTGCAGCTTCTACTATTGTTGGAGTAGGTTTGTATATAGATTTTTCCCAGCTTAAATAATCAAATGTAATTGATGTATTTTCTATAAACTGATGAAGAAAAGATCTTAAATTGGTTTTATTTGATTTTACTACTTCGTTGTGATCTAAGACATTTTGAATTTCGCAGTCTTCAGCCGTTCCTTTAGTTGCTACTAATACAGGAATTAACTTTGCATTATGACTTCCTTCGTGAAAGTTTTTTAAATCTAATGTGTAATCTAATACTTGTGTTTGTGCATAGTTTTCATAACCACCATCTCCAACTTTAAATTCTATTACAAATATTAAATCCTTTATAATGACAATATTGTCGACTCGTTTTCCCATTCGAGGGATTGCAAATTCAAAGTAGATTCTACCTTCTAATTCTGATAATTGATCTTTTAGAATTTTAATTTGTTCTACCCAAGCATTTTTTTGTAGATCTTCTAATTGTCTATTGGAATGATTTAAACTTAATTGTCCAAGTATTGAATTATTATTTTCAGAAATGAATCCTGAAATTGAGTTTTTATAGTAGGATCTGTTCATTAGATATTTAAGTTTTCTTAATGCAGTACAACTTGTTTTATCTAGAACTTTTGTTCAGTTTAAGAGCTACTCTACCCACTAATAACAAGAACACTAACAATTAAGTAATCAATAAATCGCTCCGATTTACCTGAATACTACCACAGTTATGAAATTGAAAGACTATTCACCTTGATCTTTGCCATTAATAGTATCGGTAAGGGTAATTATTACTTCCCCATTTAGCCAAGTGATAATTGCATTTTACAGTGCAATGGTTACTAAGCCACTTCGTTAAAACCATTGATCGTACGGAATTCGGCTTAAAATAAGTAGTAAACCAATACCATAGAAAATGGCAATACTTTTAAACTTCTTTTGAGCTTCTAAGAACTTCTTATGACGCGACCAGCCTATCGTAATCAAAACTATGGCGATTATGTTCGTGAAGGGGTGTTCTACGGCTAACAATCTTGCCTTAGCACTTAAACCACCCATACCCAATTCTTGTATAGCATTCAATCCACTTGGTGATACGAAAAAGAGAATGAGACCTACCAATAACATGATATGCGATAAGATTAAAGCAAATAGACTTACCCGAAAGTCTTTTTCAGGGGTAAAAAGTCTATTGCCAAACCAACCGGTGAGGGCATTAATAACAGCAAGAATAAGTATTGCTAATACAACAAAAGCAAAATAAGAGTGTAATGTTTGAATGGTTTCGTACATGGTAAATTTAATTTAGAATTCTAATGTACAAATTCTTTACCCATAAAAAAACCCTGACCGATTGGTCAGGGTTTCATACTATATTCTAGTGTTGTATTAGAACGTATATCTAGCACTAACATTGAACGTTCTACCGAAACCGAAGAATACTTTGTTTGAGGTATTTAAGCCTCTAAAAGTAGTATCACCAGCACCTACAAATGTGTTTGTAAGTGATTCAGCAATATATTCAGTATCGAAAGCATTGTTCAAGTTTGCTGCAATACTAATAGCATTGCTACCTCCAAAATTAAATTTGTAATATGCTCCGAAATCCATTAGGCTGTAACTTGGTAAACGTAATGAACCTTGGTGATCAGCGTTGTCAAAATCATCAGCATTAATTTGAGCATATAATCTTGAAGCTGAATAAACATTAGCACTTAACTTCAAGTTTTCAATTGGACGAATAATCATCTCTAAATTTGTGGTGAACTGCGCAGCATCACCAACCTTAACTTCGTCTAAATATAAGGTCACATTTGGGTCGATAACATTTC
The DNA here is from genome assembly GCA_947495915.1 of Maribacter algarum (ex Lu et al. 2025) (nom. illeg.). Lineage (GTDB taxonomy): Bacteria > Bacteroidota > Bacteroidia > Flavobacteriales > Flavobacteriaceae > Maribacter_C. Next base: position 805,016 of record CANMAW010000001.1, on the reverse strand, counting down.
GCTCATCATCTAAAGCCGCACCTGATGCATTACCACTATATTCCCAATCTCCTAAAGACACCATTCCTCTAAATTGAATGATATCAGAGGCTCTATAATTTGCTTCAATTTCAATACCTTGGTGTATTTGCTCAATACCGGTAATGTTTGCGTTTCCTTCGTCACCAGTTGGAGTTTCGATACCAATACTCTGAAATCTATCTTTCCAAGAAGTTCTGTACAAGTTGATCTTTGTTCTGAAATCTCCAAGATTTAAGCCATAACCTAATTCTAAACCTAATACTTTTTCATTGGTTAAATCAGGATTCAAATCATTTACAAAGTTCAAGTAAACAGCATCAAACTGTGGTTGTTTTGAATAATAACCAGCATTGAAAAACACATTGTTTGCCTGATTGATATTGAAGTTAGCACCACCTTTGATGTTACCTCCAAGAATGTTTTCATAATCTGTTTCTTGCAACGGATCAGAATCTAAATAATTGAAATAGTCAATTCTCTTAAATCCTTGCTGTGAAATACCTCCTTGTAAAAAACCAGAAATAACGCCGTTGGTGTACTCTACTTGACCGAAAGCACCTAACCAACGAACTAGACCATCGTTATAGTAATCAATCTTTTCTTCGTCATCAATGCTTTTGAAAATATTAACAATAGATCCGAAATCAGAATCAATAGCTCCATCAGCTCTAATCGTATGAGTTGGGTTATTGATATCATCATCATCAAAATAACCATCAGCACCTAATAAGTTATCTACTCTTCTGTAGTGAATACCTTTGTAGGTTCTTAAATCAACACCAACATCATAGCTCCAGTTATCATTAATTTGCGTGTTTAAATTTGCAATTAATCCAAACCAGTTATGAGAATTCATTGAAGCTCTACGAATTAAACCATCTCCAAAACTGGTAACTATTTGCTCGCCATTTGTAGGCGCTACTTGGTATTGATTACCATCATAAAAAGTAACTTGTTCGCCGCCATTGAATCTTGAAATTAAATCATAATCAACTTGACCTGTTGCTGGTATTCTGTATCTGCTTGAACTTGCAAAACCAAACCCAGGACCAACACCAATATCACCAGTTCCACCACCTCTACCGAAAGATGCATACGCTGAACTTGATAAGGTAGATTTATCATTTATATTTAACTCCCAAGTTAAAGAAGCAATTGGTTTGTGGTAGAAGTTTCTTCTCCAACCAAATTCTTCACCATTCAAAGTACCGCCATTATAGTTATAACGAGCACCATATTGTAAGTGATCTTCAAGTGTTGCTACATTAAAGAAACTTGAAGTTCTTTGATTATGCACTTGAGGTGCACCAGTTAAAACAAACTGAAAGTTACTATTTTCACTAGCTTCGTAACCCAAACCAATAAAGTAGTTATACCCTTCAAACTTAGTGCCTTGAATATAACCGTCACCTGCAGTTCTACCTAACAAGATAGAAGCGGCAAAACCACTTTCAGATTTTCCTGTATTATAAGACACCGTAGTTTTCAAGTAACCGTCATTACCGCCTCCGAAAGCAACCGTACCACCACGTTCTTTTTCAGTAGATTTAGTAAGTACATTGATCGTACCACCTACAGAAGAAATTGCTAATTTAGAAGAACCTAAACCTCTTTGAACTTGAATAGCCGTTGTAACATCACTTAAACCAGCCCAGTTACTCCAGAAAACACGACCATTTTCCATGTCATTAACAGGAATACCGTTAATCATTACCGCTGTGTTTCTTGAATCAAAACCTCTAACGTTAACTCTACCATCACCAAAACCACCACCAGTTTTAGTGGCATAGATTGAAGGAGTAGCCTTTAAGATTTCAGGAAGTTCTTGTGAACCAATTTTTTCTTGAATCTCATTAGCTGTAACCGTAGAAACTGCAACCGGAGTTTCTCTGTCTTTAGCAATATCTTGAATACCTGTTACAACAACACCTTGTAACTCTTCTGCATTCAATTCTAAGGTAATTTGACCAATTGGGCCTGTACTAGAAAAAGCAACCTTTTGCGTAAGGTAACCTAAATAAGAAACCGATAGGGTTCCTGCACTTTCTGCAACTTCAATTGTGAAGTTTCCATCAAAATCGGTAGAAGTACCATTAGTAGTACCTTCTACGATAACACTTGCACCTGGTAAAGGACCGCCGCCATCACCGTCTAAAACGGTACCAGTAATGGTTCCTTGTGAAAAAGCAAAAGCTGTCATGAAAAATGCAACTAGTGCGAAGTACTTTTGTTTCATTTGTTCTCGTTTTTAATTAGTTTTTAATCTGCTGCAAAAGTCTTGTAATTGACTTAAGAACATGTTAAGATAAGGTTAAATTAGTTTTGATAAATTTAACATAAAATTGCCATTAACAACCTTGATTTACAAATGATTATAGAATTTCACAATGCAAATAACACTTTATCTTTTTAACTCTTAAAAATTTGAAGAAGTTGTAATGTAGAGCTATCATGATTACTGATTTCTGAATTTTTCAAATCTTGTAAGGTTGTACTTGCTAATTGTTTACCAAGCTCTACCCCCCACTGATCATAACTAAAAATATTCCACAGTATACCTTGCACGAATATTTTATGTTCGTACAATGCAATTAATGCTCCTAAGCTTTTTGGTGTTAGTTTTTCAATCAAAATTGTGGTGGTAGGATTGTTTCCTTCAAATATTTTAAATGGAAGCAATTTTTGAATTGCTTCGGCCGACATATTTTTAGCCTCTAACTCACTACGAACCTCATCAGCTGTTTTACCATTCATTAAAGCTTCTGTTTGTGCAAAGAAATTAGCCATTAACTTCTGATGGTGATCGATATCACCATGCAGTGATTTCTTAAACCCAATAAAATCAGCAGGAATCAACTTAGTACCTTGATGTATTAACTGAAAAAAGGCATGCTGTGAATTGGTACCTGGTTCGCCCCAAATAATGGTACCTGTTTGATAGTCGGTAGTTTTCCCGTTTCGATCAACACTTTTACCATTACTCTCCATAATACCTTGTTGTAAGTAGGCAGAAAACCTATTTAAATACTGGGTATATGGAATAATAGCTTCAGTTTCAGCACCATAAAAATTGTTATACCAAATGGTGAGAAGCCCTAAAATTACAGGAATATTTTGATCGAAATCTTCATTTTTAAAATGCTCATCCATTTCATTAGCGCCCGCTAATAAAGCATCAAAATTTTCAAACCCGACTGCTAATGCTACTGAAAGGCCAACGGCACTCCACAGTGAAAAACGACCTCCAACCCAATCCCACATCGGAAAAACATTGTTAGGATCAATTCCAAATTCAGCTATGGCTTGGCTATTGGTAGAAACAGCCGCAAAATGTTTAGCGATATCACCTTGAGTTGCCGTTTTCAAAAACCACTTCTTAATGGTTGTAGCATTACTTAAAGTTTCTTGAGTAGTAAAAGTTTTAGATACTACCACAAATAAAGTAGTTTCTGGATTAAGTTCTTTTAATACTTCATGTACATGATCACCATCGACATTACTAACAAAGTGAAGTTTTAAATGATTCTTATAATATTTAAGAGCTTCGGTTAGCATTGCGGGGCCTAAATCAGAACCTCCAATTCCTATATTAACCACGTCAGTAAATGCCTTACCGGTATACCCTTTTGCCTTACCAGAAATAATAGTTTCTGTAAACGCCTTTATCTTATCTTTTACTTCATAAACCTCATTTACGACGTTTACCCCATCGACCAAAACAGTGTCTGTTTGTTTCGCTCTTAATGCTGTATGCAGCACTGCACGACCTTCAGTTTCATTGATTGTATCACCTGCAAAGTATTTTTGAATAGCATCTTTTAGGTGTACTTCATCTGCTAATTGTAATAACAATTTTAGGGTTTCGTCATCGATTCTATTTTTAGAATAATCAACTAGAAAATCGTTCCATTTCACAGTAAATTTGGAAGCTCTTTCAGCATCGGCCTTAAAAAGTTCTTTTAAATGGGTTGATTTAGTCTTAGATTGATGAGCGGTTAATGCTTTCCAAGCATCAGTAGTTGTTGGGTTGCTATTATGTAATGACATGTGAAGACTTTAAGATTTACAGTTTCATTTTATGATTGTTAAAACGAATTTTAACGCTGTAAAAATAAGTGATAATACCGAGAATTCGGTACCATTACAAAAGCTTAAAGCAAACTACTCATTCAAAGTAACCAAGTCATCAATTTCTTCTTCGACAGGTTTTTCAGGGTAAACCATACAGTCTAACTGATCTTTAATAGGGTAGATGTATTCGAAATATTCAGGCTGCAATGATTCTGCCAAAGGTTCAGCTTTTGGAAGTTCTTCTTTTAATGGGTCTACCTGTCTACCATTTCTCCAAAAACGATAACATACATGAGGGCCGCTAGTATTACCGGTCATGCCAATCCAACCAATTACATCTCCTTGTCTTACAAATTGACCTTTTTTCACATTTTGTTTCTTCATATGAAGGTACTGCGTACTGTAGGTAGCATTGTGACGAATTTTCACATACTTACCGTTACCTCCTCTTCTAGTTGACTCAGTTACCGTACCATCGGCAGTTGCCAAAATAGGAGTACCTCTTGGAGCCGCGTAATCCGTTCCTTTATGTGGTCGAATGCGATTACCATAAAACCTAATTCTACGTTTTAAATTATATCTGGAAGAAATTCGACTAAACTGAACCGGAGCTCTTAAAAATGTTCTACGCAGATTATTGGCTTCTTCATCAAAATAATCAACAATATTTTTTAAAGAATCATTTTCATATGCAAAGGCATAAATTGGTCTGCCACTATGCTCAAAATAAGCAGCTTCGATTGGTTCAGCCCCTGCATAAATGGTATCGTTGATATACTTTTCTTTATAGATTACTTTAAATTTATCACCTTTTTGAAGTCTGAAAAAATCAATTGTCCAAGCATAAACCTCAGAAAGGTTATTGGTAACATTGTAATCAATACCCTGTGCTAAAATTGCCTCAGATAACGAGGTTTCAATCACCCCTGAAGCTTCACGTTCAACATATTTAACTTCTTTCTTATTTCTATAGGCTGAAACACTATCTCTTAAATCAACGACGGTATAGTTAATAGGATCGTTTTCATAAATGAATACTTGAGCACTTTCAGTAGTGTCTTTTGATTTTAATATTACATAGGGTTTACCTACTCGTATTCTTCGAACATCAAACGTATCTTTGAAATCTTGAGAGATTCGCGCAATTTTTGGGTAATCTACTTTATGCTGAAGCATTAATTCTCCGAAACTATCACCTCTTCGAACGGTATCATGCTGTACGGTAAAATCATCTAAATTAAAGCCAAATTCGGTAACCGGTGCTTTAATAAGCTCCGTAACTTTTGCATCAACTTCTTTACTAAGCGTTTCTTCGTCAACAGCAACTTTTGATGAGTTTTCTTCTTTACAAGAAAACATGATAATTACAAGTAATACAAGGCCCCAGAATTTATTCATTTTTAATATTATACTTTATCAGGATTAAAGATATGGTCTACCCATTGCTTTCCCCAATTATTTAACTCTTCTTTGGTATATAGGTCAGGAAAGAATATAATTTTTTGAAAACTTGGTGGCAGGTATTCTTTCCAATTTGTGCCACCAGTTGCATTAATTTGCTTCTTGTCTTTTGCCAAATATCTATGAGCAGAACCCATATGCATCAACGGCCAATTTACATTAGCATTTAAGTCTAATGTCTTTAACGCTTCAACCAGCTCTTTATTATCCCGTTTTTTCGCGCTAATTTGTAGGAATTTATCCCATATTGTATTGTTTTTCACTTGGTTGGCGATACGAATTAGCCGTGGGGTATATCGATATTCAAATTGCTTTAAAGTAAGGGTCTTTTCACCAGTAGCAATATCGGTTGCACCATTCTTCCAATATATTTGCTCATAAAGTTCTTCGGTCGTATTATCTTTAGAATAAGAGTCACGCTTGGTATGATGTACTAAATTCTCCATGCCTGTTGCATATATTTCAATCATTCTATACTGTGCGGATTGAAAGCCACTAGCTGGCAAAAGTGCCATTCGGTATTGCAAAAATTGCTCACGCTCCATTCCTTTAATCATAATACTAAAAGAAGAAATGAGCGCTTGAAAATAACTATTTATACGTCTTACCTTTTCAACAAAAAAATCTAAGTTGTGTGATTTATCATCTACAAGCTGTTTTTGTTCATGAAGAATAAGTTTAAAATACAGCTCTGTAATCTGATGATACATTATGAAAATTTCTTCATCAGGAAAGTAAGTTCTTGGAACTTGTAGGCTTAATAAAGTATCTAGATGAATATAATCCCAATAGGTTAAATATCTTTGATATAGAAGTCCATCTAAATAGGCACTTAAGTCTTGACCAGAGTCTTTATATTTTTCTTCAAGTTTTAAGATTTGAGAATCAATCTTCTCTTTATTTTTCATGGGTAGCTCTTTCTACTCACCATTTTCTTTTACAATAAGAACTGGCAAGCCTCATATACAGCCCAAAGCTACATAAAGATTTTCTAAAGAAGAACTAAGAAAACAAGAACCAATTAATCTATTAATTATTACGTTGGAGAGAATTCGATGAAACTAGTCCATTATAATTTTAAACTGATGTTTAAGACCATTATAACCATCTAAATCAGCTTTAATTGAACCAACTGCCAAATCAGCTTTTATGCGAATAGGAATTCTATTGTTGTCAGCGCTAACCCATAATGAAAGACTTTCTTGTTCTTTAAACACCCGGCCAGACTGTACAAAAGGTCTAAACTTATGGCATTCAACTTTACCATATTTAGTTTTAAGTATCTCTTTACCTAGATATTTCAGTTTAAAATTGAAAACACCATCATCATCATAAAGCATTTTCATAGTAATTGATTTACCTACTTCTAAACTTTCTTCATCATAGTTATTTCTTAAATAATAAAATGCTGAAATAAGATCTTGAATACTGTCTTGTAAATCAAAAGTGGTTTTCTTTTTATTTTTTTTGTCATTTAGTACGGCCTGCTTTTCTTCATGATCAAAATTTATTTCTAAATCTTTTTTATACCCACCTTCATCAATTTTTCGAACAAATCTATAGGGCTTACCATCATCTTTACCGAAATAGCTTTCGTACGTATCATCTACTTTAAAGAATATACTTGCCCAACCTGTTGTTTTACCCTTTCCCACTACGTGATACACTGGCACGCCATCAATCTTATCAGATTTAACATGCAGCGTAGCATAACTTGCATTTAATGCCCCGTAGTGCATTCTAAATTTCAACCATTCACCTGCCTTAAATGCAGACTTCTTATACTTTTTAGAATTTATAGTCTTTTTAGACGAAGTAGAGGTAGGCGTGTTATAAGCAATAGCGTCTGACTGCGTTTCTTGCCCAAAACTCACAAAACAAACGTTTAAGCACAAAAAGAGTAGAATTATTCTCATAGCGTTAAAGAATTATAGTAAAAATAACGAATGTTCGTTTTCAATTCACCATGTTTACTATTACTTAAACAAAATTTATTCCAAAGTATTGTTATTGTTCTAAACAAAAAAAGCCCAGTATAAACAACTGGGCTTTTCCTAAATAACCAACCAAACTTTAAATTATGAAAAACCAATACTTAAAGTTGTAAGGGAACCACCCCTTACTGGTGTAAATTTAATATATAAATTCAGTGCACATTTTACTTTTAACGTACTTTAACTTATCTCTTAACAGTATTTTATATTTCTCATTAAAAAATTGGGAAATAATTAAGTAAACACCCTTTTTTAAAGCGTTCCACGGGCTTCTTGCTCTCTTTCAATTGCTTCAAAAAGCGCCTTAAAATTGCCTACTCCGAAAGATTGAGCTCCTTTTCTTTGAATGACTTCTATAAATAATGTTGGTCGGTCTACAATTGTTTTAGTAAACAATTGCAATAAATAACCTTCTTCATCTCTATCGATTAAAATGCCATGTTTTTTAAGTACTTCAACATCTTCATCAATATCGCCAACACGTTCTAATAAATCGTCATAATACTCTTCAGGAACATATAAAAATTCAACACCTCGATCTCTCATTGCTGAAACGGTAGCCACAATATCGTCAGTCGCCAATGCCAAATGTTGAACCCCCGGGCCGTTGTAAAAATCTAAATACTCTTCAATTTGAGACTTCTTTTTACCTTCTGCAGGCTCATTTATTGGAAACTTAACTCGGCCATTACCATTACTCATTACCTTACTCATTAAGGCGGTATATTCTGTTGCGATATCATCATCAACAAAAGAAACAATTTGAGCAAACCCCATTACCTCACCATAGAACTTACACCACTGATTCATTTCGCCCCAGCCTACATTACCCACCATATGGTCAATAAACTTTAAACCAACTGGCTCAGGATTATAATGAGACTCCCATTTACGATAGCCTGGTAAAAAGATACCGTTATAGTTTTTGCGTTCTACGAATATATGTACTGTTTCGCCATAGGTGTAGATGCCAGAGCGCACCACAGAACCAAATTCATCTTCTTCTTTTGTAGGCTCTAAATATGGTTTTGCACCTCTTTTTGTAGTTTCTTCAAATGCTTTGGTAGCATCATCAACCCACAATGCCATTACTTTTACCCCATCACCATGCTTATTAATGTGTGCATTAAGTTCACCTCCTTCAGTAAGTGGGGTAGTCAAAACCAAACGAATTTTATCTTGTTTTAAAACATAAGAAACTCTGTCTTTCAAACCGGTTTCAAGCCCTGCGTATGCTTCAGACTGAAAGCCAAATGCAGTTTTATAAAAATGGGCCGACTGTTTGGCGTTACCTACAAAAAGTTCTACATAATCGGTACCTAAGAGAGGTAGAAAATCTTCTGCTTCTTTAAATAATTTTTTTAGAGAGTATTCGGTATTTTTTAAATCTTTAAGATTTTTTATTTCTGCTGCCATGCTGCTATTTTATGAATTGAAAATTTATTTTTCTCTTTATTGAAGAACTCTAATAAAAAGATTATCGTTTAAACGAGGAATATAAAACCTACGCTAACTACCACATTGCTCTAAGATGAGCCGTTATATCAACTCTGTATTGCATCATATCGCTAACAAATATCGTAAAAATAACTGGTACATTGACAAATAGCAGAAAGTGGCTGTTTTAATAGTCTTTTAAAACCAATACCCAATACTAAAAAATAAATTTGCCTTATCAACCTCTGGTGACCATGAATAAACAATTTGTACGGGGCCTAAAAATGATTCTAGACCATAACCAAAGGCGTAGCCAGAATAAGAAGGTTCGGTAAACCAATCACCTGTTCGAAATAAATCATCATCTACATTTGCGAAGTTTGCTGCAAAAGTTAGGTGATTTTTAGGCGCAAACTCATAGTCAAGTCTAGCATAGGCTTTTACATAACTATTACCCGGAAGAGAAAGAAAATCATACCCCAAAAACGGCACAAAATTATTGATCAAATTGGTTCCGTAACCGCCGAGTACAAAATCAAATGAGGTAACATTTGAAGTACCTAATTTAAACCCACCTTCAGTTTCTATATTTATAGATAAATTTTTAACAAGCGGAATAGCGGTACCCATTCTAGCTTTACTTATTGAATACTCTTTAAAGTTATCATTGAAGTCTGACGACAAAACATAAAAATTAAAATCACCGTCAAAGAAAAGTCCTTTAGATGGAAAATACTTGTCATCATAAGAGTCAAAAGTGAGTCTGCCAAAAGCACTATAAAAGCTACTTTTTTCAAATAGTGTTCGACCGCTAGCATCCATTCTCAATGCGCTTAAAGCACTATTATTTTGACCTTCGGTTTCTGCAAGGGTTCTTGTGCTATATTTTATAAATTTATGCTCTATTCCTGTGGTAAAAGCAAATTCTTCTCTTAAAACAGTTTGCACATACAGTTGATTGGTGAAATCAACAACCCCCAAATTAATATTATTTACGTTTCCTACATTTTGAATATCGAAATTACCTTGTATTACATCAAAATCAATTTCCTTATTAAAATCATTATACCTAGAATTAAATCCAAAACTCCAATAAGACCCTTTATCTACATAATACTGCAAATTATACCTAAGGTTATCACCTAAAATAAAATCTAAAGAAGCTACATCATCTTTCATTAAGAATTTCTTTTTGGTCAAATTGACCATAGCGGCACTCTTATATAAATCATCGTAATGAGCCCCTAATCGAATAAATGTTTTATTTTGACTTTCTTCAAGCTTAAGTATCAAATCTTCACCTAATCCATTTGAAACCAATTGATATCTAATGGTTTTAAAGTTACCCGTAGCCGCAAGGTTGCTAATGCCTTGTTGAAGTTTTTCAAAGGTTATTTTAGAACCAAGATTAAATCGTAATTTACCTTTCACATAACCTCTTGAGTAATTATCACTACTACCAGAAATTACCAGTCGATTTACAATAATAGTATCTTTAGCCTTGATAATATTTACTTTTGAATCTTTGTTTTTTTGTGAGTTTGATAGTTTTTTCAATTGCTCATAATTGTCGCGAGCTGCTGTTTCACCTCTTGCAACAATGACATTACTCTGGTCAAAATCAAGAACTGTAAAATCGGCAATATCAGGTTTAATGTAAATGTCTGTTTGCAAGGATTTCTTTTCCATTGCGGCAGCTGTTCTGAAGTTATTAATTTGCATAAGTACTTCAGTTGCCGACAAAAGTGCTTCGCGATCTGAAAGACCGTGTTGTACATCAACCCCTATAACGATGTCGGCCCCCATTTCTCTAACTTTTTCTACGGGGTAGTTGTTCACTACACCCCCATCAATAAGTACACGCCCGTCAATCGTAGCTGGCTGAAAGAGCGTTGGTAAAGTTCCACTTGCCATAATTGCTTCGGGCAAATAACCCTTATTTAAGACCACCTCTTCACCGGTTTCTACGTCGGTAGCGATACACACAAAAGGTATACTTAAATGATTAAAATCTTTGACGTCTTTTACATGATAGAGTAAACGCACAAATTCGTTGTAAATATTCTGTCCTCCAGAATATGCCGGAGGCACTGAAATCTTAAACTTTTCAAAAGGTAAAGTGACGGCATAGCGCTCTGAATCTTCTTTTTCATAGAATGTTTTTGCACTTCGAGGTAAATTATCTTGAATAAGGCTATTAAATTCAGTAGATCTAAAAATTGAATCTAACGCCGCTGCCGAATAACCCGAGGCATATAAGGCACCAACAATAGCCCCCATACTTGTGCCTCCGATATAATCTATCTGAATTCCTGCCTCTTCAATAACTTTTAATGCACCAATATGGGCTAAACCTTTAGCTCCTCCTCCGCTCAAAACCACCCCAACTTTAGCACCAGCTGTGTTTAATTCTTGTGCAAAACCACAAATGCTTATTAGAAGCACTACTGAAAAGATGATGTTCTTTAACATATTACCTATTGATCGCCTACCTTAATGAAATGTTTCATAAATTTTTTTAGCCTTTGCCAATCCTACAGCAGTGGATAAATTTTCAATGCTGGCCTCTTTCACCCGTTTTACTGACTTAAACTTTTTTAATAATTCTTCAACTGTTTTTTCTCCAATACCATCAATCTCTTGCAATTCGGAATTAATAGCTGCCTTACTTCTTTTATTTCTGTGAAAAGTAATTCCAAATCGGTGCGCCTCATTTCTAAGTTGCTGAATAATTTTTAAGCTTTCTGATTTCTTATCTAAATAAAGAGGAATAGAATCTCCTGGAAAATAGATTTCTTCTAGTCTCTTGGCAATTCCGATGATGGCGATTTTTCCTCTTAATTCTAGCAATTCTAAACTTTTTAAAGCCGAAGATAACTGCCCCTTGCCTCCATCAATCACAATTAATTGAGGCAAAGGTTGTTCTTCAGCTAGCAATCTCTTATATCTTCTATACACGACCTCTTCCATAGATGCAAAGTCATCTGGGCCATCAACAGTTTTAATATTGTAATGACGGTATTCTTTTTTCGATGGCTTTCCATCTTTAAAGACAACACATGCAGCCACAGGGTTGCTTCCTTGTATATTACTATTATCAAAACATTCAATATGCCTTGGTTCTGACGAAAGTCGAAGATCTACTTTCATTTGTGCCATGATACGTTTTGTATGTCTATCGGGGTCAATTATCATTATTTGCTTGAATCGCTCTTGTCTAAAAAACTTAGCATTTCGTTGAGATAGTTCTACAATCTTTTTTTTATCTCCTAATTGCGGAATAGTAACTTTTAAATGGGGTTCAGTAGTTACTTTGAATGGCAAATACAATTCTTTTGACTCTGATTTAAAGCGCGCTCTAATTTCTACAATAGCTAACTGAAGTAATTCTTCATCAGTTTCATCTAACTTCTTTTTAATTTCAAGGGTATGTGATCGTGTAATCGAACCATGAGAAAGTTGTAAAAAATTTACATAAGCAAAGGCTTCATCTGATACAATTGAAAAAACATCGACATTATTTATTTTAGGATTTACAATCGTACTTTTTACTTGATAGTTTTCTAAGACATCAATTTTATCTTTAATCATTTGTGCCTCTTCGAACCTCATATCTTCAGCAAGAGCCTTCATTTGACCTTTGAAGTATTGCACTGAAGATTTAAAATTACCTTTTATAATTTCTCTTATATCAGTTATCTGTCGTTGATATTCATCAGCACTTTGAAAACCCTCACATGGGCCTTTACAATTTCCTAAGTGATATTCTAGGCAAACCTTGTATTTACCAGCTTGAATTTTTTCTTTGGATAAATCATAATTGCACGTTCGTAAAGGGTAAACACTTTTTATGAGATCTAATAAAACACGAACCGTTTTCATACTGGTATACGGACCGAAATATTCCGAACCATCTTTAACCAATTTTCTGGTAGGAAAAATTCTCGGAAACCGTTCGTTTTTAATGCATATCCAAGGGTATGATTTATCATCTTTTAGTAAAACATTATACCGAGGCCTATACTTCTTTATAAGATTATTCTCGAGCAACAAGGCGTCAGATTCTGTTGGTACAACAATATGATCAATGCGAACAATTTTTTTCACCAGAACTCTAGTTTTACCATATTCATGATTCTTGGTAAAATAAGAAGACGCTCTTTTTTTTAAATTCTTTGCCTTACCAACATAGAGAATTTTATCGGCCGTATCATAAAATTGATATACTCCAGGGCTATTTGGAAGTGTCTTGAGCTGAATGTCTATTGGTAGTAATGACATGAAAGGTCAACATTTTTTTTTGATTCAATTTAAAAGTTAAATTACCACGTTTTTAGAAAACCTAGGCAAATTTTGACTTTATTTAACGAATGCGGTTCAGAAATGTTCGCTACTTTTTGAAACCTTATAATAAGATTCGGTACCATTAAAATTCCATGAATTAATATCTAGAAAAAAATAACACACTGAATAAATATGCTTTTGAAACCTATTTTTTTATAAGATTCTGTTATTCAATTTGTTATATTTAAATACCGTGTAAGTAATTTCTTTACAGTGTTTCTTTAATGTTAAATTTTTGAAAAAAACGTGCAGTTCATCGATAAAAAAGTACAGTTAATAGGTTTTTTTTGTATATATTTAGCCATCAAAATCGACCAACACATGGATAAATATTTCATTATAATCGCCACTTATATTATTTTAATGCTCTTTATGAAAATTTACTACGCAGTAACTGTAAAAGAGTAGTATCTTCGAATTGCCCCAATCGCAAAAGTCTAAATATTCAGTATGTTGAAAAAAGATTTGCGGTTAAAATATGCTAACTTAAGAAAAGACCTTACTCCACAGTCAATATCTCATTTTAGTTTAACCATTGCTAATAAATTACTCACGCTACCCATTTGGAATGTTGAGTTTTATCATATTTTTTTACCAATAAGTTCTAAGAATGAAGTAGACACTTCTTTCATTCTATCCATTTTACAAGGCAAAGATAAAAATATAGTACTTCCAAAAATGGTGGAGCAAAATACCCTGCGGCATATATTATTAACCGATAGCACCACCCTTGCTAGTAATTCTTGGGGAGTGCCAGAACCTAAAGAAGGAATTGACATACCTGTTGACAAAATTAATGTTGTTTTTGTTCCCTTAATGGCATTCGATTTAAAAGGAAATAGAGTAGGCTATGGTAAAGGGTTTTACGATACCTTTTTAAATAGTTGTCTACCAGACGTAATTAAAATCGGACTATCATTCTTTGAAGCAGAATCAAAAATTTCTGATATCAATGATCATGATATCGCTCTTGACTTCTGCGTAACACCAAGTAAAGTTTACGCGTTTAAAGAACCCTGATTAATTGAAGTTGTTTTATTCTCTTCTACATTTTCTTCTTCTTTCGGAAATGCTTTTTTATTAAATACCAATAAAATACCCACACCAGTACTTATAGCTGTATCGGCAACATTAAATACTGGTTCGAAAAAATTAAATGTTCGGCCGCCAAAATAAGGTACCCAACTAGGCCATGTCGCATTTTGAATTATTGGAAAATAAAGCATGTCAACTACCTTACCATAGAACATGCCGCCATAAGGTTCTTCGGAAAAAAGCGTAGCAACTTGTCCATTACTATGATCAAAAATCATTCCGTAGAAAACTGAATCAATAATATTTCCTAGAGCACCAGCAAATATTAAAGAAACTGCTAAAATTAGTGTTTTAGAAGATTTCTTTTTAATCGTATCAAACAACCAATACCCAATACCTGCAACCGCAAAAAGACGGAAAACGGTCAGAATTAGCTTTCCTGAAGATTCAGAAATAGGTAAAAAATCACTCAGTTTGGCACCCCAAGCTGCACCAGAATTTTCAATAAAATGAATCTTAAACCATTGGAACACTTCAACTGCCCCTTGTGCACCCAAAACGAAATGGGTTTTGATATATATCTTACTGACTTGGTCAATAATTAATATGATAATTATAAGAACTAACGACTTTTTGAGGCTCATTTTTTTATAATAGGTTTGGCAAAAATAGACATATTATTCGATTCTGATAATCTGTATATTGCCAGTAGTTGTCTTCAAATTAAATTGACTATTTCCAGAAGGCAATGAATCACTTTTTATGGTACCGTATTTACTTAGGGCATTTATTTCTGCTGATTCGCTTTGAACAATTATATTACCACTTTGAGCAGTAACATTTATCATACCCTTGGTGTTAGTAAATACACAACTGCCGTCGTTTAAAGTTATTGTTAGCTTTTTGAAATCTCCCTTGGTAAAAACATTACAACTAGTACCATAAATATTGACATACTTGTCTTCAGGAAGACTAATATTTAAAGCAATAGAAATTACCTTATGCGCACTTAATTTATCATTTGGATTTTTAAATCCTTCTTCAAAATCACCACTTACTATTAAGGTTGAACCTTTTTCTTCAAGCAACAAGACTAATTCTTTGTTGTATTCACCATCAATTTTAGCCTCGAGAACTATTTCTTTTCCTTCATGTGTATTCAATTGAATTTCAAAAAAATTAGCGCCATCAATTTGAACATGAGAAATGTTTTGATTTACAATTGATTTTTTAACCACCTTTTGTGCAGCTAACATGCAAGTCATAAAAAAAAACAGCAAACAAGGTTTCATTTGAATTGGAATAAAAAAACCTGCAGTGTTACGAAACGCTACAGGTTAAATATCTTTAAATATTGCATGAATTATTTTTGCATATTTTTTGCTTCAATACTCAAGGTAGCGTGTGGAACTAATTTTAAACGTTCTTTATTAATCAATTTACCTGTAACTCTGCAAATACCATAGGTCTTATTTTCAATACGTAAGATGGCATTCTTTAGGTCACGAATAAACTTTTCTTGACGAATAGCAAGTTGCGTATTTGCTTCCTTACTCATCGTTTGTGAACCTTCTTCAAAAGCTTTGAAAGTAGGCGAAGTATCATCTGTTCCGTTATTGCTATCATTCATATAGGCACTTTTCAAAAGTTCTAAATGACTTTGTGCTTTAACTATTTTGTCTTCAATAAGAACTCTAAACTCCTCTAAATCCTTATCGGAGTATCTAATTTTTAAATCTTCTGCCATTGTACTACTGTTTTACAATAAATAATTTCGTTTTCACTTCATCAAAGGCAATTTCAGTACCTTTTTCTAAATCATCTTCAAAATTAAGGTCTGCCGTTAATGTCTCCGTTTTGATATAATTAAGATTACTTGTTACAGCATTTTCAACCAAACCATCTTTCAATATTTTGACATTAATCTTATCAGTAACATCAAAACCAGCGTCTTTTCTCATATTCTGAATTCGATTTACCAATTCTCTGGCGATACCCTCTTTTCTAAGATTTTCATCAATAGTAACGTCTAATGCTACTGTTAATGAACCAGAGGTGGCTACCAACCATCCTTCAATATCTTGAGAGGTGATCTCTACATCCTGAAACTGTAAAATAATACTTTTATTTCCTATCGGAAGCGAAATTTCGCCCTCTTGTTCAATTTTTTGGATGTCTTCCTGCTCTAACTTAGCAACTGCCCCGGCAATAAGTTTCATTTCTTGACCATATTTTGGGCCTAAAACTTTAAAATTAGGTTTAATTTGTTTTACCAAAATACCAGATGCATCAGTCAATAAATCGATCTCTTTTACATTTACTTCTGACTTAATCAGGTCGGCCACTGCTTCAATTTCTGCTTTTTGCTTTTCATCTAATACCGGAATCATAATTTTTTGCAGTGGTTGCCTTACTTTTATTTTCTCTTTTTGACGAATTGATAACACCAAAGAAGAGATTGTTTGAGCTTTTTGCATCTTTCCTTCTAATTCTACATCTACAATACTTGCATCATAAGCTGGAAAGTTCGCTAAATGTACACTTTCGAAGTTTTCTTTTTCAGTTGCTGCTGTTAAATCTTTGTAAAGCCTATCCATAAAAAATGGCGCTACCGGAGCTGATAATTTTGCGACGGTAACCAAACAAGTATACAGGGTTTGATATGCTGATATTTTGTCTTTTTCATATTCCCCTTTCCAAAAACGTCTTCTACATAAACGCACATACCAATTGCTCAAATTTTCTTGAACATATTCTGAAATTGCGCGTGTTGCTTTAGTTGGCTCATAATCGTCATAAGCCTCATCAACCGTCTTTATTAGCGAATGTAGCTCAGAGAGAATCCAACGATCAATTTCTGGTCTTTCATCTAAAGGAATTTCTTCTTCTGAGTATTTAAATTCATCAATATTTGCGTACAGAGAAAAGAAGGAATAGGTATTGTATAAAGTACCAAAGAATTTACGTTTTACTTCAACTATGCCATCAATATCAAATTTCAAATTATCCCACGGATTCGCATTCGAAATCATATACCAGCGTGTTGCATCTGCACCGTGCGCATCCATCGTTTCAAAAGGATCAGCAGCATTACCCAATCGTTTTGACATTTTCTTTCCTTCCTTGTCGAGAACAAGTCCGTTTGAAACAACATTTTTATAGGCGACCGAATCAAATACCATGGTACCGATGGCATGCAGGGTATAAAACCATCCGCGTGTTTGATCTACACCCTCCGCAATGAAATCGGCGGGAAATGTTTCCGCCTTATCAATCAATTCTTTATTCTCAAATGGATAATGCCATTGCGCATACGGCATTGAGCCACTATCAAACCACACATCAATCAAATCGCTTTCTCTTTTCATGACTTTACCTGAAGGTGAAATCAAAGTGATTTGATCTACTATATTTTTATGTAAATCGATTTTGTCATAGTTATCTTCCGACATGTTACCAACAACAAAATCTTCAAAAATATCTTTCTCTAACACTCCGGCTTCTAAAGCCTTTTTCATTTCAGTTTTCAACTCTTCTAAAGAGCCAATCATTAATTCTTCAGAACCGTCTTCAGTGCGCCAAATGGGCAACGGAATACCCCAATAACGCGAACGAGACAAATTCCAATCATTGGCATTGGCGAGCCAATTTCCGAAACGACCTTCTCCAGTAGATTTTGGTTTCCAGTTAATGGTTTGATTTAAAGCAAACATCTGCTCTTTGACTTCAGATATTTTAATAAACCATGAATCTAATGGATAATAAAGAATTGGTTTGTCAGTACGCCAGCAGTTCGGATAACTATGCACATACTTTTCAACCTTAAATGCTTTATTTTCTTCTTTTAATTTTATAGCAATTTCTACATCAATAGAACGCTCTGGTGCTTGACCATCTTCGTAATATTCGTTTTTAACGTATTTACCACCCCATTCTTTCAATTCTGGTCTGAATTTACCTTGTAAATCTACCAAAGGAACAGGATTATTATTTTCGTCAAGAACAAGTAAAGGCGGTATTTCTGGTTGTGCCTGTTTGGCCACTAAGGCATCATCGGCTCCAAAAGTTGGGGCTGTATGAACGATACCGGTACCATCTTCTGTAGTCACAAAATCACCTGCGATAACACGAAATGCATTTTCAGCATTTTGATACGGCTGAGCATAATCAATTAGTTGCTCGTATTTAGTTCCGATAAGATCTTTTCCTTTGAATTCTTTAACTACGTAAAAGGGAATTTTCTTATCTCCAGATGAATATTCTAATAATTCAGGTTTCGACTCAACTGCCTCATATTTACCTGCAAACTGTTTTGAAACCAACTTTTTTGCTAAAACAACATTCATGGGTTTGAATGTGTATTGATTATAGGTTTCAATCAACACATAATCAATTTTTGCTCCTACTGTCAAAGCAGTATTTGAAGGAAGCGTCCATGGTGTGGTCGTCCATGCTAAGAAATACACATCACCTTCATTTTGAAGAAAATTAGGTAAACTTTCTTCTATGGCTTTAAACTGAGCAGTAACCGTAGTGTCTGTAACATCTTGATAAGTACCCGGTTGATTTAATTCGTGTGAGCTCAAACCTGTACCAGCTTTAGGCGAATAAGGTTGTATTGTATAGCCTTTATAAATTAAACCCTTATCATAGATTTGTTTTAAAAGCCACCAAACAGTTTCCATATACTTGGGCTTGTACGTAATATATGGATCATCCATATCTACCCAATACCCTACCTGTTCAGTCATTCTATTCCAAACATCAGTATACCGCATTACTGCTTTTTTACAAGCCGCATTGTATTCTTCAACTGAAATCTTTTTCCCAATATCTTCTTTTGTGATACCAAGTTCTTTTTCAACACCAAGCTCAATTGGCAAGCCATGGGTATCCCAACCAGCTTTTCTTTTTACTTGAAAGCCTTTCATGGTTTTATACCGAGGAAAAATATCTTTAATGGTACGTGCCATTACATGGTGAATACCAGGCATACCATTTGCAGAAGGAGGCCCTTCATAAAAAACATAGCTAGGTTTAGCCTCTCTTGTTGAGATACTTTTTTCAAAAATTTGGTGCTTTTTCCAATATGCTAGAATCTCTTCTGCAATATTTGGTAAATTCAATCCTTTATATTCTGCAAACTTCATACGAAATGCTTCTGGTACTGCGATTTAAGGCTGCAAAATTATGAATTTTGATTGAATTAATAGGTATAACAAGCCATTAAACCCTTTCAAAATCATTATAAATTTTAACTTTTTATATAAATTTAAATCTTGCTAAGTATTTCTATTTCAGGTTTTTAGATACACTAAAAATCTATTCTTTAACAAAAGGCATCTAAAAGAAGTATAAATACGTATATATTTGTGTTATAAATTAAACACTAAAACTAAAACAAAATGAAAAAATTAATTTTAAGTTCGATTTTGATGCTTGCTCTTTCTGTATCGTTTGTGTCTTGTAGAGATGCTGCAGACAAAGCAAAAAATGGAATGGAAGAAGCTGGTGATGCAGTAAAGGAAGCTGGCGAAGATGCTATGGATGCTGCAGGTGATGCTGCAGATGCGGTAAAAGAAGCTGGCGAAGATGCTGCAGATGCTGTTAAAGATGCTGGTTCTGACGCAATGGATGCTGCAGGTGATGCGGTTGACAGCGCCAAAGAAGCTGGTTCTGATGCAATGGATAAAGCGAAAGAAATGGGCAATGATGCTAAAGATGCTGCTAACAAGGCTGCTGGTGACGTTAAAGACGCTGCTAACAGTGCTGCTGACAAAGCAAAAGATGCTGCAAATGATGTAAAAGACAAAGTGAAAAACTAATTTCATTCATCTTACAAATGATAACCCTGATGAAATTCATCAGGGTTTTTTTGTTTTAGTATTTATCACAAACGATAACCGATTCCTATTATAAAATTTAAGCCTGGTGAAGTTATACCAGAGGAATACGATCGATATCTTTGATTGGTTATATTTTCTATACTTAAAGTACCCGTTAATCGATTTGTTATTTGGTATTGTGACCTAAAGTTTAAAGTGTGCCATGCAGGTGAATAGGGTTCTCCATTAGCATCTAAAGCATAGATATAATCTTTATTCTTTTCTGAAGGAGCTAAATCTTCATTTTTTATTTCTCCGTTGTAATTTAAAAACAAATCAGCTTTTATTCTCTGATTCTTCCAAATGGCATGAAAATCACCGAAGGTAGGAGAAACATGCCTACCTGGTGAATCAGTACCATCTTCTTCTTCCTCTATTCCTTCCGTTAAGGTTAAGTTTGAATTCAAAGACAACTGATCAGATAAAAAGACTTCCAATCCGAATTCAAAACCATATACATACGCTTTCGCTGCATTTTGAATAGCTTGCACATTACTAAGCTCTCCATTATAATCAATTGCTGTTTCACCATTAAATTGAAAATCACGTCGAACCAAAGCATCTACCAAATAGGTGTAATATGCCGCCCCTTTAATTACAATTTTATCTGCGATATTCTTTTGAATACCTAATTCTGTATTATAGGCATATTCTGGTTCTAAGTCTAAGTTTGGTACAACCACAGAACCAGGCTCAGAATCGAATACCTTACCGATATCATCAACATTTGGTGACCTAAAACCTGTTGAACCGTTCCATGTAATTTGCAAATCTTGCTTTGGAAACCAGCTTAAACCTATGCTACCTGTTAGCGCTCCGTTATCAATATTGGCATCATCAAAAGGAAAAGGGTAAAACGTTTTGTCAAAATCTGCATTA
The DNA here is from genome assembly GCA_947495915.1 of Maribacter algarum (ex Lu et al. 2025) (nom. illeg.). Lineage (GTDB taxonomy): Bacteria > Bacteroidota > Bacteroidia > Flavobacteriales > Flavobacteriaceae > Maribacter_C. The sequence goes on along the minus strand of CANMAW010000001.1, from coordinate 783,889 downwards.
ATCCACACATGACTATATCTCAGACCTGTTAACAAGGTAAGATTAGGCATTGCTTTATACTCACCATTGACATAACCTGCTAAAGTTTGCCATCGTGCACCATCAGGGTATCTTGAGGCAGCATTAAAAACCTCATTGGTTTCTATTTGTAACTGACTACCACGAGAACCGACCCTATTGAAGATATATTCGGTTCCATAATACAATCGTAAATCGCCAATACGTTTGTTTTCAAAGTCAATATTTATGGATAAAGCATCAACTTTTTCTTCCGTTGTATTACGAATGACATCTTGAATATCTCGATCATTTCTACTTTCCTCAAATCTTTGAAAGGCTGTAGTGATTTTGAGTCGGTCGTAAAATAAACCTTTACCACTTTTATTCAATTGCAAATTACTCATGAACCATTTTTGTGGCCCATAAAACCATTCCGCTGATCGTAAACCGTCTCCTTGGGCATTTGGTCGAATCAAGCGATCATACCTAGAATAATCAGTGGTTTCTGAATAAAAAAGCCCTAAATCATAACTCCATGTGTTATTAGGTTTAAAGGCTATTTTTTGCATTAAGTTAATTTGATCGTACCCCGTTGAAACTTGTTTCTTAGGGTCTTGATTAATAAACAATTGGTCTTGGCCATTTTGACGAATTACATAGCTTCTTCTCAAATAAGAGTCGGGCCCAATATTCCCCATTTTTAAATCGTCAAAACTATTGTAAGAAATGCTGCTTAAAAATGCCCATTTTTGAGTTCCAAAATTAAAATCTAAATGACCGGTATTCTCCTTATTTGCAGTTGCAATTCTATAATTAATATTGCCACTGACTGATAAACTATCTGATAACGAAAATTCTGCTTTTTTTGAGTAAAAATTCATTACACCTCCAATAGCATCGCTACCATAAATTACAGACCCTGGACCAAAAATTACTTCGGTGTTTTTAATAGCATAAGGATCAATAGAAATTACATTCTGAATATTTCCCCCTCTAAAAATGGCATTATTCATTCGTACCCCATCAACTGAAAGCAACAATCTATTAGTAGCAAAACCTCGAATCATTGGGCTGCCACCTCCCATTTGACTTTTTTGAACAAAAACTTTACCACTATTTTGCAGTAGGTCTGCCGCAGTTTGAGGATTTGAAAACGCTATATCTCGCGCATCAAAAGTTGCAATTTTATTAGGAACATCTTTCTTTTGTTGTTCCCATTTTGATAATGACATTACAACCTCATCAAGTTGCTCAGCATTTAAAATCATAAATAGCTGCGATCGCTGTTTTAGAATTTGCGCTTTGGTAGCTTTACGAACCTCATAACTCAAATGTTTAAAAGTGATTCTTTCATTAGCATCAAAAACAGTTAAATCACATTTTCCGTCAAAATCTGATAGTACCGTTTTTGACTTATCAGCATTAAAAACAGCTACATTGATAATGGGTTCATTGGTGTCAAGATCTAAAACAACAACCTCTTGAGCTGAAAGCATCAGAGAAAAAAGAAACAAAATGCACAAAAAAATACGCCTCATCATATTCAAGCTAGCTAAAAACTTCATTTAAAATGGCAAGAGACTTCGGTTTTCTGAATCCTTGTAAATGCAACTCGTAATAAAGCACCAAAGATTTTAAGAGTTCTTGTCGGTTTGTTTTACTCATTTTGATCTCATGTATGGCATCAAAATTTGTGCCCAACACTGTTTTAAAATAAATAAGATTTTCTCCTGTCACCATTGGATTTAAAGAAGGGGTTTTAACAAAAGCTCCTTCAAGCAAATCAAAATAACTCGTATTCATATGATTAGTATCAGGATAAAAACCCAAGTACCGTGTTAAAACAAGTAAAAATCGAAGATGAAAATTGGCTATTTCGTCATGAGAATCAAGCCATTGAAAAGTGGCCTCAAGAAAAGCAAATAGCTCATCATTCTGTTCTTCTTCATGAATGCTGTTTGCTAGCATTTCTGCCAAAAACAAAGTCATTGAATTTTTGGCAATATCAGTGTGAAGCGTTTGGTAATGATAATTCACTTTGACTTCTTTAATATGCTCTAAAGTTCCTTTATTCTTATGTGTAGCAACTATTTCTAACTGTGATAATGGTTGAAAATAAGCTGGTTTTAGCTTCCCTTTTTTTGAGGCTAAAATCCCTTTTAACAAATACGATTTCAAGCCGTCAGATGCTGTAAAAACTTTAGTAATGAGACTTGAATCTCCATACTTTAAAGAGGTGACAACGATGGCTTTTGTGGTTACTTGCATGAAGCAGGTGTGGTTTTCAACAAAGATAACTTTTAAAAATAGGAGGCACCAACATTGCTTTCGAATGTCTTATAAAGATTGCTACCATCCTTAACTAAAAAACCTGTTAAGTTTTGAACTTAACAGGTTTACATTATTTATTAGTATTTCTACGATTAAACTTTTAAATAACACCTTGCGCTAGCATGGCGTCAGCAACTTTTACGAAACCGGCAATATTTGCCCCTTTAACGTAATTGCAATATCCATCTTTGTCTTTACCGTATTCGATGCACGAATCATGAATATCACTCATAATTCCCTTTAAGCGATCGTCAACTTCTTCACGTGTCCAACTAATACGCAATGAATTCTGTGACATTTCTAAACCTGAGGTAGCAACACCACCCGCATTTGAAGCCTTACCGGGAGCAAACAATATTTTGGCTTCGTGAAATGCATGAATTGCTTCAGGGGTTGACGGCATGTTCGCACCCTCTGCAACACAAATACATTTGTTTTTGAGCAACATTTTTGCGCTTTTGCCATCTAACTCATTTTGTGTAGCACATGGTAAAGCAACATCACATTTTATTTCCCATACATTACCGCCTTTTACGAATTTTGCAGATTTGTATTTGCTTGCGTACTCAGAAATTCTTCCTCTCTTGTTATTTTTTAAATCCATAACATAGGCTAGTTTCTTTTCATCAATACCATCTTCATCATATATGTAACCAGAAGAATCAGAAAGTGTAACAACTTTACCACCTAAATGTAATACCTTTTCTGCTGCAAATTGAGCAACGTTTCCTGAACCAGAAATAGCAACAGTTTTACCTTCCATACTATCGTCTTTTGTACCAAGCATGCTTTGTGCAAAATAAACAGTACCATAACCAGTTGCCTCAGGTCGAATTTTAGACCCGCCCCAAGAAAGACCTTTACCAGTTAATACCCCTGTAAATTCATTTCTAATCTTTTTGTACATACCGAATAAAAAGCCAATTTCTCGTGCTCCAACACCAATATCACCTGCTGGCACATCAGTATTTGGTCCTATATGACGACTTAATTCTGTCATAAAAGCGTGGCAAAAACGCATAATTTCATCATCAGATTTACCTTTCGGATCAAAATCTGACCCTCCTTTACCTCCGCCCATTGGCAGGGTAGTTAAACTGTTTTTAAAGACTTGTTCGAATGCCAAGAATTTTAAAATACTTGCGTTAACTGAAGGGTGAAAGCGTAAACCACCTTTATAGGGCCCTATTGCCGAGTTCATTTGAATTCGATAACCTCGATTTACATGAATTTCACCTTTATCATCAACCCATGAAACTCTAAAAGAAAGTAATCTTTCAGGTTCGACCATACGCAACAAAATATTCTTGCCACTGTATATTTTTTTTCTGGCGATATACGGAATAACAGTTTCTGCTACTTCTTGTACCGCTTGAATGAATTCAGGTTCATGACCATTTCTTGATCGAACCTCATCCATAAATCCATCGATTTTTGCTTGCATTTTTGCGTCCATAAATTCTTACGAATAAATTGTTTTTTTTATTGAATTTAGAATATAGCGGCAAAATTATGTTATTATTATAATTTAACACCTATTATTTTAAAAATTTGATAAAATTTAACCGATTGCCTGTTCTAGGTCTGATATTAAATCTGCTACATCTTCAATACCAACACTTAATCGAATTAAAGCATCAACAACACCACCTTTTTCACGCGTTTCTTTTGGTATACTTGCATGTGTCATACTAGCTGGGTGACCTGCTAAACTTTCTACACCTCCTAACGATTCTGCAAGGGTAAATATTTGAAGTTTTTCCACAATTTTAATCGCATCTTCATAACTACTTCCTTTTGGAATAAATGAAATCATTCCGCCAAAATCTTTCATTTGGCTTTTCGCCACCTCATGGTTAGGATGATCTTCAAACCCCGGCCAAAAAACTTTTTCAATTTTAGGATGCTTTGCTAAATAGGTAGCTATCGCTTTTCCATTTTCACAATGTCGTTGCATACGCACATGAAGTGTTTTTATTCCGCGTAAGGTTAAAAAACTATCCATCGGACCGCAAACTGCACCACTAGCATTTTGAATAAAATATAGTTTATCTGCTAGTTCTTTATCTTTTACTACTAAAGCACCAACTACCACATCACTATGACCACCTAAGTATTTTGTAGCAGAATGCATAACAATATCTGCCCCTAAATCTAAGGGCAATTGTAGGTAAGGTGTAGCGAAAGTATTGTCAACAGCTAACAATAACTTGTGCCTTTTAGCCAATTGAGCTACTGCTTTAATATCGATTAAATTCATCATTGGGTTCGTAGGCGTTTCTACCCAAATTAATTTTGTATTCTCGTTTATATATGGCTCCATATCAGCTGCGTTTTGCATACCGACAAATTGAAATTTAATACCGTATTTTTCAAAAATTTGTTTGAACAAACGGTAACTACCTCCGTATAGGTCATTTGTAGAAAGTACCTCATCACCAGGATTAAGTAATTTAATTATAGCATCAATTGCTGCTAAGCCGCTAGCAAATGCCAATCCGTAATGCCCATTTTCGATACTGGCCAATGACTTCTCTAAAGCCGTTCGCGTAGGATTAGCACTTCGAGAATATTCAAAACCTTTATGCCCGCCAGGTGTTGATTGAGCGTAAGTAGAAGTTTGATAAATTGGTGGCATAACCGCACCATAGGCAGCATCTGGTTCTTGACCGCCGTGAATAGTTTTACTGTTGAATTTTAACTTTTTTTCGCTCAAAATGTTTAATTATACTTACAAATGTATCGTTATCTTTGAAAGCATACAATGATGCCCCATCTTTACTTCAATTTACAATGAAATACTTCATTTACGCTTTTATTTTATTACTTATTGGTTGTAACAATGACAACAATCTTACATTTGATACCACCACTATTCAAGATGAAATATGTGCTTCATGCCCCAAAGTAGCTATTCAACTACCCAATGCTATAGATCAAACTAAATTCGCAAAAACCATCAATATTGCACTTCGAGAAGAGGTTATTTCTTTGTTACAATATGATGATGCAGACGAAGTATCTACCATTCAAAGCGCAATCACTTCTTTTAAAAATGGATATTTGGAATTGCAAAAACTTTATAATGATGAAAGTACCCCTTGGGAAGCAACTATTACAGGTCGAGTAACTTTTGAAGATGACAACTTTTTAACCATAGCGTTAGATACCTATATTTTTACTGGAGGAGCTCATGGGTATACTTCAAAACAGTTTTTGAATTTTGATAAGCAACATGCACTCGAATTAGAAAACAATGAGCTTTTTGAAAATGAAGAAGATTTCCGGTCGTTTGTTGAAACTCAATTCAGAAAAAAAGAAAAAATACCTCAAGACAAACCAATTAATGCTACCGGTTTTATGTTTGAAAATGACTCCTTTCATCTTCCAGAAAACATGGGTTTTGATACCGAGGGGTTAGTACTTATTTATAACCCGTATGAGGTAGCATCATATGCTGATGGAACCATAGAAATGACCGTTTCTCATTCCCAAGTAAAACAGTTTTTAAGTATTAAACCAAAGTCTTAAGCATTAACTTTTACCGCTCTACGTAGTGCTAAAACACTGCCGTAATGCAATCCTTCGTGAAAAAAGTTAAACGAAATAGCGTCTTCCGCAGATGTTAAAGTCACATTTGCACTCGTGGTATAGTCCTTATAATTAGAAAACAGACCTTTGTCATAATCCTCAATAGTTTTTTCAATTGTTGAAAACAACAATGCTTTTACCTGTTCAATCTCTTCATCTGTTGCAGTGCCATCAGGAATGGTTCCTTTTTTAAACTTGTCTTTCAGCTCTTGAGGTATTTGTATTTTATTACCACTTAAGGCATATACTAACGCTTGTTGAGTAGAAACAACATGAGCAATATTCCACCATATATTGTTATTAAAACCTTCTGGAATTTTCAAAAGTTCTTCGCGTGGCGTACTCTTTAAAATATGGTAAAACCCTTTTCTAATTTGAAGGGTTTGTTCTAAAACACTTTTCATGGTTTCCATTTTTTACGGTTCGCTAAAAATAGTACAATTCAGGTGAAATCGGTTTCTTTGTGGTTCCTAAAAATTATATCGATTACCTATATTTCTGAATTTCAAAGATTAAGAAAACACATAACTATGAAAATATATCATCTTAGCACCTGCGATACCTGTAAACGTATCATCAAAGAACTTGATTTGCCGAGCACTTGTGAATATCAAGATATTAAAACAGAACCCATTACAGAAGGTCAATTAATAGCGATGCATGAATTAAGCGATAGTTACGAGGCGCTCTTTAGCAAAAGAGCCAGACTATTTAGACAGAAAGGTCTACATGAAAAACAACTTTCAGAAATAGATTATAAAAGTTTAATTCTTGAACATTATACATTTTTAAAAAGACCTGTAGTTGTTGTTGATGATCAAATTTTTATTGGAAATAGTAAAAAAGTTATTGAAGCCGCTAAAGCAGCTGTTCATTCATGAATTTACGAACGCTTGCTATATTAGCAGCGATAGGCGCCACCACCATTTATGGTTTTAACCATAGTATTGCTAAAGGGGTCATGCCACTGTATGTGCAACCTTATGGTTTTATTATGCTGCGTGTTATCGGAGCTGCTGTATTATTCTGGATGATTTCCTTTTTCGGACCTAAAGAAAAAATTCATAAAAAAGACTACTTAAGAATAATTACGTGTGCGATTCTTGGTATGGGCATTAATATGCTTTCTTTTTTTAAAGGTTTAGCCCTCTCTACACCCATCAATAGTGCTGTAATCATTACCATTACTCCTGTAATCGTTTTATTGCTTTCCGCCATAGTCATAAAAGAGAAAATAACCACTCGCAAAATTATCGGAATTATTATCGGACTCGCCGGTGCGATAGGTTTAATTGTTTTTGGAAATGAAGTACGACAAGATGCCCCCAACATTCCTCTAGGTAACTTCTATATTTTATTGAATGCTATTTTCTTTGGCTCTTATTTGATCGTCGCCAAAATTCTTATTGACAAATACCACCCGTTTACCTTTATGAAATGGTTATTTTCTTTAGGAATTCTTATTTGTCTTCCTTTCGGATATCATGAACTTATTGCCATCGATTGGCCAAATTTACCTTTTGAAGCCCTATGGAAAATAGTTTTTGTTGTGGTAGGAACCACTTTTTGTACTTATCTTTTTAATGTTTTTGCGCTTACCCAATTGAAAGCTTCAACCGTTAGCGCATTTATTTATCTACAACCCTTAATCGGAATTATTTATGCAGTTGCTACCGGGCAGGATGGTTTAACCACTGTAAAAATCATTGCAGCTTGCCTTGTCTTATTAGGAGTGTATTTGGCAAGTAAAAAAATAAAATCAAATTAATTTCAAAAAATATCACTTTTAAAAGCAACCTTTTATAAACTTTTGAATCCTCAGTATATCCCCTAATCTTATAACAGTTTTGTTAGACCCAAAATTAGGAAGCATGAATTCAATAAGCTATTTTATCGGTATAACAGCCATAATTCTTACGGCAAATATTGTTGTCTACATATTAAAAGGGAGGCTTAAAAAACGTAATAACAGGTAGTTCTTACACCTTAATTATTTTTATTTTAAAACTCCACCCTTTAATAATCTTCAGGTATAATTTATTATGCATGCATAATATTCGTTAAAAAATAGTAGTTTTGATAGGCTATTTAAGTATAGCTATTTTTTAATTGACGTAAATTTTTAACGATGAGCACTAAACCTTCTTTCATAAAAGACCTTTCTCTACCGGCCATGGCCGCTCCCATGTTTTTAATTTCAGGACCTCAACTGGTTATCGAATGTTGTAAAAACGGAATTGTTGGAACTTTTCCAGCACTCAATCAAAGAACTAGTGAAGGTTTTGAAGAATGGCTTATTGAAATAAAAACGGCATTACAAAAATTTGAAGCAGAAACAGGTAAAAAGGCAGCACCATTTGGGGTTAATCTAATTGTTCACCCTACAAACCCTAGGCTAGAGGCTGATGTGAAATTGTGCGTAAAACATAGGGTTCCTGTAATTATAACATCTTTAGGTGCCGTATCAACGGTTGTAGATGCCATTCATAGTTATGGTGGGCTTGTTTTTCACGATATTATTAAAAAGCGTCATGCTGAAAAAGCTGCAGAAGCTGGGGTTGACGGTCTCATTCTCGTAGCCGCAGGGGCTGGTGGTCATGCAGGTACCATTAACCCAATGACTTTGGTAGCTGAAATCAAAAAGTTCTTTGACAAAACTATCATTCTTTCTGGCTGTATAAGTACAGGCAGAGATATTGCTTCCGCCATGCAAATGGGAGCCGATATCGCTTATATGGGAACTCGATTTATAAATACGGATGAAGCTAAAGCACCTGAAGAATATAAAAAGATGATTATCGATGCTGGCGCAAGTGATGTAGTATACACTGCTTCCATTTCAGGAGTTCATGCGAACTTCTTAGGCGCGAGTTTGAAAGCTGCTGGAATCACTGAAGAAGATTTGAAAAAGGATACTAAAATAGATTTTGGAAAAGAGCTAAATACCGAAGCAAAAGCATGGAAAACGATATGGTCTGCCGGACAAGGATCTGCTTTAATTGAAAATTCTGTGCCAGTTGCAGAACTAGTGAACGACCTAAAGTCAGAATTTAAAAGTGCTATTGAAGCACAAATTAAAATTCTGGAAGTATACCCTAAATAAGGTATTAGGCCTCAACCGATTTTTGAGCACTTAATTCTCCTAAAAATTGATGCACCTGGCTAATGGCCATTGAGCCTTCACCTACGGCTGAAGCAACTCGCTTTACCGAGCCTTTTCGAACATCACCCACCGCAAAGAAACCCGGAATACTTGTTTCTAAAGATTGGGGTTTTCTAGTTCGGAAAATATCGCAGGTGTATAAATCTTCCTCCTTTATACCTAGACCCGTACAGATAAATCCTTTTTCATCAGTCGCCACCAAACCTTTCAGCCATTCAGTACCTGGTTTTGCACCAATAAAAGTAAATAAGTTGGTCATCGTCATTTCAACTGATTCCCCTGATTTATTCTCTAAAACAACAGACTCTAAATGATGTTGCCCTTTTAAAGTTTTGACTTCGGTAAAGAGTTGTACATGAATATTTGGTGCAGCTTCAATACGCTGCACTAGATAATTGCTCATTTTTGAACCCAAATCTCCACCACGTAAAATGACATGAACTTCTTCGGCATGATCTGCCAAAAACAAAGCAGCTTGCCCAGCAGAATTTCCACCACCAACGACTCCTACAATCTCATTTTTACACGAGCTAGCATTCATACCGGTTGCGGAATAATAGACGCCGCTACCCTCATACTTTTCAATATTTTCAATAGGAAGTCTGCTATAACTAGCTCCTGTAGCAGCCATTAAAGCCTTAGATTTTATTTCTTTCCCGTTTGTGGCACAGAGTACAAAATATTCCCCCTTATGTGTAATGCTATTAGCTTTATGCGGAATCGAAATATTACATCCGAATTTTTGTGCTTGCACATAGGCCTTATTAGCTAAATCACTTCCTGAAATTCCCGTAGGAAACCCTAGGTAATTTTCAATTTTAGAACTTTTACCTGCTTGACCACCAGGTGCAGTGCTATCAATGGTAACAACATTCAACCCTTCAGAAGCTGCATAAACGCTAGCAGCTAAGCCCGCCGGACCAGCACCAATGACAAGTAAATCAAAAACCTTGTCTTCAAAATCCATCAACACTCCTGAATTTCTAGCAACAGCATCTAAGGATGGCTTCTTACATACTTTGGAATCACTTGTAATTAAAATGGGAAGGTCGTCGGTGACTAGGTTGAAGTTTAATAACAGGTCTTTCGCTTCTTCAGAACTTTCGATATCCATGAAATTGTACCAAATGTGATTCTTATCCATAAAATCACGAATCGCATAGGTTTCTTTAGAATTACCAGAGCCAATCAATTTCATTCCTCCGCTAATTTCATTAAGAACCATTTCTTGACGTACCAAAAATGCGTTCAGCAAAATATCACTAATGTCGCTGTGCTGGGTGATTACCCGGCGCAATTGCAAAGGACTTAACCGAATGGCGGTTGTTCCCTCTTTTGCTATACCGTTAAATTGAGCACTTCGATTCGATAACATGCTGCTATCGCCTGAAAACTCATTCTTGTGAAGCGCCACCACTTCCGTGTTATTATTCGAAGAATCTATAATGCAAATTTCCCCTTCCAGTACCGCAAAAAAGTCATAAAGTAAATCTCCTATTGAAAAAATTCGCGTGTCTTCATCAAAGGTTTCCAATTGACCATGCTCTTTCAAAATGGAAATCTGTCGTTGGGTAAGTTCTGGAAATCTTGAATCTGTCATTTTCTAATATATAGTCATTAATTCGTGTTCATAGCACCACATCCACCTTTCGTTTGGTTCAGCAGAGATAATAACGGGGTGCTTTAATGATTTTGCGTGTTTGCTTGCATGCTGCTGGGGAGAACTATCACAACACAGTGTAACTCCACAACTTTGGCAAGTTCTTAAGTGTACCCATTGTGATCCTATTTTAAGACATTCTTCACAGGCATTCGTTTCTGCTTTCTTAAATTCCGTAATCGCTTTTAAGTGCTCGCACTTTTTAATGGTAACTGCCATTCTTAAATTTACAATAAAGAAATAGAATGTCAATGCTGCTTACGAAGTCATTCCTAATCTTTATTGTATTTTTAAAATTGCTATGATACTGCATAGTTTTAACGTCTATTATTTTTTTAATGCCAATACTACCCTCAGAATACAATCCGCCATTTCTTTTCAAAAAATCTCATTTTTCAACTATTTATAACGGGTTATGGCGAAAAATTAGTCCGATTGAGCAAAAAAGAGAGCGAATTGAATTATCAGATGGAGATTTTTTAGATTTAGATTGGAGCTATTCCAGTAAGATTACTAACAGGGTAGTTATTCTTATTCACGGTTTAGAGGGTAATGCTCAAAGGGCCTATGTTCTTGGTAGTGCTAAAATTTTTAATGAAAATGAATTTGATGTCTGCGCGTTAAATCTGCGATCTTGTAGTGGAGAGACCAATCGTCTCTTTCGTTCATATCACTCTGGAGCTACTGAAGACCTAGATGCATTGGTTCAATATATTCTTCAAACAAAAAAATATACTGAAATTTATATAAAAGGCTTTAGTCTTGGTGCAAATTTAACTTTGAAATATTTAGGTGAAGATCGAACTATTGCAAAAGAAATAAAGGCTGCCATAGGTATTTCGGTTCCGTGCGATTTACATAGTTCTTGCAAAGAATTATTAAAAACCAAAAATATAGCTTATGCTTTGCGCTTCAAAAAAAACCTAGTTGGCAAACTAAAAAAAAAGCAACAACTATTTCCTGATAAAATCACCCTTGATGACGTCAAAAAGGTAATAACCCTAAAAGATTTTGATGACATTTATACAAGCAAAGCACACGGTTTTCATGATGCGTTAGATTATTATAATAGCTGTAGTTGTTTACCATTTTTAGCAAAAATTCAGTTACCTGTACTTATCATAAATGCTAAAAATGATTCTTTTTTAGGCCCTGAATGCTACCCTTATGAAGCAGCAAAACAAAATACAAACCTATATTTAGAAACCCCAAAATACGGAGGACATGTTGGGTTTTACGGCAGGCAAAATATTACTTATACCGAAAAAAGAGCGATTAATTTCTTTAATGAAGAGGTTTAAATATTGCTATTTATTATATTAGTAGCTTATTAAAAACCAATGCCGAATATTCTTCGGCAAGAAATTCAGCTTAAATGAAAAAATTACTTGCAGTACTAGCTATAGGCGGATTATTATTCAGCTGTGGCGAATCAAAAAAAGAAGAGAAAAAAGAAGGTTTTGAAATGAACCGAGCTAAAAAGGAGGTAAAAGCTGAAACTACTTCAGAAGGAATTCCTGTTGATATGGACAATGATGGTGTTGGTCCTTTTAAGGATATCACTTTTCCAGAGGCAATAGATGCCGATTTTGCTGCTGCTGGAGAGGCAAAATTTAGCGCAATCTGTACGGCATGCCATATGGCAGAACAACGTATGATTGGCCCTGCTTTAAAAGGGGTTTATGAGCGTAGAAGTCCGGCATGGGTGATGAACATGATATCTAATCCTGATAAAATGCTAAAAGAAGACCCTATAGCTAAGGCTCTATTGAAAGAGTACAATAATGCGATTATGTTAAACCAAAACTTAAGTGAAGACGAAACTCGTTCAGTTGCAGAATATTTAAGAACGCTCTAATATTATAAACTATATAAAAAACCCGATGCTTCAACCTGATTGAAGCATCGGGTTTTTTATTATTAAGCTTTTATGAATAATCCCTTATTTATTCAAAAATCACGCTAATTAAATAATTATTAGTTTAAAAATCAGACAGTTAAATTAACTATTTGAAAATTTAACATAAAAATTTCCTTCTTTTTGAAAGTTGATCGTCTTTAAAGAAAAGAGTACTTTAAAATCATCAATCATGAAAGACAATCCATCAAAATTATCGAAAGAGGCTGTTTTAGAAACCAAAACCTTAAGAATTCAAAAACAAATATCACTTTTAAATTGGATAGGCTGGTCAGGCAGCTACAGCAGAAAATCAAAAAAGAAAAAAGCCTAGTTTTCTTTTAAAGCTCCCAAAGATTAAATGGGCGTTCTGGTTCAGAATCATCAAGCTTTTTTACGCGATCTACAACTACTTTATAAGTAGGGTCTTCTAAAACATTCACATCTATGATATCTTCTGCGCTTTCTAAAAGCATAATGCAATCTTTGCTTAAATGTTTCAGATGAACTTTCTTACCTGCTTTTGCATAGCGTTCTGTTATTCTATTTAAAGCTTCTATACCTGACATATCAGCCACTCGGCTTTCCTTAAAATCAATAATCACCTCTTCAGGATCATTTAAAACATCAAACTTTTCGCCAAAAGCAGTGGTTGAACCAAAAAATAACGGGCCATATATTTCGTAGTATTTTACTCCGTTTTCATCTACATGTTTTCTTGCTCGAATACGTTTTGCATTCTCCCAAGAATAGGCCAATGCTGAAATAACGACACCTAATAAAACTGCAACCGCTAAGTTGTGCGTAATTGCAGTAATCAAGGTTACTAAAATCATAACGATTACATCTGAATTTGGCATTTTACGAAAAGTCTTAAAGCTTGCCCATTCAAAAGTTCCAATGGCAACCATAAACATAAGTCCCACAAGTGCAGCCATTGGTAGGCGCTCAATTAAGCTAGAACCAAACATGATAAAAACTAAAAGCATAACAGCAGCGGTTATTCCTGAAAGTCGGGCTCTTGCACCAGATGATGTGTTGATCAAACTTTGGCCGATCATTGCACAACCACCCATACCAGATAAGAAACCAGATAATATATTGGCAGTACCTTGAGCAACACATTCTCTATTTCCGCTTCCTCTTGTTTCTGTGATTTCATCAATAATATTAAGGGTAAGCAAACTTTCAATTAGACCAACACCCGCAACTATCGCGGCAAAAGGAAAAATGATTTTAAAAGTCTCTAAAGTAAATGGTATCTGTGGAATAGATAAGGGGGGAAATCCGCCTTTTATAGTTTCGCCAGCTTTCATGGTGTCAGCAACAGTAAGAGTTTCTACTCCAAAACCAATTACAATAGCAGATACAACGACAATAGCAACCAAAGAAGAAGGAACCGCTTTCGTTAATTTAGGAAGCCCCCAAATGATTAACATGGTTAAGAGGGTTAAACCTAGCATGATATACATCGCTGAACCACTTAACAAATTGTCTGTACCTTTTTCGTAAAAGTTAGGAAACTGTGCCATAAATATGATGATCGCTAACCCGTTTACAAACCCAAACATTACCGGGTGTGGTACCAAACGAATGAATTTACCCAAACGAAGCAAGCCTGCACCTATTTGAAGTAAGCCTGCAATTATCACAGTAGCAAAGACATAATTCAAAATGGTTTCGGGCTCAATACCCGGAAAGTTTCGCTTTAATTCTAAAATAAGGCCGATGAAAATTACGGCCACTGCACCTGTAGCACCAGAAATCATACCTGGGCGACCTCCAAATATTGAAGTAATTAATGCCAAAACAAAAGCAGCGTACAACCCGGTAAGCGGAGAAAAACCAGGAATTAAAGCAAAGGCAATAGCTTCTGGTACCAAAGCTAAGGCTACTGTTAGCCCTGATAAAATTTCCGTTTTGTAATCAACTTTTTGTTTGAAATCGAAAAGGTTTAAATACTTTTTCATGCCTGGTCATTTTAAGGGCGCAAAAATACCACTAATAATCTGTTTGACCACAAACTCACTAATTATTTAGCATATAGCAAGTTACCAGTTTTTTAAACCCAATAACTTCTCTCCTAAAGGTGTTAATGTAGCTGTTTCGTATTTGGTTTGTTCCCAATTTCGAGGATCACCCGGAAATGCGTAACCTTCAGGAGCAATTCTATTTCTCCATGAATTAATACGCCATTGTCGTAATTCTTCGTTTTCTTCTTCGGCAGGCATCATTGAAATATACTGTGCCACGCGAACTTTATCTTTTGATTTGTTTGGACGTATTCCGTGAGGTTCCGTACTATTGAAAATCAACAAGTCACCAGCTTCCATTTTTACTTTTACGATTTTGTCTTCCAAATCTGAAATATCGGGTTGAAAACGGTCTCGGTCTTCGGGTTGGGTCAACTTCCAAGAATCATAGTTTCTGTATAACCATGGAATACACTGAAAACCACCCATGTTTTCATCTGTTTGATCGGTTAGGGCCAAAACTCCTTGCACATTTTGAGGTTTTGTTTCTGGGTCATAATCCCAGTGAATAAAACCATTTTTATTAGTTGCTGATCGCTGCGGAATATTCAAATTCGCACGATCAATAGTTACCCATAATTTTTCAGTACCCCACACATCTACAAACGCATCGTAAACTTTTTGCATTTGTCTATTATTCCATAATTTTTGATGATTGTATACCTCAACCATTCCGGTTCCAGTTAGTTCTTTCATTTGCATTTCTGCTCTTGGAGGTGCATACCAAGTTTCAGAATTGTTAGGGTCTTTTTCATCAAACTCCCAAATGAAATCTGCCGTTGCTTTTGCTTGTTTTTTTGGCACAGCATTTTTGATGACGATGTACCCATTATACTTCCAAAAATTCCAATCTTCTTCACTTAAAAGGCGCAATTGTTTTCTATTTGATCGATCATTTAATTTCAGTTTACTGCTTGTTGCTAATGAAGGGTTTCCTGGAATTTCTTTATGAGCTTTGTTTGCTATTTCAATTTTTCCATGCTGATCTTCCATAGTAGTAAAGTTTAAGCTGTTTGTAATTTTGATACTATAAATCTAATCTTCCATTCTTTTATGTTCTACCATAAAATTGATCTTAATTTGTACTATATTGATACTTTTAATCTAAAAATTAATATTTAGGGCTAATTTTGTCTTGCTCTTAATGAAGATTCAACTTGAAAATATTGCCCCTAATTCAAAAAGTCCGTTTCGTTTGTTACATAATCCGAAACTGAATCATTTGTTCTATTGGCATTTTCATCCTGAATTTGAGCTAGTTTATATTGAGGGAGCGTCTGCTACAAGACATGTTGGCAATCACATTTCTCAGTTTGAAAATGGCGATTTGGTGTTGATCGGTTCCAACATTCCTCACCTCAATTTTGACTATGGCGTCACATCAACATATCAAAAAGAAGTGCTTCATATTAAGGCTTCTTTTCGAGAAGAATTTGTTGCCGAATATCCAGAATTACAAAGTTTAGATTACTTGCTTGAATTGTCAAAATACGGCATCGCATTTAAAGGTTCTACAAAAAATGAAATTGGTGAGTTGATGAAAAAACTACACCAACTTTCACCTTTTGAATTCTTCATGCAATCGCTACAAATTTTAAAAAAACTAGCACAGAGTAAAGAATTTGAGTTGCTACATAAACAACCTTTTGTAAATCGATTCAGCACAAAAGAACAGACTCGTCTACGCAAAATTTATGCTCTCGTTGACGAACAATACCACACCAAAATTACGCTAGATACCGTAGCTAGTTTATGTAATTTAAGTAAGCCTGCTTTTTGCCGATATTTTAAGAAAGCAACTGGCAGCACCTTCGTGAATTTTATAAACCAATACAGAATTAGTCAAGCAAAACGTTTGTTGTTAATGGGCAAAAATATTAGTGAAACCTGTTTTGCTTGTGGTTTTGAAAGTCTTTCGTATTTCAATAGAACATTCAAAAAAATTACGTCTGAAAATCCATCAGCATTTAGAACGCGGCATGTACATGCCAAAACTAAAAAAGAAAAAACCCCTTGACCAAAATGTTCAAGGGGTTTTCTAACTAAATAACCAACCAAAAAGTCTTTATTTCTTTCTACTTCGTTTTACCTGCATTGTAGGATTTGTAGATTTTGTTCTTTTCTTATCTATCGAGCTCTTTCCCGATTTTAAGTACTGCTGATATCCTCTTCCTTTAAATTCATATACCGTTTCACTTGATGGATGATACAGCTCTATCGTACTGTCATTAATAACGTAGAGTTCAAAGTAATCATTGCCCACAGTATCGTAAGCAAGTGTTAAAGTTTTAAGCGTTTCATCGTTTTCTACGTTATACACCTGGTAATCGCCTTCAAAATCCCATTGAAGCGAAGTTATTGGTGTTCCATTGGCATCAATTGAAGATCGAAAGAAATCCGGATTAAACTGTATATAATTCTCCTCATCAAAGTCATTTAAAGCACCTGTCTCACTAGTATAAATTTTTTCCCATGCATCGTACTCTTGAATGAAATAATCGATGTTATCGTAAAAAACAAAATTATAGTCAAAGCTATTTGTCTGATACCCGTTTAAAAAGTAGGAGGTACCTGAACGAGAGTCTCTAATTTCAATAGTATTGTTGTTTACTGCATAAATATCTAGTAGCCAAAGGCCATCTATATCGTGATTTACTTCAACCGTACCACGTAGTGTAGCGTAACTACCCACATCAATTCCGAAACCATTTCCGGTTTTACCTATACCCACAATATTGTTGTTGGCATATAGCACCCCATCTACAAAAGAAACTGTAAAGGCGCGTTGTAAAAAAGGTACTTCTCCATTTCCTTCCGTAGCATTAATATCAACATACCATAAGTCATAAGACTGTAACACCTGATCTGTATTTAAGGCTGAGGCTTCAATAAAATCATCTTCAATAATTGGTTGCACATAACAAGAAGTCAATAATGAACCCATTATGATTAATCCTAAAAGTAGTTTTGCCTTCATAACTATCTGATTTTAAATTCATATCATATTAAACAAAATACATGCCATTGTTTTTAACTATTTGATAATGAGGTGTTAAGTATTTAGATTATTAAATCATTAGTTTTGTATTACTAATTAGAATACATGTCAAAAGAAACTAAATTTGCTGTTTTAGGAGGAGGAAGCTGGGCTACTGCCATAGTGAAAATGTTGACTGAAAATCAAGCCAAAGTAGGTTGGTATATGCGTAACTCAGATGCCATTGAATATATAATTAGAGAAAAGCACAACCCTAACTACCTTAGCTCTGTTGAGTTTCATACCGAGCAATTAGAGCTTACTGACGATATCAATGAGGTCATTGCTGCGGCAGAAATATTGATTTTTGCCATTCCGTCTGCCTTTTTAGAAGGAGAACTTCTAAAAATTACTGAAAGTTTACATGATAAAATAGTCTTCTCTGCTATTAAAGGAATCGTACCTGAAACCGGATTAATTATTGGTGAGCATTTTCATTTTAATTATCAAATTCCCTTTGAGCATATCGGAGTAATTACAGGGCCATGTCATGCAGAGGAAGTGGCTTTAGAACGCTTGTCTTATCTAACTATTGCTAGTGCTGATCAAAACATAGCAAGATTGGTTGCTACTAACCTTAAAAGTCATTACATTAAAACTAAAACTTCAGATGATATTATTGGTACTGAGTATGCAGCAATGCTTAAGAATATTTACGCCTTAGCTGCAGGAATATATCACGGACTAGGTTATGGCGATAATTTTCAAAGTGTATTAATGAGCAATGCCATTCGTGAAATGGGCCGTTACATTAAACGCGTGCACAAAATGAAGCGAAATATTAATAATTCTGCTTATTTAGGAGATTTATTAGTAACCGGATATTCTACATTTAGCCGAAATCGAATGTTTGGCAATATGATAGGCAAAGGTTATACCGTAAAAAGCGCACAAATGGAAATGAAAATGGTTGCTGAGGGCTACTACGCCGCCAAAACCGCTTTTGAGCAAAAAACCAAATTTGCTAAAAAAGTCAAAACGCCTATTATAGATGCAGTCTACAAAGTACTTTATGAGGGTGGTAATACAAAGCGAGTTTTTAAAAATTTAACTAACGCTTTAGATTAAACCCGATTCATCGAAAAATTCGAATGATCATCTAGCTGTTTTTCTAATTCTTCTTTCCAAAGTAATAATTGCGATGCATCAGCACCGTAGTTATCTTTAAATTCCTCTAAAATAGGTTCCATGAGTGTGCGAACACTTTCAATATCAAAATACAAGCGACCTGTTCTTCTGATAAAGAAGTCTAATGGGTTTTGCACCATTTCATAATCGATACCAAAATGCAATTCTGCTTTTGCCATTCTAATATATTTATCGGTATCATTTAAAGAACCATACTTCTGCAAAACCACTTCAGTTTGTTTGCCATAATTGGTTACCAAAAACCAAGCATCATGCTCTGTAAATCCTTCTGGACTTATACGATCATATATTTCCGCAATATATTTTTTTACGTGCTTGAATTTTCTAAAATCGACATTTCCCGTAAGCGGAATATTATCAGTATAACAATCTTTTAATTTTGTATTATATTCTTCCTCCAATTTCTTAGCAATGCGGTCTACAACTCGTTCTGCCATTTTACGGTAGCCTGTAAGTTTACCCCCCGCTATACTTATCAATCCCGTTTCTGAAGTGAATATTTCATCTTTTCTAGATAATTCTGAGGCAGATTTTCCTTCCTCATGAATTAAAGGCCTTAGCCCAGCCCATGAAGAAACAATATCTTTCATTTCTAAATTAATTTTTGGAAACATATTGTTTACAGCAGATAACAGGTAAATAGCATCTGCCAAGTCTGTTCTCACATTATCTTTATCAAGATTGAAATTCGTATCAGTAGTACCTACGTAGGTTACTTTTCCTCTCGGAATTGCGAACATCATACGCCCATCAGGAATATCAAAATACACCGATTGCTTCACCGGAAGTTTTTCTTTTGGAAACACTAAATGCACCCCTTTTGTAAGATGCAATCGTTTTCCTTTTTTAGAATTATTTACCGTACGTAACTCATCAACCCAAGGACCCGCCGCACTTATCACGTATTTAGTTTTAATTGCAAAATCTTGTCCTGATAAAGTGTCTTTTACTTTAACAGCAGAAATTTTGTCTTCTGTATATTCAAAATCTTCAACTGCGGCATAATTCAATGCTTGAGCACCAAATTGTAAACTAGTTTTGATATTTTCAATAGTTAAACGGGCATCATCTGTTCTATATTCAGCGTAATAGCCAGCACCTTTCAATATTTTCTTAGGAAGCAAAGGTTCTAGTTTAAGCGCTTCCTTTTTTTCTAGCATTTTACGCTTATCATCACCAGTTACTTGAGCTAAAATATCATATACCTTCAACCCAATAGAAGTTAACCACTTACCATAAGAACCATTTTCAATTAAAGGCAACAACATTTTTTCAGGAAGTACTAAGTGTGGTGCTAATTTATGAACAATAGCACGTTCTGAACCTACTTCTTTTACTAGCCAAAAATCAAACTGCTTTAAATAACGCAATCCACCGTGAATTAGCTTGGTAGACTTACTACTTGTGCCTGAAGCAAAATCGTTCTTCTCTACCAAGGCTACTTTTAGCCCTCTTGAGGCAGCATCTAATGCGATTCCACCTCCAGTTATTCCGCCACCGATCACCACCAAATCGAATTCCTCTTTGGCTAATTTATCGATCGTTTTTGATCTCTTTTGATTTGAAAATAGTATGTTCTTCACAGCGTAATTTTACTTTTATTTTTTCTAAATTTCTTCCCAGCCTTTGGTACGATCAACAGCCTTTTGCCACTTACTATATAAACGTTTGCGTTTAACACGATCGAATGTGGGCTTGAATATTCGATTCATGGGTCGGTTTTGATCAACATCTTCTTGTTTCCAAAGTCCTACTTGAATGCCTGCTAAGAATGCTGCACCCATCGCAGTCGATTCGATAACCTCTGGCCTATGCACTTCGGTATCTAAAATATCTGCTTGAAATTGCATTAAATGATTGTTCGCACATGCACCACCATCAACACGAAGATTTTCAAGCTCTATACCCGAATCATCTTCCATCGCCTTTAAAATATCTTTCGTTTGATAAGCTAACGATTCTAAAGTTGCCTTTGCTAAGTGTGCTTTACCAGTATCTCGAGTTAGTCCGAAAACCGCTCCACGCGCATACATATCCCAATACGGTGCTCCTAAACCTGCAAAAGCGGGCACCACATAAACCGGATTCTCACCAGCAACAGAATCAGCCAATGCTTCTGTTTCGCGAGCATCTTTTATCAATTCTAAACCATCTCTCAACCATTGTACTGCTGCACCTGCAATAAAAATACTGCCTTCAAGAGCGTAGTTTACCTTACCATCAAGTCCGTATCCAATGGTGGTTAACAAACCGTTTTTTGAAAATGTGGGCTTCTCTCCCGTGTTCATTAACATGAAGCACCCTGTACCATAGGTATTTTTGGCAGTACCTTCTTTAAAACAAGCTTGACCAAATAAAGCCGCTTGCTGATCTCCGGCAATTCCGGCAATCGGAATTTTAACTCCATCCAATTCATAATCACCAAAATGATGCGATGAAGGTTTTACCTCTGGCAACATGCTTTTCGGAATTCCTAAAAACTTCAATAGTTTATCATCCCACTTTAGATTAACAATATCGTAAATCAAAGTTCTTGAAGCATTCGTATAATCAGTAACATGATTCGCACGTTTGGTCATATTCCAAACCAACCAGCTATCAACTGTACCCATTAAAAGATCACCATTTTTAGCTTTCTCTTTCGCACCAGCAACATTGTCTAAAATCCATTTCACCTTAGTTCCAGAAAAATAAGAATCAATTACTAAACCCGTAGTTTTTCGGACATGTTCTGTAAGTCCACTTTGGGTCATATGTTCACAGATATCAGCTGTACGCTTATCTTGCCAAACAATCGCATTATACATGGGTTTGCCAGTATTTTTATCCCAAACAATAGTTGTTTCTCTTTGATTAGTAATGCCAATAGCTTTTATGTCGGAAGCGTTGACGTTTTTATCTTTAATCAATTCTGCTAAAACACTTAGTTGAGATTCAAGAATTTCATTGGCATCATGTTCAACCCAGCCAGATTTGGGAAAAATCTGTTTAAATTCTTTTTGAACCATCCCTTGTATTTGCCCGCTTTCGTCAACAAGCAAAGCTCTTGAACTTGTAGTACCTTGATCTAATGAAATGATATATGCCATTGAAATAAATTTTAGAATACTAATATACAACTAAAGTAGCATATTGTAGCACAGTTATGCTTGCTAAATATACAGTATTCTTATTAAGACCTCTTTATCTTAAAGTCAATCAATAGTGATATTAATAAAAACTTCATTGCCAAAGTCATCGACGGCGGTAATTCGATGTTTTCCTTCTGGAGGAACTACACCAATTTCATGAAAATTTTTCGTCAACTTTAAAAACTCCTCATCTAAATACCAATACACCTCTGTTTCTGGTTTGGCATGAGCCAGTTTAAGTATCAATTCATTTTTATTACCCTCAAAATTTCTAGTCAATACTATATGACTTCCATTTTTAGGATAGATAAATTGCATTGGAGAATCATTGTTTTGAATACAATCATTTCGAAATGGTGGTAAGGGTTTATATAAGGGATGTGTTCTTTTGTAATAAAACTCCATTATTGGTGGTAACGAAAACCAAGAACTGGAGTTTGCAATTGATAAGTCTGCACATGAAGAATTCACCCTAAATTGACGTTTATCATCTAAATAAATTTGTTGGTGAAAAGCACATGGTTTTACATAATTCTCTTTCTTTGGAATACTTATAATTTTTGTAGGGCAAATCTTAGTAGCTAAAAATCCGCTTTGTTCACAAACTTCAATTTCTACAAACTCGTCAAAGGGTTTTTTAAACCAATTACTGGTAGGAAGCACATCAAAAACATCAAATAATATGGGTGCTGCTGCTGATACTCCTGTAACGTTCGGGCGACCCTCCCCATCAGCATTACCAACCCATATACCGACCACATAGTCGGTTGTGATTCCTATAGCCCAGGCGTCTTTGTTTCCAAAGCTAGTTCCGGTCTTCCATGCAATTTGTTTGCTACTATCGAAGAACTGCCAAGATTCATCGTTCTGAGGTCGGTTTACCTCCTTCATAGCGGCAAAAGTGAGGTAAATGCTGGCTGCGTCAAAAATGGTCTTTTCACCCCTTTTTTCACCAAAACTGACTGCTTGGTCGGTTTTAAAAATAGGTGCTACGAACTCATTCTTGAAATATTCACTCGAAGTCGCATTAAAATGGTTCAATGTACCCGCAAAATTAGCATAGGTTTTACATAAATCCCACAAATTACTTTCTGCTCCACCTAAAATTAATGTGAGCCCGTAGTGATCTGCTGATTTATTTAATCCACCGAGTTCAAAAAAGTTCAATTGATCTCGAAATTTTTGTAGTCCATATGATTGCAATAATCGAACCGCGGGAATATTTAGTGATCGAGCTAAAGCACTTTTTGCTGTAACAGCGCCACTATAACTTTCATTGAAATTCTCTGGAGTATACCCTGCGATTTGCGTGGGAATATCGGGTACCAACATTTCAGGTAGCAGTTCGCCTGCATCAAGCATCGCCGCATAAAGAAGCGGCTTTATAGTACTACCCGTACTACGATTTGCCTGTACCATATCAACATCTTTATGATGTTCATTACTTGTATTTGCATTGCCAACATAACTTAATACCCCACGGGTTTTTACATCTAATACGATTACAGCCGCATTATGTACTTGATTTTGTTCTAAAACCTGATGGTGCTTTTGAACAATGGCATTTACATTTTTCTGTAAATTTATATCAACCGTACTTCGAGTTCGCTTTCCTTTTTCAAAATTTGAAATATGTTGTACAAAATGAGGCGCAACCTTAGGTAAGGCAAATGGTTTTTTCGGCAATTCTTCTAATAACGCTAATTTATAAGTTGAACTATCAATATGCTTTTCTTGCATTAACTTTTTAAGTAGCCTATTTCGTTTATTCAATAGCTTTTGTTGATTCTTACCTGGATAAATTAAACTTGGTGCATTGGGGAGTACAGCAAGGGTTGCCGATTCTGCCCAAGAAAGTTGATAAGGCCGTAAACCGAAATAGCGCCATGCAGCTACGTCTAAACCAACAACATTGCCGCCAAAAGGCGCATGGCTGGCATACAATTTTAAAATATCTTCTTTAGAATATCGCAACTCAAGCCTTGTCGCTAAGATCAATTCAATAAGTTTCTCTCCGTAAGACCGCTTTTTAGTTCTTGATAATCTAATGACTTGTTGTGTGATCGTACTTCCCCCTCTAACCGTTCTACCCGCCGATAAATTTGCCCGAACTGCTTTAGCCATAGAAACAGGGTTAAAGCCAGGATGTTTATAAAAATAGGCATCTTCAAATGTTAAAAGACAAATTTCAAATTTCTTCGGAATACTATCAATTTCGGGAAACCTCCATTGTCCATCAGTAGCAATTTGTGCCCCTAACAATTTTCCTTCACGACTTTCTACAACTGTGGAGGTAGGAGTTTTAAACAATTCTTGGGGCAGACAGTAGTAATACGCAATAAGCATCAATACTGTAAAAACAATCTTCTTAGAATGTTTTCGCAATACCCGTTTTACCTCGTTTGCTTTACCATTCATTCTTGTGAAAGATCTTTCTCAAAATCATATTCCCGTTCTACTGTACAAATTCGGACTTTATACGAGCTATACCAATCTTTAATACCTTTCTTTTGGGCAAAAAGATGATCGGTATTGGCTTTCCAATTTGCTATATCACTAAGATTTTTCCAGTAACTTACAGTTATACCGACATCATCTCTGGCACTTTCAATAGCTATAAACCCTGATTGTTTACGTGCCAAATCTTCCATATATCGAGCCATTTCACCATAACCATTATCTCCTTCGGTTCTTATGGATGTAAAAATGACAGCGAAATACGGTTTAAAATCAGACATCTAAATTCACTAATTAATATATTCTTTTTCTAAAAAATACCCTACTATTGCTTCTTTCATCAAAACAGATTGCTCACCAGCTTTTAATGCTGGCAATTCCGCTTTAACGTTATAATGAGGCCAACGGTCATCATCGTAATGGGAAAATTCATAATACCCATAAGGTTCAAGCAATCTACAGATGGCAATATGCATTAAATCTAATTTGTCGTTTTTCTTATACTTTCGATGATATTGACCCAATTCTTGTATGCCTACTAGATAAATAATTGCATCTAATTCTAATTCATCACCATCTGCAAATTGTTGTGAAAGCTGATTTACCAGAACTTTCCAACGCTCTTTAAGCTGTGTATCTCTTGCCATTTTTCTTTAATTCTATGCTGTTAAAGTGAATACCGAATAATCGTATCATTCAACGAATCAAAGGTACAAATCAAAGTTCTATATTTGTTAAAACGCTACATTTATGAGCTTGCTAGACATTATATTGGGCCTGTTACTGGCTTACGGGTTATATAAAGGATTCAAAAACGGTTTATTTGTAGAAATTGCCTCGTTAATTGCCTTAATCGCCGGTATTTTTGGAGCCATACACTTTTCGTATATCGCCGGAGATTATTTACACCAACACATACAATGGGAAGAACGCTATTTAAATATCGCCGCCTTCATTTTTACCTTTGTAATTATTGTACTTGTAGTACATGTTGCAGGTAAATTTTTAACCCGAATTGCTGATTTTGCGATGTTAGGCCTATTAAACAAAATCGCAGGCGCTTTATTCGGTGCTTTAAAGATCGCTGTGATTGTTGGTGCTTTACTGGTTTTCTTTGAACGTGTAAACAGTTCTGCCGGATTTGTAAAAAACGAAACTATGGAAGCATCTATATTTTACGAACCAGTAAAAGAAATTGGTGCCTTTGTTTTTAATGCCGTTTTAAAAGGGGAAACAACAACAAGTGCAGAAACCCCTTGAAAAAATTTTATGATAATTATTTACCAATATGTGCTGAAGGCAGGTTCGACTTTGCGGAAACCTTAACTAAGAAATCTTTACTACTTCCTTCAAAACCTTCAATTAACATCTCTGAAGAGGAAAGTGATAATATTTTATCAGTATCAAAATGCTCTAAATGAATACCTTTTACATCTCGGGTATTAAAAATTGCTTCCTTTTCTATCGTTCCAGTGGCGTCATCAATGATATAAGCCGTTAAATAACCCCCTCTACGATCAGAATGTTTATGTGGAAACTCATCATCGGGCAAATTCAAGTTTTTTACATTATCTAGATATACTAAAAAATGGCTATCCCCAGCAAAAAGATGGGTGTACGACATGGTACCTTTTCCTCTACTACCAGCTTGAAATTTTGGTAATTTGTGCATCCATACTAAAGACCCGTCAGCTGCAATTTTTGTAGCCAAAATATCTCTATAATAATAAGTGGTTGATGTTTTAGTTCCTCCATTCATAGAAGTATACGTACGAATAACCACATATCGTTGTTCGCCAAGAATTATAAAACTTCCGTCATTATTCGCAACAATATTATTTATTTTAAGGCCTGCAAAAGTAGGTTCTTCTTCCTCATCTTTCTCTTTCTTCTTATTTTTTTTCTTTTCTCTTCTTGAAGCATTTTTATTTAACATTTCTAATGGAAACTCATAGCTTTTAAAGCTATCTAAACTACCGTCTTCATTAAGCTTTACAGTAAACACTCCTGTTGTGCCTCCTGTGGTTTTACCAAAATTTAAGCCTTTTCTTACATCAGGGTTTTTAGATGTACCAGTTATAACTATGTCACCTTTAGCATCTTCATAAAGCAATACTTCATCAATAAATTTATCTCCTATGCGAATTTCATTTTTAACCAGCGTTTTGGTATTCTTTTTTACTTTAAATAACTCTAAATGATAATTTGCATCTTTTTCTTTTCTCTTTTTCTCATCGGTAGAATCATCTTCAAAAACTGAAGCAAGCATATAAAAATCACCGTCTTTATCGATAGTGAAATCTTCATTATTCATTTTCTTTTCGGTGTAAGGCATTTGTACTTGTGTCTTCCATAACTCTTTTAGGTTGCTATCAAATACATTAATTGCGATAACATCTTTATTCTTAGAATCATCTCTAAATTTTGGATGTAATCGGTATTGAATAAGAAGTTTGCTTTCATCAAACGAAGTTGAATACGAGTATTTATTAACGGTACCCCATCTTCTTGAACTTGTGATGCCAAAACTGCCAGCTATTTTGCCTTGCTGCTGAATAATTTCTATTTGTTTTCCGAATTTAAGCGACTCTAAAGAAAAGATCTGCGCTTCTAAAGATTCAATTTGTTTTTTACGATTCCATTTACTGTAAAATAAAATCAAGTTATCACCTACTCTTCGCAATCCTTCAAAACCGCTTTTCAAATCTTCTTTGAGAAAATTCTTATGAATGATTCTATCTTTTTCTTCTAATGTTTCTGGATCAAAAATTTGTACCACTAAATCTTTTTTCTGAGAATTTATTGCTACCACATAATCTTTATACTTATGAAAGCTTTTGAAACTACCATCAGTTTCATCGTACATTTCGCCTACTTGTACATCAAAATTATCAGACAACTTAGGCTCTTGCGCAACCAAACTTAGCGACAGTAAAAAAGAGAAAATCAATAAAGAAAATTTCATAGGTAGTGGTTTAATATTTTTGAGTGTACAAAACGAAAAAGAAAACCCAATATTGCACATCGAAACTAAATAAGACATGCACTATTGGGAATCTAGAATATGTTCTTAAGAAAGGTTACTGCACTACTTCAATCCATTGACCTTTTGTTCGCACTACATAATCATTGTCGTACATTGCTTCGGCTTGAATACCTGGCAAATAATAAGTGCCTAGATACGAAGCATTTAATAGAATTCTGAAGGTTTTAGTTTGATTAGGTTTCATGTCAAAATAGAAATTTGCACGGTCGTCTCTCAAATCGGTATGCGTAACTTGATTTTCAGCAAAGCTTCCAAAATCAGTAAATCGGGTATTAACTATCTCCCACCCGCTAGGGAAAATTTCACTCAGAGCCATATCTTTCAATCGATTTTCAGTGGTATTGGTCAATGTTACCTCAGCTACAAAATCAGTTCCTTGAGCAATTGTTGCCGGATCGATTTTTGAACCGTTTCTACCTTTGAATACCATTTGGGCTGATAGATTTTTTTGCATTGTTTTCTCAGCACCTACGGGAAGTTTACCACTCGTAATAATACTCACATAAACTGTATTTGCTTCCTCGTTTTTCAAACTAATTTTATTGCTTCCTTTTGTGATGGCTAAAGACCGGTTAGCCATTGTTTTCGCTGTAGCTAATTGATTTACATTTCCATTTAAATTAATTGTTGACTTTATTCCTTTTCCACCTAACATCTCGGCAAATTTTGCCATTGCCAGCAAACTATAAGAGGTACTTTGCGTACTCATATAATGGCTTTCAGAGAGATTTTTTGCAATTGTCTTTGCCAAATCTTGCGCTTTGGTTTTATCATTCATTAACACGTACGTCTCCAAAGCCATAGCTCTATTTCTATCAGCAGAGCCATAAGTATAATAGTAGTATCTGCTATTTTCTACGGCTATTCTTGCGCTCTTTAAAATATTTTGTGCAACACTAGCTTGCCCAATTAACGCATACGCCGCAGCCAAACGAAATTTAGCTTCATTAGTAATTCCTTTAGTTTCTCTTAACCGGTTCATACTAGCGACATCTGCGTTTCCTGAAAGTGCCAGGGCATACAAACGATATGCTTGTGCTAAATCTGAATTATTATCAGAGCGCCATTGTTTTGCAATACTACGTTGGTATTGTACCCAACTAGATTTAAAGCCAATTGGCAAAACAAAGCCCCTTTTTTCAGCTTCTAGCAAAAAGTGTCCGGCATAAGTTGTGCCCCAATCGTTGATATAGTTCTGGCCGGGCCAATATGAAAATCCACCACTAGGTTTTTGATAGCTTCCTAAACGTTTAATAGCACCTTCAATATTTTTTTGAATTTGCATTTTCTTTTTCGAAGGAATGTCAAAAATTTCGTTTAAATAAAGCTGCGGAAATGCACTTGAAGTAGTCTGTTCAACACAACCATGCGGATAGCGAATCAGATATTTCATTCGACCGCTAAAATTCATTGGAGGTAGGGTTGAAAATTCGATCTCAGCTGTGTTTGTTCCTGCTATACCGAAGGTGTTTAGATTTATGGTTTGCTCTGAATTAGGCTCTAAAATTAATGCTTTGGTTTCCGTTGTAACTGGATTCGGATTTACCACATCAATTGGTATTTCAAAGGAAGCTTTCTCTCCGCCACCAGAAGCTTCTACTACCACATTTCCAATTCCTGAAAAATCGGAAACGTTCAACTGAAAGTAAGCCATCTTTTCATCAGGCTGTGCAAAACTCAGCCGTTGCGTTTGTTCGCCTTCTATGGTAAATGAAGCATCATCTTTTATGGTTAAGGTTACATTTTTTACCTTTTTTTCCATAGCAAAAACTGTAACCGGTAGCGTGACTTTTTCACCGGGAGTAATCTTTCTTGGTAAGGATGCTAAAATCATTAATGGTTTTCGCACCGGCGTGGTTTTCTCAACTTGACCATAGGCTTCATTGATATGATCACCCGCCACAACCATAGTTCGAACAGAACCAACGTATTTCGGAATTTTAATTTGATGTGCCTTGGTTTCTCCTTCATTTAAACTAAACGGACCTAAATGAACCACCATCGGCTCAAAACGGTTTGCTTTTTTGTTTTTAGCACCAGCTAATTCTCCATCACCTCCTACTGCAAATACTTGATTTATTTTTCCTCCAAAGGCACCGATAACATCATCATAAACATCCCAAGTTTTAACCCCAAGTGCTTCTTTTGAATAAAAAGTATTCCAGGGGTTTGGTGTTTTGAACCTAGTTAAATCTAACAACCCTTCATCAACTATTGCAATGCTATAGGTCATTCCTTTTTTATTCGCCTCGCTTATTTCAACAGTTATTGTTTCTTCTGGTTTTAATACGTCAGGCATCTTAATTACGGGAGCCAATTTGGTTTCTTTATTTTCTACAGATATTCCGGTAATTCCGTACATACGAATAGGAGCATCATTTTTTGTATTCGCATGAGGTTGCAATAGAGCGATATTGATAAAAACATTTGGGGTAAATAATTCAGTAATCGGAAGCTTAAATTTAGTTTCACCTTCTACTGTTTCTACCCAGCGAGACTCTAATACTTCGCTACCATTCTCAACAGTAACCAAAGCTCTTCCACCTGCTGAACTTGGAAAACTTACCGTTGCGGTCTCTCCTACATTATAGGTCTCTTTGTCTGTTGAAAAAACCAACATTGTTGCTGCGGAAGGATCTCCTTTTCTTGATTTTCCCGCCCAACCTGGCCAGTCAATATAAATTGTTTTTCCAGTAGCATGGCCGCCATTTGGATCTTCGACTCGAACTAAATACCTACCCCAATCAGGATATTTAAGTTCAAAGTCGAATGTTGCCTTACCATTTACATCAGTACTTAAGGTTTTCTCAAGAAGCATTTCGCGATACTGACTGCTACTATACGAAGAAATGTTATCAGAGGAAGTATCCCACCACCATCTCCATTTTACCTTGTAAATGGTTACTTTTAAGTTATTGGCAGCTTTAGCATTACCTTTTTCATCTACCGAAACAACTTCAAATTTATGCTTGGTATCTGTCAATAACATACCTCTTCTTTGATCTCCTTTTGGAGTACTTAAACCTATATAAGTTTGATAAGGTGAGTACGACTTAGAGAATACATCGGTACTAAAGTCTCCTCCATTTTCATAAACCTTTGTAATGAAAGAGGCCTTTAACATTCCTGGTGATTTACTGTTCAATTGAGGGTTAATTCTAAAACTTGCTTTTCCTTCAGCATTCACCTTACCTTCAAATACCACTTGATCTTCTACAGAAAACCTACGTGTAGGATCATCAAATACATACCCTGGAAATTTATCAAACGTAGTTGTCGCTTGATTAAATTTCGCGGTAATATCAGCTTTTAGATCTTTAGCTACCGCACCGTGTAACCATTTTACTTCCATATCACCATCAACAGGCTTAGAACCTGTTAAAACCTCTGAATCAAACATTGTTTTGATCTTCAATCGATTGGGTTTAATGGTTTCAATTTTCAAGGTTTTAGTGAAAGATGCTCCACCTACTGAAACTTTTGCCAACCAATTACCTGTTGGCGCATTCTCATCTGTTTTTAGGTTAAAATGAAAAAAATTGTTCAAGCTACTTTTTAAAATTTCTCGATAAACCACTTTATTATATGGGTCTAACAATTCAAGCTTAACAGGATGTTTACTTGGTAATTTATTTGCATTGTCATTCAGCAAAAATGACAAGTAAATCTTGTCACCAGGTCGCCAAACACCGCGTTCTGCAAAAATAAATCCCTTGATACCTTTTTGTAATCTGGCCCCTGAAACATTAAACTTGCTAACCGATAAGGCATTTCCGTCATTAAGTTTTATATAGTTTTTCTGACCGTTACTTTCTGCAACTGCAAAGAAGGCAAGTGTATCAGCATCGAAAATAGCAGTACCATCTGCATCAGTAATTATGTTACCTACTTCTTGTTGTTGATAGTTGTAAAATGTAACCTTTGCACCTGATATAGGGTTTGTATTCAGAATATCATTGATAGCAACAAAATAACTTTTATTCACCCCTCTTTTTATTGTGACACCAATATCGGTCGCCAAAACATTCGTCCCGATTTTTTTATTGTAGTAATATGATTTGTCACACGGGTTTTCTCTTTCGTTCCAGTTATACCCATAATACCCATACTCATTATAGTAATTTTCTGTACCATCCCAAAAGCTTTCCTCCTGTTCGGTTTCAAAACTTGCTTCATCTTCTGAAATAGGATCAAAGTTGGTATCATCACAAGAGTATAAACTATAAGCAGGTTGGTAATTCAACTCTACCCGATACATCGCACCCATTTCAGGAGTAATTATTGCACTTAGATCAATGGCATGAGCCGCCCACTGACCGTTTGCTTGAGTTAGATTATTTTCTAATTCCAACTTTTTACGCGCAATTGGTCTTGCAACACCTCTCAGGTTATAGCTGCCTTTTCTATTGTTTTGCTGTAAAAATTGTAAAATATTGTTTTGATAAATTTTAAAAACAGTAACATCAACTGCTTTTAAGTTTACCGCTTCAAAATTGATCTTTAAGTTATTTGATGAAGGTAAAATGGTTCCGTTTGACAAAAATCTTAGTTGCGGTTTTAACTGCTCGAAAGCAATTGGTTCAGCAAAATTTTGTTTCAATTTGTAACCGTCTTCACTTTCAACGCCCTGTAACACTTCAAGCTCGGCAGAACCTTTCAATTCTTGAGAAGGGTAAAGTCTTAAGGTATTGCCATCTACTTTATATTTTGAATCAGCACTCCCTTCTAACACAACTAGGCCTTTAAAATTCTGGCCTTTCTTTAAAGGGTCTGAAAAATTAATCAACACCACTTGTCCATCGGCAGTTTCAACCTGCGTATCTAAAACTGTAAAATTGTTTTTTCCAGGAATCTTTATCGTGTTTTCTCCCTTGCTTTCAATATCAAATTTTTGACCACTCCAATTAATTTCTATTTCAGAATCTTCTTCGTAGCGTTGAATGTTATCAATTTTAAATTGAAACTGAGTTCCTTTAGTAATGGCTTCATCAAAGACAACCGTTAAAGATTTTCCATTTTGAGTGACTGAAATTAGCTGTTTCACAGTTTCAATTGAAAGTATATCAGCAGTACGAAGTTGCCCCTCTAGATATTGTTTTTCTTTAGAGTGTGACTGAATTGCATTGGTGTACACATTGAATTGCTGTTGCAATGTTTTCACCCCAAATTTGAAAGTCTCTAAATCTTTTGGAAGATCATTAATGAATTCTGAAAGCGCTACTTTAAAGGTATAATCTGTATTTTGTTTGAAACCATTTTCCGGTACAAAAGCTATTGTTCTTTTATCTAAGGCAACAACTTTACCTTTGGTTCGAGGCAAAACATCAATAAGATCTGAATCAAGTACTTCTCCGTTATTCCATGATGCAACTGGCGTATTTAGTACAACACGAACATCGCTCTGTACTGAAATGATTCCGTGTGAAACTTCGGTAATATATTCTTGATATTTATTTAGGTTTTCAAATTCTTCTGCAGGGGTGGGTTTTTCTTTTTTTGAAGTGCATCCTACAAATAATAAAATAGAGATTGTTAAAGAAAGTATTGATCTTAACTGCATGAAAATGTGTTTCGTGAATTTGTGCTTGGGCCTATGCTAAATCATCCTAAAACATCAAAAAATGAAACTTCAATAACCCCTTTAATGTGTTAAACGAAAACCTTTCGAGGTTTATTACTTTCTGCAATCGCGAATCATAAAATGTTAAAAACGTATGGTTTGACCTACAAAGTGCATAAAAACATAGGTCATTCGTCGAAAAAATCGATTTTCAAGAAGATTGGGTTTGTATTTTATGTATCATTACGCCAGCTAAGACCCCTATTAGCCAAAGAACACGAGAACACCCCATTCTTCTCTACCTACCTATCGTTTTAGAGCACCTACTTACAAATAGAACTTTGTATGAAAATGAGAACGCAATTAATTGCCCTCGTTTTATTTGTATGTACCTTGGCCTCTTGTTCAAAAGAGTCGATAGAAATTACAAATATAAATGAGGCTGCAAATGCCAAAGAGATAGAGACTGAGCTTTTAAGTGTGGTTAACAATCATAGACTATCGATAGGGCAAAGTGAACTAGCATTTAGTGAGGTTGCCTACGAATATGCAAATCAACATAATGATTATATGATTTCTATTGGATCAATTAATCACGATAATTTCAGTTCACGAGCTTCTAAAATATCATCGACCATTGGTGCCGAATTAGTTGCTGAAAATGTTGCCAAAGATTATGACAATGCTGCTCAAGCTTTTCAAGGTTGGTATAACAGTTCGAGTCATAAGAAAACCATGGAAGGCGATTTCACCCATACTGCAGTAAGCGTTAAAATTAATGAAGCTGGCAAGTTCTACTTTACACAGATATTTTTTAAATAAACTTTTCGAATGCTTTAGCGAATAAAAGTACGCTAGACAAAATCTTATGCTATTCTTTTATAAATTTGGAAGAATGATTGAGTGTTTGAAAAACAAACATTAAAATCAAAATTCTAAATATAACTTCGATGGCTATAGCTGCACCTTTTAATCTCAACAAATGGATTGAGGAAAACCGTGATACTTTAAAACCCCCTGTTGGCAATAAAAACCTATATAAAGATGCTGGCGACTATATTGTAATGATCGTTGCTGGGCCGAATGCTCGAAAAGACTATCATTATAATGAAACTGAAGAATTGTTTTATCAACTAGAGGGTAACATTGAAGTTCATATTCAAGAAAACGGTTTAAAAAAGACCTTTAAATTAGGCCCAGGAGACATGTATTTACACCCTGCTAAAATACCACATTCTCCCGTGCGACATGAAGGCAGTATAGGCTTGGTTATTGAACGCAAACGAGCTGCGATGAATGTTGACGACGGACTATTATGGTTTTGCGATAACTGTAATCATAAGTTGTATGAAGCCTATTTTACATTACATGATATTGAAAAAGATTTTTTAAATCATTTCAAACATTTCTATAGTTCTAAAGATCTACGAACTTGCAATAATTGCGGTACTATAATGCCTGTAGATGATAGATTTGTAGCTAAAGAATAAGATATGAATTATATCATTTCAGTTTTAATAGCAATAATTGCGTTTCTTCATCTGTATTTTCTATACTTTGAAATGTTTGCTTGGACCACAAAAGGACCCAAAATTTTTAGAGGATTTCCGAAAGATATGTTTGTCCCCACAAAAAGCATGGCAGCAAATCAAGGACTCTATAACGGATTTTTAGCTGCCGGTTTAATTTGGAGCTTCGTCATTAGTGACCCCCATTGGTCTGACAATATTGCTCTATTTTTTTTAAGTTGCGTTGCAGTTGCAGGAATTTACGGAGCCGCAACCGTTACCAAAAAAATATTCATTATTCAAGCTATGCCTGCGTTAATAGCCATTCTTCTCATCCTTTTAAAATAGCAAATACCTCTTGATTTTTATTCCGATTTAGTACCATTAAAAGAATCTATAAATCAAGACTTTATTCGTAGATTTGTAAAAAATATAACAATTCACTATTTAAAAGTTATAAAATGTCAAAAATAGCCCTTGAATTTGGTATTAATGAGGCCTTAAAAGCATTAGGCCTAAAAGAAATTAATGAAGGAACCTCAACCGGATCAACCAATTTTTCTTCTGGAGAAATTATAGAATCTTACTCTCCTGTAGATGGAACTTTAATTGGTAAGGTAAAAACAACGACTTCAGAAGACTATGAAAAAGTAATGACTACAGCTTCTGTAGCCTTTAAAACATGGCGTCAAAAACCTGCACCTTTACGTGGTGAGATTGTTCGTCAATTTGGTGAAAAGTTAAGAGAAAAAAAAGAAGCCTTAGGTAAGTTAGTTTCTTATGAAATGGGTAAAAGTTATCAAGAAGGACTAGGCGAAGTTCAAGAAATGATTGACATCTGCGACTTCGCTGTAGGGCTTTCTAGACAATTACATGGGCTTACTATGCACTCAGAAAGACCAGGACATAGAATGTACGAGCAGTACCATCCATTAGGTATCGTAGGAATAATTTCCGCTTTCAATTTTCCTGTGGCGGTTTGGGCTTGGAACACTGCTTTAGCTTGGATTTGTGGTGATGTTTGTGTGTGGAAACCTTCAGAAAAAACACCATTATGTGGGGTAGCTTGTCAAAATATTGCCGCAGAAGTTTTTAAAGCAAATGGACTTCCAGAAGGCATTTCATGTCTTATTAATGGTGATTACAAGGTTGGAGAATTAATGACCAACGACGGTCGTATTCCATTAGTATCTGCTACTGGCTCAATACGCATGGGTAAAATAGTGGCACAAGCCGTTGCAGCACGACTTGGTAAATCATTATTAGAATTAGGAGGAAACAATGCGATTATTGTCACCCCCGACGCTGACATAAAAATGACGGTAATAGGTGCTGTTTTCGGAGCAGTTGGTACAGCTGGACAACGTTGCACATCTACCAGACGATTGATTATTCACGAATCAATTTACGACCAAGTAAAAGATGCTGTTGTTGCAGCCTATGGTCAATTACGTATTGGCAACCCATTAGATGAGAACAATCATGTCGGCCCATTAATCGATACAGATGCAGTGAAACACTACAATTCAGCACTAGAAAAAGTAGTTAATGAAGGCGGGAAAATTATTGTTGAAGGCGGTGTTTTAGAGGGTGAAGGTTATGAAAGTAATTGTTACGTTAAACCTGCAATTGCTGAAGCTGATAATAATTTTGAGATTGTACAACATGAAACTTTTGCACCTGTTCTTTATTTATTAAAATACTCAGGAGATGTTGAGAATGCTATTGAAATTCAAAATGGTGTTGTACAAGGGTTATCTTCGGCTATCATGACTAATAATTTAAGAGAAGCCGAACGTTTCTTAAGTCAAAATGGGAGCGACTGTGGAATCGCCAATGTAAATATTGGAACTTCAGGTGCTGAAATAGGCGGAGCTTTCGGTGGTGAAAAAGAAACTGGTGGAGGTCGCGAAAGTGGCTCAGATGCTTGGAAAGTTTATATGCGTAGACAGACCAACACCATCAACTATACCACTGACTTGCCATTAGCGCAAGGCATTAAATTCGATTTATAACTATACAGTTCAATACTAAAAGGTTACAATACTAATATGGAATAAAAGGGAATATTAAAATATTCCCTTTTTATATAAAAACCCGCTATCAAACAAATAATTCTTTATCCCCCTATAGAACACTTGTAATGATAGCGGGATTAACCAACTAACTCAAACACTAATTTTTTTCAAAAGTTTATCGAGACTGTGGACGACTCTCTTGAAGACTTTCTGATTTTTGTTCATGCCAACTGCCATGTAACAGTGCTTGTATACCCAATACCAGCACCATACACACAAATTTTGCGGTTTTTAAGATTTTCACTTTCATAATTCTTGGTTCTTAATCTGGTTACTTTCAAATATATGGGTAGCGTTCAAAATTTTAATTAAGGTATGTATCAATGGTTCTCATTACTGTATAAATAGCATAATACTAGCTGTTTTCATTTTGATTTATATGTTTACAATAACATCATTTTTCTGTGTTTTATTCAAATAGAAACCCTTTCTCAATGCCAGATCTTTGCCGGGAGAGAAAGGGTTGTTTTTTCTACAGCGAATTACGAGAATTCATTCGAATTCTTTTTAACATCTTTTATGAATGGTAAAGAAAAAGGTGTGTATGGATAATTTTAATACCTATTTAAAATCGTATTAAACCTTGTAAAGACCTGATTCATAACACATAATTCACAAATATTTAACATTTTCAGGATTTTTTTTAATACATTGTCATTCAAACACTAAATGATTTTTAACAATGACAAAAACAACAACAAATCTGATTGGAATCTTACTTACGATTCTAGCAGGTACGTATCTGTATTTTATGCTCTGTAGCTCTTGTGGCTTAGGTGGGGCTGTTGCAGACGAACCTGTTAAAGAAGCGGTGATTCCAGCAGTACCCGAAGCTACGTCTTATCCCTTTGCCTTTAGCGATGGAGCATACGCGTACAACGACAACGACAATTACAACTTCAATCTGTCGTCATCAAGCAT
This sequence comes from Maribacter algarum (ex Lu et al. 2025) (nom. illeg.), assembly GCA_947495915.1. Lineage (GTDB taxonomy): Bacteria > Bacteroidota > Bacteroidia > Flavobacteriales > Flavobacteriaceae > Maribacter_C. The sequence goes on along the minus strand of CANMAW010000001.1, from coordinate 746,327 downwards.
TTTAACGCCTCTATCACAAAAGGTGACCGATGGTGTAATCAGTTTAAAAGGCTTTTTAGCAGACAATGCCAACAAGGTTATCAATATAACTGGGTATTACAAGTCTAATGAGACTAATAGCACAATGTACCCTAATTTAGGTTTAGCACGAGCAAATGCCGTAAAAAATCACTTCGTTGAAAATGGAATTTCTTCAACTCAGATTAATACATTGAGCGCGCTTATGGATGACATGGTCGCAAAAGATAATGTTTATTTAGGTCCGGTTGCTTATAGTTTAGAAGATAAAGCTGCTGATGCTGATGATGAGTTACAGGCACTTTATGAAAAAATAAAGGCAAATCCTTTAGTTTTATACTTTGATACCGCAGAGGCATCAATTAATCTATCTGCTGAACAAAGACAAAAAGTGGCAGATATTTCTAGATATTTAGATAAAGTTACCGATGCAAAAGCATTGGTAGTAGGTCATACCGATAATACTGGGGTCGCTGCTAGTAATATGAAACTTGGTCAAAATAGAGCTGATTTTGCTAAAAATTATTTGATGACTAATGGTATAGCAGCAGCTAAAATTAGCGCTAGCTCAAAAGGGCAAACGCAACCTATTGAAAGTAACGCCACAGAAGAAGGTCGTTCTAAAAATAGAAGAACTGTAATTACATTAAATTAACTAACAATAAAAACAATTAAAACATGGATTTTTCAAATATTTGGTGCTGGTTAATACCTCTATTATGCACATTACTAGGTGCTATTTTCGGGTACTTTTTAGGAAAAGGTAAAACTACCACAATTGATAATTCTGCTGATCTTACACTTTGGAAAGATAAAAATGCAAAACTACAAGCAGATTTAGATGCTTGTAACGGTAAACTTACCGCAGCTTCTACGGCAGCAGCAGCTGCAACTGTAGCTGCAGTAGCTCCTGCAATTAAAGTTGAAAAAGATCTTCCTTTTGATGCAGCAGCGGCAAAAGCAGTTTTTGGCAAAACCATTAAACAAGATGACTTAAAGGTTGTTGAGGGTATTGGTCCAAAAATATCTAGTATGTTTCATGACGCTGGAATTAAAACATGGAAAGCCCTTTCAGAGGCTTCTGTAGCTAGATGTCAAGAAATTCTTGATGGTGGTGGCGACCGTTATAAAGTTCATAATCCAGCTTCTTGGCCTTTACAAGCCAAAATGTGTTATGAAGGTAAATGGGCAGATCTCTTGAAATGGCAAGATGAACATGATCATGGAAAATTGTAATTCATAAGATTATACTATAAAATAAAAAGATCCGCAAGTAGCGGATCTTTTTTATTACTTAAAATTGTACGGGCTCAATTAGATCATTCCGTTGGCTTCAACCCATTTAAATCGGTATTGATCTTCTGGAAATTTCATGCGTTCTTGAATTCTCAAAAGTCGCGAAGGAAGCTTCATAAGGTAATCTCTTGCTTTTTCAGCTTCATCAGTCATACCTCTAATTGCATCAATTTCCCAGTAAGCGTTCAGTTTACTTAAAATATCAATATAATCTTGAGCTGTATAAACCCCTAAGCGTTGTGCACAGTTTGAAAAATTTTCAAATGCTGTACCAATACTTCCGCCAGATTCACGAAGAAAGTGAGCAGGCATTACGATTTTCTTTTTCATCATGTCAGCAAAGGCCAACATCATACCTGAAGGATCTTCTCCAAAAATTGTTTTTACAAATTCTCGGTATGCCAAATGATGACGCATTTCATCACCAGCAATGATTGTACACATTTTTCCTAACAATGCGTTTCCTTTTTTCTTAGCCATTTGACCCACTCTTTTGTGAGAAATGTTTGTTGCTAATTCTTGAAATGATGTGTAAACAAAGTTTTTATAAGGATCTCGATCAGTACCAATATCAAATCCGTCAGAAATTAAATGTTGCGTTGTAATTTCTACTTCACGCATATTTACTCTACCTGATAAGTACAAATACTTATTCAATACATCTCCATGACGATTCTCTTCACCCGTCCACTGTCGAACCCATTTAGACCATCCATTGGCCTTTCCGTCATGTTGATTAATTCCTTCAACATCCATCAACCATGATTCATAGGTAGGTAAAGCTTCTTCGGTTATGGTATCAGCAACCATAGTCACCCAAAAGTCGTAACCTAATTCTTTTGATTCACCTCGCAAGGTTTCAACGGCATCTAAAAATCCATCACTTTGAGAGTCAGGCAAGAAATCTGTTGGCTGCCAAATATCTTCTATGGGAATTAGAAAAGAATCTATAAACCCCTCCACCTTGTGCTCAATGGCTTGCATTACCTCTAATCTTATATTCTTTTCAACCATACTTAGTTTTTTGCAAAGTTCGTAAAATATCCTGCCATTTCATTAGATTGTGAAGGCTATTTTAATTTCTACCATTTTCATTCGGATACAAACTTTGCAATGTATCACTTTGCCAAACCTCTTTAGTATCAATATTCATCATTGAAAGTGGCCCTTTAAATGCGGCACCAGTATCAATATTCCAAACGGTGGCCGCATTTTTAGGAACTACATTGGCAGATGTTTTTGATATTGGAGTATGCCCTATGTATATTTCAGCATATTGTTTTAGTCGTTTTGGGTATCGCACATGATCGGGTTCAAGTGAAGAATCTAATGACTGAGCAAGCTCCCATAAGGTACGGTCCCAATAAAACGTTTTTTTAAAATATTCAAAATCAACCCCTTTTAGGTTGGTAAAACCAGCATGAAGAAATAATCGATTTGCTTGATCCAAATAGTAGTTTTCTAGACGTTCATAAAAAACAAGATGTTTATCTATTGTTTCTTGACCTACCTGATTATAAGACACTTTCGTGGCAGCACCACCATGTTCATGCCACGTACTTGTTTCCTTTCCATCTTTTAACCAATCATAAACTAATTCGTCATGATTGCCACGTAAAAAGGTACAGTTGTGGCTATTATTCAACTGTATTAGAAAATCAATCGTTTCAACGGCAGTACTCCAACCATCAACGTAATCACCTAAAAAAATTAAGTGATCTTCAGTAGAAACATTGGCTTTTTCTATTAATTGTTCCAGGCCACGTAACCCAGAATGTATATCACCTATTACTAGTGTTCTTTTCATTGTGCGAAAATCGTAATTACAACTATTATAGCAATGATAAATAACACCAAAAAGAAAATCTTCCAAAAAGAATAGGGGCGTGTACCACTTAATTTTCCCGTTTGCCCATTGATATAAAAATGGTATTCTTTGTTATTAAAGCGATATGAACTGATGTAAACGGGCAACAAAATATGTTTAAAGGTTTCATCGGTTAACTTAATATCGGCATGGCTTATTCGTTGGGTATCTCCTCCAATATCACGTCTGATCCAATTATGAGCTATTTGCTTAGCTTCTTGAAAAGACTGATGATGCCCTTCTTTTAATGAAACGGTATACTTTTCTGTTACAAAGCCTGAAAGATATTTAGAATTAAAACTCACTAATTCATTGGTATTCCAATGAGCAATATTTGAAGGTATATCTCTACGTTTTTTCTGAGAAGCATTAATTAAAATATCATCTACAAAACCTTTTACCGAACCTGATGCGTGCGACCACCTCGTTTTTCTAACCCGTTGATTTTGAACTCCGTTTTTCGTTCGAATGCGTCTATTTTCGTAATAATAATCGCCACGTTTACCTTGATAATCTGCAAATAAATTAGAATCAAATGTCCAATAGGGCACATACAAACCATGTAACCCCTCAGGGTCAAGTGCTGCTCGTTTTAACTTATTGGGGGCAAACCACAAACTGTTAGCCCAGTTTTTAAAAATAACTTTTGCTTTTGAAGCATCTAATTGAAAAGGTATCAAAGCTCCTGGTAAAATCCACCCTTCTTTTTCAATATCCTCACGAATCAAAGGCTCGCCGCAGTAGACACAACTCAGTGATTTATAGTTTTCTTCAACATGCTGATTGGCACCACAATGTTTACAATTTAATAAGTCGATGGTGTTGGTATAAGCATTTTCACCAACAACTTTTAAATAATGCTGTAATTCTAGCTCTTCAAAACTACTTTTAGCTTGTTCAATAAATTCCTCATAACCACAGTACTCACATTTCAATTGATGTGAACCAGGTTTGAACTTTAATTCTGCGCCACAATTTGCACAGTCTTTTTTGTGTTCTGAATTTAAGGTCTCTTGTTCTTGCATTTATTAAGCGGTAGGCAATGGTGGTGGAGTGTTACCACCTAAGAAAGATTTTAATTCTTCAACATCTTTTAACGCCGCCCAATTTTGCATACCCTGTTTCCAAACCAGCGAATCTTTATTTATGGTACGGCTCGCAAACAATTCCTTTAATTTATCAATCGAAACTGGCCCCATTTGTTGACCGCTTACGGCGTAATGGTACATGGTTTGTATAGGCATCGCTGGTGGAACAGTGGCTTGTGACCCAGTAAAACCTTGTTGCTGTGCTTGCGGATTAAGCATACCCCCCATTTGTTGGGCCAGAACAAAACCCATTCCCATTCCCATACCAGCACCAGCAGTACCGCCTTCATTTTTAGCAGCGGCTTCCATAGCTTTAGCAGCCTTAAATTGTGCTAATTTTGTCATATCTAATTTATCTAAACGACTGTACTCAAAAATTTCTTTTTTAAGTTCTTCAGGCATGGATACATTTTCGATATAAAATTTTTCTAATTCTATACCAACCCGACCAAATTCAGGTTGCATCACTTCTTGACATGTTTCAGATAATTCAGAGGTATTTGCTGCATATAGTTCAATCGGTAAGTTTGCTTCACCCACCGTATCGGTAAACCTCGTAACAATTAGACTTTTTAAATGTTCATTCACCTCATAGTTGGTAAAGTTACCATCAGTACCTACCACATCAACTACAAATTTACCAGGCTCATTTATTCTAAAACTATAGGTGCCGAATGCTCTTATTTCTACTAGGCCAAAACGTTCATCACTTAACATAAAAGGATTTTTAGTACCCCACTTCTCATCAGTAAACAAGCGTGTATTTACAAAATAAACTTCTGCTTTAAATGGGCTATCGAACCCGTATTTCCAACCTTTTAGAGTCGTCAAAATAGGAAGGTTTTGAGTAGTAAGATCGTATGTTCCTGGTTTAAAAACGTCAGCAAGAGTACCTTCATTTACAAATACTGCTACTTGACCTTCTCTTACTATTAATTTTGCATTGTTTTTAATTTCATTCTGATATCTTTCGAAACGATGTACAATGGTATCGTTGGTATTGTCAAGCCATTCTACAATATCTATAAATTCATGGCTGAGTTTCTTTTTAATTTCATCAAATAAGCCCATTCGTAATGTCTTTTAATAGTTTTTGAAAAGTTAAGAATTTCTTTTTATGAACTTATAAAAACATCATTTTAAATTTTCATTAAGTGAAATTTAAATCAAACAAACTCCCAATATTCTAAGTAGTTCTAATATATTAATAAGCACTGAAATCAACATATTTTTTAAGGCATTGAAGGTAACTTCAATTTTGTAACTATCTTGTGAGCCACAAATAATATTTAGCACTATGAAAAAGGTTTTTTGCGTTGGAGAATTGTTAATTGATTTTGTAGCTGAAAATCAAAATGGAAATCTTTCAAAAGCCAATAACTTTACAAAAAAAGCCGGTGGAGCACCAGCTAACGTTGCCTGCGCCATCTCTAAATTAGGAGGAAATAGTATTTTTATTGGTTGTATAGGAAACGATCCGTTCGGAGATTTTCTTGTAAATACGCTCATTGAAAATGACGTAGATATCACTTTTGCACAGCGATCTAACACATTCACAACATTAGCCTTTGTCTCTATTTCAGAAGATGGCGAACGTGACTTTGTATTTAGCCGAGGTGCCGATAAAAAACTACAATACGATGCCAAAGTACGCAACGATTTCAAAGATAATATTCTGCATTTAGGAGCTGCCACTGCTTTACTCGGTGGTGATTTAGAAAAAGCGTATGGGCGTTATTTTTTTGATGCTTTAACAGAAAATGCATTCATAAGTTTTGACCCAAATTTCAGAGGAGACCTTTGGAAAAATGATCATGATAGTTTTGTGAAAAAATGTGTGCCATTTATTCAAAAATCTCATTTATGCAAATTTAGCTTAGAAGAAGCACAATTGCTATCTGGAAAGAATGATGTAATAGAAGCCTGCGAATTTTTACATAAACTTGGCGCCCAAGTTATTACCGTGACCCTTGGTAGTGAAGGTACTTTAGTGAGCACAACTGATTTTAAAGAAACTATAAAAAGTATTAAAGTAAACCCTGTAGATACCACTGGTGCAGGAGATGCTTTTATTGGTTGTTTATTACAGCAAATAGCCACTTTACATCACCCACATGACATTTTAAAAGATAAGCAAACCTTGCTAAAAATGGTACGACTGGCCAATAAAGCAGGTGCAATTACCACGACCAATTTTGGTGCAATACCATCACTACCAACTCATAAAATGGTTTATGATTCTTCAGAATCATACAACTAATTATACTTCACCTTACGTAAAATTCGTTGTGCTACTTTTAGTTTTTGATAACTAGAACTATCATATTTTTTTAGAAGATGACGTGCACGTTCCATTAGTTGTTTAGCCTCTTCAAAACCATTTAAAAAACAAATTAAATACGTATCTGCCACATATTTTAAATCTAACTTTTCAGAGGCATTTAAAGCAATATTGTTTTCTATTTTTTGCAAAATAGCATTGTTAGAATTTAAAACATGATGAAGCGTTTTTTTGTCGTATTGTGGTGGATCAAAAATTAAATTGCTTTGTATCTGATAGGTGCCATTTTCAGAAAATGTAATCACAACTTTTTCTAAAGGAAAATATTTCTGCTTTTTACCTAACCCCAGTTTAACATATTCAATGGTAGTAAATGTATGTGCATCATATGAAATTGTAACCTCATCTAAAGCAGAATAAAACAATTTTACTTGCTCATTTATTAATTCTATATCAACTCTTGAAAAATACGTTTCTTGTTTAACTATTTTCTTTTTTCCTGCCCAACAAACGACAAATTGCTCTTTAAATACCTTATAATCGCTTTCTAAATCTTTATGACGGTTATTTAAAAAATCAATGACTCCATCAAGAGTAAGTTCAATATTATTTCGAGCATGAGACTCAATATTCGCAACAGCCTGAGAGTTAATATCTTTTAGTTCAATATCAAAAGCTTTAGGCATGCTAATACTACCTTCTCTAAAAAAAACCATACCTCCATAATACTTCCAAATGTTTTTTCGAAGTGCGCATACGTTTCCATTGGAGGTAATACTAACCAAACCTACTACCTTGCCTTCGGGTAAATGAGGAAAGGGAATATTCTCATATGAGATTAAGGGTGGATTCTCTAAATAGGCATTAACTAAGTTTTGAATTTTGCTATCATCAAAAAAATCAACCCCTACTATTTTATTATCTTCGTCTTGTACCCCAATAACTATAAATGAATTGTTCTTCGGATTACTATTTGCTAGCGCACATACATGCTTAAGAAATTTAGCTTTTCCTTCCTTTTCACCAATAGCAATGAAACGTTTTTTATCATAAAAACTATTCTCATCATTGTGAGCGAGTAGATTTTTAACCAATAAACGTTTATTAATCATTACCCTTTATTGATAATTGTAGACGATGCCTGTGCTGTTGGCATCACAACAAGATCAGCTATATTTACATGATATGGTCGAGTAACTACAAAATGAATAATATCAGCAATATCTTCAGGTTTCAATGCTTGAAAACCTTGATAAACCGTTTCTGCACGAGCATTATCTCCTTTAAACCGAACTTTACTAAACTCTGTTTCCACTAGCCCTGGGTTCACTGCTCCAACACGAATTCCATGAGAATTTAAATCAATTCTCATACCTTGATTTATAGCATCAACCGCGTGTTTGCTAGCACAATAAACATTACCTCTTGGATAAACTTCTTTTCCTGCTGTTGAGCCAATATTAATAATATGCCCTTTTTTTCTGGCAACCATTTGCGGTATAATGGCTTTTGAAATATATAACAGCCCTTTCACATTAATATCTAACATGGCATCCCAGTCATCAAGGTTTCCTTCATCAATAGTATCTAAACCGTGGGCATTTCCTGCATTATTTATTAAAATATCAATACGAGAAAAATCATTGGGTAAAGCTGCTATTGCCTTCGTAACTTTAGATCGATCTCTGATATCAAAATTTAACGTTATCACCTTAGTTAAAATACCTAGTTCAGCTTCAAGGTCATCTAAACGTTCTTGTCGTCTTCCACATAGAATTAACTGAATTTCGTTTAATGCAAAGAGTTTCGCAGTTGCTTTACCAATTCCACTGGTAGCTCCTGTAATTAGTGCTGTCTTTTTCATTGTTATTTTTTCTACGCTACTTCATGACCATTGTTAGCCTGTAATAAAAGAAACCAATCTTCTAACTGAAGATTTATTTTGGTTGCCTCAATAGATGCTTTCAAGCGCTTGTCAGATGATGTGCCAACTACCGGATAAATTTTTGAAGGGTGTTTCATAATCCAAGCTAAAAGTATTTGATCTTCAGTGGCATTATATTTTTCACATAATGGTTTAAGAATTTTGCTTATCCTACTAGTTTGTTCGCTACTTTTTCTAAAATAATACCCCAATGGACTCCACGCCATCATCATTCTATTATTTGTCAAACCTTCATCTAAAACACCATTAATCATTGCTTCATTTGAAGTTAGTGAATACTCTAATTGATTACCATCAACTTTTATTTCAGTTTCTAACAAAGCAATTTGAGAAGGCATAAAATTTGACACCCCAAATGATCTAATCTTTCCTTGCTTCAAAAGTTTCGTAATAGCTGAAGCTACCTCTTCAGGTTGCATTAACGGACTAGGTCTATGCAGCAAAAACATATCAATATAATCTGTTTTCAATTTCTTGAGTGATTGCTCTGCTGACCAAATAATATATGCTTCAGAATAATTGTAGTGCTTTACCCTATTGGTTCTTACTTCATCCATCATCTGAATACCACATTTGGTGATTAGTTGAATAGAATCTCGCTTCAAACTAGTCGAAACAAGGGCATTCCCGAATGCTGCCTCAGTAGAATACCCCCCATAAATATCTGCGTGATCAAAACTTGTAATTCCAAAATTTAAACAGTTTTCAATCAAACCTTTCATTTCAGAACTAGAGAAATTCTTTCCCCAAGTTCCCCAAGTCATAGCACCTGCAATTATTTTTGAGAAAGCAATTTTATTTTTATTCATAGATTCGTGAAATTAAAAAATAAAAATGGGAATTTTTAGAACGCAATCTATTTGTTAAATGCTATCACCTTATTTCTATAAACTAACCATTTTTACAATAAAACATAAAATTGAAAAATATAACGGGGTAATACCTTAAGATCTTCATAAAAATTGGGGGTTGAAACGATTTTTTAACCAATCATTAACAGGGTCTCAGGGAATAAATTTTCATTTTGCACAACCGTATTTGAATGAACCTCGAAATAAGGAAATATTATATAAACATATGGAAGAAAATACTACTGTTGACATAAGCGCTGTTAATGACAAAATAGCTCAAGAAAGTGCTTTTATCGATTTGCTGATACAAGAGATGAATAAGGTAATTGTAGGTCAGAAACACATGATTGAAAGATTGCTTATCGGTTTGTTAGGCCAAGGGCATATTTTGCTTGAAGGCGTACCTGGGTTAGCAAAAACTCTCGCTATTAATACTCTATCTAAAGCTGTAAAAGGAGAATTCAGTCGTATTCAGTTCACCCCTGATCTATTACCCGCTGATGTCGTAGGTACTATGATTTACAACATGAAGGTGAATGACTTTTCGATAAAAAAAGGACCCATTTTTGCCAATTTTGTTTTAGCAGATGAAATTAACCGTGCGCCTGCCAAGGTACAATCTGCTCTTCTTGAAGCTATGCAAGAAAAGCAAGTTACTATTGGCGATGAAACTTTCGTTTTAGATAAACCATTTTTAGTAATGGCAACGCAAAACCCAGTTGAACAAGAAGGTACTTACCCACTACCAGAGGCTCAGGTTGACCGATTCATGCTTAAAACGGTTATTGACTACCCAAAAATGACAGAAGAACAAATGATAATGCGCCAGAATTTAAAGGGTGCCTATGACGAGGTAAAGTCGGTTGTAAGTTTGAAGCAAATTTTAAGTGCCCAACAAGCTGTTCGTGAGGTTTATATGGATGAAAAAATTGAAAAATATATTTTAGATATCGTTTTTGCAACTAGATATCCTGAAAAATATAATCTTGAAAATTTAAAGCCCTTAATTAGTTTTGGCGCATCTCCTCGTGGAAGTATTAATCTTGGTACTGCTGCTAAATGCTATGCTTTTATTAAAAGAAGAGGTTATGTGGTTCCTGAAGATGTTCGTGCTGTGGTGCATGATGTATTAAGACATAGAATTGGCATTACATACGAAGCTGAGGCCGAAAATATTACTTCTGAAGAAATCATCAACAAGATCGTAAACGAGATTGAAGTGCCTTAAAAGAGTTTACAGTTACGGTAATCATTAAACCATATCGATGAACCGACTTTTCAGCTACTGAAAACTACTTAAGAAAACGATGGATACTAAAGAATTACTTAAAAAAGTTCGCAAGATCGAGATCAAGACAAGACGTCTTTCAGATCATATTTTTGGTGGAGAATATCACTCCACTTTTAAAGGGCGAGGTATGACTTTTAGTGAAGTGCGCCAATATCAATTTGGTGATGATGTTCGAAGTATTGATTGGAATGTGACAGCAAGGTATAACGAACCCTATGTCAAAGTTTTTGAAGAAGAACGTGAATTAACCATGATGCTAATGGTTGATGTTAGTGGCTCTGAATTATTTGGAACTACCAATCAATTCAAAAAGGAAATCATTACAGAAATATCAGCCACCTTAGCTTTTTCAGCGTTACAAAATAATGATAAAGCCGGATTGATTCTTTTCTCTGATGAAGTAGAATTATTCATACCACCTAAGAAAGGAAAAAGTCATGTACTTCGAATTATACGTGAATTACTTGAATTCAAACCTCAAAGTAACAAGACTGATATTGCTGGAGCTATGAAGTATTTGACCAATGTGATGAAGAAAAAGGCTATTGTCTTCGTACTTTCCGATTTCATCGCAGAAGACTATGAACAAACCATGAAAATTGTGGGTAATAAACATGATGTTACTGGCATTCGTGTTTATGATGAGAAGGAAGAGACGATACCAAATTTAGGCATGGTGCAAATGGAAGATGCTGAAACCGGCACTATTAAATTGATCAATACCCAATCAAAAAGTGTTCGAAATGCCTATAGAAATTATCATCACGATAGGGTTAAGTATTTCAAAAATGCATATACTAAATCTGGCTGTGGAGTAATCGATTGCCGGGTTGATGAAAGTTATGTGAAAAAATTATTAGGTTACTTTAAGCGAAGAGGATAAATGACAAGTATAGGTATCGACCATAAATTGCCAAATCAAAAGACGGTCTATTTGAAGTCTGTAATTGTTTGTCTACTGCTATTGCTTTCATCTTTAGCGGTTGCTCAAGAAGATTCCAGAATCAGTTCAAAAGTAGACACAACTTTCATAAAGATTGGTGAACAAATCATCTGGACAGTTACAGTCGATGTTGATTCAACTGCTAATGTCGTTTTTCCTGAAGGACAAACTTTTTCTCCACTTGAAACCGTAGAAGCCTATAAAACTGATACTACCAGAAAAAAAGATAGAATCATTCTTGAAAAATCATATGCACTTACCCAGTTTGACTCGGGGGCATATAAATTACCTACTCAATTTATAGATATTAATGGCAAAGGTTTTTACACAGATTCTTTACAAATAAATGTTGCTAACGTACCCGTAGATACATTAAATCAAAAAATGTATGACATTAAAGAACTCATGGTTGTTGAAAAAAGTAGTTCTAATTGGTGGAAAATTATATTGGTCGTGGTACTTCTTTTAGCATTGCTTGGTAGTGTATTGTACTGGTTTGTTTTTCGTAAAAAACCTTTATCTGAAGAACAACAGATTGCCTTACTTCCGCCATATGATCGTGCATTATTAGAACTAAAAAAACTAGAGAATTCTAAATACCTTATTCAAGACGAGTATAAAAAGTACTATTCAGAATTGACAGACATTGTACGTTCTTATTTAGAAGAAGATGTTCATGTTTCTGCTCTTGAAAGCACTACCGATCAATTAATAGACAAGTTAGAGCTTATGACCGATGCTGGTGAGCTTGAATTAGATAAAGAGACTATACAGCAGTTTAAACGAATTTTACAAACCGCTGATTTGGTGAAATTTGCTAAATCAAAACCTGAAGATTCAGTCGCCGAACAAGATCGAAAGGCAATTGAACAAATTGTAGTTAAAACACATGACGCATTACCAGAACCTACCGAGGAAGAGTTAATGCAACAGGCAGAATTTAAAGAAGAATTAGAGCGCAAACAAAAACGCCAAAAAACACGCCTAGCCGTTGGTATAACTAGCGGTTTTTTAACTGCGGTTGCCATTTTTACAATATTCTATTTTGGACCTAAATACGTATGGGATACTATCAGTGGCCACCCAACAAAAAAGTTATTAGAAAAAGAATGGATTGCCAGCACTTATGGTTACCCAGGAGTTCATTTAGAAACCCCCGAAGTATTGGCAAGACAAAAAGTAAAACTGCCACCAGAGCTAGAAGCCACCCTAAAAGAACTTCAAGTGTTTTCTTATCGAAATGGTGAAGGCCTCCTTACTATTGGCACTACAACTTCGGTATTGGCAAATCCTGAAGGTGAACCTGAATATGAAAAAACAGTAGAGAATTTCATTAAACAATTAGAGCGCAAAGGAGCCAAGAACATTATTACCAAACAAGAAGATTTTACAACCTTATCTGGTGCTAAAGGAACCAAAGTATATGGCAGTGGTAAATTTGCTGTTCCTGAATCAGAGGAATTGATAGCCGGTAAGTACACTATTATTTTATTCGGTGGAAAAGGATTTCAAATTCAGGTAATTCTAACTTGGTTAGAAGATGATGTATACGCACAAGAAATTATAGATCGAATTGTTTCAACTATTGAAGTAAAATTAGAAGCTTAATGTTTAAAGATATCGAATTCGCTAATCCTGATATGTTTTGGTTGCTATTATTGCTTCCTTTAGCTGTGCTTTGGTATTTTTTCAAGCGCAATGAGCAAACAGCTTCTTTGAAGATTTCAACCATAAAGGGGTTCAACACGAATAACTTTTTACCCAAATTAAAACCACTTCTTTTTGCCTTAAGGCTTTTAGCACTTTGCGCAATAATTGTCGCTATGGCGAGACCACAAACCAAAGATGTGTCTACAAAAACAAAAACAACTGAAGGCATAGACATCGTTATGGCCATTGATGTTTCTTCAAGTATGCTAGCTCGTGATTTAAAACCGAATAGATTGGCTGCCTTAAAAAAGGTTGCTGCCGATTTTATTCGCAAAAGACCTAGCGACCGTATTGGATTGGTTGTTTATGCAGGTGAAGGATATACCAAAACACCTATTACGAGCGATAAGTCTATCGTCTTAAGTGCTCTAAAAGAAATCACCTATGGCCAACTTAATGATGGTACAGCAATTGGCATGGGGCTAGCAACTTCAGTTAATAGACTCAAAGAAAGTAAAGCTATAAGCAAAATTATAATTCTACTTACCGATGGTGTAAACAATATGGGGTTTATTGAACCTCAAACAGCTGCTGATCTTGCCGTAGAATTTGGCATTAAAACCTACACCATTGGCTTAGGTACTAATGGAAATGCCTTATCACCGATGGCATATAACGCCGATGGTTCATTTCGTTACGGTATGCGTCAAGTTGAAATTGATGAAGCCCTTCTTAAAGATATTGCCAAAGCAACGGGAGGTAAATATTTTAGAGCAACAAATAATGAAAAACTTGAAGAAATCTACGACGAAATAAATAAGCTTGAAAAAACAGAAATAGAAGAATTCAAATACACGCGATACGATGAAAAATTTCGCCCGTGGGTATTTTTAGCAGGAGGCTTACTCTTAATAGAATGGCTACTTAGAAATACGATTTTTAGAAGTTTTATATAAATTATGAGATTAGACGAGAAAATATATTTTTATTTTTTTGCAATCATTCCGGTGATGATTGTACTTTTCGTTTTGCTGCAAATTTGGAAAAAAAAGACACAGAATAAATTCTCAAACTCCTCCCTACTAAAAAAGTTAACTCCTGAAAAATCGGACTATAAATCAAGTTTAAAATTAATTTTGTTACTGCTAGCCATTTCACTATTAATTATTGGCCTTGTAAATCCAAAAATTGGTACGAAAATGGAAACCGTAAAACGTGAAGGCGTTGATATTGTTTTTGCTGTTGATGTTTCTAAGAGTATGTTAGCGGAAGATATTGCTCCTAATCGCCTAGAGAAAGCTAAGAGATTGGTTTCTGAAATTATCAATCAACTTAATAGCGATCGCATTGGTATCATCGCCTATGCAGGTCAGGCCTATCCGCAATTGCCAATAACCACTGATTATAGCGCTGCAAAAATGTTCTTGCAAAGTATGAATACCGATATGCTAACTTCTCAGGGTACAGCCATAGATCAAGCGATTAGACTAGCGACTACTTATTACGATGATGAAGATCAAACCAACAGAGTGTTGTTTATAATTTCTGATGGTGAAGATCACTCAGAAGGCACCACGCTGAACGCTGTTGAGGAAGCTAGAGAAGAAGGTATTCGAATTTTCACAATTGGCGTTGGAAAGTCAAAAGGTGCTCCAATACCCATCAAAAGAAAAGGTGTAGTTGAAAGTTTAAAAAAAGATTCTCAAGGTGAGGTTGTAATTACCAAATTAAATGAATCAGTGTTAAGTGAAATAGCAGATGATGGTGAAGGTATTTATATCGATGGCTCTAATACTGAAAATGCCGTAGAACAGATTAAAGAACAGTTAAATCAAATGGATAAAACTGAATTTGAAGCAAAACAACTTGCAGAATTTAAAGATCAGTTTCAATGGTTTTTGGGAGGAGCTTTATTCTTATTATTTTTAGACCTTTTTGTACTAGATAAAAAGACTAAATGGTTGCGAAAGCTGAACTTGTTCAATGAAAAAAGAGTTTAGATCTATGAGAAAAATAATCACAATTTTCGCTTTATTTCTTGCTGTATTTACAAATGGTCAAGAAGAAGCAAAAGAAAAATTAGACGCATTAAATACTTCAACCAATCTTACTTGGGAAGGCAATAAAGCCCTTTCTGAAGAAAAGTTTATTGAAGCTGAAATCAATTATAGAAAAGCCATTTCTAAAAGTGACCAAAACGTTGCTGCTCCGTATAATTTAGGAAATGCTTACTACAACGAAGAAACTTATGGAGAAGCTTTTGGTCGATTCAAAAAAGCAGGTGAATTGGCTACTGATAAAAATAGCAAACATCAAGCTTATCATAACATGGGTAACGTTTTTATGAAACGAAAAGAATATGAAAAAGCAGTTGAAGCATACAAAGAAGCTTTAAGAAACAATCCATCTGATGATGAAACTCGATATAATCTTGCCTTAGCTAAAGAAATGCTCAAAAAGGAACAAGATGAGCAAAAAAACGATAAAAACGAGGACAATAAAGATCAAGAAGACAAAAAAGATCAAGATCAAAACGAAGATAAAAAAGATGGTGACGACGGAGAAAATGAGAAAGATGACCAAGAAAAAGATGGCGACAAAGGAGAAGACGAAAAAGACGAAGATAAAGATGGTGAAGGTGATCAAAAAGATCAAGATCAAAAGAAGCCTGAAGAAGGTGATGAAAAAGAACAACCTCAACAACCTAGACCCAATCAGCTATCGAAACAGCAAATTCAAAATTTGTTAGATGCGATGCAGAATGAAGAGAAAAAAGTACAAGAAAAAATTGATGCTCAAAAAGTAAAGGGAGCCAAAGTGAAAAATGAAAAAGATTGGTAAAGACCATGATGATTAAAAAATATCTCATACTAATTTCAAGTTTACTTCTTTCGGTATTTGCTTTTGCGCAAGAACCCGAAGAGGTTACTTTTGAGATGTTCGTAAGTAAAGAAAAACTCGGCATTAATGAACGACTTCGCGTCGACTTCAAAATGAACAAAGATGGAGATAACTTTGTACAGCCAGATTTTGAAGGCTTTCGGGTATTAATGGGCCCATCACAATCAATTAGTTCTTCATGGATTAATGGAGTTCGTAGTTATTCAAAAACTTATTCGTATACACTTGCACCAAACGCGAGAGGTAAATTTCGAATTAAACAAGCATCGATAGTTATTAATGGAAAAACGTACAAATCTCTTGCCAAAGAAATTGAAGTTACAGCGGCAGTTGACAAGCCAAATGGCCAAAAAACCGTTGATGATGTTGCTGATGAGAGTTTATATTTAGTTGCTGAAGTCTCAAAAACCAACCCTTATTTAAATGAAGCTATTACCGTTGTTTATAAGTTATATTTTAGTTCAAATATTGGTATTTCAAACTATCGTGCCTTAGACAACCCAAAATACAACAACTTCTGGAGTCAAGACATTCCCGTGTCACGTTTGAGTGCACAAAACGGCACTTACAAAGGCAAACCATTTCGATATGTTGTTTTGAAAAGAGTGGTATTATACCCTCAAAAATCAGGAGAATTAGAAATTGAACCACTCTCTCTTGATGTTACCGTTGATGTTTTAACCAATAAGCGCGATTTCTTTGGAGGACGTATCTATTCTCAAACGAACAAGACGGTTTCTGCGGGCAAAAGATCAATAAACGTTAAAGCCTTACCAGAAACTGGCAAACCTGCTGATTTTAGTGGAGCCGTTGGTTCCTTTGACTTTTCAGTAACGACAAGTAAAAAACACTTAAACGCTTCAGAATCATTACAAGCTAAAGTTGAGGTAAGTGGCAAAGGAAATTTAAAACTCTTTCAATTACCTGAACCAAATTTGCCTAGTTCACTAGAAGTATATGAACCTGAGTTTGATGAAAAAATTAGAACTAATCTTTCAGGAATGCAGGGTAAGGTCAGTAATAATTATACCATTGTTCCATCGTTTAAAGGAAAATATCCAATTCCAAGTATCTCCTTTAGTTACTTTGACCCTAAGGCGGAAAAATATCGCACCCTAAGCTCTGATGAGGTGATAATTGATGTACTGCAAGGCCCGACAAATAACACGGCATCAGGTTCAGGAAATCTTTCAAATAATAAGCAATCAGTTGTTAGTAACGGTGATTCTTTTAAGTTTATAAAGATTAATCCTGATTTATCGGCAACTTCGGCGTCGTTCTTTTTTAGATCTACTCCATTTTATTTGTGGATGACACTTCCTTTCTTATTAATTCCGATAGCCATCTTTTTTGGCAAAAAACGGGAAGCATTGGCGAGTGATGTAGCCGGCAACAAAATTAGAAGAGCCAACAAGTTAGCACGTAAATATTTATCGACGGCACGAAAAGCCTTAGGAGATAAAGAGGCTTTTTATGTTGCTTTAGAAAAAGGGCTTCACAATTATTTAAAAGCCAAACTTAAAATTGAAACGTCTGAATTCAGCAAAGACAAAATTGCAACATTATTAACTGAAAGAGAGGTTGACGAATCAACCAAAGATGGCTTCTTAAACTTGCTTAAAAACTGTGAAATGGCTAGATACAGTCCATTTTCAGATGTTCAAATGCAACAAGATTATGACAAAGCCAGTGAGGTCATTTCATATTTAGACAAACAATTATAATAGAAAGCAAAAGGCATTGAAAAAGTTATTTACTATATTATTTTTTATCTTCAGCTTAAATAGTTGGGCACAAAATACTGCGCTGTTTAACAAAGCGACTGAAGCCTACAATGCTGGTGACTTTAATAAAGCTATTGAAAACTATTTAGCCATAATATCAGCAGGTGAACATTCTTCGGCGGTTTACTATAATTTAGGAAACGCTTATTACAAATTAAATCAAATAGCCCCGAGTATTTATTATTACGAAAAAGCACTGCTCTTAAATCCAAACGACAACGACATAAGAACAAATTTAGGTTATGCTCAAAACATGACCTTAGACGCTATTGATACCATGCCGCAAACCGGTTATGCGAAAATGTATAATGATATTGTAGGTTTTCTTCATTTTGATCAATGGGCTTATATTGCCGTAGGGGGTGTTGTGCTGTTTGTACTGCTATATCTTGTATTCCATTTTTTAAGATATGCAACTCAGAAAAGATTTGCTTTTATAGCTAGTTTTGTTGCTTTATTTATCGCAATTGTGGCCGTGATTTTGGCTGCTTTACAGTACAATGATTATCTTTCTGATCAACCCGCGATAGTTTTTGATACTGAAGTGCCCGTAAATTCTGAACCCAATTTAAGAAGTCAACAGGTGTTTCAACTTCATGAAGGCACCAAACTACAGGTATTAGAAGAGCTCAATGACTGGTATAAAATTGAACTTTCAGATGGCCAAACTGGCTGGTTAAATTCAGAAAGTGTTAAATTGTTGAAGGATTTTTAATGCTTATTTAACAATTCTTTGAATTCTTACCTTTATTTTTGCATTTCAATTTGTTTTTTTCATGAAATCGTCAATACTATTATTATTAGCTCTGTTACTCACAAGTGCTATTTTAGCTCCGGCTTTAATAACACTGTGTAATTCAGATACTAATTCAGCTTTTAGTATGGACTTTAATGAGGAAGAAAAAAAAGAAGAAAAAAAAGAATCTTCAGACACTGATTTTTACATCGAAGGTTTTGATGAGTACCCTAAAGTTATTGCTAAAAACAGTTTATTTACTGACTATTACCTTGAAGGTAATTATAATATAGCTTTATCGGTTTATAGCCCCCCACCACAAGCAATTAGTTAAGATCCGTAGTATTTCTTTTAAATAACTAATCAGTCTACCTATTTCTGATAGACTTTAAACTTTCTCTTATGTTTAAAAATTTAAAAAATGACTTACCTGCAAGTATAGTAGTGTTTTTTGTTGCGCTACCCTTATGTTTAGGTATTGCGCTAGCCAGTGGAGCTCCTTTATTTTCTGGTTTAATTGCAGGTATTATAGGTGGTATAATCGTTGGAGCTGTAAGTGGCTCAAGTATTGGCGTTAGTGGGCCTGCTGCAGGTTTAGCAGCTATTGTATTAACAGCTATTAGTACTCTAGGATATGAGGCTTTCTTAGTTGCAGTTGTCATTGGCGGTATCATTCAAATCATATTTGGAGTACTTAAGCTAGGAATTATAGGCTACTACTTTCCATCTTCAGTAATTAAAGGAATGTTGACCGGTATCGGTATCATTATTATTCTAAAGCAGATTCCGTATTTCTTTGGTTATGATAAAGACCCCGAAGGCGATTTCGCTTTTTTTCAAATTGATGGTGAAAATACCTTTTCAGAAATTTTTAATACCATAAGCGGAATAATTAGTGGAAACTTCAGTGGTGGTGCAACATTAGTAGCCATTATTGCTATGGCTATCTTATTACTATGGAGCAACGTTTTATCAAATAAAGGTCGAATATTCCAACTAATTCAAGGGCCTCTTGTAGCAGTAGTTGCCGGTATTGTATTTTACATTTTCACCAAAGACGGATCTTTAGCTATTGCTGAAGAGCATTTGGTAGCGGTGCCAGTACCTGACAGTATTGATAGTTTTTTAGGGCAATTTAGCTTTCCTGATTTTAGTGCAATTTCTAATCCTAAAATATGGTTAACTGGTTTTACTATCGCCTTAGTTGCTAGTTTAGAAACCTTACTTTGTGTAGAGGCTACAGATAAATTAGATCCTGAAAAACGTGTGACCCCTACCAACAGAGAATTACTGGCACAAGGTACAGGAAACATTATTTCGGGTATGATTGGCGGAATTCCAATTACTCAAGTAATTGTTAGAAGTTCGGCAAATATTCAGTCAGGTGGAAAAACAAAATTAGCAGCAATTGTTCATGGCTTTTTCTTATTAATATCTGTGATGTTAATTCCGGCTTTATTAAATAAAATTCCTCTATCAGTTTTAGCAGCAGTACTTTTTATTGTTGGTTTCAAATTAGCTAAACCTTCATTATTCAAAACAATGTACAATTTGGGGTGGAAGCAATTTATACCTTTTATTGTAACAGTTCTTGGCATTGTATTTACTGATCTGTTGATTGGTATTGGTTTAGGACTTGCAGTAGGTATTGTTGTGATCTTAATCAAAAGCTATCAAAATTCACACTTCCTACATATTGAAGATCAAAGCAATGGTAAAAATCGCATTAAAATGACACTTGCAGAAGAGGTTACTTTTTTCAACAAAGGGGCTATTCTTAAAGAGTTAGACCGTTTACCGGAAAACACTTATTTAGAATTTGATGTTAGAAAAACAAGATATTTAGATAATGATATTATTGAAATTCTTGATGATTTTGCCATTAAGGCGAAAGATCGAAATATTGATATTAAAATTGTTTCTGAACGTGGTATCGTTGAAAACCCAGAGAGTTTTATAGAGTTTTTTAAGTTAAGACCTAAAACTGCTTAAGTCTTAGATTAAAATACCGAATATGTTTTTTTAATATCTTTAAAAGTGAATTAACCTTAGAAAAATATAAACTATTTTCAAGGTAGAACGAAACTTATATATTAAAAATAAAAAATCAATTTACTATAATTATGATAAAAGCACATACAAAAGAAACCCAAGCATCAATTTCTCCAGAGAATGCTATATCATTGCTTAAAGAGGGCAATGAAAGGTTTGTAAACAGCAAAAACGCAAATAGAAATTTATTAGACCAGGTGAGTGACACTGCATCTGGCCAGTACCCATTTGCAACTATTCTTAGTTGTATTGACTCGCGGGTATCAGCAGAATTAATATTTGATCAAGGTGTTGGTGATATTTTCAGCGCACGTGTTGCTGGTAACATTGTAAATGAAGATTTATTAGGTAGCATAGAATTCGCTTGTAAATTAGCAGGTACTAAAGTCGTTGTAATTTTAGGCCACACTGCTTGCGGAGCAGTTAAAGGAGCTTGTGATGATGCTAAAATTGGAAACTTAACAACGTTACTACATAAAATAAAGCCTGCAGTAAATGCTATTGCAGAACCCGCAGATGCTAGTTTAAGAAATTCAAAAAATATTGATTTCGTAAATAATGTTGCAGTAAAGAATGTAGAATTAACTATTGAAAATACGCGCAGCTTGAGTCCGGTTTTAAAAGAAATGGAAGATAACGGTGAAATTAAAATCGTTGGCGCAATGTATGATATCAAAACTGGAAAGGTTCGATTTTTATAATTGTGAAAAAGAAAATTGCGAAAGCCAACGTATATAAATACGTTGGCTTTTTTTATGAAATAATAAAAGTATTGCGAGTTAATACCCATTCAATTACTATTTTTAAATATGAAAAATTTATTCTCGAATCTTAGAGGCGATCTTTTTGGCGGACTTACCTCAGGTATTGTTGCTTTACCCTTAGCGTTAGCTTTTGGTGTAAGTTCTGGCTTAGGACCCAGTGCCGGTCTCTACGGCGCAATTTTTATAAGCTTTTTTGCGGCGATATTTGGAGGAACCAATACTCAAATTTCTGGACCAACTGCACCTATGACAGCAGTAAGTATGGTTGTAATTGCAGGCCTTATTGCCGTAAATGATGGCGATATAGAAAAAGCTTTGCCTGCTATTTTAATTGTTTTTCTTGTAGCAGGAATAATGCAAATTGGCCTTGGACTTATTGGCATCGGAAAATATATTAAATACATACCATATCCCGTGGTTTCAGGTTTTATGACCGCCATAGGCGTCATTATTCTGGTAACTCAAATTTTACCAGCAGTAG
This sequence comes from Maribacter algarum (ex Lu et al. 2025) (nom. illeg.), assembly GCA_947495915.1. Lineage (GTDB taxonomy): Bacteria > Bacteroidota > Bacteroidia > Flavobacteriales > Flavobacteriaceae > Maribacter_C. The sequence continues at coordinate 724,379 of CANMAW010000001.1, read as the reverse complement.
GCTATTACCCAAAAGAAGATGCAGAATATGTAGATCAATTCAAACCTAAGGCAGAAGAATTATTACTTACTAATATTTTAAAAGAAGAAACCGGTGAAGGCATTCTCGTTCTTGAAGATTTTGAAGAAACTATAAAACGTTCAGAAAATATAACAGAAGCTGATATTCTTAAAGAAGCCCAAACTATTGCGAAATCAGAAGCTTCAGGTGTGATTGGCGCTTTTAAAGTAATGGGCAGAGCACTTAGTAATATTAATTGGTTAGAACTATGTTTGGCTCTAGCCACCATATTTATTATTTATGGGTTTAAGCGAATCACTACGGTTATACCTAGCGCACTAGTTGCATTAGTAGTAGTGTCGGGTGTTGCTTATGGTTTTGGTCTAGAGTATAGGCCTATTGAAGAAATTCCAAGTGGTTTCCCTACTCCAAATTTGGAGATTTTCACCCAATTTAGCCTTAGTGCAGTTACCCCCTATATATTTACTGCGTTAACACTAGCATTATTAGGTTCTATTGATTCTTTACTTACATCAGTAGTTGCCGACAATATGACGAAAACCAAACATTCGCCTAATAAAGAATTAGTAGGTCAAGGTATTGGTAATAGTATAGCTGCAGTGTTTGGTGGAATTCCTGGTGCAGGAGCTACCATACGAACAGTGGTGAATATTAACGCAGGAGGAAAAACTAAACTTTCTGGTATGATTGCAGGTCTTGTTCTTTTAATCGTTATGATGTCGCTTGCGCCGATAGCTTCTCAAATACCAGCTGCCGTTTTAGCAGGAATTTTAGTAACAGTAGGTATTGGAGTTATGGATTATAAAGGCCTAAGAGCGATTTCTACCTTACCGAAAGATATCAAATTAGGACCTTTAAAATTAAGTTCAGAAGTGCTTATCATGTTAGTAGTTCTAGTATTATCGTCGGTTTGGAACTTAGTTTATGCCGTTGGTATTGGGTTAATTATTGCGTCTTTAATGTTTATGAAAAAAATTGGAGACCTTACAGCAGAACGTTCAGACGTGAAATCATTAGAAAAAGAAAAAGCTTGGACAGACGAAAAAGATTTTCCTGATAGCCTCCGTGAAGAGGTTTTTATCAAACATTTAAAAGGTCCTTTGTTTTTTGGAACCACCACTGATTTTCAACGGCTTGCAAATCAAATTCCTTTGACAGCTTCTGTTGCAGTTTTAAGGTTAGAAAAAATGCAATATTTAGATCAATCTGGTTTATATGTAATGGAAGACGTTATTAAAGAACTTAGCAAAAATGGTGTCGTCGTTCTTTTTGTTAAAATTTTAAAACAACCGAGGTATATGATGGAACGAATTGATATTATTCCTGATTTAATTCCTGAAGAACATATATTTCCAAATTTTGATGCCTGTATAAAATGGATTAAAACCAATGTGAAAAAATAAGATGATTTAAAAATTGATCTAGTACTCCTTTAAAAGTTTTAAATTTGCGGTTCATAGGAGACTATCATGATTGATAAATTAAAAGAACACATTGCAGAAGTTGAGCAGTTTACTACAGACTCAAAAGAAGCTGTAGAAGCATTTCGAATTAAATATTTAGGTAAGAAAGGGCTATTAAATGATTTTTTTGCTGAATTTAAAAATGTAGCTAATGATCAAAAAAAAGAGTTTGGTCAAACCATCAATACCCTTAAGCAAGTAGCTACCGAAAAAGTAAACGCGTTAAAAGATAGTTTAGAGCATCAAACGGAAACTACTGGTATTTATAATGACCTTACCCGCCCTGGTGAACCTATAGAATTGGGGGCCCGTCATCCTATCTCTATTGTAAAGAATCAGATAATAGAAATTTTCTCTAGAATTGGCTTTAATGTTTCTGAAGGACCAGAAATTGAAGATGATTGGCATAATTTTACAGCTTTAAATTTACCAGAGTATCACCCAGCTAGAGATATGCAAGATACTTTCTTTGTTCAAACAGATCCTGATATTTTATTACGTACGCATACCTCATCAGTTCAAGTACGTTATATGGAAAATAACAAACCTCCAATTAGAACAATTTCTCCTGGAAGAGTTTATCGTAACGAAGCTATTTCTGCACGTTCACATTGTTTTTTTCATCAAGTAGAGGGATTATATATTGATAAAAACGTTTCTTTCGCAGATCTTAAACAAACCCTCCAATTTTTCACCACCGAACTATTTGGTAAATCTAAAATTCGTCTCAGACCTTCTTACTTTCCGTTTACTGAACCTAGTGCAGAGGTAGATGTTTATTGGGGTTTAGAAACAGAAACTGATTATCGAATGACGAAAGGTACTGGTTGGTTAGAAATAATGGGCTGTGGCATGGTAGACCCAAACGTACTAAAAAATTGTGGTATTGACCCTGAAGAATACTCAGGATTTGCCTTCGGAATGGGAATTGATCGTATTGCACTACTTCTTCATCAAATTTCTGATATTCGATTATTAAGTGAAAATGATGTTCGCTTTTTAGAACAATTCAAAAATGCACTTTAGAATACTATTTTGAAAAAAGATATTGAATTTTCAGAAGCAAAAGATGTATATGTTGTTGCTATTCATGAATGGAACGACGAATTCTTATCTAAAGATTGGAACGCATATATCATAAATAACAGAACCAGCCCAATTGATATGGTGCTAATTGTTTCTAAGGGTTATGACGGAGATCGAAAAACCTCGCTCATGCGTCACGCTATTGGAGAAATTAATGCCAAATCATTTGCTAAAATAGAATTGATTCAAGAAGAAGTTTTAGCATTAAATAACGAGTTTTTTGTTACCTATTATGCTGATAAAAAAATTTATGAAAAGCGATTTCTATTTGAAAAACACAAGGTTAATGAGAGCGCACTCAAATCAATACCTATAATTGATAAAGAAGGTGTATTTGCGCTATAATTACCGAAGATGAAAACCCTTAGCTGCCCACCAAGGATGCAATTCAATTATCAATCTGCCAGATTGAACCATAGGGTCTAAATTTGCTAAACTATCTGCAATCTTTAATGTCGGAGTATTATATATTGTTATTCCTCTAATCTCCCCATCATCACCAAACGGACCAGAAATATCTGCGTAACCTTCTTCATACATACGGCCTAAGTGCGCTAAATGTAGTGCCTGTAAACTATCTGATTGGCTTTTGTTCTGCATTCGGTTAGGACCTTTTTTTAGAAAGGCAATAAAATATTGTTGCATTAACACGGTGTCATGCGTTTTTTCATCAACATAATCAAAAACCTCGAAACCTTTAGAAGTTAATTCTTTCTTTAGTTCCATAGTAGAAATTGAAACAGTTACTGCCTCTTCTTTTGTTTTTATCACATCCTCATTGCACGACAGAAATATAAGCGCTAACGAGTAAATAATTAGCTTTTTCATTCGCTCCAGTTTTTAAATGGATTATTACTTAATTGTGAATTATAGTACTTCACTTCTCCTGTTACTTCTTTGCCTAACCAACTAGGTTTCTCGAAGAATTCATCTTCATGTTTTAGTTCCACTTCTGCTATAATTAATCCTTCATTAGCTCCAAAAAACTCATCAACTTCAAACACATGTTTTCCTATTGAAACGTTAAAGCGGTTTTTTTCCAAAACTCCTTTTTCACACAATTTCAATAAACTTTCTGCATCATTAAGATGTATTGATTTTTCCCATTCAAAACGAGAAGTACCTGAAGAATTAGACTTTCCTTTTACAGTTAAAAACCCTGAATCACCTTTAATTCTTACCCTTACAGTTCTATCAGGGTGTGTATTTAGAAACCCTTGAACAATTCTATTCTTGCTCATTGCCTGCTTTTTATATTCTTCCGATACAACCAAAAATTTACGTTCAATTTCAATCATTAATACCCTATTAGATTCAATAACTGTTTTAAGATGTCATAAATTTACAATATGGAGACTGAATTTCCATTACGTAAAATTATTCATGTTGATATGGATGCCTTTTATGCATCTGTAGAACAATTAGATAACCCTGAATTACGAGGTAAACCAATTGCGGTTGGTGGAAGTTCAGAGCGAGGAGTGGTTTCTGCCGCCAGTTATGAAGCTCGAAAATTTGGAGTACGAAGTGCTATGAGTAGTGTTATAGCCAAACGAAATTGCCCTGAGCTAATATTTGTAAAAGCCCGATTTAGTCGATACAAAGAAATTTCAAAAGCCATTCGTAAAATTTTTCATGAGTATACCGATCTCGTAGAACCACTTTCTCTAGATGAGGCCTACTTAGATGTAACCGTTAATAAAAAAGGGAATCCGTCTGCCACTTTAATCGCACAAGAAATCAGACAGCGTATTTTTGATGAGCTAGGGTTAAGAGCTTCAGCTGGCATATCAATTAACAAATTTATCGCTAAAGTCGCGAGTGATTATAACAAACCTAATGGGCAAAAAACGGTAAACCCAGAAGAAGTTCTTGAATTTTTAGAACAGCTTGATATTCGAAAATTTTATGGGGTAGGTAAGGTCACTGCTGAAAAAATGTATAAACTGGGTATTTTCACTGGTACAGATCTTAAAACCAAATCGCTTGAGTTTTTAGAAAAAAATTTCGGTAAAAGTGGTAATTACTATTACCAAGTTGTTCGGGGAGTACATAATAGTCAGGTAAAACCACATCGAATTCCGAAATCAGTAGGCGCCGAACGCACATTTCATGAAAATTTGAGTAGTGAGATATTCATGTTAGAACGTTTAAAGCAAATATCTGAGGAGTTAGAAAAAAGACTAAAAAAGTCAAAATTTGCTGGTAAAACAATAACCCTAAAAATTAAGTATAGTGACTTCACCTTACAAACACGAAGTAAAACTTTACCCTATTACGTTTCAGATAAAGACTTACTACTAGAAACAGCTAAAGACCTTCTATATCAAGAAGAACTTGATAATTCTGTACGTCTACTTGGTATTTCATTAGCTAATTTAAATACAGATAATAAAACTGATAATCCTCAAAAAAAGGAAGTTTTAGTGCAATTAAAATTTGACTTTTAAAGCACTAATTTCTAACTAAATTGATGTATGTATTTCAACGAATTAATATTATTTTGGCAATATTATTAATTTTTTGTGGTTTTAAGTGAAGATTATTTAATAACCCAACAAAAATTCAACCATGAAAATTTCAATTAAAAGTGCTCGACTAATTGCATTATTCGCCGTTTCATTATTTGCTGTTTCTTGCAGTGTAAAAGGTGAATTAGAAGATTTAGCAGAAGAATTAGAAGAAAACAACAATGACGCAAAAGTGGAACAAGTAGAAGCTAACTAAGTTGCGTATTATAATAAATAAGGCCTTAGCGAAATGCTAAGGCCTTTTTTGTTACATAATGTTGTCTTTATTCAACAATTAAGGTATTATCGGTCGCTGTCGGATTCATTGGACAGAAATATACATACTCTCCTTTTTCCAATTTAGTCGGTTGTGAAGACTGCGTTGCACCAGTTTTAACCACTTCTGTTACATAAGCCGTTTTTATATGGTTTTCAGGCTTGCTAATATCTTTACCTTTTTGAACTAAAACAAAACCAACATCATGCCCTACCGCATTATTTGCAATTTCAAAAACGTAAGTTCCTTCTTTAACTTTCAGATGTTTTTGTGTAAACTCACCGGGCGTTTGTTCTAAAGAAATTGTTCTCACCTCTTGGTTCATCATTTTGTCTTTCTTCATCATCTTATCTTGGGCATTTCCTGAAAATGCTACTCCGAATACTAAACCTACTACTAATATTAATTTTTTCATGTCTTTAAATTTTTATGATTTTTATGTGTTGAAATTATATTGCTGTTGCTTCTAAAGGTTGTGCTTCTGGAAAATCTACAGGAACATCTGTAGTTTTATGCACATAATTTGAAATGGTCTTATCACCAACCAATACTATAGTATCAATTAAGTTTTCATTGGTCCAACCTGCGTTAAAAAACTCCTCAAGTACCCCTGAATCAACCGCTCCTCTATTCTCTGTAATATTTTTAGATAATTTTGCTAGAGCATCAAGTTTATTATCGAATGAAGCTTTACCACTTCGTAATTCTAAAATTTGCTCCTCACTAAAACCATTCATCTTACCAATAGCAGTGTGTGCTGCTAAACAATAATTACAGGCATTGACTTGACTAACTGCAAGGTTAACCACTTCTTTCTGTTTCGCAGATAATGAGGTTTTAGCATTACTTAAATTTAAATAATTCTCTAGTGCATTTTCTGAGTATGCATACGTTGCATATAAATTTGGTACGAATCCGACAGCCTTCTCTAGGTTGTCAAAAATTGCTTGATTTTTTTCGCTTACTTCTTCTCTTTTAGGTACGTTAAATGAACTCATAATTAAATGTTTTAAATAAATAATAATTTTATAAGGATATAAATGGTTTCTCTGCATCACAGTAGAAGTCATGATGCTGACGTTTTTCACAATGCACTGCTGCATTAATTGTTTTAGATTCTGTTTTTTTCGTATGTCGAAAAATTTCGATTAGATTAAAAATGGATTTTATTTGAACTTTCATTTTGCTTTGTTTTTAATTACAATGCAAAGATGGTTCACAAAGTCAGGTAAGAGTTATTACGAATTTCCCGACTACTTGTAGAAATTTCCCATTAAATAGAAGTAAGCTTATTTTCACGGTATTGCGAAGGAGAAAAGCTCGTCATTTTCTTGAAAAAACGACTAAAATGAGCTGGGTCGTTAAATCCAAGCTCATACGCTATTTCTTGATTTTGTTTATTGGTAAAATGTATCAAACGTTTTGCTTCAAGTGCTAATCGTTCTAAAATTATTTGTTGTGGTGACTTTTGATTATACATCGCAAACAAATTAGAAAGCGTTTTCGGACTTTTAAAAAGAAGATCAGCATAGTCACTTACTTTACGTTTTGTTTTGTAATGAGTATCTACTAATACATTAAACTTACGTACAACTTCTATTTGATCATTATCGAGTTTTTTAACGATCAATTGATCTTTTGCTAACCGCGTACATATTATGATTAAGCGTTTTAATAACATTTGAAGCATATCACCTTGAATTTTATCAGGTGTGCTGAATTCGTCTTGAAACACTTCATAAAGGGCATTAAACTTTCTCTTTTGATCTTTTGGTATCGTTATAATCGGAAGGTCTTGAGTGCCAAAAAATAAGATGCCATTACACGAAACTTCACTATCATGATCTGAAATACAATAAAACGCTCTATTAAAAACAAAACCCGTTAAGGGTAGTTCAGTTTTTTCATAAGAAATATGCTGTAAATAAGTGGTAGTCATCAATTGATTAGGTTTCAATTGAAAAGGCATATCATCTATTTCAATCTCAACAACAGCATTGTTTCTATTCCATAGAATATTTATAGTTCCTTCTGTTATTGAGAATCTATCTTCGTTTACTTTTATATCATCTGTAAATCCGAAAATAGATCCTATTTTTAAATTATAAAATTCATGTATCATAGGCGTAAAATCATGTCTTAAACATGACATATAAACTTTTAGTCCTATTTTTTACTTTATCCTTACTTCCAAAAAACGCAACAGTAGCACTGCACCAATTCTTATATTTTAAATAAGCAAAAGTCAATTTTGGGTAATCAAATGTGCATAAAAAAAGTCTTAGTAATAACTAAGACTTTTACTTTCAATTTATAATCAACTGCTAAAAATTACATGATTCTATTTCTGTAACTCTTAATGTATTCACCATGCCTTTATTTTTTATAGGCATTGCAGCCAAACTAATTAGCATGTCACCCGTATCTAAAAATCCTTTTTGACAAGCAATTTTATTAACATCTTCAATAGTTTCATCAGTTGATACATACTTATCATAATAAAAAGCCTTTACTCCCCACAACAAATTTAATTGGGTAAGAATTCTTTTATTCGAAGTAAAAACTAAAATATGTGCGCTTGGTCTCCATGCAGAAATTTGAAACGCTGTATACCCACTATTGGTCAGTGTTGAAATAGCCTTTGCTTTAATTTCATTTGCCATAAAGGCAGCATGATAACAAACTGATTTTGTGATATAACGATTAGTTCTAATATGTGGTGGTTCATGAGGAACGTGAATTAATTCAGAACCTTCAACACTTTGCAATATACTGGCCATTTTTTCAATTACTTGAACTGGATAATTTCCTACGGAAGTTTCACCAGACAACATCACAGCATCAGCGCCATCCATTACTGAGTTAGCCACATCGTTTACTTCAGCTCTAGTTGGTGTAAGGCTAGTAATCATTGTCTCCATCATTTGTGTAGCAATAATTACTGGTATTCTAGCCTTTTTGGCTCGTAAAACCAATTGTTTCTGAATTAGAGGTACTTCTTGGGCAGGAACTTCAACCCCTAAATCACCTCTTGCTACCATCAAGCCATCGCAATAGGCCACAATCTTATCAATATTCTCTACAGCTTCAGGCTTTTCTATTTTAGCAATAATCGGAATTTTCTCCTCCGAATGCTTATTGATTATCTTTTGTAAGTCAATTAAATCTTGACTGAAACGAACAAACGACAGGGCTATCCAGTCCACATTTAATGAAATTGCAAAAATGGCGTCCTTAACATCTTTCTCTGTTAAAGCTGGTAAAGAAATATTCGTATTCGGTAGGTTTACTCCTTTTTTAGATTTTAAAGGCCCACCCTGAATTACCTTGGCTTTTACTTCATCTTTCTCATTGGTAGCAACTACTTCAAACATTAATTTTCCATCATCGAGCAAAATACGTTCTCCTGTTTTTACGTCTTTTGGAAAATTCTTATAATTCATATAAACCTTCTCGGCTGTGCCTTCAAAAGGTTCTCCAGTAACAAATGTGATTTCATCTCCTGGTGCAACTACTACCTCACCTGCCATAACGCCAACCCTTAATTTCGGGCCCTGCAAATCTGCAAGAATTGAAGTATTTGTTTGCATTTCTTCATTCAATTCACGAATCATTTTTACACGCTCGACAACATCATCATAATCGGCATGAGAAAAATTAATGCGAAAAACATCAACGCCAGCTGACATCATATCTCGTAATACATCTTTCTTACTTGTGGCTGGCCCTAGGGTCGCAACTATTTTGGTTTTTTTCTTACTAAGCATTCTCAAAAAATTAGGTTGTTCTTAGATTTTAATTGATCCGCATCTAAAATATAGGCAGTTATTATTTTGGGTATTTTAAGCAGTTTTTTCAGCGTTTCCTCTTCTAGAGTATAATCATCATGTTCTATTTTCAATAAATAGTCTACTTCTTTATACTCAGGTAGCAAATAACGTTTGCTGAACGACCGCTCATTTTCAAAAAGATCATGACCAATTGATTGTTCACGATACTCACTTTTATTATTTATTAAAGTCCAATAACTTTCTGTACTATCATCTTTCCATTCAAAAATTGGAAAAGATAGATTCTTTGACAAATCTAAATCTTCAGAAGATCTTTTAAACTTTGATTTTAAACAAGAGTTAATCGTATATACCATAGCAAAATCCTCCATACTACTGTGTAAAGCCACTAGAGTAAAAGAGTCGTCGCAAAAATCATCGATGATTTTATGTACTGCCATAATGTTAATGCAAGCTCCAAATATAAAACTAAAAAAGTAACCAGCCTAGATCTGTGTGTACGAATACACATTAAAGATAAACTATAAGGATGTAGTAACGTTTAATTAATGTTTAAGATTTTTCCATCTTATCTTGAAGTGCAAAATACGCTCTTTTAGACGCCCTCTCTTCTGCCTTTTTCTTTGAGGTGGCTCTGGCTTTAGCAATAACACTATTATCTATGGATAGCTTTACTGCAAAGTGTTTTAAACTATCATTACCAGTATCTTCATAAACGTGATAGTTAAAAGGCTTTTTTTGCTTTTGACACCATTCGATCACCAAACTTTTATAACTAATCACCTTACCTTCAAGCTGTTCAATATCAACATAAGGTGCAATCACTCTTTCATTGATGAACTTTTCACAGTATTTATACCCCCTATCTAAATAGATTGCGCCAACTAAGGCTTCAAATACATTACCATGTATGTTCTCACCAAAATGAGATTTAGGAATTCTACTTTCTACAAATTCAATTAGGTTAAGATCTTTTCCTAACTCGTTCAAATGCTCTCTACTAACAATTTTAGATCGCATTTTGGTTAAATATCCTTCGTCACCTAAAGGCACTTCATTATATAAATGTCTTGAAATTATTGTTCCAAGCATTGAGTCTCCTAAAAACTCTAAACGTTCATAATTCATAGGGTTGCCGTCTTTATCTTTTTTATTGACAGAACGATGTAAAAACGCTTTCCTATAAATTGTTAGTTTTTTAGGCTTAAACCCTAATATTTTCGTAATTCCCAAAAAAAAATTCCCATCTTCTTTAGAATGGGAATTAAATAAATTAGTCGGGAAATTCATGTTCTAGCTTAGTCTAATTTCTTAAAAACTACACATGCATTATGACCTCCAAAACCGAATGTATTACTAAGTGCAACATTCACCTCTCTCTTTTGAGCCTTATTTAAAGTAAGATTCAATTTCGGATCTATATTTTCATCAACTGTAGTATGATTAATTGTAGGGGGTACAATACCATGCTTCATGGCCAAAATTGAAGCAATTGCTTCAATAGCACCTGCAGCACCCAACAAATGACCAGTCATCGATTTGGTTGAATTTATATTGATTTTCGGAGCATGATCTCCAAAAACCTCTGATATTGCTTTGAGTTCTGCAACATCGCCTAAGGGTGTCGACGTACCATGCGTATTAATGGCATCAACATCTTCAGGTTTTAAACCTGCATCACGCAAGCAGTTTTTCATTACTTGAACAACTCCTATTCCATCAGGATGCGGTGCAGTCATATGATAGGCATCACTTGAAAGCCCTCCGCCAACAACTTCTGCATATATTTTAGCACCTCGTGCTTTGGCATGCTCATATTCTTCTAAAATTAAGGCCCCTGCACCTTCACCCAATACAAACCCATCACGAGTAGCATCAAATGGTCTAGACGCCGTTTCAGGACTATCATTTCTTGTCGATAAGGCGTGCATAGCGCCAAAACCACCCATACCTGCTATAGTTACAGCGGCTTCACTTCCTCCAGAAACGATGACATCACAATATCCTAAACGAATATAATTTAACGCATCAATTAAGGCGTTTGCAGATGACGCGCAGGCAGAAACCGTGGTGTAGTTTGGCCCCATAAAACCGTGCTTAATTGAAATATTACCCGGAGCAATATCTGCAATCATTTTTGGTATAAAAAAGGGATTGAAACGTGGTGTGCCATCTCCTTCAGCGAAATTCATCACCTCGTTCTGAAAGGTTTCCAATCCTCCAATACCAGCACCCCAAATAACACCTACCCTAAATTTATCAAGGGCGTCTAAGTCAAGCTCAGAATCAGCAATAGCCTCATCTGATGCGACCAGGGCATATTGTGCAAACTTATCAAGTTTACGGGCTTCTTTTCTATCAAAAAAATTAGCCGGATCGTAATTTTTAAGTTCACAAGCGAACTTTACTTTAAACTTCTCAGTGTCATAATAGGTAACAGGAGCGCAACCGCTCTTACCGTTTACTAAACCTTCCCAATATTCCTCAATGTTGTTTCCTATAGGGGTTAGGGCACCCAACCCAGTAACTACAACTCGCTTTATCTGCATTGAACTAAATTTTATGGCTTACTAAGCAAATTAAAAAAAATATCCATGCGACATAGTTACCGCATGGATAATTTCAAATCTTGTTCAAGAAATCATTTTAAGATTACTTCGCTTCTTCTATATAACTTATGGCCTGGCCAACTGTTGCAATATTTTCAGCTTGATCGTCTGGAATCTGAATATCGAATTCTTTTTCGAATTCCATAATCAACTCAACAGTATCTAGAGAATCTGCCCCTAAATCGTTCGTAAAGCTAGCCTCTGTTACCACTTCGTTTTCATCAACTCCTAATTTATCAACGATGATAGCTTTAACTCTTGATGCAATGTCTGACATAATAATATTTGGTTTTAAAAATTTAAATTGATGGCAAAAATAAAAAACTTTAGATTAATAACACGTTTTGCCGTTAAAATGTCTCGTAATTTAAGAAATTTAAAAACAAGTGTACTAATTTAGCTTCAAATTATTCTTCTTCTGTAACGCCAAATCTATTCATGAAAAAGATTGTATTATTTGCTTCTGGTTCTGGTTCTAATGTTGAAAACATCATACAGTATTTTCATGATAAGCCTAATGTTACTATAGCCGGTGTGCTTAGTAACAAAAGAGATGCCAAAGTTTTAGATCGATGTAACCGTCTAAAAATAAGCAGTTTATGCTTCAACAGAACTGCCTTTTACAATACTGAATGCGTATTAAATGTATTAAAAAGTGTAAAGCCAGACTTAATTGTTCTTGCAGGTTTTCTTTGGAAAATACCCTCAAATCTCATTGAATCTTTTCCAAATCAAATCATTAATATTCATCCGGCCCTTTTACCAAAATATGGTGGTAAAGGCATGTACGGAAACCATGTGCACCAAGCAGTAAAAGATAATTATGATTCTGAAACTGGCATAACTATTCATTATGTCAATGAAAATTATGATGAAGGTGCTATAATTCACCAAGCAAAAACAGAAGTGCTCCCTGGGGATACAGTTTCAGAAATTGCTGGAAAAGTACATGCTTTAGAACATGAATATTTTCCAAAAGTGATTGAGCAACTTTTGAAACAATTGTAATGGCTAAAAAAGCAAAATTTTACACTGTATGGAAAGGTAAAAAACCCGGTATTTACGATACTTGGAAAGATTGCAAAGCGGCTATTGACGGTTATAAAGGAGCACAGTACAAATCATTCGCAACATTTGAGTTAGCAAAAAAAGCCTATAATGGCAGTTACGAAGAGTTTAAAGGCAAAAAAAAGGGTGAAGCTTCGCTATCACAAGAACAGCTTCTTAAAATAGGGCAACCAAACTATCATTCCATTGCCGTAGATGCCGCTTCAAGTGGCAACCCCGGAATTATGGAATATCAAGGTGTAGACACTAAGACGCAAAAAAAACTTTTTAAACAAGGCCCCTTTCAACAAGGCACTAATAATATAGGTGAGTTTCTAGCGCTAGTACATGGCTTAGCATATTTGAAAGAAAGAAAAAGTGACCGAATCATTTATACTGATTCTAGAACCGCAATGAGTTGGGTTCGAAAAAAATCTTGCAATACAAAACTACCCGAAACAGCACAAAATAAACAGTTATTTGAACTAATTCGAAGGGCTATTGACTGGCTAAAAAAGAATTCATACAACACCCCTATTGTTAAATGGGAGACAAAAGCATGGGGGGAAATTCCTGCTGATTTTGGAAGAAAATAATCCTACTTTTTTGATTGTATAACTTCGTAAAAACACTAATCTTATTCTCTTTCTATTCCTTTTACAAAACCGTATATTTGCAGCTTAATTTTTTTTACTTATTATCAAATTATGGGAAAATTAGTTGTTGTTGGCACCGTTGCTTTTGACGAAATTGAAACTCCTTTTGGAAAAACTGATAAAATTCTTGGTGGAGCAGCAACATTCATAGGGCTTGCGGCTTCTCAATTCGATGTTGATTCTGCCATAGTTTCAATTGTAGGAGATGATTTGCCAAAAGCGTATTTAACCTTATTAAGTGATAAAGGAATTGATATTTCTGGCATTGAAATCGTTGAAAATGGTAAAACGTTTTATTGGAAAGGAAAGTATCATAACGATTTAAATTCAAGAGACACCCTAATTACTGAGTTAAATACATTAGCTGATTTTAATCCGGTGGTACCGGCAAACTATACAGAAGCTGATGTGGTTATGTTAGGTAACTTGCACCCAATGGTACAGTTGAGCGTAATCAATCAAATGACTAAAAGACCGAAGCTAATTGTTTTAGACACCATGAATTTTTGGATGGATAACGCCTTAAACGATTTACTTGAGGTTATCAAACATATTGATGTTATTACTATAAATGATGAGGAAGCTCGCCAACTAACAGGTGAATATTCTTTAGTGAAAGCTGCTGCCAAAATTCAAACCATGGGGCCAAAGTATGTAGTAATTAAAAAAGGAGAACATGGAGCATTACTGTTTCATAATGAAAACATATTCTTTGCTCCTGCCTTACCCCTAGAAGAGGTCTTCGACCCTACCGGTGCTGGAGACACTTTTGCAGGTGGTTTTTCAGGCTACTTGGCTGCCACCAACGATGTTTCTTTTAAAAGCATGAAAAATGCAGTGATTCATGGTTCAAACCTGGCCTCATTTTGTGTAGAAAAATTTGGCACAGCGCGTATGGAAAAACTAGAAAAGATCGAAGTCAATAAACGCTTGCATCAATTTAAAGCATTGACACAATTCGACATTGAACTAAAATAAAAACACGCCCTGATATTCGGGGCTTTTTTAATGTATATAAGTAATGAGTGACGCTATTAAACACGAATGTGGTATATCGGTAATACGATTGTTAAAACCGTTAGAGTATTATAAAGAAAAATATGGTACAGCATTTTACGGTGTTAATAAAATGTATTTAATGATGGAAAAACAGCACAATCGAGGTCAAGATGGTGCAGGTTTTGCCAGTATTAAGTTAGATATGAATGCCGGTGAACGTTATATGAGTAGAGTTCGCTCAAATGAACAGCAACCGATTCAAGATATTTTTGCCCAAATTAACGAACGAATAAATTCTGAGATTGAAAAAAATCCTGAATATGTCGATAATGTAGCTTTACAAAAAAAGAACATTCCGTACATCGGTGAGTTACTTCTTGGGCATGTTCGCTATGGTACTTTTGGCAAAAATAGTATAGAAAGTGTGCATCCGTTCTTACGTCAAAACAACTGGATGCATAGAAACCTTATCATGGCTGGTAATTTTAATATGACCAATGTACATGAGCTTTTTGACAACTTGGTACAATTAGGGCAACATCCTAAAGAAATGGCTGACACGGTTACGGTAATGGAAAAAATTGGCCACTTTTTAGATGATGCAGTTGCAAAATTATACAAAGAAATCAAAAAAGAAGGTTACAATAAAAGAGAAGCTTCTGCCATTATTGCTGAACGACTTAAAGTTTCTAAAATACTTCGTAGAGCTGCGAAAAATTTTGATGGTGGATATGCAATGGCTGGCCTTATTGGTCACGGCGACGCCTTTGTATTAAGAGACCCTGCAGGTATTCGTCCTGCGTACTATTACCAAGATGATGAAGTTGCAGTGGTAGCATCAGAAAGGCCTGCCATTCAAACTGTTTTTAATGTTTCTTATAATGACGTTCATGAATTAGACCCTGGTCATGCTTTCATTATTAAAAAAAATGGAACTACTGCTCTCAAAAAAGTTTTAGAACCCACCGAGCGAAAAGCATGTTCGTTTGAACGCATTTATTTTTCTCGCGGAAGCGATAAAGAAATTTACCAAGAGCGAAAAGAATTAGGAAAACTTATATTTCCTAAAATACTAAAGGCAATTGATAATGACATTAAGAATACGGTTTTCTCTTATATTCCAAATACTGCTGAGACTTCTTTTTTCGGAATGGTAAAAGAAGCTCAGAATTATTTAAACAAAAAAAAGGAGGAGCAAATTCTAGAAATTGGTTCTAAAATAACCAGTAAAGAACTTCATGAAATCTTAGCTATTCGACCAAGAATAGAAAAAGTTGCTATTAAAGATGCTAAATTAAGAACCTTTATAACTCAAGATAGCAGCAGAGATGATCTTGTAACACATGTTTATGACATTTCTTATGGTTCAGTTAAAAAAGGTGATAATTTGGTGATTATTGATGATAGCATTGTAAGAGGTACAACACTAAAGAAAAGCATTCTTAGAATTCTTGATCGCTTATCACCTAAAAAAATTATTGTTGTTTCTTCGGCCCCACAAATAAGATACCCTGATTGCTACGGTATAGACATGGCTAAGCTTGAAGATTTTATTGCTTTTAAAGCAGCATTAGCCTTACATAAAGATAGGGGCACAATGCACATTGTGGAGGAAATTTACCAAAGATGCCTTCAACAAGTTAACACCAAAGATTCTAAAGTTGTAAACTACGTAAAAGAATTTTATGCTCCTTTTACAGCTGACGAAATTTCTAAGAAAAGTGGAGAATTACTTAGCCCAAAAGGTATAAAAGCCCAAGTAGAAATAATTTATCAAACGGTTACTAACTTGCACCAAGCATGTCCTAAAAATTTAGGTGATTGGTATTTTACAGGAAATTATCCTACTGCAGGTGGTAACCGCGTAGTAAACAGAGCCTTTATCAATTTTTATGAGGGCAAAAATGAGCGAGCATATTGATAATATTATCGACCAAATGCACTCAAGGGTGTTGTTCGTCGATAATATGTGCCATTTAGCGTGTTTTTAGTCGCTTTGACCGCTTCCCGCTTATTTTAGATTCGCCATAGCATAAGTAGGTTAAGTTCATGGTAAGATTTGGGGCAAAAAAGGTGGAGACTTCTCCACCTTTTTTATTTTTTAATTTGGCGAGGAGCTTTAAAACTAACTCCAATACACTTTAACCGAAATTTCAACCCTTCAACAAAGAATTTTTAAAACCACATAGTCTTCATTTACTTTTGAAGAACCATAGCATAAGTAGGTTAAGTTCATGGTAAGATTTGGGGAAAAGGCGGAGCAATGCTCCGCCTTTTTATTTACACCCTATTTACTTTAACCTACGTTAGTGAATCTTCAACGAAACATAATTGCCTTCTACTAAATTGTGCCCCTAAATAGTCTGTAACTTTCACTGTCAACTTGAATAAGGCGTGAATTTTACCAATATAAAAATTGAATTGAATTTTATGAAATGGTATTTCAACCAAAGAAAAAGACATTCAACCAAAACCTTTTTATTCGCTGTTTAGTTAATATATCTTTGAAGAACCATAGCATAAGTAGGTTAAGTTCATGGTAAGATTTGGGGAAAAAAGGTGGAGCTAAGCTCTGCCTTTTTTATTTCAAACCCTTAGCAATTTACAAGGTCGCGACTATTTTAGAGTAAAATCTTACTTTTTTCAGTTTACTAAAGCTCTTAAAAAATACCAAAATTCCTTTTTTATTTAACGCAATACCAGTAATTTAGTGCTGCCATAGCATAAGTAGGTTAAGTTTATGGTAAGATTTGGGACGAAAAGGGTAGAGACTTCTCTACCCTTTTCTATTTTAAAAATTGACATAAAAAAACATCCTACTTCATATGAAGTAGGATGTTTTTAAATATTGTAATTGTTTTAACTACTTGTTTGCTGCGTATAGCTCTGCCACTTTATCCCAATTAATTACATTGAAAAAAGCACTTACATAATCAGGTCTTCTATTTTGATAATTTAAATAATAGGCATGCTCCCAAACATCTAAACCTAGAATAGGAGTTCCTCCACAGCCTACACTTGGCATTAATGGGTTGTCTTGGTTCGGAGTTGAACAGACTTCAACTTTTCCACCAGCATGTACACATAACCATGCCCAACCAGAGCCAAATCTTGTGCCAGCTGCTGCGCTAAATTTTTCTTTGAAAGCTTCAAACGATCCATAAGCATCATTAATAGCATCTGCCAAATCTCCAGAAGGAACGCCACCTCCGTCAGCAGACATGACATTCCAAAATAGAGAATGGTTATAAAAACCGCCTCCATTATTTCTTACTGCTCCATTTTCTAAATCAAGGTTTGCTAAAATATCTTCAATAGATTTTCCTGCCAAGTCAGTTCCTTCAATAGCAGCATTTAACTTGGTCGTGTAACCGTTGTGATGTTTTGTATGGTGAATCTCCATAGTTCTAGCATCAATATGTGGTTCCAATGCATCATATGCATAAGGTAATTTTGGTAATTCAAAAGCCATAATTATTGTATTTGTATGTTAATAATGTATTTTCAAATTTACAAATTTTAACATTCATTCCGCCATAATTAATTGTTAAGAACGGTAATAGAAATTCAAAGGTTCTATGTAATTTGCAACAAAAATTAGGTGCAAGAAACGTCTTTCAAAATATACAATGCTTCCGCTGGCTCTGGCAAGACTTATACCTTAGCCAAAGAATATTTAAGCATATTGCTTTCTACAAATGACGGTTTTCGTCGCATTTTGGCTATTACTTTTACCAATAAGGCGGTTAACGAAATGAAAGATCGTATATTAAATAGTCTGTTTGAATTTAGCCAACCACATTCGCTTGAACAGCCCTCGCCGATGTTCACCGCTCTTTTGAATGAATTAAACTTAACGCCTTTAGAACTAAACCAAAAATCAAAATATACTTTAAAAAAAATACTTCATAATTACGCTTTCTTCGATGTTTCTACCATTGATAAATTTACGCACAGACTGATTCGAACTTTTGCAAAAGACTTGAAGCTTCCTCAAAATTTTGAGGTTGTATTAGATACCTCCTTATTACTTGATGAAGCTGTTGCAAGGCTTATTAACAAAGCAGGCACAGACCCGCAAATCACAAAAGTTCTTATTGATTTCGCCTTAGAAAAAATTGATGATGATAAAAGTTGGGATATTGCTTTAGATCTTAACAAGGTTGGAAAACTGCTCTTCGACGAAAATAACGCCAAACATCTTCAACAGTTTGCAGATAAAAACATTGACGATTTTTTAGAATTACAAAAAAAAATCAAGCAAAAAATTGAAATTTTAAGATCGGAAATACTAAAGAATTCCTCGCAGATACTTGCTATAATTGACGAAAATGGCCTTGAATTTTCAGATTTTAAATCAAGCTACTTTCCAAAATTTATACTTAAAATTCATCAAGGCGATTTTAATATTAATTTTAATGCAGGTTGGAAACAAAATTTCGACTCAGCTCCACTTTACGCGGGTAAATGCGAAGCAGACAAAAAATCTATCTTAGATGTTTTACAACCACAGTTTGTAGTTCATTTTAATGCCATTAAACAAAGCACTTATGAATTTCAATTTTTAAACAACGTCTATAAAAATATAGTTCCACTAACGGTTTTAAATGCTATTCAACAAGAAATCAAAGGCATTGAGAATGAGAGAGATCAATTACCCATTTACGAGTTCAATAGAATTATTGCCAAGGAAATTAAAAATCAGCCCGCACCTTTTATTTATGAACGATTAGGCGAAAAATATAGTCATTACTTTATTGATGAATTTCAAGATACCTCTGAAATGCAGTGGCAAAACCTGATTCCGTTAGTTGACAATGCGTTATCTGCAGAAAAAGGCTCGCTATTTATTGTAGGTGATGCCAAACAAGCCATTTACCGTTGGCGTGGTGGTAAGGCAGAACAATTTTTAGATTTGGTAAATGCAAAAGCTAATCCGTTTGTAATTGCTGCTACAATTGAAAATCTTCCTGGTAACTATCGAAGTCTAACAGAAATCGTTGCTTTTAACAATGACTTCTTTACCAGCACTAGCACCAAATTTAATAGCCATGAATATCAAAACCTATTTGAGACCGGAAACAATCAAATTAGCAATGCAGAAAAAGGTGGGTTAGTACAACTCTCGTTTATAGAAGAAAATGATGATTTGAACCTTGATGAACGATATGGTGCAGCTACACTTCAAACCATCAACGAAGTAATAGCAAACCATTACGATTATAAAGATATTTGTATTTTGGTGCGAGGCAATAAAGAGGGGGTAGCTTTAGCGAATTATCTTGTTCAAGAAAAAATTCCGATTATATCTTCAGAAAGTCTGCTTTTACAAAGCAGTTCAAAAATACTGTTCTTGATTAATTTACTTCGTTATCAAAATCAGCCAGATGATGAAGTTTCTTTTGAACTTCTTTCTTTTCTATCGATAAACAAAGAGCATCGTCATCAATTCATAGCTGCGCATCTTAAAAATCCTACAATTGTACTAGAAACTGAATTTAGTTTTTCAATGAATCGATTAATGCAATTATCGGTTTATGATGGTATGGAATACGCAATTAAACAATTTGATTTGGCACCAAGCCCTGATGCATACATCAATTTCTTTATGGATACTATTCTTGATGTTGAGCAAAAAGAAGGTGTCGGAATACCAATTTATCTATCTTATTGGGAAAAGAAAAAAGACAAACTTAGTATAACAGCTCCGGCCACTGTGAATGCCGTTCAAATAATGACGGTACATAAGGCCAAGGGACTTGAATTTGACATAACTATTTTTCCGTATGCACACACCAAAATTTACAATGAACAAGACCCTAAATTATGGTTGCCTGTAAATACAGAAATCTTTGATGGATTTTCAGAAGTCTTAATTAATAAGAAACAAGAAGTATCTGATTACAATACCCTTGCGAGCCATTTGGTTGAAGAAGAAAATAATCGATTAGAATTAGACGCTTTTAATGTGCTTTATGTTGCCCTTACAAGAGCGGCAAAGGCATCATACATTATTACAGGGCCACCGAAGGCGTCTAAAGACAGTCCGAAAAACTATACTGATTTATTCATATCATATTTAAATAATAAAGGTATGTGGAGTGAGCATAGTAGCACCTATACTTTTGGTTCGCTTCCTCAGCGTTTGAAGTCTCCCTCCGATGTACTTTTAGAAGATATTCCATTTCAATATTCTTATAAAGACCGACCTGCATTTAATATATTAACTTCCTCTGGTATGCTATGGGATACCGACAGAGAAGAAGCCATTACACAAGGTAACTTGGTGCACCATATAATGAGTCTTATTAAAACCAAAGAGGATGTTCTTCCTGCACTTGGTTCTTTGATTCAATCTGGAGTTTTGTCAATACAAGATAAAGATGAAGTTCACGAACGTATACAAATGATCATAACCCATCCAAAATTGGCTCCATATTATAAGGAGGGAAATCTTGTTAAAAATGAAAAAGATATTATTACTAAAAACGGAAGCATTTTGCGCCCAGATCGGGTCGTTATTAGTAACAATCACGCAACAATAATCGATTATAAAACAGGCAAACCCAATACTAGATATCATGAACAAATTCAATCATATGCTGATGCATTGTTTGACATGGGCTATCAAATTGAAAACAAAATAATTATTTATATCAACGAAGAGGTAATTCCAGAATTTATTTAAGCAATAAAAGTTATGTACGGAAAAATAAAACAACACTTGCAAACAGAATTGAATCAAATTAAAAGCGACGGCCTTTATAAAACAGAACGTATTATTACATCGGCCCAAGATGCTGTAATCAAAATATCTACCGGTG
This sequence comes from Maribacter algarum (ex Lu et al. 2025) (nom. illeg.), assembly GCA_947495915.1. Taxonomy (GTDB): domain Bacteria; phylum Bacteroidota; class Bacteroidia; order Flavobacteriales; family Flavobacteriaceae; genus Maribacter_C. The sequence continues at coordinate 703,096 of CANMAW010000001.1, read as the reverse complement.
AAGAAGTAATTAATTTTTGTGCCAATAACTATTTGGGGCTTTCTTCGCATCCTGAAGTTATTCAAGCGGCCAAAGATGCTATGGATACCCATGGCTACGGAATGTCATCTGTTCGCTTTATTTGTGGCACACAAGACATTCATAAAAAATTAGAGCAAAAAATAGCAGATTTTTATGGCACAGAAGATACCATATTATATGCAGCTGCTTTTGATGCTAACGGAGGAGTATTTGAACCTTTACTTAGCGCTGAAGACGCTATTATTTCTGATTCTTTAAATCATGCTTCAATAATTGATGGTGTAAGGCTGTGTAAAGCAAAGCGATATAGATATGCGAACAACGATATGGCCGATTTAGAAAAGCAACTTCAACAAGCCAACAAAGATCAGGCTAGGTTCAAAATAATTGTTACTGATGGCGTGTTTTCTATGGATGGTTTAGTTGCCCCCTTAGATCATATTTGTGATCTCGCCGATAAATATGATGCCCTAGTAATGATTGATGAATGCCACGCCACAGGTTTTATTGGAGAAACAGGTAGGGGCACGCTAGAAGAAAAAGGGGTTATGAATCGTATTGATATTATCACTGGAACCCTCGGTAAGGCTCTCGGTGGTGCTATGGGAGGATACACCACAGGTAAGAAAGAAATTATTGAAATACTTAGACAACGGTCAAGACCTTACTTGTTTTCAAATTCACTGGCCCCAGCTATAGTAGGCGCTTCAATAAAAGTATTTGAGATGCTTGAGAGCGATACTACTTTAAGAGATAAATTAGAACAGAACACGGCCTATTTTAAAAAGGGAATGCGTGCAGCTGGTTTTGATATTATTGATGGTGATTCGGCAATAGTACCTGTAATGCTCTATGATGCAAAATTATCTCAAGAGATGGCGAATATGTTATTAGAAAAAGGTATTTATGTAATCGGTTTCTTTTTTCCAGTAGTACCTCGTGATAAGGCAAGAATTAGAGTACAACTTTCAGCTGCGCATGAAAAGGAACATTTAGACAAGGCAATAAACGCATTTATTGAGGTCGGAAAGGAGCTAAAAATCGTTTAACTACCTGATTTTATCTACTAAATGCATAAAAAAAAATAAGAAATGTATTTTGTTAATAATATTTAACAAGTTACATTTGCAGCTAATAAACACTTAAACTTAAAAATTTAAACATGAAACATCTTAGCAAATTAATGGCTTTGGCCCTATTATTAGTAGGTTTTCAAGGCATACAAGCGCAAGACGAGAATAACCCTTGGCAAGTTCAATTTGGTGTCAACGCTATTGACGTTTATCCTACAGGAGATGTAAGTTCTTTTGGAAACGAGTTGTTCAATGTGAATGATCACTGGAACATTTTGCCATCTGTATCTTATATTGGCGTATCTAAATCTGTTGGTGACGGATTTGCAGTTGGAGTTAGAGGTTCTCTAAACAAAATCAGCAAATTAGGTGATACCAATGTTGATGATCTTTCTCACTACGCTTTAGATGGTACTATTAAATATAGCTTTCTTAAGAACACCGTTGTAGACCCTTTCTTAGAAGTAGGTGGTGGTTACACTTGGGTTGATGAAATTGGAGCTGGTACAGTTAATGCTGGAATTGGTGCTAATTTCTGGTTCTCAGAAAACATTGGTTTAACCTTACAAACTGGCTACAAACATGCATTCGAAGATTACGGTGTTAAACACTGGCAACATTTAGCAGGTATCTCTGTTAAGTTTGGTGGTACTGATACTGATGGTGACGGTGTATATGACAAAGATGATGCTTGTCCAGAAGTTGCTGGTTTAGAAGCATTCAATGGTTGTCCTGATGCTGATGGTGACGGAATCGAAGATAGCAAAGATAGCTGTCCTAACGAAGCTGGTTCTAAAGAAATGAACGGTTGTCCTGATGCTGACGGTGACGGTGTTGCTGATAAAGATGACGCTTGTCCTAACGAAGCTGGTTTAGCTGCTTTAGCTGGTTGTCCTGATGCTGATGGTGACGGTGTTGCTGATAAAGATGATGAGTGTCCTAATGAAGCAGGTCCTGCTGAAAACAAAGGATGTGCATGGCCTGATAAAGATGGAGATAGCGTTTTAGATAAAGACGATAAATGTCCAGATGTTGCCGGTACTGTTGCAAACATGGGTTGCCCAGAAGTAACTGTTGAAGTTCAGAAGCAATTGAATGACTATGCAAAAACTATCTTGTTTGATACTGGTAGATCTTCTATCAAAGCTGAGTCTACTTCAGTAATGGTTGATATCATCAGAATCTTAGGTGAGTATCCTACTGCTAAATTCTCAGTAGAAGGTCATACTGATAGCCAAGGTGGTGCTAAGACTAACCAGAGATTATCAGAAGAAAGAGCTAACGCAGTTCGTGACTTCTTAATCAACGAAGGTATTGGTGCTGATAGATTGACTGCATCAGGTTATGGTGAAGACAAACCTATCGCTACAAACAATACAAGAGCTGGTAGAAAAGAAAACAGAAGAGTTGAAATCAACTTAATCAAGTAAGAAGATTTAAATTTTCTTTTATAAAATTAAAGCCTCGCAAATTGCGAGGCTTTTTTTATTTTTAAATATGACAAGTTTTTTACTAGAAGTACTCCAAAATATATCTCAAAAACATGAATCATTTGAAGATCTTATTTTCATTTTACCCAGTAAACGTGCGGGTACTTTTTTAAGAAAAAGTATAGCCAATACTAGTACTAAAACTGCATTTGCTCCTGAAATATATAGTATTGAGACTTTTGTAGAGCAAATTTCTCAATTAAAATATGCCACAAATACACAACAAGTTTTTGAATTGTATGGCGTCTATTCAAAAGACAACAGTAAACAAAAAGATAATTTTTTTACATTTTCAAAATGGGCTCAAACCCTATTGCAAGACATCAATGAAATTGACCGTTATTTAATTGATTCAACAAAATTATTTTCGAACCTTTCTGCTATACAAGAAATCAATCACTGGTCTTTACAAGACGAAAAAACTCAAATGATGCAAGATTATCTGAGTTTTTGGAATAATCTTGAACAACTCTATGCTGATTTTAACAATGCCTTACTACTACAAAACATTGGCCATCAAGGGCTAGTATATCGTCAAGCCTGCGACAAAATTCATGATTATATAGAAAGCACCAAATCACAGAAACATATATTTATAGGTTTCAATGCACTTAACACTGCGGAAGAATTTATAATACAAACCCTACTAAAAGAAACCAATTCTGATATCTATTGGGACATTGATTCTCATTTTTTTAATGACCACATACATGACGCCGGCTTATTTATCAAACAACATGCCAATTCATGGCCGTATTTTAAAGAAAATGAATTTAAAAGTATTGGTGATCATTTTTTAAAAGAGAAGCGAATTCAAATAACAGGAGTACCCAAAAACATCTCACAAGCAAAATATGTCGGAAAACTATTAGATAAATTAAACAATTCAGCAACTACATCCCTTGTAAATACCGCGGTTGTTTTGGGTGATGAAAATTTGTTAAATCCGGTGTTACATAGCATTCCACAAACAATAAATGCAGTAAATGTTACTATGGGTTATTCTTTGTCTAAAACCACCCTAAGCAATCTTTTTACTCAATTTATAGAATTATATCTACATCGCGATAAACGGGGTTGGTTCTATCAACCGATACTTGCTTTTCTCTCTCATCCTTACATCAAAGAACTAATTAATAATGATGAAAAAGAACAGCAAACTACATTAGCTAGTGTGATTAAACATAACAATTGGACACATATAACGGTCTCAAAAATCAACCAAAGTAATACTACAGATGTTAATTTGGCAATGCTTTTTCATGAAGCACAGCCAACAACCACTGAATTGATCACCTATTGTTTAAATATAATTGAAACCTTAAAACAAAAATTTATTACCCGTAAAAATGATTTAAGCTTAGAATATTTATACCGTTTTCACGTGCTATTTATACAAATAGCTGAATTAATTGCCAAATATCCATTTGTAAATGATCTACAGTCGCTTCAAAGCCTTTATAAAGAACTGCTGTCTTCCGAAACAGTTGATTTTCAAGGTGACCCATTGAAGGGCTTACAAGTGATGGGAATGCTCGAAAGTAGAAATTTAGATTTTGAAACCGTAATTATTACTTCGGTGAACGAAGGAATTCTTCCTTCAGGTAAATCTAACAATTCATTCATTCCCTTCGATCTTAAAAAAGCCATTGGGCTACCTACTTACAAAGAAAAAGATGCTGTTTATACCTATCATTTTTACCGATTATTACAACGGGCTAAAAACATCTATATCATTTATAATACAGAACCTGATGTACTTGAAGGACGGGAAAAAAGTAGACTAATAGCACAACTACTGACTGATTCTAAAATATCTGAAAACATTTCTCATACCGTACTTTCTCCGACGATCACAACTGAAACTAAAAAGTTAGATTATATCGAGAAGTCAAATGAACTATTAACCCTAATTAAAAACCACGCTAATAAAGGATTTTCGCCAACCTCATTGAGTAATTATATTCGAAATCCTTTAGATTTTTATAAAAGAAATTTACTTCACATTGATAATCTAACAGCGGTAGAAGAAACGGTAGCAGCAAATACCTTTGGCACCATAATTCATGACACTTTAGAAGAAATATATACTCCTTTTATTGGAAAATATTTATCAGCAGATGAGCTTTCTAAAGTACGAGTAAAAATCAAACCCTTAGTAAAAAGACATTTTGCAAAGAGCTATCTTGATGGTGATATTTCACATGGTAAAAACCTCATTGCTTTTCAAGTTGCAACGCGATACATCGAGAATTTTCTAAATATAGAAATTAAAGATGCCAAAAAACATCAAATAAAAATTATTGGATTAGAGCAAAATCTTCGTGCGGAGCTAAAGGTACCAGGGTTAGATTTCCCTATTGCCCTAAGAGGTAAATTAGATCGAATTGACGAGAAAGATGGTATAATTCGAATAATTGATTATAAGACCGGTAAAGTAGAAAACAAAAACGTTTTAATTTATAATTGGAAAGAATTAACCACAGAATACGATTATAGTAAAGCTTTTCAACTGTTGTGTTATGCCCTTATGTACAATGACATTCATTCAATAACAAATATTGAAGCCGGAATTATTTCTTTTAAAAATTTGTCTGAAGGGTTACTAAAATTTGGCACCAAACCTACGGTGTCAAGTCGCCAAAAAGATCATCAAATCACCCAAGAAACCTTATCATTATTTCGAGAAGAACTAACACAACTCATAATTGAAATCTGTAATCCTAAAATACCATTTACAGAAAAAGAAGTTTAAGTTACTTCTTATCTGGTCTTGTAGGCCGAACTTCTATTTTACTTGGTAATGTTCTAGGGTGCATTTTCAAAAGATCTAACACCAGTTTACCAATATCTTCAGGCTGAATTTTCCAAGCGTCTTTTTCAGAGGGTTCGTGATTATTAAAAAAGGTAGCTACGGAACCAGGCATGATCGTCGATACCTTTACATCATACTTGCGTAAATCTAGCATTGCAGCTTGTGTAAACCCTACAACGCCGAATTTGGTAGCATTATACCCTGCCCCTGTCGCAAAAAAGTTCGCGCCCGCTAAACTAGCTAATGTTATATAATAACCTTTTGATTTTTTCAAGGCCTCTACTGAGGCTTTTAACGTATGAAAAACACCATTTAAATTTGTATTTACCATTTGATGCCATTGTTCTTCCGACAATTCATCAACAGCGGCAAAGTGACCAACACCAGCATTCGCTAATACTACATCTACTTGACCCCATTTATCAAGAATATTTTTAATCGCAATTTTTTCGTCACCTAATTTGGTAACATCTGATTCTAAAGCTAAAACACATTTTGAATCACCTAAATACTGTGCAGCATTTTCAACAGTTTTAAGTGTTCTTCCACTAATCGCTACTTTCATACCTGCAGCAACAAGTTTTTGGGCTACTCCATAACCAATTCCTTTTGAGCCACCTGTAATATAGGCTACTTTTCCTTTTAAATCTTGCATGTATTATTCTTATAATTTTGGTTCCCACCCTGGCTGGTATTCTCTTTTCCAGTTTTGCATGGCCTTTTTATTATTTAGTATTTTACCTGTTTCAGAATCAATTTTTAACGTCTCTCCTGCATCTTGCGCCATATTTCCTAAATGACATAACATCGTTGAATAGTTGGCATCTTGAATATCTGCATTTAAGCTTTTATCTTTTCTAATGGCATCGAAAAAATTACCTACATGAGATACATCTAAACCGCCTTCACCTCTTGTATTTGTTGTCGCACTGGTAGATTTTTCAAATTCATGTTTAATCGGGTTTCCTTGTAAATCATATAATTTGTAATAATTTCTACTTAATTCGATTGATCCCCTGCTGCCATAAATTGTAATTCCACGACCAGGTCGTTGAGGTTTAAGAACGCCCCTACTGTGGCCTGTCCATGTAATAAATTTATTCCCTGTAAATTTAAATGTTACTTGTTGATTGTCAACAAACTCCCAGTCATCATCATAGGTATACTTACCACCAAAAGATGTCACACTTTCGGGCAAAGTCGTTCCTAAAGCCCAGCGGCAAATATCAACTTCATGTGTTCCGTTATTATGCATTTCACCAGTACCCCACTTTCGAAACCAATGCCAATTATAAGGGTGAATGTTATCTTTATAATCTGTTCTTGGTGCAGGCCCTTGCCAAAGTTCCCAATCTAAAGTTTTAGGAACCTCAACCTTTTTACCTTTACCAATCGAGCCTCTATTATTTGAGTAATAAGCTTCTCCTTTATAAACTTCGCCAATAATTCCGTTTCGTATATCTTTAATAGCTGATTGCGTTGTTATGGCAGAGCGTTGTTGGTTTCCCATCTGCACTTTTTTACCATACTTTTTCTGAGCTGCGACCAACAAATCGTTTTCGTGAGCATTGTGACTACATGGTTTTTCTACATAAACATGTTTGCCAGCTTGCAATGCCATTATAGCCATAGGAGCGTGCCAGTGTTCTGGAGTCGCTATAAAAACAGCATCAACATCTTTATCTTCTAAAACTTTTCTAAAATCTTTTTCAACTTTAGGTACATAGCCCAAATTTTCTTGACACCAAACATTGTGCTCTTCAATGACTAAATCATCAACATCACAGGTATATACCACTTTTGCATTCAAATCTGCATGTATGGCCTTGTAGTGTGCTTTACCCCTACTTCGAACACCAATAACGGCACAATTAATATGGTCATTTGCTCCAATTACTTTTGCAAAAGATGTGCTTGGCAACAGTAAGTCACCTAAAGATATAGCTGCTGAACATGTAGTTGATTTCTTTATAAAGCTTCGTCTTGTAGTCATTATTGATAGAGGTATTGGTTCAACAAAATATGACTTTGAAAATATGAAAAAAAAAGAGTTTAATGAAGTTATATTGCTCATTAAACATAATTCGAATATATGTGTAAAAAACAAAATTCTCTGATGTTTATAGAGAGTTAATTAAAGCATTCTCAGGAGTTTTAGTTAATACTACCTCGGCTTAATCATGTAAATTTCTTCAAATTCTTAAAATATGGCAGCAGTATTTATATAATCAAGAACTTCAACAGCATTACTAAACAATTTTGAACTGATAGTAGAACCTACTAGAACACTCGTTTTGGCAACCTGAACAATACCTGAACAAACATTTCTGATTAGCCCACTATAAGATAGATTATGAATTGGAAAAACCTTAGTAAAATATAGCAATAGCTTCACATACGACCAATTTTCAGTCAACTAAATATAAATTCTCAAATTTTAAGAAAATACGAAATGAGTTCTTAAAAAAATTTCAAATTATTTAACAAATACCAACTTCTGACTTCAAATTGAAAAACTATGTCCAGTTTTTATTGAGGGCGTTTTTTATTACTCAAATTCATAATCTGATAAATTTAGCCTTGAATTTTTTTCAATAACTAAATATTTAATCTATTTCAATGACATATTAGTAGTGTCATTAAATACCAACTACCTAATTCATTATTATGAAAGGACAAAAACCAAAATTTATGAAAATGAGTGCCTTGCTGCTCTACCTCGTGTTAGGAATTAGCTGGGCGTACGCACAAGAAACTATTTCAGGTGTTGTAACAGACCAACAGAAGACTCCATTGCCAGGCGTGTCTATTGTTGTAGAAGGCACCACCAAGGGTGCAGTAACAGATTTTGATGGTAATTATTCCATTACTGTCGATATAGGTGAAACGTTAGTTTTTTCATACCTAGGATTCAAAAATGAGAAACGAGTAGTATCTGCTAATGACAAAACCATAAACTTATCTATGGAAGAAGATTCTCAAGTTCTTGAAGAGGTAATTGTGGTTGGCTATGGTACTCAGAAAAAGAAAGAAGTTACTGGAGCTGTTGCAAAGGTAGGTTCTGAAGAATTAGTTAAAGTACCGGTATCTGATATTGGAGCTGCCATACAAGGAAAAGTATCTGGTGTGAATATTCAAGCCGTTAGCGGCCGCCCAGGAGAAGCAGCAAATGTTCAGATTAGAGGTTTAGTATCAATAAATGGTGGCGAACCACTTTATGTAGTTGATAATATTCCTCAAGAAGAAAATCCTAACCTAGCGCCAGAACAAATAGAGTCTATCGACATTCTTAAAGATGGTGCTTCAGCTTCTGTGTATGGTGTTCGGGCAGCTGGTGGGGTAATCTTAATTACAACCAAGAGAGGTAAAAAAGGTAAAATGAAAATTGATTTAAATACCTTTACTGGCATTCAAAACATTACCTCTGGAACGCCATTATCAAACACAACAGATTTTCTTTATAATAGAGAAACTACTGCCGAGGTTGGTGGTGATGAACCTCAAACTTTTCTATTAGATGCAAATGCGCTTGACTGGAATACTAATTTTGTTGACGAAGTTCAAAATGACAATGCAATAATTCAAAATGTTTCTTTCAACTTATCTGGCGGAGCAGAAAATTTGACTTATAACTTTAATACCACTTACTATAAACAAGAAGGGGTATTAATAAGTTCTGATTTTGACCGATTAACTAATAGAATTACAGGTCAATTCACTAAAGGTAGATTTAAAGCTTTTGGTTCTGCCAGTTTAACAACTGAAAATAGAAAACAAGAACCATGGAATTTATTCGGTTTTGCCATTCAAAATGTACCTCACAGTGCACCCTTTGACCAAATCAATAGAACCGGAGAAAATACCGTGCTAATATCTGCTGCCAATGAAATATTTTATGGCTTTCTTTCAAGACAATTAGATAATATTGATAAAAGAGAAAATAAGAGTAATAGTATTTCTCTTAACTTAGAATATGAACTTTTAGATGGCCTAACTTATAAATTAAATTTAGGTCGTAATGAGGGCCAGTATTTTAGAAAGTTCTTTCAACCACAATATCTTGCATTAGATAGAAACGGAAATTTAAGTCCTGCTGCATCTACCCTAAACGCAGAACTAGATTACAATTATTGGTTCTCGAAAAGAGAAACCATTGAGCATATTTTAAATTACAAAAAATCATTTGGGCTGCACAACTTTGATCTCTTAGGAGCTGCATCTTATGAAAAATATAGATGGCGAAGTCTAAACGTAGGAACTGTTTTTGCTGATGATGCATCAAATGATGTTCAAGTGTTAAATGCAGGGGCAGACCCTAAATCACCAAATGAATTCCAAAACGGATATACACTTGCTGGAAAATTAGCCAGATTACAGTACAACTATGATGGAAAGTACCTCTTGTCTGCAAGTTTTAGACGTGATGGCTCTTCTAAGTTTTCACCAGAGACAAGATATGGTAACTTTTATGGGTTTTCTGCCGGGTGGAATGTTTCTGATGAAAAATGGTTTAATGTAGATGCCATTAATAATCTGAAAATTAGAGGAAGTTGGGCCCAAACAGGCTTTAATGGAATACCGGATTATGCTTTTATTCCATCTATAGAAGCTGGTGTTAATTATCCTTTTGGTACAGACGAAAATCTAGTAAATGGTCAAGTTCAACGAAGATATGCTAACCCAAATGTAGCTTGGGAAACTACGGTATCAAAAAACATTGGTTTTGAGCTAGGTCTTTTTAATAATAAATTGAATATAACCGCTGATGTTTATAAAAATGATAAACAAGACATGTTAATCAATGAGCAAACTGCTCCTTCTTCCGGTTTATGGCAACCACGTGCCCAAAGCACTTACGGTAGTGTAGCCCTAAATGCAGGTAATATGGTAAATAAAGGCGTAGAATTTGCTGCCAATTACAAAGGAAAAATAGGAGACAAATTAAAGTTTGGTATATCAGGAACTTGGACGCTTAATGACAATAAAATTACCAACTTAAATGGTAAAACCCTTGGCCAATCTGGGGGAACAATTAATAGAGACAATACGACTTTCTTAGCCTTAAATAATCCGGCTGGTTCTTTCTTCTTACTTCAAAACGATGGTGTAATTAAAACTCAAGAAGAGCTAACAGAATACCAACAATTAGATTTAAGTGCTATTAGTTCGCCACAATTAGGAGATTTACGTTTTAAAGATGTTAATGGTGACGGTGCTATTAATGACAATGACCGAGTTTTCTCTGGTTCTGGTATACCACAATGGGAAGCAGGTTTAAATCTTAATCTAGATTATAATAATTGGGATTTATCTGTTCAAAGTTATATGGCTTATGGCGCTGAAGTATACAATGGTAATAAAAACTTAGCCTATATCGGTGGGCGTCATCAAGATCAAGTTTTTCAGTGGACACCTCAAAACCCAGATTCAGACATTCCAACATTTAGACAAAATGAAGGGCATTCTAATGTAAGAGGGTTCTCTGATTGGTTCTTAGAAGACGGCACCTATCTAAGAATTCGATCAATATCTATTGGCTATACCATACCAAATACCCAAAACTACGGAGTTGATAGAATGAGACTCTATTTAAACTCTGTAAACCCTTTCACATTTACAAATTATACGGGGTATGACCCTGAAGTAGGTGGTGATAATCTATTTGAAAGAGGAGTAGACAACGGTAACTATCCTATTGCTCGTCAGTTTATGCTAGGAGTTCAATTAAGTTTCTAAAAAAAATAACTATGAAATCAATGAATAAAATAATATTAAAAAGTCTTGTACTTCTTGCTCTAATTACGACTGGTTGTAATGAAAGTACATTTTTAGACGAACAAAATCCAAATGCGCTCACAGAGACAAATTTTTGGAAAAACGAAGGCCATTTTAATTCTGCTCTTGCAACTGTTTACGGTGCTTTACAATACCGTTCAGTTAGTGGTGCTGAATTAGTGCAAGAATTTATGTTAGGAGATATTGCCGGTACAGAATCATGGTATAGACCTTATCCTTTTAGAAATTTAACCTATACTAATGGGCAAATTCACCTAACCAATAAATGGGAAGAACTTTATGTAGGTATCTTTAGAGCAAACACAATCATCTCACAACTTCAAGTCGTAGATGAAGAAACTCTACCTGATGAAGCCAGAGCGCAAATAGAAGGTCAGACACGTTTTTTAAGAGCTTTCTTTTACTTTCAACTTATTCACACCTACGGCGGTGCTATGATTCATGATGGTGTGGCAGAATCTATTGAAGAATTGAGTAAGCCAATATCTAGTATAGCGGAGGTTAATACGCAAATAATTATTCCAGATTTGGAATTTGCTATTAATAATTTACCAGAATCTTGGGAAGCTAATGATGTAGGTAGAGCTACTTGGGGTGCCGCGGCGTCACTATTAGGTAAAACCTATCTTTATGATGAACAATGGGGGCCAGCTGCGAATTTATTTAAAGAAGTAATAGATTCTGGCATTTATAGTTTAACTAGAAATATCGAAGATAACTTTTGGCATGAAAATGAATTTAATGAAGAATCTATTTTCGAAGTAAATTATTCTTTTGATATAAAACCTGGTAATAGTGGTTTTGCAGAAGATGATACTACAATTGGTGGAGCAGGTGCTGAATCTACTACATTAAGTACTGAAGTGGGACACTTGCAGTACGGAGCTTTTAATACGGTTATAGCTTCTTATAACCTTCATGAAATGTTAGTATACGATGAAGTAGATCCTAACAATACTATAAACGACACCAACCTAGAATCTAAAAGAATGAACGCCACCATCGCACCTAGAAATGGTGAAGGTGACTGGTACCTCGCTCCGTTTGCAGAAGCTAAAGCCAGCTGGGGAGGCGGACAAAGTGCCTATTTAAAAAAACACTCTAATTGGTACCATTTAAATGCAGAACCTCCTAGAGGGCGTAGTGGCATTAATTTTAGACACATTCGTTATGCAGATGTCTTACTAATGTATGCCGAAGCTGTAATAAATGATAGCGGAGATTTTATGACTGCCATTGAATATATTGACATGGTAAGAAGTAGAGCAGGCGTTTATACCCTACAACAATATATGGATATGAATGGCGGTATGTTTCCTCAATTACACGTAAGTAAACAAGTTCATGGAGATCATCCTTTAGTTACTGCAAGTGCACAAACCGTATTAACACACATTCAACGTGTTGAAAGAGCCATAGAATTATGCTTTGAAGGGCACCGTTATAAAGACTTAGTTCGTTGGGGTATTGTTAAAGAGGTTTTTGATGATTTGCGTGCTGATGAAGTTTGGCGTGAAGCTAATCTAGATGTAACCGGACAAGGTGAGGCCCCTCTATTTATTTCAGGAAGAGTTAGACCCGATTTTGTTTTATCCTCACAAAACTATCGCTCAGAGCAACATGATTATTTTCCTATTCCTACCGGAGAAGTACTAAACAACCCTAATTTAAACAACTAAAATTGCTGAAAATGAAAAAAAATAAGTTTTTAATTGGGCTTTTTCTCCTTGCAATATTTATAGCAAGTTGCGAAAAGCAAGAAGAGCTAAATATAAATGATGTTAATCATCGCATCATTGTTACATCAGAAATGGATTTTCAGAACAAAGTGATTGTTGGAGGTCATATTGATTTTGGAGATATCTCTAGAGGGGTAGAATCTAGAACTTGGACTATTCCAGAAAATTCACGTATTGATGGAAAAAAAGGAAATACATCTTCTGAAAAAATTATTAAAGCAATTTTTAATAAAGCAGGTGTATATGACGTAAAACTTAATCAAAAATTTAAAGGTAATGTTTTTCGAAATGATAATAGTACAACGCCAAGTGATACTCAAGAACTTGACACAACTATTGTTATAACTGTTATAGACTCTATAAAATCCGTTTTGAAAGCATATCGTATTAATCCTGATGGCTCTACTGGTGCTCCAATAAGCTTATCTGATGGTGCAGAAAATGAATTAGAGGCCAGTAACTCTATTCGTTTAACATATTCTGCCATTGGCGAACCTCAATCAGTTTCTTGGAAATCTGAAGGTGGTAAACCCGCTACACTAAATACTAGTGCAGAAGAAGAAGTAGATATGCGTTTTAATAGACTGGGCTCTTGGGATATTGAATATATTGCTTCTAGATTTAGACCAACAGATGCCGATACACTTTCTTTTGAAAATGTGATTAAAGTTATTCCTTCGAGCGCTCCTGTTACCTTAGAAAAAGTTTTCGAAAGAAGTAATAAAATTGCTCTTGAATTTAGTAGAGAAATGGACGGAACAACAGTAAATGCAAGTGACTTTACAGTTAGAATTGAAAACAATACCGACGAATTAAACCCTATTGTTCTAAACCCAACAGTATCAGAAGCTTCTGTTGACAATAATGAAGCAACTATAGTGATTTTAGATTTAGATGGGGAACAACTTTATAGTGATGATAACGTTTTTGTAAGTTACACCCCTGGAAACCTAAGAACCGTTGATGAAGTAGATTCTGAAGAAATTGTAGATGCACAATTGTCTGAATTTGATCTTACAAACATATACCAGTCTGCCTCTTATGATTACGGATTTGAAACGTCAACTCCTGATAACTGGGCTTACCTAGGTTGGGGAGATCATTGGGGCGAATTTGATTTGGATATTGGTGAGGATAACACCCGCACCGGAACCAAGAGCCTCGATATCAACTTTAGACCCAACGGAGGTATGATCGTTGAACATAGAGATGACAGTGGCAACCCTGTATTAATAACCCTTGAAGAAGGTAAAAGATATGAGTTTGGCTACTGGATATACATAGAAAGTGATTTATCAGGAGTTCCTTCAGGTACTGAATCCTCAGATATTAGAATATACCCTTCAAACTGGGCTTTTGAACTGATACCTACAGTATTTAGCCCTGATCTTCCTACCGGAGAATGGGTATATCAAAAACAAGCGTTTGTCGCCACTTTTACGGGTGAAATTAGTTGGTTCATAAGAGGTTTTAACGAGTTTAACTCACAAGCTCTTAAATTTTATATTGACGATATGTTCTTAGCAGAAGCACCTGTTAGGCCATAAATTTATTACCTAAATCTTAATGTTAATATTGCTAGGGGCAGCCTTTATAAAGGCTGCCCCTTTTTTTATTGGGAATTTGCAAAAGATAATTAATGATATAAAATTGACAATTTGAGCTTAAATTGTAGACATAAAATCTATAAGATTCTCCCCTTTTTCTAATCTAAGTTTCTTTCTTAACCTATATCTTGACGTATGAACACTTTCAATAGTAATTCCCAATAAAGAAGACATCTCCTTACTTGAAAACCCTAATTTAACTAAGGCACAAAGTTTTAAATCTGTCTGTCCTAAATCAGGGTATTTAGATTTTATTTTTTTATAGAAACTTTGGTTTATTGAGGTAAACCTTGCTTCAAATTCTTTCCAATTACCACCTGGAGAATTCTGAAAACCTTTGAGCATATTATGTATTGACTTTACATCAACCGCATCACTTTTAGATATATTCTGCTTTAGTTTGGTGATAAATTCCTCTTTTTCGATAAGTTGAAGTGCAGAAGCTGTCAGTTCTCGGTTTTTTAACATCATTACCTCGTTGGTTTTCTGCTTCTCAAGTTTATGTTTTCTTCTTAAGTTTCTAAAAAAAAGAACTCCGTATAAAAACATAAAAACCACCACTACTCCCATTAAAATATTCTGCAAGAAGCCTATCCTTTTTTGATCTTCTAACTTTTCTATTTGCACTTCTTTAAGTAGCTCCTTTTCCTTTTCTTTTTGAAGTCTATATCGATCTTTTATCTCAAATAAATGCTTATGATTTTTACTTTTTCTTCCAAAGATATTTTCATTTAACTCTTGTGCTTTGTTTTTATAATAGAAGGCTTCTTTATAGTTATTTTGATTGTAATATATTTCGGATAAAACTTCATAATTAAAAAGCTTGTAGCCTAAATGCTTATTATACATTTCAGAAAACCTTAGCGATTCTTTATAATACCTTATCGCTTCTTCATTATCACCTTTTAGCTTATTAACTTCACCTATTAAAAAATAGACAATAGTAAGGTATGAAGGACTGTCCTTTTCAAAAAAGGTTTTAGACTCGTTTAACGTATTTAATGCCTTTTCGTAATTTCCTTCAACAGCAGCTAGATACCCCTTCTCTGTTTCTACGTAATATGATTTTTCATTGGCATCTATCTTTTTCAACGACAATTCGCAACTATCGAGATAAGTCTTTGCCATCATATAATTATGATTTACCCTATAACAGTTTACAATGGCAAAGTAGTTACTAACTAAATAATCTCTGCTTATCTTTTTTTCATTTAAAAGCTGATTTTTTAGCTTAAGAGACATATTAAAATAACGCAGTGATTCTTCTTCTTTTCTATAAGCGGTGTACAACCAACCCAATTCTTGATAAATGCGAGATTTTGAAATATCGTCATTAGATAAATCGGCTAAAATTAAAGCCTCCCAATAACCATCATAAGATTTTCCATAATCTAACACGTTGTCGTAAACTGCAGATAAGTGGCACAGATTATTAATTAAATTAATGGTATCCTTTTGTTGAGAATAAAAGTCAATACCCGCTTTCAGGTAGTAAATCGCACTATCTAATTTTTTTGCCGTGAGTTGATTTGCTTGATCTATATACTTATTTGTACCATATGGCTCTTGGGCTTTTCCAAACAAACAGCACAAAAGAAAAACAGTACTAAGTATTTTTAGCAACCTTGAATGCTTCGTCATATCTAAAAATCTTACTCCATTATTTAAAATCAACTAAACACTAAGAAATTTACCACTGAACAAGCTCCCTTAGTACTAGCTTAACTCAATATAGTATTTGCTTAGTTGAAATTCATGAAAATTGTACTGATTTTTAAAAATGTTCAGTTTTTATTGATTAAAAAATAACCATTTTTAGATGCTATTAACCAATATTTGTCAAAATAACAAAGCTGAAATTATCTATATCTCAATTTTTTATCAAATTAAATAAATAGGATAAAATTGAATCAATAGAAATAATATAGCAAGTGAATATGAAAAAGTGAGCTGTACAAACACCAGGCTAAAACAAAAACAAACTGAATAATCACAAGTAATTATCAAAACACTATATAATTTAACTAATGCTTAATACAATGATTTTTAAAACCAAAACTATTTTATATTCTTTCCTTTTTTTAGCACTTTTTACATACCAAAGCCATGCACAGGGTACAACCTATGACCAGAAGAAATTAGACTCTTTAGGTATAACTCAAGCCCAAATAGATCATTTGGGTATAACCGATATAAATCACTTAAGCGCTGCCTCTAAAAGAGCTTTAAAATGGCCTGTAGATTTAGGAAATGAATGGTTCATACAGTTTTCTAACTTAAAACCGTTAAAAGGAGATTTAGCCTATGAAGAAGGTGTAGTGCGCAGAGATCCGAGTGCGGTCATCAAAGAAAATGGCAAATACTACGTATGGTATTCAAAAAGTACTGGGCCAACACAAGGTTTTGGAGGCGATGTTGAAAACGACAAGGTTTTTCCGTGGGACCGTTGTGACATTTGGTATGCAACTTCAAAAGATGGAGAAACTTGGAAAGAAGAAGGTTTAGCAGTGCCTAGAGGAAAAGCAGGAGCCTATGATGACAGATCGGTATTTACCGTGGAAATTATGAAACATGAAAATAAATACTATTTGAGTTACCAAACCGTAAAATCTCCATATACCGTACGTGTAAAAAACCAAATTGGCCTTGCTTGGTCTAATTCTCCAAACGGCCCTTGGACAAAAAGTAAAGAACCTATATTAAGTCCTGCAGACAATGGTATTTGGAAAGGTGAAGAACAAGATAGATTTGCTGTTGAACGAAAAGGTGATTTTGACAGCCATAAGGTACATGACCCATGTATTATTCCATATAATGGAAAGTTCTATTTGTATTACAAAGGTGAACAAATGGGAGAAGAAATTACTTTTGGCGGTAGACAAATACGCCATGGTCTTGCCATTGCAGACAACCCTGAAGGACCATACATAAAATCACCTTACAACCCAATTAGCAATAGCGGCCATGAAATTTGTGTTTGGCCATACAATGGTGGTGTTGCGGCCTTAATAACTACAGACGGGCCAGAAAAAAACACCATTCAATGGGCACCTGATGGTATTAATTTTGAAATAATGTCTGTCATACCAGGTGTTAGCGCACACGCCATTGGTTTAAATAGAACTATAGATAACGAAAAAGAACCTACCGAAATATTACGATGGGGACTTTCACACGTTTATAACAGTTGGGATTATCAAAGCATCATGAGCTTTACCTCAGAAAGAAAGACCCAACATAGAGCTAAAGGAGAATAAAATTTGAGTTGAGTTTAATTAAGCAAGGACAGTATGCTAAGAAAAGCTACTGTCCTTTTTTTGATTAGATAAATATGTGGGTATTGCAAATTTGCATAAAAAACCTACAAATCAGAAAAACATCAAAATCCACACGTTTATGAATAAAATAGGTAAAATTACAACCCTTACCAAGATTTGTTTTTCAATACTAATTGCAGGTTCAACTTCGTGCCAGAATAAAGAGATTATAACTCATGAAAGCGCATCATATAAGCGCTTTCGAGAAAGCCAAGTTTCTTATGAAAAATACAACGAGTTCAGCACACAATTCAACTTTCAAAAATTGGAAGGATTTGAAGATGGAGAGGAACGTTATTACCCCTCTAGTGTAATAAAAGCCGATAGTAAATATTACATGTGGTATTCAAAACCACAAGCCGACAGCAAAGTGGTAGGTCCCCACGACGCTACCGATTCACTAAGAGCATTTCATTGGGATTTGTGCGATGTTTGGTATGCGACTTCTACCGATGGTTTAAAATGGGAAGAACAGGGAGTGGCAATTTCACGTGGCGAAACTGGCCGTTATGACCACCGTAGCGTATTTAACCCTGATGTTTTATTTGCAAATGGCAAGTATTATTTAGCTTATCAAGCTGCGAAAAGTTTAAAAGATGCACGTTGGTCAAAGCAATTCAAGACTTCAGGAGATTTTACACCCAACGTCATTGGCATGTCTGTTGCTAGTACTCCTGCGGGACCTTGGAAACCTTTAGACAAACCTATATTAAAACCCGGTTCTGAAGAAAGTTGGGATGCGGAGGTTATTCACGAACCCACCTTTTTTGTTAAGGGAGGACAATATTATTTATACTACAAAAGTCATAGCCGTTTACCATGGACCCCCAATATAACATCAGGCAAGTTTAATAAAAAGCATGCAGATATACCGTTAGCTACTGGAGTTGCTATAGCTAATAACCCCGAAGGGCCGTATATAAAATCAAAATACAACCCAGTTTTGATGGGTGGCCATGGTGGTATGGTATGGCCTTATCGTAACGGTGTATGCGCAACATTACCAGAAGGACCCGAAAGAAACAGCATTCTTTTCTCTGAAGACGGGGTGAATTTTTATCCAAAAATTCAAGGTTTAATCATTCCTAAAGGTGGAGGAGCATTTCGCCCTGGAAATTTTACCGATGTCGACTTAAGTTCAGGACAAGGTATAACATGGGGAATCAGTCACGAATTATATCCTACGTATCATTTTGTTCGTTTTGAATGTGATTTATCTTTAGAAAGAGGAAATATTGTACGTAATGAATACCAAATGGTGAAAGATTACATGAAAGCTGACACTTATGACTATAATACTAAGTTAAATAGACAGCACCATTAAATGAACCTAAGTTTTGTGTTAAAAGCTACCAAAAAAGAAAGGGGCACGGTATTACCCAAGCCCCAATTCCATACTAAACTAACTGAAAACAAAGTGTTTACAAATTGCAAACATATTGACCACTAGGTCAACTATTGTTAACTCTCTTCTAATTTCCAGGTACGAACCCAATCTACGCGCATGGTATTTTTAGAATTGTCATTAAGTTCTTCTTTTTGAGGAAGGCCTCCTAAATAACACTCTTCAGAGGTCCACAAATCAAATATCAACTCTAATTCTCTAGTAAAATCTTGGTTAGTAGTAACGACACCAGCTGGTTCACCATTTAAATAAAATTGAACGGTTCTAGCATCTTTCCACCAAGCTCCAACGATATGGTAGGTTTCATCCCACGTTTTTCCCTTATTAGGATTTGCTTCTGACAGCATTCTAGTATCAAAATTATCTTCATGCCTTTCTGTAACACCGTTTTTAGCAATGAAATATTGAGAGTTCATTTGGGTCGGAAAGTCCCACGGAGTCCACGGATAGTTACTTGGCTTCGTAGTTTGATCACTACACTCAGGGGTTGGGTTTGCATTGCTCTCAACAATATCAATCTCATCCCTATCATCAATATCGCCATTATTCAACCAAAATGTATTGAACGCTGATATACTTGAGGTTTTCATACTACACTCCGTATACATAGGGTAACTTATTTTAGTTTTAGAATGAACTCTTGCCGTTTGAAACCATCGCGAACTACCCTCGTCTAATGTGGCCTGTATATTCAGTTTTCCATCTACTACGCTAGAATTTTCACTTCGCATAGACACTGGGGTATTTCCATAATTCCAAAAAGAATTAAACCACTTTTCATCATCCCAAGCTTCAAACTCATCAGACATGGCGTCAACCTTCACCCATTGCATTCCCTCAGGGGTATCATCAACTACCGACACAAAAGAAGGTAAACTAGGGTCTAGATCTGAAAATTCAAACGGCTCAATTTCATCGTCATTCTCTTCTTCTTCGTCATCTATTTGTATCGGGTTTTCAGGACCGGTAACCAATTCATCATCATCACCAGAATTCGAAGAACATGCTATCAATGCACTTATAATACCACAAAACAGAAATACCTTAGTTGTCATATAATTTTACCTTTATAATTTGTTTAATTTAGAATAGTGCTTTTTGTTGCTGTGTAAGAGAATCAATTTGTCTTATTTTGATGTCTTTAAAAAATACCTCTGCAGCTTCACTTTGTAATTGTATTTTACCTTGAATCAATGGCACTTCTTTACCGTTTTCATCAATATATCTTGAATCTTTCAAAATCATAACTACCTCACCATTCACGATATGAAGACTTTTACCCTCATAGCAAATCAAGTCAAGTGTATTCCATTCGTCATGAGGTTTTTCATAATTACCACTTCGCAAACAATAATTATTATACGAGCTACCCATGCCTATAGGCAAATAATCTTGTGACTCATGAGCCAATGGATCTAAAACAGATTCTGGTTTATAAGCTCTAATATCTATTGCAGAATTGGCCTGACTCCAAAAATCTCCGGTATGCCCTTCCATAATCTGAAATTCTTGGGAAAGCATCCATGATCGCCAATATTCAACAGCCATTGGCCCTACGGAGTGATACAATATTCCGGAGTCTTTCAGCAAATCTTTTCGGTAGGCCCACTTCTTATCTCCCCACTTGTACTTTAATTGAAAGTGATAATTTTTAAATTCCTTTTTGGTTATAAGACAACCATAATACTCTCCCGTATTCTTAATGATGGTTTCCTCCCCTTCTTGAAAAGTTGAAAAAACGGTATAGTCGCTATTGTTCAAACCAATTGGTGCTACTTCTTTCCCATTTTCATCCAGTGGTACAGAACCATCGTAACCGGGTTGGTGCTGATAGCTTAAATAATTATCCCACTGGGTTAAATCTTTATCGATTAATTCTTCCCATTGATATTCTTCATCAAGATTTTTTTCTTCCTCATTTTTTACTTGAGCGCAGGATATAACAAGAAGTACGAACGGTAATAAAAATGTAAAATGTTTCATATCGATTATAGATTAGTAATTACGTCAATCCATCTACGTTTATGGATTTTAAGCCTCATTCCATTTTAAGAACGAAATTTTAGAGCTACAGTATGAATAGGCAAGCATTGTAATTTTACAAAGAAATTTGTACTAGAACTTATGAATTACTGACTAAAAATTAAATGTTCAGTTTTTATTGAAGCACCTTATAGAATGGTAAGGGCAATTTGTATCAAAAATTTAAATTGTTCAGTTTTTGTTAAGTGATACGGCATTTAAGATTATCATATAATATCATAGTTTTATAAAAACGATATTTCTTATGACAGTTAAAACCAACAACCGCACTTCAAAAAAAAACAATTCACTAACTCCATTTTTAAAATTTTGCTTGCTACTAGCTTTTGTACTAGCAGGTACCAATTCTGGCATGGGCCAAACCACAAAATCATCTTCTAATGAAAAGAACAATGGTAATACAGAAGCCAGAGTTACAGGTTTAAAATATATTAGTGTACATGTGTTAGAGCTTGAAAAAACTTTAAAACTGTATCGTGAAATACTGGGTTTTAAAATGGCAGATGCCGAAATACTTCACGGACCTGGACTTGAAGGTATGTTGGTAATGAAACTAAAGGCCGATGACTTAACCATTGGGCTTTCGCTTACAGCACCTGAATTTATAGATACTATTGGACCAATTGGCAACACTAACCACAATCATTTTATGTTAAAAGTAAATGACATTGTTCCAATTGGTGATAAACTAAAAGAAGAAGGTTACGAATTAGAAAATGAAAACTATGCTCGTGACAAATACACTTTTTTCGTTGGACCAAATGGCGAAATTATTGGACTATCTGGCTGGGATTAATTTTTTTTTTTAAACAAAAACATGAGGGTAGGGTAAAAGAGCTTACTATAAAAATAGAGTTCAATAAATATGTTTTTCTAGAAACAAGATTGTACTTAAATCTCGTTATAAAGACTTCAAAATTTGTTATAATAGATACTTCATCAGAAAAGTTCAAAACTGCTTAGAGTTTTTTTGATTCACTCGAATTGACTTAAATAATGGGCCCATTCTGTGTGCCAATGAAAAAGCTTCAAAAGTTAAAAACCTTTGAAGCTTTATACATATTGGTGGAGAATACCGGAGTCGAACCGGTGACCTCTTGCCTGCCAGGCAAGCGCTCTAGCCAGCTGAGCTAATCCCCCATTCTGACTGTGAACAAAGGACGTATTTTTATCTAACCTATCAAAATACTGATTAATCTTTCTTTACACTCAAAATTAAAACAGGAATTGGAGCAGAAAACTCAGATTTTAATATGGTACTTTTTTCCCATAGCTTTTTGAAAAAACCTCTTTTACGTCTAAAAACACATAATAAATCAGGTTGATTTGATTGAAAATGTTCTGTTACACCCAAATAGGTAGTTGCATTCTCTGAAATAGTCAATTGCGAACTAATATCCATTAAAGCAGAATTGATTTGTAAATCTTCATCAGAATACCCTGGAGTTTTTACCAAAAGTAAATTAATTTTTGAACGAAATTTTGACTGAATTGTTATCAACGGATTCAATATTCGCTTTCTTTTTAATACACCAGATTTAAAAGCTGTTAGAATTCTTTTGAATGGTTTAAAATTAGTTCCTTTTGGTACTATTAGTGTTGCAATATTGGTTTGTTTTACAATTTTACCTGAGGTAAAACCCAAATACTTTTCTTCTTGAATATCATTACTTCTCGGAGCCATAATGATCAAATCGATACCTAATTCTCTATCGATGTCTTTTAAACCGTCAACTATGCTTCCGTTAAAGGTTGCAATTTTTATATCTATACCTTTTGCATCAATTTTATTGACCACGTCTAGCAGTTGATCTTTGTTATTCTGAGCCACTTTTTCAGAAACATTTGCCAATGTTCCAGCTTTAGAAGGCACGGAAAAAACGTCCATTATATAAACATTAGCAGCGAATTCTACTGCAAAATCAATCGCATATTGCAAAGTTTCACCAGAATTTGATATTCCTATAGGCACGAGAATGTTTTTCATCAGAAGATTGGATATTGATTAATATTCTAAATTTACAATTAAATTGATCGATAGTAATGATTCGCCATGCAAAGATATCGGAAATACCTGAGATTTTAGTTATCACTAGAGCTTGTGCTCAACTTATGATTTCTAAGGGTATATACCAATGGAACTTACATTATCCTTCTGCCGAAGTATTCGAAAAAGATATTGAGCGAAATGAATTGTATGTCTTAGAAGTTAATGAAAAAATTTCTGGAACTATTGTTATTTCCACACACCTTGATGCTGAATATCAACCCGTTAAATGGTTAACCAAGAACGAAAATAATTGTTATATACATAGACTTAGTATACATCCAAATTATCAAGGAAAAGGGTATGCGCAAAAATTAATGAATTTTGCAGAAAATTTAGCGAAAAACAAAAAGATGATTTCCATTCGGCTTGATACTTTTAGCCAGAATAAGAGAAATCAACAATTTTATGAAACCAGAGGATACGTACGCCTCGAAGATATTTTCTATCCGAAACAAAGCGATTACCCTTTTCATTGTTATGAACTGGTTCTATAGGCTATGAAAATTCAAGAAGCTTCCATTAATTTTCGTTCTATCAACAAATTAGCTATACCAGCAACGATCGCTGGTATCGCTGAACCTTTATTATCAATAACAGATACTGCAATCGTTGGTAACATTCCTGTTGACGGATTGGAATCTTTAGCCGCAGCAGGAATAGTTGGATCATTTTTATCTATGTTGATCTGGATTTTAGGTCAGACTAGAAGTGCTATTTCTGCTATTATTTCACAATATATTGGTGCTGGTAGATTAGAAGAGGTGAAGACCTTGCCCGCTCAAGCCATCTTCTTAAATATCACTTTGAGCATCATTATCTTATTCTCCACCATATTTATTGTAGAGGAAATATTTGAATTGTTAAATGCTTCCGGAAAAATTCTGAATTATTGCATTTCTTATTACTCAATTCGAGTATGGGGCTTTCCATTAACCCTTTTCGTCTTTGCGGTAATGGGAATTTTCAGAGGTTTACAGAACACTTTTTGGCCAATGATGATCGCTATCGTAGGTGCAATTCTAAATGTAATTTTCGATATCATTTTAGTGTACGGGATTGATGGATTTTTGGAGCCGATGTATCTAGAAGGTGCCGCTTGGGCTAGCTTAATAGCACAGGCTATTATGGCAATAATGGCATTCTTTTTACTGGTTACTAAAACCGAAATTAGCTTAAAACTAGTGTTTCCTGTGCACCCTGAGTTGCGAAGGTTAATCATTATGAGTCTAAATTTATTTGTACGGGCAATTGCTTTAAACACTGCCTTAATTTTAGCCGTAAGAGAGGCCACAGCCTTGGGCGACAAATTTATAGGTGCACACACAATTGCTATTAACATTTGGTTATTTTCAGCCTTCTTCATCGATGGATACGGTGCAGCAGGAAATATCATAGGCGGTCGGCTTTTAGGCGCAAAAGACTATAATAACTTATGGTTATTATCAAAAAAAATAGTGTTATATGGTCTACTTGTTAGCGTGATGATAATGACTGGTGCCATGCTTTTCTATCGCCCTATTGGCAGCCTGTTTTCTAACGAAATTCCCGTACTCGAAACATTTTATTCTGTCTTTTTTATCGTAATTCTCGGCTTACCAATAAACACTATAGCTTTTGTTTTAGATGGATTATTTAAAGGATTAGGAGAGATGAAGTACTTAAGAAACACCTTACTTACTGCTACATTTTTAGGTTTTATTCCTATGCTTTTTCTTGGAAAACAACTGCAATGGGGGTTCTACGGAATTTGGATCGCATTCACAGTTTGGATGGTTATTCGCGGTTTAGCGCTTGTAGTTAAGTTTCGAAGAAAATTTCGACCATTATTGCAAAACACCTAATTTTGAAAAAAACACTTTTTCATGACAACAGACAGACAAAATGGTAGCTTATATACCAGTATAGTAGGTAAAGTTGCAACCGTAGAATTTGGGCATCCGGCTAGTAATTCTTTTGTGGCCGAACTTTTAATCAGATTAACTAAAGAATTAAATCAACTTTCTGAAAACGATGCTGTATCTGTTATTGTTTTAAAATCTGAAGGCGATCGCGCATTTTGTGCTGGTGCATCGTTTGATGAATTAATGGCCGTTTCAAACTTAGAAGAGGGTAAAATCTTTTTTAGTGGGTTCGCACATGTTATTAATGCTATGCGAACTTGCAATAAGGCAATTGTAGGAAGAGTACAAGGCAAAACTGTTGGCGGTGGTGTTGGCCTTGCTGCAGCTTGTGATTATGTATACGCAACGGTTGATGCTTCGATTAAGTTGTCAGAACTTACTATAGGTATTGCGCCTTTAGTGATTGCCCCTGCTGTTGAACGTAAAATTGGCACTGCTGCCATATCAGAACTATCGCTTGCTGCTTCAGAATGGAAAACTGCTTATTGGGCTCAGGAGAAAGGACTTTATTCTAAAGTTTTTGATTCTATAAAAGAATTAGATCATGAACTAGATTTCTTTACAGAGAAATTAGCTTCTTACAATCCAGAGGCACTAAAAGATTGGAAAAAAGTACTTTGGCAAGGTACTGATCACTGGGAGACCCTATTGACAGATCGTGCTGCAATTACGGGCAAATTAGTATTATCTGAATTTACTAGAAACGCACTTTCTAAATTTAAAAAGTAATAAGAACGAGCTTCAAACGTTCTAGTCGTCTAACTCAATTATAATTATGGATATTTTAAATTTTCTTAACGGTGATCTTATTTTTCCAATCCTAGCTTTGTTTGTGGTGGTCGTTTATTTTGTGAATCGTGTTCGCACCAGACGTAAGTTCAAACGTTAAATGCATAATTTTTACGCAACACATTGCGTAAAACACATCTTAAAGGTATTAACTCTTAAGAATTATACTCATGAATAAACTTCTTATTCTCAGTTTTTTATTTCTCATAATTGCAGGTTGCAACGAAAACGATGATGCCACTACAGGTATCAATTGTAATGAAGTGGCATGTACCGAAGAATTTGTTACATTACTAGTTTCAATAAAAGATAATTCAGGAGTAGTAATTTCTCTAGATCGTTTTGAAGTTATCAATAAAGATACACAGCAAGATGTTACCATTCCTCTTAGTGACTCAGGATTTAAGTTTGCCAGAGATAATGGGCAATACCCCTTATATAACGACACCTACGTTTCAGAAAATCAGAATACCCAAACAAGTATAATATTTCGGGGCTTTATTGAAAATAATATCGTTGCTGAAGCCGAATACGTAATCAATATAGATTGTTGCCACATTAGTTTAGCTTCTGGTAATCCTGAAATCATCATCAACTAGGTTTCGGCTATATTTTTAGATGTATTTGCCTTTAAAGAATTCCTACCTTTGCCACTCAATACGTTTTCATGAGCACTATTAGAATTACCAAACAGTTTAATTTCGAAACCGGACATGCACTTTATGGTTATGATGGTAAATGTAGAAATGTACACGGTCATAGCTACAAATTATCAGTTACAGTTATCGGAACCCCAATAACTGAAACATCTCATGTAAAGTTAGGAATGGTGATCGATTTTGGTGATTTAAAAAAAATAGTCAAAGAAGAAATTGTTGATCAATTTGACCATGCTACAGTGTTTAATAAAAACACGCCACATGTCGAATTAGCCAAAGAACTAACTGATCGAGGTCATAATGTTATTCTTGCTGATTATCAACCAACCAGTGAAAACATGGTAATTGATTTTGCCGCAAAAATAAGTTCTAGGTTGCCCGAAAACATAAGTTTGTTCGCACTAAAACTACAAGAAACTGAGACCTCTTTTGCTGAGTGGTATGCCAGCGATAATTCTTGAAGGTTTTAACCTTCATTACTTTTTACATTTCACACAATAAGAGTCTTGTTAAAGGGTTTAATTACAAACTATTAGAACTTTTATTATGTATTCTAAATTCAGCCTGCTTGTTGTTTCCCTTTTTATTTTATGCCTTTTTAATGCTTGTTCGTTAGAAAAACAACGTGTACATCGTACTTACAAAAATTTTAAAAAAGCTCTTGATAACCAAAAAGGAAAAACAGTTTATGATTTGTCTGACGAAGAATCACACCTTTATTTTCAGCAACTACTTCGAAAAACACAAACTTTAGATTCTTTAGGCGTCATAAGACAACCTGATTTTAATCAAATGAACATAATCATGGCCAGGGGGTTTTTATCAGATTCTATGCTTGTAAATAGTACTCCCAAAGAATTTATGATTGCTCTCTATAATTTTAGAAGTTTTGATCTGCTGCATCAAATGATTCAACGCCAGCAGTTCGATATTTCATGGATGTCAGTAAAAAATAACAAAGCAACGGTACATCTTGAAAATGATGACGTTATCTACTTTAATAAAGAGAATGATTCTTGGAAAATTAATATGCCAACACTTATGAAATTAAGTGATGAACATTTAAAAGAGGCGATGCGAATTGCTACAAGTAACGGTCTTGACAAAAATGAAAGTTTAGATAGGTTTGCAAAAAGTAAAGTTGGCCACGACCTAACAAAGCCAATTGATTATTTGTATTCACCCATTGGTGTGAAAGAAAATGAACTATTTCTAAATGGTATTCACTATTTTTCAAAAACATTAGATTGTGATGAACAGGTAAATGTAAATAGAGCTCATAGTCAAAAAGTAGTTTTTTTTGTAGATCGATCTCGACTAGCAACCGATTTTTATTTGAAATTTGTTCAAAGTCAAAAGTTTAAATCTTATGCCAACAAAAATTTTGATTTTATCTTGCTATCAAATTATTGCAAAGTAGGTAAACGGCTATTTGATAAGTATAACATTAGAAATATACCCACGATTCTAACTTTAAATGAAGCTGGAGAAATACAAAACAAATCACTTGGTTATTTTATAACTCCTGATATGTTTTTAGAAAGTATTCATGTAAATGGTGAAGTTGTTTCTAACTTTGATAAGTCATTAGATAATTAAATGAAAAACATCACGATTTCGAAAGGTAAGAAGGTCTATTTTTCAAGTGATAATCACTTAGGGGCACCCACTATGGAAGCCAGTAGATTGCGCGAAAACAACTTTGTTGCTTGGCTTGACGAAATAAGAAAAGATGCTGCGGCTATTTTTTTGTTAGGAGACCTTTTTGATTTCTGGATGGAATATAAAACAGTAATTCCAAAAGGCTTTACTAGAACGCTTGGTAAACTCGCCGAAATTTCTGATGCAGGTATTCCGATTTATTTTTTCGTAGGTAATCATGACCTATGGATGAATGGGTATTTCGAAGAAGAATTAAAAATACCAGTGTACCATACACCTCAACAATATACTATTAATGGTGTTACTTTTTTTGTTGGTCATGGCGATGGTCTTGGGCCTCATGACAAGGGGTATAAGCGAATGAAAAAGCTATTTACAAATCCTGTTGCGAAATGGTTCTTCAGATGGTTGCATCCAGACATTGGGGTACGTTTAGCTCAGTATTTCTCTGTGAAGAACAAACTTATTTCAGGTGATGATGATGCCGAATTTTTAGGTGAAGATAAGGAGTGGTTGGTACAGTATGCCAAACGAAAACTCGAAAGCAAACACTATGACCATTTTATATTTGGTCATCGCCATTTACCTTTAGAAATTAATTTAGGTAAAAATTCAAAATATACCAATTTAGGTGATTGGATAACGTATTACACTTATGCCGTTTTTGATGGTGAAAAATTGTCTCTAAAAAAATATGACCTGCCTAAGTAGACTCATGTTCTTCTACTTCCTTCCTTAAATCTAAATTTCTAAAGGTTGGTGAAATAAAGGCTGTAAAACCAACCGTCAATAAAGTCATAGTACCACCGAAAACTACAGCCGTTACCGTACCCATCAATTTTGCGGTTGCACCACTTTCAAAAGCTCCGAGCTCATTTGAAGAACCAACAAACATTGAATTTACAGAAGCTACTCTTCCCCGCATTTCGTCTGGTGTTTTTAATTGCAAGATGGTTTGACGAATAACCATAGAAATTCCGTCAAGAGCGCCACTCATGAATAAAGCGAATACTGACAACCAAAAAGAGGTTGAAAGCCCAAAAAGAATTATTGAAATTCCGAATCCGAATACCGCCCACAGCAGTTTTTTACCTGCATATTTATGAACTGGAAATCTAGTAGAGCCGACCATAGTAATTGCTGCACCTACCGCAGGTGCCGCTCTTAACACTCCAAAACCTTCTGAGCCAACATGTAGAATATCTTGGGCAAAAACTGGAAGTAACGCTACAGCACCTCCAAACAACACTGCTATCATATCAAGTGTTAACGCCCCGAAAATTGCTTTTGAATTAAATACAAATCGCAGACCCTCACGAAGACTTTCCATGATAGGTTCACCAATTTTTGGATTTAAAATAGGTTTACGCTCAATTTGAAAAATAGCTAGTAAGGCCATAATTGAAAACGCAAAAATAAGGCACATAGACCAGTGAACGCCAATCCAGCTTATTGAAAAACCCGCAAGCGCTGGTCCCAAAACGGAAGCCATTTGCCAAGTAGTACTGCTCCAAATTGCGGCATTCGGATACGCTTTTTTAGGTACAATTAAGGCGATTAATGAAAAGATGGTTGGCCCTAAAAAAGCCCTTACAATTCCACCTAAAAAAACTAAAAAGTAAATACTATATAAAATTGTCTTTGCGCTAAATACAGAGGTTAGATTAGGGTCGCTCAAAAGAAATAAACCTAAACTGATCACTGAGAACCCAAAAATACATTTGATCAATAAATTTCGTTTTTCTTTCTGATCTACAAAATGCCCAGCAAACAATGCCGTAGACACCGCAGGTATTACCTCCATTAACCCAATAATACCGAGCGACCACGGGTCTTTAGTCATAGAGTACACCTGCCATTCAATGACGATGAATTGCATTGACCAAGCAAAAACCATGGCAAAACGTGCTATCAAAAAAATATTGAATTCTCTAAATCGGAGTGCAGCGTACGGGTCCATTATCGTATATCTCTCAATTTTAGCTGTAAACTAATATTGCCTTGCCATTCATTTTCATCCAATGAAAAGGCAGCATCAAACATTTGCCTATTAATAACTAGCGGTAGTTTATCTCCTAAATTGAAACCAATACCTGCTAACGGGCCATACCCGTTTTGAGTAACTGCTAGTTTTAAGTGAGCTTCTTCTTTTCCAACGCCTTTTGCGTAACCAGAATCTTGAAGATCTTGAGCCATAAAAATGGGCGACATATTGCCTGGCCCAAAAGGTGCAAACTGTTTTAAAATTCGCATTAATTTAGAGTTCATATCTTTCACCTCAACCAAAGCATCAATACTAATTTCAGGTTTTAATAATTTTGGATCAATAGTATCAGATACTACTTTTTCAAACTGTGCTTTGAAAGTCTCATATTGTTCTTCTAATAAGGTTAATCCGGCGGCATATTTATGCCCGCCAAATTGTTCAATACAGTCTGCACATTCATGTAAAGCATTATAAACGTCAAATCCTTTAACTGAGCGAGCAGAAGCTGCTAATTTTTCCCCACTTTTGGTAAAAACTAAAGTTGGTCGGTAATATATTTCTGTCAAACGAGACGCAACTATACCAATTACTCCTTTATGCCAAGAATCTTTATATACAACCGAAGTAAAACCTTTTTCTTCATTATTCTCAATAATTTGTTCTAAAGCTTCTTTTGTGATTTCTTGATCAAGATTACGGCGGTCTTGATTATATTTTTCAATTTCGGCAGCAAATTTAGCTGCCTGTTCCATATTTGTTTCAGTCAACAGATTTACCGCATGTTGACCATGTTCCATTCGCCCCGCTGCATTAATTCTTGGAGCTATTATAAAAACCACATCTGTAATGGTTAATACTGTTTTCTTTGTTTGGTTGATAATTGCTTTAAAACCAATTCTAGGTCTCGTATTAATCACTTGTAAACCGTAAAAAGCCAGTACTCGATTTTCACCAGTTATTGGTACAATGTCAGCACCAATTGCTGTTGCTACCAAATCTAAGTACGAAATTAAATCATCTATAGTTTGCCCGCGATTGGTTCCTAAGGCTTGAATTAATTTAAAACCAACGCCACAACCACATAATTCATCGTAGGGATATGTACAGTCATTTCTTTTAGGATCTAAAACTGCTACTGCGTCTGGCAAAGAAGCTCCAGGGCGATGGTGATCACAAATTATAAAGTCAATCTTTTTGTTTTTGGCATAAGCCACCTTTTCAATAGCCTTAACACCACAATCTAATGCAATAATCAGCGAAAAACCATTGTCTTCGGCAAAATCGATTCCTTGGTATGAAACCCCATATCCTTCAGCATATCGATCAGGAATATAAGTAGCAACATTCGGATAATAGCTTAATAAATAAGAAGACATTAAGGCAACTGAAGTTGTGCCGTCAACATCATAATCGCCATATACTAAAATATTCTCACCCGCTGCAATGGCTTTTTCAATTCGGGCAACCGCAATATGCATGTCTTTCATCAAAAAAGGATCATGAATATCAGCAAGTTCAGGTCTAAAAAATTTTTTTGCTTTTTCGTATGAATCTATTCCGCGTTGCAATAACAATTGCGCCACCAACCCATTAACATTGAGTGCCTTTGATAGGCCATCAATATCTTCTTGTTTAGGTTTGGGTTTAATCGTCCAGCGCATAGACTATTTGTGATGAAAAATCGTCTTAATCTCTAGTTCAGCAAATTGTCTAAACATTTCCATAACTCCACAATACTTCTCAATAGAAAGATCTACCGCTTTCTGTAGTTTTCCTTCCTTCAAATTATCCCCATGAAAATGGTACTCTATTACTACTTTATCATAAAATTTAGGATGCTCCTCTGTTAAATTTGCAATTGTTTCTATAATAAACTCATCTACCTCTAACTTCATTTTCTTTATTAATGAAGCCACATCAAGACCTGAGCAGCCAGCAAGCGAAGATAACATAAGCGCCTTAGGTCTAAAACCACTACCATCGCCACCGTCTTCTTTTGCAATATCAATTTTCAAATTATGCCCTGAAGGGTTATTACTTTCAAAGGCCATATTTCCCAACCATTTGGTTGTAATATGATTTGTTGTCGCCATAAATTTTCGTTTCTTGTGAAGGATAAATGTACAACAATTTACAGCCATGAATGATGGCTTTATTAGCTTTTGTACTATAAAACTCTAACTTCAAACTTTAAAAAATGCCTTTAGTAAAACCGCTTGACCCAAGCCATAGCCCTGAAACTGCAGAATTAGCAAAATTCTTTAATGAAACACTAGGGTTTTGCCCAAATTCAGTACTTACAATGCAACATCGACCTGCCATATCAAAAGCTTTTATTAACCTGAACAAGGCGGTAATGGCAAATGAAGGCCGTGTCACCTCAGCCTTAAAAAGAATGATTGCATGGGTAAGTAGTAATGCTACAGGATGTCGGTATTGTCAAGCCCATGCTATTCGCGCAGCAGAGCGTTATGGAGCAGAGCAAGAGCAACTTGATAATATTTGGGAATATCGCACACATCCTTCATTTTCAGAAGCTGAACGTGCTGCATTAGATTTTTCGTTACAAGCCTCACAAGTGCCCAATGGTGTAGATGCAGAAATTAAAACGCGTTTGTATGAACATTGGAACGAAGGTGAAATTGTTGAAATGTTAGGGGTGATTTCACTCTTCGGATATTTAAACAGATGGAATGATTCTATGGGAACATCTATAGAAGAAGGGGCTGTTGAAAGCGGTGATCAATATTTAGGTAAGCACGGCTGGGAAAAAGGTAAACATGATGGCTCTAAATATTAAATGTGTAAAAAAATTACTTGAATTTGTTAGACCCTACTCTTTGTAGGGTTTTTTATTTAATGCACTTTTAATATTGCGTTGTAATTC
This sequence comes from Maribacter algarum (ex Lu et al. 2025) (nom. illeg.), assembly GCA_947495915.1. Classification (GTDB taxonomy): domain Bacteria; phylum Bacteroidota; class Bacteroidia; order Flavobacteriales; family Flavobacteriaceae; genus Maribacter_C. The sequence continues at coordinate 669,855 of CANMAW010000001.1, read as the reverse complement.
GTTAATTACTTCTTTTTCAAACCAAGGATTCTTTTTAAGCCAAAAGCGATTTCTAGGTGAAGGGTGTGGTAAAGGAAAAAACCTCGGCAGATATTCACCATAGGCACTTACGGTTTCAGTAAGATTATTTTTCATCTTCTTTTTCAAGTAATACTTTTGGGCATATGTGCCAATTAATATAATCAAGGTTAAGTGAGGCATACTTTGCCATAACCGGTCGTGCCACAGTGGTGCACACTCTTTACGTGGAGGCAAATCACCCCCTTTTCCTTTACCTGGATAGCAAAAACCCATAGGTACCAAGGCAATCTTAGTTTCATCATAAAACAATTCATCAGAAACACCCAACCACTTTCGTAATTGTTTTCCGCTGGGGTCATCCCAAGGTATACCCGTAGCATGAACTTTGGTTCCCGGCGCTTGGCCAATAATAATTATTCGTGCATTGCTATGAGCTGAAACTATCGGTCGCGGACCCAGTGGCAAGTGCTCTTTACACACTTTACAAGCGCTTATTTCCGATAGTAGATTTTCTAAATTCACAGGGCTATTTTTTTTGGAGCGCTATGCCTTCAAACGAAATGCCTTCAAAACCCGTTTTTATAAAATTTCGAATATTCTGATGGTCTGTGCCATTGGGCGTATTTTTAACATCAGTATAGTACTGACCAAAACAGGCAAGGGTTTTTTCATAAGAGAAACCTTCATGTTGGGCAAAAGCAAACAACTTGCACGAACCAGAATTTTGGCCACTATCATTTTGTATGTTACCATTTGTAAATGCAGTAGGGGTAAAATCAAAATAATCTTCAATAACCTTCATAGTTTCTGAGAACGCAATAGTTTCGTTGTGGTCTTCCAATTTTTTCTTAAATGCTTCTATAGTCATTACATTATTTTTTTCCAGCTACTACAATTACTATTTCTCCTTTAACAGTATGGTCGCTATAGTGTTTCAATACTTCTTTTGCGGTACCTCGTACAGTTTCCTCATAAATTTTGGTCAATTCACGCGAAACAGAAACTCGCCTTTCAGCACCAAGATATTCAACAAAGTTTCCCAATGTTTTCAAAAGTTTGTGTGGCGATTCATAAAAAATCATGGTACGTGTTTCTTCAGCCAAAAATTTTAAACGAGTTTGCCTACCTTTTTTTACAGGAAGAAATCCTTCGAAAACAAACTTATCATTCGGTAAACCACTGTTAACCAAAGCCGGTACAAAAGCTGTTGCACCAGGCAGACAATCAACTTCTATGTTGTTTTCAACACATGCTCTTGTTAGCAAAAACCCTGGGTCAGAAATTGCCGGCGTACCTGCATCTGAAATTAAAGCTATAGTTGCACCTGCCTGTATTCGCTGTACCAATTGGTCTACCGTTTTATGCTCGTTATGCATATGGTGACTTTGCATCGGGGTAGCAATTTCGAAATGATGCAATAGTTTTCCACTTGTTCTTGTGTCTTCAGCCAATATCAAATCAACCTCTTTTAGAATACGAATGGCTCGAAGCGTTATATCTTCTAAATTCCCTATTGGAGTTGGCACTAAATATAATTTTCCCATTGTAAATTATGCTCTTTCTGTTTTTCCTAACGCATATGAAGTCACCAACGCTACAAATGCAATTAATGCGAACATAAACTCTCCATCTTTAGCTACCATATGCGCAGTAAACGCTAAAATAATATCAAAAAAGAAACCAGCATAAGCCCATTCTTTTAAAGGCTTAGAAAAATTCCACCAAATAGCCACTAGGCCCAAAATTTTGGCGATAGCCAAGGGATAAACCAAGTACCCAGGATAATTTAAATTTTCAAAATAACCAGCTACAACATCAGGATTTCTCAGATACATTTGCACTGAAAAAATCATGATTGCCGTTAATACTCCAGTTGCAACAAAATACCCTATCCTTTTTAATTTCATAAGAAGTGTTTTTGTTATAAGTCGACAAGGTAACAAATGCTAACAAAATAGTAACAAAAAACCCTGTTTCAAAAAAGAAACAGGGTTACTAATTATCTTGTTAATATTTTATGAAAACCGTCTTTCAATCAAACTCATAAAACGTTCTTCATATTCTTCTTTGCCTTCCCAGTTATTGTAATCAGGCTTGACCATATTTGTGATAAAAGCTATGGAACGTTCTTCAGAGTCAATAGTAGCCAATTGTGATAAAACTCTATTGTAATCGGCAGTACTTCCATTAAACAAATGCTTGACAAAGGCCAATCGATTATTCAAATCTACCTTTATTTCTTTGCCATTCAATGTATCATTCAACGATTTTACATGAGGTTCTTTTTTTACCTCGCTTTCTTCTGAAGGCATAAAATAGTCTTTGTCATTCTTCATTACATTTGGAGACCCTAAAAAGTCATCAAGTACCTCACTATTTGAACCAGATGGTAAAGGCATTTCAGAAACCATATCTTTAATGGTATCCATTCCCTTAATCATAATGTCTTCTTGATGCGGGTTGCTCTCTGGAACTCCAGAATTTGCATTTAAAACTTGATTTGCCATTTTTTCAAACTTCTCGGCAATAACATTTTTAGAAACGTCAATTTTAATATCAGTCAACTTCTCATCAATGAACTTAAGAACCGCTAACTTTTCATACAACACTCGCGAAGCTTCGTACATGTCAGTTATCTCATTCATATCTCGAGAAGTAATGATATCAGTAGATAATTTTATGAGCTCCTCTTTTAGTTTTCTTTTCATCTGGTTTCTGAATTAAAAATCGAAATGCATTTCTTTAGATAGTAGCAAAACCTGTGCCTTTCTTTATTAAATTTAAAGTTCCGTATGAACAGAACGAAAAAACACGCTATTTTCGTCTAAAATTACAAAATGTTTCTTGAAAATACCGTTAATCACAAAGAACAGTTCGGCTGGATTGAAGTCATCTGTGGCTCTATGTTTTCTGGGAAAACGGAAGAACTTATTAGACGACTAAAACGTGCGCAATTTGCTAAACAGAAGGTAGAGATTTTCAAGCCTATGGTTGATATTCGCTATGATGAAGAAATGGTGGTGTCGCATGATGCAAACGAAATTCGTTCGACGCCAGTACCAGCAGCAGCCAATATTAGAATACTAGGTGATACTTGTGATGTTGTAGGTATTGATGAAGCACAGTTCTTCGATGATGAAATTGTTACCGTCTGTAATGACCTGGCAAATAAAGGTGTTCGTGTGGTCGTTGCTGGTTTAGATATGGACTTTAAAGGAAACCCGTTCGGCCCCATGCCTGCTCTTATGGCAACCGCAGAATACGTTACTAAGGTTCACGCCATTTGTACAAGAACTGGCAATTTGGCCAATTACAGTTATAGAAAATCAAAGAATGACGATTTGGTAATGCTTGGTGAGACCGAAGAATATGAACCTTTAAGTCGAGCAGCATATTACAAAGCCATGCTTAAAGAGAAAGTGAGTGCGATGAAGGTAAAGTCAGAAGAAGTGAATCCAAGTAAAAAGGATGCAAATGCCAACAACTAAGGAAACAATTTTAGAAATAAACCTTAGCCATTTAGAACATAATTATAACTATCTAAAAGCGCTTATCAAACCTGAAACAAAGTTTTTAGGGGTAGTAAAGGCTTTTGCATATGGCAGTGATGCAGTTAAAGTTGCAATAAAACTTGAGTCGCTTGGTATAGATTATTTTGCTGTTGCATATACATCTGAAGGGGTTATGCTTAGAGAAGCTGGTATTGAAACCCCAATATTAGTTTTACATCCGCAAGCTGTTAACTTTGATTTGTTGACTCTTCATCATCTTGAACCTAATCTATATTCCTTTAGGATCTTAAAGAAATTTTTAGATCATGCAAAGCAACACCGTTTAAAGAAATACCCAATTCATTTAAAATTTAATACAGGACTAAATCGTTTGGGGTTTGCAAAAGAAGATATCACGGCTATTGTAAAAAGTATAACAAATAGAAATGAAATTAACGTAGTATCACTTTTATCTCATTTAGCAGCTACTGAAGATGTCAATGAAAAAGAGTTCACTCAAAGCCAAATTGAAAGTTTTACGAAAATTACAAATGAGTTTGAACTAATTCATGGAAATGTAGTCTTAAAACACCTATTAAATACCTCAGGAATATTAAATTATTCAGAGGCACAATTCGATATGGTTCGTAGTGGTATCGGAATTTACGGTTTTGGTAATGATGCAAAATTTGATAAAGCACTAAAACCTATCGCCTCTTTAAAGACAATCATATCACAACTTCATACAATTAAACCAGGTGAAAGTGTTGGATACAATAGAGCCTATAAAGCCAAAAAAATGCAGGTTACCGCAACACTTCCCTTAGGGCATGCAGATGGTATTGGACGACATTTTGGTAATGGTGCAGGTTATGTAACTATTCACGGTCACAAAGCCGAAATTGTGGGTAACGTTTGTATGGATATGATCATGGTTGATGTAACCGGTATTGAATGTAAAGAAGGTGATGAAGTGATCATATTCGGCGAACTTAATACTGCCGAAATGTTGGCAGCATCATCTAATACCATCTCATATGAACTCTTAACGGGAATTTCACAGCGCGTAAAACGATATTTCATTGACTGATAATTTCCTATTTAACATTTTCTTATGAATGGTTTTTTTTCATACATTGCAGAGCATTGACTTGCATTAATTAGAATTAACTATTAAAACACTATTATCATGTTAAAAGAATTTAAAGATTTCATCATGACCGGCAACGTTATTGACTTTGCAGTTGCGGTTATTATGGCCGGAGCACTAGGTGGTGTCATCAAGGGCTTTGTAGACAATATTGCCATGCCTTTTGTAGGGTATTTTGCAGGGGGAATGAATTTTGAAGATTTACATATCGCAATGGATGGAAAAGATTACGCAACCTTAGCTGCTGCAAAAGAAGCTGGTGGTGCGGTAATCGCTTGGGGTGCATGGGTAAATACAATCATCAATTTATTGATTGTAGGTTTGGTAATGTTTTTAATCGTTAAAGCATACAACAAAACAAAAGCACCAGAACCAGAAGCTGCACCTGCTGGGCCTACTGCCGAAGAATTACTTGCTGAAATTAGAGATTCTTTGAAAAAATAAAAATACTTAAATACCCCCCTATTTAAGTTTAAGGTAATTATACCAACCAACAATTGACCGTCAACCTTCATAACCAAAAAGGTTGGCGGTTTTTTATTCCTTAAATTGAAAGCTACGACCAATGTTTCTTGAAAAATAATATTGTTACAAATTTAACTTTGTGTTATATTTTTAATATTATTGAGAATTTATATTGTTCAATTAGCCCTATTGCTATACCTTTGCTGCTCTAAAATTAGTAAAGATGAAAGTAGCTGTTGTAGGCGCCACCGGTATGGTAGGTGAAGTAATGTTAAAAGTTCTTGCTGAACGTGATTTTCCGATATCAGAATTGTTATTAGTTGCCTCAGAGCGTTCTGTAGGCAAAAAACTTTCGTATAAAGGCCAAGAGTATACCATAATAGGGCTTGCTGATGCTGTTCAGGCTAAACCAGACATCGCTATATTTTCTGCCGGCGGTGACACTTCATTAGAATGGGCTCCACAATTTGCTGAAGTCGGTACTACTGTAATTGATAATTCTTCTGCTTGGCGAATGGATGAAAGTAAAAAATTGGTGGTGCCCGAGATAAATGCAAACGCCCTAACTAAAGAAGATAAAATTATAGCAAACCCAAATTGTTCAACTATACAATTGGTTATGGCCTTAGCTCCACTACACAAAAAATACCAAATGAAACGTGTTGTAATTTCAACATATCAATCAGTATCTGGAACAGGTGTTAAAGCCGTTCGTCAACTAGAAAATGAAATTGCTGGAGTTAAAGGCGAGATGGCCTATCCATATCCTATAAGTAGAAATGCACTGCCTCATTGCGATGTTTTTCTTGAAAATGGATATACCAAAGAAGAAATGAAATTAGCACGTGAACCACAAAAAATATTAGACGATCGCTCTTTTTCAATTAGTGCCACCGCCGTTAGAATTCCTACCGCGGGCGGGCATTCTGAATCGGTAAATGTAGAATTTCATTCTGATTTTGATTTGAATGAAGTACGCCGAATTTTAAATGAGACCCCAGGGGTTACCGTTCAAGACAATCCTGACACCAATACCTATCCTATGCCAATTTATGCACATGATAAAGACGAAGTTTTTGTTGGTCGTATTCGTAGAGATGAAACCCAAAGAAATTCTCTTAACATGTGGATTGTTTCTGATAACCTCAGAAAAGGTGCTGCAACAAACGCGGTACAAATTGCAGAATACTTAGTTCAAAACCAATTGGTATAAAACTATTCCGCCTACTTTCAAAGAACGTTAAACCTTTGTGACTAACTATTCACAAAGGTTTTTTTTATGGTATTTTTGAAAAAACAAACACATCAACCATGAAACAAATCACGATTCTTTTATTAGTAAGTATTCTTTTTCTAGCATGTGCAAATGACGAAAATAAAAAAAACAGTACTCCAGTGAAATATCCGAAAACTGCAAAAATTGATACCTCAGACATTTATTTTGATATTGAAGTCAAAGATCCTTATCGCTGGCTTGAAGATGATCGATCATCTGAAACTGAGGCCTGGGTAAAGGCACAGAACAATACCACACATAAATATTTAGATCAAATAGCTTTTCGTAATGATTTAAAAACTAGATTAAAAAAATTATGGAATTACGAAAAAATTACCGCTCCTTTTAAAGAAGGAGACTTCACCTACTTTTATAAAAACGACGGTCTACAAAACCAATATGTGGTCTATCGTAAAAAAGGTGATGGTGAACCTGAGGTATTTTTAGATCCTAATAAATTTTCAGAAGATGGCACTACTTCTTTAGCAGGTTTGAGTTTTACAAAAGATGGATCATTAGCTGCCTATTTAATTTCAGAGGGAGGTAGTGATTGGAGAAAAGCAATTGTATTGAATACAAAAACCTTAGAAATTGTAGAAGATACTATTGTTGATCTAAAATTTACAGGCCTTTCATGGAAAGGAAATGAAGGTTTTTTCTATTCAAGTTATGATAAACCTGATGGAAGTGAACTTTCTGCAAAAACAGATCAACATAAATTATACTATCATAAGATTGGAACCTCACAAAATGAAGACCAAGTAATTTATGGTGGTAGCCCAGATGAGAAGCACCGCTATATAGGCGCTGATGTCACTGACGATAACCGTTATTTACTTATCTATGCTCGTAACACCACTGCAGGAAATAAACTGTTTATTCAAGACTTGAACGACCCCAATGGCCTAATGGTTCCTATTGTTTCTGATGAAGACTCTGATACTAATGTTATAGAAAATGTAGGGTCTAAGCTCTTTATTGTCACCGATAGAGATGCCCCTAATAAAAAAATTGTAACTGTAGATGCTGCTAATCCTGAATCAGAAAACTGGAAAACACTCATTCCTGAAACAGAAAATGTTTTAACGGCAAGTAAAGGGGGTAGCTATTTCTTTACAGAATATATGATTGATGCTATTTCAAAAGTATATCAATACGATTACAATGGAAAACTTGTTAGAGAGGTTAAATTACCAGGTCTAGGGAGTGCCTCTGGTTTTGGTGGTAAAAATGAAGACAAAGAGTTTTATTTCAACTTTACGAACTACACCATGCCAAGTTCTTCTTATAAATTCAATGTAGAAACGGGTTCGTATGATTTATACTGGAAACCTGAAATTGATTTCAACCCTTCTGACTACGAAAGTAAACAGGTATTTTATAACTCTAAAGATGGTACGAAAGTGCCCATGATGATTACTTATAAAAAAGGAGTACAGCAAAACGGTCAAAACCCTACTATATTATACGCCTATGGTGGATTTAATATCAGTTTAACCCCTTCTTTTAGTATTGCAAATGCAGTATGGATGGAACAAGGCGGAATTTACGCCGTACCGAATATTAGAGGTGGAGGTGAATATGGCAAAGAATGGCATGATGCTGGTACAAAACTTCAAAAACAAAATGTTTTCGACGATTTTATTGCAGCCGCAGAATACCTTATTTCTAATGATTACACCTCATCAGAATATTTAGCGATTCGAGGGGGAAGTAATGGTGGGCTTCTAGTTGGGGCAACAATGACTCAAAGACCCGAATTAATGAAAGTTGCTTTGCCTGCAGTAGGTGTAATGGATATGTTGAGGTACCATACATTTACTTCAGGTGCAGGGTGGGCCTATGATTATGGTACTTCTCAAGACAACAAAGAAATGTTCGAATATCTTAAAGGATATTCTCCTGTGCATAATGTAAAAAGTGGAGTGAAGTACCCTGCTACCCTTGTAACAACAGGCGATCATGATGATCGAGTGGTACCAGCCCATAGTTTTAAGTTTGCTGCAGAACTACAAGAAAAGCAAGCAGGAGATAATCCTACCCTAATTCGTATTGAAACAAATGCTGGCCACGGTGCAGGAACTCCCGTAAGCAAAATAATAGAACAATATGCCGATATCTACGGATTTACACTGTACAATATGGGGTTTGAGAAATTACCAAATCAAGCTGTTCTTAAAGAATTTAAAGATTAACCTCAATATTTGAAATGAAAGTCCGTTTTCTTCAATAGAAACCGGACTTATATTTTTACCCCGCAATTCACTTAACCAAACCACAATGCTACAAATCGATCATGTATCATTTGCTTACGATGAACTTTCAGTTTTAGAAGACATCAACTTAAAGGTTAACGATGGTGAACATATTTGTATTATTGGAGAAAGTGGTTGTGGCAAAAGCACCCTTCTTAAAATTGTTTATGGTTTACTTCAAGTGAATACTGGAGAAGTATATTGGGATGATCAGCAAGTGCAAGGACCAGATTATAATCTCGTACCTGGTGAATCTTACATGAAATATCTATCACAAGATTTTGATTTAATGCCTTTTACAACAGTACATGAGAATGTAAGTCAATATTTATCGGTACTTGAGCCCGAAGTATTAAACTTAAGAACTCAAGAATTGCTAGAAATGATTGAGTTGACTGATTTTGCCCAAACTAAAGTTCGCTATTTAAGCGGAGGACAACAGCAGCGTGTGGCTTTAGCTCGAGTACTTGCTCAAGAACCCAAAGTACTTCTTTTAGATGAGCCTTTTAGTCATATTGACAATTTTAGAAAGAACAGCTTACGACGTAATCTTTTTGGGTATTTAAATAAAAAGAATATCACCGTACTTACCGCTACTCATGATCGCAATGATATGTTACCCTATGCCGACCGTGTAGTGGTGTTAAGAGATAAAAAAATTATAGCAAAGAACACACCGCAATTTCTTTACCAACAACCCAAAGACATTTATATAGCTTCCCTTTTTGGTGAGGCGAATAAAATTCCAATCAATATTGTAAAGACTTATGCAGATACCAAAAGGCGTATTATTGTTTACGCTCACGAATTTAAAGTTTCCGCAAAATCAGGTCTAGAAGTAGTTGTTCGACAGTCGTATTATATGGGAGGATATTATATGATTGAAGGTATTTATGAAGAACAGAAAATCTATTTTCATCATCATTCTGAAATCGAAAAGGATAAAGATGTATTTTTAAATGTGTCAATTGAAACGATCAACCAGCGCATGGCTGATTCTTAAGCCGTATGAATCAAGAACAAATACTTCAAGAATTACAGTTTAAAGCTGTACGTAGTAGCGGTGCTGGCGGGCAACATGTAAATAAAGTTTCCACCAAAATTGAATTGTATTTTGATGTTGCTAACTCTAACGGATTATCAACTCAAGAAAAAGAACGAATTCTTTTAAAATTAAAAAATAAACTTTCAAAAGATCAAATTCTACTAATGCAATGCGATGAAACTAGAAGCCAACATCGCAACAAAGAATTGATAGTTAAACGCCTCTTCGAAACCCTAGAAAACGCTATAAAACGTCACAAAAAGCGTTTAAAAACAAAGCCTTCAAGAGCTGCTATTGAACGACGACTAAATAGCAAAAAGAGGTCTTCGCAGAAAAAGGCAAATCGCGGTAAACCGAGCTTAGAAAACTAATTATTATACTGTTTGGTTTAAATTATAAAACACTTTATTTACAACGTTTCCCACCATTTTACACTTCCATTTTCAAGGTATGCTACAAGACTACCCATAGCAGGATGTATATACTCAAAACCATGTTTTTCAGCAGCAATTACGAAACGTTCTATAGGGTCTTTCCAGTGGTGTTGTGCTAAGGCAAACCCTGCCCAGTGCACTGGCATAATACGCTTTACTTTTGAATCTTGTGCTGCCTGAACTGACTCTTCAGGAAACATATGAATTAGATGCCAATTTTCATTGTATTGGCCACATTCCATAAAGCCGAAATCAAAGGGGCCTAATTTTAAACCGACTTCCTTGAAGTGTTCTCCATAGCCGCTGTCACCGCTAAAATAAATATTCTCTTGAGTGGTTTTTAATGCCCAACCGCCCCATAAAGATTTAGCCCGATCAGTAAGTCCACGCCCTGAAAAATGACGCGTAGGGGTAAAAGTAATTTCAATACCATCGAAATTACGTGTCTTCCACCAATCAAATTCTGCTATTTTTTCTTTGGATACTCCCCATTTTTCAAGATGTCGCGAACAGCCAAGTGCTACATAATACGAGGCAACCTTAGGAAATAAAAGTTTCATACTATCTAAATCAAGATGATCGTAATGGTCATGGGTTAACAATAACAAATCAATCTCAGGAAAATCAGCAATCAGGTCTAATGTGTTTTCAGAAAACCGACGAATAGGAAATGGAGAAATGGGGCCTGCATTTGGCCCAAGCATTGGGTCGATTAGAATGGTTTTATTCGCTATTCGCATTAAAACCACAGAATGACCATACCACACAAACTTCATGGTACTAGAAGTTTTTAAAAATGCCTCTTTATCAAATGGAAGTATAGGTATCTTCTGCTCAGGCTCTCTGCCATTCGTTTCAAAAAACTGTTTATATAATATTTTGGGCATCTTTAATGGGCCAATATTCATATTGGTTTCCTCAAGATTGACAAACTTTTTGCCATCCCATTGTTCTGATTTGGAATACTCCTGCTTTAGAGCATCCGTTATTTTACCTCCAAATTGTTTTGTCATAGCTATATTTTAAAAGACCAGCAAGCATAACTACTTATCACAGTTTTAAGGGTAGGTCAGTCAGACGCTTTCCTGTCAATCTTCTAACAGCATTTGCTACCGCGGCTCCAATAGGCCCCATAGGTGGTTCTCCTACCGGTAACGGAATATCAGCACCTTGTATAAAATGCACATCAATAGTTTTAGGGGCGTGTTTCATTAAGGCCATATCATAAGGGCCATAAATAGTTGGAGTTAGCTCACCATCTTCAATGGTCATTTTTTCAAACATTGAGGCACTCATGCCCATTATAATAGCTCCTTCACACTGTGCCCTCACTTGGTCAGGGTTAACCACAAACCCACAGTCAAACGCACAAATAACTTTATGAACTTTTATTTGATTATTTTCAATAGACACCTCAACAACATGTGCTGCAGGTGAATTGCTGTCTGTAGATGCAGCAAAACCCATGGCACGACCATTCATTGGGGTATCATTATAATTACCCTTTTCAGCAGCGAGTTGAATCACGTCATAAATGCGTTTTTGATTGCCTTCCTTACTAATTTGAGCTAATCGTAATTCCACTGGGTTTTTACCAGCCTTTAAGGCTAATTCATCAATAAAGCTCTCGACTGCAAAGGTATTTGCTAGCAAACCTAAACTACGCCACCAACTTGTTGCAAATGGTAAAGTAGTATGCCATTGCTCCGCTCTATGATTTGGTATTTTATCATACATAATATTTCCACCACGCATTGCACCAATATCTGTACCTAAAACATCATTCAGAAGGCCCGGTAGAATAATAGCGCCAATGGCTACATCGCCACTTGCATAATGGTGTTCTAAAGAATCAATTAAGCCATCGCTACCTAATTTACCCTTCATTATATGGTGAGTTGGTGGGCGAAAAAGATCGTTTTGAAATTCTTCTTTACGTGTAAATATATACTTCACAGGTTTGCCAACAGCTTTTGATAATTGCACTGTTTGTATAGCATGATTAGTATTCAAACGTCTACCAAAACCACCTCCAAGATAGGCCGGTATAATATTAACCTTGTCTTTATCTACACCTAAAGCATCAGCAACAAATTCTTGTGTTTTACCAGGCACTTGTGTTGACAACACCACCGTAATATCTCCGTTGTTATAATCTGCAAGTGCACCATTCGGTTCTATTTGAGCATGTGCACCAATCGGACTCGTAAAGATCATTGAAACCAACTCATCATCTTCTTCATCAATCGCATCCCCTTCTTTTTGAGTAATCATTAACCGCCCTTTTCCAACCCGTAACATTTCTCGCATCTCTTTTTCGGTCCATTCTTTAAGGATATTCCATTCTACCTTTATCGTTCTTTTTGCGGCCAAAGCCTGTGCATACGATTCTGCTACTACGGCAACCCAATCATCAATTTGAACCACTTTCACTACCCCTGGCATTTGCGCTGCTTTAGAAGTGTCTGCGCTATTAAAAGTAGCTCCAATTTTACTTGGTCGTATGATAGCTGCATGTAACATTTCAGGCATTTCAGCATCTAAACCAAAAATTGGGTCTCCAAATACTTTAGACGCTAAATCGATACGTTTAACAGGTTTGCCGATAAATTTATAAGATGATAATGGTTTTAATTCAGGAGTGTCTGGTATATTCCATTCAGTTATCCCATAAGCGACTTCAGCATAAGTTATTGTCTTCAATCCATTTGAAATAACACCATCATTTGTTGTTAAAGAAGACACCTCTACCGACAATTTTTTTGCAGCTTCAATTTTCAACATTTCACGCATGGTGGCGGCCAATTCTCGTAAGGGTTGCCATAACGAGCCCACTGATAAACTACCACCAGTACTTAGCACATCAACAATTCCCGTTTTTGTTGCGGCACCAACCACTTCTATTTGATCTAATCGCACATCCATTTCATCAGCAATCATCTGCGCAAAACTTGTAAATGAACCTTGGCCCATTTCTACTTTAGGAGAGTGAAATATAACTTTATTCTCCTGAGTAAGTTCAAACCATAAATTGGCTTCTGTTCCACTACCCATATAACTTGGTGGTAATGTTTCCACCATTTTCAATATTGATCTTCGAATAGGATTTCTAAACACATAGGTTCCTAAAGCTAAAACACCAACAGTTCCTAACCCTCCTCGAACCAAAAATTTTCGCCGCGATAATTTTTTTGCTTTAGACATTTTCTTGAGTTTTAAGGTTGGTTTCTTGCGTTAATTCAGCAGCCCGATGTATTGCTTTTCGCATTCTGTAGTACGTCGCACACCTACATACATTTACAATATTATTATCTATATCTTCATCAGAAGGATTTGGCTTTTTATTTAGCAAGGCTGCTGTCGCCATCATAAACCCGGGTTGACAATAACCACATTGTGGAACTACTTCTTCAATCCATGCTTGTTGAACTGGATGAGGATCTTGTGGACTTCCTAGTCCTTCTATAGTTGTTATTTGCTTTCCTTCTGCGAACTTTACAGCATAAGAGCAAGACCGAACAGCTTCGTCGTCAACATGCAAAGTACATGCACCACACGCAGCTTTTCCACAGCCAAATTTTGTGCCTTTCAAATTCAAAACATCACGAACAACCCATAATAAAGGTGTATTCGAATCTTCAATTTCTACGGATTGTAATACTCCGTTTATTGTGAATTCTATTTTCATAATATGGTTATTTATTTGCCTTGTTTAATTTTCTGGAATAACAGCACCATTGGCAATCCATGCTTTAACGGCCTTCTTATATTCATCTAAAGGAACTGGAGGAATTTCACGTGGAGTTCCGTCGGCTTTAATACCTGGTTGCCATGCCCATAGCACCAATTCATGCTCTGTTAAATGATGCATTGTTTCTTCAGCTGTGCGACCACCATTTCGAACGGGGTCCATCATTGATTCTGCAATTTCTTTACGTGATAAGCCCTCCCAAAACATTTCGGCTGGAGCTAAACTCCATTCAGGTGCACCAGGCACTCCTGAATAATCATTATTGGTATTTTGATGGCATGTTGCACAATTGATCGCTTGAAATCCGTGATTGTTTTCCCCTCTTGCAATTCCGAAATAATGAGGATGACCATCATCCGCTTGTTTCGGTACGTGATCGTTCGGGTGACAATTAATACATCTCGGACTCATGATAACATCCATCATTTTATTATAATTCTCATGCGGGTCTTTTTTAGATTTTTTAATTGGTGCAATTAAATTGGAATCATAAACATCATCACCGTAATTAGAAGCTACTACTGCACCAGAAATTAGAATAAGTACAAGGCTATATAAAAAAATGCTTTTCTTCATACTAGATTATTTAAGGTACTTGTTAATTAAAAACTCTTTTAAAAATAACTGACTATGCAATCCATCTTTAAGTATTCCACTTGAAATACTCTCAATGATATGGTTTAATAATTCGGCTTCTTTTTTAGGTTCTTTGTAACCTAATTCGGTAAACGCCCAGCTAAGTTTAGTAATTAAAGGAGCTGTTTTTTGTGATGACGAGTATTCTATTTCCCATTTAAGTTTAAACTGCAATTTCCAAAAGTGATATTCACTTTCATCGACCAAAAATGGCAATTCAATTGTTTTTCTGATAGTCTCACTTGGAAACTTTTCAGAAATTATCGGTTCAAAATAACCTTGAATCTTTTCGACTCCCATTGCTAATACCGCTTCAAGAAGTCCTTTTTTACTTTTATAATGTCTAAAAATGAGCCCTTCAGAAACTTCAGCTTCCTTCGCTATTTTACTTGTTGACACAGCAACAAAGCCTTCATTAGCAAAGAGCTTAAGGGCGCTTTCTAAAATTTTTTGTTTTTTATCTTTCAACATAGTAGTGAGTACTCACTCATTAATTTATAAAAAAAACAGCGAGAATACAAATAAGAAAAAATTAAAGAACTCCTTGAATGTATATATCGTTATTGTTAAAGTGAACAACATCACCCTGCGTTTTTCCAAACAACAACTTTGCGATAGGAGTTTGCAATGAAATGCAATATACTTTGTGAAATTCGTGCTCAAACATCCCTGCAGAAATTGCAATGAAATATGTTGCCTTTGAAGTGATAACAAGACTTCCTAATCCAATGGCTTCTTTATTACTTTCTAGAGAAACTTTCGCTAGTATTTGATTCAGTTTTTCAGCTTCTGCTAATTGAGTTCCAAGTTTCTCACGTTCCAATTGCAGCATGGCTCTGCCAGTTTCATGCTTATCACCAGCACTACTTTTTGTTTCAGAGCTTAAAGACTCTTGAATGTCTTCAATGCTTTTTTGAATTCGGCCAGTAAAATCATCAACATAGGATTTACAGAAATTATAGAGAAGTACTTTAGAAGGTATCATTAAAGAAATTAATAGCTATTCTTCTCCCTCTACGTGGTAGAGATCCGCTAATTTGTAAATAAGAAACTTGACCATTTTATCTTCAGATATTTCTCTATCATACATTTGAAAAATACGATTTTCATTTTCCATCATGAAGTAAAACATATCTCCAGTTCTGTTTTCACTAAACAAATTCCAAGATTTCAAACCGCGAAGCATGGCTTTATGTGCGCTATATTTTTGCTCAGCAAGGGCTAGCTTACGTTGATATACTGCACTATTAGAACGATTATATTTTACATTATCAAAACGGTATCGTTCATATTGCGCTTTAAGCTTGCGTTCTGCTTTTTGCGCATCTGAAAGCAACCTAAAATATGCTCTTGCCACCAAATAATGATACCGCTTATCAAAACCTTTAGTGGTTTTGCTACTTGAAAAAGAAGGTTCTAGAATAACCACGTTATCCATTTCTGCACTGGCAATTAATTCGTCAGTTTCTTGCGCGAAAATGCCTGTACAAAAAAACAACACTACCGCCAACAACCCCATATTCAAAAGGGAAATTCGATTCTTCATATAGTAATCTCGTTATAACAATTAACAACATAAATGGTGTTCTACGTCATTCTATAGTTGTTCCAAATGGCATAGTAGTACTATATCAAAAGAAATAGGAAGAAACTGAATTAATAAAAAACTCAGTGTTCAGTAAGATTTATTGGTTTGATGGGTTTGACAATATAAGAAGAAAACTCGTTTAACCTAATTAAAAAGCGCAGCATTTTATAAATTGTCTAAAACTTAGACCAAATACCATGTTTCCTCTTTTGTGCTGATCAAACTATTGAGTAATTATGGCTTTCAACCTAAACCAAGTCTGCTAATTCTTTTCCAACAAGACTTCCAACTGCAATACCCATTCCTCCCATACGAACACCACAATATACATGGTTAGATAAGCTTTTAACTATGGGTTTTTTCTGCTTACCCACACCCATAATTCCACTCCAACTGCGCTCTACTTCAAAGCTTATATCTGACAATAAATTATCTTTTAGAATGCTTTTTAATCGCTCTTGAATTAACTCTGAAGTGCCAAAATTTGTAGTTTCCTCTCCAGCTAAGTCAAGGTTTCTACCGCCTCCAAGTAAAACTCTATGATCTATATTTCTGAAATAATAATACCCTTCATCAAAATGAAAAGTGCCTTTAATTTTTAAATTTTTGATGGGCTTAGTAATTAAAACCTGGGCTCTTGCTGGTTTAAGATCTACATTCAAGAACTGAGAGGCAAAACCATTGGTGGCCAAAAATAATTTTTTGGTAGAAAACTCAAATTGATTTGTTTTTAATTTAACACTATCATAATCCTCTGAAAAGGCTTCAACACTGATATTATTTAAAATAGTAATATTGTTTTTTTGAACTAGCTTTAAAAGATTTCGCATCATCTTTCCGGTATCTAATTGACCCTCAAAAGTATTCGTAATATAATTTTCGTGTATGTTTTCGAATTTAAATATGTTTTCACTTTTGCAGAACGCTTTGTCTTTATAAACTGGCAAAAGAAGTTGGTTAATAGTTTTTAAATCTGTTAAACATTCTTCATAAAGTTTTTTGTCTTTATTTAAAAAAAGCTCATGGCCGCCAAGTTGTTGAAAATCAATATTTTGGTCTCCTAAATTTTCTCTGAGAAATTGAATGCCGTTCCAACGTTTTTGAACAAGCTCAACCACTTCATCTTCTTTATGATGTTTTAAATCAGCCTTCACTTCAGAAATGCTTCCGAAACAGGCAAAACCAGCATTTTTGGTAGAGGCTCCTTGTGGAAGAAATCCTTTTTCTAAAACCAAAACCTTTGCTCTGGGGTGTTTTAATTTTAGTCTTAGGGCACAATTTAGCCCTACAATTCCGCTTCCTACGACTGTAAAATCAATATTTGAAAGCCACGTCTTATATTCCCAATAACTTAACTGCATCCTCTAAAATACAACTATATTCGAGTTTACATTTTCAAAGTAACTGTGTTATTTAGAATACGGAAATAAAAAAAGCCCCTAATAACGGGGCTATGTTTTAACTTTCCTCTTCAGGAAGCATAACGAAATCTTCCATAAACTTGGTCGTATAATTACCTGCCAAATAATCAGGATGATCCATTAACTGACGATGAAACGGAATAGTAGTTTTTACCCCTTCAATTACAAACTCGTCTAAAGCGCGCTTCATTTTATTAATTGCTTCTTCTCTGGTTTGAGCCGTAGTAATTAGTTTGGCAATCATTGAATCGTAGTTTGGAGGAATGGTATAACCACTATAAACATGAGTGTCCATACGTACGCCATGCCCGCCAGGTGTGTGCAACGTAGTTATGCGACCTGGTGAAGGTCTAAAATTGTTATACGGATCTTCTGCATTTATTCTACATTCAATTGAATGTAACTTAGGTAAATAGTTTTTACCAGAAATCGGTACTCCACCAGCCACTAAAATTTGTTCGCGAATTAAATCGTAATCAACTACCTGTTCTGTAATTGGGTGTTCTACCTGAATACGGGTATTCATTTCCATGAAATAGAAATTTCGGTGTTTATCTACCAGAAACTCAACTGTACCTGCACCTTCATATTTAATGAATTCAGCAGCTTTAATTGCTGCTTCACCCATTTCTTTACGTAGTTTATCAGTCATAAACGGAGATGGCGTCTCCTCTGTTAACTTTTGATGTCTTCTTTGTACCGAACAATCTCTCTCAGATAAATGGCAGGCCTTTCCGTATTGATCTCCAACAATTTGAATCTCAATATGTCGTGGTTCTTCAATAAGCTTTTCCATATACATGCCTCCGTTACCAAAGGCAGCAGTAGCTTCTTGAACAGCGCTTTCAAAAAGGTCTTCCATTTTATCTTCAGACCAAACAGCACGCATTCCTTTTCCACCACCACCAGCAGTAGCTTTTATCATGACAGGATAGCCCATTTTTTTGGCTAATTTTTTAGCTTCAGCAACATCTTTCATAATGCCATCAGAGCCCGGAACACAAGGTACACCGGCTTTCTTCATTGTCGCTTTTGCAGTGGCTTTGTCACCCATTTTATCAATATGTTCACCAGAAGCACCAATAAACTTAATGTCATGTTCTGCGCAAATTTTTGAGAATTTCGAATTCTCTGATAGAAAACCATAGCCCGGGTGTATGGCATCAGCGTTGGTGATTTCAGCAGCAGCAATAATATTTGGTATTTTCAAATACGACTCACTACTTGGAGCCGGACCTATACAAACTGCTTCATCAGCAAAACGAACATGAAGACTTTCTTCATCAGCTTTAGAGTAGACAGCAACAGTTTTAATGCCCATTTCTTTACACGTTCTAATAACTCGTAAAGCTATTTCTCCTCTATTTGCAATCAATATTTTTTTAAACATACGGTTTCCAAATTTTAAATTTAAAGCACCAAAATCTCTACGTAAACGCAATAGATTTTGCTTTTTTTAATTTGGTTTTTAACTTATGATGGATCTACTAAAAATAAAGGTTGATCAAATTCTACAGGAGAAGAGTCATCTACCAAAATTTTCACGATTTTTCCTGAAACTTCAGATTCAATATCATTGAAAAGTTTCATGGCTTCAATAACACAAAGTACATCTCCTTTATTTATATCAGCACCAACTTCAACAAAAGATGGTTTATCAGGAGCGGGTTTACGATAAAAAGTACCAATAATAGGAGACTTTATAGTAATGTATTTATCGTCTGCAGCAGGTGCATCGGCCTTTGTTTCGGTAGCGGCAGGAGCAGCAGCAGTCTCAACAGGAGCCGCAGCCATCATTTGAGGTTGCGCCATCGGAACTTGCTGCACATAAGTGGTTTCTGTACCACTACCAGCTGCACCAGTTCTAATGGTGATTTTAATATCATCAGTTTCTAACTTTACCTCGCTAGCGCCCGATTTTGCCACAAACTTAATTAGGCTTTGAATTTCTTTAATATCCATATAGTTTGATTTAGTTTCTTTGTTTTTAATATGCCCATTTCAGGTAAATAGAACCCCAAGTAAACCCGCCACCAAAAGCAGCAAATACCAAATTATCTCCTTTTTTCAGCTTTTCTTCGTAATCTGCAAGAAGCAATGGTAAGGTTGCAGAGGTCGTATTACCATATCTTTGAATGTTCATTAGTACTTTTGAAGAGTCAAGACCCATTCTATTGGCAGTAGCATCAATTATTCTCTTATTAGCTTGATGAGGAACTAGCCATGATACATCGGTATTTTTTAAGTTATTTCGTAACATGATTTTCTCTGCTACATCTGCCATATTCGAAACAGCAAACTTAAAAACTGATTTACCATCTTGAAAAATATAATGTTGACCTGCGTCAACCGTTTCATGAGTCGCTGGTAATATAGAACCACCAGCTTCCATACCTAAGTATTTTCTACCTGACCCGTCTGCTCGAAGGTACTCATCTTGCAAGCCTAACCCTTCGTTATTCGGTTCGAATAATACAGCTCCTGCTCCATCACCAAAAATAATACAGGTCGTACGGTCTTTATAATTAATGATGGATGACATTTTATCTGCACCTATCAATAGAACTTTTTTGTATCTACCAGATTCGATATAGCTGGATGCCGTTGACATTCCAAAAAGAAAACTAGAACAAGCTGCGAGTAAGTCATAGGCAAATGCATTTGACGCACCTATTTCTGACGCAACAAAAGCAGCAGTTGAAGCCACCATACTATCAGGTGTTGCAGTAGCTACCATTACTAGGTCAATTTCTTCAGGCTTAATGTTTCTTTTTTGAATTAAGTCATTCGCAGCCTTAATCGCCAAATAAGAAGTTCCTTCTCCTTCATCTTCCTTAAGAATTCTTCTTTCTTTAATTCCGGTTCGGCTGGTGATCCACTCATCGTTGGTTTCTACCAGGTCTTCCAACATCTTGTTGGTCATTACAAATTTCGGAACATATGATCCCACAGCGGTTATCGCTGCTGTTAGCTTGCTCATACTTAAATCGTTTTTTGACAAAAAAAGCTCGAAAATGGTTAAAAAGAGTTGAAAATTAGTGATTTTTTAGCTTAAAACCTCAAGATTCTTCAAAAACCAATACTTCTCTGTAAACTAGTTCATTAACCGTTAAAAAAGATGGAAATGATTGTATATTAAAAAACTCCCAACTTATAAAAGTGGGAGTTATTTCATATTTTGAAAACAGCAAACACTAAGCTTCTGCTTCTTCAGTTTTATCAATCAATATTTGACCTTTGTAATATAATTTACCTTCATGCCAGTGCGCTCTGTGGTACAAATGCATTTCACCTGTGGTTGAATCAGTAGCTAAAGTAGGCGCAACTGCCTTATAGTGAGTTCTTCTTTTGTCTCTTCTGGTTTTGGAAATCTTACGTTTAGGATGTGCCATTTTACAACTTATTTATCCGTTATTAACTTTTTTAATACATCCCATCGGGGATCAGTTTCTTCTTTATTTTCTTTTTTCTCTTTAGGCTGTAAATCTTCTAGTCTCTTCAAAACTTCAGAATCTAATGTGCCATCTTCCACACCAGGATGAATTCTTTTTTGAGGTACCGCTAAGACTAACATCTCATACACATATTGTGCAATATTGACTTGATGCTCACCATGAGGTATAATTAAAATTTCATCGTCATCATCATTAAACTCCTCTCCAAATTTTACAACTAACTCTAAATCAGAATTAATTTGTTGATCATAAGGTTCGCTAGTTAGATCGCAATCTACATTAATGGTACCTTCAGCCTGTAGTTCAAATTCAAGCATCGTACTCATTTTATTTAACAAAACCTGCAGATTTACATTTGCATCATTAAACTCAGTATACCCAAAAGATTCAAAGAACTCCTTATTTACAACATACTTAAACTCGTGTTTCCCTTGCTTCAACCCTGAGAAAGGAACGCTAAACTCCTTTTTTTTCATTGTATCACACTTGTTTAAAACATTTTACCTCTATGTAAAGGCGGGTGCAAAGATACTATTATTTTAATAATAGACAACCGCAAAAAGAATGAATTATTCAATATGAATAATTCTCTTTCAATTACTATCTACGAATACGTTGTTTTTGTAAAACGTTTTCAGTTAATTCTGCATATTCAGAACGATTTTTAAACACCCGAAGAGCTGTAAACACCGCTTCTTTAAATGAACTGTTGTCTGCTTTTCCGGTGCCCGCAATTTCATAAGCCGTACCGTGGTCAGGAGAAGTTCTTACTTTACTAAGACCTGCAGTATAGTTGACACCATTACCGAATGATAATGTTTTAAACGGAATTAGACCTTGATCGTGATATGCAGCTAGTATAGCATCAAATTTTGTGTGACTATCAGACCCAAAGAAACTGTCTGCAGCATAAGGCCCAAAAACTAAATGACCAGCAGCTGACATTTCTTTTATAACTGGCTTTAAAATTTCTTCATCTTCCTTTCCAATGGTTCCATTATCGCCGCTATGCGGATTAATTCCTAAAAGGGCAATTTTGGGTCTACGAATTCCAAAGTCCATAGTTAATGACTTTTCAATTGTGCGTACTTTGGTTCGTATTAAAATAGGATTTATTGCTGCAGGTACATCTTTTACTGCTACATGATCAGTTAATAGACCAACCTTTAAACCATCAGTAACCATGAACATTAAACTATCTCCGTCAAGTTCTTGAGCAAGAAAATCAGTATGCCCTGGAAATTTAAAATCGTCAGACTGAATATTGTTCTTATTAATTGGGGCAGTTACTAGAACATCAATATCACCAACTTTTAATGACTCTACAGCTGCTTTAAGAGAACGAATAGCAAATTTTCCAGCCTCTGTAGTAGCTTGCCCGAATTCTAATTTCGGAATCTCTTTCCAAATATTTACGACATTTATTTTACCGTCAATCGCTTTTGAGGTTTCTTGAATTCCGTTATACTTGATGTCTATATTCAATGCGCTGGTCTGACCGGCAATTGTTTTATTAGATGCAAAAAAAACAGGTGTACAAAAATCAAGCATCCGAGAATCAGTAAATGTCTTTAGCGCTACTTCACAACCAATACCGTTGATATCTCCTATGGAGATACCAAGCCTAATTTTTCTGTTTTCATCCATGTTATTCTTACCTTTGATTGCAAGTTGAAGTTGCAAAATTACTTAATTTAAATGTAAGATGTTTACAGGCATAATCGAAACCTTAGGGGAAATTACAAATCTAGAAACTGATGGAAGTAATCTTCATATTACCGTAGCATCTAGTATTACAAATGAGCTGAAAATAGATCAAAGTGTTGCGCACAATGGAGTTTGCTTAACCGTGGTTGCTTTAGATGGCAACAAATACACAGTTACTGCTATTGACGAAACATTACAGAAAACGAATTTGAATGATCTTTCAATTGGAGATGAAGTTAATTTAGAACGCGCTATGATTTTAGGAAGCCGTCTTGATGGGCATATTGTTCAAGGTCATGTTGATCAAACCGGTATATGCACATCAATTAATCAAAAAGATGGTAGCTGGCATTTTTCATTTGAATACGATGCGTCATTTAACAATCCGACCATAGAAAAAGGATCGATTACTATAGACGGCACTAGTTTAACGGTTGTTGATTCGGGTAAAAATACTTTTACAGTTGCGATTATTCCGTATACTTATGAGCATACGCGATTTAAAACATACCAAATTGGAACTAGAGTTAATTTAGAGTTTGACGTTATTGGAAAATATGTTGCAAAATTGATGCAAAAATAGGATTGAAACAGAATTCAATAATAACTTCTATTTAATTATCTATTTTCCAAGCATTGTAAAAGTGAACTATTTCTGAAGCACTATTGAACTGTTTGTTTAAAATGCGCTGACCCAATTCAGGATAATTAGAGAAATACCTTGCCAACTTTTTCCTTTTTAAACCCAAAATACCTTGGTTAACACGGATTAAAGTATCATCATTTTCTTTTTTAAAATAGGCATTTGCATCTATATGCCCTGAATCAGCATCTTCAAACTCTAGCATATAGTAGCTTAGGTTTCCTTTGTGTATTACTTTAAAAAACTCATAATCACCATCGTCTGACAGTTGCAATTGTTGATTGAAAAACTGCCCTGTTCTCGTTGTTTTCATTATTTCAAAGGTAATATCACCAATCTTATATGCAATTAGATCTTTGGCAGCATACTTTGATTTACCCTTTTTACCTTTAAATTTTATCTTTTTATAAAGCTTGGCAAAAGCACCTAGTTTTCTGTCTCTAACAACACCATATAACGTGTCATTCTTTTTTGTGACCACATAACCCTCTTGAAACCCATTTTGGGCAATGCTTTCCTGAGGCCATCCCATCAAAATAAATATTAGAATAATAAATCTATAAAACCTAATGGCATTTCTCATAGTTATACTTTGAAGAATATCTTTCTTCGAAACAATATATATGCCAAAAGTGTATAAAACGCCACTACAGTTAAGCCATACAACAAAGAAGAGAGTTGCATAGAAATAAAATCATGTACGTACACTTTATCAAATAGCCACCCATGTAAAGAGGTTTCACCTATTTTAATTTGCCCCATAATTTTACTTATAAAGCTTGAAAGAAAATAAAGTATAATTGCATTCGCACCAGCATATTTAAATATGCTACCAAACTTCAATCCTTTTACATCGGTAAAATAATAAATCAGGGCTAAGATTAAATTGGCCCATCCTGATGTTACGAGGACGAAACTGCTAGTCCAAAGTGCCTTATTAATAGGGAAGAAAATGTTCCACAGGTGTCCTAGAATCAATAGTGTCCCTCCTATTCCAAATAATATCGTTTCCTTTTGCTTTTGTTTTGAAGTTAATATTAAGCCTGTGAATATTCCAAATAAAGCGCTAACGATTGACGGAATTGTACTTAATAGCCCTTCGGGATCATAGTCAGCTTTATAATTGTGTGTGCCAAAAACCTTAACATCAAGCCAGTTTGCAAAGTTGTTTGGTGCACGATCTAAAGTAGAAGTCATGCCTTCAACCGGAATTTGTGTCATCAGCAACCAATAACCAAATAAAAAGAACACTGCTAAACCAATTATGGTTTTCCAATTAAAATTTAAAAACAAAATTGATGCACATAAAAAAACGACGCCTATTCGCTGTAAAACTCCGGGAAATCGAATATTTTCAAACGACTTAAAAAACGGAAAATGAATTAAAAAAGCACCTAAGAAAAGCCCCAAACCTATCAACTTTAGGGTTCGGATTATGATTTTTTTATAGGTGTTTTTGTTAGGAGTTTTGTTCTTATAAGAAAACACAATAGATACTCCAACGATAAAAAGGAAAAACGGAAATACTAAATCTGTAGGTGTATAACCATGCCATTTCGCATGTAATAATGGTGCATACACGGCAGACCAAGTACCTGGCGTATTCACCAAAATCATTAAGATAATAGTGGCGCCTCTAAAAATATCAACTGAAAGAATTCTATTCTTCATAGGCATTGGTTTATAAAATATTTTCTTTCATTCGATTCCATGCGACAATCAAAAGTATGCCTGAAACGACGGCAACACCTGATAATATAAGCGCGAGAGTAGTTCTGCCGTATATCCAATATCCGGTTGCAAACATGAGCGTATAAATCAAAATAACCCCTAATAACATTGCTGTAATGCCTGATGGAACACTCCATTTTTCATCAGTATTTACGATTACTTCGTTATCGTCATTTGCATCATCAACGACTTTTGCCCATCCAGGGCCGCCAGGTTGAATTTTAAGGTAAAAACTTCTCAAAACTTCTTTAGATTCTGGTTGAGTCATGAATGTTGCGGTTAGCCAAATCACAGTAGTGATGATCATTATAAATGGTAATTCTCCCCATTCAGGCAATACTCCATTTTGAGCATCAAATAAATAAGACTTCAAAGATGTCGTTGCTATGAGAATAGACAAAATTCCGGAAGCAAACATGGCTGAAATTTCGCTCCAAGCGTTGATTCGCCACCAAAACCATCTTAAAATAAAAATCAATCCGGTGCCTGCCCCAAAGGATAATAGTAGATTAAAGACATCCATAGCGTTTTGCATGGCAAGTGCTAAAAATGCACTTAGTACCATTAACACTACGGTTGATAAGCGACCAACAGCAACCATTTGCTTTTCGGTTGCATTCGGATTTATTTGTTGTTTGTAAAAATCAAAAACCAAATAGGAGGACCCCCAATTCAGTTGCGTTGAAATAGTACTCATATATGCAGCGATAAGCGATGCTAAAACCACCCCTAGTAATCCGCTAGGTAGTTTGGTTAACATTGCTGAATATGCTAAATCATGCCCAAGTTTGTCGGCAGGAACATTAGGAAATGCTTCTGCAATACTAGCCACATCAGGATACACAACCAAAGATGCTAATGCAACCAGAATCCATGGCCACGGGCGTAAAGCATAGTGCATAATATTAAAAAAGAAAGTTGCGCCTATAGCATGGTTTTCATTCTTTGCTGCCAACATACGCTGTGCAATATAACCACCACCACCAGGCTCGCCACCGGGGTACCAAGAACTCCACCATTGCACTGCTAATGGTATTACTAAAATTGTAATCACCATTTTGGTGTCAGACAAATCAGGTAAAATGTTCATTTTATTTTTCACTAAATCATTTGATATTACCGCTTCTAACCCACCCACTTCAGGAATATTTACCAAATAAAATGCAGCTCCTATTGCCCCCGCCATCGCCACAAAAAATAACAAAAAATCGGTGTAAACCACTCCTTTAAATCCGCCCAAAGCACTAAAAACAACGGTTATTAGCCCTGCTCCTACGACAGTTTGCCATGGCTCTAAACCCAACATTATACCTCCAATTTTAATTGCCGCTAGCGTTACAGCAGACATTGTAATCACATTGAACAAAACCCCTAAATAAACCGCACGAAACTTTCGTAAAAAACTTGCTGGTTTACCACCATATCGTAATTCGTAAAACTCTAGGTCAGTTTTTACATTCGATTTTCGCCATAATTTGGCATAAACAAAAACGGTAAGCATTCCTGTTAACAGAAAACACCACCATCCCCAGTTACCTGAAACTCCTGTAGTTCGAACAAGGTCAGTTACTAAATTAGGAGTGTCGGTAGAAAAAGTAGTTGCTACCATTGAGAGGCCCAACAACCACCAAGGCATAGTTCTACCTGAGAGAAAAAATTCAGAAGAACTTTCTCCTGATTTTTTGGAAACATAAATTCCAATACCTAAAACAAGGGTGAAAAAAACGATTATAAAGCCATAATCGAGTGAGCTTAATTGCATAATTGGGAGTTTGGCAGTTTGTATGTCTTTAAAGATAAAATAAATTAGAATACTTTTGCTTTTCGTTTGTTAAACCTTGTATATGTCCATTTTTTTGGTGTCAGATATTTCAATTGCGGCTTGGACTTTAGCACTTACAGCCGCAATGGTTATTGGTCTTTCAAAAGCTGGAATCAAAGGCATTGCGATAGTTAACGTAACTCTGATGGCCTTAGCTTTTGAAGTCAAAGAGTCAACCGGAATCGTAGTACCGCTATTGGTATTTGGTGATATTTTTGCTGTTATCTATTACAACAGACATGCTAACTGGTTGTATATAATTCGATTTCTACCGTGGATTTTAGTAGGTATTGTTATTGGGGTTTTGATCGGTAATGATTTGAATGAAGCTACTTTTAAAATAAGTATGGCGATCATTATCTTGACCAGTGTGGTAATGATGTATTGGTGGGATAGAAAAAAATCACAAAACGTTCCCACTCACTGGCTGTTTGCTAGTATTGTGGGTACCATTGCAGGAATAACCACCATGATTGGAAACCTTGGAGGAGCATTTAGCAACATTTACTTTTTAGCTATGAGAGTGCCCAAAAATGAATTTATTGGTACAGCTGCCTGGTTATTTCTAATAATAAATATTATAAAACTTCCACTTCACATATTCGTTTGGGAAACCATTACCCTTGATACCTTTATTTTTGATTTGAAGTTAATTCCAGCAATTATACTTGGCGTTTTTATTGGAGTTAAGTTAGTGAATTTAATCAAAGAAGATTTTTATCGAAAAATGATTTTAATACTAACCGCCTTAGGTGCGCTATTAATTCTCTTTCGATAATTATATTGATTTTTCTAGGTACGCTTTTGATAATTTTTGATCTGTGGCAATTTGTTTGGTACCCAGATACAAGTTACTCTCAAGTGTAGAATACTTCGTTGATTTTACGATATAACTGTACCAATCTTCAAACGTTTGGTGTGTTCTTGTAAAATGACGCATACTTTATAAATTTTTGAAGCCCTGTCAGACAGGGCTTCAAACAACCAACCTTCAAAAAACCAAATCTTGAGTAAGGAACGACAATAAAGCCATTCATTCTTGTTTCAGTAAAACGCCTCCAAATTACTGTAACTCGATCTTACCTCGTTTATTTTTTAGTTAGTTGGGGGGTTCTACTTAATGGTTAGATTTCGTATAGCCTATGTTTATTCTTTTTCTGTTAAAAATCGCTGGTGCAATTGCATAAACGGTAACTGCAAACACCATAGTACTCAAGCTAAAAACAATCTCAGCGAGATACGGTATTTCTAAAATTTTCATTTGTTCTTGGTATTGGTTCTCTATCTACCTTTTTTTTAATTAAAAATTAGAAGTTATTGGCAGTGGTGCTGTAAAAGTATAAATGACACCTTAACTTGAAAGGGGCTTTAAAACTAAATTTAAAGAGGTCGATTAAAAGCATAAATCATCGACAAAATACATATTTGTAGTCTTTATCTTACACTGTAAGCTTAGAATCATCTATGTTTTTAAAAACCTTGAAAGCGAATTAACAAGATCTTCCTTGTCAAAAGGCTTTGTTAACACGTCATTCATACCGGCTTTCAAATATTGATCAAGATCAGTTTGGTAAGCATTTGCAGTAATACCAACAATCGGTATATTTTTAATATTCTTAAATGGAAAGTCTCTTATTAATTTAGTTAACTGAAGGCCATTAATATTTGGCAAATTAACATCCATTAAAATAATGTCGTAATTATTATTGACCACTTCTTGCAATACCAATGCCCCATCATACGCTAGATTAATATTATAATTTTGAGTTTTTAATAGAATTTTAAATAGAGCGGCTTGTACAAGCTCATCGTCTTCAACCAGTAAAAGATTGAATTTAGAAGTACTTGATTTCAATGGCTTTGGAACTTGATTATCGACCTTTTTTGTTTTGTCTACACCAGGAAAGAGCGGATATTTCAATGTAATATCAAAGTGCAAGATTGTACCCTCATCTACTATAGATCGAAGCATAATTTTGCTTTCCATTAATTCTAACAACTTTTTTACAATAGTTAAACCAAGCCCAACACCTCTTTTCGTGTTTTCATTAGAAACTTGTTGAAAACTTTCAAAAACAGTTTTCTGGTCTTCATTAGCAATTCCAACTCCTGTGTCACTTACTTCAAATCGTAAATTTAAAGTATTCGCTCTCTTTTGATTTAAACTAATTTTAAAAGTTATTTCACCTTCCTTTGTATATTTTAAGGCATTATCTAAAAGATTAGTTACTACTTGAAAAAGCCTTAATCGGTCTCCTTCGACCATTTTAGGAATATTCTTGTCGTAATAACTGCTAAAGTTCAAACCTTTTTTCTTTGCCTTAGATGTATAAGTAAATTCGATCAGGTCAAAAAATCGACTTAAGTCAAACACCTTTTGAGAAATCTTAAGTTTTCCAGCATCTATCATTCCGATACTTAAAGTATCTTCTAGCATGAGTCTCAAATTACTGTTCGACTCTTGTAAAAAAGCCAACAAGCTCTGTTGTTCATTGGTTAATTCTGTTTCTCTCAAAAGATCAACAATAGCCATAATACTTGTTAATGGGTTTCTTAACTCATGGCTAAAGTTTTGAATAAACTTATTTTTAAACTGTTCTCTTTGTTGCAATTCAATATTTTTAAGAACAGTAAGTTCTTTTTCGATAACAGATTCGTTTCTAGACTGGGCTACTAATTGATATTCTGTGTAATGATCAGTAAGATTTTGAATAATAAATAATACCCCCTCTGCTACAAATAATTGCCTAATGTCAACGATATAAGCAGTTTCGTTAATTTCAAGATGAACACAGAAAACCCTATTTTCAGTTTTTTTGTCACTTACCGTTAAAGGAATACTTTGAAAAAAAGGATGAAGTTCAAGAATTGATTGACCAACAACTGTAGGCCAAATGACCTCATCACTTTCTAAAATTTTACCCTCTTCATTTGTTAAAATGAATTGATTACTTTTCTCAGCATATTGCTTTAGGTATTTGTTAAGCATTGGTTGAAAGAAGGGTTGCTAATTGTAAAAACATTTCGTTAACGGCGACACCTGATTTTGCACTAGTCAAAAAATCATAGGCAATAGCATTCTTTTCAAAGACCTCCTTTACTTGGTTTTCATCAATAAGGTCAAATTTATTACCAACAATCAATAAGGGTATTTCAGGTATTTTTTCTTTAAGTATACCTAAGTCTACATTTAAATTTTGAAAAGTTGACGGCCTAGTAATGTCAAAAACGTAAACCACACCATGGGTTCCTAACAAATAAGATTTTCTAAGGGTAGCAATATCATCAGTTCCTTCTAAATCCCATAGAATTAATGAAACTGAATCGTTTGGAGCGATTTCTACAACCTTTTTAGTTATATGAACACCTATAGTAACTTTATAATTATTAGAAAAGGTATCAGTGACAAACCGACGAATTAGCGATGTTTTGCCAACGCCAAAATGTCCTAAAACAACAATTTTTTTAGATCTTATCACCCCCAAAATAATTGGCCAATTCTCTTTCTATTCGTGATTTAGGAACAGTAACTATACTTTTTTGAGCGTTTTTCGTATCAAACACCAAATCAACATTCATTGCCATAAAACTATGATAAAAATCAAATATAATATCTTGAAGTTTGTTTTTAGAGCTAAGTCCAAAATCACCTGAAATTACTACCGCCATATAATGTGTAGCAAAACTTTGTAAGTGAATTTGATACAATTCATATTCAATCAATTCAAGATTTTGATCTCTTTGATTGAAAGCGTCTTCAACAAAAGATTTTATAGCTGTCAACATGCCTGAAATCAATTCCTCATCCATCATGTTTGATTTGCTATAACCCGCCTTAAGAATTCCAGAATCTTTCTCAATCAACATGACCTGTTGAATTCTTGCAGATGCCATATCATCGAGCATCATCTGCTCTTCATTCTTTCCAGAAAATGTAGCTTTAAGTTTTCTCTTCCACAGTGAAATAAAACTTAATTGACCATTCATTTTTTCAGTAAGCAGCTTCATTTCTTGGGCTACATACTTTTTAACCATCTTACCCAAAACCGGATATAGAGCATCAACAACCTCATCTTTGTGGTTCTTAATCTCAGTTCGTAAAGTTTCTGTAATAGTAGGGCCTAACGTATCAGGAATACTTTTTTTAAACTCATCAATTTGATACGAAATTATTGGATCCACTTTTTCCGATAATTTATCTCGTTCTTGAACTGTTTGTTCTAAAAGTTCAACCCGTTGAGAAATTTTTTGTTCAAATTCATGATCATCCGCAAAAAGAATGTCTTTTAAGATTTCTATCTTATCTTTTTCATTCATTTTAGGATACATGGTGCTAATTTATTTTTTACCTATTTTCTCTCCTAATTCTACCAACAGCTTTCCTAAAACCTGCTTATTTACAGCCTCCTCTCCTAGATTTTCAATCTTATCATCAAGATTCTTTTCTAAAGCAGTAATTCTAATATTTACATCAGTAGCAACACTATCAATGGTTGTATTTAAATCAGCCTTGATGTCTTCAATCAAATCTTCTAAAACCTTCTTTTTGTTTAAAATATCTTTCTTTAATTCTTCAAACTCTGCATCATATGCCTGAATAGTTTCGCCGAAAATCAAATTTTTGATAACATCAATCTTAGAAACTGAGCTTTCAATTTTATCTTCTAATTTAAACATGGTTTCGTGCTTTTTATCCATCACTTCGGTTATTAACGATACATTTATATTAGTGAAATTCTTATGGTTGCCCAAAAAATGGGGAAGTAATGTACAACATTTAAGAATACGACTACCTATTAATGACGACTTCTTCTATAAAAGGCAGTATTTATTATCATAAAACAACCTTTAATAATACATTTAATGTTAATAGAGTGCCGATTTAGCTTAAAAACTGATGCTTTTAAACATTACTTTTTAATGTACTACGCAGTTCATCACCAATTCAAGGCGCGTATTTCTATTGATATGTTAAATCAATAGCCTGACCCTAAACCTTTCATACGAAACTAAAATTTGCAACGTTGGCTACTTATGAGGCTTTTCATTTTTGTAATTAGTATCGTTTTATTATTCGCTTCTTGCGGATCGATAACGATGGCCTCAAAATCACAAAAATCAAATTCAACTCAGGTACATTCTACAAAAGAGTCTTCAAGCATTAAACAAATACTTACTGATGATACACTTTCTCAAAATGGTCTTTTTACTGTACATCAAGTAGGTTCAAAATACTATTTTGAAATTCAAGATAGTCTGTTGAATCGAGAGATTTTAGTAGTAACAAGGTTTATAAAAACTCCTTCAGGTGCACGTAATTATGGAGGTGAAAAAATTTCAGAGAATACCATTCTGTTTGAAAAAGGACCAGCAGATCAACTATTTCTTAGAATTGCAACTTTAGTAAGTGCTGCCGATGAAGAAGATGCCATTTCAAAAGCGGTAAATAATTCAAACATTACACCAATTCTTGAAGCATTTGATATTGAAGCTTTTGATAAAAAGAAAAATACATATCTCATTCAAGTAACAGATTTCTTAAACAGTGAAAACCCTTTGTTGGCGTTAAGTTCTTCAAAAAAAGATGCCTATCGCCTATTAGGTTTAGAAAAAGACAAGTCTTATATCAATGAGATTAATTCTTATCAACAGAATACTGAAATTAAAACCGTTAAAACCTACAAAGCGAAGTCAAGTAAAGATAAGCTTAGAAAAGAGTTGCCTGCCGCTGTTTTAGCAGGAGTCGTTACACTAGAAATCAATAATTCTTTCATTTTGCTTCCAAAAGAACCAATGAAAAAAAGATACTTTGATTCTAGGGTTGGATATTTCGCTAGTTCTTACATTGAGTATGGCGATAATCAACAACAAGTATCAAAAAACGCGTATATACATCGGTGGAGACTTGAGCCTAATAAGGAAGATGTCGACAAATGGAAGCGCGGTGAATTAGTAGAACCTAAAAAACCTATTGTCTACTATATTGATCCGGCCACCCCAAAAAAATGGCGCCCATATTTAATACAGGGCATTAATGATTGGCAGGTTGCTTTTGAGCAAGCAGGATTTAAAAATGCGATCATTGGTAAAGAATGGCCAGAAAATGATGCGAGCATGAGCTTAGAAGATTCTCGCTTTTCTGTTTTGCGTTATTTCGCTTCGCCATCTAAAAATGCTTATGGCCCTAATATTGTTGACCCAAGAAGTGGAGAAATACTAGAAAGTCATATCGGTTGGTATCATAATTTGATGAATCTTTTACATAGCTGGTACATGGTGCAGGCAGGTGCAGTTGATCAACGTGCACAACAAATGCAATTCGATACAGCACTGATGGGAGATTTAATTCGATTCGTAAGTTCGCACGAAGTTGGTCATACGCTGGGTTTGAGACATAATATGGGTGCTAGTTCTGCGACACCTGTTTCTAAACTTAGAGATGCCGATTGGCTTGAAAAAAATGGCCATACCAGCTCAATAATGGACTATGCTCGTTTTAATTATGTAGCACAGCCAGAAGACAATATTCCGGTAAAAAACCTCATGCCTCGTATTGGTGATTATGACAAATGGGCTATACAATGGGGCTATACAAGAGTTTCAGAAGGGTTAAGTTCGAAAGAAGAGAAAGAAGTATTAAGTCAAATGGTGGTTGACAGTGTTAATAATAATCCTAGATTATGGTTTGGGGGTGAGGGACGCGACTTTGATCCGAGATCGCAAAGAGAAGATTTAGGTGACAATGCAATGGAAGCAAGTATGTTCGGGATTTTAAATCTGCAACGCATTACACCCTGCATTAAAGAATGGGTAAAAGATAATAACAGTGATGATTACTCAAACTTAGATCAACTTTACAACGATATTGTTGAACAATACAGCGATTACATCTTTCATGTTACTAAAAATATTGGAGGAATTTACGTTACGCCAAAAACTATGGGAGAGGAAGGTGATGTATACCAACCAGTAGATCAACTTACGCAGAAACAAGCCTTAGTTTTTTTAAACAATTACATTTTTAAAGAGCCAAAATGGCTTATGCGAAATGATATTTTAAATGCAGTTCGATCACCGCGTTCAAAGGAAGCGGTAACTAAAACTATGGAAAGTGTTATGATGAATTTGTTGGGGGGAAGCAGATTAAGTAGAATGACATTCATTGCTGAACGTTATGATACAGAAAACCCATACCTACCTCACGATTATATTGATGATTTGAGCCAATTAGTATGGGGTGATATGAATGTTTTTTATCAAACTAATGCTTACAAAAGAAAATTACAAAAATCATACGTTGCCAATATGATAGCCCTTTATAAACCCGATGTTACTGAAGGTGTAGTTGAAGGTCTACTGGCTGAGTTATCTAAAGGCTATACGGCAAATACAGATGTTCGATCGCTGGCATTAGACAATTTGATTTCGTTACAAGCGAAAATTAAAAGCACTTTACCCATAATAACCGATCGTCTTACAATTGCTCATTTAAATTATTTACAAAGGGAAATAGAAGCAGTGGTCGGAGAAACTGAAAGTACAACACCTTTATTTACACCAATTAGAAAAGATATTTCAATCAAAGAAATGGAAGAGAAGTAATCACTTTTTAATGCGTACTTAGCTTCTCCATAGTAAACAATTCTGGATTACCTCCTCGATTTCCACAACCGGAAGCAATATAAATACCACCCTCAAAGTATAATAGCCCTGAACCATGGCGTCCTTCAGTCATGTCGGGCAACTTTCGCCAATTATTTGTTTTCATATCAAGAGCTTCAACGGTAGCATGTGCTTTTTCTTGACTCATTGATTCACCGCCAACAATCAAAACTTCATCATTATAAACAATAGCTGCATTTCCTGCTCGTTCTGTCGGAATTGGATATGGTAAGGTTTGCCAAGTATTACTATTTATATCATACGCATCAACGGCAGTAATGGTTCCACCAAAAGCTTCTTCGGGAATAATACCAGTGTTTCTTCCCGCAGCAGCTATTATTTTTCCATCAATCAATACGGCTTGAAAATGATCGCGAGCCCTGGGAGCATCTTCAAGAACTTCCCATTCTCCTGTTTCAGGGTTATAGCTATCCATCCATTTTTTATGATCGCCAATATGTCCATTTTTGATACCACAAGCCAAATAAATTTTACCTTCATATAACACATTTCCGGTAGAACCTCTTCGACGTGCCGCAGGTATTTCGTCTCCTTTTTTCCATTCGTCTTTTGCAGGATTGTAAATATAAATATGTGTTGTTGGGGTTTCATCTGGCCACTCACCCGTCATGGCGGCAATACAGTAAATTTTGTTTTGATAAACTACGGGCTGAAAATGGTGCATTTCAATAGGAGTTTCAGCTCCTTTCGACCAACGTTTCGTAGTTGTATCATAAATGCTGACAGGTTTGATACCGCGACCTCCTAATAAATAAAATTTTTCATTAACCCGAACAAAGGCCGCCTCATGCCTTTCAATTGGCATACTATCATCAGAAGATTCAACAGCCTGCCAGCTTAATTGTTTCGTGGTCTGATTACTCTCAATTACAGTCTTTTTATCAACGTGCTTCTCTTTGCAATTGATGAAAAGTAGCAGCCCTATTACAAAATAACACTTTCGAAACATGGTTTTATTTTTAGTTACCTACGAAGATAAAAATCAGCTAATAGCAAAGAAACTTTCGATAAGAAATATAACTAATGCTTTTGTAGTCTTGCAATTTGAGATGAAGTTTACCCTTTTAAAAAATCAGCGAACCATTGTCCAGATTTTTTAAGTGTTCGCTGTTGAGTTTCGTAATTCACATGAACCAAGCCAAAACGCGTGCGAAAGCCTTCTGCCCATTCAAAATTATCCATCAATGTCCATGCGAAATAACCCGACACCTCAAACCCTGACTTTTTTGCTTTATTCACTTGATTTAAATAATCAATAAAATACTGTGTTCTTTCTTTATCATTTACTTGCCCATTGATGACTGTATCTTTAAAGGCAGCGCCATTTTCAGTAATGATCAATTTCTTTACTTTTTTATACTGATTAAACTGTTCAATCATTGCATAAATACTGAGTGGATGAACTTCCCATTTCATTTCGGTGAGGGGCACATCACGTTCTTCTGCAGGTACAATCTTTGCACGTAAATAGGGTACTCCATAGCTATGTCGTATAACCTCTCGAGTATAATTCTGAATTCCTATAAAATCAAAATCAAAGATTATATTATCAGCATCTTCAGGGTATTGGTGTTTTTCAAGTTTTTTTAAAACCTTTAAATCTTCCACAGGATATCCCATTCCTAATGCAGGTTCAATAAACAAACGATTAATTAGGGTGTCAGCTCTTTTAGCAGCTCTAATATCTTTATCACTATCAGAATGTGCAGTTATTTGAGAACACGAAAAAGTGGTACCAACATTTGCGTTGACAACGTAAGTTTTTAAGATTTTTCCACCAAGCGATTGACAAAGGGTTGCATGATGCATGGCGGGTAAGAAATTTTTCAAGCCAGTGCGACCAGGAGCATGAACACCCAAAAAATAGCCAGCACCAGTAAATACCATGGGCTCATTTAAAACCATCCAGTTCTTTACCCTATCTCCAAAACGTATTGCGCAAACCTTTACATACTCTGAGAACCATTCTAAGATGGCTCTATTCACCCACCCGCCTTTGTTTTCTAATTCTTGGGGCAAATCCCAATGATACAGAGTGACCCACGGAGTAATTTCACAGGCTAGGCAAAAATCAATTACTTCATTATAAAAATTGATTCCCGCTTCATTAAGTGCACCAGTACCATTCGGAATTATTCTTGACCAGGAGATAGAAAAACGATAGTTCTTTATATTCATTTTCTTCATCATAAGAATGTCTTCTTTATAACGATGATAGAAATCACATGCTACTTGCCCATTTTGGTTTTCATAGATTTTTTTTGGCTTCGAAGTAAACTCGTCCCATATTGATGCTTTCTTTCCCTCAGATAAATATGCCCCTTCTATTTGATAAGCTGCAGTAGAAACTCCCCATATGAAATTTTCACCAAAATCTTTTTTTTTCAAATCTGTTGAATTAGGTATTAGAATGTATTGTAGCTATTTATTAGCAGTGGCAAGAAGTGGTACTTCATCAAGAATTTGGTCTACAATGGCCTCAGTAATATCAGGGTAATGCACTTCAATTTTTTGGTCATTATCTACCCATTCTTTCAGTTTTGTAAGATGCTTTAGTTTTAGCGATTTGATCACCGACACCCCCATATCTTTCAATGCTGCAGCATTGCATTGCTGTTCATATTGACTTTTCATCGGAATAACCATTAATTTTTTACCCATGAATAAGGCTTCTGCGGGCGTTTCAAAACCAGCACCACAAAGTATACCTTTACTCGAAGCCATACTTTTTATAAATGCTTCATTGTTGATTTTTTGTATTGAAATATTTTTCCAGAAATAATTAGACTCGGTATGTTTTGAAAAAACTTCCCATTGAACAGATTTTACTTTTGAAAGAATATTTAAAATCTTTTCGTCGCTATAAGATGGTAAGTAAACCGTATAATGTTTACCATTTGTACGTGTTGTATTCCTTATTTCTTGCCGTATAACTGGTGTAAAAATGCGTTCGCTGTAAGCTTTAAAATGCAAACCAAAGCCTTTGGTGATCGGAGCATATTTTTGAAGGATTAACCTGCCTAGAAGATCTTTTTTTTTTGGTTTTGGAACATTGAAGCCCAATACTGCCCCTTGATGACTAAAACCAATACAAGGCTTATTTATTAATTTGCAGGCCCATGCAGAAACAGGTTCAAAATCATTGATTACAAGATCGTAATCAGAAATAGGTATACTTTTTATTTCACGCTGAAATCGGGCTGTATTACTTTTTAGGTATGTTCGCCACATATCAACGCCGCCTTTTTTACCAAAAATAAAACTCCACCCGTTCAGTTTATACTTTATAGGATACGGAATCTTAATATCAGCTTGAGTACCACTTACTAATAAATCGAGTTCAATATTTTTCTTTTGTAGAATAGGTATAATATCACGAGCACGACTCAAATGACCATTTCCGGTTCCTTGTATGGCATAGAGCACTTTCATATATCGTCAATTTTGATAAAAATTAGTAACTATTGCTTTCTTCAAGATTATTAAATTCTTCCATTAAGCTTTCAAAAAGAGCATTCTTCTCTAGGTCTTCAAGAGGGTCTTTGACATCGTATTTATCAACTTGAGTATTAACATCTTCACTATACTGGTATAATTTCCACTTACCTCTATGGTATTCTAAAGCAGTTAAATTTTCTACCCAATCACCAGAGTTTAGATAAACCACAGCGCCTTTTTCAGTCGTAATTGTTCTGATTTGTGGTTGATGAATATGCCCACAAACTACATATTGAAAATTCTTTTCTATGGCAATATCAGCCGCTGTTTGTTCAAAGTCGCCAATAAACTTAATAGCAGATTTTACTCCGTTTTTAATTTTTTTAGACATTGAAACAGGCCCTTTACCCATTTTCTTACTAATAAAATTGACAAAACGGTTAAGTAAAATCAACGAATCGTAACCCATGGCACCGAGTTTTGCAATCCATTTAGAATGTTGCATAGTAACATCAAAAACATCTCCGTGAAACATCCATGCTTTTTTACCATGAAGAGGTAGCACAATTTTGTTTGAAATTGAAAATGAACCGAGTTTAAATCCGACAAATTTTCTTAACATTTCATCGTGATTTCCTGTGATATAATGAACCCTAATTCCCTTAGAAATCCATTGCATTAAAAGCTTTACTACCTTCATATGCGATTTTGGCCAGTATCGTTTATTAAACTGCCAAATATCTATGATGTCTCCGTTTAATACTACTTGTTTAGGTTTTATAGACTTCATATAAGCCAACAATTCTTTCGCATGACAGCCATAAGTGCCTAAATGCACATCAGAGATTACAACGAGATCAACTGGTCTTTTTTTCATAAATATGCTAGGGTATTGTAATTTGAATTATAAAAAGATGGTTCTAATGGATGCAGTAGTTTCGCTGAATTAAATAATCGACCAACATGGTATGAACTGCTATTTAACATCTTTTGCAACGAAGAATATTCATAAGGTCAAAGTTTGTAAATAAACTTACTCCTTCAAGTATATTTGGTTTTAAGGTTTTGTAAAATACTTGTTATCAAATTGTTGTAATCTTTTTGTTAAACAACAACTCATTATCAGTCACTTACAAGCTCACTTATTCAAAATTATTTGCTGTAAAACGTGCATAAAGCATATAGAAATAGCTCTAATATCAAGAAATCATAGCGCTCTTGTTTATTGATATTCAAGGTTTAAGCAAAAAAAGGTTAAACATTAATATAATGTAGCAATTAAGTTTAGTTAACCTTAAAAGATAATCTCTTGTTGATATTTGCACTGTGATTATTGCGTTAGTCGAGTTTGAGTTAGTTTGTTTTAAAGCCAGTGTCTCCACACTGGCTTTGTCTTTTTAATTAGAATACCACTTACAGTATTGGATATAACCTGTCTAAAGTACGACCACACTTCTTTTTTCTCAGAATATTTCATAGGCGTTAACAATTATGTTATATGAGCTAAACGAAATAAGGCCTTCTTGTGATCTTTGTGTTGAATGATGAAGGTCATCATGATTAAATTAAAATATGAAGACAATGGGAAATACAACGAGTACAATAGCAGGAATAATTGCAGGTTCAGCAATCGGAGCTGCCTTAGGTATATTATTTGCGCCAGATAAAGGTGAGAATACTAGAAAGAAAATCGCTGAAAAAGCTATTGCCGCTAAGGATAATTTAGAAGAAACGGCGATTGATTTAAGAGATAGAGCTGCTACTACCCTAGCTTCAAAATCAGATACTTTAGAGCATAAAATGAATCATATCGTTTCTGACGCAAGCTATAAAACCGAAGAAGTGATTACCACTTTAGAAAAGAAATTAGCTGAATTAAAATTGAAAAATAAAAAGCTTCAGAAAACGTCATAATGAGTATTATTCAATCTTTAAATGAAACTTCTGAAAAAGCTGTTGATACCGGTGAAGTGTATCTAAAAAAAACTCAAGAATATTATAAACTAAAGGTTTTTCAACAGCTTACTTTAACAGTAAGTATGCTATGCAAAATAGCAATAATCGGAGTGCTCTTATTTCTAGGGTTCATATTCTTTATTGTTAGTGGTACAATAGCTTTAGCTGAGGTAATTGACAACACCTCATTAGCTTGTATCATTGTAGGCGGCTTTTTATTCATACTATCAATCCTTGTATACTTTTTAAGAGGCAAAATTGACACTGCGGTTATTAAAACAACAGCAAAAACCTTTTTCGATTAAATGAAAACATACAGCTCTATTAAAGACATAAATCAAGATTTAAAACGATTAAATCTTGAACGGCAAATTGCCTGGGAAGAAATGAAAAGTTTAAAACACGATGTTAAAAATGACTTCAGTTCATACAACTGGTTGAGCACTGCTTTTTCTGCCGTAAAAAAATATGGGGTACTATATCTCATTAGAAAAATATTGCGATAGTAACAAGTATTATGGTCAGGTTAAGGTTATACTATCAGCAATGAGAAACGCACATAATTGTGCGTTTTTTTGTTATAATTCTAAAGGAACTCGAACATGATTTTGAAATTCACTCGGACTAATACCGTACTTTCTTTTAAAAATTTTAGAAAAATAACTTCGACTACTAAAACCTATAGTATACACTATTTGAGAAATATTTAAATCTGTAGTACGAATATAGTCGCGAGCAGCTTCAAGTCGAATGTGTCGAATATATTCGGTTACTGTACGCGTATAAAGTAATTTAAACCCTTCTTGTAATTTGGCTTGTGAAAGCCCAGATTCAAGGGCTAACAACTCTAAAGAATAATCTTTTGAAGGGTCTTTAACAATCATTTTTGCCATCTTTCTAACCATCTTTAATTCACTTCGAATTAAAGTTGTTGCGGGCATTTTGTTTTTAAAATCTTTATCATGTTGCAGAATATGAGCAGAAAGTATTTCGTAAACCAATCCCTCGATTTTCATTATTCGAATCATCCCTTTAGTTTTCACTTTTCTCAAGGCGCTGATTTTATCTGCTAGTTTTAAATTATAGGTGCCATAATAGGCGAACGCACTTTCATGGTCAGTGTCTAAAAAAACTTCATATAATTTTCTATTTAACTCATCAACATTATTGAGTCTCTTTTTAAGAAACTTTTTACGTGTTATTTGTATAACGTTAATTGCTAATTTTTTATCCTTTGGGAAATAACCATAGTTATAACCACCATCACGGCTAGTAATAATTACAGACTGAAACTGTTCTAAAGTTCGGTAATCTTCCTCCGTTTGACTACCAAAACGATGTTTGCAATAACCTTCAAGACAATATGTAAAATGAATGGGGTTAAATTCAGAAGCATCCATAATCAATGTTACTTCATCGTGAAAAGTGATATCATATTCTAAAAGGTTTACTCCCCAATCAAAAGTTATAAACCGAATACTGCCCGTAGCTTTAGCGCTATTTACTGTTAGAATGTACTCTCCCCATCGCTCTTCAATACGACCCCCAATAACCGCTTGAATTTGGCGAACCGTTCCTTCGGTACCCTCGGCATCAATTTTTATTTCGGTCATATTGTTATCAATTTTGACTTAAATTAATAGATAAACAAAGATAAATCAAATGTCAATAGGTACATAATGCAAAAAAAACCTCATATTTTTTAATTTTTTGCAAAAAAAGACCTCTATTGCTAGAGGCCTTTCATCATCAATCAAAATAGCCAATCAAACTATTTCAAAACATCAAATTCATCAACTATAAAAAAGTCTTTATGAGCTGCATCTGCAAAAAACACACCTTCACCAACGATGTAGTCTAAAATCTTGTCATTTACTTTTACCGCAAAACCTTTCTTATTCGGTACGATTTCAAAAGTATCGTTAATTTGTTTTTCATATCGCAGTGCTAACACCCTATTGTCAAATGAATTTCTTGGATTATTTATTGTTATTAATACCGCAACATGAGCTGGCGTTGATATTCGATCTTGATTTACTTTATTGATATCTGCTTCATCAAATTTTGCTGTGTAGGCTCGTTTTTCGCGAACCGTGACTTTATAGGGGTATTCTACACCATCATCTACGTAACTAAAAGTATTGGTGGTTACGGCGTTTAATACACCTGTTTGACTGCTCATTTCTTGTGCGCTTACTTGAACTACCATAAATGTAGCTGCTATTAAACTTAATATTTTTATTGTTTTCATAATTTATACTTTTTAAAAATTAATTAATTGTTTAACGATTCATTCGCTTAGTTCTGAAGCACTTTATCATCAGTACTAATTCGATTTACGTCGATCTTATTATTGAATTCAAGCGTTCGAATGGGGAATGGAATATTAACTCCATTTTCGTCAAATGCCTTTTTAATGGCTTTCATACCGGCGCTTTTTGCATCTAACCTGTTCTTAGCATTTTTTGCATCTACCCAATACCTGCAGACAAAATTAATTGAGCTGTCACCAAATTCGGTATAGTATAATTCAATTTCTGAGCCTTCATTTTGGTGATATACTGATGAAATAGCTTCTTTAACCAATGCTTCTACTTGTTCGAGATCAGACTCATAACCAACTCCGCATTCAAGAGCAATTTTCATTTTACTATTCAATGAATAGTTTTTTAAAGGATTCTCAACAATTGTTTTGTTCGGTATTATCACCAATCCGTTATCAAATTCTTTCAATACCAAACTATGTAAGTTAATATCGACTACTTCGCCTGCATAACCCGTAGTTTCTACCCAGTTACCCAATTGAATTCTTCTTCGAAAAGAAAGAACCACACCTGATAGTAAATTTGATAATGTACCTTGAAGAGCTAAACCAATTACTAAACCAGAGATACCGGCACCCGCCAATAGTGTATTAAGAGTTTTACTTAAGTCTAAAGCACCTAGGGCCAGAAATAAGCCTACACAGACCACAAAAATCGAGGACATTCTTCCTATTAATTTAGAAATACTTTCCTGAGGAATTTTTTTAGAAGCCAAACGAACTGTCCATTTATTTACAAATCTTGC
The DNA here is from genome assembly GCA_947495915.1 of Maribacter algarum (ex Lu et al. 2025) (nom. illeg.). GTDB lineage: Bacteria > Bacteroidota > Bacteroidia > Flavobacteriales > Flavobacteriaceae > Maribacter_C. Next base: position 626,818 of record CANMAW010000001.1, on the reverse strand, counting down.
TATAAAGAAGGCAAGAATCATAACAACAACGGCAACTAGTAAGTTGGGTAAACTATGTATAAAAGAGGTCACCCAACCTTCAAGTTTGTCATATATTTCTGTAAAAGATTCTGTTATTTCGGTAGTCATTTTTGATGATTTAATGATTATTAATTGAATTGCGCATAACTAATCGTTTTGGTTAAACAGTAGCCGTTGAGCTCATTTTCAATTGTTCTGATGTTTTTTTATTAAATGCATCAAGCATCCAACTAGCTTTTTCAAGATCTCCAACATAACCTCCCAACATATCCACTGTTCCTTCATCTCCGGCACTATCGGCTTTATCAATAGCAGTTTTCATTTGTTTTAATAACTTTTTATGATCTGAAAGAATTTCACTTACCATTTCAGTATCATTTATGAAAGCAGATGTTTCTTCTACATGAGCCATGTTTAAATAATCTTTAAGACTACTTACAGGATGATATCTAAGTGTTAATATTCTTTCTGCAATTTCATCAACCTTTAATCGGGCATCATTGTATAATTCTTCAAATTTTTCGTGTAAACTGAAGAAACTTTTTCCAAGTACATTCCAATGAAAACTTCTCAACTTTTGGTAATACACGCTGTAATCTGCCAATAGTATATTCAATTCATCCACAACAGGTTTAATTTCTTTATCGTTCATATTTAAATAGTTCATAATGTAATTTTTTATGTTTTATTAGTATGATTCTCATACTCATCTTCTTGCCGTACAAAGTTATTGAGAGCTTAGCTTTACCCTTTGCTCATTTGCATAAGATCTTAACACAATCACTGATATACAGGCAATTGCACATATCTATACCTTATATGTACTAGTTACATACTGCTTAAAAAAACCTGTTAAAAAGCCAAAATTTGCTTTTGAGTTACATATTACTTGAAATGAACCAAAGCTTTTATGCAGCTTATTGTTATTTCGAGCAGATCGAATAATTATGTATTATCAACTTTCAAATACCGCAGAAAGAAAACAGATTGAAGCCTTTTTCGATGTGTCTTTCAAATATCCTAATCTCTATCGTCCAGAAACTGTTATTAATGGTTTAGAAGAATCAAATCTGCCGGTGCTTACAATGGAAGAACCAAATTCGGTTTTATTCGCAATTTGGGGAATGCTTCCAAAAAAATACCAAGACGATTGGCAACAATTTCAAAAGCTAACAAATACGTTAAATATTGATGAACGCACTTTACAATCTGTTTTATGGCAAAGTGAAGCACTGAGCAGTAGAAGGTGTTTGATCTTAGCTACAGGTTTTTTCACTTCCATATTGAAAAACGGTTTATTACACCATTTTCAAATTAAGTTAAATTCTGGTGAACCCTTTTTCTTAGCTGGAATTTACAACACTTTAGACGATGGCTTTATTACTTGTTCTTTATTATTAAGCAAAACCAACCGCTCTTTAGAAAATTATCAAAATATTGTTGATAATATGCCAGTAGTTATTGCAAGAAACAAGAAAAATCTCTGGCTAAAAAATGGTGCTTCATTGGGGCAAATTAAACAGGTTTTGACTAATTCTGAACAATACAGCTTTACTGCCTCACCAATTTCTGAAGATTTTTTTAATAAAAATAAGGCCTATAATCAGATTTTTCCATTGCTAGAAACCGATCAATTCAACCCTTACAAATAATTGTAAATACCTATCATCTTTACCATAATACTTTCATTTTTGGTGTAAAAAGATTATGTAAATAGTTTGTTATCTAAAATATTGGTTTGATTACCAAATAGTTACAAAACATATCAAATGGGTTAAGAATTGCGGCGATACCATCAATACTTGGTTTAAAAATCGATGATATTTGTACCAGACAGAAAGAGAAAGCGTAAAACACTTTCTAATTTATAAACCTTAAAAACTTTAATATTATGTTACGATGGACAGTTACTTTTATCATATTGGCAGTTATTGCCGGAATTTTTGGATTTGGAGGAATCGCAGCTGGAGCAGCTAGTATTGCAAAAATTCTATTCTTCCTATTCATAGTCTTATTTGTGATCTCTTTAATTACAGGAAGAAAAAAAATATAACAAAAACGATTAGCACTAAGAATTTAAATTATATATCATGAAAAAATCAGCACAATTATTTTTAATCTTATTTATGTCAGCTTTCGTACTTTCAGTGTCAAGCTGCAGAGAGAAAACCACTTCAGAAAAAGTTGAAGACAGCATTGAAGAAGTAGGTGATGAAATTGAAGATGGCGCAGAAGAAATTAAAGACGAAGTTGAAGATGCAGTTGATGATAATTAATCACCAATAGCTTTTAACATATTTAAAAAGGTAGGTCATATGATCTACCTTTTTTGTTTAAGTATTCTTTTTTGTTTTTATCAACTGCATTTATTACTACCTTTCTTTACTATGAACACCCTGTTAACCATCATCTATTTAGGACTTACAACTTGGGCCCTGGCAAGTATAATATTTCATGGTACAAGGCCTACAAAATCTATAAGTTGGGTATTGGCAGTTATTACATTGCCCTTTGCAGGGCCTTTCTTGTATTACCTTTTTGGGGTTAACCGAAGAAAATTTAAACTTTTTAAGCTTAAGCAGACTTTAAAAAGAAAGCTTTACGATCGAAGATCACAAGAATTAGTGAACCGTGAAGAGTTTTTGAAACAATTTGGTACGGTTCAAAGTCGCAAAATATCTCAATTGATATATAAGAATAGTTTAATGTCTGCTTATTCAGGAAATAGGGTCGCCCTATTAAACGATGGTGCGGAAACCTTTGATGCTTTATTTAAGGCCATTGAAAAGGCCGAAAAATTTATTCACCTACAATATTATATTATTGAAAAAGGAGAACTGCTAGATACCTTATATGAACTACTTGCGGCCAAAGTGAAAGCAGGTGTAGAAGTACGTATGATTTATGACTCATTAGGTAGCTTTATGTTTAGAGGTGAAGTCATTAAAAAATTCAGAGCCATTGGGGTCAGGGCACACTCTATCATGCCCCTGCGTTTCGGAAATTTGTTATTTACTTTAAATTACCGAAATCACCGAAAGATTGTCATTATTGATGGTCATACTGGTTTTACGGGTGGCGTTAATTTTTCTGATAAGTACATTAAAAAAACCGATGATTTGGGTATTTGGAAAGACTTTCACCTTAAACTACACGGACCAGTAGTAAATAGTTTACATCGTATATTTATTAAAGATTATCATTTTTCTGGAGAAGAAAATTTATTGCTACAAAAAAAATACCTTCCAGATATTGAGCCTAAAGGCGAAGATATTGTTCAAATTGTTGCGAGTGGGCCAGACTCTGAACATCCGGCAGTTATGCAACAATATCTAGCAATGATTCATTCTGCAGAAAAGAACATCTACATTGAAAATCCATACTTCATACCAGGTTTTGCGGTTTTAGAAGCATTAAAAATTGCATCAATGAGTGGTGTAAAAGTTACCATATTAGTACCGAAAAAATCAGATTCGATATTGGCTCGTTTAAGCATGTTTTCTCAGTTTGAACAGTTATTAGCTGTTGGGGTTCGTATTTTTTTGCGGCCAGATTTCTCTCATAGTAAAGTTATTGTAATAGACGAGGCTATTGCTTCTGTCGGATCAGGAAATTTTGATTACCGCAGTTTTGAACATAATTTTGAGGCAAATGCTGTATTATATGATAAAGAACTAGCAAAAGCTATTATTAAGGAATTTGATCAGCATTGTGTTGATCAAGTTCGTCTTGATTATGAATTATTTAAAAATAGATCAAGATTTCAGAAATTTTTAGAAGGTTTAGCACGATTTTTTAGTCCACTATTGTGATGGTTTAATATTGAATAAAAAATGAAAATTAGACAACGTACCCTATTCATAATGATACTAACACTGCTTCTATGTGGTGTTGGTGGTTATTTTTTAAATCAAGTAATTACCGGAATAGGAAATTCAATAGTGATGTCTACCAAAGGAATATATGATCTGTCTTCTAAAGATTTAATCAATAAAAATGAAATCGCTTGTTCAAATGCAGCATGTGAAGGAAGTTATAATGGGCCTGAGTTTATAAATGGTTTAGATATCGCGCATCAATTTTCTAATAAAATGTCTGGTAAAGTTGGTGATCAATTAAAGATCATGTTTGATGAAGGTTATTACAGCAAGGTAGATTTTTCAAAAATTGTTATGACTACTGAAGGAATGGGATCGGGGCATGTAATATTTAAACTCAAAATTCCATTTATGCGAGTTGTCAAAAAATGCGATTCCTACACTTCCTTCGATCATGTAGGTGGCTGGAACCATCAACCGGCATTACATAAAAGAAAAAGCGAATTACAGTCACTACTGTTACCTGACGAAAAACTAAACATTAGTTCGCTTAAAACTACCACCGAGGGTCTTCAAGAATATTGGATTCAATGGAAAAACAAGGATAAACAATTAGCCTGCATAAATAAATAATGTTTAACTCTGAAAACCTCCGTAGCAGACTAAGGAAAACCTTAGTATTTATAAGGTTTTCCGACTATGAAAATTAATTGTTTCACAATATCTTTCCAATGTCTTCCAAAATGTGTGTTTTTGGTCGATTTATGTCCCAAATTCGCAATTTAACCAGCCGCATCATAGTTAGTAAAAGGTATTAACCCTTAAACTGTAATTATGATTAAAAAGCGATTATTACTCGCAGCAGCACTTGTGTTCATGGTTGGTTTTAACTATTCATGTGACAAAGACAGTGCTTCAGAAACAGAAGAAGAATACGACTCAATCAGAAGATCGGAACTCGACGACGAGGACGATTCCTAGTTTTTTGTTAGCAATGACAATCTTAATTGGGTTGTCATTGCTTCCCTTTTTACATGAATTAATTATCGACGAAAATGGAACCTTTGCTCGTTGGGTTCCAATTTTAAATATTGAAGCTTCACTACTAGACGACAACGGAAAAATATTAGGTTTCTCTACATACCGTGTTTTTCTCTATTACTTCTTTGCTGAAACTGCAGCCTTAATTGCTTGGGTCGGTTGGTTCATAGTTGCTAGAAACAAACCCTACCGAAATGCCATACTAATATGCATTCTTAGCGTTGGCTATCACCTCTTTTTAATTCTTTCGGACAACCGTAAAACAGATCTAAATAATTTTGATTTGAAATTAGGGGCTACTGCCTTCATTGCAGCGCTTCTTTTTGGAGTTTTCTTATATACATCAGTCAAAAAGCGAAAATTGTTGCTTGCTGCCTACACCACTTTTGGCTCTCCCCCGAAGAGGATAATTACTGGTAAAGTGGTGTTGGGTTGGCTTGCACTAATTGGCGTTTCAACGCTGATTTATTTTCATGATATCATTACCCTACCCCGAATTGGGTTAAAAGAATGGGTTCCTAATTTAGGAATTGAAAGCAGCCTAACATATGATACTGAAACTGTATGGGGTTTTTCTTCCTATAGACTACTGATCTTAACTTTTTTTTTACAGGTTTTTACGCAAATTGCTTGGGCTGGTTGGTTGTTAGACGCCAAATACAGGTTATACCGCCCTTTTTTACTTGTACCGCTGGGATTAAGTTTACATCAAATAGTCATTCTAATGTTAGATAAATCTGATACCGTTGTAAACTTACCAGATATGAAATTGCTCATCCTATTACTGCTTGGAGTACTAGCGGGCATTCTATTTTTTTTCAATAACAAGGGTTTAACAAAAATGAACATAAGCCCACAAAACAAACCTATCAAACACAAACCAGAATGATTTTTAAAAAAAACGCGTATGACTACTCCCCCTCAGGTAGAATTTTAAAGTATAATATTAACTATGATGTCGAACGCTTCGCTTTTGTTCCAGAATCGAAGCAGCTATTTGCTTCCATTATTGATAAAGTGAATGATGCACTTAACAATTTTGTGGGCCAACGACCTTATGAATTGAATTGGAGTGATATTAAAGCAGAATATATTAAAACGGGGCAAAATGATGTCCCTCTTTTTGCATCACAATATGTATTCGCTAAATTTCTAATTGAAAAGAAAACCGATGAAAAGAACAATATGCAAGCGATGTATTTAGAAATTGTCGCCGTCATCAACAAAGAAATTGAATTAGGCAGACTACCAACGGCAATGAAATAAAAAATAGATGGTACTGTAGGTTTCAAAAATCCTTAATTTCACAAAGCTTCAAGGAACAATTAAAAATCTTCAAAATTCCATACGATGAAAAAACATCAAGTTTTATTAGCAATTCTGCTATACTGTGCAACCTTTTCTTCCCCCGCGTTTGCACAGCAAAATGATTTCATTGAACAATACTTAGAGCGCTTAGAAAATTCTAAAACCTATTTAATTCTGATGGCTGAAAACATGCCAGAAGAACATTATGACTTTAAAGCGACTGCTGATTCTATGAGTTTTGCTGAAAATTTAATGCATATAGGCTGGGCCTTAGATTGGCATAGTCAATCGCTATTAGGTGGTCGAAAAGCTAGAGATTGGAACACAGATACCGAACTTAAAGTAGCTCAGAAATCTAAAGAAGAAATGATTGCCACTATTTCAACAACCTTTGATAACGCCATACAACTTCTTAGTGACTTTGACACGTTACGACTTAACGACGAATTAGATTATTTGGGGCTAAAAAGAACCAAAAGGCAAATTTTTTTACTGCTTGCAGATCATATAACCCATCATAGAGGGCAAATGATTGTTTATTTAAGAATTAATGGAATAAAACCTCCACGGTATATTCTATATCAATAAATCATTTGAAATAAAAAGCAAAAACCTCTCATGAACATTTGTTCTGAGAGGTTTTTTGTGGTCCCACATGGGCTCGAACCATGGACCCCCTGATTATGAGTCAGGTGCTCTAACCAGCTGAGCTATAGGACCGAAAATCGGACTGCAATATTACCACTTATTTTTATTCGTTGCAAGCAAAATTGCATTGATAAAATTTGCTATTTCACTATTTCTTGACATAATTCAACTAAAACACCATTTGCCGTTTTAGGGTGAACAAATGCAACCAATTTGTTATCAGCTCCTTTTTTAGGGGTTTCATTTAATATGACAAAGCCTTCTTGCTTTAGCCGAGCAATTTCAGCAACAATATCATCTACATCAAAAGCAATATGATGTATGCCCTCGCCTTTCTTCGCAATAAACTTTGCAATCGCACTATCATCAGTAGTTGCCTCTAATAGTTCAATTTTATTTGGGCCCGCCATAAAAAAAGAGGTTTTCACTCCTTCTGAGAGAACTTCTTCCATCTTATAATTTGAAACTCCTAATAATTTTTCAAAAAGGGTGTTCGAAGTTTCCATATCCTTTACAGCGATACCAATATGTTCAATTTTATTCATGAGTTATTTGTTTTCTGTGATCAACATCCATGTACATAATGCTAAAGTACACAGTATTCTCCGTATTTTTGCCCTATGGAAACGCAACGACAGAAAAAGATAGCAGGAGTAATTCAAAAAGATATCGTTGATATTTTACAACGGGCGGCAATTGACGGGGGATTAAAAGGAACTCTTATTTCCGTTTCGAAGGTCGCCATTACGACTGACCTTTCTATTGCCAAAATATATATTAGCATTTTTCCAGTAAAAGATGCCCCCGAACTTTTAGAAGGTATTAAATCAAATCAACCTTTGATTAAACATGAATTATCGCAGCGTACCAAAAATCAGTTGCGTCGAGTACCCGAATTGTTGTTCTTTTTAGATGACTCACTTGATTATATTGAAAACATTGAAAAATCATTAAAAGGTGAAGAAAATCCGGTGAAAAACCCTGATTTACTTGAAAAAAGAAAGAAGTCTTAACTTGAATTTTCCTCTTTACATAGCAAAGCGATATGTGCGATCTAAAAGCAGTCAGAATGCTGTAAATATTATTAATTTTATCACGTTTTTAGTTATTGTAATTGGGTCTGCGGCCTTGTTTGTTGTGCTTTCTGCCTTTACCGGATTAAAAACTTTTAGCCTTTCTTTTACTGATGCATTTGACCCAGACTTGAAAGCAATTCCGGTTTCAGGAAAGTTTTTCTCTATTTCAGAAGATCAAGAAAAACAACTTTCTGAAATTGAAGGTGTATTGTCTTATGCTAAAGAAATTGAAGAAAAAGTACTACTTCAGCACCGTGAAAAAAGTGATATAGCATATGTAAAAGGTATTGATGAGCATTATAATGCAGTAACTGATTTAGAAAATCTTTTTTACGGAGAGTGGAATACTGAAGAAGAACAAGCAGTGGCTGGTCTAGGCTTGGTAAACTCTTTAGGAGTTTCGGTTATGCAAACTCGAAATCCGCTAAAAATACTGGCCTTAAAACCTGGTAAGGGTTCGCTTTCAAGCAAAGGGTTGGCTAGCAGCTACAATACCCTACCCATTGTTTTGAGCGGCGTATATCAAATTGAAGAAAGTCTCGACAAAAAGTATATTTTTATACACTTGCCATTAGCACAGGCGCTTTTAGAAAAGAATCCCAATCAAATTTCAGGTCTTAATTTCAAACTGAAAACTGCTATTGATGTTTATTTAGTAAAGGAAAAAATCAATGCTATTTTTAAGGATAAAGTAATTGTTAAAACAAGACAAGAATTGAATAGCACCTTGTATAAAATGTTAAATACAGAAAACATAGCAACTTACTTGATTTTTACTCTTGTATTAATTATTGCTCTTTTTAATGTAGTTGGAGCAATTATTATGATGATTTTAGATAAACAACAAAATTCAAAAACACTCTATAACTTAGGGGTTACCATTCGAGAATTACGTCATATATATTTTGTACAAGGAATACTTGTGACAACAGCTGGGGGCTTGATTGGTATTCTAATTGGTATACTATTAATAGGATCTCAGCTGTTATTAGGTTGGGTAAAAATTGGGTCAATTGATTATCCGGTAGAATTTCAATTTATAAATATTTTTGTGGTTTTAACAACTATCGTAGTACTAGGTGTTATAGCATCAAAAATTGCGAGTAGCAGAATAAACAAAAAACTAATAACACGTTAGCTTTAGCTAAATTGATGATCGCCAAACTTCTCTAATACCTCGTCAAAAGCTGCGAAAACATCAACCGATTCATCACTAGTTACCATTTTCATTCGGTATTCTTTGAAATTTGGAATACCCTTAAAATAGTTCGTATAATGTCGTCGTGTTTCAAAAACACCTAGTTTTTCTCCTTTCCAATCTATAGACATTTGCAAGTGTCTTCTAGCAGCTGCTACCCGTTCAATCATTGTAGGCGGCGCTAAGTGTTTTCCGGTTTCGAAAAAATGTTTCACTTCTCTAAAAAACCAAGGATAGCCGATACTTGCTCTACCAATCATTGCACCATCTAAACCAAATTCATCACGCATTTTCATTGCGGCTTCAGGAGAATCTACATCTCCATTTCCGAATACCGGAATATGCATTCTTTGATTATTTTTTACCGCTGCTATCGGTTCCCAATTGGCGTTGCCTTTATACATTTGTGCTCTAGTACGCCCATGAATTGCAATGGCCTTACAACCAACATCTTGCAACCTTTCAGCAACCTCAACAATTCTAATTGAACTCTCATCCCACCCCAGGCGAGTTTTTACCGTAACAGGTAATTTAGTGTGCTTAACCATCGCATCGGTTAAGGAAACCATCAAGTCAATATCTTTTAAAATTCCGGCACCTGCACCTTTAGAAACTACTTTCTTTACTGGGCAACCAAAATTAATATCAATAATATCTGGTTTTGATTTTTCTACAATCGCTACAGATTGTAGCATAGAATCAAGATTTGCACCAAATATCTGAATACCGACAGGGCGTTCTTTTTTATAAATATCTAATTTCATGACGCTTTTAGCGGCATCACGAATCAAACCTTCTGATGAAATAAACTCAGTATAAACTACATCTGCCCCTTGCTCTTTGCATAAAGCACGAAAAGGAGGATCACTAACATCTTCCATTGGAGCAAGCAACAATGGAAAATCAGGAAGTTGTATATCGCCTATTTTGGGCATTTTTGAACATTTGTTTTTTCGGTGGGCAAATTTATGAAAAATTAAAGGTCGAAAGTTGCAATAGCCAGTATTTTAGGTCAAAACTCATGATTTAGTAGGCCTTAGGCTAATATACCGTTGTTCGCTATAAAAATAGACAGCGATAAATAATTAAGATCATTCTATTTTAAATTTTTTATTTATCAAGCATCGTTATCAGCTAAGGTTTGATGATAATGATTTGTAATTTACATTATCTTTGCAGGGCTTAACACTGCTGTTTTAGTATTATTGAGGAAGAGAATTTATGAAGCATATTAGAAATTTCTGTATTATCGCACATATTGACCATGGTAAAAGCACTTTGGCTGATAGATTATTAGATTTTACAGGAGCTGTTACTGACAGGGAAAAGAAAGAACAGCTATTAGATAGTATGGATTTAGAGCGTGAGCGTGGTATCACTATAAAAAGCCATGCTATTCAAATGGAATATACCTATCAAGGTCAAGAATATATTCTAAATCTTATTGACACTCCAGGTCACGTAGATTTTTCATATGAAGTATCTCGGTCTATTGCCGCCTGTGAGGGTGCTTTACTTGTTGTAGATGCTGCTCAGAGTATTCAAGCTCAAACAATTTCTAACCTTTATTTAGCCTTAGAAAACGACCTTGAAATTATTCCTGTTTTAAATAAAGTAGATCTACCTAGTGCGAATCCTGAAGAAGTTACTGATGATATTGTTGATCTTTTAGGATGTGACCCAGAAGAGGTTATTCCTGCAAGTGCCAAAACAGGAATTGGTATTGAAGAAATTTTAAATGCAATTATTGAGCGCGTACCAGCGCCAGAGGGCAATATTGATGAATCGTTACAAGCTTTGGTGTTCGATTCTGTTTACAATCCTTTTCGAGGAGTTGAAACCTATTTTAGAGTCATCAACGGCGAGATAAAGAAAGGTCAAAAAATAAAATTTGTTGCTACAGATAAAGATTATTTTGCTGATGAAGTAGGCACCCTGAAATTAACCCAGCATGTCAAACAAAGTATTAAAGCTGGCGATGTCGGCTATCTAATTACAGGTATTAAAGATGCGCGCGAGGTAAAAGTTGGTGATACTATTACTGATGCTGCAAAACCTACTGAAAACGCTATTGAAGGTTTTGAAGATGTGAAGCCAATGGTATTTGCAGGAATCTATCCGGTAGATACTGACGAATTTGAGGAGCTACGCTCCTCGATGGAAAAATTACAATTAAATGATGCATCGTTAGTATTTGCTCCTGAAAGTAGTGCTGCTCTTGGATTCGGATTTCGATGTGGATTTTTAGGCATGCTTCACATGGAGATTATACAAGAACGTCTCGAAAGAGAGTTTAATATGACGGTAATTACAACAGTGCCTAACGTTAGCTATCATGCATTTACCCGTAAAGACCCAGATACAGCATTAATTGTAAATAACCCAACAGACTTGCCCGATCCATCAAGTATTGATCGTGTAGAAGAACCCTATATTAAAGCTACCATTATTACAAAATCTGATTTTGTAGGCAATGTGATGTCTTTATGTATTGAAAAACGTGGGCAGATTACAAATCAAACCTATTTGACAACAGAGCGTGTTGAACTAAATTTTGACATGCCTTTAGCAGAAATTGTTTTTGATTTTTACGACAGATTAAAAACCGTATCAAAAGGATATGCTTCTTTTGACTATACACCTATAGGTATGCGAACTTCAAAATTAGTTCGTGTAGATATTCTCTTAAATGCACAACCAGTAGACGCACTTTCCGCATTAATTCATGCAGATAACGCTGTTACTATCGGTAAAAAAATGTGTGAAAAGTTAAAAGAGCTTATTCCTAGGCAGCAGTTTGATATTCCAATTCAAGCGGCAATTGGAGCAAAAATTATTTCTAGAGAAACCACCAAAGCATTACGAAAAGATGTTACGGCAAAATGCTATGGAGGCGATATTTCAAGAAAACGTAAACTTCTAGAAAAACAAAAGAAAGGTAAAAAACGTATGCGCCAAGTGGGTAATGTTGAAGTACCACAAGAAGCGTTTATGGCCGTTCTTAAACTAAATGATTAGACTCAATTATACCATCTAATTACAGCACACCATTAAACTTAGTGGTAGTGTGTCCAATTAATTAGTTAAAATAAATGATAACAATAAAATCTCGCATCCCCCATGACGACCTATATTGCTCAATTTACCGCCAAACACAAAATCATTCAAATAGAGCAAAACAGTATTTTTATTTGGAAACAAGAAAGCGGTGAAATCGATCAAATTCTACTAGCCGATAAAATAAAAAGGGAGTCAACAATGCATTTTTATCGATTGGTTGCAGGTGGTGCCTATGAAATATTAGAAAAAGATATTTCAGTCACCGTTTGGAAAACTGCAGTTTTATAGTGTTTATTTGGTAATATCAGATTCGAAAGGTTTTCCTAAATACGCTAGTTGATATCCCGCAATAATATCGGTAAAGTCCTTACTGAAAGAGCTTATTATTTTAATGTCTCCTTCTAAGTCTTTTAAAAATAATGGAATAATGTCTGGGTCAGCTTTTGTTATTTCAATTAAACCTTCGTAATGTTCTAAATCGTTTAATTCAATCTCATGAATATTGGGATAATTTCGTGAGGTTTCCATCAATTTTACAAAATCATCGGTATGTGAAAAAAGTCCTTCTTTCGGATTATTTTCAGGATTGTTCATTTCTTCTGCACTCACTAATCTAAAAGCCCCGTTTTCTCCAAATTGCTTTTGAAATTTACTTATTGCATAACTATTGATATCAACATTACCTGTAAGCGCCATCAAATAACCAATATCACTCAGCTCGATATTATCGGCTAAATTGTCTGCATAAATATTTGCATTAATAGCCTCTAAGCCCAATTTTTTAGCTTTATCAATGTTAGTTCTATTATTATCAATGAGTACAACGTGCCGATTATTTTTGTATAAATACTCACCAATTAAACGTGATACTTTCGATGCTCCTACAATAAGAATACCTTCAGAATTTTTAAGGAATACACCAACTAACTTAGCAAACAGTCTTGCGGTAGTAGCATTTAAAAGAACCGTGCCTAAAACAATCATAAATACCAATGGTGTAATATACTCTGCCCCTGGTTCACCTTTCGCCAATAATTTTGACCCAAATAAAGATGCGATACCTGCTGCAACGATACCTCTAGGGCCTACCCATCCAATAAATAATTTTTCGTTAAAACTCAAATTAGAGCCCATGGCACTTAAAAAAACTCCGATAGGCCTAATTAAGAATACTATAATCGCGAAAAGACCTAATGTTTTCCAGTTATAAATCAATTCTAAATCAGCAATATTAATATTGGCAGAAAGCAGAATAAATAGAATTGAAATGAGCAGAACACTTAAAGATTCTTTAAAATAAAGCAGTTCTTTAATATTGGGCAAATTCATGTTACCCATAACCATGCCCATTACAACAACTGCTAGAAGACCTGATTCATGAGCAAAAAAATCAGACTGTATAAAAACCAAAAGAACTACCGATAAAGAAACAACATTCAGAAGATAATGGGGAATAAAATTTCTTTTAATAGCGAATACTAATCCGTGAGCGAAAGTGAAACCAAAGGTGAAGCCGAAGAGCAAAATTTTTCCAAATTCAATGAGGGCTGTTTGCGTATAACCGTGCCCCTCTCCTACGCTAATAAATTCAAATACCAATACTGCGGCTAAAGCTCCTATAGGGTCGATAAGAATTCCTTCCCATTTTAGTACCGTAGAAAGATCTTTTTTTAAGGGAATATTTCTCAAAATTGGAGTAATCACAGTAGGGCCCGTAACTATTATTAGGGCTGAAAAAAGAAATGACACTTGCCAACTCAAACTAAAAATATAATGGGCTGCCATGCTTGCACCGAAAAAAGTAACCAAAGAACCTAAGGTGATTAGTTTCGTAATGACAGGGCCAACATTTCTAATTTCAGATTGTTTTAAAGTGAGCCCTCCTTCAAAAAGAATAATACTAATTGCCAAAGACACAAAATAATATAATCCTTCTCCCGGAAACAATCCCTTTTCGCCGTTCCAAATAGGTTCAATTAATTTAGCCCCATCAGCGGTAAACAATGTTGATATTGGCCCAACAAGTAAGCCTATTAAAATTAACGGTAGAATTGCAGGCAATTTCAATCGCCAAGCAAACCATTGGGCAATAATTCCTAAAATTACAATTCCAGCTAATTCTAGCATAATCGACTTTTATTGAAAAATAACCATTTTAAACCAAATAAAACTAACCATACAATTAAGAATTTTATCACTTTTAGATATAAATTTCTATCAGCCTTGTCTGACTAAAATGACTAAAAATTTTAGCAATTTAAACAGTTTTGTTGGTCATTGTATTTTCACTTACAATTCAAATAACCTCATTTAAAATCATAAGCATTGAACATAATTTCAACACAAACTTAACGCTATTGCACGTGGGCAAAAAGTTTTCTGAAAGATTAATAAAAATTGAACAGTTACCAAAGTAAACCGAACATAAAAATTTAGTTCTTAAAAATCTTTACAAAACCGAAAAGACTAAATATAATAATATTCGAGGCTACTAGTTTATCTATGACAAGTGTGATTAAAAATTATTCAAGAATTTAAAATTAAAAAACCTTTGTGCCCATTCTTTTCTGCATGAGTGAGCCCTAAATTAAACTGTTAAAAAACTTAAAAGCAAAACAGTAAAAACTTCTTCTTTTCTTAATTTGCACCACCATATTTTCATAAAATGAATATATACCCCATAGAAACTGGAAATTTTAAGCTTGATGGAGGCGCAATGTTTGGAGTAGTGCCAAAATCAATTTGGTATAAAACCAACCCTTCAGATGCTAATAATATGATTGATATGGCTGCAAGAAGCCTATTAATAGAAGATGAAAATCGTCTCATTCTAATAGATACGGGGTTAGGAAATAAGCAATCAGAGAAGTTTTTTAAATACTACTTTCAATGGGGAGATCACTCCTTAGATAAATCTTTGGCCAAATACGGTTTTCACCGCAATGATATTACTGATGTTTTCATGACGCATTTACATTTTGATCATTGTGGAGGGTGTATTGAATGGAACAATGACAAAACTGGCTATCAACCAGCTTTTAAAAATGCTACTTTCTGGACTAATGAAAACCATTGGCAATGGGCGATAAAACCAAATGTTCGAGAAAAAGCTTCTTTTTTAAAAGAAAACCTATTACCAATGCAAGAGTGTGGGCAGCTAAAGTTTTTGAATCATTCAGAAACAAATAATAAAACTCAAAACACTATTTTAAGTGCTGAGTTAGGTTTCGAAATTCTCTATGTTGATGGGCATACTGAAAAAATGATGTTACCTCATTTACAATACAAGGGTAAAACTTTTGTTTTCGTTGCAGATTTAATTCCAACAGTGGGCCATATTCCAGTACCTTATGTTATGAGCTATGATACTCGGCCATTACTTACCATGAATGAAAAAAGCTTGTTTCTAGAAAAAGCAGTTCAAGAAAACTATCATTTAGTTTTTGAACATGATGCTCATAACGAAATTTGTACCTTGCAAGCCACTGAAAAAGGAGTTCGGTTAAACGAAGTTTATACCTTTAATGACTTTTTTGCATAAAAAATCTACTTGCTATTTCTAGCTTCATGTTTAATTTATGTAAAAAGAATAAAGAAAATACAATTCTAAAATAAGCACTAACTATATTATCATTTCATGAAACACCTATTATCCAAGTCCATTTTAGGAATCTCATCTGCCATTCTATTTTTCGGATGTGGCGCCCCTAAATTAGTTTCTACTCCTGTAGAAAACATAGATTCTTCTCCTTTAAAAATATCAGAATTAACTGATTTCGAAAAAAAGAATTGGAATCACTTAGACTTAGTTGCAGATACCATACCAGGTATGAGTGTTAACAAAGCTTATAAAGAAATTATTGGGTCTAAAAAAGGTGAAAAAGTAATAGTTGCAGTACTAGATTCTGGCGTTGATCTTAAACATGAAGATTTAGATGATGTACTATGGACCAATAAAAAGGAACGCCCAGGAGACGGCAAAGACAATGACAACAATGGATATGTTGATGATATTCATGGCTATAATTTTACTGGTAATTCATATTATGAGCAGTTAGAGGCAGCCAGAATTTTGAGGTTAAATTTAAGCGATGCCAGCTTAAGGGCTAAAGCCAAAGTTTATATCGACAAAGAGAAACAAAAGTATTTGGGTTACAAAAGTAATGTAGAACAAAACTACCAGTTAGGTAAAAATGCAGATGCAGCTATTTCAAAACATTTAGGCAAAAAGAATTATACTAAAAAAGAAGTTGCAGCAATTAAAACTGAAGATCAATCGCTGTTACAAAGTAAATCAATCGTTTCTCAAATGTTTCAAATGGGAGATTCTATGAGTGAGGTTTTAGCGGGGTTTCAAGAAAACATGAAGTCAATTTCTGAAAGACTTGACTACCACCTGAATGTAGATTTTGATGGAAGAGAAATTGTTGGTGATAATCCTTATGATATTAATGACCTTGGTTACGGAAACGGCAACCCACAAAACGCCGAAGAAGACGAAAGCCATGGAACACATGTTGCCGGAATAATAGCAGCAGAACGCAATAATGGTAAAGGGGTTAATGGTGTTGCAAATAATGTTGCCATCATGAGTATTCGTAGCACACCTCGAGGTGATGAATATGATAAAGATGTAGCCCTCGGTATTCGGTATGCTGTTGACAACGGTGCCAAGGTGATTAATGCAAGTTTTGGAAAATCATTTTCTCCGAAAGCTGAATGGGTCTATGAAGCTATTAAATATGCGGCTTCTAAGAATGTTTTAATTGTACATGCCGCCGGTAATGATGGTGCTAATTTAGATAACCCTAATGAGCCTAATTTTCCAAATGACGCTGTTAATAATGGACCAGAAATTGCTGATAATGTTTTAACCGTTGGTGCTTTAACCTCAACTTATGGTTCAGAAATTGTAGCAAGCTTTTCCAATTACGGTAAAATCAATGTAGATGTTTTTGCTCCAGGAGATGACATTTATTCAACCATGCCAAACAATAAATATGACTATCAAGGAGGTACCTCAATGGCTGCACCAGCAGTTTCAGGAGTTGCGGCGCTAATTTTTTCTTATTACCCAAATTTAAACGCGTCACAAGTGAAGCATATCATTATGCAATCTGGCCTTCCTTTAAAAACAAAAGTGCTTTTAGGAGGTGATTATGCGAATAAAACAACATTAGATCAAGCATCAACCTCTGGTAAAATTGTCAACGCTTATAACGCTCTAATACTAGCTCAAAAGGTCAGTACGGGTAAAGCTCAATTATAGAAAAACTATGAACTTTAATCAATTCAAATTTCCCCTATTTCTTATTGCGTTCAGTCTTTTTATCGCAAGGGCTACTGCTCAAAATAATACTTCTTACTGGCAACAACATGTTGACTATACCATGGAGGTTGATATGAATGTAGAAAATTATCAATATACTGGAACTCAAAAGTTAGTTTATTCAAATAATTCACCCGACACGCTATATAGAGTGTACTATCATTTGTATTTCAATGCTTTTCAACCTGGTAGTGAAATGGATATGCGTTTACAATCAATAGCTGATCCTGACGGAAGAATGACTACAAAAGAGAAAAAAAGCCGTATAGCTACCTTATCTGAAACTGAAATAGGATTTCTACATATAGTTTCTTTATCTCAAGATGGAGCAGCACTTTCGTACAACGAAGAGGGCACCGTTTTAGTTGTGCACCTAGCCAAACCTATTCCACCACATACAACTTCAACTTTTGATATGGAGTTTAAAGGCCAGGTACCTGTACAAATTCGTCGTGCAGGTCGCAATAATAATGATGGTGTCGCACTATCAATGAGTCAATGGTACCCAAAAATGGCAGAATACGATTTTGAAGGTTGGCATGCAGACCCTTATATCGCTAGAGAATTTCATGGTGTTTGGGGTGATTTTGATGTAAAATTAACAATCGATAAAAGATATACGGTAGGTGGAACAGGGTATTTGCAAAACCCACAAGAAATTGGTCATGGTTATGAAGTGCCGAATTCAAAAGTGAAAAAACAGAGAGGAAAAACACTTACCTGGCACTTTAAAGCTCCAATGGTACATGATTTTATGTGGGCAGCAGATCCTGAATATGTTCATGATACTTTACAAATGGAAAATGGACCTACCCTTCATTTCTTATATAAAAATGAAGAAAAATATAAAGACACTTGGACCAAAGTTCAGCCACTAACTGAAAAAGCGATGTTGTTCTTTAATAAAAATATTGGGGAGTATCCCTATGACCAATATTCGGTTATTCAAGGAGGTGATGGCGGTATGGAGTATGCCATGTCTACTCTAATTACCGGTGGAGATAAACCGGGTAGTGTAATTGGCACAATGATTCATGAACTAGCACATTCTTGGTTTCAACATGTACTTGCTACCAACGAAGCAAAACATGAGTGGATGGATGAAGGGTTTACTTCATTTATTTCTGCACTTTGTAGCAACGAAATTCGCGAACAAAACAAAAAAAACCCTTTTGAACGTTCTTATAAAGGATACTACTATTTAGTGAATTCTGGTAAAGAACAACCACAAACAACTCATGCTGATCGCTATAATGAAAACGCACCTTACAGCATTGCGGCTTACAGTAAAGGCGCAATTTTTCTATCACAATTGGGTTATGTTATCGGTCAAGAAAACTTAATGAAAACAATTCAGAAGTACTACCAAGATTTTAAATTTAAACATCCGGTGCCAAATGATATTAAACGTACTGCAGAAAAAGTATCAGGCATTGAATTAGATTGGTATTTAACAGACTGGACACAAACAACCAATACTATAGATTACGGAGTTACAGAAGTAACTGCAGAAGAAGGTAAAACGAAGATAAACATGCAACGCTTTGGTCTTATGCCAATGCCAATAGATGTATTAGTTGTTTACAATGACGGTTCTCAAGAAACTTTTTATGTTCCTTTACAGATGATGCGTGGTGAAAAAGAAAATCCATATCCAGCTTTAAATAGAACCATATTAAAAGACTGGGCTTGGACCAACACAGATTATAATTTTACAATCAATCGACCATTGAAAGAGGTAAAAGGTATCATGATAGATCCTTCCCAATTAATGGCAGATGTTGATCAGTCAAACAATACTTGGCAGCCACAAGCAACGCCACAAAATTAATTCATGGGACAAACCTTCCCCAAAAAAGAGAAACTCAAAAATAAAAAGTTAATCACACAACTTTTTGAGGAAGGAAGAGCGATTACAAGTTTTCCTATAAAACTAATATACCTGAGAACGGAGGTATCAAACGGTGTAAAAATTCAAACTGGAGTAACCGTACCTAAAAAAAACTTTAAAAGTGCCGTACAACGAAATCAGATAAAGCGTTTGTTACGCGAGAGTTACAGGCTCAATAAAGCATCAGTTTTTAACAATAGTGAGGGTTCTTTTGCGTTTCTGTTTTTATACCTTGGAAAAGAACAACCTACTTACCAAAACATAAATGTACATTTAACAAAGGTGTTAGATAAATTCATAAAGAATATCGACAATGAAAAACACACTTAATAAAAAGGTTTTAATTCCTGCATTTGCCATTTTAGTTTTGGTTTCTGCTAGTAGTTTTAAAAGTGACTTCTTTGAAATTGCTAAACAAATCGAGATTTTCACAACACTTTTCAAAGAGCTTAACATGAATTATGTTGATGAAACGAATCCGGCAGAATTAATGGATACAGCCATTAAAAACATGCTAGATGACCTAGACCCATATACCAAGTTTTTAAATGAACAAGATGTAGAAGCGTACAAAATTAATAATGCTGGAGAATATTCAGGAATAGGCTCAACCGTTCGTACTTATTCAGATAAATTAGTAATTATTGAACCCTATAAAGGCTACCCTGCTGACAAAGCGGGGTTAAAGGCTGGAGATGAAATTATAAAAATAGGAGATATTAATGTAGCTGATTTTGATGATAATGCGAGTGAATTACTTAAAGGAGCAAACAATACTAGTGTTACTGTAACCTTTAGAAGGCAAGGCGAAATAAAAACTACAACTATCACTAGGGCTGGAGTTGAAGTTGATGCAGTGCCTTTTTATCATATGGTTGATGATAAAACAGGATTTATTGTACTAGCAAAATTTAATGCTAAAGCTTCTTCACAAACAAAAGCGGCCCTTATTGATTTAAAAGGACAAGGAGCAGAAAAGATAATCTTAGATTTAAGAGGTAACCCTGGAGGGTTGCTTTCTGAGGCTATTAATGTCACTAATTTATTTATTGAAAAGGGAGAACTAATTGTAACGACAAAATCAAAGGTTAAGAAGTTCAATAGAGCTTATAAAACAAAAAATAAAGCTGTAGATACCGAAATACCGTTAGTGGTATTAGTTAATGGAAGCAGTGCTTCTGCCAGTGAAATTGTTTCAGGTAGTCTACAAGATTTAGATCGTGCTGTGGTAATGGGTGCACGCAGTTTTGGAAAAGGATTAGTGCAACGCCCACTAAGATTAACTTACGGCACACAGCTAAAAGTAACTATTTCAAGATACTTTACACCCTCAGGAAGATGTATTCAATCTTTGGATTATTGGAATAGAGATGAAGACAACAAAGCTGTAAAAAACACTACTTTTAATGAATTTAAAACTAGAAACGGTAGAAAAGTACAAGATGGTGGGGGTGTTTTACCTGATATAGAAATAGAAGCGGTAAAGGCTAACCCTTTAACCACAGCCCTATTAAACAACCATGTGGTTTTTGATTTTGCTACCCAGTATTACTATAAAAATTCTATTGAAAACATTGAAGCGTTTAACTTTTCAAATGCCGATTTCGAAAATTTTAAGAATTATGTTACCAATAGCGACTTTTCATTTGAAACAAAAACTGAAAAAGTTTTAAAAGAGGCAATGACCAATAGAGAAGAAGTGATTTTTAATGACGCCATTGAAAATGATTTTAAAACATTGCTTTTAGATATTGCTAAAAGTAAAACTGCGGCTTTAGAAACACATAGAAATGAAATTCAAAGTAAGCTAGAAGATGAAATTGTGAAGCGATATTTTTACCGTGAAGGATTATTTGAATATTATTTACAAAATGATGATGCGATTTTAGCAGCCCAAGAACTATTGGCAAATACTTCAAAATATACTGATATTTTAAAATAGAACCTTTTGATGATTATGCTTCGAAATGCTGTTTCTTGTATTTCTAATTCGCAATTAAAAAGCTGTGTTTAATCGTTTACATCATATCGCCATTATCTGTTCTGATTATGAAAAATCAAAAAACTTTTATGTTACTGTTTTAGGTTTAGATGTTGTCAAAGAAACGTATCGCAAAGCGCGTAAATCTTACAAACTAGATTTAGCTTTAAATGGAAATTATATTATTGAGCTTTTTTCATTTCCAAATCCTCCAAAACGCATTTCTCGACCAGAGGCTCAGGGATTACGTCATTTAGCTTTTGAAGTAATAAATATGGAGCAAGCTATTTCTTATTTATCATCTAAAGGCGTGCAAACAGAGCCTATAAGAATTGATGAGTTAACAGGGAAAAAGTTCACTTTTTTTAATGACCCTGATGAGCTTCCATTAGAACTTTATGAAAAGTAATTTCTTGCATTCAATAGACGCAGGCGTCAGAATCTGATTTTATATAATACTCTTTATAGTTGCTAGCGTTAGGATCCATACACCCTTTTAAATTTTTGATTTTAATATTTCTAAAATCAATTGGCTGGCCTTCACTTTGTAAAGCTATAAAACCTTCTTGAAGCAACTTACCGTCAGGCTTCATTTTAGGATCGTAACCTGTTACAACCGCCCCACCAACTTGTGGTTTTTCGTATTCTAAAACAGTTTTACCATTAATTATGTGTGTAACTAGCGAATCTCCACGAACAATTAAATCTGCTTTTACCCATTGATCGCCATAATATGTTTCAGATGATGAATTTATACAGTGACGTGGATCTATCTTTCCTTCAAATTCAACATCAGTACCAGGTGAACACATATTACCTGTAGGTCGTTCTTTATCCTTTTCAATACCTCCTAAAAATTGCATTTCAACAGAAATGGGCCAGTTTTGTTCTTTTAACATAGTTTTCGGGTCTTGAGAATGAAACATAACACCACTATTTTTCTCAATAAAAATAGGCGCCCCAGGGTGCGGATCACCAACGAAACGATACTCCATAGTTAAATGAAAATACGAATAGGGAGTATCATAATATAAATGAGCAAAACGATCATTAAAATCTCCTTCATATTTATCATACCTTACTTTAATCAAACTATCTTCAACTCTAAAAGTATCTCCGTAATTATCATTAACTTCATAATGATGAATTTTTGTTGTCCAACCATCTAAATTTACCCCATTAAACAGTGATTTAAATTCTGATTCATTTTCAATATCTGCTTGCCCAAAACAAGTAAATGAAACGACTAATGTTACCCATGTAATTCTAAACCTATTTCGCATAAATATATTTTTAATATTATTTAAATACTGATAACTGTTTTAAATCTATCAAGTTTTTATCTGTTTCTTTTAAAATTCGATTTGAACGTAAATACCTATTAAGATTGTACTTATCAAAATTTTCTGCATCAGGATTAATACTACTTACGCGTACCATATTTGAGGCGTGAATAAATTCATCGTTACCAATCCACATACCTACATGTACCACTTTTTCCTTTGTATTTTCGGTTGCTTTTTTACCAAAAAACAATAAATCTCCTTTTTCTAAATTCTCAAAATTTCTGTTTTCATCTATTTGTTTTCCAGTATGTACCTGTTGCGAAGCATCTCTTGGGATAACCATTCCATTTAAAAAATAAACCGTTTTTGTGAATCCACTACAATCCATGCCTTTTGTTGAGGTTCCTCCCCATAAATAAGGCACCCCCATTAATTTTTTTGAAGTTGCTACCAAGTTATCTGGACTCGGGTTAACTTCTTGCACCCAACTAAAATAGTTTTCTCCTTCTTTAAAACGCATTAACGCAATTCGCCCATCAGGATAGGAAACAATAAAATGCTTGTCAGATAATTTTACGAATTCAAAAATTGCACCACTAACAACATCTGATATGATTTCTTGTTCTGTAATATCATTATAGGTGTGTCCGTATGTTTTAGTAAACATAATTTTATCTGCTTCTTTCCATTCTTTAAAACGTTGGTCAGTCATTAGAGTAATGCCTCCATCATCGACCCATGACAAATATTTATCGGGTGTTTGAATAAGATACCACCCCTCTTGTTGTTTTAAAACTTTCACAGGAGTACCTAACGTTGCTTGAGTAGCTAATTCAGCAGAATGCTTTGGTTTACTACGTAAATTGGCAACAGAAATATTGATTACAGCATTGGTTTTGCCCTTTAATTTTTTAGCAGGTAATAACCGAATACTATCTATATAATTAACATGCAATAATTCTAATTGCTTTTTTAATGAATCAATAGCAACTGGTAAGTCACTCTCGCCCTTTAAAATAAAGACATCTTCTTCTTTCTCAACTTGTATATCAAAAAGTGCCACCCTTTTATCAGGTGCAAATTTTGTTTTTATTTCTTGAATTTGTGCTTTAAAAATTTCTTCATTATTCTGTTTTACAGAACAAGATGAAACGATTAATAAGCTAAGTATGACAAAGGCTGAGGCCGCTTTAAAATTGAGTTTCATTAGTTTAATTTATTGAATGAAATTTAGTTCTTTTTTACAACTTACCGTTTTTTTAAAATTATAATTTAAGAAGATTTATAAGAAAAAAGGTGCTTAGATTGTTCTTAAACTACTGTTAATCAGTTATATATTTTTGGTTTTCTGGTAAATAATATTATCTTTTAAAAATGACACAAACTGATAAGCAAGAAAACTCAGCATTTTTAGAAAAATCAATAGATCATTTAGAAGCTACTGGCTTTGAAAATATAAAAGCCGATTTAGAAGGTTATGATAGTCCTAAATCGTATTTAAGAAAAGGTGATGATTTAAAAATAACTCCAGATATTGTAGCAATTAAAAACGGAAGAAAGTACTTTTTTGATATTAGTTTAAAATCTGCAAAGCCAAAACTTTTGAAAACAAAATGGTTGTTTTTAGATACAATAAGTAGAATGAATTCAAATAGATTTCGAATTATAACCACTAAAGGACATTATAAATTTACAGATACTATGTTGGAGGATATTAATTTATCAAACAAAACACCTATTAAAATATAAACTTTCAATAGCTTAAAATCTAAACACTTTTATTTTTTATCATTAGTATGTGTGGAATATTGTCTTCTAAATATTCTTCACCTACTTCTTCGAATCCTAAAGAATTATAAAAACGAATTAAATAGGTTTGTGCAGATAATGCAATAGTAGTTTCATTAAATATTTCTTCAATAGCTTTAATAGAGGCTTTCATTATCAAAACACCATACTTGTATTTTCGCTCTGTTTCTCGAACTACTACTCTACCAATACTAGCCTGCTCTAAATAATCTGATGCTTTAAAAATTCTAGTATAAGCAACTAAATTATTGTCTTTTAAACCTAAAACATGTAGTGCTTTATCATCTTTACCATCTAAATCTTGATAAACACAATCTTGTTCGACAACAAATACTTCTGACCTAAGTTGCAATACACTATATAATTCGAAAGCATCAAATTCATCAAAGCGTTTTACAATTGTTTGTAACATTTGTTTTTATTGAATCTATTTTACAATCCTATATTAGGAATAAAAACATATACTAGATTATGAATCGATTTGTTTGTAATTTATTAACAAACGATATTTTTACTTTATAAATAGTTGGTTAGTCTTAATTTACTAAGAACATGGTATTTTTTCAATACGTCTTTCGTGTCTACCACCTTCGAATTCTGTTTCTAAAAATGTTTTAACCATTTCAAGAGCTTGAGGTAGAGAAATAAAACGTGCAGGTAAACTTAAAATATTGGCATCATTATGTTCTCTAGCGAGTTGAACAATTTCTTTGGTCCAACACAGTGCACAACGAACCTTTTGATGTTTATTTGCAGTCATAGAAGCTCCGTTTCCACTACCACAGATAATAATACCTTTATCAACTTTATTCGTTGCCACATCAGAAGCAACAGGATGTACAAAATCAGGATAATCAACACTATCTGAACCATCAGTTCCATAGTTTTGTACCTCTATTTGAAGAGATTTTAATAAACCCACAATTGCAAGTTTGTATTCGGTACCAGCGTGATCATTACCAATTGCTATTTTCACAAGTATTGTTTTTAGTTAGTAATACAAAGGTACAAATACATAGTGTTTTACAACAATTATTAGCATCTTCACAACAACAATTTCAAACTACTGAAATGAAGCTGTTTATTTGTTGTTAATATACCAAGCTGGTAAGTGTTAATAACCATACAACAAAAACTTACTTTTAAGTTTTGATAAATGATATAAAATTTGCTTTACAAAAGATATATTTTAAAAAAGAATTTACTTCTTAGAAAATAGCAGAAAGATATTAAAGTATTGTTTAAAGAAATTAACACTAAATTTGCATTAACTTATCATAAAATTAGTGTTGATAGCACTTATTAAGATTCGTTAATAAGAATGTTAAGCAACTGGTTTCTAAAGTTATTACAGTTGTAAAGAATGTCAATAAAAATAAAAAATAGTTCAAAGCAAACTTTCTTTGATTTTTTTATCTCCACTATTAACATCCTATCATAACCATCATTTTTATTTTAAATTTTAAAAAGAAAAAGATATATATGTAATATATGTTGATAACCTTTCTGAAATGTAAAATTGAAGTTAAGAAACTATATTTCAGAAAAAACTAGTGGATTATAAATTGTAAATTTCCACGTAAACAAGAAAAGAATTAATGTCGAAGAAAAATAAAAAGGCAAAAAACCATAGAAAAAACGAAATTACTAAAGGAATTTTTACAGTGCTTGAAAAAGAGCCAAACAAAAGTTTCAATTATAAGCAAATAGCTGCTAAGAATAATATTACCGATGCTCACGATAGAAATGTGTTGATTAAAAAATTAGTACAGCTCAAAGAAAGTAAACGAATTATTGAAGAAAGTAGAGGAAGTTACAAAGCATTACCATCTACTAAAACATATCATACAGGAACGGTTGATGTAACCGGTAGAGGTAATGCATACATCATTATTGAAGGAATGGATGATGATGTGTTTGTACCCTTCAATAAACTAAAAAAGGCTTTTCATAAAGACACTGTTGAAGTTTATATTTTCCCTAGAAGGAAAGGTAAAAAGTTAGAAGGGGAAATTACAAAGATCGTGGAGCGTCATAAAACTGAATTTGTTGGAATTGTAGATATGCAAAAAACTTTTGCTTTTGTACGTCCAACAGATTTTAGAATGTATACTGATATTTTCGTTTCGCAAGAAAAAATAGGAAAGGCTACCGATGGTGATAAGGTCATCGTTGAGGTTACTGAATGGCCAGATCATGCTGATTCACCTTTCGGAAAAATAACCGAAGTATTGGGTAAACCTGGGGAGCATGATACTGAAATTCATTCCATTTTGGCAGAATATGGTCTTCCGTATTCATTTCCATTAGAAGTTGAACGCTACGCTGATCAGTTAGATACTTCTATAAAAGCTGAAGAAATTGCGAAGCGTAGAGATATGCGCGATACCTTAACATTTACTATAGATCCTAAAGATGCTAAAGATTTTGATGATGCCTTATCATTTAAAGTTTTAGAAAATGGTAATTATGAAATAGGAATTCATATTGCTGATGTATCTCATTATTTACATAAAGATACCGTTTTAGATGATGAAGCGTATAAAAGAGCTACCTCTGTTTATTTGGTTGATAGAGTGGTACCAATGTTACCAGAAGTTTTATCGAATAATGCTTGTTCATTAAGACCTAATGAAGAAAAGTATACCTTTTCAGCTATTTTTGAATTAGATGATAAAGCAACTATAAAAAATGAATGGTTTGGTAGAACGGTTATTAACTCAAATGAACGTTTTGCATATGAAGAAGCACAACATATTATTGAAAATAGAAATGGAGATATTCCCGAATCTACTTCCATAAGAGGCGGTGCTTATTCTGTAAATCAAGAAGTAGTTGATGCAACGCTAAGTCTAGATCGATTAGCAAAAATTATGCGTTCTGCTCGAATGCAACAAGGAGCTATTTCGTTTGATAAGGTTGAAGTAAGATTTAACTTGAATGAAAAAAGTGAGCCTACCAGTGTTTATTTTAAAGAAGCTAAAGATGCCAATAAACTAATTGAAGAGTTTATGCTTTTAGCAAATAGAAAAGTGGCACAGTTTATCGGAAAACAAAAACCAACTAAAACTTTTGTATACCGAATTCATGACGACCCAAATGAAGATAAATTAATAGCCCTTAACGGAATTATTTCAAGATTCGGACATAAGTTGAACTTTAAAGATAAAAAATCTATTAGCGCTTCTTTAAATCAACTTCTCGAAGACGTTAAAGGTCAAAAAGAACAAAATTTAGTAGATACGCTTGCTATTCGTAGTATGAGTAAAGCAATATATACGACTGACAATATTGGTCATTATGGATTAGCATTTGATTATTATTCACATTTTACATCTCCAATTCGACGATATCCAGATGTAATGGTGCACCGATTATTACAACATTATTTAGATGGTGGAGAATCACCTAAGGCAGAAGTTTATGAAGAAAAATGTAAACATTCTTCTGATATGGAATATTTAGCCTCAAGTGCTGAACGTGATTCTATTAAGTATATGCAGATTAAATTTATGCAAGATCATCAAGATAAAGAGTTTGTGGGAGTGATATCTGGTGTTACTGAATGGGGAATTTATGTTGAAATTATAGAGAATAAATGTGAGGGAATGGTTCGAATTCGTGATATAAAAGGGGATTATTATATCTTTGATGAGAAAGAATATGCGATTTATGGTGAAAAAACCAAACAATCGTATCAATTAGGTGATGAAGTTATAGTTATGGTTAAAAACACAGACTTAGTTAAACGCCATCTTGATTTCAGCCTTATCGGTAAGCATGAATAAAATAATATTTTTTGGAATACATTTTGTTCTGAAGATGATAAACTAACCTAAATAATTTGTTATGAGACAAATACTAGTGCTTTTAGTATCATTTTTTGCACTGTATCATGTAAACGCACAAGAACAAAAAATCACCAAAGAGCTACAAGCTTTTACAGAGGTGAAAGGTTTTGATGGTATCTCTATTAATCTTATAAAGTCAAACGTTAATAAAGCTGTTATATCAGGTGAAAACAGTTCAAAAGTGGTTATTGTTAATAACGCTGGTGTTTTAAAATTACGAATGCAATTAGATAAAATTTTTAGCGGATATCGCACTTTTGTTGATTTGTATTATGCTGAAGATTTAATCATTATAGATGTAAATGAAGATGCAAGAATTAGCTCTGAAGAAATTATGACCCAAGACATTCTAGAGCTAAAAGCTCAAGAAGGTGGAGAAATTGAGATTCATGCGCAAGTAGAACAACTATTAATAAAAACTGTTACAGGGGGAGTAATAAGAACAACCGGAACTTCAGATTTACAAGATGTAGCTATTAATACCGGTGGTGTTTATGAGGGTAAAAATTTAAAAACAAAATTTTCAACCGTCAATGTAAATGCCGGTTCTCGAGCCGAAATATTTGCTATTGATTACGTTAAAGCTACTGTTAAGGCTGGGGGTGAAGTTTTGGTATATGGTGACCCGGCAAAAATGGAAGAAAAAACAGTATTTGGAGGCACAGTAACCAGAATGCAATAAATTACATGTTAGAAGACGTACAGGCAGCTATTCCACTAGGCTTTATTATGAGCTTTATGATTGGGCCTGTTTTTTTTGTGCTCCTTGAAACTAGTGCGCTTAAAGGTTTTCGAGCAGCAATTATTTTTAATTTAGGCGTAATTATTGCAGATATTTTATTTCTATCTATAGCATATTTTAGTAGTCGTCAATTATTAGAAAATTTAAGTAATAGGCCTGGGCTGTATGTTTTAGGTGGTGTCGTATTACTCGTATATGGCATTACTATTTTTGTGAAAAAAGAAGTAAAGAAGAAGCAAGTTGCTGTTGAACAAGAAGCAGTAAAAGTTAGTAAGGGTTATTTAGGTTTATTTGTTAAAGGTTTTTTATTGAACTTTATTAATGTTGGGGTTTTAGCATTTTGGTTAGTTGCTATAATTACTGCAGGAGCGAGTTTAGATAATAATCCTAAACGAATAATCACCTTTTTTACTGCAATGCTACTCACCTATTTTATAACTGATGTTTTTAAAATTCTTTTAGCTAAACAGCTTAAAAGGAAATTAACTCCCCGAAGAATACATTTAATAAAAAAGGGACTTGGAGTAATATTAATTATTTGCGGTATTATTTTTATTACCAAAGGATTTCTACCAAAAGATCAATTCAATATTGAAAAAGGCTTGGAAGAAATTGAGCGAATTCGCGAGTAAAAGATTTGTGTTAATATATAAAATGAAAAAACCCTATAGAATTATAGGGTTTTTTGTTTTGAGGCATCGAGCGGATTCGAACCGCTGTACAAGCTTTTGCAGAGCTGTGCCTAGCCACTCGGCCACGATGCCTTATTGTGGGTGCAAAGTTAATCCGTTTTTGAATATAGGAAAATTTAAGACCTTCTTTTTTCTTGTAAAACTACAGTGACCTTTTCTACATCACCGCCAATAGGTGGATTTAATTTAGAAACAGCGACTTTGGCTTTTTTAACTATGTTGATTTCAGAGAAAATTCTATTAATTATTCGTTGACCTACGTGTTCTAAAAGTTTAGAAGGTGTTTTCATTTCTTCAACAACTATATGATTAATATGAACATAATCAACAGTGTCGACAAGTGAATCAGATTTAGCAGGTTTCTTTAAATTTGCTTTTACTTCAACATCTACTAAATAGTCACTTCCAATATTAGTTTCTTCTTTTAAACAACCATGATAGGCGTAAACCCTAATGTTTTCAACTTTAATTTGTCCCAAAACAAGTATTTTGACAAACTTAAATTAATACTTTGAAATATGACAATAAATGAAAACTATTCTATTGAATAGAATTTGTTCATCGAATTTTAAAAAGTAGTTCGTGTGTATCTTTAATAGGTACATCTACAATTACTAACACCTTGAAATAAATCAACACCAAGGGTAACAACATGTGTACCAGTACTATAACCTAATATTTCATTTAAAATAACTTGGTAAGAGTAACCGAAGTAAAAGTTACTTTTTTTAAGTCCTACAATAGGAGCCACATAAAGTGGGTTACCGATTTGATCATTTAAGAATCTATAGGTAAAACCAGCGTAGTAATAATCTTCAAAATCGTACCACCTGAATTTAGTATTCAAATCGGTTACCGATCTTCCGTCACTTTCGAAAAGTTGAAAAAATACTGACGGTTCAATTTCAAGGTTACTATTCTTACTTTTCTTATAACGATAACCTGTGTACACATAATAATTTCTAAGTGTATTTGGCTCAAAAATAGGATTAAACTTTGTTAAGTCCTTATTGATTAAATTGGAAGCGTTTGCGCTGATATAAAATTTATCCCATCGGTAAAGCATCCCCACATCAAAGTTATGATTGGTAGTTGCTCGATCATCTGTAACACTTGGATCTAATGCATCAAAATTCTGAATATCAATTCTAAATTGATTAAAATTATAAGATAGTCCGAATGATAAAAATTTATCGTCGTAGCGATCTATTGTAAGATGGTGTGCGAATGAAAGTCTAGCACCACGTTGTTTTGTTTCACCGTTACTGTCATTATAAAGTAACATTCCTAAACCTGATTTTTCACCAATACGTGCATCCGCCGCCAAAGATTGTGTATCTGGTGCGTCTTTTATTCCCACCCATTGGGTTAATCCGTTAATTCTAATTTTTACATGATCACCGATACCCGCGTAAGTTGGTGACATCACAAAGGGGTTGTCAGCAAGATATTGCGAAAGTTGAGGAATGGTAAGTTCCTGGCCTTTAGCGGCGAAGATCGATAAAAGTAGCAGTAAGGTTACTATTTTGTTGCGCATGGGTTGTTCTAGGTTAAGCATTATCGATAAAGGGTAAAGTGTCCAACAAATTCACGACTGTCTCTTTCTCCTCTTAGCTTGATAACATACCAGTAATCACCGGTAGGTAACTCGCTTTGTTTGTAAAGACCATCCCAACCAGGGGTATTTAGGGTCAATCTGTAAACCTCTCTACCATAACGATCAAAAATGATTGTTAGTATTTCAGGGAAAGCTTCTTGATTACGTGGCATCCAAACATCGTTTTGTCCATCTCCATCAGGAGTAAAGAAGTTTGGAATTTCTATATCTATGAATTCCATAAATATATTTGCCTGTACTTGACATCCGTTTTCGTCAATAATAGTAACCACATAGGTATCAGTTCTATTAATAATGAAGGTATCATCAGATCCATTATCAATACCATCAAATATGAAGGTATAGTTTTCTTTTCCTCCAGCAGCTGTAGCTGTGATTCTATTGATTCCACTTTGTTCTAATGATAAGGTTAGTGGTTCGAAGTTTTCAATTTCGAAATCAATAGTTCTAATACAACCGTTAGCATGTGCAATGGCAATAAAATGTGAACCCGGAGCGGTATTTCTAAAATCTGGATTCAATTGCATATCATTAGGATCTGTTGAATCTAAAGCATAAAGCACATCACCTAATACTGAAGAATCTTCTAATGTAATATTCACATAATTTGATGGTGTATCACCAGTACATTCGTATATCGGTTCAACAGTTGCATTTAAGTTTGCTCCAGCTTCTATAGTAATAGCGGTATCAGTTTCACAGCCATTGGCATCTCGAACAAGAATGATGTAAATTCCTGCAGGTAAGCCGTTAAACGATGTTCTATCTTGTACAAAATTACTTTCGGTGCTTAGCATCGTACTATAAGGTGCAGTACCTCCTTCGATAGTAAGATTAATAGTTCCATCTTCATCACCAAAACAAACTTCTGGAGTTCCAGTCGCTGAAACTGTTAATAGTTCAGGTTGCGTAATGGTATATTGTAACTCAATAAAACATCCGTTTTGATCTTGTGCAATTACTGTGTAATCTCCAGGGGCTAAACCATCAAATGTATTTTCATCATCAAACTGATTTAGGTTTGGAGAAATAGCATATTGATAGCCATCAGACCCTCCTGAAAGTTCAACAGTAATTGTTCCGTTTTCGTCTCCAAAGCATAATGCATTTGTTACTTCATCGGTATAATCTAAAGGTGTAGGTTCTGTAATGATTACCTGTCGCGCAGGTGTTGTACAATCATCACTTAGTACATTTACATAGTAAGTTCCGTCACCTAAGTTTGAGAACTCCCCAAGACTTTGTGGACCCGCAATACGAGAAACAGGGTTTAATGAAACATCAGTATATAATTCATACATGTAGTTGCCAAGGCCACCAGTTGCTGACGCATATATTGATGCAGTGTTATCTCCATTACAATTTATAAATGCTGCTGAGGTATCAAGAGTTAAAATTAATGGTTCAATTGCATCTTCAGATATTTCATTACTTTGAACAGATGCACAAGTATTTACAGCATCACGAACGAAATAACGATAGACTCCTGCGCCCAATGGTCCGGTGATAGAAGCATTAGGAATAGCCGCGGTATTTCCGGTCATCGGAATCCAATTGATATCATCAACACTGTACTCATAAGTTCCACTACCTCCTGTTGCAGAAAGTAATAGTTCAACACCGGTTGCACAAGTTAACGGACTTGTTCGAATCAGTTGTGCTTCCACCTGAGTCGGATTAGTAATCTCAACTATTGGAGTTTCTTCCGAACATGAAACATCATCATTTACAGTGATACTATAGAAGCCAGCATTAAGGCCAGTAAAGGTATTCGATGTCTGATTTGCAGAAGTAGTTACAATAGTAGTTCCGGTTGCATCATATCTGTTTAACTGATATAAGTAATTCGGAGTGACGTTTCTCGTATTTACGGAAGCCGTAACAGAAGCCGTATTATCATTGTAACATACTAGGTTTGTTGAAACAATAGTTGGAACTAAAGCATCAGGTGTAACCAAAGTAATAGTATCAGTAATCGGACAACTCATAGCATCAGTTACAGAGATATCGAAATTACCTCCAGATAACCCTGAAAAGATGAATGCATCAACATTAGTTTCTGTATATGTTTGTGATGTAGTTGTATTCGTTAAGGTGATTGTATATGGTGCTACTCCCCCTTCAGGGTCAACCAAAATACTACCTTGATCATCTGTACAACTTGGACTTGCCTGTTCACTTACGGTTACTGATACTGGAAATTCTGGAGCTATAATTGTAACTCTATTAGAATCTTCTTCACAGAAAGGTGCATCTGTTTCAGTGATACGCACATAATAGACGCCACCTGGCAGATTTGAAATTATTAAAGGTGTAGTTGTGTTTCCAGTTCCAGCGAAACCAACAACTGCAACATCATTGTTATCGTAAACTTGGTAGCTGTAATTACCTGTATAGTTGTTAATCGTTACGCTGAAACTACCATCATCAACACCGTTATTTAAACATTCTTCATCAGTTAATTTAGTGGCAATTACTTCAATTACGTCTGGATCAAGAATTTCATAAGTTGTTTGAACAATACATCCTGTATCTAAGTTGGTAACAGTTATTACATAGTTTCCAATTTCAAGACCACTAAATAATCCAGAGGTATTGGTTTGGTTGTAAACGACATTTGAACCCGTTGTGTTGAATTCTAAATTCGGTGTAGCAGTAGCTGGGTTAACAGTTACTCCAACTTGAATTTGACCATCATTACCCGGGTTACAAGTTACATCGGCAAGAGTGGTAACCGTTGCATCACTAATTTGATCAAAAGGATTAATAGCGGCATTAGTGGTTCCAATACATCCTCTATCATCATATACATTGATAATGTACGTTCCGCCTGCGAAGTCAGTTTCGGTATAGCTATTGTTAGTTCCATCTTGAACAACAACGTCATCACCAGTTGCAGGTGTACCTTGATCGTTGATAAATTCATAACGTACATAAGTACCTGAACCACCAGTAATTGCTGCTTGGTCAATAGTAATGGTCGCAAAGTCACTGTTATTACCAGTAGTACAACCAAATTCAACAACGGTAGCATTTACATTAGCGATAGCATCAGGTTGTGTAATCACCTGAGTAATATCTTCTGTACAGTTGTTAGCACCAGTTGCTCTGATGGTATAGGTAATACCTGCAGCATTACCTTCTAATCCTTCAAATACAGCTGATGTATTTGTGTTTGAAGTAGGTGCCATTGGGAAGGTAGCGGTACTACCAGGCCCAGCTATAATTTCAAAAGTATATGGTCCTACTCCGTTGTCTACCGTGCTTACAGTGATAGTTCCATCATCTGCAGTGTTACAAGTAACATTGGTGAAAGCGTCAATAGTAAGAACCGGAATGATTCTGTCTTGAAGGTTTTGTGTAATAGTTACCGGACAAGCATGCGCAGCATCTTGATCAGTAATTGTAAACACATAGTCACCTACTTGAGTTAAAGTTGTAAATACACCTGTAGTATTTGTAGCCGTTGTTGTTAAATCAGGGAATGTAACTAAGTAATCAAAGTTACCAGAACCACCTGTTTGCGTGATGGTAATTTGTCCACCCGGATCAACGGTACAGTCAATTGTTTTTACTACAGTAGCTAAAGGCACGATAGGCTCATACAATAACATAGCTGTTGTAGTAAAGGTACATGACCATTGATCATCGATTTGTACAGTATAACTACCTGCATCTAAACCTGAGAATACGGTTGTATTTTGAGGTGCCCCAATTGGAGTACCATCTTTAATTAATTGATAGGTATAGTTACTACCTTGTCCACCAGTAACATTGATAACTTGAATTTCACCGGCAAAGTTTGGACAGTTAGGTTGATTCAATTGTAATTGAGCATCAATAGGAGTAGGATCAGCAAGTACGATCGTATTTTGCACTTCCTGTTGACATCCATTTTGATCAATTACCCATGCTTGGTAGGTACCAGGAGCAAGGTTTTCAAAACGTGGTGTAGCGACATAATCACCAACAACTGTAGGTGCAACAGTACCTACGTAGTATTGATAGTCACCCCATCCACCGACAACATCAATAATTTCAATAACACCATCATTACCAACACAAGTAATCGGAGTTACATCGGTATTGGCGGTAATAGCAGCACTAGGTCCTGCGATTACGAAACGTTCGTTATTGACACATGAAGGATCTGAGTCTTGTGTAATTTCCACACGATATTCACCAGCACCAATCGCAAAGGGAGCAGTTGGTCCTAGGTTGGCTGAAGTACCAGAAGCACCAGCAACAATAACATCATCAAGCAAGTCATCGGTACCTTGTGATAAATAAATCTGCCAAGAGAAACCACCAGCATATGGGTTTATAGCATCACTAATAGTAAAGCTAACTGTACCATCATCACCAAAACATACCACATCAGTTACTGTAGTTGCTATCTCAAAGGTATTTGGGTCTTCTACTGTATGTGTAATAGAAACGATACAGCCTGTATTTACATTTCGAACTTCAAAAGCATAGTTACCAACAGGTAAGTTTGTAAATTGATTCGAGGCTTGAAAAGTACCACTTGGTAATTGTCTAAACTCGTAGTTAGCTAATCCAGCAGGAGTACTTGAATCGGTTAAAGAACCAAAAGCATTAATCGTTACATCTTCACCACTATTCGCACAAGTGATGATATTATCTACAGTCAATGTAGCTGGCAATAATTCATCAAAAGGATTAATAGCGGCATTAGTGGTTCCAATACATCCTCTATCATCATATACATTGATAATGTACGTTCCGCCTGCGAAGTCAGTTTCGGTATAGCTATTGTTAGTTCCATCTTGAACAACAACGTCATCACCAGTTGCAGGTGTACCTTGATCGTTGATAAATTCATAACGTACATAAGTACCTGAACCACCAGTAATTGCTGCTTGGTCAATAGTAATGGTCGCAAAGTCACTGTTATTACCAGTAGTACAACCAAATTCAACAACGGTAGCATTTACATTAGCGATAGCATCAGGTTGTGTAATCACCTGAGTAATATCTTCTGTACAGTTGTTAGCACCAGTTGCTCTGATGGTATAGGTAATACCTGCAGCATTACCTTCTAATCCTTCAAATACAGCTGATGTATTTGTGTTTGAAGTAGGTGCCATTGGGAAGGTAGCGGTACTACCAGGCCCAGCTATAATTTCAAAAGTATATGGTCCTACTCCGTTGTCTACCGTGCTTACAGTGATAGTTCCATCATCTGCAGTGTTACAAGTAACATTGGTGAAAGCGTCAATAGTAAGAACCGGAATGATTCTGTCTTGAAGGTTTTGTGTAATAGTTACCGGACAAGCATGCGCAGCATCTTGATCAGTAATTGTAAACACATAGTCACCTACTTGAGTTAAAGTTGTAAATACACCTGTAGTATTTGTAGCCGTTGTTGTTAAATCAGGGAATGTAACTAAGTAATCAAAGTTACCAGAACCACCTGTTTGCGTGATGGTAATTTGTCCACCCGGATCAACGGTACAGTCAATTGTTTTTACTACAGTAGCTAAAGGCACGATAGGCTCATACAATAACATAGCTGTTGTAGTAAAGGTACATGACCATTGATCATCGATTTGTACAGTATAACTACCTGCATCTAAACCTGAGAATACGGTTGTATTTTGAGGTGCCCCAATTGGAGTACCATCTTTAATTAATTGATAGGTATAGTTACTACCTTGTCCACCAGTAACATTGATAACTTGAATTTCACCGGCAAAGTTTGGACAGTTAGGTTGATTCAATTGTAATTGAGCATCAATAGGAGTAGGATCAGCAAGTACGATCGTATTTTGCACTTCCTGTTGACATCCATTTTGATCAATTACCCATGCTTGGTAGGTACCAGGAGCAAGGTTTTCAAAACGTGGTGTAGCGACATAATCACCAACAACTGTAGGTGCAACAGTACCTACGTAGTATTGATAGTCACCCCATCCACCGACAACATCAATAATTTCAATAACACCATCATTACCAACACAAGTAATCGGAGTTACATCGGTATTGGCGGTAATAGCAGCACTAGGTCCTGCGATTACGAAACGTTCGTTATTGACACATGAAGGATCTGAGTCTTGTGTAATTTCCACACGATATTCACCAGCACCAATCGCAAAGGGAGCAGTTGGTCCTAGGTTGGCTGAAGTACCAGAAGCACCAGCAACAATAACATCATCAAGCAAGTCATCGGTACCTTGTGATAAATAAATCTGCCAAGAGAAACCACCAGCATATGGGTTTATAGCATCACTAATAGTAAAGCTAACTGTACCATCATCACCAAAACATACCACATCAGTTACTGTAGTTGCTATCTCAAAGGTATTTGGGTCTTCTATTTCAAAAGCTGTTTGTACAATACAACCCGTATCCGTATTTTCTACAGTTACTTCATAATTTCCAACTCCAATAGCCGTGAATGCATTTGTTGCTTGGTTTAAAACACTGTATGCATTGTCAGTTCCAACGATAGAATACGCCAATGTTGGTGTAGCTGTTGAAGGGTTTAATACAATTCCAATAGTAACTTCAGCATCGTCACCTGGGTTACAGGTTAAATCTTGTGTAATAGTTACCGTTGGATTTGAAATTTCTACAAAAGGAAGTATGGTCGCATTGTTTGTTCCAATACACCCATTATCATCGTATGCATTGATTATATAGGTTCCACCGGCTGTATTAGTTTCTGTATAAGTTAAAGAAGAACCATCTTGAACAATAACGTCATCACCAGTTGCAGGTGTACCTTGATCGTTGATAAATTCATAACGTACATAAGTACTAGAACCACCTACGATTCCACCAGAATTGATTGTGATACTTGCATTATTTGAATTGTTTCCGACAGTACAACCAAACTCAACAACCGTTGGTGCAGGGATTACAATTGGAGCTGGTTCGTCAATTACAATTCCAGTAATATCAAAAGTACAGTTGTTCGTTCCAGTTCCGGTTACGGTGTACGTACCTACGGGAAGATTTTCAAAAGTATTTGTTGCAGCGTTAAAGCTTCCTGCTGCAGGAGTTATCGTATAAGTTAAAGGATTAATTCCGTTTGAAGTTTCCGTTAATGTGATTGTTCCATCCGTAGAACCATTACAAGTAACATCTTCATGAACTTCAGTAAATGCTGGAATAACAGCTGCTGGAATAGTAACGTTAAACACACGGTTACATTCAGGCGCAGCAGTACCATTATCATAAATAGTAATGGTATAATCTTCTGGTACTGACGTTGCAAATACAAAAGGATTCGTTGGCAAAGCTGTTCTTGCAACTACCGAACCTAGTCCGTTTGTTATTTCGTAATCATAACTGCTAGAACCAAAAGTAACATCAATAGTAATTTCAGCGTCAGGTGATACGGTACAATCAATTAGTTTCGTAAGGGTAACATTCGCTTCAAGAACTGGGAATATTTCAATAGAATCAGTATCCGTACAACCGTTGCTATCAATAATTGCAATAGCATAAGTTCCTGTAGCTAAATTATTGAAAACACCACCATTATCTTCATAGTTGGTACCTCCGTCAATAGAATATAGTATTTGAGCGGCTGTACTGGTAGCATTAATGGTTAAAGAAGTTGGTGTTGCACAATTGTCAACAACCATAGAATCGATAGTAGGATTCGGAGTTAAATCTAAGTTTATCGGACCAAGGTCTGTGAAACATCCGTATTGATCTGTAATAGTTACATTATAGTTTCCTGCAGGTGAGTTTGCTGGAATGGAAACTGGATTATCAGAAGTGGCTGTAATTGTAGTAAAAGGAGCTGGACCTGTTACCGTATATGTAAATGTTCCACCACCACCGTTGATATTTTCAATAGCAATCAAGCCAGGTGAACTACAAGAAATATCACTTAATTTATTTAGTGAAGCTGTAATTGGGTTGAGCTCATCAACAATTAAGTTTTCACTACCGGAGACACAGGCATCTACATTACTTGCATCTACTTCAGTCACTACAATATAGTATTCTCCCGGAGCTAAGCCACTTACTGTTATAGTAGACGCAGTGGGAATTGCCGCCGGATGACCAGCATTTGTTTGTACCAGTGCACCAGTGTTAGCATTGTAAAACTCCCATCGCATACTAGGGTGAGTAGTAGCGTCAGTATCAGTTATAGTATATGTAATTTCGGCATCATTTGCTCCAGAACACGATGGCTCATAGGTAGCTGTAATTTCTAACGGGTTTGTAGTAATGTCGTTTACATTTACATTACTTTGGCGTACACACCCCGTATTATCTCTTACATAAAATACATAAGTTCTGCCCGGTACAAGACCCGTCCAGGTGTAAGCACCCGGAATTGGTGCGGTCCATGTAGCAGTTGCAATATTAAAAGTAGAGGGGTCGTCTGCAAAGGTGTATTCGTAATTTGGCACACCCGCAGTACCCTGTACAGTTACTTGCAATTCGTTACAACCAACTACGACCGTTGATATACTAATATCTAAATCATCTAAAGGATAAGGAATAATATATCTAGGTAAATCAGTACGACAAATTTCAACACCACCAACTACAGTTCTCATTGATGGGAAAACACTCGTTCCGGAGATATAACCCATAAGTTGATCGGTTGTACCAGGTACGCTGTCATCACCGGTCCAAGTAGCACCACCATCAGCACTAAATTCAATGGTAGTTCCAGGAGGATAAGTCGTAGGATACCCAACGAATTGAAATCCGTAATCATTTGGGTCAACACTTCCACAAGCAGCAGGAAGTATTGGAGTAATTGTAGCTGTTAATTCATCAGGATTGTTGATAGTAATGTTCGGTGTTAGTTGCGTTTCACACCCATTGGCATCTTGAACATACACTTCATACTCTCCAGTTAATAAGTTATAGAACGAATGCGTTGCCGCAAGAATATTAGTTGCAGTCTGATTAGACGCGCCAGCATTATCTAAATCAACAATTCTAATTTGATATGGAATATCTCCTGAAGAAATAGCAATATCAATGGAACCAACACCGTCATGACATTCAGGATCATTCGGAGTGGCAGTAAAAGCTATGGCAGTAGCCGGATCTACCGTCACTGTTTCCATGTATTCGCAATGTGGAGTGCCAGCAGCGTTGTCCCAAACATATATATCATAATCACCGTCATTTCCAGCAGTTACAGTATAGGTGTTTGATGGCCCGAAATCGGTTGCGCTCACAGGAGTTCCTGTTAACACATAAGCATAACTATAGTTGGCATCACCACCTGTTGGAGTAACAGTTATGGTTCCATCAGCACAATTGGTAACAGCCTGAACATCTACAACTGCAGTCAATTCAGGATTAATAGTTACGGTTTGTTGAGTTGCATTACAGCCGAAACCGTCACGTACATCAATGGTATAAGTACCGTTAGCAAGATTGTTAAAAGTGTATGTAGTTGCAGTTGTTGGTGTTGGAGAAACGAATGGACCTCCATTAATTGAGAATTGGAATCCACCGTTACCAGGAACAGAAGTTACATCCACTAGAATAGATGCGTCATTAGCACCGGAATAACAAGCGGTAGGCGTTGTTGTAAATGTTGGATTTACAGGAGCTACTACTGTTATAGCAGTATCGATAGGATCACTACATAAGTTATTATCTCTAGCACGAACGATATAATCTCCGGCAGGAAGATTGGTAAAGGTCGTTGTAGTTTGATACGCCGTAATTACTGTTCCAATAGTGTCTTCTAATTGGTATTCATAAGTTGGCGTACCCCCGGTAGCACTAGCAGTTATGGTTGCGCCTGTATTATCACAGGTAAATTGTTCAGTAATACTTGCATCAGCAACAAGTGCTGTTGGTTCTGTAAGGGTTTGGCTAAGGTTTACAGTACAACCAGCAATAGGCTCATCTACATCACGTACGATGATATTATGAACTTGAGCAGAAAGTCCTGTAATTTGTTCTGCAGATGAGAAAGGTCCAATAAAAGTAGACCCACCATCGATAGAATATTCAAAACCACTCGCGCCGAAGTTGTTGGCAGTAATAGTAATAGTACCTGAGTTATCAGCGTTACAATCAAGATTTTCAAAAGCGGTAATCGAAGCTTCAAAAGCATTCCCTGGTTCTACAATTACTGTAGTATCTATGGTACAATCGCTTCCGTAATTTACGGTAATAGTATGTGTACCCACGGCAACATCGGCAAAGACATTTGCACCTGTTCCTGTTTGACCAGGAAGAACACCGTCAAGAATATAGGTATATGCTGCATCAAATGGCGTAACGGTTACATCACCAGTTCCATCACAGTTATAGTCAACAGCAGTTGTTAAGACCGGTTCAACAGGAAGCGGATTAATAATAATATCTGTAAGGGTAGTTTCACAGGAGATCGCATTGGCATCACGCACACGAATAGTATATGTACCATCAGTAAGATCAACAAAGGTATGACCACCAGTTGTTGCTGTTGTCCAAGCACCACCGTTGATACTGTATTGGTAATCACCAGAACCACCAGAAGTAGCAGTTACACTACCCACTGTAATTTGCCCCAGTTGATTACATGTATAATCTTGTGTTAGAATCGCTTCAGCAACGAGCTGAGCAGGTTCAGCGACAACGACATCAATAGCAGTAGTTTCACAGGCATTAGCATCACGTACACGTACTTGATACGTACCAGCAGAAAGGTTAACGAAGGAGCTATCGGAATCATAAGTAGCGCCATTATCGATACTGAATTCAAACGGACCGAATCCGCCAGAATCAACAATAATATTGATAGCACCATCACTTCCACCGAAACAAGTTACAGGTGTTGGTGTTGGTGTAATAGCTATAGGAGCATCTTGAACAATGGTGATTGTAAACACATCAGAGCAGTATCCAGCCGCACCTCCGTTATCACGAACGTGAACATCATAATCACCGGCTGCAGTAACGGCAACAGGATTTGTAGTACTAAAGTCACCATCTACAACTGCATTACCATTAGGTACCACAGCATATACATAGTTGGTGTCACCACCATTGGCAGTAATATCAATATCTGTAGAAGTACCACAAGCAGTTATATTAGCAGCATTAGCAGTTACAGTCAATTCAGGATTAATAGTTACGGTTTGTTGAGCTGCATTACAGCCGAAACCGTCACGTACATCAATGGTATAAGTACCGTTAGCAAGATTGTTAAAAGTGTATGTAGTTGCAGTTGTTGGTGTTGGAGAAACGAATGGACCTCCATTAATTGAGAATTGGAATCCACCGTTACCAGGAACAGAAGTTACATCCACTAGAATAGATGCGTCATTAGCACCGGAATAACAAGCGGTAGGCGTTGTTGTAAATGTTGGATTTACAGGAGCTACTACTGTTATAGCAGTATCGATAGGATCACTACATAAGTTATTATCTCTAGCACGAACGATATAATCTCCGGCAGGAAGATTGGTAAAGGTCGTTGTAGTTTGATACGCCGTAATTACTGTTCCAATAGTGTCTTCTAATTGGTATTCATAAGTTGGCGTACCCCCGGTAGCACTAGCAGTTATGGTTGCGCCTGTATTATCACAGGTAAATTGTTCAGTAATACTTGCATCAGCAACAATTGCTGTTGGTTCTGTAAGGGTTTGGCTAAGGTTTACAGTACAACCAGCAATAGGCTCATCTACATCACGTACGATGATATTATGAACTTGAGCAGAAAGTCCTGTAATTTGTTCTGCAGATGAGAAAG
The DNA here is from genome assembly GCA_947495915.1 of Maribacter algarum (ex Lu et al. 2025) (nom. illeg.). Lineage (GTDB taxonomy): Bacteria > Bacteroidota > Bacteroidia > Flavobacteriales > Flavobacteriaceae > Maribacter_C. The sequence continues at coordinate 583,751 of CANMAW010000001.1, read as the reverse complement.
GTCCAATAAAAGTAGACCCACCATCGATAGAATATTCAAAACCACTCGCGCCGAAGTTGTTGGCAGTAATAGTAATAGTACCTGAGTTATCAGCGTTACAATCAAGATTTTCAAAAGCGGTAATCGAAGCTTCAAAAGCATTCCCTGGTTCTACAATTACTGTAGTATCTATGGTACAATCGCTTCCGTAATTTACGGTAATAGTATGTGTACCCACGGCAACATCGGCAAAGACATTTGCACCTGTTCCTGTTTGACCAGGAAGAACACCGTCAAGAATATAGGTATATGCTGCATCAAATGGCGTAACGGTTACATCACCAGTTCCATCACAGTTATAGTCAACAGCAGTTGTTAAGACCGGTTCAACAGGAAGCGGATTAATAATAATATCTGTAAGGGTAGTTTCACAGGAGATCGCATTGGCATCACGCACACGAATAGTATATGTACCATCAGTAAGATCAACAAAGGTATGACCACCAGTTGTTGCTGTTGTCCAAGCACCACCGTTGATACTGTATTGGTAATCACCAGAACCACCAGAAGTAGCAGTTACACTACCCACTGTAATTTGCCCCAGTTGATTACATGTATAATCTTGTGTTAGAATCGCTTCAGCAACGAGCTGAGCAGGTTCAGCGACAACGACATCAATAGCAGTAGTTTCACAGGCATTAGCATCACGTACACGTACTTGATACGTACCAGCAGAAAGGTTAACGAAGGAGCTATCGGAATCATAAGTAGCGCCATTATCGATACTGAATTCAAACGGACCGAATCCGCCAGAATCAACAATAATATTGATAGCACCATCACTTCCACCGAAACAAGTTACAGGTGTTGGTGTTGGTGTAATAGCTATAGGAGCATCTTGAACAATGGTGATTGTAAACACATCAGAGCAGTATCCAGCCGCACCTCCGTTATCACGAACGTGAACATCATAATCACCGGCTGCAGTAACGGCAACAGGATTTGTAGTACTAAAGTCACCATCTACAACTGCATTACCATTAGGTACCACAGCATATACATAGTTGGTGTCACCACCATTGGCAGTAATATCAATATCTGTAGAAGTACCACAAGCAGTTATATTAGCAGCATTAGCAGTTACAGTCAATTCAGGATTAATAGTTACATTTTGTAATGTTCCAATACAGCCTGAACCATCGCTAACGTTAATGGTATAATTTCCATTAGAAAGGTTTGCAAAAGTATGTGTTGTTGCGTTTGCAGGTGTTGGTGTTATCCACGGACCTCCGTTAATACTGAATGTATAGTCTCCGTTCCCATCGGTTACATTTACTTGTATGGTGGCATCATTGGCTCCAGAATAGCAGTTCGTTGCAACAATATCAAAAACAATTGTATTTGTTGGAGCAACCGTTAATGGAACATCAATAGGATCTACACATAGGTTAACATCTCTCACTCGAATAATGTAATCGCCAGCAGCAATACCGGTAAAAGTGGTGGTAGTTTGATATGCTGTAAGAATACCGCCTAAAGTATCTTCCAATTGGTATTCATAAGTAGGAATACCTCCGGATGCACTAGCGGTAATAGTAGCACCGCCATTGGTACAACTAATATCTGTAGTAACTGAAGCATCTGCAACTAGAATTGCGGGTTCTGTAATCGTAGCGGTTACCGATGTAGTGCAGCTGTTTTCATCTGTTTTACGAATTAAAATTGTATGACTTCCTGAGCCATAAATTGCAGCTGTAGTTACTGGAGAAGTTGTAGCATTTATGTAGGTAGTTCCTCCATCTACAGAGTAATCAAAACCAGCAGTTGCATTAAAGTTTTCAACTTCGAAAGTGATGGTTCCATCTGAAAGACCATTACAACTTACATTTGTAGAATTGATTCTATTTGCAGTAAATACTCTTCCAGCGTCAACCGTTACTGTAGTTTCAACAAATTGTTCACAAACCTCAGGATCTTGAAATACACTTATATCATCAATAGCGACATCATTACCATTTATTTCACTTTCATTCGTTGTAATAACTAAATTTAAACTAGTATTAGCACCAGGATTTAAAGAAAGTACATATTCGTTCCAACTTTCATTTTTAGGAACAGCACCAGTATTTGCAGTTGCAACAACAGCATTAGTAGCAGTGTCTCTCAATTCTATGGTTAAATCAGGATCTGTTAAAGTGCTACTATTTCGAAGCAGGTTGATCAACCATAAAGAAACATCTAAGGGTCTATTTGGAATAATATCATTTACCGTTTTTTGGTAAATTACTTGACCGGTTGTTGGAGCGCCTATATTTATTACTAAATATCGACCATCTACATCGGCACCGTTTGATGTGCGATCATTAGGATTAATCCATACTCCAAACGGATTTACAATACTACTTGTTACTGCATATTCGTAATCATTAATAAAGGTATCGGTATCACCAGGGCGTATGTTTGGGTTAGTTGTTGTTGTTTGTTCTTCGTAAAAATAACCCGTAGTATTTGGGTTTTGAATTGTTAGTCCGCTACCAAAATCTTCTTGTAATAAAAGACTTGGTGCAGGAGTGGTTTGAGGAATATAGTTTGTTCTTATAGTATAAGTTCCAGGAGCTACATTTGGAAAAATATTGCTTGTTGGGTCTGGAGAGTTCAATACCCCGTCTAATTCGTAAGTATAGTTATATGTTGTAATGTCTGGAGTCGCAGTAATTGTACCCGTGCCATCACAATTGTAATTAACTTCTGGAGTAAGTGAAACTGTTGGAGGTGTGGGTTCTCCTTCAACGGTTATGTTCATTGGAAAGGTACAGGTTGTAGCATCTCTAACGATTAAGGTGTAGCTACCAGGAGGTAAAGTTGCAGTTGTTGACACTCCATAGCTTCCACCACCATCAAAACTATATTCGTATGGCGCTGTACCACCGGTAACATTTGTAATTCGTACCTCTGCCCCATTCGGATCACAAGTTGCATCTCGAGACACACCTGCGGATGCAGATAGCGGAAACGGTTCAATAATTTCATGTGTTGTATCAATAGTACAGCCAGAACTATCAGTAACCTGAATATCATAAATTCCAGCAGACAAACCAACGAAGGTTGGTGTTGTTTGTGTATTTGTACCAGCATCAATACTATAAGAATACGGACCTACTCCTCCAGTAGGAACAATGGTTATGCCTGCATCTGAACTACCACTACAACTCACATTTGAATCGTCTGTAATGGCTATGGTCATTGCGCCATTATCAGTAATGGTTACTGGGTTTGAGAACGCAAAACAATCGTTAGCGTCGACAACAACAAATACATAGGTGCCGTCTTCACCGGCGAAGTATTCATCTATTAAATCAAAGTCAGTATCTCTCCATCCGAAAGTAAAAACTTCTTCAACTTGATATGCACTTCCAGGAATATCAGCAATAGTCGTATAAGGTGAAACGCCATCTTTACTCCAAATAGCAAAACCGTAATCAGGGTTTGGAAATCCATCAGCAGCGGTCATGGTAATCATACCGGCAGAACATCCAATATCTCTGGTTAGCAATGCAGATAGTGTTGGGTCTGGTGTTCTTGCAACGGTAACATTTTGAGAAAATGTACAACCATCATCAGAGGCTGCTTCAATTATGTAATCACCAGCATTTACATTAAATGTGTGAGTATTATCAACCTGAGCAGTTTCATCATCAATTAAGGTTCCGTCTGATTGTCTTAAGGTATACGTGTAATTGGGTTCAACATTTAAAATGTCAATTTTGATTGTTCCTTGGGAGTTACAGTTGGCCGCTGTGGTTTCAATATCAACCTGAAAATCACGATCTCTAATACCGATTTCTGGTGTACTGAATATACAAGCATTTGGAATTGGGTTTCCACTACTATCTAATTGAACAACATCTACACGATATTGCCCATTTGAAGTAATAGAAAAATTAGGACCGTTATTAGCGCTGAAAGGTACAAGTATATTGTTGTTAGTAATATCTATTAACTCAAACCCATAGTTGCTACCTAGGTTGGTAATATTGATGAAACCATCAGTAGTACAAATTATATCTCTAGTGTTATACTCAATATTTAGGTTGTTTTGATATACGTCAAAGTAAAAACGGTTGAAACAGCCGTTTTGATAGGTCACAACCAGTCTAAATTTACCGGCAGAAGTTACAGTGTGCGTACTTCCTGTTGCTATTTGGTTCCAACCACAAGAAGCGTTTTTGTTAGCACAATCGTCTGGCGCTGCAGAACAGCTTCCTTCATCTAATTGCTCCCATGAAATGGTTTGAGCATCGGTAATATTCGATTGTAAAATTTGTGAATCTCCTGCCCCACACAAAAAGATTTTAGCCAATTGATCACCGTCAATACTACAGGTTACAATTTCGCCTTCAATATCATTAGTAACATCAGCATCAGCATTTACAGTATTGAAATAATCAATGATAGGGTTAACTGAATTTGAACCAAAACGTTCCACAACAAAAACCTCTTTGAAGCCTTTACATGGGTCAGCTACAATTTTATCAACAATATAAGTACCTTCTTGATCTACAACAAAGGTGTCAGAAGTACCGGTTTGTAAAACAGTATCTGTTGCATCGTAAAGTCCGTTGTTGTTGTCATCAGACACCCAAACATAGGTGTCAAAATTATCACCAGCATCTAAAAGCACATCATCACCACAAAGTTGTACCGTTCTCGTAAAATTACAATTCTCTAAATCGTCTAGTAAAAAGTTAGTGGCCCCTGGAATAGGAGGTGTACAATTGTTAAATTCAGTAACACTCGGGTCATCAGTAATTGGATTGTTATTGAAAACACCCTGATAGGTTGAAAAAGCAAGGTTTTGAATTAAATCGGTACAAGCATCAATAAAATCAAAGCAGTTTTCTGCAACTCGAACGCGCATACGAATTGAAGAAGTTGGATCACCAACTTCTATTAGGTTATTGGGTATAGTAAATACAACTGTACGTGTTGGTTCGTCATAGGTATAGGTAACTCCTGGGGGCAATACCATTGCGCCCTCATTTAAGGTTACGTTTATTGGTAATACATCACGAATAGTATAATTGTCACCATCGTCATTACCAATATTTCTAAAAGAAAGTACATAATCTAAAACTTGGCCAAGGTTTACACCTTGACCAGTTATATCATTTCCCGCAATGTCTTCGACTCGTTTTTCAAGAACAATTTCTGGTTCAATGATCTCAATATTGAACGAATTGAAAAAGGGATAATATTGATCACCCCCTGTACTAAAACGAAAGGTTGCAGCAGTTTCTCCGTTTTGAATAACAGAATTACTAAAATTATTTAAGTTAAAAATATCAGCATCAAAACCCAAGGTATTTAAACTACTAGGGTTTCTGCCAGGAAGTTCAGCTCCATTGAGTGTAATGTTGCTATTAAAAAAGTTATTGGCCGGGTTTGAACCATTACTCATTGGAGTAAATGTTGGAAAGTTTCCTGCCGAACTAATACTCATTCCATCACCAGTAATTCTAAAATCACCTTCTAATGTAGCAGCTCCAATATCAGCAATTACCGGACCAGCAGGTATGGTTGTAAATCCATTGTAATTGATGTTTACTGAATTACCATTATTTACCCTTGCAAAACCATCAAAAGTGGTAATCAATTTACCAGTAAGAGTTGGGTTTTCGTATACAATCACAAGTGTCCATCCACCGGTAGATCCACCTCCTGGAGTCAGACCACCAGTTGTTGCTCGAATATTAGCAACAGTATAATCACCCGTTGGGTCTGCAAGTGCGGTTACTAACGCTGTTACATCTGCATAACAGGCGTATGGACTGTTTTGTCTAACTGAAGGGTCAGTGCTTGTAAAACCATCAAATAAGACCTCATCAGCGGTAATATTTACATAGTTACCACCAGGCACCCTAAATTGTACTTGGTTAAAGTCATTTTGTCTGTTGTTGCCAACAGGTATGGTGTTAGAAACATATGAATTCCAAGTGCCGCCATATGAACCATTTGCAGTATCACTGGGGTATGTTGCTGACCAGTAAAGGCCTGCGTATCTAATTATATTACAATCTGCTTGAGGAAAATTGAACGTTGTGGTACTCGAATTAAATCTTCCGCCACCGGGGTCAACGTTAATATTTTGCATGTTTTTGTAGTCATTGTAATTTCTACGACCACCTGTTTCCCAGTTATTATTGTTATCGGTGCTTAAGTTGTTATAACCATCTTCGGGTTCGGTTGTTGTGGTGTTTCCGTCTCTATTTAATATTTGGTTTCCTATAATGGTTAGATCACCTTTGATATTCGTTTGATATCGGAAGTTATCACCAGACGGATATGTTCTGGTAAACGGAGTGTATTCTTGAGAATATCCAACAAAACCCAGTAAAAGTATACTGAGTACGATTAATTTTTTGGTGAAATTTGGTTTCATTTAGCCAGTAGGTTTGATTCACACCTTAGATTTCGTTTCTGAAATCTGAATGTTTGATATTACAAAGCGCCTAATTGGCGAAGTGTAAATAGTCACTAGGTATTATTAACAAATATTAACCTTAATCGTGAAGGGTAGAATTTATTGTTGTGGCTTGGTCTAAATCTGTTGTGAAAGTCTCAAAAATAGCTGTTTGTTTGTATGTGTTTTGTCGATGAAACTGCTCTTTATGGGAATTGGCGGCGCAGTTCGAGAAGCTTCAAAATATCTGCTTTTTGATCTTTTTTAGGCTGATTTTGCACTTTTTTTGATCTGTAATTGTTGAATTTAAACATGAAAAAACCCTTTTTTTGACCTTGTGATTTTGCATTAATTGCTTGTTAAAATAAACCACTGATTAGAGTGAAATAGCTTCTAAAATTTATGTTGTTATTAACAATTGTACTATATGATTTAGAGGAACTTTTCAGTAATATTATATAGAATTAGAAGGATGTTTTTAGGCTATTTTCGAAAGGCTTTTATTGCTAAACCAAGAATCGAGAAGAATTAAAATTTGTTTTGTAGTTGGGTTAGGCGAACATAAATGAAATCATTCGTCGATTTACAATGAAAAATAATGGTGTAAATTTTATAAGAAATGAAGGTTAAAATGTCGTTGCTAAGAGTTGTGTGTTTGTTGGTTTTGGTATCATCTTGCGCCGTTAAAAAAATCAATATTGAAAAGGAGAATCTAAAAATTGTTAACCGAGAAATTATACCTATCGAAAATAGCGAACAGTATAAGTTGTCTTTAAATGCGGTTAAAGGAGATGGCTTGGCGGTTTTTGAATCTGTAAGTTTTGAAACTGGAACTATAGAATTAGAGATACGCGGAGAAGATGTTCAAGGAAAAAGTTTTGTGGGTTTAGCCTTTAACATTCAAAATGACTCAACCTATGAGGCTGTTTATTTTAGACCATTTAATTTTAGGAATAAGGATGTTGAAAGGAGAAAACACAGCATGCAATATATCAGCCATCCGAAAAATACATGGAAATACTTGAGAGCCAATTTCGAAGGACAATTTGAGGCAATATTTAATAATCCTCCTGCTCCTGATGATTGGTTTTCTATTTCAATTAAAATTGAAGTCGATGAGGTTTACGTCTACGATAAAAGAAATAATATAGAATTAATGAAGGTCAAACGGCTGGAAAAGCAAGCTTCAAACAGAATAGGATTTTGGACAGGCTTTAACTCCAAAGGTGATTTTAAGAACTTGGTAATTAAGAATTAAAAAAGAGCTTGTTAAGGTGTATAAAAAAATCCCACATCAATGTGGGATTTTAATTATTATACCAAACAGTTTTATAATTTTCTTTTTCTTATTTGGGTTATGCATTTAAACCTTGTTGCACTCGCATAATCCACATTTTGTCATCATAAGAATCGTTGATTTTTGAGTAGTATGATATCAATGCATTATTCCAAGACTCATGTCTCTTTAAATAAACGTATCTCCAGTTGTTTTCGGGGTTGATGAAATAGCTTGCATTAAGACCATAAGAATTTAAAAGTTTTACAAATTTTCTGGCGTTGTTCGGGTTAGCGAAAACATTGGCTATGATGTAGTAGCCCTGACCTACGCCATCTAATTTAAGGGTTTTTGCTTTCACATCAGTAGCGGCAACTTTGTCTTTAACCACTTTGTTATTATCAAGGGCATCTAAGTTATACTTGGTCGCTTTTTTGTCTAATTGATCAACATTGCTTGCATATGCTTCATTAGTATACCTGTTATCTACATTCATAATCCATAGAGCATCTTCATATTCACCGTTCATACTGCTTTTATAGGCATCGGCTGCCTCTTGCCAGGTATCATACCGTTCAAGATAAACATATTTTAATCCGTTATTTTGATTATCAACATAGCCAGAAGCAAAGCCCTGATCGTTCAATCGATCTAAAAATTTGTTCATATACTTTCCTCCTTTGTATACGTTGGCAACCAAATAGTAACCGTCATCTGTACCTTCAATATTTCGAAATTTTGCACTTTTTATTTGATCGCGAGAAACTGGTTGCGAGTAACTACTTGGGTTTGTATTATCTTGTTCAACAGCAGCAGCTCTTGGTCTACTTTCGTTTTGATTATTTGAAGCTACAGTTGTGGTAGATGATTTTCTTGTTGGAAGTTGATTGTTTTGATATGTATCAGAACTAGTGCTAGCTAAAGTTGGTTTATTAACATTATTAGTACCCGTTTGTTTAGCTATGGTATTTGTTTTTTCAATAGGCTTAGAACTGTTTGAAGCTAAAGACGATTGGGTATCAGTACCATTTAAAAATAATTCTTCAGCACGTTTTTCTAAATCTGGTCGTTGACCCTTAGTTTCATTTCTAACCATTCGCATAACCATTTCAAAACGACGCTCTAAATCTTTTTGACGATTTGCTTCAAGTGAGTCTTGTCGAAACATTAATTCGGCAAGTACTTCATCATTTTCCGCAAGTCTTTTTTTGAGCTCTTCTAATTCTTCGTTGTTAGCAAGATCATCTTGTGTTAACTTGTTATTGTCTACCAATTCTTCTTCAGGTTCTTCGAGCATAACTCGATCTTCGGTAAGGTTTGGTGTAAAAGAATAAGCGAATGAAATTTCATGTGTTACCCCTAGGTTGTTTAAGTCTGTTCCAAAGCCTTTTTCCATTGTGTAACCTAAAGATAGACGCTTATTTAAATTAAAACCTGCGCCAGCAGACGCTCCATAAAAGGAATCATACCCACCTTGAATCCATCCTAGTTTTGGTAGGTCTAGAATTAAACTTCCTCCTAAAGAAAGATCCTGTATATCTTCAGATAAGGGGCCGTCTTGAGCATTCAAGCGTACTCTTGCCAATGGCATTAGTCTTGAATTCTCCATAATACCGGTTCCATTTTCAAACCGATGAGTATATTGTAAATGTCCCGAATATGTTTTGTTCGCAAAATCGGTGAGTTGTTCACTCGTTTTAATATTGTAATCAAATAAGTTTTCAGCATATACACCAAAGTCAAACTGACCATATGAAAGATTGAAGCCAGGCTGAAAAGACAGCACATTACTATCAATAGTACCGTTTAATAATGGATCGTTCGGGTCTAATTGACTTGCCCTATTCCTGTCAAAACCTGTGTTATAGTAAGCAAGGTTTGCTCCAAAGGTAAAATTACTTTTATCACTTAGTTTTATTCCATAAGCGTAATTGGCCATTATACCTATGTTAGAAACGAGCCCTTTTTGTTGTGAGTAAAGACTAAGGCCTAAACCGTTTCTATCACCCATTCGACCACTATAACTGACAAAATAAGTTTGATCATTATTGTCAAATTGAAACGATTGGTTTCTATGTAAAAAGTTGATATATGAATTGTCTTCGCGTACCGTGGTAAACGTTGGGTTTATTAGAAACCTATTAAATTTCATTAAATTTTGTGGCGCTACCTTAAGTGGTAATATAGGGTCTGATTCTTGAGCATTAAGCGTGCTTAATGACAAAAATGATATCAGGGACAGTAGGAGTATATTTTTTAGCTTCATCATGGTCACTGTAGGGTATTAACGTATGACGGTTATGGTACCTTTTTTAAGGGTTTCAGAGGCATTCTTAATTACGTAATAGAATACCATATTTTGATTTGGAAATGCAACTGACGATTGTGGCCAGTCATTTTGATATCCGGTTTCATTTAATTGTTCAACGCCATTATCATCATATATAATTACAGTTACATCTGACTGATTGGAGTATGAATTTGGAATGATCCATTGATCATTTGAGCCATCACCGTTAGGGGTAATGACATTTGGAACTTTAAAAGTGTCTAAATATACAACAGTTAATGGTCTAGAGATTTCGCAGTTGTCAATATTGGCAACTAGTAAAAAGTCACCTTCTTCGGTAAAGGTCATTGCATCTGAACTACTAAGTAAGTTGTTGTTGTTATCAAACCACTGATATGATGTTCCTCCACTTGCGGTTACAGTTCTTGAACTTCCTTCTGGAAAAATAACGTCACCATCATTATCTAAAGTAATTAGATCTGGATCTAATGGAGCGATCACAAGTTCGTTTGAGATTAGTGAACAACCTCCCCTATCGATTAACAATCTATAGGTTCCAGGTTGATTAACATTTAGAGTGGAGTCTGTAGTATTAATAGAACTGCCATCTCTTTCCCAACTAAAACTTGTGGTTGTTAGGTCAGTTGTCGTTGTAATAGTTATGGTGTCAGAAGAACTACAATAAGTCAAGCTTGAAGCATTAATGATCAACGTTTCATCTGTTAACAGTTGTACAGGTAAAATATTAGAGTTTTCATCGTAGCTACCAATACTGGCATTAACTTCATAGTCTCCGTTTTCTGTAGGGTTGGTCAAACTTATTGTTGAATTGGTTTCCCCAGCAACAGCGGTACCATTTCTGCTCCATTGATACGAAAATGAGGAAATCATTTGCGTTGTTACATCGGAAGAACTACCATCTGTTGCTATGGCGTTTATTGTTGTAACCTCAAGTGTAGTGTTGGTAGAAACACATGAAGTATACGTATTGGTATAATCAATGATAATTTCAAATGAAGAAGGTGTTACTGCCTCCGTTGTTTCTGAGTTTATAGTTGAAGAACACGCTCCACCTGAAGTGACAGCTACGTAATAAGTACCATCTTGAGTTATAGATAAACTTGGGTTGTCATTTCCGATGGACACTCCATTTCTAAACCATTCAAATGTTGGAGAAGGAGCATCTGTAGTAACACTTAATGTTTCCGGTTGGGTTGGTAAAACTACAATATTTGCCGCGTTATTTCTAGTTACGTTAAAGCCGGCAGCATTCGTAATCGTGACTGCAGAAGACCGTTCGGTACAAATTCCACTCCCTGAAATTTCTACTTGGTAATCTCCCTCGAAACCTGGAGTGCTTCCATTAACAACATATGATGTGCCAGTGGCACCTGATAAAATGTTGTCATCTTTGTACCATTGGTAGTTTGCCGAACCATCAGGCATTTCTACAGTAAGTGTTTCCGTTTGGCCGGCGCAAAGTGCTGTTTGACTTGGAGTATTAATGTTAACACCTGACCCAGTAGCACCAATAGTAACAGTAACAAAGTTAGAGTCGGTATTTCCATTGAAGGTACAATCACCATAATCTACTAAGGCTTGATACATTCCACTAGTATCAGCTAAAATAGTATGTCCAGTTTCAGCAAGTAAGGTGCCTCCACGGTACCATTGGTATTGATAGGTTTCTGGGTTTGAAATATTATCAACTTGTAATGTAATTGCATTTGCACTACAAATATTACCAGGTGGGTTTCCATCGCCTGCTTCACTAATATTTAGATTGTTAGTAACGTTCATATAGTACACATGATACGAATTATCTGTTTCTGCAGAGCTTACGTTATCCGTGCTTCTAATTCTAAATTTATACCCCGTACCTCTTGTATCAGTTGGTATTGAAAAGTTAATGTCGAATTCTTTTGTAGTATTAGTATTTTGATCGGTTACTCTTGCAAGTTCAATGGGTGTTGTGAAGTCACCATTGGCGTCAGAAAGTTCTAGAATAAATTCGTTACCTGAATTGGGTAATGCCCCAGCCCATGAAATGGTCATATCATAAGAATTAAAGGGCCCCGAACCTGAATCAATTCCTGCACATATTTTTGTCCAAGCTCCCGCTCCTCCTGCTGGTACTGGCGGGCGTAAAGCTATTTGTGCCGAACCTGCGGAGACAGCTAGCATAAATAATGCCGCTATCAAAAGTTTTAATTTCGCTAAATTATTTGGTATCATAAGTAGTTGTAGTTTTGGTATACTACCGGCTTAATTATTTTAGGCCTGTTTTAGGCAGTGTATTTGGCGTATTTTTTTGAGCTTTATCTGTTTGAGGAACTTTTGGCTATTACCTTAAACACTATCTAATAACAAATATGTCTTTATTTGCTCTTTAATGGAATTTATTGTTGTATTAGCGAAGAAAGTTGTTGTGAAACACTTGAATTTGTATGCTGCGTTATTTTTGTAGCCTAATTTCACGGCATTTTAACTACTTTTGTGCTTTGATAATTTATAGCTATGAGTAACGCAGATAAACCGTTAAATTTTCTTGAACATATTATCGAAGAAGACCTTAAAAATGGGTTTTCTCGTGATGATTTACGGTTTAGATTTCCTCCAGAACCAAATGGGTATTTACATATTGGCCATGCAAGTTCAATTTGTTTGAATTTCGGCTTGGGATTGCGATACGACGCCCCTGTAAATTTGAGGTTTGATGACACAAACCCTGCTAAAGAAGAACAAGAGTTTGTTGATGCTATTAAAAGAGATGTGACTTGGTTGGGTTATCAGTGGAATACCGAACGGTATGCTTCTGATTATTTCCAGCAGCTCTATGATTGGGCTGTTTTTCTGATTAAAGAAGGAAAGGCTTATGTTGATAGTCAAAGTTCTGATGAAATGGCTATGCAAAAAGGAAGCCCTACTGAACCCGGTATCGAAAGTCCGTTTCGAAATAGATCGGTTGAAGAAAACTTGCAATTATTCACTTCGATGAAGAATGGAGAATTTGAAGAGGGTAAACATGTTTTAAGGGCCAAGATTGACATGACTTCTTCTAATATGCTTATGCGTGATCCGATTATGTATCGGGTGTTACACAAGGCACATCATAGAACAAATACCGATTGGTGTATTTATCCAATGTACGATTGGACCCATGGCGAGAGTGATTATATCGAACAAGTTTCACATTCACTATGTACGCTTGAGTTTGCAATGCACCGTGAACTTTATGATTGGTTTTTAGATCAAGTTGTATCACAGGATAAAGTTCGCCCTAAACAAAGAGAATTTGCCAGAAGGAATTTAAGCCATACGGTGGTTAGTAAAAGAAAGCTTGCTAAGCTAGTCGAAGAAAAGGTGGTTATCGGTTGGGATGATCCAAGAATGCCTACAATTTCTGGTTTAAAAAGAAGAGGGTATTCTCCGGAATCTATACGGAATTTTGCGGATACCATAGGAATTGCAAAACGAGATAATTTGATAGATGTTTCGTTGTTAGAATTTCAAGTTAGAGATCATTTGAACAAAGTTGCTCCGAGGGTAATGGGAGTTTTAGACCCCTTGAAGGTTGTTATTACCAACTATCCGGAAGGAGAAGAAGAATGGCTTGATGCTGAAAATAATCCTGAAGATGAAACAGCAGGATCTCGAAAGGTTCCTTTTTCTAAAGAAATCTATATCGAAAAAGAGGATTTTAGAGAAGAAGCAAATAAAAAGTTTTTTAGACTTAAATTAGGAAAAGAAGTTCGATTAAAGAATGCATACATCATAAAAGCAGAGAGTTGTACTAAAGATACCGATGGGAATATAATTGAAGTGCAATGTACTTACGATCCAAAAAGTAAAAGTGGTAGCGGTACAGAGGAAAGCCTTCGTAAGGTTAAAGGTACTTTACATTGGGTATCAATTAAACATGCAATTGAGGCGGAAGTTAGATTATACGATAGACTTTTTACAGTAGAAAGCCCAGACACTCATAAGGATAAAGATTTTATGGATTTTGTAAATCCTGACTCTTTAGAAGTTATTACCGGATATTTAGAACCAAGCCTGCAAGAAGCAAAAATTGGTGATCAGGTACAATTTCAACGATTGGGCTATTTTTGTGTAGATACTGATTCAACCTCTGAAAAATTAGTTTTTAATAAAACGGTAGGTTTACGAGATTCTTGGGCCAAAATTCAGCAAAAAAACTAGTATAAGTTTTTCTTATTCATTAAAATATCTCAATTGGTATATTCTATTAAAAATGGTTTGTTTTAAAGCGTTTAATAAGTATTTCTATCGGTAAAAAGGCTATGGATTGGCTAGCCCTGTGATAAGCCATTAGCATTGATTAGAATGCGCAAATCATAAAATTGGCTGAAAGTTGTATGGTATTTTACTATTCTTCGTCTTAATGATAGAAATATTCTATCAATGAAAAAAATACTTTTTTTAGGTTTCTTGCTTGTTAGTTCAAATCTTTTTTCTCAAGACCAAATCATTTCTAATTTAGAATTCACTGGTTTAAAAAAAACCAAAGAAAGTTTTCTACGTCGTTTAGTAAAAGTAAAAGCCAATTCGAAATACGATTCTCTTTTAATTGTTAAAGATATTGAACGTTTGAAAAGACTTCCAGGAATTGCAAATGCAAGCTTCAGCCTAAAGGGAGATAAAAGTAATCCAAAATTGATTTATACGATTGAAGAGAATTTTACAGTGATTCCAGGGTTACGAATTGCAACAGCAAATGATGATAGCTTTGCTTATCGATTATCAGTATTTGAATTTAATCTTTTTGGAAACAATCAACTATTAGGGGCCTTCTACGAAAAGAATGTTTTTAATTCTTATGGCGCATTTTGGGAACATCCGTTTTTATTTAGCGATAAAGTTGGTCTTGGGTTTAATTATCAAAATTCTACAACACAACAACCTGTATTTTTTACTGAGGGTGATAAAAATTATAGATTCAACGCTGAAATTTTTGAAGGCAAGTTACTTTTCTCTTTTGATTTTAATAACGAAGCTGAGGCCGGAGTTGCATATACAAAAGAATCTTATTTCTTTGAAGAAGAGACTCTTTTACCCAATAGGCCTCTATCGCTTGAGGCGAACAAACTTGTTTACAAATTAGGCTACCGTTTTGTTGATTTGGATATCGACTACCAGTATTTAGATGGCGTTTCAAGTGAGTTTATAGGTCAATACATTCATCTTCAAAATGCAGACGAAGCAGGAACAGAGTTTTTAGGATCTTTTATTTCTTTAAGAAATGATTTTACATATTACAGAAAAGTAAATAAAAGGGGAAACTGGGCAAGTCGGTTACGTTTGGCCGCTTCCTTTGGCAATGAAGACTCACCTTTCGCACCTTTTACCCTTGACAATCAATTAAATATAAGAGGTGTTGGAAATACGGTGGACAGGGGTACTGCGGCTGTTGTATTGAATTCGGAATATAGACATACTTTTTATGAAAAAGGTTGGTTTGTTCTGCAAGGAAATGTCTTTGTTGATGCAGGTTCATGGCGAAAGCCGGGTGAGGATTTTTCTCAATTATTTGACGGTTCTTTTACTAGATTATACCCAGGGGTGGGAGTTCGGTTTATTCATAAAAAAATCTTTAATGCGGTTTTTAGATTGGATTATGGCTTCGGTGTTGGAAATGATTCTACCGAAGGAATTGTGTTTGGTATAGGACAATACTTTTAAGAATTTTGCCTATAAAAAAAGGTGCTTATTTGGTTAAGCACCTTTTAAAATTAATGTGTTATAAGTCTATTCAAGTTTCTTAGGTTTAGCCTTTTTCATGGCTTCACCAATTTGGTTACTCGCTGTAAAACTCGCCACCATGTCGTTTAACATTTGACTACCAGCTTGTGGTGAATTTGGTAATAGAATTAAATTACTATTTGTTTCTTGACCAATAGATTGTAAAGTATCATAATGTTGGGTAACAACAATTAGGGCAGATGCTTCTTGCGAGTTTATACCAACTTTATTCAACACTTCTACTGATTCTTCTAAACCTCTTGCTATTTCTCTTCTTTGATCGGCAATACCTTGACCTTGAAGTCTTTTACTCTCAGCTTCAGCTTTTGCTTTTTCTACAATTAGAATACGTGCAGCGTCACCTTCGAATTGGGCAGCAATTTTTTCTCGCTCAGAAGCGTTAATTCGGTTCATGGCTTCTTTTACTTGAGCATCAGGATCGATATCGGTAACTAGTGTTTTAATAATATCATAGCCATAAGTCATCATAGCATCATTCAATTCTGATTTTACAGCGATTGCAATATCATCTTTACGAACAAAAACATCATCTAGTTTCATTTTAGGCACTTCCGCTCGAACTACATCAAATACATACGATGTAATTTGATCGTGTGGGTAATCTAGTTTGTAAAATGCATCATATACTTTGTCTTTGATAACTTTATATTGAACAGATACTTTCAACCGAACAAATACATCATCTAAAGTTTTCGTTTCTATTATAACATCTAATTGTTGAATTTTTAAACTTAATTTTCCTGCGATTCTATCAACTAACGGTATTTTTAAATGTAAACCCGATTGGCGTATGCTATGAAATTTACCGAAGCGTTCAATAATAACCGCTGTTTGTTGCTTAACGGTAAAAAAAGAGGATATCAAAATGATTAATCCAAAGAAAATAATTGGAATTAAGAGGTATTGGCCCATAATTTTATTTTTTAGGTTTAAATATGAATTTACGAAAAGACTTTATATATGTGTAGGGTTTTCTTTGTAATTGTTACAGATTATTAAATATTGCTACCCTAAAGCCTTAATGGCATTGTGTATTCGTTCTACACTATCGGCTTTGCCAATAACTTCCATGATATCAAAAATGTGAGGTCCTTTCATATCGCCAACAAGTACTAAACGTAGAGGGGGCATTACTTTTCCAAAGGACAATTCTTTTTCGCTTATCCATGATTTTACCTCCATTTCTATGTTGGCTGAAGAAAAATCTTCTAAATCGTTAATAAGTTTATTTAATTGTGATAGAATTTCTGGTGTTTCGGCCTTCCATTGCTTTCTTACAGCCTTCTCATTATATCTTTCAGGTTTAAAAAAGAAATAATCAGAAAGTTGCCAAAAGTCTGAGACAAAAGTTGCCCTTTCTTTTATCAGTGATACTACTTTTTCTAACCGTGAATCTTCTAGACCCTCAACAGACACATTATTTGCTTTCAGCACAGGCCTGAATAACTGGGCAAGTTCTCTGTCAGTTTTTTGTAACAAATAATATTGATTATACCATTTGGTTTTATCTGGATCAAAACGTGCACCAGACTTATTAACACGCTCAAGACTAAATGATTGAATTAAGTCTTGTAAATTAAAAAATTCTTGTTCTGTACCAGGGTTCCAGCCTAGAAGGGCTAAAAAATTGATTACTGCCTCAGAAAAATAACCTTCTTCTCTATATCCGCTAGATTCATTCCATGACAATGGAAAAACAGGAAATCCTAATTTTTCACCATCTCGTTTACTTAATTTACCCTTACCAACAGGTTTCATAATTAATGGTAAGTGGGCAAATTGAGGGGCTTTCCAACCAAAAGCATCATACAATTGTTGGTGCAAAGCCAATGAGGGTAACCATTCTTCTCCCCGAATAACATGACTTATTTGCATTAAATGATCGTCAACAATATTAGCTAAATGATAGGTAGGCATACCATCACTTTTATAAAGAACTTTATCATCTAGAATATTAGTGTCAATGGATATTTCTCCCCGAATAAGGTCGTTCAAGATCAGCTGTTCATCTTGTGGAGACTTAAAACGAATCACATATGCTTGGCCAGAGCTTATTCGTTGCTCAACTTCGTTAGGGGTGAGTGATAATGAATTGTTGAGTTTTAACCGATTATGCCAATTGTAAATGAAAGTTTTACCATTTGCTTCGTGGTCTTTACGATGTTGTGTTAATACTTCTGAAGTATCAAAAGCGTAATATGCTTTATCGTTTGCTATAAGTTCATCGGCATATTGTTTATATAATTGTTTGCGCTCACTTTGTCGATAGGGGCCAAACGCTCCTTCTTTCCCAACACCTTCGTCGAATGGTATTCCACACCAATTTAAGGCTTCTATGATATAATCTTCAGCTCCTTCAACATAACGATTCTGATCGGTATCTTCTATTCTTAGAATAAAATCTCCTCCGTGTTTTTTTGCAAATAGGTAATTGAAAAGGGCGGTACGTACTCCACCAATATGTAAAGGCCCTGTTGGGCTTGGCGCAAATCGAACGCGAACTTTTTGACTCATGACTGTATATTTTATGAACCGTAAAGATAGTAATAAGGTTTAGCCTTGTAAAAGTCCTATTTGAGGTTTTTAAAATTTGTAATTGCTCTCTATTGGGTGATAAGGTTTTATCTTTATTACTTTTGCTAGGTGGTGATTAATAGATGCATACCTGATTAGGCTACTTTTGTTTTAACAAGAATTTCACCATAAAACCTCTTATATCAAGTATATTGCTGTTAAAAATTTAGTGCAATTGAAGGGTTACCAGAATATATTAATTAAACTCGAAGAATTTACCAGAAAGTATTATACGAAAATGCTTATTAAAGGTATAATGCTGTTTTTGGCCTTTGGTGTTTTATTTTTTTTAGCTACTATCGGAATAGAATATTTGTTATGGCTAAATACTTCGGGTAGGTTTGTGCTGCTGGTGCTGCTAGTAATTGGAGCAATTTATCTACTATTTCGATATGTCTTAACTCCCGTTTTTTATCTTTTTAAATTGAAAAAGGGTATTTCTCATGATCAAGCTAGTATACTTATAGGCAAGCATTTTCCTGATGTGGGTGATAAATTAAAGAATCTTCTAGATTTGGCAAATGACGCCAATCAATCAGAATTGCTACTTGCAAGTATACAGCAAAGATCAGAAAGTCTTAACGGAATTCCTTTTGCCCGTGCTGTTGATTTGAATGAAAACAGGAAATATTTGAAGTATTTAGCGATTCCTCTTTTACTTGTTGTTTTGATTTGGATAAGTGGTAATCTTTCCGATTTTTTCGGATCATATACTCGGGTGGTAAATTATGATACTGCTTACGAGCCACCAGCGCCATTTCACTTTAAATTATTGAATACAGACCTTGATGTGTTAGATTCTGAGACTATTATAGTTCAGGTTGTTACTGATGGGGAAGTGAATCCAGAGATGGTCTATATTGATATAAAGGGTAAGAAATTATTATTGCAAGAGTCTAATGGTATCTACACGCATAAATTTGTGCCGCCATTAGAGAATACTAAATTTAGATTTAGCGCGAATGAAGTTATTTCTAGAGAATACGAGATACAAGCGTTAAAAACACCTACAATTAAAAGTTTTGAGTTGCGACTAAATTTTCCTGGTTATCTGAATAGAAAATCGGAGATATTAAGGAGTACTGGTAATGCTAGTTTTCCTGAGGGTACTGCCGTTGAATGGTCTGTTAAGGGTGATCATATAACAAATATAAATCTTGTAGTAAAAGATACCAGTTTTGGTTTTAGAAAATCAAATACAGATTTTCAATTAAATAAAACAATTCTAAATGATTTTGAATATGAAATTGTGACCTCGAATGCTAATGTAAAGGGTTTTGAAAAGTTGGCGTATAATTTCAAGGTTATCAAAGATGAGTTTCCTTCAATTAAGGCCCAGGTTATTGTAGACTCCTTAAACCCTAATACTCATTATTATTTCGGTGAAGCTACAGATGATTATAAAGTTGAAAATATTCGCTTAATCTGTTATCCTGATAGAAATCCTGATGAAAAACAGATACTGAATTTGGAAAAACCAAATAGTAACTTTAAACAATTTTATTACACTTTTCCATCAGGTTTGGTATTAGATCAAGAAAAGAATTACAGTTATTATTTCGAGGCAATTGATAACGATAGAATCAATCATGGTAAATCTTCTAAATCAAAGATTTTTCAAACAAGAATTCTTAATACAAATCAATTAAAAAATAAAGAGTTACAGTCGCAGCAGAAGATCATTGAAAAGCTAGACGAATCTTTAGAGCAATTTAAAGATCAACAAAAGGAGCTTTTAAATATTAATCAAGAACACAAACAGAAAGATCAATTGAATTATAATGATCAAAGTCAAGTTAAAGATTTTTTAAAACGACAGCAGTTGCAAGAGCAAATGATGCAAAAGTTTTCGAAACAGTTAAAATCTAATTTTGAAAAAAAGGTTGAAAACGACCCTAAGAATGAGCTGCTTAAAGAACGATTAGAAAGACAAGAAATTGAAGCAAAAAATAATGAAAAATTGCTTAATGAGTTACAAAAAGTTGCCGATAAAATTGATAAAGAAGAATTAAGTAAAAGGCTTGAAGAGATTGCCAAAAAGCAGCAGAATAGTGAACGTAATTTAGAGCAGTTGTTAGAGTTGACAAAAAGGTATTATGTAACTGAAAAAATGGGCCAATTGGCAAAAGAATTAGAGACCTTGGCTCGAAAACAAGAATTATTGTCAGAGCTAAATGTTGGTGAAGACTTTGGTTCTAAAGAGCAAGAGGATTTAAATAAGGAGTTTAATGTAATAGCGAAAGAATTAGAAGAATTAAAAAAGGATAATGCCAATCTTAAAAAGCCCCTAAATATTGATGTTTCCAAGGAGGCTCCAAAGCGAGTTCAATCATATCAAAATATAGCCCTCGATGAGATAAGAAAACACCAAGGAGAAGAACAAAGTGCTAAAGACACCCCAATAGAAGAGCACGCTAATACTGCAAAAAAGAGACAAAAGGCGGCTGCACAAAAGATGAAAGAAATTGGTGAACAATTGCAACAGTCATCTATGAGTGCTGGTGGTGGTAGTTCAGTAACAGAAGATGCCGAAATGCTACGACAAATTTTAGACAACTTGGTTACTTTTTCATTTAAACAAGAAAGATTGTTTGAAGAATTAGAGTCTATAAATGGTGAAGTACCTCAGTATTCTGTGAGTATAAGAGAGCAACAACGTTTACGTCGCTTGTTTGAACATATTGATGATAGTTTATTTGCTTTATCATTAAGACGGGCTGAGTTAGCGGAGTTTGTAAATGAACAGATAACAGAAATTTTTTATAATACAGACAAGTCTTTAGAGAGTATTGCTGATAATAGGATTTACCAAGGAATTTCACATCAAAAATATGTATTAACCGCTGCCAATAGTTTATCTGATTTTCTGGCTAGTACGCTTGATAATATGCAACAGAGTATGCAATCTGGCCAAGGAGAGGGCGAGGGAGAAGGTTTTCAATTACCTGACATCATAAAGCAACAGAATGAACTTAAGGAAAAGATAGAGGGTATGGGAAGTTCTGGAGCTGGTAAACCAAATCAAGGTGAAGGTGAAGGTGAAAAAGGAAAAGGTAAGGGTAAAGCTGGTAAAGAAGGTGAGGCTGGTAAGGGTGATAAGAATGCTAAGGGCCCAGGTGGTGATGGTAAAGAGGGATCTGGAAAGGGGGATGGCTCCGGTAAATCTATGGACAAAGGAGAAGGATCGGGTAGTGGCGGTTCTTCCGCACAAGGGGAGGAAGAGTTGAAAGAAATTTATGAGATTTACAAAGAACAACAGCTGATTAAAGAACGATTGGAAGAACAATTGAAGGAGATGATAAATGCTGCTGATCGAAAACTTGGCGAAAAATTGTTACGACAAATGGAGGACTTTGAAAACGATTTGTTAGAAAATGGTTTTACCAATGCCGGCTTGAATAAAGTTAATAATATTCAGTATGAATTATTGAAATTGGAAAACGCTGCTTTGAAACAAGGTCAAAAACAGGAAAGAGAAAGTAATCAAAATACGAATAATTTTGCTAACCCTATTACCACTAAGCCTTCATTATTAGACGATTATCGTAATGAAATCGAAATTTTAAATAGACAAGCCTTACCTTTGCGCCAAAATTTTCTGATTAGGGTAAAAGATTATTTTCAGATTAATGATTAATTTTACGTATAATATTGATTGTGAGATAGATACAGGCGATAGTTATGTCTTGTGGCTAACTGATGTTATAAAAAGTGAAGGTAGATTGGTTGGAGATTTGGAGTTTGTTTTTTGTAATGACGCCGAATTGTTAAAAATAAATCAAGATTTCTTAAATCATGACTATTTTACAGATATTATAACTTTTGATTATGTTGAAGGTGATGTGGTGTCTGGTGATATTTTTATTTCTCTTGATCGGGTTCGGGAGAATGCTCATAATTATAAAGTGTTTTTTATTGAAGAGTTGCATCGGGTAATGGTTCATGGTATTCTACATTTATTAGGGTATTTAGACAAAACAGATGATGATGCAAACCTTATGCGTGAGAAGGAAAATGAAAAAATGAAATTGTTCCACGTGGAACGTTAGTATTTGGTATTTTTAGAGTTGGTTGATTATGTTTGAAAAGGAATATGATGTAATAGTGGTTGGTGGTGGTCATGCTGGTGCGGAAGCAGCAGCGGCGGCTGCAAATATGGGTTCTAAAACCTTATTAGTTACTATGAATTTGCAGACCATTGGGCAAATGTCGTGTAATCCTGCTATGGGAGGTATTGCTAAAGGTCAAATAGTTAGAGAAATTGATGCCTTAGGTGGTTATAGCGGAATCATTACTGACAAGTCAGCCATACAATTTAAAATGCTTAATAAATCTAAGGGTCCTGCAATGTGGAGTCCAAGGGCCCAGAGTGATCGCATGCGGTTTGCAGAAGAATGGCGTTTGGCTTTAGAGAATACCCCGAATTGTGATTTCTATCAAGAGATGGTTCGTGGCCTTTTAGTGGAGAAAGGAAAAGTGGTTGGTGTTAAAACCTCTTTGGGCTTAGAGATAAAGGCTAAATCAGTGGTGCTAACTAATGGTACTTTTTTGAATGGATTGATACATATTGGTGAAAAGCAGTTTGGTGGTGGTCGTGCAGGCGAAAGTGCTGCAACAGGAATAACGGAGCAATTAGTTGATTTAGGTTTTAGTAGTGGTCGTATGAAGACGGGAACACCACCTAGGGTAGATGGCAGGTCTTTAGACTATTCCAAAATGATTGTACAACCGGGTGATGCAATACCTGAAAAATTCTCTTATACCAATACACTTCCTTTAAGTCATCAAAGAGATTGTCATATGTCTCATACTAGTGCCATGGTACATGATTTATTGAAAGAAGGTTTTGATCGTTCTCCAATGTTTAATGGTAGAATTAAGAGTATAGGGCCAAGATATTGCCCTTCTATAGAAGACAAAATAAATCGTTTTGCTGATAAGGAAAGTCATCAGTTGTTTGTAGAGCCTGAAGGGTGGAATACGGTTGAAGTTTATGTAAATGGGTTTTCAACCTCATTACCAGAAGATGTTCAGTTTAAGGCGTTGCGTTCTGTAGTAGGTTTTGAGAATGTTAAGTTTTTTAGGCCGGGTTATGCGATAGAATATGATTATTTTCCACCTACACAATTAAAGCATACTCTAGAAACAAAATTGGTGGATAATTTGTATTTCGCTGGTCAAATTAATGGTACAACAGGGTATGAGGAAGCTGCTTCTCAAGGATTAATGGCCGGTATAAATGCGAGTTTAAAAATTCAAGAAAAGGATGATTTTATTTTAAATAGAGATGAGGCTTATATTGGTGTTTTAATAGATGATTTAATTACGAAGGGAACTGAAGAACCTTATAGAATGTTCACATCTAGGGCTGAATATAGAACCCTTTTGCGTCAAGATAATGCCGATTTAAGGTTAACGCCTAAGGGTTATGAAATAGGTTTAGCTAAAGTTGAACGGCTTAAAAGAATGGAGGAAAAGCGAAAAAAATCTGATGCTTTTATTAAATTTTTTAAGAAAACAAGTGTACTTCCTGAAGAAATTAACCCTATTTTACAAAGTGTAGATTCTGCTTTAGTTAAACAATCAGATAAAATGGTGAAGTCTTTTTCCCGTCCTAAAGTAACCATGAATCACATGCTTCAATTGACTGCAGTTTCTGAATATGTTGCAGAACACAAGTTGGATAGAGAAGTATTAGAACAAACTGAAGTTCAAGTGAAATACTCTGGCTATATCGCGAAGGAAAAGAATAATGCGGATAAACTACATCGTTTAGAAAATGTTAAAATTCCGGCTAATTTCGATTATTCAAAATTAAAGTCATTGAGTTATGAAGCTCGTGAAAAACTTAAAGATATTCAACCGGTTACTATTGCACAGGCATCACGAATAAGTGGCGTTTCTCCTTCAGATATAAGTGTTTTGTTGGTGTTTATGGGTAGATAGGGCATAGGTGTTCCACGTGGAACATTATTTTGGTGCGATTGTTGATGCGTTAATCAGAATGACTAATCGCGCCAGAATGAATAAATATGTACTAGTAATTTGCTTCCTATTCATACTTCAATCCTGTATTCCAATACGCATTGCCCCGACAATTGAAGACTATAAATTATCGAAAGGTAAACGGTTTAAAAAAGGTCTTCCCAAAAGAGAAATGTTTATTTTCAGTGACGCTAAAGACGCAGAAGAATTCTACAATTTCATAAACATTAAGTATCAATTGAATGATGAGAACGTGTATGATGATGTTCCATTTATTTTTGAAGATGAACAATTTTTCTTTTCTTGGTACGAAGTTGAAATACCAAATAAATCAATTAACCTGCTTCCTATTTTTATTGACGCTGCTTTAACCGCTTCTGATATGGATCCGGTTCTAGAAGATGCCTATAGTAGTCGAAAAGGAAATTGGTATGTGGCAATAGAAGTTTATAATGATTTTGAATCTGATTGTCTGGTAGAAAATTCGCTTTCAAAGGAAAAGGTTTTAAAGTATCTTCGCGCTTTGAAAGAAGAATATTTGGTTACCCACAATTACAATGAAACCATATTTAAAAATTAAAGATTATTCAGTTTCAAATGAAGAATTTCAATTACTTCATCATGAAGCTTTAGATATGTTAGAAACATATCCGCAGCCAGAAAATCTTGAAACTTATTATGAAAGTAAAGAGTACATTTCTCATACCGATGCCAACCAATCTTTTGTAGACCGTTTATATCAAATCGTCAAAAAATATAGCCTTCGGAAAAAGATTGAGCTGATTTCAAAATTTTTAGGAAAGCAAAAGACGCTTCTTGATGTTGGTGCCGGTACAGGAGATTTTGTACGGTGTGCTAAAAACAGAAGTTGGCAGGTTGATGGGGTAGAGCCAAATGCAGAGGCCTGTAAAAAAGCAAAAGATAAAGGATTATCGCTATTCAATAATTTAGAAAGTATCACCAACAAAAAATATGAAGTAATTACCTTGTGGCATGTTTTAGAACATTTGCCTGATTTAGAAAATCAAATTTTAAAACTAACCAATCATTTAGAGGTAAATGGTACACTTGTAATTGCCGTACCAAATTTTAACTCATATGACGCCAATTATTATAAAGAGTTTTGGGCTGCTTATGATGTGCCAAGACATTTATGGCATTTTTCAAAATCTTCTATCGAAGGTTTGTTTGCAAAACATAATATGAAATTGGTAAATATTAAACCAATGGTATTTGATGCATTTTATGTTGCCATGCTTTCTGAAAAATATAAAACGGGAAAATCAAACTTACTTAAGGCTTTAGTGGTTGGGTTAAGATCGAATTTAAAAGGTTTACGCTCTAAAGAATATTCTTCTCACATTTATATCCTTAAAAAAGGCTAAAAAGCGTTTTAAGCCGTTTTAAGAGCATTCTATGGTTTGGGGCTTAGTATGGGTTGAAATTATGATTATCGTAAAAAATGAAAGGTCTTTTCGGGTGATTTATTATAGATATCAATAATAACTCTGTAAAAAATCAATAGATTTGTTCTATAGTTGATTTTTTGCCTAAAAACGTGTTTTGCGATTGGCAACCGTTTTTTTAAGAATTAAAAAAGCTTTTCCTATTTTTGCCCGACTTTGAAATAATTTTTTAAAGGATTACTAAAATAACAGCAAAGAAGATGAAAAAATTAATACTAGTAGTAGCAGCTTTAACTATTGCCTCTTGCCAACAACAGCAGAAGATTGGATACGTTGATAACGTAAAGTTAATGGAGGAGTATAAAGAAAAAATTGATTTTGACGGAAGGTTCAAAATTAAAGATGCAGCCATGGTGAAAAAGAGAGATAGTATTTCTCAGGCCTATCAATTTGAAGCGCAAGCTTTTCAAATAAAAGCTCAAAAAATGGCGCAATCAAAAGCACAAGAAGAATATAATGCCATTCAACAAAGAGCGCAACAAATGGGTCAACTTTTACAACAAGAAGAACAAGCGATGCGTGCCCAAGGTCAAGTAGAATTAGATAGTATTGTAAGTACTGTAAAGCGTGAAATTAAGGCTTACGGAAAAGCGAATGGTTATGCTTATATTTTAGGCGGAGGTGAAGGTGGCAGCGTTCTTTATGGTGAAGAGGTAAACGATCTTACTGAGGAGGTTGTTAGTATTTTAAATGCGAATTACGGTAAAGAGTAAAAAAGTTAAAATCACAATATTAAATCCGCAGTAGCAACTACTGCGGATTTTTTTATGCTTGTAATAAAAAAACCAAAAATATAGCTGGTATAAAGTATACCGCAATAGTCATTGCGCCCGCGTAGTCTTTTGCAACACGTTGTCCGAATAAAAGCATAAGTAAAGTAATACTGGAAAGTATGGCACCGTATAAAGCCATTGTTTTACCTCCGTTAGTGGCAAGCTGATAAACTCCGATAATGCAGAGCACACTTGCAACAAGCTCTGCTACAAGTACCATGCCGAGCATT
The DNA here is from genome assembly GCA_947495915.1 of Maribacter algarum (ex Lu et al. 2025) (nom. illeg.). Taxonomy (GTDB): domain Bacteria; phylum Bacteroidota; class Bacteroidia; order Flavobacteriales; family Flavobacteriaceae; genus Maribacter_C. Next base: position 556,934 of record CANMAW010000001.1, on the reverse strand, counting down.
AAAGGCACGCTGTTTCTCATAGGGGTTTCTTTAAAATGCTCTTTAAGCCAAGATAAATTTCCGTTCCAATCTAAAATCTTATCAAGGCCACTTTGCAAAAATGTGATGATTAAAAATAGTAGAATTAATAGTTCTGCAGCGTATTGTAATATGGTTTCCATAATTAGAGTATTTAAATAAAAGCAGTTGTTATTTTTGGCTTAAACGGTCGCTTTTTTATGCAACAGCCGTGTTAATTTTATAGATAAATCAGTCAAAATAATTTTTGAATTTCCGTTACGCTCAATATGATACATCGCGTTTTCTAATTCTGATACAATACTCAATATATTGTTTTCATGAATGAAGGGAGCGAACTTTTCTAAGTTGAACCCGTCAACATGTATCTTCATAAAAGCTAATTCCTTTACATTGAAATTCACCAGCATGGCTTGGCGCATTACAGTCATACAGTACTGTAAAAACTTTTTTTGAGTTTCTCTGCCTGTTTTGGCAACTTCTTCACTCCATAAAATTAATTCATGAATAGCGCCCTTATTGCCTTTGGCTTTAAAAGCACTTCGTACCCATTGAACAAACCATTTTTCAAAAACGAGATCTTCAGAATCATTATTCATTAAATCAAGCGCTTTATTATAGTTACCATTGGCTTCATGAGCTAATCTTTGCGCTTCTTCATTTGACAAACCTTCTGTTACCAATCCGTTTGCAATTGCCTCTTCTGCTAAGGGTGGAAAATGTAAAATTTGACAACGAGATCTTATGGTTTGAATGATTTGCTCTTCATCTTCTGTTATTAAAATGAAAACAGTTTTCTCTGGAGGTTCTTCAATAAGTTTTAATAGTTTGTTTGCGGCAGCATTATTAATTTTTTCGGCCATCCAAATAAGCATGACCTTATAGCCCCCTTCATACGATTTTAAGGTTAGTTTTTTTACAATTTCCGATGCTTCATCAACTCCTATCTGTCCTTGTTTTTTTTCTATACCGATACATCGATACCAATCAAACAGATTTCCATAAGGTTGTTCTTGTACAAATTGCCGCCATTCTTCCATGTAATGATTTGCAACCGCATGACTTTTTACTTTGCTTGAATTTGCAACCGGAAAAGCAAAATGTAAATCAGGATGTGTTAGGGAATTAAACTTCAAATTACATGCAGAATTGCCTCCTGAATTTTCACCATTTTGATTACCACAAACGATATATTGCATGTAAGCCAATGCCATAGAAAGTGTTCCACATCCTTCTGGTCCAACAAACATTTGAGCGTGTGGTATACGGCCTGCATCAGCACTTGAAGTGAGGTGATTTTTTATATGTGTAAGGCCTAAAATATCTTTAAACAGCATCCGTCAAATATAACATTTTAGACTTAAGTAAATGTGACATTTTAACGCACTTAAATTCGCCCAATGTTATGTATTTACAACCGACCCGATGGTTTGTTTTTCATTAAAAACAGCGACAGCACCCATTTTTAATGAGTTTGTTCGATTTTTGAATGTTTACCATGTGCAAGAATTAAATGCTGTGCTAACAACTAAATTGTCAAAAACCGACTAATGAGTCTAAAAAAATGAATAATGCAACATAAATATAATACCTGTCTCTTCAAACGAAAGTTTTAAATCTTTACATTTGCGTTTCTCTTAAAAACAGACCACATGAAGACTATTAACGACTTTAATTTTGAAAATAAGAAAGCTTTAATTCGAGTAGATTTTAATGTACCATTAGATGCTGATTTTAACGTAACTGATACCACTAGAATCGAAGCTGCTAAAGCATCAATAATTAAAGTTTTAGAAGATGGCGGAAGTGCTATTTTAATGAGTCATCTTGGAAGACCAAAAGGAGAGAAAAATAAAGACCTTTCATTGGGTCATATTTGTAAAACTGTTTCTGAAATAATCGGTGTTCAAGTAAAATTTAGCGAGACTTGTGTTGGCGATGCAGCAGAAAAAGTCGCCGCTGATTTGAAACCGGGTGAAGTGTTACTTTTAGAAAACTTACGCTTTCACAATGAAGAAACTAAAGGAGATAAAAACTTCGCAGAACAGCTTTCGAAATTAGGTGATGTTTATATTAATGATGCTTTTGGCACGGCTCATAGGGCTCACGCTTCAACTACGGTGGTAGCTCAATTTTTTGAAGGCAATAAGTGTTTCGGATATTTATTAGCCAAAGAAATTGAAGCAATAGAAAAGGTTATGCAAACAGGTGAGAAGCCTGTTTTGGCAATACTTGGGGGTGCAAAAGTCTCATCTAAAATTACCATTATTGAGAATATACTTGATAAAGTAGATCATTTAATTATTGGTGGCGGTATGACATATACCTTTATTAAAGCACAAGGAGGGCAGGTTGGAGATTCAATTTGTGAAGATGATAAAATGCCATTAGCTATGGAGATTTTAAAGCAAGCAGAAGCAAAAGGAGTGCAAATTCATATTCCTGTTGATGTTTTGGCTGCTGATGATTTTAGCAATAATGCGAATACTCAAGTTGTTGATGTCGATAAAATTCCTGATGGGTGGCAAGGACTAGATGCCGGACCTAAAACTCTTGAAAACTTTAAAGAGGTTATTCTAAAGAGTAAAACCATACTATGGAATGGGCCAGTTGGGGTATTTGAAATGGATAGTTTTGACAAAGGAACTATTGCCATTGGTAATTTTATTGATGAATCTACCAAAAATGGAGCTTTTTCTCTTGTTGGTGGGGGCGATTCAGTGGCAGCAGTAAAACAATTTGGATTCGAAAATAAAGTAAGTTATGTCTCTACAGGTGGTGGTGCCATGCTTGAAAGTCTAGAAGGTAAAACACTACCCGGAATCGCTGCAATAATCGGTTAATAAAGGCGTTATCGATAAACAGCCTTTGCTGTAATTTAGGGGTTTTTAACGATTTAAAATTTTATTCTTCCAGAAAAAAATACGATTTTCGTTAGCCCCCTATTAATTATAGAACCGTTTATGACCCTTAAAGACACCTCAATTCTTAAAATATTCTTTCTATTCGGAATGTTTGTGAGTATTGCTCAAGAGCAAGATAGCACCTTAATTTCTAAGAGTAAGAGCGTAATAGACACTGCTGTAGTAGACTTGAAAGGCGTACAGCAGATGGAGCAAATGGCTAGTGAAAAAAGTCTTCAAGACAATCCTCTTGTTTTACTTAAAGATGGAGATGAAGGGGCTTACAACCTTCAAGACAATCCTTTGGCTGCAAAATATGACAGTATTTGGATGAAGGAACTGTATGAAAGTGCGGCTTTGTTTGATGATATGTATGCTGAAGTTTCCACTCTTGATACCGAAACGCAGTATCCAGCCGAAATAAATACTGACACCTTAAAAAAGCGCTTGGCACTATTGAATGAAAAAACCCCATTCAATGTCGTTTACAATCCTTCCTTAGAAAATGTTATAAAATCTTTTCTAACAAGAAAACGAGATCTGATGGAAAGAATGCTTACCGTGAGCCAGTTCTATTTTCCATTGTTCGAGCAAGAGTTTGACAATCACAATATTCCTATTGAAATGAAGTATTTGGCGATTGTTGAATCTGCGTTAAATCCTAAAGCAAGATCTAGAGTTGGGGCAACTGGGCTATGGCAATTTATGTATGGTACTGGTAAAGAACATGGCCTTGAGGTTAATAGTTATGTTGATGATAGAAGTGACCCTATTAAATCAACAAGGGCCGCTTGTGAATATTTAAATAGAGTGTATCGAATATTTAATGATTGGGATTTGGCCTTGGCAGCGTATAATTCAGGTCCTGGTAATGTAAATAAGGCTATTCGGCGATCAGGTGGATATAAAAATTATTGGAATTTAAGACGAAATCTGCCCCGTGAAACAGCGGGTTACGTTCCCGCATTTTTGGCTACAATGTACATTTTTGAGTACGCTGAAGAACATGGCTTGAAAGGTAAAAAAGTAGAACGACCATATTTTGAAACAGATACCATTCATGTAAAGAGCTTGATTACATTCGATCAAATTTCTGAATTAGTGGGTATATCGAAAGAAGAATTAGAGGTGTTAAATCCTTCGTATAAGCTTCGTGTAATTCCTTATGTTAAAGGAAAGAAATATGCGCTTCGTTTACCGAGAGATGTCATGGGAAAGTTTGTTTCTAATGAAGAAGCTATTTACGCACATGTAGCAAAAGAGCTGAAGAGCAAAGAAAGCCCATTGCCTGCTTTAGTTAAAGCTGCTGAGCAAAATAGAATTCGATATAAAGTAAAGAGTGGTGATTTTTTAGGAAAAATTGCCGAAAGGTATGGTGTTGGTGTTAGTCAAATTAAACGATGGAATGGGCTACGAAGTAATAATCTAAGAATAGGTCAACGACTTACAATTTACCCAAGAGGAGGAAGAGGAGTAGCCGTTGCTTCTCAGCAGAAAACACCTGCAAAAAAACCGGTGAATTTGTCTAATGTTCCTGCAGATAAAATTCATGTGGTTAAAAGCGGTGACTCGCTTTGGACCATTTCTCAAAAATATTCTGGAGTAACCATAGCACTTTTGCGAAAATGGAACGGTATTAGTGGTAACAATTTAAAACTTGGCACAAAACTAAAATTGTGCGCTTGTTAATTCCAACTAAAAGACACTATTATGACTATTTTTAGACTGCTTTCTATTGTTACTTTATTCGCTTTTCTTTCTTGTAACAACGGTAAAAAACAATCCTATTTACCTGGTTCTATTGGCGCCATAAACCAAATCACCGTGGTTATGGACAACGAATTGTGGAAAGGTGAAGTTGGTGACAAAGTAAGAGAACATTTTGCGGCTCCGGCTATCGGACTAACTTGGAATGAATCAATTTTCACTTTAAATCATGTACCACCTAAAGTCTTTACTGGTGCAATTCGAAATTCTAGAGCCATTATTTATGTAGAAAAAGATTCTGTGAATGAATCTGGATTAAACAACGATAAATACGCAACACCTCAAAATGTAGTAATTATTAAAGCTCCAACGAATGAAGCGTTAATTGCTCATATTGATTCAAAAGCAGAAAAAGCCATTGCAGTTTTTAAGAATACCGAGTTGGTTGAAACTCAAAAAAGATTGCTTAAATCACTGAATACAGAAGGCGTTTTAGAAGAAAAATTTAATATTTCGATGAGTGTTCCTTCAATTTATAAAGTGGGAGTTCAAGAAGATAATTTTGTTTGGATGGATCGTGAGATTCAAAAAGGCCATATGAATATTATTGCCTACACTATGCCTTCATCTAGTTTCGCCACCGATTCAACTTTGGTTCATGATATTATTAAAATGCGTGATTCTATTGGAAAGTTGCATGTACCTGGGCCTGATGTTCCTAATAAAACAACATATATGCGTACTGAGCCGGCATTTTCACCTTCTGTTTTTCCAATAGAAATAGGAGGAATAAAGGGAATCGAAGTACGCGGCGTTTGGGATATTAAGAATTACCCTATGGCAGGTCCGTTCTTAACATATATCTTAAATGATAAGGCAAATGATAGATATATGGTGGTAGAGGGCTTTACTTTTGCCCCTGCAACGAACAAAAGAGACGATATGTTTCGCCTTGAAGCTATTTTAAAAACGCTTCGTTTTCAAAAGAAGAATATTGAAAAGTAAAAAACGCCCGATTAAGAGCGTTTTTTGGGTTGGTTATATAAGAATGTCCTTTAAAAGTTAAAACCTGTTGCTAGGCGAAATACAAACGCATTTACCCCTATAATCAGCATGATGAAACAAAAGGCTGAAAACGCTTTAAAATACCGCTCATAGTGCTTTTGAGTCCAATCTTGAAATGCTTCCTTGTAAATATCTCTTAAAACTAAAAGTTTTTTCATGATTTCTTTGGGTTGAAATTCTTGATAAACCAAAGATGTGATTTTTAACTAGCTCATAAAGAATCTATTAGATGTATGGTCACTTTAAATTGATGAATTTTATCAAAAAAGTATTTACTCGTCAACGGGTGTTTTTCTTAGACGAAAGAAAGGTGTTTTAGTTTCTTAAAATTCGAAGTTAGTTGTTGCATAGAAGACATAAAAAAACTCCCGATTTAATGGGAGTTCTTTTGTGGTTAGGTTGGTTAAGTTATAATGGGTTAATCGAAAGCAAAGCCTGTAACAACTCTAAAAATAAAGGCATAGAGCACAATTAAGAAGCTAACAAAACAAAACCATGAAAAGGCTTTAAAATATGATTTCACAAATTTTGTGCCTAGGTTTTTAAAAGCTTCTAGGTAAATTTCTTTAATAAGTAGGACATTCTTCATAAGATTTGGAGTTTGGGATAATACATTCAGTTATAGGTTTATATATAACTCGAAATTGATGCTTTAGGTATCTTTTTGTAGCTATTTGTTGTGAATTTATACCAAGGTGTTGTGAAAGTTGAAAAGAGCTGATAGTTGTGATAATACACTAGTTTAAAGCGGTATTAAAAGATAACATTTAAACAAAAAAAAGGCCGCAACTTAAGTAGTTGCGGCCTCTAGATCTATGATAAGATTTCTATTTATTACATGTTTACTATAATAAATTCTGAACGTCTGTTTCTATAATGTTCTTGTTCTGTACATGCTACGCTTCCATCACAACCATTTAGTAATTGTTCCTCTCCGTATCCGATTGCGCTTTCTATTCGTTCTGGTGCTATACCTTTTGAGATAATATATGCTCTGGTAGATTTTGCACGCTTGTCAGATAAGTACTTGTTGTATGCCCGCTTACCTCTTGAATCGGTATGTGATTCAATTTTAATCACCATTTCTGGGTATTCAGTCATAACTTCAACTAGTTTATCTAATTCTTTAGAGGCATCATTTCGAATATAAGATTTATCAAAATCGAAGTAAATCATTTCGGTTTTCAACTTCTTAATACCATCTTCAATAGCAATCATTTCTTTCAATCGCTTCATTTCTACGGCAACATTAACCGTATCATTTTCAATACTGGTTACCTCTTGTGTGTTTTCAAAATAGGTGTCTTTTGTTGCTTTAATCGTGTATTTCGTATCAGCTTCAAGATCCTCAAAAACAAAACTACCATCATCTTCGGTAACTACTTCTTTTAATTTTATTCCATTTTCATCAAGTAATTCTACTAGAGCCTGGGGCATAATATCACCAGTAATTAGCTCAGTTACAACGCCTGCAATTGCATTGTTCATTTCAGGAACTTCTTCTACAATCAATCTCTTAAATGAATAAATATCATCATCTCCTTTTCCGTCGGCTCGGTTTGAGGCAAAGAAACCTTTTTGGTTTTCTTCATTAACGATATATGAAAAATCATCTTTATTACTATTAATGGGTTGTCCTAAGTTTTTAACTTCTTTAGCGAAACCTTCTTCAGTATAGGCTACCTCATAAACGTCTAAACCACCTAGCCCTGTGTGCCCATCAGAGGAGAAGTATAATTTTTGATCATTAATGAATGGAAACATTTCTTTACGTTCTGTATTTATTTCAGGTCCTAAATTTCTAGGTTCTGAAAAACGATTTTCACCAAGAATGTCAACAACAAAAATATCGGTTTGTCCAATGCTTCCAGGCATATCAGAAACGAAGTACATCTGTTTCCCATCCGGGCTCAATGCCGGATGACCCGTAGAATAATCATCACTATTAAAAGGTACTTCAACAGCTTCTGTCCATTCGTCACCTACTTTTTTAGACATGTATATTTTCAAGTTGTTTACACCATTTTTATCTCTTCTAAGTTTTTTACCATAATTGTTTCTAGTAAAATACATGGTTTGATTATCTGGAGAAAAACTTACCGAAGCTTCATGATACTTAGTATTTATTTTTTTAGAGAATTTGATCGCATCTTTTAAGTCTTGTGTTTCTTTATTGATTTTAGCAACGTATAAATCAAGGTATGGTTGATTATTCCATTTATACCGTCTGGTATTTAAAAAAGAAGAATCTTTTGCAGTCGCGTAAACGATTTGCGTAGAATCTAAGAACATCGGTGAAAAATCGGAATATTCTGTGTTAATCGCTAAGTTTTTAATTTCATAATCTTCACGACTAGAGTTTAAGATATTATCTAAAACCATTTCATTTGGCAGTGACTTCTGGCTATCATATTGACTTATATCACCGTTATCTAGTTTCTTCTGGTACAAACGCATAAGTTTTTTAGATCGTCCGTATTTGCCAGTGCCTTTTAGCGAATGTGCATATTTAAAAACATTATCTGCCGACATATCTTTACCATACTGTGTGTATAATAAATTATACCACTCATAGGCTTTTTCCATATTAGTATTAAAGTAATACGAATCAGCAGCCTTTTGAATTATTTCATAAGAATAGTTCTTGTCTCCTTTTTGTAAAGCTTCTTCGTACAAAGCAGCAGCTTCAGCGTACCACATTTTATCAAAATAATGATCGGCTCTTTGAATTAGCTTTGTTCTATTTGGTTTCTCACCTTCAATTTGGTCTATATTACCCGGTTCATTTAGTAGATCATAGTTGACCTCTTCTACAGATACCGTTTTTGCCATTTCTTTTTTTGCAGATGCATCGTTGGCTTCTACTTGTTGATTCGCATAAGGGTCATAAGCATCTGGTGAGATACCGTTTTCAACATTTAAAATCCAAACATCTTCATCATATAATCCATCAAAATTGCTCACACAGGCATCAACAGCTTCTAAACCAAAAGGGTATTTTTCTAAATAAACGTAGTTTAAATTAGTATCAGGATTTTCAATAGACCCAGCATTAAAACCTTTTTTAACTAATTTTTTAATAGCCTTTTTAAGATTTCTACCTTCATTGTAAACTCCGGCAATTACATAGTAACCATCTTCAACATCTGTTAAACCATCAAAAGAGCGATAAGGAATGTTGTTTTTCTTAGCAGCTTCTTCAAAAGTGTCATTTATTGAAATGTCTTCTTCAGTGGTGATTTGTGCTGATGAAAAATCGGAAGTAAGTGAACCGTCATTAAAATCGAGATCTAAATTGCCCGCAGTTTGCGCCGCCAAAGCTAAAGATGCTAGATAAAAGTAGGTGGTTATTAGTCTTTTCATGATTTGGTTGTTATGAATCTGGGGAATTTTAAAAGCCCTTATTAAACAGTTTTTACTATTTGAAGCCTTTTGTATATTCTTTTTTTGGTTTTAGATGTTGTAGGTGTTTATTTACAATAGATTCGAAAAGCTTTTTATTTCTGGTGTAAGCGTGAAAGCCTTAACAAATAGATAGCATAGTTCCATTTGTAGTTAACGTTTAATTTCATCGTTTCGTATACTTAAAAATCGCCTGGCATAGGTGAAATCACAGACCTAAGAAGTAATCGGCTTAGTCTTTAGAAAAAATTTCTTTGAATCAACGATTGTGAATGAGGCTTTTTGTTAATAGATAAACTTGAATATATGAAGCGCACTTCGCGTATTTTTGGTAGGTAAAGCTCTGAAAATAAAAAACCCCTTGATGTAGCTACATCAAGGGGTTTGTATAAGGTTTAAAGTGTACTAATCTTTATTTTCTTCTAATTTTTCATCGTCTTTTGAAGCATCTTTAAATTCTTTGATACCACTGCCCAATCCACGCATTAATTCAGGAATCTTTTTTCCTCCAAACAAAAGAAGTACAACCACAACCACCAATATGATTTGAGGGGCGCCAATGGCTAAAAAAATTTGTTGAGCTAACATAGATTTTATTGTTTATGTGAAATTCAAAGATAACAAAAAACTAAACAGAAGTTTAGCATTTTGATTGTAAATACCTAACGTAGACAGAATAATTTAATTGCTTTAATTTGAATATAAGAACTACTTGCAAGAAATTATTAGCTTCAATGTCTCTTGATGAAGTCATAAAATTTGAAGCAAGGCATTTCAAATTAAATTCTAACGTTATATTTGTGCATGGCCAAAAAGGTTAAAAAAAGAAAAGAAATAAAGAAAAAGTTACTGCATAAGTACCGTTTAGTTATTTTAAACGAGAGTACTTTTGAAGAAAAGATTTCTTTTAAGTTAAGTAGGTTAAATGTATTTGTTACAGGCTCTCTATGTATTATAGGGCTTATTGGTTTAACCACCTTGCTTATTGCTTTTACTCCGTTACGAGAGTATATACCGGGCTACTCATCAAACAAACTAAAAAAGCAAGCAGCTGATTTAACCTTTGAAACAGATTCTTTGGTTCGAGTCTTAAATAATAACAATCGGTATTTAAATAATATTCGCAAGGTGTTGACCGGCGATATTGAAAACAATGAAATCAATAGAGATTCGTTACGCGAACAATTCAAACTTGACCCTTCAACAGTAGATCTAACACCTATAAAACAAGATTCTTTACTACGCGCGCAAGTTGCGCTTGAAGATAAATACAATTTGTTTGAGCAAAATTCGGTAAAATCTGATGTGGTTTTGTTTCCTCCCATTAGTGGAACCGTAAGTCAGAATTATGATGCGCGCAAGAAGCACTATGCCGTTGATGTTGTAGCACCACGTGAAACACCTGTAAAGGCAGCCGCTAATGGTATGGTAATTTTTGCAGAGTGGACCGCCGATACAGGTCATGTGATCATTTTAGAGCACAAAGACGGACTATTAAGTGTATATAAACACAACGGCTCTTTAAATAAGAGTCAAGGTGATATGGTTCGTGCGGGAGAAGTGATTGCTTCGGTAGGTAACACTGGAGAATTTACAACAGGTCCGCATCTTCATTTTGAACTGTGGGATAAGGGCACCCCCTTGAACCCCCTTGATTTTATTGATTTTAAATAATTAGAGATGTCACTGAAATCAATTGGAGCTAAAATTTTCGCAAAGCGCATTGCAAAAGAGACCTCGAAATGGGTGAATAACCCTATTGAAACCCAAGAAAAATTATTTACAGAATTGATTCAAAATGCTAAAAACACGGCATTCGGTAAAGATCATAAGTTCGCTGACATTAAATCGCATGCTGATTTCGTTAATCATGTACCCGTTCGCGATTACGAAGGCTTGAAGGGGTATGTTGAACAAGTGGTAGCTGGAAAAGAAAATGTGCTCTGGCCTGGAAAACCGCTATATTTTGCTAAAACATCAGGTACTACTTCAGGTGCGAAATACATACCGATTACCAAAGCATCAATCAAGCATCAGGTAGAAGCATCTCGAAATGCCATTTTGAATTATATTCATGAAACGGGTAATACTAGTTTCGTTAATGGTAAAATGATTTTTTTACAGGGAAGCCCTGAAATGCAAGAGAAAAACGGAATTCAATTTGGTCGTCTCTCAGGAATTTCAGCCCACTACGTGCCAAATTATTTGCAGAAGAATCGTCTACCAAGTTGGAAAACGAACTGTATTGAAGACTGGGAAACCAAAGTGAATGCTATTGTTGAAGAAACAAGGCAAGAAGATATGACGGTTATTGCGGGCATACCTTCGTGGGTGCAAATGTATTTTGAAAAACTCCAAGAACGTACCAATCAAAATATCGGTGACTTATTTAAGAACTTTCAGCTTTTCATTTATGGCGGGGTAAATTACGAGCCTTATCGCTCAAAGTTTGAAAATCTGATCGGAAGAAAAGTGGATAGTATTGAGCTCTTTCCTGCCAGTGAAGGCTTTTTTGCCTACCAAAATTCCCAAAAGGAAAAAGGAATGTTATTGCTTCTAAATTCCGGAATCTTCTATGAATTTATTAAGGCAGATGAATTTTTTGAGGAGCATCCGAAAAGGCTAACATTGAAAGACGTTGAGTTAAATGTAAATTATGTAATGATTATCTCTACCAATGCTGGATTATGGGCATATAATCTTGGAGATACCATTCAGTTTATTTCTGTTAAGCCCTATAAAGTTATCGTTTCCGGACGGATTAAACATTTTATATCGGCATTTGGAGAACATGTTATTGCAAAAGAAGTTGAACAAGCAATGCAAGAGGCAATTGCCTCTTCAGATGCCTTAGTAAATGAGTTTACAGTAGCACCACAAATTACTCCAGATGGTGATCAACTGCCGTATCACGAGTGGTTTATTGAATTTGAGAAATCGCCCACCGATACTGCTGCATTTATTCAAACCCTTGATTCCTCCCTACAAAAACAGAATAGTTATTATTTTGATTTGATTGATGGTAAAATACTGCAGACCCTAAAAATTACTGCAATCAAAAAAGGAGGCTTTCAGGCATATATGAAAGCGATTGGTAAATTAGGGGGGCAAAATAAAGTGCAGCGCTTAAGTAATGATCGAAAGGTAGCAGAGGTTCTATCTCTTCAAAAGGTGGAAGCCTAAATAGGTAAGCAAAACCTGATTTTTATTTGTAATTTTGCTTGAAATTCTTTCATGGGCAAAACAATGAATACCACACGCGCGCAAGAATCAACGAACGCCATTGAGCGATTATACATTACGATGCGTCACTTATTTAATCGCGGATTTTATAAACCAACAGGTGTTTCTGGCGAATCTTTAAAAAATGCTCTACTACAATTACGACCAGAAATTTATGGTACCGTAGCCGAAGAGAAAGCAGAATTTAACGGATTAATATATGTTTTAGAACGTTTGCCTGAAGGTATTGAACAATGTCGCTATATTAATCTAACCTCTGATGAAGGGTATGGAAAATCACACTTCACACCCATTGTACCTCCTAAGAGAAGAAGAAATTGTTATCGTATTGACGATGAACAAATGAATATTGAAATCACTCGAGGGCGATCTGATATTTATGATATTTTGACGCACTTGACGTTTTTATTTATTGAATCTGAAAAAATATGCAAGCGCGTTTTAATCGAAGATACTGACAAAACCATTCGTGATTGGTCAAAGCTTGAAGCTGCAGCAACTAAAGACGAATTAAGTCAAGCAGAACGTGAAGTAGCCTTAATTCATACGGCTAATATTTTAGGAAGAAGTTTCGAAGAAGTCCTATGGATTTACGAAAAATTCGCAACGAAAGATAACCCTGAACGGTTTCTTAAAATAGTTTGGTGGCTCGGAAAATTAGCTATCGAAGAAGAGGTAACGGGTGAGAAAAGAGTAATTACCTTTAGCGCACAATTACGCGAACGTTTGGGGCACCACATTCACGGTGAGCGCTGGGCAGATACCATAAAATTAGCGCTTAAGAAAGAAAATTTGTTGGGTCGCCCAATTCACATAATCAGTGCTAACATGCACAGTGTAATGAATTCTTTATTTGCACGTACGGCACTCAAAAAAGAGTTTAAAGACACCGCAAGTTTAGAAATTTATGAGGCGCTTAGCTCCTCGGGCAATAAGTCTTTGCGCGATAAGGTAGAAGCATTAGCAAAAAAGAATGGCATGATCGCTATAGATGATGTTTCAGGCACCAATATCGATGTACAAATTTTTGATATGGCGAAAATTGGAAAAGATGCCTGTTGCTATGAATTGAAAGAAGGAATTTCAGAAAATGAGAAACCTGTTATCTTTGTGATGGACTATGCCTTCGGAGAACAGGCTTATGAGACAATTGATGAGTTTCTGAAACCTTTTGTAGATGGCAATAAAAAAGCCAATTACCTAAATATAGCATCCATTTCTATAATGGGTAAAGCAGGTATTTTAGAAGGTGGCAAAGGAGATCTAATGATTCCTTCTGCACATATTTTTGAAGGCACCGCAGATAATTATCCTTTTGAAAATGAGCTGTGTGCGGCAGATTTTGAGGGTTACGGACTGCAAGTTTTTGAAGGTACTATGGTTACCGTTTTGGGTACCTCACTGCAAAACAAAGACATTCTGAAATTCTTCCACCAGTCTACATGGAATGTGATAGGCCTAGAAATGGAAGGTGTTCATTATCAAAAAGCGATTCAGTCGGCCTCCAAAATTCGAAAAAGTATTGGTGATAACGTAAAAGTACGCTATGCTTATTATGCTTCTGATAACCCTTTAGAAACAGGTAGTACCCTTGCCTCTGGCGGATTAGGTACAACAGGGGTGAAACCAACGTATTTGATTACAGATAAAATATTGAAACAAATTTTCAACTCATAACCAATGGCAGACCAGTTCGAACCCAACAACCAAGCATCTGATGAGATAGATTTGGGCCAACTATTGAAACTTATTAAAAGTGGTTTTAAAAGTATAGGCAATTTTTTTCTTAGAGTATTTATATACTTACGCCGCAACAGTATTAAGTTGATCGGACTCGTAATTTTAGGGGTTGCCATAAGTTTTGGTTTAACACAAATTATTTCTAAAAAGCTAAAAACTGATGTAATTGTCAGGCCAAATTTTGAAAGCAAAAACTATTTGTTTGATGTCGTAGATGAGGTTGCTGCGAATATAAAAGCCAAAAATGAAGGCTATTTCGATGCCATGAATATAGCTATTGAAGACCTCAAAGGGTTTACCATCGCTGTGGAAGCCATTGAAACAGATGAGGTTAAAACAGATGATTCTGAACTCAATGAAATGAAGTATTTAGAGGTTTTAGAGAACTTCAAAGACGAAAGTTTTGTGATCGACATTTTACGCTCAGAACTATCTGAAAAAAGTGTGATTGATTATAAAATTACCTTTACCTATAAAGATCTTCAAACAGGGCCTGCTATTGTTGAGAAGTTGATGACTTACATTAATACTAATGAGTATTTTAATGATTTGAAGGCCGTCTACAATGAGAATGCACAAGCTAGAATAGAAGAGAACTTGCAATTGGTAAAACAGGTAGATGAGTTAGTTGCAAACTATTCTAAATCCTTGCTAAGCGAAAAACAAAAGTCGGGTTCTGAGGTGGTGTACATGGAAAAGGAAAATACTTTAAATGTTCCTTCATTATTGAATATGAAAAACGATCTTTTAAAAGAGGTTAAAGTCAAAAAGTTAGAAATAACCCAACAAAATGGAGTGCTAAGCATTCTAAACTTTGGGAAGACGCAGCAGGTTAAAAAATCATTTTTTAATCAAACGTACTTTTTAATTCCTACACTTTTGGTGATCGGTTTTCTAATGATATCCTTTTTAAAATACTTAAATCGTAAAGCAAAAGAAATCGAGTAACAATGGGTGTGCAGAATTCTGAGCAAAGTGTTTTAATTACTGGGGGTGCTGGTTTTATTGGCAGCAACTTCATCCCTTATTTTTTGCAAAAAAACCCAGCGGTTCAAGTTGTAAATCTTGACAAACTCACCTATGCCGGTAATCTTCAAAACCTCAGTGAAGTAGAAAATAGTGATCGCTATACTTTTGTTGAAGGTGATATTTGTGATGTTGAACTTGTCGCTGATATTTTTGAAAAGTACAATATCGGTTCTGTCATTCATTTTGCGGCAGAATCACATGTTGACAATTCTATACATAGTCCTGATAGTTTTATCAAAACCAATATTGAAGGCACTTTTGTGTTATTAGAAGCGGCCAAAAGAAAGTGGATGAAAGCACCAAATGAGGTGATGCCTGAGTTTGAAAAGGCCCGATTCCATCATGTGTCTACCGATGAGGTTTATGGTAGTTTGGGTAAAGAAGGCTTATTCTCTGAAACATCGGCTTATGCGCCTAATAGTCCGTATAGTGCTTCAAAAGCGGCATCCGATTTTTTGGTGCGCAGTTATTTTCACACCTATGGGTTGAAAGTAGTGACAAGCAATTGTTCAAATAATTACGGACCCAAACAGCATAATGAAAAACTAATTCCTACCATACTAAGAAAAGCCTTATCCGAAGAACCGATTCCTATTTATGGTGACGGCACCAATATTCGCGATTGGCTATATGTACTTGATCATTGCAAGGGAATTGCCTTAGTTTATGAAAAAGGAGTGGTTGGAGAAACCTACGCCATTGGGGGTTCTAATGAGCATAACAATCTATATATCGCTCAAAAGATTTGTGACCTTTTAGATGATTTACAACCCAAAGCAACCGGCAGTTACGCAGAGCAAATCAGTTTTGTAAAAGATCGGTTGGGTCATGACTATCGGTACGCTATTGATGCAACGAAAATTGAAAGTGAATTAGGTTGGAAGGCCGACGAAAATTTTGATTCAGGCATAGAAAAAACGGTGCAGTGGTACTTAAATAAATACCAAAAAGTATAAAATGAAAGGAATCATACTAGCAGGCGGTTCAGGTACACGATTACACCCCATTACTTTGGCAGTGAGTAAGCAATTGATGCCGATTTATGACAAGCCAATGATCTATTATCCTTTGGCAACGTTGATGTCTGCAGGTATTCAAAGCATTCTGATCATTACCACACCACAAGATGCCCCGTTGTTTGAAAAGTTATTAGGTGATGGATCACAATTGGGCTGTGATTTTCGATATGCGGTTCAAGAAAATCCGAACGGATTGGCGGAAGCTTTTATCATTGGAGAAAAGTTTATCGGTAACGACAAAGTCGCACTTATTCTCGGAGATAATATTTTCTACGGATCAGGATTAGCAAAATTGTTGCAACAGAATAACAATCCTGAAGGTGGCATTATCTATGGGTACCACGTTAATGATCCCGAAAGATACGGAGTGGTTGAATTTGACAACAATGGTATTGCAATATCTATAGAAGAAAAACCCTTGAAGCCGAAATCAAATTATGCGGTTCCAGGCATTTATTTTTATGACAATAAAGTGGTTGAAATAGCAAAGAATATTCAACCGAGTCCTCGAGGTGAACTCGAAATAACAGATGTCAATCGGGCGTATTTAGAGCAAGGAGCACTGCAAGTAAGTATTCTTGATCGTGGCACGGCTTGGCTTGATACGGGTACTTTTAGCTCCTTAATGCAAGCTTCACAGCTGGTTGAAGTCATTCAAGAGCGTCAAGGACTTAAAGTGGGCGCTATTGAAGAGGTCGCTTATGAAATGGGGTACATCAGTAAAGCACAATTGCTACAACTGGCAGAACCTTTACTTAAAAGTGGTTATGGTACTTACCTAAAAGAGCTCAAATAAAAGAAAATTGTGAAAGTTACTGCTACTCCATTTCAGGGCTGTTTTATTTTAGAACCTCAAGTTTTTAAAGATGATCGTGGGTTTTTCTTAGAATCCTACAACAAAACGAAGTTTGAGGAAGCCATAGGGCAATCCATTGATTTTGTGCAAGACAATCAATCCGTTTCAAAAAAAGGCGTTTTACGAGGCCTGCATTTGCAAACAGGAGTCTATGCTCAATCAAAATGGGTTCGGGTTATAAATGGTAAAGTACTTGATGTAGTGGTTGATTTACGAAAAGATAGCGAAACATTTGGGCAACACTTTACACTCGTTCTCTCTGGTGAAAATTTTAAATCCATTTTTATACCAAAAGGTATGGCTCACGGATTTCTAACCCTATCTGAAGAAGCGACATTTGCGTACAAATGCGATAACTATTACCATCAACCATCAGAAGCGGGTATTTTATATAAGGATGAAACCCTAAATATTGACTGGCAACTTCCTGAAAAATCGCTATTGCTTTCCCCGAAAGACCGTGCCTTACCTACATTTAAATCGGTGTATTCATGATACAAATATTGGTAACTGGGGCTGATGGACAATTGGGGCAATGCCTTCGCAAAATAGAAAACCAATACCCTGAAATCGCTTTTGATTTCTATAATTCAAAGCAGTTCGATATTACCGATGATGATCACATTCAGAAAGTAATGGCCACAAAGCATTTTGATTATTGTATCAATTGCGCTGCATACACTAATGTCGAACAAGCAGAACAAACACCAGAATTGGCCTTTGCAATTAATGCAGATGCTGTAGAAAAGCTTTCTAAGGCTTGTTCAGAACAAAATTGCATTCTGATACACGTTTCAACAGATTACGTGTTTGATGGCACTAAAAATGATCCCTACAGCACTTCAGATGCGACTAATCCTATTAATGTTTATGGCAAATCAAAATTGGTAGGAGAACAGTTCATTCAAAAAACTTTAAACAAGTATTTTATTGTTCGAACCTCATGGTTGTATTCTGAGTTTGGTAAAAACTTTTATAAGACCATTGTGCAAAAAGCGGAAACCGAAGAAGTTTTAACCATTACCACCGATCAAACAGGTTGCCCTACCAATGCTAATAATTTGGCGGCCTACATGATGAATTTGATACAAACCAAAAGCGAAGCCTACGGTATTCACCATTTTACCGATGGGGAAGCCATGACCTGGTACGGATTTGCAAAAAAGATCTTGTTTGAAAATGAATTGCAAGATAAAGTGCGCCTTGAAAAAGCTCAGAATTATCGTACTTTAGCTGCCAGACCTAAAAACAGTGTTTTACAATAATTTAAGTTCTTAAAACCTATGCCTAACACCGATTATTTTGCTCACGAAACTGCCGTTATTGACGACGGATGTACGATTGGTAAAGGTTCAAAAATTTGGCATTTTTCACATATCATGCCCGATTGTACCCTAGGGGAGCAATGTAATATCGGCCAGAATGTGGTAATTTCTCCTAAAGTCACTTTAGGCAACAACGTTAAGGTGCAAAACAATGTTTCCATATATTCAGGGGTTCATTGTGAAGATGATGTATTTTTAGGTCCCTCAATGGTTTTTACGAACATTATCAATCCGAGAAGTGCAATTATCCGAAGAGATAGTTATGTAGAAACGCTCGTAGAAAAAGGAGCTTCCATCGGTGCCAATGCAACTATTGTTTGCGGCAATACAATAGGAAAATATGCGTTAATAGGCGCGGGTGCTGTCGTTACGAAAGCCGTAAAACCCTATGCTTTACTCGTGGGGAATCCGGCAAAGCAAATCGGCTGGGTGAGTGAATACGGCCATCGCTTAGTATTTAACGATGCGGGCATTGGCGTCTGTGAAGAAAGCCAACAAGAATACGAACTGAAAGACGATCACGTTACTAGAATTAAATAACAAACAACCGAAAAACAATATGAAGAATTTTGCACTTATAGGGGCAGCAGGATATATTGCGCCGCGACATATGAAAGCAATTAAAGACACGAACAACCATTTAATTGCTGCGTTTGATAAAGGCGATAGTGTGGGGGTTATTGATTCGTACTTTCCGGGTGCTGATTTCTTTGTAGAGTTTGAGCGTTTTGATCGACATATTGAAAAATTAAAATATGAGACGAATACCTTGCTTGATTTTGTAAGTATTTGTTCGCCGAATTACCTGCATGATGCACATATTCGTTTCGCTTTGCGAAGTGGTGCTGATGCTATTTGTGAAAAACCTTTAGTATTAAACCCTTGGAATGTTGACAAACTACAACATGTAGAAAAAAACACGGGTAAAAAGATCTACAACATTCTTCAATTGCGGGTTCACCCCAGTATTATTGCTTTAAAAGAGAAGGTTAAAAATGCTAAAAAAGACAGCAAATTTGAAGTTGATTTGACGTATTTAACTTCTAGAGGAAACTGGTACCACACGTCTTGGAAAGGTGATCATGGAAAGTCAGGCGGAATAGCCACCAATATCGGCGTGCATTTCTATGATATGCTCTCTTGGATTTTTGGTGACGTACAAGAAAATGTGGTTCATATTCACGAAAAAGATCGTGCAGCAGGATACCTCGAATTTGAAAATGCACGGGTAAAATGGTTTTTGTCAATCAATGCCGATTACCTTCCTAAAGAAGTCAAAGAGAAAGGCCAAACAACGTATAGATCTATTACCATTGACGGCGAAGAACTAGAGTTTAGTGGTGGTTTCACCGATTTGCATACGATGGTTTATCAAGATATACTTGCAGGAAAAGGCTACGGATTGGAAGCAGCCCGAACAGCCATTGAAATTGTACATGATATTCGAAATGCAACTCCGGTCGGACTCAAAGGAGAATATCATCGCTTTGCTGCCAATAGTAAATAGCGTTAGGCAACATAACTAAAGAAGATTTTATATCAATTTTTTTTCAAAAATCTGGTCGAGTTTCTCAAATTCTGAATTTTCGAGAAATGTATCTTCCCAAATTGTGGGAACAGGTTTGGCGCAGGCCTTACCGTTTTTAGCGACACCAATTTTAACGCGAGTATTTTCTGAAGAAGACTTTGCGCTTTACACTTCCTTTTTTGCAGTAGCAACTATTTTTGCCGTTGCTGTTGGAGGTAAATATCATCTGGCGATGGTGTTACCCAAAGAAAACAAAGATGCCGAAAGAATATTTACCCTTAGTGTATATATCACCCTTGCATATACTGTTGCAATAGCCGCAATATTACCCTTATTTCAAGGTTTTTTTCCGAGTAATTTACAACCGGTTCTGATGTATGTTGCACCTTTTGTTTTGTGTTTTGGAATATGGAATGCCTTTATCAACGCTTCTATACGTGACAAAACGTTTACTACTAATGCCATAGCGAAAGTGCTGCAATCGGTAGCTTATATTGTCACTGCCATAGGTTTGGGTTTTACCAAGGTATTAGCATTCGGACTAGTCATAGGTAAAATTGCAGGTATTTTGGCATCAAGCTTATTTCTCTTTTCTAAGGCGCCACAACAATTTAAACGCTTGCCATTGCAAGAGTTAAAAGGGGTTGCAAAAACCTATATCGATTATCCGAAGTATGGCATCTGGCCTGCTTTTCTTAACACCATTTCATTACAGGCTTTAGTATTGATTTTAACGAGGTATTACACCACAGATGACCTTGGTTATTTCGGACTCACATTTATGGTCTTGAGTGCTCCCTTAGCGCTTATAGGTACTTCTTATAAAGATGTCTTTTATCAGAAAATAGCTTCTTTAATCAATACAGAGCGAAATACCGAAGCCCTTCAATTTTTTAAAAAATCAGCCTTGGCCCTATTGTTAATGGGTATTCCCATTGGTCTCTTACTTTTCTTTTTTGGGGAAACTTTGTTTGGGTTTGTTTTTGGTGATAAATGGGTGCGTTCGGGTGAGTTTGCCGCTATTCTCGCCTTTAGTTTTGTTGTGAAACTAGTAGTGAGCCCGCTGTCATCGATATTCAATGCTGCGAATAAACTACGTATCGCATCAAAATGGCAGGTCTTATATTTTATTAGCACCTTTGTAACCTTAGGCTATGCGGCTGCGATTGCAAAAGTGTCTGTCATTGACCTGTTGATGATTTATGTACTTCATGAAACAGTTCTTTACGGCATTTACTTCGCACTCCAATTTAAAACGATCAAGACGTTTTCAAAATCTGAAGGTATTATTTAAACGGTTATTTCTAGGTGAAACAGTTAAAGCAACATGGGTATTTGTATGGAGCGTTACTCTATTGCTTCTTAGTTCCGTTGCCCCAAAAGTGGGCGACCATTGCACTGGGTTTTTGGCTTTTACTGTCTCTTTTAAACCTTAAGAAGTTACAGCATACTAAAAAAGGAGTACTGCTTTTACTTCCTATACTTTACAGCACGTATTTTTTAAATTTTTTCATATCCGAAGTACCCTATGTTCGGTTTATAGAAACAAAACTTTCTTTTTTAATTTTTCCGGCACTTTTTTTTATCCATGCCTATACTAAACAAGAACGCCAACGTATGTTTAAAATGTTGGTATTTGGTTTAATAGTAGCAATTGCGATTTGTGTAATAGCTGCTCTTTATCGCTCTTTGAATATGGTTAATGGTAGCCTGATATTTCAGGCAAATGTATTGCCTGATCGTGGTTTTTTTGAATCGATACTTTATGGAGGCAACTACTTCTTTGGCCGTTATTTTTCTATTTTACACCAAACGGTATATTTTTCGTTGTATTTATGTATAGGGGTCGCCATACTGCTTTTTCAACCTAAAATGTTCCAAACGAAAATGAGAATTTTGTTGCTTCTGCTTTTTGTGATGACCATATTTTTGATTTCAAACAAAGCGAATTTCATTGCCTTAGCAGTGCTATTTGTGCTGTATGTGCTCTTTGCCAAGGTCGCGTTGAATAAAAAGGTTTTTGGTGTTGTAGGTATGGGGCTGGTCTTTGCTTTTTTTATATGGATGAACCCCAGATCGCATGAAAGTTTAAATAAGATTACAGAAGGGGCCTTAGCAATTAACAAAGATGCACGTTTCGGTTTTGCCACACGAATTTTAAGTTGGGATGCTGCTGTTACTTTAATACAAAACAAACCAATAGTGGGATATGGCCCAGGGGAAACACAAGAACAATTGAATGCTGTTTATCAACAGAAAGCCTATAAATTTCCATTACAAGAGCAATATAACGCCCATAATTTGTGGTTGCAAACATGGTTAGAGAATGGTATGTTCGGCCTATTGTTGCTTTGTGCTATTTTTGTGCTTGCTTTCAAAGCGGCGTCTGTAGTCAAAGAAAATCGCAACTTATACCTAAGTTTGGTTGTTTTACTGCTCATCAATTCGATGTTTGAAAGTATGTTTCATCGCTTTTCTGGCATTACTATTTTTTCATTTATTGTATGTTTGATTTTTACTATTCCACAAGAAGATAAGGCGAAGGCATGAAATTAAAACTCACCATATCGCATTATTTTACCCTGTATTTCTTCTTGCTTATGGGTTTATACCATTACAAGATCAAACACTACTTTTATTGGGAATATATTGCGGAGTTAACCGACGGTGAGTTTGATTTTTCGGTGCTACGCTTTGTATTTGCCATGGTGTTATTTGGCATCAATTTGTTTTTTCTAAATACCTTAAAAAAGACAAAACTAGTGTTTATTGTGCTCGCTATCTTTTTTGCACTGCTCACCATTCCATCGTTGATTGCCTTTACTTCTGCCGCCATGTATCCGATAAAATTATTAGGGTATCACCAAGGCTTTTTCTATGCAGTATTCTTGTTGACCAAAATACGTGTAGATTTTAGCAATATACCGGTAATCAATAAAACGCAATCGCTATACCTGTTATTGGCGATAACCACAATTGGAGTAATACCTTATCTTTTGGTATATGGCCCTCATATTAATTTGAAAAATTTAGCGCTGATTGATGTGTATCAAACACGATCAATTATGGGAAAACTATCCAACCCTTATTTCGGTTATACGTATTCCATTTTTACCAAAATAATAATTCCACTCATTATTGTTTTTAGTCTTGAACTCAAAAAGAAAATATGGGTGCTGGTGGGCGTTTTGTACCTTATTTTGTTTTATTTATTCGGAGCTCATAAAACTGTTTATGTAGGCTTGATCGTTGTTCTAGTGTTTTATCGTTTTAGCTTTGCGCAATCGGTAAAATTTATCGTAAAGTATTCTAGTGTTTTGGTAATTCTATTTACAATTTTTGCCTTGTTTGGCTACGATTACCCTTGGATTTTATCCTTCAGGAGAGTCCATTTTATACCCACCTTATTAGACATCTGTTATCTTGATTTTTTTGAAGATAATTACTTGTATTGGTCACAATCGGTATTGAAAGGCTTTGTCGAATACCCCTATGATATAAGAGCAACCAATTTAATAGGAGAGGTCTATTTCAACCGCCCCGATATGTCAGCGAATAACGGACTTATTTCAGAAGGGTATATGAATTTTGGTGGTTGGGGCGTGGTCATTAACACCGTCATAATTGGTATTTATTTTATGGTATTAAACAGCCTTAAAATTCCCGCGAAGTATTTTGGTCTTTTTGTGCTAACCCTATTTTCTTTTTTAAGCTCCTCGGTTTTTACGGTTTTATTAACCCATGGAGGTCTGGCATTGATTATAGTTTCTATTTTTGTGCTGAATGATAAGTCCAAACAAGCACAATAACGGCTAGAAGTATTTAGTTTGTAATTTCTTAATAAGTAAATATAATTGATGAAAAAGGTATGTCATCTGAGTTCTGTTCACCATCGGTATGATACTCGAATCTTGTTAAAAGAGTGTGCATCATTGTTTAAAAATGGATATCAAGTTCACTTGGTGGTAGCAGACGGCAAAGGCTATGAGAATTATAAAGGAATAGAAATTCATGATGTCGGAAAATCAAAAAGAAGATTAAATAGATTTTTCAAAACAACTAAGGAGGTCTTAAAAAAAGGCTTGGAATTAGATGCAGATATCTATCATTTTCATGATGCAGAACTAATGCCTTCGGGTATTAAATTAATGAAGATGGGTAAAAAAGTTATTTATGATACCCATGAAGATTTACCAAGACAATTAATGAGTAAGCATTACATTAATTATTTTCTTCGTAAACCTATTTCAATATTAATTGAGTGGTATGAAGATTATGCGGCTAAGAAATTTAGTTTTATTATTACCGCGACTCCGCATATTCAACAGCGGTTTTCAAAACTAAACAAGTCTTCTTTAGATATAAATAACTACCCTTTACTTAGTGAATTGAATACCGAAGCAACCGACTGGGAAAGCAAAAAAAATGAGGTATGTTATATTGGCAGTATTACCCAAATTAGAGGTCTCGAAGAGGTTATTGACGCAATGGAAAACCTTGATGACATAAGATTGAATCTCGCGGGAAGCTTTTCGCCGCAATCTTTCAAAGAAAACTTAGAAAGTAGAAAAGGATGGGATAAAACTAATTTTTTAGGCCAGATTAATCGTGATGAGGTAAAACGAGTTTTACGTGAATCACAAGTAGGTATTGTAACTTTTTTACCTTTTGGAAATCATACACATTCACAACCCAATAAGCTTTTTGAATATATGGCTCAGGGAATACCTTTAGTGGCCTCAAATTTTGATTTATGGAAGGCAATAATAGAAAAGGTTGATTGTGGAATTTGCATCAATCCTAAAGATCCAAAGGCCATTTCTGAAGCAATTCAAACATTACTAAATGATAAAAATAAAGCTAAAGAAATGGGTGAAAATGGAAGGAATGCGGTACTAAGCACCTATAATTGGGAATCAGAAGAAAAGAAACTGTTGCAATTATATGGTGAGCTGATATAGCTCAATCACAAACAATTTCATCTTATTTCCAAAAATTAGATTTCCTTGATTTCAATAGTAACTTTATTTGCTTTAAACCAATAAGCTGCATTGATTACTAAATAAATCTTTTTAGCTTCTTCTGAGGTAACAGAAAAAGATTTTGTGCCACCGCAGCAAGGAGATGGAATTGATTCTTTATAAACTGAGAAGCCTTCAGTACCTTCTTCAAGTATAGAAATCATAGTTTCTGCTCCATCATCATATGCGCCTCCATCAACAGAATTCCCTACTGTAATCTCATAGTTTTTATTCTCTTGTACTTCAAAATATAAAAGTTGAGTATCACCTAAATTCATAATTACATCCTTCGGGGTATCTAAAGTCAATAAGTTGGATACGTCTTCTTCTAATGGTGTGATTTTAACTCCATAGGTTCCTTTGCCTATTACACTCAGATTAACACGTTCGGCACTAGGTACAAAAATTGGAAATGGAGCACCGTTATTTTGAATAAGCTGTTCGTTCTGAAAGTAATAATTAGACTTGTCGCTATTATATGCTGAAACATGAATAGCCGCATTAAAATCATCAAACCAATGATCAAACCAAGCAACAGAATATAAACCTGAATTGGAAGACTCGAAGTAAAACTCTTGTTCGAAACCGTTTTCAGAATAGAAATCTGTTAGTTCTCCTGGTATAATTCGAATTGATTCGGTAGGTTCTTCGACAATTGGTCCTCCATTAGATCGCTCTAGTTCATATGTCATTTCTGCACCCCACAATACGGTAAAGGAGACTTTTTGGTAATTATCAGAAAACTTTAAGTTTTTAATTTCATATTCTAAAATGGTACCTGGCGAATGAACAAATTTAACTGTACCTGAAGCAAAACCATTGCCATCGATATTAGAAATTGTAAAACGTTTATCGATGTGATCTAAGGTGTCATCTCCATTATTAAAAACATTTCTGATAGCATTGTCAACTGAATTAGTAATACTTGCACTATAATGACCATCATTTTCAATATTAAACTCAGCCTGCCAATTTGTGCTAATAAATGCTGCTGAACCAATACCGATCCATTCTCCAGCTAAATATTGCTGTAAAGAATTGGTACTGTGAGCTACTTTAACTTGTTTGGTTTCAGTTAGTGTTTTATTGTCGGCCTTTATAGTACTTCAATTAAATAATTTCCTTCATCCTTCGGACTCCAAAACATTTCTTCGTTATCTGCCGATATAATGCTTAATTCTTGATTATTTCCATCAAGTACTTTCCATTCGTATGAATCGATATCCACATTTACCCCATCAATAGAGGCCTCTCCAACCAGTTTAGTATATATGGTATTTAATGGCGCAGGCTCAAATGGATTAATTATAATCTCAGTATTAACAATTGCAATATCTTTATTACAAGCAATAAAAAAAGACAAAACAGATATTAGAAGAAAGATTTTTTTCATGGAGAGTAGGTGAAATATTTAAATGGAAAACTACAACCTGATAACTCTATATGAAATTGATTATTGTAAGAAAATTCAGAAAAGTTTATTAGAAAAAATAAGTTTTTGATTCGTGATAAAAAGCAAAAGAAGATTTGAGGGATGCAATTATTAAAATGATATCATTTTAAACTTTGATGAAAAACAATTAGTCATATTTTATCTTTAGTTTTGAATAGAAGATTAAAACCTGACCAAAATGAAAATAATTACCATTGTTGGCGCGCGACCACAATTTGTAAAAGCTGCCGTAGTGAGTAGAGCAATTGAAGATTATAATGCAGCCAACGAAACTTCTAAAGTTGAAGAACTCATTGTACATACAGGGCAACATTTTGATGCCAACATGAGTGATGTGTTTTTTGAGCAAATGAACATTCCCAAGCCACATTACAATTTAGAAATCAACAGCCTTTCTCACGGAGCAATGACCGGTAAGATGCTGGCTAAAATTGAGGCGGTATTGTTAGATGAAAAACCAGACTGGGTTTTGGTATATGGTGATACAAATTCTACCATTGCAGGGGCACTGGCGGCCAAAAAATTGCATATCAAAGTAGCACACGTTGAGGCAGGTTTGCGATCGTTTAATATGCGCATGCCCGAAGAAGTAAATCGTATTCTTACCGATAGAATCAGTGATATTTTGTTTTGCCCAACACAAACGGCAACAGACAACCTGAAGAATGAGGGTTATGATGCTATTGATATTAAACAAGTGCAGTGCGGCGATGTCATGTACGACGCTGCATTATTTTATACCGATCGTTCTAGTAAGCCAGAAGCGGTAGCTGCTGATGAAAAATTTGTGTTATCTACCATACATAGGCAAGAAAATACAGATGATAAAGAGAAGCTGACAGCTATTTTTGAAGCGCTAAAAGAAATTGCACAACATGAAAAGGTGGTATTGCCTTTACACCCTAGAACGATAAAAAAATTAGCTGGTTTTGATATCAAGCCCGATAGCAATATTCAGATTTTAGAACCAGTAGGCTATTTTGAAATGATTTGGATGCTGTCTAATTGTAGTGCTGTTATTACCGATAGTGGCGGGTTGCAAAAAGAGGCGTTCTTTTTCAAAAAACCATGTATCACAGTTCGTGAAGAAACCGAATGGGTTGAGCTTATTCATAACAAGGTTAACTTTTTAACAGGCTCTGATCAACAAAAAATAGTAGCTACCTATAACCACATTAAAGCGACTGCAATTGATTTTAGCATGAATCTTTATGGCTCTGGTAGTACGGGTAAAGATATTGTTGAGGCTTTGGTGAAATTCTAGAGAGCCTTCGAATTTTTTGGTACTTATTTCAGTTTTTCCCCTGCTTTCGATTGTTCGAACCCGCTAAGGTTTTATCTTTGGTAACGAACACTCGAAAGCCAACCCGTGAAAAACCTTATTCTTGACCTTGATAATACTTTGTATGGTTATGATGAACCACACCAGGTATCACTGAAACTACTCTTAGAAACTTTTTCGAATACCTTCGATATTTCGAAAGAGCAAACCCAATTAAGTTTTGATCGTGCGCGAAAAAACACCCACTTGCAATTACCGGCAAGAGCAGCATCACACAACAGGCTCTTGTACGTTCAGAAAATGCTAGAATACAATGGCATCAATACCATGCAGCATGCTCTTGATTTCTATGAGTTGTATTGGGGCACTTTTCTAGAGCAAATGAAACTCTTTCCCACAGTAATAGCTTACCTCGAAAAACAACGAGCCTTGGGGAGTAAGGTGTGTATTCTTACCGATCTTACGGCACATATTCAATATCGTAAAATTCAAAAATTAGGTTTAACGCCTTACATTGATTTTTTGGTGACCAGTGAAGAAGTTGGTGTTGAAAAACCACACCCTTCAATGTTTAACAATGCACTAGCGAAATTGGCCTGTGCCCCTACTGAGGCACTTATGATTGGCGATAGTTATGCGAAAGATATTGTTGGAGCGAACGCCCTAGGTATAGCAGGTATTTGGATCAATCACAAAAAAGAAAATAAAACGAAATTAGCCGGAGTTACAACAGTTTTTGAATTTGAAGAAATACTTGCTCATGGAAAATAGAGAGGCCTTAGACCGATTGATAAAAATGTCGAAATACGCAGGGCAGCGATTTGATTTGGTGCAAGCGGGTGGCGGAAATACGTCGGTAAAATTTGGAGACCACATGTATATTAAGGCATCTGGGTATCTGTTGTCAGAGCTTTCAGAAACTACCGGTCATACCATTGTAAAAACCAATGCAGTGGTTGCTATTTTAGATGATGCATCAGTATTACAGGTAACCGACAAAAAGGAAAAAGACGCGGCGGCCTCAAAAAAACTACAACGTACTAAAGTAACCGACGGCCCAAGGCCGTCTATAGAAACCTATTTGCATGCGGTTTTATACACCTATACACTACACGTGCATGCGATCGCCGTCAATATATTTACCTCACAAAAAAATTGGAAAGAAAAACTCTACGAACTTGATGATAAGGCACTTTGCGTTCAGTATGAAACGCCTGGTATTGAATTGGCGCTGGAGTTAAAAAAGCAGATGGAAGCTTATGTCACAACACATGGGCAACGGCCAAAAGTGATTTTTCTACAAAATCACGGACTCATCATTAGTTCAGATGCTTACGAAGAAATTGAGGTATTGAATGAAAAGGTCGTGCTTGCTGCGGAAGAAAAAGCCGGTATCGATTTCTCCCAGTATAGAAATACAACCCAAATAGCTAAAAGCTATAATAAGGCTTTTAAACTTGATGAAATTGCCTATTATTCTGAAGACAAGACCATTTCCCAACTATTACATAAAACTGCTAGCGAACAGTTGAAAAAACCGTTTTCTCCTGACGGATATGTGTTTTGCGGGTACACCATTCTGAATATTGATGAAATCAACGAATCCGTTTTTCTTGAATATAGCAAACGCTATAAAAGTGTACCTAAAATATTAAATTTTAAAGGGAATATCTATATCATGGGCGCTGACCTTAAAAAGGCGAAAATGATCGAAGATGTGTTTAAAAATAATTTGTTGATTGCGCATAGTTTAGGAGATTCTTTAGCGTTTCTTGAAGATGATGAGATTACCTATTTGGGAAATTGGGAAGCCGAGAAATACCGACAAAAATTATAGCATGAGTTGCTTACGCTTTTTTTGAAGCTTTAATGAACACTTCGTTGAATGATGACATCTGGGTTAACCGTATCACGTAATTATGCTTATTTGGCTATAGCGGCCTTATTTGGATTTTTGAGCTTTATGATGCTTCCCTCTGCGTATACTTGGGGTGAACAAGATATGATGCCCTTTTTTGAACGCGTATTTGATGCCAATTTTCTAAGCGCTGATTTCTTTACCAATACCACTGTGGTTAAAAACCCTAGGTGGATTTTCGGCTATTTTGTCATTGGGCTGTCCTATATTTCAACCTTACCCTGGTACAAGGTGTTGTATATTTTAAAGCTATTGCTCTTAACTACGGCACCCATCGTTTACTTTAAAGTACTAGTGGTTTTGATTGGTAAATATTGCGATGAAACAGCTGTGCGAAAAGTGGCACCTTTTGTACTTGTTGCTTTAATAGCCATGGTGTTTTTAAAAGAATATCGATATTACTTTTCAGTGGCTTCTTGGCAAGGGTATACGCCTGCATTTCACGCGTATAATGTGGCAATTTATTTAGGCTTTATAGGAATAATACTTCGAGAACGAGGTAGGTCTATGCTGCTATATCTGCCGTTTTTTGTTATTTCTTGTTTTATGCATCCAGCAGTAGGTCTATTTGTAATAGCGTTTTATGCGCTTTGCCTTCTACCCTATTTTAAAAAAGAGGTTAAAGCATTTTTTCCGGTGTTGCTATCGGGTTTGCTAGCAGTAGTTTTAGTGAAACTGCTATTTGCTTCGAGTACTGCTTTGAGTACCGAAGAATTTATTTCCATTTATGTAAAAGAACGGCATTCTTGGCATTACAGTTTTGTCGATTTTAAAAATATTAAAGGAGATTGGGAAATCTTTTTTGTTGGCATGAACGTCTTGTTTAGTATTCCGCTTATCTATAGTGTGACTAAAAAGAATACTAGGTTATTGATTTTAAGTCTTGCTATGTTGTTGGCATATGATGGGGCCATCGTATTACAATATGTATTTATTGATGTTATTCCGGTAAAACTCATCGCTTATTTAGGGGTATCGAGGTTCACGACTTTCGGTTACTGGATGTTGATTATCATTTGGGCGGTTTTTATATCACAGCTTTTAAGAAACCAAGATGCTATTGAAATTACTAGTATTAGTTTCAAAAATTTCGCTATCATTATACTAAATCTCATTTTTGTAGGAATTTTATTTATAGATCATCCTTTTAAAACCTATTATAATAACCGAAAGGCGTATTATAATTTTGTACAGAGCACTGATAAAAATGCGATTTTTCAAGCGTATTCAGCACCATTGAATACCGATATGCGAATGATAGGAAGACGAGGTGTTTTCATTAGCGATGAATTTCCGTTTACGGAAGATTATATTGCGGAATACGGAGAGCGATTTAACTTAATGTTTGGCTCAAGACAAGAAGAACGCTTTGGGCGTAGCTTTTACAGATCATTGCTGCCGGAGGATTTTAAAAAGATTTCAAAAAAATACCAATTGGATTATATTGTGATAGAACAGCAATTTAGCTCAGCATTTGAAGCCTATCATCCTGTTTGGAAAAACCATAGACATCGTATTTATAGCGTTAAAGATTTTAAATAAATGAAGATAGTAATACCAATGTCCGGTATGGGCAATCGCTTTGTGCAAGCCGGTTATAGTACCCCGAAGCCTTTAATTGAAATGAATGGAATGCCCATTATTGAACATGTGGTTAAGATGTTTCCGGGGGAAACAGATTTTATTTTCATCTGCAATAGTAAGCACTTAGCAGAAACGAATATGAGAGCCATCTTAGAGCAGCTAGCACCACAAGGGCAAATTGTAGAAATTCCTCCGCATAAAAAAGGTCCGGTGTATGCGGTTCACTATATCGAACATTTGCTCAATGATGAGGAAGAAGTTATCGTAAACTACTGTGATTTTTCGTGCTATTGGAATTATGCCGACTTTTTGAAACACACCCGTTCTCGAAATGCTGATGGTGCGGTACCTGCCTATAAAGGCTTTCATCCACACATGTTAGGCACAACAAATTATGCCTTCATGCGTGACGATAAACAGTGGATGTTAGAAATAAAAGAAAAAGAGCCTTTCACCGATAACCGAATGGAAGAATACGCCTCAATGGGTACTTATTATTTCAAAAAGGGTGCTGCTGTAAAAAAGTACTTCAAAACCTTAATGGATGAAGATATTAATCTGAATGGCGAATTTTATGTGAGTTTAATTTATAACCTTTTAGTCAAAGACGGACTTACCGTTTCTATTTATGATGTGCAGCACATGCTGCAGTGGGGCACACCGCAAGATGTTGAGGAGTACAACGGTTTTTCCGATTATTTCGAGGCCATTTGTAAAACGCAACAAAGCAAGCAACCCATTGAGGCCAATAGTACGAACCTGATTCCCTTAGCCGGCTTAGGCAGTCGTTTTACAAAGGAAGGCTATGTAGATCCGAAACCTTTGATTTCAGTTTCTGGCAAGCCCATGATTGTTCAGGCGGCGAATTATTTACCCAAAGCAGCTCAAAATATATTCATTTGTTTGGAAGAGCATATGAAGAATTATCCGCTTGAAAATGCCATTCATACAGAATACCCCAATTGTAAAATTGTCACCATCAATGAAACAACAGAAGGGCAAGCATGTACCTGTGAAATAGGCTTACAAGATGAAGACAAAGAACACCCATTATTAATTGCGGCGTGTGATAACGGCATGCTATACGATGAAGAAAAATATGAAGGGCTGATAAATGACCCAGAAGTCGATGCTGTGGTATGGTCGTTTAGAAATCACCCCAGTAGTGAACGTAACCCTGAAATGTACGGGTGGATTAAAACCGATGAGAATGATACCGTAACCGGTGTAAGTGTAAAAAAAGCAATTAGTGATACCCCGCGAAAAGATCATGCAATCGTAGGCACCTTTTATTTTAAGAAAACAGGTTATTTTTTAGAAGCCCTTTCTCGAATGTATGAAAAGAATGTACGGGTGAATAATGAGTTTTATGTTGACAGTTGCATTAACGAGCTAGTGGCGATGAATTTGAAAGTAAAGGTCTTTGAAATTGATCATTACATCGGTTGGGGCACGCCAAATGACTATCGTACTTTTAAATATTGGCAAAGCTTTTTTCATAAGGTAAGTTGGCACCCATATCGTTTAGAAAAAGATAGCACAGTGCAAGCCAGTGCTAATGAAGCTCTTGAAAAAGAATATGATTCATTTCAACAAGAATACAGATAGATTTTTTAACCTGAAAAAGCACATGAAGGCAACACGATAACTGCAAACAATTAACTTTTATAATTAATATATGGCTTCAAAATTTGGACTACTAGGTAAAATGGAATTTCTGCAAAATTGGGCGTCTACTTTTATAAGTGGTGTAAACCCTGCAGTAATTCATAATATTGAAAAATATGTGGCCATTAAAAAAACCGTGTATTTGAATTCTTTAGAGCATCAAAAAGGCGATTATGTAGAGTTTGGTGTGTATACCGGTTCTTCATTTTGCCATGCGATTAAGTGCTTTAAGAAATTGGAAAAGTTCAATCCGTTTCAACAAGAAACGAGATTTATAGGTTTTGATTCTTTTGAGGGTTTTGGAGAGTTAGATGAAGATGACGAACATCCATTTTATGTAGATCAAAACTTTGCAACCAGCTACGAGAAGGTTAAAAAAAGAGCCGAAAAAACATTGAAAAAATGGGGTGCAGGCTGTCAATTGGTCAAAGGATATTTTGAAGATAGCCTGAAAGAAGGTCCCGCTAAATTCGGAATTGAAAATATTAGAATTGCATTTATTGACTCTGATACGTATTCTTCATCAACCTGTGCTTTTAATTTTATTAAGAATAATGTTCAAAGTGGCACTCATATTATTTTAGATGATTTTTATAGTTATAATGGGAGTCCTGAAAAGGGAGTTACCTTAGCATTTAATGAGTTTTTAAGCGAAACAGGATTTAAGTATAGAAAAATATTAGATTACGGAATGGGCGGTATTGTCGTAGTACTGCACAAGTAATCAGGTTTTTAAAGTATAAATGAATACGAAAATGAAATTGTCAATTGTTGTTCCGTGTTACAACGAATCGAAAAATATTCCTCTTATTCTTTCGGGTTTTGATCAAGTTATTCAACGTGATGATGTTGAGGTGGTATTGGTCAATAATGGATCTACAGATAATTCAAAAGAAATACTTGAAAATCTATTACCAAAATATTCCTTTGCACGCTTAGCGAATGTGGAAGAAAATCAGGGCTATGGCTATGGTATCTTATACGGATTAAAACAAGCTACAGGAACTTATATTGGTTGGACACATGCCGACATGCAAACCGACCCTAGCGATGTGATCAAAGCACTCGAAATAATTGAAAAGTCTTCAGAAACAGAAAATATTTATGTGAAAGGAGACCGAAAAGGAAGACCATTTTTTGATCAAATATTTACCTCAGGTATGAGTCTGTTTGAAACCATTTATATGGGTGAACGTTTACATGATATCAACGCACAACCCAATATTTTTCACCGAAGCTTTTTCGAAAGTTGGGACGACCCGCCGCATGATTTTTCATTAGACTTGTATGTACTTTATATGGCAAAAAAGCAGAAAATTTCAGTGGTGCGATTCGATGTCTTATTTCCAGAACGAATTCATGGCAGCTCAAGTTGGAATACTGGTTTTGCAGCCAAAAAGAAGTTTATAAAACGAACCTTAGATTTTAGTTCAAAACTAAAAAAGCGCTTAAAATAGCATGGAATATATCGCACATCGCATTAATACAGTT
Organism: Maribacter algarum (ex Lu et al. 2025) (nom. illeg.); assembly: GCA_947495915.1. GTDB lineage: Bacteria > Bacteroidota > Bacteroidia > Flavobacteriales > Flavobacteriaceae > Maribacter_C. The sequence continues at coordinate 522,682 of CANMAW010000001.1, read as the reverse complement.
GCTGAGTTAGCAGAAACACCTATGATTTACGGTGTTGAAATTGATTTAAGAGATAATCTTGAGGGCGAAATCTATATTGCACATGACCCCTTCGTAACCGGAGAGAATTTCGAAACTTATTTGCAGCACTACCGGCACGGTACCATGATTTTGAATATTAAAAGCGAGCGCATAGAATTCAAAGTGCTTGAACTTATTAAAAAGTATAAGATCAACAACTATTTCTTTTTAGATTCCTCTTTCCCAATGATCAATACTTTGGCCAAAACAGGAGAAAAGAATGTTGCTTTACGTTTTTCAGAGTACGAAGGTTTAGATACTATAAAAAAGATGCAAGGTTTGGTGCAGTGGGTATGGGTCGATTGTTTTACTAAACTACCTATTGATAACGATGTGTACCAAATATTGAAGAAAATGAAGTATAAGCTTTGTTTGGTATCTCCAGAGTTACAAGGGCGTGATACTGATATTGAAGCCTATAAAACCTATTTAGAAGCGCAAGGTGTGGTCTTCGATGCCATTTGTACTAAAACCTATAATATTTCGAGATGGCAATAAAAAGTGCATTCGGACTATCATTAAACGATAAGAAAGGGGTTTTCAAGTTTGAAATTCTTCGAGATAAGATCTTTTGGGTGGGTCTTGTATTGAAAGTGGTATTGTCGTTTCTTTTTGCGGGTACCTTTTTGAAAGAAGCCTTTATTCCGTTTGTTACCTATTTTTTCTCTTCTGGTTTTAGTGATCCTTATGCCTATTTTTATGGGGCGTCTGCCGCAGAGGCTTTTCCATATCCGCCGTTTATGCTGTATGTACTAGGTTTTTTAGGAGGTTTTGCCGCGAACCTTTCTCCCTTTTTTATTCGCATACCGCTGATATTGGCAGACATAGCTATTTTATTGGTATTCAGTAGGTTTTTAAAAGGTAAAATCAATAAGTTATTAAAGTATTATTGGCTATCACCAGTATTGATTTATATCACCTATATACATGGCCAATTAGATGTGGTGCCTATCGCGTTCCTTTTGGCGTCTGCATATCTTCTCTTTAAAAAGAAAAACCTATGGTCGGCAGTGATATTAGGTTTGGGTATTGCCACTAAAACCAATTTGATACTGGTCATTCCATTTTACATTTTATTTGTATGGAAAAACAATAACGAGCATAAATTAACACGGCTAATTGGTCCCGCTTTGGTTACGCTATTGGTTTTTTTAGCACTGAATATTCCCTATTTAAATAATGAATCTTTTTTACAAATGGTATATAGCAATAGAGAGCAGCCTAAAATCTGGAATGCTAGCTTTACCATGGCTCCCCAGTTCAAGTTTTTTATAGTTCCAGCAGCGTACATCATCTTGTTAGCGGCCGCTACCCGATTCAAAAGAATTAGTAAAGACCTTTTCTTAATTTTTCTGGGCTTTTCGTTTTCGGTGTTACTCATATTTATAGCCCCACAACCCGGTTGGTACTTTTGGATACTTCCATTTTTTGTGTATTTCGCCATTCGTGAACAGAAATTTTCATTTTCGCCTATTTTAATCTTGCAGTTGGCATTCTTCCTGTTTTTTGCTTTGGTTGAACATTCCGATTTTTTTACGGTGTACCTTTTTGGTGATAGTAGTTTTACGATATATGGGTTTCTCAAAGAGAACCGATGGGTTTCTCCTGATGTATTAGCAAGCTTAGCTTTGACCTTTTTGCAAACCTGTTTGGTGCTCAATGTTTACTGGATTTATAAATGGGGAATTAAAAAGAATTTACAGAAGAAGATAAAAAATAAACCCTTCTTAATTGGCATTGGAGGTGATTCAGGCGTAGGAAAATCAACGCTTACCGAGCTTCTTGTTCGTCTTTTTGGTCAACAAAATATGACCATCATTAGAGGCGATGATATGCACCGATGGGAAAGAGGCCATGACAAATGGGATGAGGTGACCCACCTATCACCAAAAGCAAATCATTTGCATGAAGACATACGCCACTTGAAAGTATTGAAAAATGGAAAGAGCGTATTGCGTCGAATTTATGATCATAGCACTGGTAAGTTTACTGCGCCTACAAAAGTATACCCCAATAAAATAACCGTTTTTGAGGGACTACACCCTTTCTATATTACAGCAAAGCGTGATCTCTTTGATTTAAAAGTATTTGTAGCTCCTGAAGAAAACTTGCGCTTGCATTGGAAGATTAGTCGTGATATCGTTAAAAGAAATTATACCAAAGAAAAAGTGCTGCACCAATTGCAACTCAGAAAAGAAGACAGCACCAAATATATTGATTCTCAGGCGGCATTTTCAGATGTTCGTGTCGCTTATTACGCCTTGAATGAGATTACTGAAATTGGCAACGGAGATACAATAGAATTGGGGTTGCGTATTGAATTAGAAACGAATATTGATATTAACAGCTTTTTAGATGCATTGCTCAAACATGAAACACTGCAAATAGTTCATGAATACGGCGTAAGCGATCAAATTCTTGAAGTTACAGGTACTATTACTGCCGAAGAGATTAAAGACCGCACCAATCAGTTAGTGGGTGATTATGATGAGTTTATTGAAGATGCACTTTTTGAAAAAGACCTTAATGGATTTTTACAGCTATTTTTGATTTATTGTATCGTTTATAAGGCTAAAAACAGTTTGAAATAATGAAGAACACCAGCATTTACCAGTCGATCAAAACGTATAAACTGTTGTTAATGGCCTTGGTGCTTTTGTTTGTTACCGTGGTGGTTATTCAAGTGAATTACAACCAAAATCACATGCACGATACGCATGTTGATGAGTATTTTACTATTAGTACTATTCACCCAAGTATTACTCCTGATAAGACCGCTCACAGAGCCTTAAACGGGCCACGAATGTTTACTTATATGTTTTACCCCGGAGCCTTGGTAGGAATGATCAACCACATGGGAGGAAATTTATATGAAGATGGTTGGAAATACCCGGGCCACAATTACTTTGTACAGCATTATAAAACTTCAAGCTCGGCGATTAAAGATAATGTGAAAGATCCGAATTTGCGCTACTTTCATTATTACCTCAAGTTACAAGCTATCTTTTTTATGTTTCTATCGTTTATTCCATTGGTTTTTCTCTTATGGAAACGACAACACTTTATAGCCATGTTTATGGTTGCTTCTTTAGTGGGTATCAATTTGCTTCTGTTAGAAGAACGAAGCGTATTTTATATTGAGCCTTTGATGGTATCGATGATGAACATTTTGATATGGCTATATCTCGTGGTGATGAACAAAAAAGAAGTCGGCTGGTTTTGGATTGTCTTCCCCGCCTTTCTTTTTGCTCTAACCATTTCACTAAAGTTCTCCTCACTATTCATGATTGTTTTGATTGCGGGCCTAATAGTCTCTAAAGCACCATCTTTAGAAAAAAGAATAACAAGTGGTATTTTTTTAGTTCTATGCTCCTTCTTTTTCTTTTATCTGATCAATTTAAATATCTTTTCTTCAAAAGAAGTATTTAATGCTGCGCTGCACGATTACTTTTCTAACTTTTGGCAATATGCTACAGGAAACAATGCCATTGTCGTAGAGAATTACAAATTATCAAACTTGAAGAAAATGGTAAGGGAAGTATTTAACTCCCTTGGTGGACTCGTATTTGTACTTCCAATCATTCTATTTTACGGACTAAGATATACCCCTAGAAAGCTAGCAATAAAATGGCTTGCTTTAATAATTACTGTATTTGTTTCTGTTGGCTTGATCGTAAAACAGCAAGTGTATATGGATCGTAATATTCTTCCATTTTTAACCGCATTGGTGTTGATCACTGGTTTGATGCTTGATCAGATTTTTAAGCAGTATTACAAAGACAATACGAAGCGAAAGAAAATGAAGCCATTATATTTTTATGGGATTTTAGCGTTGGTAGTATTACTACCTATTGTCGGACTTTCAAAAGACTATTTTAAAACGGTTTTTCCTAATAGCGGTCATAATATTTCAAGAGCAATTGACGCTATTAGTGCAAAAGACCAACGTAGATTAATGCTGATTGATTACGATGTAGAGGATAATTTCAATGCTTTTGCAACGGTAAAGGAATTAGAGTCTGCAATACTGACAAATGGCAAGAATTTCAAGAGTTTTCTTAAAGCGAATATCGAAAACTTTCAAAGTGATGATGTGGTTATTGTTACCGAAATGGGCAATAATAAGCAATTAACCAATTATGTATTACCGAAAATATTCAATACAAACCAGCAGTACGGACCTTATTTTGTTTTTTATAATGATACGGAGTTGAATTCAGATTTTAAAGAAATTGAAGTGGTGTTTGCAAATCCTAAAACAGCCACCCTAACTGCTGATTCCTTAGCTATTCGACACGATCTTGTACTGCGCGATATAAAATTAGAATCGGGGAAAAAGTTATACTTCAAGTTTGATTATTTATCAGCGAACACTAAAGATTGGTATGGCTGTCGTTTTTATTTTCATGGTGTGCCCTATGAGGAAGACCTTTCTTTACTTCCTGAGGAAAGAATTAAACATGGTTTTGAGGGTTGGGATTTTACAATAAATGAAAAAAATACGGTACGCTACGGTAATTCAATGTACGTTGTGCAAGAGTTTCAACCGGCGCTAAAACGATATAAAGAGTTCACTTTTGGAATTTTTAGAGGCTGCTCAAAGAGTGAAGAAATAAAGGTGCAAGATGTGATCATTGCAAAATAATCATAATGGGGAATAATTTGAAATACATGACGAAACTGATACATGATGGAGAATAATACGTTGGTAACCATAGTAACACCAGTCTATAATTCTGAAAAATTTCTACGGGCACATTTAGCATCAGTACAAGCACAAACATATGCATATTGGGAGCATATTTTAGTAGATGATTGTTCTTCAGATAATAGTGCTGCTATCATCAAAGAGGCTCAAAAAGAAGATTCACGTATTAAATATGTGCTATTGTCAAAAAATGGCGGTGCGGGTATAGCAAGAAATAAGGCGATTGAATTGGCGGAAGGAAAGTATATTGCCTTTTTAGATAGTGACGATCTTTGGTACCCGAAAAAATTGGAAAACCAGCTTGATTTCATGATTAAAAATCAATATCATTTTTCGTTTACAAATTATGATATGGTTGACGCGCTTGGTAATCGTGGAGGTAAGGAAATGATTGCCAAAACCGAGCTGACCTACAATAAAGCTTTGTATAAAAACCCGATAGGATGTTTAACGGTGATGTATAACGTGGATTTTTTCGGAAAACAATACATGCCATCTATTCGAAAACGCCAAGATTATGCACTTTGGTTGAAACTTTTAAAAAAAACTGATGGGTACGGTTTGAATGAATGCCTTTCTAGTTATCGTACGGGTAATGATTCAATTTCAGCTAATAAGTTTGATTTAATAAAATATGAGTGGCGAATTTATCGTGAAGTAGAGGGGCTTTCGTTCGTAAAATCCTCATTTTATTTGTTTTCGGCAATAATTTTAAAATTGAAGACCTATTTTTGACACGTAAAGCGGGATTTACAACATGCCTAGAAGATCTATTTTAAATTCTGTTGAACGAAAGTTCATTTTGCTCATTGGTGATATCATCATGGTGCTCGTTTCTTTGAACGTGCTCGTAAACTTTGCCATTGATGCTGAATTTATCTCCTTGCGATTAAAATTAGGAGTTTTTAGTTTTGGGGTGGTTACTTTTCTAATTCTGGCCTATGTTCTAGAATTTTACAATTTAGAAAAAGTAATTAAACGCAGATACCTTGTATCTCAGTCGCTTTATATTACTGCGATTTATGTTTTTTTGGTTTTCATTTTTGCGGTAATCGCTTACGATGTAAGTTTTTGGAGAATTCCACTATTAAGTTTTTTGTTACTTACACCAGTTCAAATAGCCGGTTGGCGTTTATTATTTCGCAATGTCTTCGATATTATACCTGATACCAAGAACGTACTATATCTCTATGATGAAAATACGTATGGAAGTTTAGCAGATGATGTTACGGTGATAAACGGTGACGATATAAAGACCTTTTACAAAGTCAAGCTAACCTACTCTTTACAAAAAGATTCTGCCGTTAATAAGCAGTTTTTCATGTCGGCTGCAGATAAAATTGATGCAGTTATAGTAAATATTAAATCATACAATGATTTACCAAGAAGCCTTGAAAAAATGGTTCTAAACTCCATTTTGAACGGTAAAGAGGTCATTTCATTTACAACGTTTTATGAAAACACTTATGAAGCCTTACCAATAAAATCTCATAATGATAGTTTCTACGAAATTTTGCAGTTAAGAAACAGAAGAATTAGGTATTTACGGCTAATTTTTAGTTTTCTAGTTAACTTTTTACTTTCCTTGATTGTTGGTGTTGTTTTTTTGATTTGCATCCCATTTGTTTGGGTGTTAAATTTCTTTCTAAATAAAGGACCATTGTTTTACACGCAATTAAGAGTAGGTGTTCATGGTAAAGAATTTAAAATTTATAAGTTTAGATCAATGGTAGTTGATGCTGAACAACAAGGCGCAAAAATGGCAACAAAGAATGATGCTAGAATAACACCTTTTGGTCGCGTGTTAAGATTATTTCGAATTGATGAGTTACCACAGATTATTTCAGTGGTTAGAGGCGATATGCAGTTCATTGGTCCGAGACCTGAAAGAAAGGTTTTTGTTGATGAATTAAATAAAATCACCCCATTTTATAATGTAAGACATCTAATACCACCAGGAATTACGGGTTGGGCACAGGTGAAATATAAGTATGGAGAGAATTTGGAAGATTCTATCAAAAAATTAGAATACGACTTCTATTATATCAAAAACAAATCGATCACTTTAGATCTTAGAATTATATTTAAAACGATTACTACCGTTTTATTTTCAAGAGGTATTTAAGTCGTTAATTTGCACATAAAGTAGGGTGATTGACATCATTTCCTGCTTTTCAATTTTTTTTATCCCTCGCTTTCAATTTTTAGCATTTTATTGCGTTAACCTTCAAAACAATAGTAGTACAATGAAACGTATTTTAATTACTGGAGCAGCGGGTTTCTTAGGTTCACACCTTTGTGATCGTTTTATTAGGGAAGGTTTTTATGTTATCGGTATGGATAACTTAATAACTGGAGACCTCAAAAACATTGAGCATCTTTTTAAACTAGAGAATTTTGAATTTTATCATCATGATGTAACAAAATTTGTATCCGTTCCGGGTAAGCTTGATTATATCATGCACTTTGCTTCACCTGCAAGTCCGATTGATTATTTGAAAATTCCAATTCAGACATTGAAAGTTGGAGCTTTAGGAACTCATAATTTGCTTGGTTTGGCCAAGGTTAAGAGTGCTCGAATCATGATTGCTTCTACTTCTGAAATTTATGGTGACCCATTAGTGCACCCCCAAACGGAAGAGTACTACGGTAATGTAAATACCATTGGTCCGCGAGGTGTATATGATGAGGCAAAACGTTTTCAGGAGTCTATTACGATGGCTTATAACCGCTTTCACGGCTTAGAAACCCGTATTGTTCGAATATTTAATACCTATGGCCCAAGAATGCGACTGAATGACGGTCGGGTTATTCCGGCGTTTATGGGACAAGCGTTACGAGGTGAAGACTTAACGGTATTCGGTGATGGTTCGCAAACGAGATCATTTTGTTACGTTGATGACGAAATTGAAGGTATTTATAGACTTTTAATGAGTGACTATGATCTTCCTGTGAATATTGGTAACCCACATGAAATTACCATTCGTGATTTTGCTGAAGAAATTATTAAGTTGACCGGTACGACTCAAAAAGTAATTTATAAGGATTTACCCAAAGATGATCCCATGCAGCGACAGCCAGATATTACGAAGGCAAAAGAGATTTTGGGTTGGGAACCTAAAGTAGGAAGAGAAGAAGGCATGAAGAAGACTTTTGAATATTTTAAAACGCTATCTTCTGACGAATTAGAAAAAACAGAGCATAGAGATTTCTCTGAGCGAAATAGAAAATAAGAGGATTATTAATAATTTCTATAGAAAACCCAACTGGTTACAGTTGGGTTTTTTGTTGTCGTTTTTGTGCAGATTTTTGGATTAATTGTATAAATTTCAGTTGATTTTTAATGGTTTTTTTATAAATATTTTGAGCTGTAAATGAAAACCCTCTTACAGCGTATTTCGAGCCATATTTCGGCCTTAAAAGGGGTGTAAATGCCAAATGTTAAAACTTAGAAAATCGTATACGATTTTTTAATAAGTCAATAAACAATCGATTTAACAACGGTTTGAAGGGTGTATTTCATCGATTAAATACCCCGTGGCACTTCAAAATATGAAGATTGTGGTTTTTTTTGAATTCTGCCAAGATAATACCCAAAATAGAAATAAAAAACGCACCTTTTCGCTCATTTATGTTTTTTAAATTCATCTCTAGTTGCTATTGCTCAGAACATTTATATTTTTGCCGCAAATAGTATAACAATGAATATCTTGATATTAGGTTCTGGAGGAAGAGAACATACCCTAGCTTGGAAACTACACCAAAGTAAGAAACTCGAAAAACTTTTTGTTGCCCCAGGTAATGCTGGCACCAATGCCATAGCACACAACCTAGCCGTAGGAGTTAATGATTTTAAAGGAATTAAGAATGCGGTATTGCAACACGAAGTGAACATGGTAGTTGTAGGCCCTGAAGATCCTTTGGTTAATGGAATTCACGATTATTTTCTTGACGACAAAGAATTACAACACATTCCGGTTATCGGCCCGCAAAAAGCAGCTGCAGCCTTAGAGGGTAGTAAAGAATTTGCAAAAGAATTTATGTGTAGGCATCAAATTCCTACTGCTGCGTATCAAAGCTTCACTAACGAAACTATTGAAGATGGTTTTAAATTTCTTGAAAGCTTGAAACCGCCCTATGTACTTAAAGCTGATGGTTTAGCCGCAGGCAAGGGCGTGGTTATCCTAGAAGATCTTCAAAAAGCTAAAAAAGAATTGCAATCGATGTTGATTGATGCAAAATTTGGTAATGCTAGCGCAACGGTGGTTATTGAAGAGTTTTTAGCAGGCATTGAATTAAGTGTTTTTGTACTTTCAGATGGTTCTGGCTACAAAGTATTACCAACTGCTAAAGATTACAAACGTATTGGAGAGGGAGATGTTGGATTGAATACGGGTGGTATGGGCGCTATTTCCCCTGTTCCTTTTGCAGATCAAGAATTTATGAGTAAGATACATCAGCAAGTGGTCGTACCGACCGTAGAGGGCCTTAAAAAGGATAATTTGCCATACAAGGGTTTTATTTTTATAGGACTGATTAAGGTTAATAATGATCCTTTTGTAATTGAATATAATGTACGATTAGGTGACCCTGAAACAGAGGCAGTAGTTCCGCGAATAAAAAATGACTTAGTAGAGGTATTTGAGGCAGTGGCCAATCAACAGCTAAATCAAATCGACCTTCAAATTGATGAAAGAACCGCAACAACGGTTATGTTGGTTTCTGGAGGCTACCCCGAAGCATATGAAAAAGGAAAAGTAATTCAGGGTCATGATACCATTGAAGATTCCTTAGTATTTCATGCTGGCACAACAATGAATGAAGGTCAAGTCGTAACTAATGGGGGCCGAGTAATGGCAGTGACATCTTTTGGAGATGATTTCAAACAGGCACTAAAAAAATCTTACCAAAACATAGAAAAAATTAGTTTTGATAAGATGAATTATAGAACCGATATTGGTTTTGATCTGTAGCTTATAAGTACGAGTGCGAACTGATGCTCTTGTCTTCTTCGTCATTGTCGCTGTATTTTTTCAGCTCCAACATCCAATAAACAAAGGCAACACAGCCAATGATTGCTAAAATCCAATTCACAGTATTCGCTGCCCACCAGCTATCCATAAATCGAAACATATCGTACGGCGCAAAGAGTACATTTACAAATAAATCCTCAATGCCTTCAAAAAATGCTTTCATGAAATAGTATATTTACGTTGCAAAAATATACATTTAGCTGCTTTCACAAAAATTTCTAGATGATTTCAAACATTTTTGGTAAAACCAAACCAATAAATTTCATAATTGTTAGCGCATTTTTGTTCGTTCTATATTGGATTGTAAATTTGGTTATCTTTAATAAAAGCTACGCCCCTGAGGAATTAATTTTTCAGCTTTTAGTACTTTCTGTCTTTCTTTTTAGTCTGTTTGTAGTCGATTTTATTTTACAACGGAACAAGGTCACCTCTCCAAACTCATTTGGAATTCTATTTTATGCACTTTTGACGATGGTATTCTCTGAAACGCTTTCTGACAATAATGCACTTTTATGTAGTTTTTTTTTATTGTTGGCATTGCGGCGACTGATAAGCATACGGTCTTTAAAAAACATTAAACCTAAAATTTTTGACGCCACACTATGGATTTTAGTAGCCAGTTTATTTTATGAATGGGTGATTCTTTATCTAATTTTAGTGTTTACAGCGATTTATATTTATGAACCTAAAAACATTCGCAATTGGTTGGTTCCTTTTGCTGGTGTTTTCTCTGTTTTTATGGTTAGTTATGCTATGATGGTGATCACTGAAAATACCGACTATTTTATAAATCATTATCAGTTTAATTTCGAGTTTAATCAAGTGTATTTTGCAAACTGGGGGAATAGTACCAAATTCATTATTTACGTGCTAAGCGTTGTAATTGTTGGTGTTTTTGCTTTTTTAAAACTTGGAAAAGCAGGTTTGGGCCAAATAGTTACAATGCGTTTATTAGCGTTTGCGTTTATTATTGGTTTGGTGGTTAAAGTGTTAAATGGAACAGAAGGTTCTTATCCGATTATCATTTCGTTTTTTCCAGCAGTGGTCTTTTTTACTAATTATATTGAAGCTGTAAAGAAGGCTAACATTAAAGAAATTATACTTATGATTTCCGTTGTGATTCCATTTTTGGTATTCATTACCGAAGCAACCTTGAAATAATAGTAACTTTGTCAAAAATATAGTCTTATGTTTAGTGAGTTTGCCTTTAAAATATTTGAACAAAGTATTGACACCTACCATATCAAAGATGACGTCAATCAAAGTTTTGAGAACCCTTTTCCTGCAGATGAAATTGCTCATTTATTATATCGAAAAAACTGGATTGATACCGTACAATGGCATTATGAAGATATCATTCGTGATCCGCAAATTGACCCAGTTGCAGCACTTACCTTAAAACGTAAGATTGATGCTAGTAACCAAGACCGAACAGACTTGGTAGAGTATATTGACAGCTATTTTTTAAATAAATACCAATCGGCACAAACCAAAAATACGGCAACCATTAATACGGAAAGTCCGGCATGGGCTATAGATCGCCTTTCTATTCTAGCATTAAAAATTTACCATATGCGAGAGGAAGCAACCCGAACAGATGCCGAATCTTCACATATAGCAACTTGTCAGCAAAAATTGAATGTACTCTTAGAACAAAAGAAAGATTTGTCTGAGGCTATAGATCAACTGTTGTATGATATTGAAGAAGGAAACAAATACATGAAGGTCTATAAACAGATGAAAATGTATAATGATGATGAGATGAACCCAGTGTTAAGAGGGCAAAAGTAGTTTCATATTCTCCTATTCCATGAAAAAAGAAAAACATCTCTTGGTTATTCGTTTATCGGCCATGGGAGATGTTGCTATGACGCTTCCAGTAATTAATGCTTTAATACGTCAACAACCTAATGTGCGTGTTACCGTCTTGACCAAGGCATTTTTAAAACCTTTGTTTAAGCAAATACCTAGGGTAACTGTTTTTGAAGCTGAAGTTAAAGGCAGGCATCGCGGAATATTCGGTTTATACAAACTGTATAAATCGCTTAAAAAGACCGATATAGATGCCGTTGCTGACCTTCATGATGTATTACGAAGTAATATTTTAAAAGTCTTTTTTAAATTGGGAGGATATCGTTTTGCTCAAATTGATAAAGGAAGATCAGAAAAAAAGGCATTGACATCAGTGTCTAACAAAGCCTTTAAGCAACTTAAAACTACACATGAACGATATGCTGATGTGTTCCGTAATTTAGGTTATTCTGTGTCTCTTTCTAGTGTTGATGTGTTATCAAAAGTTAAAGAAGCCTCTTCTATTGAAGAGGTGTTTAATTTGAAAAATTCAACGTATATCGGAATTGCCCCTTACGCCGCTTTTCAAGGTAAAATGTACCCTTTAGACCTTATGGAAGAAGTGGTGGTTCTTCTTAATGCTAAAGATAGTTATCAGGTACTGTTATTTGGAGGAGGTAGCCATGAAAAAGAAATGCTAGACTCATGGGAAGCGGCCTATGATAATGTAACGAGTATGGTCGGCAAGTACTCCTTTAGTGACGAACTGGCAATTATTTCAAATTTAGATGTTATGCTAGCCATGGATAGTGGAAATGCACATTTGGCAGCACTTTTTGGAGTAGCTACGGTAACTTTATGGGGGGTAACACATCCCTTTGCCGGTTTTTATCCGTTTCAGCAAGATTTAGAAAATGCACTGATGGCAGATCGAGAAAAATATCCATTAATACCAACCTCCATTTATGGCAATAAACTTCCTGTAGGTTATGAAACTGCTATGCGTACCATATCTCCTGAAGAAATATTCAAAAAGATAATTGCCATCAGTTCAAACAAAGAAACGTCTTAGTACGACTGTTGGCGAACTTCAATCGATTTAAAGTACTGGCGTAATTGAGACATAAAACGATATTTGCGGGCACTAGGTGCTGTTTCAACCATGAGGGTTCGTATGCCAATAAAAGAACTCATAAGGTATACGGCTACCCCTTCAGCATCAACGTGACGATCAATATGGCCATTAAATTTGCCGCGTTGTATTGCAGAAACTAATGTAACCTCCCAAATGCGTAAAATTTCATTGAGGTGTTTCATTATTTCTTGATTTCTACCGTTAAACTCATGGATAAAATTACTTAAAACGAATCCGTAATCTAATTCGTTGTGTACAGCAGTTTCTAATGCGTTTTCGAAACAGTTGGTAATCAGGTCTAAGGTGTTTTCATGCCCTTCAATAGGTTCAATTAACATACTATAAACCTTGCGAACTACGAGCTGCTCAATGATTTGAATAAAGAAATCTTCTTTAGAATCAAAGTGATAATAGAATGCGCCTTTCGAAAGTGAAAGTTCTTTTAAAATATCATCAACACTCGTATTATAATATCCGTTTTTGTAGAACAATTCGAGTCCGGTAACCTGCATTCGGTTCATGGTAGTTCTACGTTTGATTGATTTTTCCATAAGATTTGAGATTTTGAGTTAACCGACCACTGGGTCGGAATGTTATAACTCCTAAATACTTGATTTGTTATATGCAAACGGCTGATTCGCCTACAATATTCGTTGAAATACAAGAATTTAATAGAAAAACAGAAAATCTCGATCGTTACAAACTACCAAGTTGGTTTTTATCGTATTCGTGAAAGAGAGGAAAGAAGCAAAGGAGGCTAAATTTTAGAGAAGGGCATAAAAAAACCATCAAAATCAGCCGTTAAAAAGTCAACTGGCTTTGATGGTTACACTTCAATCTTTTTTAGCAGCAACCACCGCCGTCGTAATGAAATGTTGACTCGCTAATAAAGATATCATCACGACCAATTTCAGCAAGTGCGCCAGCTGTTTTATCACATACGGCAAGGGGTTGATTTTTTAATAAAACGTGGCCTTTGTTATCGTCAAAATAATCTTCGCTGCCGAAGTAAATCGCAGCTTTTCCTGTAAACACACAGGGTCCGTCTTCGGGCATCGGATCTTTTATTGCAGCAACTTCAATCGATTCAATATAAATCAATTCATCGGTTGGGTAGTTCTTAGGGTCTAAGATGCGGTACGGTTTTCTAGCTCTAATTTCAATCGTACCGAAGCCTACATCAGTTAATGCTTTCACATACGCATTAATCGGTAAGCTTCCGCTCAAACATAAGGCACGTAAACGATCATCATTTCGTAAGGTGTCGTTCATTTGTTGTTCACAAGTAGGATCACTCATTACGAGTTTGCCATGTGGTTTTAATACCCGATACATTTCTTCAATAGCGCGTTTTAAATCTTCTTCTTTGAATATATTGAACAAACAGTTTTGAGCAGCTACGTCAACGCTATTGTCATCTAAAGGAAGATTTAAGGCATCTCCTTTTTTAAGATCTACAAAATCTGATTGAAACCAGTCATTTTCTTCTTCAGCGATTTTGAAATTCTTTCTGCTTGCTTCTAACATTTCTTCAACTATATCAACACCAACAACACCTCCTTTTTGGCGGTTGAAATACGAGAACTGCAGCAATTCCATTCCTCCACCTACACCAACATATAGCATTTTAGGGTTGTTTGATAAATCTCGAGCATGCACGGTGCTTCCGCAACCGTAATTCATCTCCTGCATTATTTTCGGAATCTTTAATCCCGGTAACTCCCAAATGGGGTTGGTGGTGCAACACAAGCCAACATCAGGGGTTAATGCGGCTTCCTTATACAAATCGTTTGTGGCTTTTAAATAGCTCATGTAAAATTGTTTTAATTCGTGGATTGACTTTAATTGCTTTCTTTTTCTTAAGCCACTGTACCCTGACAGCTACTACCAGCACCAGCAGTACAGCCGTAACAATGTTGCGAAATGATAATATTTCTATCATTCAAAAGATCTTCATTGTAATCTTTGATGTGCTTCACCTTACTCGCTACTTTTAAATCAAGCATTTGGTTAAAATCGCAATCATATAACCAGCCATCCCAACTAATAGAAATAGTATTGGTACACATTACATTTTCTACTGCAGACGGATTATAAGCTTCTACCAAAGCGTACATATAATCTTCATAATTCTCTGACGCTATCAAATAGTCTAAAAAACGAGCAATTGGTAAATTGGTGATGGCGAACAAATTGTGAAATTGAATTCCGAAATCTTCATCGAGAGCTTTTTTAAAGTCTTTTTCCATGGCCATTTGATCTCCTGGCAAATAAGCACCGGAAGGATTATATACCAAATCTAAACGCAACGAGCTACCAGGCATGCCATAACCTCTTTCGTTTAATTCTTGTAAGGCCTTAATTGATTTATCAAAAACTCCATCACCACGTTGTTTGTCTGTTTTGCCTCGTGTATAATGAGGCATTGAAGAAATTACGTGAACATTGTGTTTTTTAAAGAAATCGGGCAAATCGTAATACTTTTTATTTGCACGAATAATTGTAAGGTTTGATCGAACAATAAAATCTTTGATGCCTGCTTTTGCGGCCTCTTCAACAAACCAACGAAAATCAGGGTTCATCTCTGGTGCACCACCAGTTAAATCGAGGGTATGAGCCCCAGTATTTTTGATGACTTCAAGGCACTGTTGCATGGTTTCACGTGTCATTATTTCTTTACGGTCAGGCCCAGCATCAACATGGCAGTGTTCGCAAACTTGATTGCACATATACCCTACATTAATCTGCAGAATTTCTAGCTTTTTCGGTCGTAAAGGAAAATGCCCAATTTCACCTATTTTATCTTTAAAAAATGGTAATTCGCCATCGGCGAAAATGCCTCCATTTAAAATATCAAGCTGTCGATTACTCTCTGCAAGTTCGTTACCCTTTGCTTTTAATGATTTTGTTGCCATTCTTTTTTTCGTTGTTCGTTGACCATTGTCTGTTGTTTTTCAATTATAAATCAAACTTTAACAAAGGTGAACTGAATTAATTTTCTTTTTTTACTGGATAGCAGTTTGACTTCGTTTTAGGTATGTTCTAAGGTGCTATTGAAATTGCATTCTATTGACTTAGAACATGAAATTACATTGATAATTTGTCGTACTTGTTCATCATTTGTACCCCATGTACCAAGGTAGCGCCACTCTCAATAGCAGCGCCTACATGAACTGCTTCCATCATTTCTTCTTTCGTAATTCCTTTTTGTAATCCGTCTTTGGTATAAGCATCAATACAATAGGGGCATTTCACCACGTGAGAAACAGCTAACGCGATTAATGACTTCTCTCTAGCACTTAGTGCGCCTTCTTCGAAAACCTTACCATAATAATCGAAAAATTTTGTACCAAGCTCTTCACTCCATTCTGTTATTTTACTGAATTTTCTAAGATCTTTTGGATCATAATATGAATCTGCCATCTTTTTTTGTTTTTTAGGTGGAACAATGTTTGTGTTTAAATTATCTAAGTTTATGGGAATACCTTGTCCCATTTTTTCAATTTCAGGAAGTATTTCCATATTATCCCAAATACCAGAAGACAATGTATCTGCATAGGCTTCAGGCAGGTGGTTAGCATACATTAACCGTTGTGCTTTTTTGTAATCATATTCGAAAGACCGATGAGTATATTTTATCTCATTGTTTTCAATTTCAAGTGTCATATACCAAACCCGGGTGGTGCCATCATTTGCTGGCATTCCTATAACACCTGGGTTTAACCATAATTTACCTTTAAAAGTTTGATGAAATGGTAGTCCGCAATGACCAGCAATAATTACATCGCTATTGGTTGCTATAAAGCAATTTTCTTTGCTCGAATTAGCATTTGATTTAAAAACAAATTCTGATATGTTTCCGTAATTTCCATGTACAACGGTAACGGTTTTACCTGCATATTGAAAACTTATATTTTCTGGTATTTCTGAAATCCAAGCTAAAGAACCTTCAGATAAATAACCTTTGGTATAGGGAAACCAAGTTTTAGAAAAATTATCACAACGACTGCCTGATTTAAAATCACAGCCACAGTCTTCACTATCATTTGCTAGTTGTAATTCTACATTACCTGCTATGCTCCGCGCACCCCATTTACGAAAAAGTTGCACGGTTTCTTCCGGTTGTGCGCAATATCCGATAATATCACCCGTAGAAATACAATTTTCTGCAGCGACACCTTCACTTTTGGCGATAGCGATTAACTTTTCAAGGGCTTGTAAATTGCTATAAACACCTCCAAAGAGTAATAGTTTTCCGCTTTTTGTGCCGATATGTTTTATTTTTTTATCCACGTGGGTGTAAAGTATAAGATGAAACAACAAAGTATTCCCCAGAAATTAATCCATAATAATTTCGCATATTTTCCTGTTGTAAATACGAGATTTTCTGGAAAAAGATTGAATAACAAAAGAAATCCGAATAGCAGGCCACAGAACACACTCAAATGAAAACTTATGATAGTTGCCTTAGATTTCCAAAATAGAAAAATAGGAGTTAACCCGATGACCATGGTGCCACTAATAGTAGTCGCAGATAATATTTCAGCATTTAAAAAAACAGGAATAGTACCAAGAATAGCAATGAGAACCATTGACCAACGGCCAAATTTTAAACTGTTCCCTAAGTTTAAATCAATTGCTAATAACTTAGAAAAAGAAGAGAAGGTAGAATCTAGAGTAGAGGCTGCAGAGGTAATCATTATAAAGTTTAGAATAAGTAGCAATACTAACCCAAACGCCTTACCGACTTCAACTGCTGCTTGACCTACCATGCCTTGAGTTTGCGCATATACTCCTATGGTGCTAAATAAGATGATGCAAATGGCACCAACCGCACCTGCCCAAAGAAAACTTTTTAAGGTCACTATCGGACTAGAGAGAAAACCCCTATCTGTTAACACGGGATCATGAAATGGGTAACTAAAGGATTGCAATAAAGCAGCAAACAATAGATTTAAGCCCATTTCAAAAGACCATACTCCCGAAGTTAACACAGTGCCTGTGGTAAAATCTTCGTTCGCGCCAAAAATTTGAAAGAGAATAATGCATAACAAAATAGCGAATAAGCACATTTGAATAACGTCTGTAAATATGGAGCTGCTCATGCCACCTTTTATAACATAAGCCAATGTAAGTACGGTGAAAACTACAATAGCCCAGTAGTATATTGAAGAGCCCATGTCGCCAAAATATGAGCCAATAACCATGGTGTTGCTCCAAACCTCATTAAATAAGCGAATAGCAATTAAAATTGAAAATACGGCCACGGCACTTTTACCAAACTTTGAACTAAGAAAATGATGAATGCTAGTATAGTTACTTTGGGTTCTTATGTTGTAAATGACAATACCAGCTACTAAAAATGACAAATAATACCCTGCATAAGCTACACCCCCTACAATACCGAATTCAAGGCCTAAATTAGCAGCATTGGTGATGCTTTTCGCGAAAATCCATGAAATGACCAGACTACCCATTAACATGAAAGTATTGGGTGTCTTTTTCTTTTGAATAGCTTTAAAAAACTGATTGGTATTTTTGGCCATGGGTGCGAATAGCAAGAAGGCCAAACTAGACCCAATTACTAAACACCATTGCCAAATTTGTATATCAGTCATATTGTGTTTACTTGTATAAAAAATACCATTTGTAGGTTAAAAAACTGTTGCAAATGGTATGATTTGCTATTGTTCGTCCCACCAAACCCTTTTGTTTATGCTATTACCATCTGTATTTTCGGCGGCAGCAGTATAATTCGTGCTATTTAATGCCTCTTCTTCTGCTGGATAGGGCATTCGTACCGGAATGAGATCATTGTTCAAGCTTGCTGAAATTGTACGTAATTGTGGAAAACCCGTTCGACGGTATTCAATCCAACCTTCATAACCATTAATCATATTTGCAATCCATTTTTGTGTAATGATTTGTTCAATAGGATTGGCCCCTGCACTGGCATAAGCCGCGGTAGTAGTTAAATAATCTGCTGGAAGTTCAACCTGCCAATATTCAAAAGCATGTCGTACTCCAGTTTCGTATAAGGTTTGAGCGTCATCAGAAATTAGGTTTTTTTCAGCAGCTTCAGCCAGAAGTAAATGTGTTTCCATACTGGTCATGAAATTTGCATCTAAAGCCCCTGTATTTTCGCGAAAAATTGATCCTGCTAAAGAATAGTCTGCGAGAGTCGCCGCGTTTTGTGTCGCATCAATACCATTTAGTAGTCCGTTGAATTCAGTACCAGTATCACTATTACTAAAGGGCCTGAATAAAGTTGCTATTCTAGGATCATTGAGTTCTTTCAGAATATCTTCGATAGTTTCAGATTGCACAAAATTATTGAAATCGCCAATACGTAATCGTGCTAATCTAAAATTGTTAGGTTCACCATCTGTAAAATTGAATATTGCATTTTGATTATTGGCATTGATAAATCTACCTTCAGAAACAATGGCCTGTAATTGATCGGCAACCTCTATTTTTGTAGCGATACGCATTAAATATTTTATTTTCAAAGAGTTGGCAAAACGTACCCACCCTTCTAAATCACCATTATAAAGTATATCACCTTCTAAGGCTATATTACCAGAGTAGGCTTCAATAGCAGCAATACCCTGATTGAGGTTATCTAAGATTCCATCGTTTGAAAGATATATATCTTCTTGAGCATCGTATTTAGCAGTAACTGTAGTTTCTTGTCCTCGAAATGCCTCTGAATAAGGTACATCTCCAAATAAATCAGTTAAAGCGCCAGCCATATAAGCTTTCAAAATTCGTGAGGGACCTTCGTAAACCGCAAAGGTTTCATTTGTCAACGATAGCTTTAAAATAATTTCATTGTCTCTTAAATTTTGATAAAATATAGGCCACGGATTACCGCCTAGCTGTGGTGATTTCAAATTGTGTCTATCGAACAAATTAAAATCTAAAGCGGTAGTATATTGACCTAATAAATTGCCGGCTGTAAAACCTTCGTATGACATTTGTTCACCATAATCGTAAATAACCTGACGTAATAAAAGACTTGGTTGTACCAGTACAGGAGTATTGGTATTGGTATTAATTTCTTCGAAATCTTGGGTGCAAGAATTTAGGGTAAACAGGAATATAAAAAGTAATTGAAATGCAATCCCTCCCCTTGAACCCCTCCATGAGGAGGGGAACATTGACTTTCCTCCAATGAAGGGGGGATTGAGGAAAGTATATTTTGCTAGGTAAACTCCTAACCGTTTATTGTTATCGTAAATATATTTCATATTCAATTGAATTAAAAGTTAAACCCTGCTTTAAAACCAATACTTCTTGTGGTCGCATACGACATATCTTCAACGCCACTCACAAATCCCTGACCTTGAACGGCTAATTGCTCAGGATCGAAATGCGGATTTTCAGTAATTGCAAAAAGGTTTCTACCAATCAATGAAAGATTTAATGAAGCATTGGTATTAAATAGGTTTAGTTGATCAAAAGTATAACCAATAGACATTTGCCTTAGTTTTAGAAAAGAAGCGTCATAAATATTGTTTTCTTCATGATTTCGGTCATAGAACTGTCGGTAGTAACTTTCAGCAGAAACAGAGGTGGTATTGGTTGTATATAATGGTTGAGCAGCGGTACCAGTATTTACAACACCCTGAGGTACAATACCCTCTTCAGGTCGAAATGCCGTTTCTGCCAATTGGCCACCAACATTTCCTAAAGCACGTGTACGAGAAACGATGATTCCACCTTGCCTCCAATCGAGCAGAAATCCAAGATTCCAGTTTTTATAATTTAATTGGTTGTTAAAACCGAGCATAAAATCAGGATTGTAATTTCCTAATTTCTGTAGTTCGTTATCAGGAATATAGCGTCCTTCTTCAGTTAAAATAAAATCACCATTCTCGTTTTTCAAATATCCAGTACCGTACAAATCACCAATTCGACCACCTTCTTCTACTTGAAAAAATACCGTTTGGTTTTGACTGTCGTAAATTCTTGAGTAAGCTAATGTTAATCGACCCTCGTCTTGCGGTAAGTCTTCAACCGTAGCTCTATTTCGACTAAAATTTAGCGTACTATGCCATTGAAAATTATCAGAAATGATCGGGCTAAAACCGGCAATAATTTCAATTCCTTTCGATCGTACCTGACCCCCGTTAACTACTTGTTGCGTGAAGCCAGAAGAGATAGGTATTGGTAGCGAAATAATTTGATCTTTCGTTAAAGCGTTATAATACGAAATATCAAAAGTTAATTGATCACCAAACAATCTAATATCTGCACCGACCTCAAAAGAAGTGGTTTGTTCTGGTTTCAAATTCGGATTTGCTATGGTATTTTGATTGCTAAACGTTGGCTGGCCATTAAATGGTGTTTGAGCCACAAAAGCACCCGTGGTTTGATAAGGATTGGTATCATTACCAACCTGCGCCCAACTAGCTCTAAGTTTTGCGAATGAAATGCTTCGTGGTAAGTCAATTATGTTGGATACTACAAAACTACTAGAAACTGAAGGGTAGAAAAAAGAGGTGTTGTCTACGGAGAATGGGGTGGCCAACGCACTTGACCAATCATTTCTACCAGTAACATCTATAAACAGAAAGTCTTTATAACCGATTTTTGCAATTCCGTAAAAGCTGTTGATGCGTTTATTCGATTCAAATTGAAACGCTTCAATAGGTGATGCCGCATTCGATAATCTAAAAATACCGGGCTGCGCTAAACTGGTGGTTTGTGACTGACTTGTTGCTGCGGTTTGATCTAAACGGTTTCCGCCAACCGAAACATCTAGTTTAAAATCAGAAAATGTTTTTTTATAGTTAAGTATAAAGTCGGTGTTAATTTCTCTAAAAAACACATCATGCTCGGCATAACCCCCATTTCTAAATCGGTTTGAACTAAAAGCACGTCGCAATTGCCGTAATTCACTTGAATAGTCCATTCCTGATCGAATTGTTGCAGTTAATTGTGGAGAAATAGCATATGTCGCAGCAATGTTTCCAAAAACGCGATCTCTATTAAATGAGTTTCTATTTTCATTCAGAATGAAAAACGGATTATCAAAAAACGTGTAGTTATATGAATATTGCTGTACGCCCTCTAAACCAGGTTGCCAGTAATTACGAAGATTATCTATATTAAGTGATCTTGGCCCCCATGCAACCAATGAATAATTTGCATTTTCAGAGCCATAGCCGTTACTAGGTCGGTTATCACTTTGTGAATTTACATAACTTAATGAGGCGTTAAATTTTAGTTTATCTGTAGGATTAAAACCGAGACGAGTGCTTAAAGTTTGACGGTCTAAATTAACACCAGGTATGATAGACTCACTTCTTAAATCGGTAAATGAGAGCCGGTAATTTCCGGTATCAAAACCATTTGAAATGGCAATGTTATTGATAAAAGTAGTACCTGTTTGATAAAAGTCTTTTAAGTTGTTCGGATTGGAATTAAATGGGGTAGCGGTTATTGGCAAACCAGTATACAATGCCGTATCACCACCTCGAACTGTAGAGCCATCTGCTAGGGTAACAGGGCTATCAAATTGAGGAATAAGATTTCCTGCATTAAGGCGCGGACCCCAACTGTAGGTGATATTATCGCTGGTACCACCACCTAAGCCATCTACAAATTCAAAAACACCTGCTTGCCCTTGTCCATATTGATTTTGAAAATCAGGAAGTTTAAAAGCACTATCTATAAAAAAGCTGGTATTAAAACTTATACCTAAACCTTTTGAATTTGAACCACTTTTGGTTTCAATTACGATTACACCATTAGAAGCTCTAGTACCATATAATGCGGCAGCACTCGGCCCTTTTAGAACTGAAACTTCAGTAATATCATCAGGGTTCACCTCCATTGCTCCGTTACCAAAATCTATTTCTTGAAATCCAGCGGCTGCCTCATTGGTAAAATTGAAAACGGAGTTGTTGTTAATTGGTACGCCGTCTACGACAAATAGCGGATTATTATTTGAAAAAGAAGCCTCCCCTCTTATTGTGATTTTTGACGAAGAACCTACACCTGTTGCTCCTTGGTTAATGGTCACACCAGCTAGTTTTCCTGCAAGGTTATCTAAAAAGTTAACAGATTTCACTTCCGTTACTCCTTCGGCGTCGAGGCTTTGAACGACATACCCCAATTCTTTGGTAGTTCTTTTTACACCTAGGGCTGTAAGTACAACTTCATCAAGTTCTTGTGACGTTTCAATTAATATGATGTTCATTAATTGAGAGCCATTGAAGCTTTGTGATTGCGTTTCAAAGCCTAAAATAGAAAATTCAAGAGCCCCTAACTCTAGTGTTGATTCGATAGTATAGGCTCCGTTTTCGTCGGTAGTGGTGCCATTTTGAGTGCCGATTTGAACAATGTTTACAAAGGGCAGTGGGTTATTATTGGTATCAGTAACTACCCCTGATATAGAGGTTTGCGAATAGCTCTGAGCTGCAAAGAACAGGGTTATTACTATGAAAATGTGTTTCATTAAAAGTTTCGTATAGATTTACTTCATTTCTTTTCTATGCCTGATTTAAAAGCAGATACATTGAGAAAAGATTCATTTATGCGCTATTAATGAAGTAAAGCAGGTGAACCTTTATTATGAAGGTTATTGGTAAAATAAAATGAATAGAAAGAAGTTGAACGATCTTCTATTTGATATTTTGCTATAGAACAAATTTGTATCAAAAGATGTCGAATATCTGGCGATAAATAGGTACTACTATTCAACAAACAACTGGCGTCTATTGCATTATCAACATCACTCAAATACGCTAAGCACTGAACCGTAATTTCCGTTTGTTCTAGTTGCTTTTGTAATTGATTGAAAACTGTTGACGTTTGCCAAGCTAGTTTCGAAAAATTGGAAGACTCAAATTGAGACTTATTAAGTCCCATTAAATAAAACCCGCCATCTGTACTTGGCCCTAAAACAAATTTGTTGGCATTTAATTGCTTTTCGGTTTCTAAAAGATGTTCAACTGAAAGTTGTGGAGTATCATTACCAATAGTAATTACCTGTGAATATCCTTTTTCAAATACGCGTGCAATAGCATTTAAAAAACGCTCGCCGAAAGAATGACCTATTTGTTCACTTTCAGAAAAATGAAAATAGGGCAGATGTGTTTTATGAACGGTGGAAATCGTTTTGGCAGTTAGTGCCTGAAATAATTGCTTGCTTTTAGGAAAAGCCTTTTGCCTTTCATCAATATGTGATGAATTGGCAAAGACTAAAATAGCTGTATTATTTTTCAAATTATGCTTCATAAAAACTTGCAATTGCGAAGCTACAAATAAATCTATTGGTTTTTTGGTCGTAAGATTTTAAAAGAATTACATTAAATCAGGTTTTTCATTGTTAAATTTTGAGGTAATGTTAATTTTGAAGCGGCAATATGGCTGGTTCAGTGCTTTAATAAATGGAATGTTATGAAGAACTTAAAAAATAGAAAAATAGGACTAGTATTGTCAGGGGGTGGTGTTCGGGGCATGGCCCATTTAGGTGTAATTAAAGCATTACAAGAGCATCAAATTCAAACCCAGGTGGTTTCAGGAAGTAGCGTTGGTGCCTTAGTTGGTGCCTTACATGCCAATAGCGTTTCGGTGCAAGATATGCTACGCTTTTTTAAAGAAACACCACTTTTCAAATACAACTTTATAACGATATTAAAACCCGGTTTGGTTGATACAGAGCGCTATTTTGATCTATTTAAAGCATATTTTCCAAAAGACACTTTTGCTGATTTAAACCAACAATTGCATGTGGCGGCAACTAACCTTCAAAAAGGAACTGAAGAATTTTTTAATGAAGGAGAGTTAATTCTTCCGTTGTTGGCTTCAGCGGCCTTACCACCTGTTTTTAGTCCTGTTGAAATAAACCAATGTTTATATGCAGACGGAGGCATTATGAATAATTTTCCCATTGAGCCACTTTTAGGTAAAGTTGACTATATTATAGGTAGCAACGTGTCAGTAGTTAAAGAAGTTGAAAAACGGAGTATAAGTTCTTCTTTACAATTAGCTAACCGAACAACAGCCCTAATGATTTATGCGATTAATCGTCAAAAAATCAAATCATGTGATTTGGTATTTGAACCTTTAGAATTAGAAACTATTGGTGTTCTTGATAAAAAGGGAATTGAGAAGGCGTATGTTATTGGCTATGAATATGCTTCTAGAAAATTAGAAGCAGTATTTAAAGCTACTTAATCTTAGATTAAACGTCGTCGTAATCAATTTTTAGAGTAGGCGTTAATGCTCTAGCTTGACAGGTCAAAATGAAACCATCTTCAATTTCGCCATCAGTAAGAATTTGATTTTGAACCATTTCCGCATTTCCTTCTGTTACTTTAGCAATACAGCTACTACAAACTCCGCCTTGACATGAATATGGCGCATCAATATTCTCCTTTAAAACAGCATCAAGTACGATCATTTTTTTATCCATGGTAAATGAAAATGTTTCATCGTCAACCACAACCTCTACTTGAGTTTCACCATTAGCTGCCACAGGCATTTCATCTTTGATTTCAGTAGCAGTGAAAAGCTCAAAATGAATTTTATCTTTTGAAATGTCGTTCTCCTTTAAGGTATCTGTAACCAAATGAATCATGGGTTCTGGTCCGCATAAATAAAAGGCGTCAAAATGCACATCTTTATGTTTGTTTTTAAGCGCATAGTTCACCGTTGAGGTGTCAATACGACCAAAAAGTGAACTTTCTGACTTGGTTTCACTATTGGTAAAGTATATAAAAAACCGATCGGAATACTCTAACTGAAGTTTCACCAAGTCTGTGTAAAACATAGTCTCTTCTTCTGACTTATTGCCATACACCAAAACAAATTTGTTTTTTGGGTTGGCATCTAGTACCGTTTTTGCGATACTCATAATAGGAGTGATACCACTACCAGCGGCAAAAGCGGCAATATTTTTTTGAGCCTCTGTAGTCACAAAAGTAAATCGACCTTCTGGAGGCATTACTTCTAAGGTATCTCCTTCTTGTAGTTTAGAGTTTGCGAAATCAGAAAAACCACCTCGATCAACTTTTTTTACCCCAATAGTAATAGCATCTTTTTTAGGGCATGAACTAATAGAATAAGCGCGACGAAGCTCTTTTCCTTTAATTTCTTTCTTTATAGTGATGTATTGACCCGATTCAAATTGAAAGTTTTGAATATAGTCTTTTGGGATATCAAAAGTAATAGCTACCGAACTCGGAGTAAGTTTCTTAATATGTTTTACCTTAAGGGTATAAAAATCAGACATTTTCTTTCTCATTAATTTAGGCTGCAAAATTAAGCATTGCATTTGCTATATAAAATCGGATTGTGAAAAATTAATTCCTTCTTTACCATCAAAACCAGTTGAATCGAATATTTTTAAAGAAAATCGAAGATCCTGTCCGGTTTTCTGACACCTACTTCGTTAAAACAGTATAACATTTAAATAAGAAGAAGAAATGAAAGATTTTATGATGATTTTTATCGGAGCTGATTATCAAGAATTAGGGCTATCACCTGAAGAATTACAAAACCGCATGGGTAAATGGTTCGCTTGGGGCCAGAAAATGGAGACACAAGGAATTCTTAAAGGGGGTGAGGCATTAACTCCAAATATTAAACGGGTAATTGGGCAAGATCGCGCTGTTAGCGATGGGCCATTTGCCGATAGTAAGGAGATTATTGGGGGATATTATACGGTTTCTGCGGAAAGTGCTGAAGCAGTGGTTGAAATCGCACAAGACTACCCCGATTATGATCTGGGTGGAACTGTTGAAATTCGTGAAATAATGGTTTTTGATAACTAATGGAACAGAAAATTGTTGACCATCTTTTTAGACATCACTACGGAAAGATGGTCGCTATTTTAACCCGATATTTTGGGTTAGCACATATTGAAACGATAGAAGATGCCGTTCAAGACTCCTTTATTAAAGCCACCTTACAATGGCGAAAACAGATTCCCGAATATCCAGAAGCATGGCTTACCAAAGTAGCTAAAAACCGAACCATTGATTTACTACGGAGTATAAAAGCCGAAAAAAATCGGAATGAAGAAAATTTGGATTCAGGTTTTTCCGAAGAAATCAATGAGCTTTTTTTAGATCACGAAATTGAGGATAGCCAGCTTCGAATGATTTTTGTGGCATGCCACCCTAAATTAAAACCAAACGAACAAATTTCGTTTGCTTTAAAAACTATATCAGGTTTTAGTACCAAAGAGATTGCAGCTGCATTATTATCAAAAGAAGACACCATCACCAAACGGCTTCGTAGGGCAAGACAAAGTATTGTAAAAAATAAATTGCAATTTGAATTTCCGGCCCCCAATGAGGTCAAAGAAAGGCTTGTAAGTGTTATGCATGTAATTTACTTGACCTTCAACGAGGGTTTTCATTCAACAAATACAAAGCAATTGATTCGTGAAGACCTCTGCGGTGAAGCCTTGAGATTATGTAAACTACTTTTAAAAAAGGAAAAATTGCGAACAGGAAGTTTGTACGCGCTTTTTGCTTTACTCTGTTTTCATGCTTCTCGTTTAAAAACAAAGACTAATATTAGCAACGAAATTGTAGATATTCGCGAGCAAGACCGTAGCAAATGGTTTTTACCATTGATACAAATGGGGCATAGCGCTATGAATAAGGCTATGGAATTTGATGAGGTTTCTATATATCACTACGAAGCGGCCATCGCTGCAGAGCATATTAAAGCCAAAACATTTGAAAATACCAATTGGAGCAATATTTTAAAGTTGTACCAAAACCTACAACAGTTACAACCCAACAACTTGAACTTATTGAATATTGCCTCAGTAAAATTACAATTGAACAAATTAGAGGCTGCGTTAAAAATATTAAAATCTTTAGATGAGGTAGATTTAGGACAGCGTGCCTATTTGTATTTCGGATGTTACGCGGAGTACTATGAACAAAGTGGCGAAATTATGTTAGCAATTAGTAATTTAGAAAAGGCAATTGCTAAAACCACCAATGGTCTTGAAATAACCTATTTACAGAAGAAAATGGAAAAACTTCAAGATTCAAGTAAATCTTAAAACATACTTAGCCCTGCAATTAACTGACTATTTATAAGCGCTAATTCATTGTAACTTGGTGAAGTATGATTTTTTATTGCTTTAGAGTATCAATGACAAAACCAACCGGCTAGTCTTTTGTGATATCAATTAGAAAAGAATCGATTGTAATTAATTACGACCTATGATGCTAAACGATCGACAAATAACCTTTTTTTAAAAGAATGATTGTATTTAAAAGCAATTATAGACCAACTAGTTTGTTTTATGTGATGTATCATATACTCATTTTTGGTACAATGCGATAGTTTGCTGAGATAACATACACGGAAATATGATTATCGATTATTTAGATTGTCGGGCAACGTATATTTTTCAATAAGAGTAACATCAGTCAATTGTTAAGGTTTTAGCACAGGTGACATTTTTAAAGCTTTTATCGATGAACTACATAATAATACGGTTGTTTTTCAGTTAAGATTACATACGTATACACACAATTTTGAAGGTTCCATATAAACTTATACTTAGCGCTTTAACTTGTAGTCTTGTTTTCAATGCCTGCTCTACAAAAAAAGATGCCTTTATTAATCGTAATTGGCATGCTTTAAATACCAAGTACAATACTTTGTATAATGGTAATATTGCCTTTGAAGAAGGCCGTGAAGAACTTAATAATAACTACCATGATGACTATTGGGAAATACTTCCGATTGAGCGTCTTTCTGTTACTGGTGAAATTAAGCTTGATTCCGAAGATAATAACCCCAACTTTATCATTGCAGAAGAAAAAGCGACCAAGGCCATTCAGAAGCACAGTATGGATATTCGAGATGAAGAGCGAAATCCTCAAACTGATGAAGCTTTTTTATTATTAGGTAAAGGCCGATATTTTGACGAACGTTATATTCCGGCAATGGAGGCTTTCAATTATATTATTAAAAAGTATTCGTACAGTGATAAACTAAATGAAGCACATATTTGGCGTGAAAAGGTTAATATTCGTCTAGAAAATGAAGAATTAGCACTTCGCAACCTAAAACGGCTTTTAAAATTTGAAGAATTAAAAGATCAAGAATATGCAGATGCACGAGCGATGATGGCACAGGCATTTATTAATTTAAAAGCTCCAGACACCGCCATTCAGCAGCTAAAAATTGCATCGTACTACACAAAGAAAAATCCTGAAAAAGGGCGCTATTACTATATTATCGGTCAATTGTATAATCAATTGGGTTATAAAGACAGTGCAAATTATGCTTTTGATAAGGTTATCGATTTGAATCGAAGATCACCTCGTGTATACATGATTAATGCTGAAATTCAGAAGATTCGAAATATCGAAATAACCGATATGAATAAAGAAGAGGTTCTTGAATATCTAACGAAACTTGAAGAAAACAGAGAAAATAGACCCTTTTTAGATAAGATATATCGTCAAGTAGCAGAATTTCATTTAGGTCAAGGCACAGACAGCTTGGCATTGGTTTACTTTAACAAATCGTTACGTGCAACACAGAATGAACCGAAACTAAATGCGCTGAATTACGAAAATTTAGCGGAGCACAATTTTGATAAGAACGCTTACAAAGAAGCTGGAGCTTATTATGATAGTATGCTAACCAATCTTTCAGAGAATACGAAAAAATATAGGGCTACTAAAAAGAAATTAGACAACCTTGAAGATGTAATTAAATATGAAGATATAGTAGCATATACCGACAGTGTTATTGGTTTATATAATATGCCTGTAGATGATCAATTGGCTTATTTTCAAAAACACATTGATGATATGAAAGCCGCTGAAGAGGAAGCTAAAAAGAAAGCTGAGCAAAAAATTACAGCGAGTTTTGCTTCTTTTGGAGAGTCTAAAGGTGGTAAAGAAAATAAAGGTAAATTTTACTTTTATAATCTTACAAGTTTAGGCTATGGCAAGAATGATTTCACTAACAAATGGGGAAATAGACAATTAGAAGATGATTGGCGTTGGAGTAATAAAACTAGAACAGTACCTTCAGAGGCAATTGCAACGAATGTAGAAAACGACAGTTTAAGCGGAGAGCCAACTGATCAAGAAAAATACGATGTTGCTTTTTATATGGATCAAATTCCGAAGGATAAAGGCATTATTGATAGTTTGCATATCGAAAGAAATTTTGCCAATTACCAATTAGGATTGATTTATAAAGAAAAGTTTAAAGAAAATTTATTGGCTTCCGGAAAACTAGAAGATGTATTGGCATCGAATCCTGAAGAACGGTTGATACTTCCTTCAAAATACAATCTGTATAAAATATACGAAGAAGAAGAAAGTCCTTTGCAAAAAGGTATGAAAGATAATATTTTGCAGAATCACCCTGATTCAAGGTATGCTGAAATATTATTAAACCCTTCAGCAGTAATTACCGGAGACGCTGATAGTCCTGATGCTCGATACGGAGCATTATATGCCAAATATCGCAATCAAGAATATTTAACAGTAATAACCTTAGCAGAAGAAAATATCAATAGGTTTACAGGCGACCCCATTGTGCCAAAATTTGAAATGTTGAAAGCTAATGCGATAGGCCGATTGAATGGGTTTGAGCCTTTTAAAGAGGCATTGAATTATGTGGCATTGACCTATCCAAATAATGCAGAAGGCAAAAAGGCAGAGATGATGGTTGCAGAACAATTACCAAAATTAGAGCCGAAAGAGTTTTCGCCTGAAGTTGGTTCATCTGGAACTGGGAATTGGAAGGTAGTTTTTCCATTCAAACGCTCAAAAAACGAAGAAGCGTTAAAATTGAAACTTAGGCTTGAAGAATCGATAAAAGATTTAAAATATAGTAATGTAGTTTCAAAAGATATTTATACCTTGGAAGACCAATTTGTTATCGTACATGGCTTTAAATCAAAAGATAGAGCATTAGGTTACGTTGAATTATTGGCAAAAAACAAAGACTATCGAATTCGAAATCAAAATTTCGTGATTTTGTCTTCAAATTATAAAGTAGTACAAGTACATAAAAATTTACAAGATTATAAGAATTCTCTTTTAACCCCAAAACCCTAAATGAACGATGTTTTCAGACAACAAAAAACCTAGAACTATGAACGAAATTGGCGGACAACCGAACAGAATTGAAAAGAATACTAAAATCAAAGGAGATATTGTATCTGAAGCTGATTTTAGAATTGATGGTAAATTAGATGGTAATGTAAAAACATCTGGTAAAGTGGTCATCGGTAAAGATGGCTATATTCACGGTAAAGTAGAATGTGTAAACGCTGATATTGAAGGTAGCTTTAATGGCGAACTTTTGGTTTCTGATTTACTTTCATTAAAATCTTCAGCGGTTATTGAAGGTACGGTTGCTGTTACCAAACTTGCTGTTGAGCCGGGTGCAACTTTTAACGCGTCATGTACTATGAAAGGTAAAGGAGGCGCCTCAATGGGCGGTAATGCAACTGCTTCATCTGGCGGATTTAAATCTTCTTTAGGGAGTAAAGTAAATGGACCAGCAAAAGCCTCGTGATAATTCAAAGTTAATTCGAACAGCTGCTAGTTTATCTGGTATTGCCATACAAATGGGGGGTACCATTTTTTTAGGTAACCTTTTAGGGGCTTGGCTTGATGTTAAGTTTGAAAAAACATATTTAGAAGATACAATTACCTTACTTGCTGTATTTTTGTCAATGTATATTGTCATCAAAAAAGTGATGACCTTAAATAAATAGCATTGATTAAGAAAATTATATTAAATACTGTCGTGCTCATTATCATGGGCACGACTTCTTTTTTTCTCCACCAGTCATTGTTGGTAGATAACCACTCAGACTTTAACGCACTACTACAAAAAGCGTACATTTTTCATTTGATTTTCTCCTCATCGATAATTATTGCTTTTCACCTATTGTCTACTAATAAAAAAATATTTCCTCAATTAGGATTCATTTACATTGCACTTTTGGTATTTAAAATTGCTGCTTTTACAGCAATGTGCTATCCACAACTCATGGGAGATCAATATTTACCAAGATTTGAAAGGGCTTCACTTTTAATTCCGGTCTTTGTTTTTTTAATATTGGAAGTATTTTTTGTTTCAAAAATTTTACAACAGAAGTAGTTTCTAAATTTTAAAGAGAAAGTATGCTTTGAATTACGGCAATATTACCTACTTTTGCGCAAAATTTCAGGAGCTTAATTTTTTGACAAAGAACTAATGATGCAAGTTTCAAATACGTTTAAAACCTTATTACAACTAACAATACTTTGTTTTTCACTTCAAAGTTTTGCCTTCTCAGATGCAAAACAAGAAGGCACTGTTAGTTCGAAAGAACAAGTTGATGAGTATATTTTACACCACATTAAAGATTCACATGATTTTCATTTGTTCTCTTACTCAAATGATGCAGGTGAAAGAAAACATGTAGGTTTCCCACTACCTGTTATTTTATGGTCAAGTAATGGTTTGGTTACCTTTATGTCTTCTGAATTTCATCATGACGATAACGGAGAAGTCATTGTAGAACGTAATGGTTCGAAATTTGTAAAACTTCATAGTAAAATTTATGAGTTAGATGCTAACGCATCAGCGGTGGCTTTTGATGAAGAGCACCATGCGACCAATGCTCATAAAGTTTTAGATTTCTCTATTACCAAAAGTGTTGTTGGAGTTTTATTAGTAGGCTTATTTATGTTTTGGGCTTTTTCATCTTTAGCAAGACAATATAAAAATAAAAGCGTTCCAACTGGCTTTGGTAGAGTGTTAGAGCCACTAGTATTGTACGTGCGTGACGAAATTGCTAGACCAAATATTGGTGACAAACATTATAGAAAATTTACAGGATACCTATTAACGGTTTTCTTTTTTATATGGATTTTGAATTTGTTAGGTTTAACACCATTAGGATTTAACGTTACTGGTCAGTTGGCAGTAACGGCTTGTTTGGCCATATTCACGTTGATTATTTATTCTGTAAGCGGAAATAAAGATTATTGGATGCACATGCTTTGGATGCCAGGCGTACCTGTTTTAATTAGACCAGTTTTGGCAATTATTGAATTAGCAGGAGCATTTATAATAAAGCCCTTCTCACTTTTAGTACGTTTGTTCGCAAATATTTCAGCTGGTCATATTGTAGTTATGAGTTTAATTGCAATCATGTTTACGCTTAAGGAGTCTTTAGGTGTTGCTGGGGCAACCGGTTTATCATTAGTATTATCATTTTTCATCACCTTAATTGAGGTGTTGGTAGCCTTTTTACAGGCCTATATTTTTACAATGCTTTCTGCTTTATTTATTGGTATGGCAGTAGCAGAACACGACCATGATCATCATCATGATGAGCAAGGTCATGAAGTTCCAGATGCAGAAGATGTAAGAGCGGACTTTATTTAAAACGAGTTTTTTAATTTAATATATAAATCAATTAGTATGGTAACTTACAATTTAATTGGAGCTGGTTTAATCGTAATCGGAGCTGGTATTGGTCTTGGTCAAATTGGTGGTAAAGCAATGGAAGGTATTGCTCGTCAACCAGAAGCAACAGGAAAAATTCAAACAGCGATGATTATTATTGCTGCACTTTTAGAAGGTTTAGCATTCGGTGCTTTGTTCTTAGGAAAATAAGAACATACAAAACCAAAAACATTTTCCTGTAACGGTTGGTTGCAGGAAATGTTTTTAAACTATTGATAGATATTTTAATTACTTATAAATGGATACTTTATTAAACGATTTTTCACCAGGTTTGTTCATTGTACAAACCATATTATTATTAGGTTTAATTTTCTTATTGGTAAAATTTGCTTGGAAACCAATATTGACCTCTTTAAACGAACGTGAAGAAGGCATTCAAGGAGCTCTTGAAGCTGCAGAAAATGCGCGTAAAGAGATGCAGAACTTACAGGCTGATAACGACAAGCTTTTAAAAGAAGCACGGGCTGAACGTGAGGCGATGTTGAAAGAAGCACGTGAGATTAAAGATAAAATGATTGCTGACTCTAAAGAGCAAGCTAAAGTTGAAGGCGATAAAATGTTGAAGCAGGCTCAAGCTGCTATTGAAAGTGAGAAAAAAGCGGCTGTTGCAGATATTAAAAGTCAAGTGGCTAATTTGTCAGTTGATATTGCTGAAAAAGTAATCAAAGATCAACTTGCAGACAAAAGCAAGCAATTGAAATTGGTTGATGATTTATTAGGAGATATTAAATTGAATTAAGAACGCATGAGCGATTCAAGAGCAGCCTTACGATATGCAAAAGCAATTCTCGACCTTGCCGTAGAGAATAAAACTACCGATGCCTTAGAAAAGGATATGCAAAATATTGTAAGCACAATTTCAGAAAGTAGTGAACTTCAGGAAATGTTAGCTAGTCCAGTAATAATGGATAGTGCTAAAAAAGAAGCTTTAGTTGCTATTTTCAAAGGAAGCAATAAGATTACTGAGGGTGCAATTTCAATGTTGGTTGACAACAAAAGAGTCTCAATGCTCAATGAAGTAGCTATCAAATACTTGATTTTAAATGAGAAGTTAAAAGGAAAAGATATCGCAGTAGTAACGACTGCAGTTCCGTTAACAGCTGATTTAGAAACTAAAATTTTGAATAAAGTAGCGTCCTTAACAGGTAATAAAGTTACTATTGAAAATAAAATAGATGAATCTATTTTGGGTGGCTTTGTCTTACGTGTTGGTGATTTACAGTATGACGCTAGTATTGCAAACAAGCTAAGTAATTTAAAAAGAGAATTTACAAATAGTCTATAAATAAATATCAAGAGATAGGGCACTTATGTCTTATATCTTACGTCTTATATCTAGAACATATGGCAGGAGTAAAAGCCGCTGAAGTATCAGCAATTTTAAAGAAACAATTATCAGGATTTGAAGCTACAGCTTCTTTAGATGAAGTAGGTACTGTACTACAAGTAGGTGATGGTATCGCACGTGTTTACGGATTATCAAACGCCGAATACGGTGAATTGGTAGAATTCGAAGGCGGTCTAAAAGGTATCGTATTGAATCTTGAAGAAGATAATGTAGGTGTGGTATTATTGAGTCCATCACGTGACGTGAAAGAAGGTTCAGTAGTAAAACGTACACAAACCATTGCTTCTATTAATGTTGGTGAAGGTATTGTTGGTCGTGTGGTAAATACTTTAGGTTTACCAATCGATGGTAAAGGTCCGATTTCCGGAGAAACCTACGAAATGCCATTAGAGCGTAAGGCGCCAGGTGTAATTTTTCGTGAGCCGGTAACTGAGCCATTACAAACTGGTATTAAAGCAATTGATGCGATGATACCGGTAGGTAGAGGTCAACGTGAGTTGGTAATTGGAGACCGTCAAACTGGTAAGACTACAGTTTGTATTGACACCATCTTAAATCAAAAAGAATTTTACGATGCAGGTGAGCCTGTATATTGTATATATGTAGCTATTGGTCAAAAGGCCTCAACAGTAGCTGCAATTGCACAAACATTAGAAGATAAAGGTGCGTTAGCCTATACAACTATTGTAGCAGCAAATGCATCTGATCCTGCTCCTATGCAGGTATATGCTCCAATGGCAGGTGCTGCTATTGGTGAGTACTTTCGTGATACTGGTCGTCCTGCTTTAATTATCTATGATGATTTATCAAAACAAGCAGTGGCCTATCGTGAGGTATCTCTTTTATTAAGAAGACCTCCAGGACGTGAAGCATACCCAGGAGATGTTTTCTATCTACACTCTCGTTTATTAGAGCGTTCTGCAAAAGTGATCAATGATGATGCGATTGCAAAAGAAATGAACGATTTGCCAGATAGTTTAAAACCAATGGTAAAAGGTGGAGGTTCTTTAACTGCTCTTCCAATTATTGAAACACAAGCAGGTGACGTTTCTGCATATATTCCTACCAACGTAATTTCAATTACAGATGGTCAGATATTCTTAGAGCAAGATTTATTCAACCAGGGTGTTAGACCTGCAATTAACGTTGGTATTTCTGTATCTCGTGTGGGTGGTAATGCTCAGATAAAATCAATGAAAAAAGTATCTGGTACTTTAAAATTAGACCAAGCGCAGTTTCGTGAATTAGAGGCTTTTGCAAAATTCGGTTCTGATTTAGATGCAGCTACTCTAAATGTTATTGAAAAAGGTAAGCGAAACGTAGAAATCTTAAAGCAAGCTCAAAATGATCCTTTTACAGTAGAAGATCAAGTGGCTATCATTTATGCAGGTTCTAAGAATTTGTTGAAAGATGTGCCTGTTGAAAAAGTAAAAGAATTTGAGACTGACTTCATCGAATTTTTAAATGCAAAACATAGAGGTATTCTTGATACCTTAAAGTCGGGTAAACTTACTGATGAGGTAATTGATACCTTGACCAGTGTTGCTAAAGATCTTTCAGGAAAATATAAAGCTTAAAACTTTCTTATACTAAGAAGAAATGGCCAATTTAAAGGAAATACGTAATAGAATATCTTCAGTATCTTCAACGATGCAGATTACTAGTGCCATGAAAATGGTGTCGGCTGCGAAGTTGAAGAAAGCTCAAGATGCTATTACGGCAATGCGCCCGTATGCTGATAAACTTACAGAATTATTACAAAACCTTAGTGCCAGTTTAGATGGTGATTCAGGTAGCAAGTTTTCTGATAATCGTGAAATCAATAAAGTTTTGGTCGTGGCAATCACCTCGAATAGAGGTTTAGCCGGAGCATTCAATTCGAATATTCTAAAACAGTGTACTGTTTTAATTGATCAAACTTATGCTGGTAAGCAAGTTGATTTTATAGCCGTTGGAAAGAAAGCTAATGATTTTCTATCTAAAAGAGCAACCGTTTTGTCAAATCATAGTGACTTATACGAAGATTTGACCTTTGATAATGTTGCAGTTATTGCAGAAGATTTGATGGAGAAGTTTACATCTGGCGCATATGATAGAATTGATATTGTTTACAATAAATTCAAGAATGCTGCTACGCAAATTATAATGACGGAGCAGTTTTTGCCTATCGTACCAATAAAAGGTGAAGAGGAAAGCTCTGGTGATTATGTATTTGAACCTTCAAAGGTTGAGATTATCGAGCAGCTAATACCGAAATCGTTAAAAACACAATTGTATAAAGGTATTCGTGATTCTTTCGCTAGTGAGCACGGTGCTCGTATGACTGCGATGCATAAAGCAACGGATAATGCGACGGAATTAAGAGATCAATTGAAATTGACTTATAACAAAGCTCGACAAGCGGCGATTACAAATGAAATATTAGAAATTGTTGGTGGTGCCGAAGCATTAAATAACTAAACATTGTCAAATTAATAATGCTTTAGTTACTTTCAAATCATACCAGCTATAAATAAAACCTCACAGTAATGTGAGGTTTTATTTTTTTAACCGATTTTTGCTTTTCGCATGCGATCAAAAAAAACGGCTTTACTTTTTATTTTTATAACGATTCTAGTCGATGTAATTGGTATCGGTATTATCTTACCTATTATTCCTGACTTAATCATGGAACTTACTGGTGAAGGTACCGCCAAGGCCGTTATTTATGGTATGTGGTTAACTACTGCTTTCGCAGGAATGCAATTTTTGTTTTCTCCAGTTTTAGGAGAAATTTCTGATCGCTATGGTCGCCGGCCTATTTTATTAATTGCTTTATTGGGTTTAAGCGTTGATTACTTAATTCACGCGTGGGCACCAACAATTATTTGGTTGTTTGTAGGACGTTTTTTAGCAGGAATTACAGGCGCAAGCTTTACGGTAGCTTCAGCATATATCGCTGATATTAGCACTAAAGAAGAAAAGGCAAAGAACTTTGGATTAATTGGTGCGGCCTTCGGATTAGGATTTATAGTAGGCCCAGGTATTGGTGGCTTTTTTGGTGAAATAGATATAAGACTACCGTTCTACATTGCTGCCGGTTTGACTTTTGCGAATTTCATTTTTGGCTATTTCTTTGTGCCAGAGTCTTTATCTATAGAAAATAGAAGACCTATAAATACTTTAAAAATGATTCCAGGAGTTTCTTTGGTAAGTCTTAGAAATTACAAAGGAGTTCTATTATTGATTTTTGCTTTTTTTCTTGCCAATTTAGCGGGGCAAGCGCTTCCATCAACTTGGTCTTATTATGGTATTGAACGTTACGATTGGAGTCCGCAAGACATAGGAATCTCATTAATGGTAGTAGGTTTGCTTGTGGCAATTGCACAAGGCTTCTTGGTTGGTATTGTAGTGAAAAAACTAGGAAAGAAGAAAACGGTAATCACAGGTTTTTTACTTTGGACCATTGGTATGTTTTTATTCTCACAGGCCTCTGAACCTTGGATGCTGTATGCCTTTCTAATTCCGTATGCATTCGGTGGAATTGCTGGCCCAACCGTTCAAGGTGTTATTTCAAATCAGGTGTCAGAGAAAGAACAAGGAAACTTACAAGGGGCTATCACTGGCTTGGTGAGCGTAACAGCAATTTTGGGTCAGGTCATTTTTTCTTCGGTGTTTTATTACTTTATTAGACCTGAAACAGCTATATATTTTGTGGGTGCCCCTTATGTTCTTGCGGCTGTTTTTTTGGTAATCGCTTTATTATTTGCTGTGCTGGCAATGAAACGTATGAATCTTTCTGATGAAGAATCTATTGCTGAAAAACAAGTAGTAGCAGAGTGAGGTTAGAGCCTTTTCAACACTTGGGTAAGCTTGATTTTGTATTTTTTTTGTTTTTAAGATGTAACATTTTTAAAGAAGTGTATCTAAAGAATAAACTCTTTAAAAAGAATCGTCATGAAAATAAAGCAGCAACTTACCATTTTAGTATTTTTCATTTTTTCAAATTATGCCATAGCTCAAGATTCGGCATTTGAGGTAGCCGTAGTAGGAAAAGGTCAACCTGTTTTATTATTTCCTGGTTTTGCTTGCACAGGTGAAGTGTGGAACGATTTAGTTGATGAACTCTCGAAAACACATGAGTGTCATATTTTTACTTTTGCTGGCTTTGGAGGTGTTGCTCCGATTGAAAAACCATGGCTTTCAAAAATAAAGTCAAGTG
This sequence comes from Maribacter algarum (ex Lu et al. 2025) (nom. illeg.), assembly GCA_947495915.1. GTDB lineage: Bacteria > Bacteroidota > Bacteroidia > Flavobacteriales > Flavobacteriaceae > Maribacter_C. The sequence continues at coordinate 483,925 of CANMAW010000001.1, read as the reverse complement.
TTCCGGCATATGTTGAACAACAACGTCTTGAAGATGCAATAATTATTGGTCATAGCTTGGGCGGCGCGTTAGGTTTATGGTTAACAACCGAAGAAAACCATCCCTATTCAAAATTAATTGTTGTTGATGCATTACCTTCTACAGGGGCATTAATGATTCCGAATTATAAAAGCGAAGATTTGGTATATGATAGCCCATGGAACAATCAAATGCTTGCCATGGATGACGAAGCTTTTGAAAAAATGGCCCAACAAATGGCGATGTCAATGACACAAAATACTGAAAAGCAATCTCAAATTAAAGCTTGGATGCAAGTAGCAGACCGTGAAACCTATGTATATGGATATACTGACTTATTAAAATTAGATTTAAGAGATGCTATTGCCGAAATAAAGATTCCTGTTGTCATATTAGCAGCAACACATCCTTATGGCTTAGAGGCAGCTAAAATGACTTATGAAGGGCAATATTCGAAGTTAGAATCATATGTTATTGAATATGCTGAAGGTGCTTCTCATTTTATTATGTATGATGCACCAGAATGGTTTCATTCTACAGTAGCGAACTATATTCCATAAGAATGGTGAAAAAACAAATACAATTTGACACTATTTATAAAGCAAATTATCAGAAGGTAATTCGCATTTGCATGGGGTATGTGAAAGGCAACAAGACCTTAGCAAGCGATATTGCACAAGAGGTTTTCGTGAAGGTCTGGAAAAGTTTGGAAGAATTTCGAGAAGAATCGACTATTTCAACCTGGATCTATCGAATTACGGTTAATACTTGCCTTCTTGAACTTCGAAAGAAAAAATATATACAGCCCTATCAAGAGTATGATCTGCTGCCCGAAACTCAAGAGACATCACACCCCAATAAAGAAAAGCAATTGAAAAAGATGTATCAATGCATCGCGAAACTTTCAAAAGGAAATCAAGCAATTATATTATTAGAATTAGAAGGGTTACCGCAAAAAGAGATTTCTGAAATAATAGGTATTTCTCATGAAGCAGTACGGGTTCGGGTACATCGAATAAAAAGTAGTTTAACTAAATGTGTGAAAAATGACAGCATTTGAAGACTTAAAATCACAATGGAATAACCAAGATCAGCCAGAAACCCCAGAAGACGGGGCAAAAAAAGTAGTTGATAAAATAAATGCTATTCGAAGTAAGCAGCGCATTACAAATATTGTTCTAGGGGCAACCGTCATGGTTTTAATTGCGTTCTTCTTGTACATATCTGCGCATAAGTTTCCACCCGTGATGATCGGATTGTTAATAATGATGGGTTCGCTTTTGATACGTATTAGTTTAGAATTTTATAGCATCAACTACCTGAAGAAGATGAATGTATCGGTAGTATATGAAGCGTTTAAATCACAGATGGTAACCTATTACAGGCAGCGTATTAAAGTGCATTTTATTGCAACACCTTTGATAATAATCAGTTATTGCATTGGTTTTGTGTTATTGCTACCTGCATTTAAAGCTAATTTATCGAACGGATTTTATAATTATATTTTAGTGTCTGCAATTGTAGTTTTAATAGGGTTGGGTCTTTTTATAGCCATGGAAATAAAGAAAGAAATAAGCTTGCTTAACGAAATCAAGCAAGACCATTAAAACTGAAAAAGCCTTCTTTATTTTGTGAATCCATATGATCTAGATGCTAAACTTTATAGAAAGTTTTCAAAGATTGTTTTGAAATGTCTAATTTTGGTATCTAACCTTCGCGCTATTGAACCCGCTTAAAAAACTTTTTAAACAAACAGCCATTTATGGCTTGGCTACAGTATTACCGCGGATGTTGTCCTTTTTGTTACTTCCGCTATATACGGGTATTCTAGAAACTGCGGGTTTTGGTAAGGTTTCTGTCATCTTTGCCTGGTTTGCAATCTTCAATGTGTTGTTAGCCTACGGTATGGAAACAGCTTTTTTCAGATTCTTCAATGGCAGTGATGATAAAACTAAAGTAGTTTCAACTTCCTTAATTTCTATTCTTGTTTCAAGTGCCCTGTTTTTTATAGTAGCGCTATTATTTCAAGGTTCGATGGCAGAACTAACGGGTATTGATAGTAAGTACATACGCTTCACGATCTATATTTTAACCTTAGATGCTTTAGTTATTATTCCGTTTGCATGGTTGCGTGCAAATGAGAAACCGATGAAATACGCTGTAATTAAAATCGTGAACGTAGCAATTAATTTCGGACTCAGTATTTTCTTTTTACTCTTATTACCAAGTATGGTGGAAGGAAACCCTGAAGGAGTAATGAGTGCCATTTACAAACCAGATTTCGAAATCAGTTATATTTTTATTTCCAACTTAATTGCAAGCGGAGTTACTTTACTGTTCATGTTGAATCTCTATTTGGATAATAAATACACGTTTGATGTTGATTTGTGGAAGCGCATGATGAAATATGGTTGGCCAGTTTTGTTGGCGGGTATTGCATTTTCAATCAACGAAGTTTTCGATCGCGTAATGCTTGAACATATGTTGCCCGAAGATATTGCTGAAAGCGAAGTTGGTAAATATTCAGCCTGTTATAGATTGGGTTTATTTATGACCTTGTTTGCAACTGCTTTTCGCATGGGTATCGAACCTTTCTTTTTTAGCCATTCAGGTACTGAAAATCCGCAAAAAACATATGCTCAAATCACCAATTATTTTGTCATCATTGGTAGCATCATTTTATTAGCGGTGATTGTGTTTGCAGATGTATTGAAGGTGTTATTTGTAAGAGATGAAGCATACTGGGAGGCCATGAATATTGTGCCATTAGTGGTATTAGCAAGTTTCTTTTTAGGCATCTACCACAATCTTTCTGTTTGGTACAAGGTAACTGATAAAACACGTTATGGTGCCTTTATTTCGGTGATTGGAGCAATTATAACCATCAGTATAAATTATGCCTTTATCTCGTCAATCAGTTATATGGCATCAGCAATAGCTACACTTTTGGCCTATGGCACTATGATGGTTCTGTCGTATTACTTAGGAAAATCACGATACCCAGTTCCTTATAACTTCAGAAAAATTTTATTCTATCTAGGCATATCGATACTTTTTTCTGCGATTTCGTTCTACGTTTTTAAGCGTAGTCTTTATGCCGGAATTCCGTTATTGCTGCTATTTTTAGCATTGGTCTATAAACTCGAGAATGATAAACTCAGACAAATATTTATAAAAAAATGAAAATAAAAATCATCAATAAATCCACACACCTATTACCACATTATGAAACTTCTGCTTCCGCAGGAATGGATCTAAGAGCAAATATCACAACGCCGATTACCTTAAAACCTTTAGAGAGAGCCATTGTCAAAACCGGATTATTTATTGAACTGCCAGTGGGTTATGAAGCACAAGTTCGGCCGAGAAGTGGTTTGGCTGCAAAAAAAGGGATTACAGTATTAAATTCCCCAGGTACTATTGATGCAGATTATAGGGGCGAAATAGGAGTCATTTTAGTAAATCTTTCTAATGAAGATTTCACTATTGAAAATGACGAACGAGTAGCTCAATTGGTCATTGCAAAACATGAAAGAGCCGAGTGGGTTGAAGTTGAAGAACTCTCAGAAACAGATAGGGGCTCTGGTGGCTTTGGTAGTACTGGAGTAAAGTAAGTATTGTATCAAAATAGTACAGTTCATTAGCAATTGACTCCATAATTTACCGTTACACTAGTACATTAACCAATAGAAATAAAACAATGAAAATAATAGTACCAATGGCAGGCCGTGGTTCTCGTTTACGACCACATTCATTAACTGTTCCTAAACCATTAATTCCTGTTGCAGGAAAACCGATCGTTCATCGTTTGGTGAGTGATATCGCAAAAGTACTAGGAGAACCCATTGATGAAATCGCTTTTGTTTTGGGTGACCCTGCGTTTTTTGGTGATGATGTGGTCGCGAGTTTAAAAGAACTAGCAACAGGTTTAGGTGCTAAAGCCTCTATTTATAGACAAGATCAGCCTTTGGGTACGGGTCATGCGATCATGTGCGCGAAAGACTCCTTAGAAGGGCCAGCGGTAATCGCTTATGCAGATACTTTAATACGAGCAGACTTTGATTTAGATAAGACGGCAGATAGTGTGATTTGGGTAAAACAAGTCGATCAGCCAGAGGCTTATGGTGTTGTAAAATTAAATGCTAACCAAGAAATTGTAGAATTGGTAGAGAAACCAGAAGAATTTGTTTCTGATTTAGCAGTGATCGGTATCTATTATTTTAAAGATGTAGCCCAACTGAAAGATGAGCTGCAATTGGTTTTGGATAACAACATTATAAACGGTGGTGAGTACCAAATTAATGACGGCATCAAACAAATGATGGCGAAAGGCAAAAAATTTGTACCGGGTAAAGTTGATGAATGGATGGATTGTGGTAACAAAAAAGTGACCCTTGAAACCAACATGCGTATGTTAGGTTTTCTTGAAAAGGATGGCGAAAATTTGATCTCAAATTCAGTACAGTTAGATAATGCACGTATCATTGAACCATGCTTTATTGGAGAAAATGTAGTGTTGAAAGATACTACGGTAGGGCCCTTTGTTTCTATTGGAAACAATAGTACAATTGAAAATTCTACCATAAAAAACAGTTTAATACAAACCCAAAGTAAAATTTCAAATGCAAACCTTGATAACGCCATGATTGGCAATCATGTAGTATATAATGGTAATTTTGAAGCGATAAGTATTGGAGATTACTCCGTTCTGGAATAGTTATTGTGATTGACTTTAGCAATCAATCCAACATCTATGAACGCTATTCGTATAGTATTGGTTTTTGTGAATTTGCTACTATTATTTGTGGTTCAAGGGCAACAAGAAGAAATACAGCTGGACTTATTGTATAGTAACTGGGCATTTTCGTACAATGAAGGAAATGATTCCATTGCAATACTCAGAAACGCAAAAGATCAAGAGTATCTAAGTAAAGACGAGCGCTTACATGTTTTTTTATTCAACAATGAAAATGGGGCGGTGATCTATGATGCACCGATCTACATAAGAAGAAGCTATAGTTGTTACGGAGGTAATGAAGAACCATCAAGCCCTTCTTATGGTTTGTTTGATAAATGGATATTAGATGCAGATCAAATGGTGCTTAGCCATATGCTATATTCGAAGGGTACTCAAGCTAATGATTATCCCATTTTTACAGATGTTTATAAAATTTTGGGTGTGCAAGAGAATTATCTAAAATTACGACTAGTCAAAGAACTTTTTGAAGACAAAGAATGATTAAAGGTTTTAAATATGGATTGTTGGTTTGTGGAGTTTTAGTACTTCCTAGGTCCTTATATGCACAAAACCAAAATGAAGAACCTGAAATAAATGTTGAAGAAAGTGCGGAGGTTTTCCTTGAAGCTTATAATGATGATTTTCAAGTAAATTTCTTTGAAGCCCTGAAGCAAAAAGGAATTGAAAATTATGATAGAGCTGTAAATTTCCTTTTGGAATGTAAAAAATTAGATGCTGGTAATTCAGTAATTGATCACGAACTTGCAAAGGTATATTTGAATGATAAAAAATATACTCTTGCCCAAGAATATGCACTAGTTGCGGTACGTGCAGAACCAGAAAATTTGTGGTACTTAGATACTTTAGTTAAGGTTTTAGATAAACAAGGAAATACTATTGATAATTTACAATTAGGTACGTTGACCGAAGCTTCGATATTTCAACAGAATTTGGCCATAGTTTTTTTCAATACGAATAAGTACGAATCAGCACTTTCGGTATTGAAAAATCTTAAAAAAACACCTTTTTTGGATGATTTGACTTCAAAAATCAATGATTCTTTGAGAAAAAAGAATGAAAAAGGCCAAATTGAGATCAAAACTACGGTTATCAATAATAGCACAGAAAGTACATCTACTATTGAAGATTATAAGCGTAAAATTGAAAACTATATTGCTTCTAATAGTATTGATGCTTTAACTAAGATTTCAAATGATGCCTTAGAGAGTTTTCCTTCACAACCCTATTTTTATTTTGCACAGGGTTACGCCCTTAATAAATCTGGAAACCACAAAAGTGCCATTGATATACTTGAAGCTTCTTTAGATTTTTTCGTGGGTGATGATATTCCCATGGCTAATAAAATTTTTACAGAGCTATCAGAAGCTTATAATGGTATTAACAATTCGGTCAAGGCAAATATGTATCTTCGTAAGATTAAACCCGGATTTTAATCATGATAGTCTTTCATCAAAAATCGCCAAAGCATATAGTTTTGGGAATATTCATTTTGTTTTTCGTTTCCTGTAAATCAGGTAAAGTAGTGTCAAATGGCACTATAAATAAGAATATTTCTTCTAAAGCCGTCATAAAAACACATTATCAAAACGAGTTAGATTTTAAGACATTAAGTGGCAAAATGAAAGTTGATTATTCTGATGGTTCAGATGATCAAGGTGTTTCTGTAAGTCTTCGAATGCAAAAAGATAGTGCGATTTGGCTTAGTGCTCCTTTTGGAGTGGTTAAGGCATTTATTACTCCCAATAGAGTGTCTTTTTATAATAAATTACAAAACGAATATTTTGATGGAGATTTTACCTATTTGAGTAATATTCTAGGTGCTGAAATTAATTTTGAAGAGCTTCAAAATGTATTATTGGGTCAGGCACTATTCAACCTTAAAGATGAAAAGTATGACTTAACTTTTGTAAATGACAATTATCAATTACAGCCGCGAAAAATTGGTGAACTGTTCAAAACCTTGTTTCAAATTGAACCTAAAAACTTTAAAATTGCAACCCAGCAATTATCACAGCCTTTAAAGAATCGTCAGTTAAATATACAGTACAAAGATTATCAGAAAATTAACAAGTGGGTGTTACCTAATGAAATTTTAATAACCGCCAAAGATGGAAACAACATAAATACCATTGGTATTGAATATCGAAATATTGAATTCGATAAACCCTTAAACTTCCCTTATAAAATTCCTAAAGGATTTGATGAAATAGTTTTAAAGAAGGATGATATATAGGCGACGAAATTTTAGGTTTTATATATTGCTGATCTTCGTTTTAGTATCAAGTAATATTCTTGCTCAAACGGAAGAACAAAAGACTTTAGAGGCAAAACGAGAGAAACTTCAGAGTGAAATTCGTGATATCAATAGGTTGCTATTTGCAGAAAAGAAAGAAAAGGGAAGTATTCTTGATCAAATGGATGCTTTAGATCAAAAGATAAATGTAAGGCAACAATTAATACGAGTAACTAATCAACAATCGAATTTGCTAAATAGGCAAATCAACGCAAACATTAAAAAAATTAGCAGTCTTAGAGACGAACTTAAAGCTCTTAAAGATGATTATGCGGTAATGATTCAAAAGTCTTATCAAAACAAATCACAACAAAGTCGATTAATGTTTTTGCTTTCATCTGAAGGCTTTTTTCAGGCGTTTAAAAGGTTTCAATATATGAAACAATACACTGATTATAGAAGAGAACAAGGCGAAGCAATTGTTTCAAAAACAGATGATTTGGCACGGTTGAACAAAGATTTGAATGAAGAGCGTAAGGTTAAAGAAGTGCTTTTAGCGCAAAACCGTAAAGCGAAAAACCAGCTTTTTAAGGAAATACAAAGTCAAAAAGAATTATTAGCAACCATCAGGCAGAATGAAAGCAAGTACACTGCTGCAATTGAGAAAAAACAAAAAGAGGCACGTAAAATTGATCAGCAAATTGAAAAGCTAATTCGAAGTGCCATCGTTGCGGTTAATAAAAGTTCAGGAAGTAAGGTGTCAAATACGAGTAAGTTCGATTTAACGCCAGAAGCAACGATTGTTGCGCATAATTTCACCGCAAATAAAGGAAAACTAATTTGGCCCGTTGAAAAAGGAATTAAGAGTCAGGGATTTGGTGTATATCGTGACCCAATATATCCTGGAATTAAACATGAAAGTAATGGAGTTATCATTGCTACTGATGAAGGTGCCATAGCTAGGGCAATTTTTGAGGGTGAAGTGATAGCAATTTTGTCTGTTCCTGGAGGAAACAAAGGAGTTCAAATTAAGCATGGTAACTTCATAAGTACCTACTATAATCTTTCAGATTTATATGTTAAAAAGGGTGATCGGGTCGATATAAAAACAAAACTGGGTAAAATATATACCAATCATACAAATGGTCAAACACGACTTAAATTCTATCTTTACGAAGACACTTCTAAGTTAAATCCTGAAGAATGGGTATATCAGTTGTAATACACTTTGTTTAAGTATGTGAATGTACAGGTCGTATTATTTCAAAATGGTCTTAGCGGCCCTATTTTAAAATAATCACTACGGGTATTAGCTTTAAAGATTAATGCGTAATTGACGTTGTAGAAATAGCTGATAATATTTAATTCAAAAAAATCGAAGTACCTCAAAAACCTAAAATTTAACTTTGAACATGCTACTTAATATGAATATTTTTTAGCTAGCAATGAATTTAAAGAAGAAGATTTATGTAATTGAGGGTTTTATAACAAGGGCTTATCACATAAATAAAGCCCGTAATTCTGTGGCTTCTTTGGCATCTAATTTTCCTGCTAAGACCAAGCTTAACTGTTTTCTTCTTAATGCTGCAGCAAATCGTTCTTTTTCTAATTCAGTGATTGGTTCTAAAGCCGGTACTTTGGTTGGCTTACCCATTTCATCAATGGCTACAAATGTGTAAATACCTTCATTGGCCTTGGTTCGTTCACCGCTAAACCTACTTTCTATCCATACATCAATATAAACCTCCATTGAAGTTGAAAATGCCCTTGATACTGCAGCCTCAACTGTTAATACACTTCCTAACGGAACTGATTGTGTAAAAGCAACATGGTTTACTGAGGCTGTTACTGTTATACTGCTACTGTGTCTACCAGCTGCAATGCTGGCTGCTCTATCCATTCGAGCAAGTAATTCTCCTCCAAAAAGATTATTAAGCATGTTGGTATCACCGGGTAATACCAAATCACTCATTATAGTACGAGATTCTTCAGGGTTTTTAGCCTGCATATCTAGAAATTTTGCTCAAAGATACTGCTTACTTTTGGGTGCGAAAACGGAAGTTTGGTATTATTTTGAAGATAATAGCCATGCATCTCGACTATAATTTCTTTTCACACGCTTTAAGGCATTTAGCGCCTCATCAACATCGGTAAAACTATCATAAGTTACCATATGAAGACCAAACTTATTGGTGCCAATATAACTGGCATTAAACCCAAGTCTATTCAGCTGTCGAATTTTCTTATCGGCATTTTTTTGAAATCTAAATGCACCTGCCACAATATGATGTACCCGATCATCAACCTCTTTTTTAGGAGTTATAACTTCTAAAGAAATGGAAGGTAATTCGACGGGCTCCATATCGAAAAAAGTAGCTTGCTGTATATGTTTTGTTACTTGTTCTCGGGCCTCTTCTTGAACTATTTGGTTTTGCGCAGAATTATTGTTGAAATACTGGTAAGTTGTTAAACCTGTTGTCACTGTTAGTAAGAATATGGCAGCATATTTCAAATAGGGGCGTAAGCCATTTCTTTTGCGCTGTTCAGGTGTAAAAACAAATGGAATTTTTTCTTCCAAAGTTTCTACTTCTGTTTTCAATACCTCTCGGAAAATAGGTTTTGCGGAGAAAGAAGACAATCCAAATGACGAGGTTTGATAATTGATACTGTTTTCAGGCAGAAATTGAATTTTACCTGCTTCGTTCAATACTAAAGTACCAAGAGCCTTTAATTCAAGTTTCTTACCTGCGTGTAATTGTTGTTTCCACGTTGCAACTTGATTGGTAACTTTTAAAAGGGTTTCCTCATAAGAAGCTTTTTCCGCCTCTGAGATATAAGAAACCAAAAGACCGTCATTGGTTACAACTTGTACGTTAAAAGAAACCTCCTTGGTTGGCGGGTAAATTGAATTTGCACTGCGTTGAATTACGGCAGACTTGTTTTGTGCTAAAAAAGCACCAAAGTCTGGAACCATAATACAATTGTACCGATAAAGTAATTCTGAAATATAGTGTTCTAAAACCATCTACCGCAAATATTACAAAATTTATAGAGCTTCAAAACCAAGTTGGTAACTTTTTATTAACATTATAATTTTCGTAATTTGTGAATAACTATGGGCAATTCACAATTATCAGAGAATGAATTAATTGCAGTTCTCCGACTTCAAAATGTTAAAAATGTTGGTGATGTAATTGCCAAAAAATTAATTCGTCATTGCGGAAGTGCATCTGCAATTTTTACCGATAAATTGCAAAACCTTTTAAAAATTGATGGAATAGGTTCTTATACCTTAAGGGGTATTCATGATGTTGAACATTTAGAAGCTGCAAAATCTGAGTACGCTTATATGTTGAAACAAAATATTGCATATTCTTATTTTCTAGATGATGATTATCCTATTTATTTAAAACACTGTATTGATAGTCCTATTTTACTTTTTACTCGCGGATCTTTTGATTTAAAGAATAAAAAAATTATTAGCGTTGTGGGTACTCGCAAGATTACTAACTATGGCACTGGGTTTTGTGAACGATTTATTCAAGAAATTGCTCCGTTAAATCCTGTAATTATTAGTGGTTTTGCTTATGGTGTAGATATATGCATTCAACGAGCTGCCAATAAATATGGTTTACAAACTATAGGTTGTTTAGCACATGGTTTAAATCAAATGTACCCAAAAGTTCATGCAAAATACGCTTCAGAAATAGAGAAGAACGGTGGTTTTATTACTGATTTTTGGAGTAATAGTAATCCTGATAGAGAGAATTTTTTAAAAAGAAACCGAATTATAGCAGGCATGGCTGAAGCTACGGTTGTTATAGAATCTGCTGAAAAAGGTGGAAGTTTGGTAACTGCTGATATCGCTGGTAGCTATAACCGTGATGTATTTGCAGTACCAGGTAGAGCTGGTGATAAATTTAGTTTGGGTTGTAATAATTTAATAAAACAACAAAAGGCACATATGCTTACTTCAGCTGCTGACTTAATTTATTTGTTGAATTGGGAAGTTGAAGAAAAGAGAACAAATGCGATTCAAAAGCAGTTGTTTGTTGACTTAGACACTATAGAAAAATCGATTTATTCTTATTTGCAAAAGGAAGGGAAACAACTATTAGATAGTATAGCTTTAGAATGTAAACTGCCCATTTTCACAACTTCTTCAACTTTACTCAATATGGAGATGAAAGGTGTGATAAGACCACTACCTGGTAAGTTTTTTGAAGCGCTATAGTCTAGTTTTATTAAAATTTATTGGTAAAAATGAGCTGTTTTAACTGACTGATTAGTCTTTTTCATAATGTTTCTATGAGAAGAATTATTGCGAATTAGTATTTTGTCTTGATAAAACAACGCGTTGTCTTGGGTTTAACCTACTTAACTTAAAAGGTGAATGAACTAAACCGACTATTTAGTATTTTTTTCATATAAGGCTATATTATATTGATAATTTCGCTTTTTTATATTTTGATTAGTTTTGCTGCTTATAAAATCAGGATATGAAAAATTCAGTTGTATTAGTTTTTGCACTTTTAGTCAGTTTGTCAGCCTTCGCTCAAAAAAAGAAAGATTTAATCAAAGAAGTTGCAAAATTAAAATCAGAAGCATTGGTAATGCAAAAACAATTAGATGTATATGAAGAATCAAAAAAACTCAATTTGAAAGATAGTATACAGAATTTTAGTTATTCATATGGAGTAAACCTTGGCAGCAACTTAAAAACAATAGGGGTTGATTCAATTTCTTATAATGCTTTCGCATTGGCGCTAAAAGATGTATTAAATGGAAATGAGAAAGTGACTGTTGATTATGCGCAAAGTCATGTTCAAAGTACGATGCAGAAAATCATAGAAGCAGAAGATAAAGCTCGTGATGAAAAAAATATTAAATTTTTAGAAGAAAATGCTAAACGAAGTGAGGTCGTTACTACTGAAAGTGGATTGCAGTATGAAGTTTTAACAAAAGGTAACGGGGCAATACCTGCTGCTTCTGATCAAGTGAAAGTTCATTACAAGGGAATGTTGATAGATGGTAAGGTATTTGACAGTTCTATTGAAAGAGGTGAACCAGCGGTTTTTGGTGTTTCCCAGGTTATTAAGGGTTGGCAAGAAGCATTGCAATTGATGCCAACAGGCTCTAAGTATATTGTTTACATATCACAAGATTTGGCGTATGGGGATAGAGGTGTAGGAAACGGACTTATACCAGCATTTTCAGCCCTTATTTTTGAAATGGAATTATTGGGTATTGAATAATCGAATAAAGCAGCATATTGGTTAGTACCCGACTTTTTGGCGTACGCGATTCAATACTTGGTTTGCAGTTTTTTTCGCTTTTTCAGCTCCCAATGCTAATACATCATCTATTTCATTTAAATGATTGATATAGTAGTCGAATTTTTCTCTAGCCTCACCAAATTCTTCTTTAATTAGTTCGAATAACGCCTGTTTTGCATGACCATACCCATAGTTACCGTTGGTATAGTTTGAGCGCATTTCAGCAATTTGAGAATCTGAAGCTAACAGTTTGTACAAAGCAAAAGTATTATCTGTATCTGGGTCTTTAGGGTCTTCCATTGCGGTACTATCAGACACAATACCCATAATTTGCTTGCGTAGTTTTTTATCTGTTTGAAAAAGATTGATAATATTGCCCCTGCTTTTGCTCATTTTAGCACCATCTGTTCCAGGTACGTACATGGTTTCTTCTCGAACTTTCCCTTCTGGAATTACAAAAGTCTCACCTAGCTGGGCATGAAAACGAGAAGCAACATCTCTGGTCATTTCAATGTGTTGTAGTTGATCTTTTCCAACAGGAACAACGTTTGCATCATATAATAAGATATCAGCAGCCATAAGCATTGGATAAGTAAATAAACCAGCATTCACATCATTTAGTCTGTCAGCTTTGTCTTTAAAAGAGTGAGCAAGTGTTAATCGTTGGTATGGAAAAAAGCAACTCAAGTACCACGATAGTTCTGTTGTTTGAGGCACATCGCTTTGTCGGTAAAAAACAGTTTTATTAGTATCGAGCCCAAAAGCCAACCAAGTGGCAGCTGTAGCATAGGTGTTTTGACGCAGTTCTTCTCCGTTTTTGATCTGCGTTAACGTATGCATATTTGCAATAAAAAGATATGATTCGTTTTCAGGATCTTCTGCCATATGAATAGCGGGCTTAATTGCGCCTAAAATATTCCCTAAATGTGGAGTACCTGTACTTTGTATACCTGTTAAAATTCTTGCCATGTGGTTTTTTCAAAGAAGACAAAGGTAAAACAAATCGTAAAAAACCCTATCAAATACTTATTTTTGATCACATGCTTACAGGGATAAAAAATATAGGACACGTTCTATATCGTATATGGTTTTATATTTTGGTGGCATTGCCTATAATTATATTTTTCCCTTTTCTATTAATTACGACCATTTCAGAAAAATGGTACCCTCAATTTTTTTGGTTAGCAAGAAATTTATGGGCAAGACCAATTTTGTATGGTATGGGTTGTCCTACACGTATTCAAAAAGAGCAAAAGTTGCATCGTAGTAAAAGTTATATGCTGGTAGCAAATCATACTAGCATGCTAGACATAATGTTGATGTTAAGAATAAGTAAAAACCCTTTTGTTTTTGTCGGTAAAAAGGAGCTTTCTAAAATTCCATTATTTGGTTTTTTCTATAAAAGAGTATGTATTATGGTAGATCGGGGAGATACTAAAAGTAGAACCGGCGTTTACCGAAGAGCACAGCGAAGACTAAATCAGGGCTTAAGCATCTGTATTTTTCCTGAAGGAGGCGTTCCTGAAGAGCATATTGTGCTTGATACCTTTAAAGATGGGGCATTTAAAATGGCAATTGCACACAATATACCGATCGTTCCAATGACTTTTTATGATTGTAAAAAACGGTTTTCTTTTACTTTTCTAAGTGGTGGGCCAGGTAAACTACGCGCAAAAGTTCATGCGTTCATAGAAACAGAAAATTTACATGAAACCGATAAAAGTGAACTGCGTGAAAATGTACGCGATCTTATTTTAAATGAGTTAACAACAACAAAAACTGGATTAAAACCTAAAGTTTAAACCACTATAAACACCAACGGAAAATGGCCTAAATGTACCTTCTGTTTGAGAAAAAGTATTTAATTGATATTTAAACATAGGTTCAACATTAAATTTCATTTTTGGCGTAATACGATAATTTAAACCAAATCCAATATTGGTGCTAAAATTCACTTTATTAATATTATTGGCTTCTCCAACTTCCGTAGTAAGATCACCCGAAGTTAATTGAATTAAATTATCAACTAAAAATAAGGAGCTTACTCCTCCAATTAAATTGACACCAAAATTTTTGTCAATCAAAGCATAGTTTAACTCTAAAGGTAATTCGAGGTATTCTAATTGTTGCTCCATAATACCGTTTCGAGCGTTAACTGAGCTTGAAAAATCTGATGAGGTGTCTAAAAATGAATTTTCGCTAAACCCTTCAACATTGGTAGCATTACTGCCAACAAAAAGATTTCTGGCTGAATTTGCAAAATCTACATTGTCAATCTTAGAACTCGATGAGGCATCTAAAGAAGAAGAAAATTGAATGTCATTAGTATTATAACCATAATCTACTTTGTGAAGACCTGATCGAATACTTATTTTGTCGCTTACCTCATATGCTACTGATAGTCCGTAACTAAGACTTATGTCTCCTGATTTAGAATTGGGCACAAAAATAGAATGAACCGGTGAGCCTTGCCCTATGGCATCGTAATAAATAGGGGCTACGCTAGGTCCGGCAGACCATTTGCTCCCGGTATTTTCAGCGATAGCAATTTCTTCTTGTTCTTCTTTTTGAGCTGCAATTTCATCAAAGATTGATTTTTTCTTTAGATCGATCTTTTCTTCGTTGGCATTCTTTTTAATCGAATCTGTTTCAAAAGTTTGATTTGAATTATTACTTAAAACAACTGCATCGCCGTTATCGAAATTGCCAGTTGATGTAATCGAGGTTTTGGTTGAAGAATTTACAACTTCATTTTCTGTGGTTGCACGAAAGGTTACAAGATTTTTCGAGCTTTTGTCTATGGAATTGTCTTTTTGAGGAAGTGTTGTAATTGTATTTGTTCTGCCAGTAACCTGGTTAGTGCTTATTGCTGTTACACTTGAATTATTCAAAGGTGCATTAGTATCATCTTCAGATGAAATGGGCGTATCATTATCATTTGAATTGTTGGTTGCTACAGCAGTCTTTTCGAAATTAGCATCTTCTACTGCAGAATTATTCTGTTCAACAATTTCACCTTTAGTTGGCTTGCTCTCCTTAGAATTTTTGTTCTCAGGCAAGTTTTTGATGTCAGTAACCTTTGGGCTTGTAGTAGTGCCTTCTATAGTATTCCATAGAAATAAACCTAAAAGCAATATAGCTGCTGCCCCGCCAAGTTTCCACCAAATGGGTATAAAAGTGCGTCTTTTTTTCTTGTTATTTAATGAGGCTTCAATGTTCTGCCATACCTGTTCGTCAGGCTGTTCAGAGAAACCCTTAAATTTCTCTTGATACAATTTGTCTAAATTCTTTTTACCCATGGTTTTAGGTCTTAGGTATTTTTATTTTGATGTTTTTTTTCATGAATCACATTAGGTTTTGAATAAAAACTAAAATGAATCCAATGATGGCTTTGTTCTTTGCTGTCTCAATTTTTTCCTTTAATAATACTCTTGCTCGTGCAAGATTTGATTTTGATGTTCCAACGGAGGTTCCTAATTGTTGACTTATCTCTTTATGAGAATATCCATCTAAAACATATAAGTTAAAGGTCAATCGATATTTATTCGGTAATTCTTGAATATATTTTAATAGCGTTTGTAAATCGATTTCAGCGTAAACATCATCTACCTTTACTTCTATTGCACTATTTTCAGAAACTATGTTTAAATGTTCTTCTTTTCTGTATTTCTGTAATACGGTATTAACTGTTATGCGTTTCATCCATCCCTCAAACGAGCCCTTGCCACTGTATTGACCAATTTTATCAAATATGGTCATAAAACTATCGTGAAGATTGTCTTGAGCCTCTGTTTTGTTACGTGAGTATTTGAGGCAGATACCAAACAATATAGATGCAAATTGTCTATAAAGTTGGGCTTGTGCCTTTCGGTCTCCTTTTTTACAGTGGCTTATGAGTTCTTCCAGACTCAAATGTTGTTGGATTGGTTATTTATAATTCTTTGCTGTCTTATATAACAGGAACTTCAATTTCTAAATATTGTTGATTACCATCAGCATCTTCTCCTTGCCAAAAACGAAAAACATATGTTTCTGTGTAATCAACCCTGAAATTGAAGGTACTTTTTTGTTCTTGAGTTTCTTGCGTACATGAAAGCTCTTCATCAATACGCATGGTGCCAAATACAACCACATTGCGGTTTCGCGTGCTTGTATCACTAGAAGTGACATCAAACCTGTAAAAATCTGTACACCCATTAGGTACGCTATAAGTTACATCAATTTGATACGTTTGATTTAATTGAAACGAATCAGGTAGCTCAGCACTTTGTATAGTTAATGGTACGAATTGAAAATTCGGCTCATTATCCTTTATACAAGAACTTAGTACTAGCAATGTAACCAATATAAAAGACTTATAAAGGCACTTTTTCATTAGCAAACAATTTTATTCAGTAGATGTAAAGAATAACTAAAGGTTGCGTAAATGAAAAAAGAGAAAGATGATTATGTTATTTAACCGCGTTAATAGCTTCTCGAATTTTAGCGTCTAATTCTTCAAAAAGTTCAGGATTATCTAATAATAGACCCTTTACGGCATCACGACCTTGACCTAATTTGGTGTCACCATAACTAAACCAAGAACCACTTTTCTTGATGATTTCATATTCTACACCCAAATCAATAACTTCGCCAACTTTAGAAATTCCCTCACCGTACATGATGTCAAATTCCGTAGTCCTGAATGGAGGAGCAACTTTGTTTTTTACTACTTTAACACGGGTCTTGTTACCTTGCACCGCACCATCGGTATTTTTAATTTGAGTTGATCTTCGAATATCTAAACGTACTGAAGCATAAAACTTAAGGGCATTACCACCAGTTGTAGTTTCTGGATTTCCAAACATCACCCCAATTTTTTCACGCAATTGGTTAATGAAGATTACGGTGCAATGAGTTTTGCTGATTGAGCCAGTTAGTTTTCTTAATGCTTGTGACATTAATCGTGCATGAAGTCCCATTTTTGAGTCTCCCATTTCTCCTTCAATTTCGCTCTTTGGAGTCAAAGCTGCCACGGAATCAATGACCACAATGTCAATTGCACCTGAACGAATTAAGTTATCTGCAATCTCCAAACCTTGTTCTCCATTGTCTGGTTGAGAAATAATAAGATTGTCAATATCTACACCAAGTTTTTCTGCATAAAATCTATCGAAGGCATGTTCAGCATCAATAAATGCGGCGATACCACCTTGCTTTTGTGCTTCTGCTATAGCGTGTAGCGTCAATGTTGTTTTTCCTGAAGATTCTGGCCCATATATTTCAATGACCCTTCCACGAGGGTAACCGCCAACACCCAATGCAATATCAAGACCTAAAGATCCTGAAGGAATAACTTCAACATCTTCAATAACACTATCACCCATTTTCATGACAGCACCTTTTCCATAGGTTTTGTCTAGTTTGTCAAGGGTTAATTTTAAGGCTTTTAGTTTTGCATCTTTCTCAGAACTCATAGTTTTCTCATTTTAATCGGAAGGCTAAATTACCAATTCTTTTTGCATATAACAATGTGCAACGCAACCTTTTTAGAAATACTGCATCTAGTTTAAAAAGAACAATACTAACTCAAATTTTTACTATTGTTTTGAACGGCAATAGGCAACGGTGGCCGCTTCCTTTTTCACGTTTTTGAAACTGTTATGAAGAAGAAAAAAAATGGAACGGCCGATAAAGAGTCTCGAGTTTTCGAGGCTCTTTTTTTATTCTTATTTTTGTTGTTCTAGAAAAGTCAAAAAAATAATTCTTTAACTTAAATTATTAGTTCAGCATGCAACTGTACAATACCTTAAGTGCTAAAGAAAGAGCGGCTTTAATTCAAGAAGCAGGGCAAGAACGCCTTACCATCTCTTTCTATAAATATGCACACATCGGCAACCCTTCTATTTTAAGAAATCATTTATTTATTCGTTGGAACGACCTTGATGTTCTCGGGCGAATTTATGTCGCACATGAAGGTGTAAATGCGCAATTATCAGTACCTGCTGAAAACTTTATTGCATTTAAAATGCATTTAGATAGCATTACTTTTTTAGAAAATGTGCGTTTAAATATTGCCATTGAACAAGACAATTTGTCTTTTCTAAAGCTAAAGGTTAAAGTGCGAAATAAAATTGTCGCCGACGGATTAAACGACCAAAGTTTTGATGTAACTAACAAAGGAATTCATGTTGGTGCTGAAAAGTTCAATGAACTTATTGAAGACCCTGATACTGTTTTGGTTGACATGCGTAATCATTATGAAAGTGAAATAGGTCATTTTAAGAATGCGATAACTCCAGATGTAGATACATTTCGAGACTCTTTAGATATTATTGAAAAAGATCTTGCAGATCATAAAGAAGATAAAAAATTGGTGATGTATTGCACCGGTGGCATTCGGTGTGAAAAGGCAAGTGCCTACTATAAACATAAGGGTTTCAAGCAAGTATACCAGCTCGAAGGTGGTATCATTGAATATGCGCGGCAAGTAGAACAGCAGAATTTAGAAAACAAATTCAAAGGAAAAAACTTTGTGTTTGACCACCGTCGAAGTGAGCGTATTTCAGATGAGGTAATTTCTAATTGTCATCAATGCGGTAAACCTTGTGATACGCATGAGAATTGTGCTAATGAGGCGTGTCATTTATTATTTATTCAATGTCAAGAATGCGCTGAGAAAATGGATAGCTGCTGCTCTATAGAATGTCAAGAAGTTTATAACCTACCTTATGAAGAGCAAAAAGCCTTGCGTAGGGGTAAAGAAGTCAGTAATAAAATTTTCAAAAAGGGTAGGTCTGAAGTACTGAAGTTTAAGAAATAATAATATCTGGAAATGAACGCTCAGGAAAAATTAAAAATTTCAAATTTGGGGATTGTTTTAGCTATCGCAGGAATAATTTCAATTCCGTTGAAATTCATGCCCATCAACCTATATGTTCTAAATTGGATTGATTTTTTCGGAGAGACCATAGGCTGGGTGATTAGGTTAGGTTTAATCGTCGTTGGATTATTATTATACTTCAAGTATGATGTTGCTGATGAAGAGTTGAATTTAGATGAAGAGGAATAAAAAACAATCTAGTTGTAATCTTTAATAATCAGAATTAGTTTAGTGACTAATCTCCATTTCCAAATTACCCACAAATTATCATATCTTTACAATTAAGTAAAGTATGAACCTTTTTTGGCAAAAACCATATAAGTTTTTCCAAATCAATATATAAAATATGGGTTGTAGCAGTTGTTCGACTGGCAAAGACGGACAACCTCGTGGTTGCAAGAATAATGGCACTTGTGGCACAGATGGTTGTAATAAATTAACCGTTTTTGATTGGCTTTCAAATATGTCACTACCAAATGGAGAAAAACCATTTGATTGTGTTGAAGTCAGATTTAAAAATAGTAGAAAAGAATTTTTTAGAAATACTGAAAACCTATCACTATCAATTGGTGATATTGTTGCTACGCAATCGCAATCAGGCCATGATATTGGTATGGTTACGCTAACTGGTGAGTTAGTGAAGGTGCAAATGAAGCGCAAAAAAGTCGATGCTAACGACAAAGAAATTCCAAAAATTTACCGAAAAGCTTCACAGAAAGATATTGATATCTGGCAAAAATCTCGTGATCGCGAAGAAGAGATAAAAAAAAGAGCAAGAGAAATTGCCATTATCTTAAAACTACAAATGAAAATTTCAGATGTTGAGTTTCAAGGTGATGGATCAAAAGCTACTTTTTATTACACTGCAGAAGAGCGTGTAGATTTTAGACAGTTGATAAAAGATATGGCGAAAGCTTTTGGCATTCGTATTGAAATGCGTCAAATTGGCTATCGGCAAGAAGCACAGCGTTTAGGTGGAATAGGTTCTTGTGGTCGTGAATTATGTTGCTCAACATGGCTTACAGATTTTAGATCAGTAAGTACATCAGCAGCTCGTTATCAACAACTATCTTTAAATCCGCAGAAATTAGCGGGTCAATGTGGTAAACTTAAATGTTGTTTGAATTATGAGTTAGATGTTTACTTAGATGCATTAAAAGATTTTCCGCCGCAAGACACCAAATTGTTTACGGAAAAGGGATTGGCTTTTTGTCAAAAAACAGATATTTTTAAGGCGACACTTTGGTTTTCGTATAAAGATGAGCCTGCTAATTGGCATGTATTATCGGCTGATCAAGTAAAAGAAATATTAGAAAAGAATAAAAAGAAAGAGAAAGTTGCTAGTTTAGAAGAATACGCAATTGAAAACTTAGTTGAAATTGAAGAGCGAGTTGTCTTTGAAAATGTTGTTGGTCAAGATAGCTTAACAAGATTTGATAAGCCTAAAAGAAGTAAGAATAGTCGAAATCGTAATAAAAAGAGAAGAAACAACAACCAGAATAAAGGGAAGAATAATAACCAGAATCAAAATAAAAATAAGCAGAATAGTAGTAGAGGTAGAAGCCAAAAGCCTAAAGGCCAAAGCAACCAGCAACAGAATTCAAAAAATACCAATCGTTCTAAAAGACGTCCAAAGAATGCTTAGAAGTTTTTATATTTTCCTAATTTTTGTAAGCCTTATCTCTTGTAGTGAATCTTTAGTAAAAACTGATTTTCACTCTACAAATAACGGAGTATGGGCTAAAGATTCGATTTTGAGTTTTAGTTTTTCTGAAATAGATACCATTGAAAAACACAATATGTTTATCAACGTACGAAATGACAATTCGTTTCCATATAACAATCTGTTTTTAATTACCGAATTGAACTATCCAGGTGGTGAAACCATAACAGATACTTTAGAATATGAAATGGCACTACCTGACGGCACTTGGTTAGGCAAAGGCTATGGAAGTATTAAGGAAAGCAAATTGTGGTATAAAGAGAACATCGTTTTTTCTGAATCTGGCGTATATACATTAAATGTTTCACATGCCATGCGTAAAAATGGGAGTGTAAACGGATTAATAAATCTTGAGGGAATCACCGATGTTGGTTTCGAAATTGTAAAAAGTAATAATTAATAGTATGGCAAAAGCCGTGAAGAAAAAAGAGAAACCCTCTTATTTCAAATTTATCAAGTGGTTTTGGATTTTATTCGGAATCGGAGTTTTAAGTATTGCGCTGTTATTTTTATCAGCTTCATGGGGTTGGTTGGGACCATTACCCACCTATGAATCATTAGAAAACCCTCAAACCAACTTAGCATCTCAAATTATCTCTTCTGATGATGAGTTGTTAGGAAAGTTCTATCTTGATGATAATAGAACTCCAGTTTCTTATGATGATTTACCAAAAAACTTGGTAGATGCTTTAATTGCTAGCGAAGATGCTCGTTTTTATGATCATTCAGGTATTGATTGGTTTGGTACTCTACGTGCTGTTGCTTACCTAGGTAAAAGAGGTGGTGCAAGTACCATTACTCAGCAATTGGCTCGTCAGATTTATGTTGGTCCGAGATCAAGAGGTCTTGTCGAAACCATAAAGCAAAAAGCAAAAGAATGGGTAATAGCAACCCAATTAGAGCGTAGATATACGAAAGAAGAGATCATAAAGATGTACTTGAACATTTATGATTTTGGCAATAATGCTGACGGAATTCGATCAGCCTCAAGAATTTATTTTGGTAAAGAGCCCAAAGACTTAAAAGCACAAGAATCAGCTATGTTGGTTGGTATGTTGCAGAATTCATCACTTTACAATCCGCTGCGACGAGAAGAATTAACTTGGAAAAAGCGAAATCTAGTGATTCGTCAATTAGAGCGATATGAATACATTAATGAAGCTCAAAAAGACTCTCTTCAAGCACTTGAATTAGATTTAAATTATAATCCAGAATCACACCGAGACGGTATTGCTACCTATTTTAGAATGTACTTACAACGATTCATGAATGGTTGGATTGCCAAAAACCCGAAGCCCGCGCTTGAAGGTGAGCGTGATAAATGGAATTTGTATTTAGATGGATTAAGAATTTACACCACTGTAGATTCAAGAATGCAGGCAAATGCCGAAGCGGCTGTAGATATGCATATGAAAAATTTACAGGCAGAATTTTTTCATCAAAATACCCCTGATCGAAATAGAACAGCACCTTTTTTAGACTTAGAGAAAAGTGAAATTGATGGCATAATTGAACGCGCTATCAAAAATTCTGATCGATGGCGACGTATGAAAAAGGAAGGGAAGTCAGAGAAAGACATTCGAGCCTCATTCAATGTAAAACGTGAAATGAGCGTTTTTGATTGGAATAGTGAAACTCGAGAAAAAGATACCGTAATGACTCCTCTAGATTCTATACGGTATTATAAAACTTTTTTACGTGCCGCAATGATGTCGATGGAGCCACAAACAGGCCATGTAAAAGCTTGGGTTGGTGGTGTCGATTATAAACATTTTCAATATGACAATGTTAGACAAGGTGCTCGACAAGCGGGCTCTACGTTCAAGCCTTTTGTGTATGCTGCTGCTATTGATCAATTGCGCTTATCTCCATGTGATACCCTACCAGATACTCAATATTGTATTGAAGCTCACAAACATGGCAATATGGAAGCCTGGTGCCCTAAAAATTCAGATGGTAGATATTCAGGAAAGGCCTATACCTTAAAAGACGGATTAGCCAATTCTAAGAATACCATTACGGCCCAGTTGATGGATCGAGTGGGGCCAAAATCTGTAGTGTCAATAGCAAAAAATGCTGGAATAACCCGTGAAATTCTAGAAGTGCCTTCTATTGCGTTAGGTACGATTGACATGAATGTATATGAAATGGTAGGTTCGTACGGTATGTTTGCTAATCAAGGTGTTTATGTGAAACCAGTAATGGTAACACGAATTGAAGATAAAAATGGTACGGTACTTTATGAATACGTACCTGAAACAAAAGATGTTTTAAGCAAAGAGGTTTCTTATACGATGCTAGATTTAATGAAAGGAGTTACTGAAAGTGGCTCAGGCACAAGATTACGACATAGCTCACAAAAGAATACCACAGTATACAAAGAGATTATTACTGGCTACCCTTACGGCTTTACTAACCCTATTGCTGGTAAAACTGGAACCACTCAAAATAATAGTGATGGTTGGTTCATGGGTATGGTGCCAAATTTAGTAACCGGAGTTTGGGTTGGGGGTGATAATCGATCTATTCATTTTGCAAGCATTAAATATGGCCAAGGTGCTTCTATGGCCCTTCCGATTTGGGGTATTTATATGAAGAAAAATTATGAAAATGAAGATTTAGGAATTTCTGATCAAGATTTTGAAAAGCCCAGTGGAATGTCTATTGAGTTAGACTGTGATAAAATCAGAGAAGAAGCTCAAAAAAGTATTGATGTTGAAGATGATTTAGACGACATTAGCTTTTAACTTTGTCAAATACTAAAGTTATGATAACTAAAAGCTCTATTGTTTATGCAATAGCGCTTTTTTATTGCTTATAACCAGATTTAAGTGATTTAAGGTGTCGTACGTCGATGAATTTAGCAGCTCATAATTTTCACAACATTTTCGATACACTTCACAACAATAGTTTCACTGTCTTAGCGTTAGATAATACCTTTACACGGTAATTAACCAGAAAAGTTTTGATCCCAAGTCTAACTTTAAACCTCTAAATCTAATGGAAGCCCAAATGAACCAAGTACCTACTCGCGAAGAAATTCAAGTTTATAGAAATGATTTCTTTAGTGGCATTGTAATGTTGACACGAAAACTATTTATGTTATAAGTCTTTAATTAAAAAGATTCTGAAAGCAGCTTTCCCCAAAAAGCTGCTTTTTTTGTGGTTAAAATTGAACTTGTAAAATTGTTTAAAAGCTTCTATTTTTAGAATAGACTTTAATTTATGCAACTTCAATTTCACCTTTGTACGCTTGACGATTTAGAAACCCTAATAAAAATTTCAAGAAAAACGTTCATCGATGCTTTTGAAAAAGACAATAACCCTAGCGATTTTAAAGCTTATATGGATATGGCTTTCGAAAGAGAAAACCTTAGGTCGCAATTAAAAGATGTTGACTGTAGTTTTTACTTTGTTTTTTGGGAACATCAATTAGGCGGTTACTTCAAAATAATTAAGAATAAAAGCCCTAATGAGTTAAGTGTTTCAAATGCTATTCAGTTAGAGCGTATTTATGTTTTAGATGGTTTTCAAGGAAACAAAATCGGGAAGAGCATTCTTGATAAAACATTGCAATTGGCGAATCAAGAAAAATCAAAATATGTCTGGTTGGGTGTTTGGCAAAAGAATACTCATGCGATACGTTTTTATGAAAAAAACGGCTTTGCTAAATTCGCAACACAACCATATTACATCGGTACAGATAAACAAACAGATTGGTTGATGAGGTATGAACTAAAAAAACCCCTGCTTGAAAACAAAAGGGGTCTTTAGAATGGTTAGTGCCATTAAAACTTAAAATCAAAAGAGGAATCAACTGTAAAAATGCTAAGTCCCAAAAATTAACCACATTTTTTTCCCCTTTCGATTTTAAGAGTACTATAATTATCGACAGGTCAAAATTAACAAGTTGTTGTTTTTTAAAAGTTCTATATCTGTAAGTTGTAGTAAATACAGGACGTATTTATTACCTTTTTGCGTAGTTTCTTGGGGTTTTACCCGTGAATTTTTTAAATGCAGTATAAAAGTTAGATTTTGATTTAAACCCACACTCAATACCTATTGATTCAATGGTGTAATTCTCAAATTGTTTTTCAAGCAACATTTTTTTAGAAGTTTCAATGCGGAGCCTGTTGATGTAATCATTAAAATTTTGATCACTATGCGTATTAAAAAGCTGAGATAAATATCCAGAAGAAATATCAAAATTAGACGCAATCTCTGATAAACTAATTTCTTGATCTAAATAACTTTTTTCTTCAATGATGTAACTACTTATTTTTTCATAGGTACTCAAACCTGTTGATTGTGTTGATTTGTTTAAAAGTTCTCCAGAAACTTTAATTGTCGATCTATAGACAGCTACATACCCCAAATAGTATCCGACCACAGAAACCAACAGTAAAAAGGTGTACGTAACTATTCTGTGATCAATTTTCAGAATATTAACTATTAAATTTACTATTAGTCCTAAGGTTGCTATGAAGATAAATACGCCAATAACGGAGGTGTACCATTTTAGTTCTTTGATTTTTTTAGTTGAAGTCTTCTTAATGGTTTTCTTTGCATGAATCAATAAGTTATAAATGAGGTAGAAAATAAGGCCGTTATATAGAAAAGAGGTAAAATTGGTATAAAGCAAAAGACCAGGGCTATAATAATCAGGCATTTCTGAAATAGGTATCGTGTCATAGTTCAAACCGAAATGAATAATGTGCAGTATGAACACTATTACAACCGGTATAAACAAGATACTTCTAAGTCGAAATGACAATTTTTTTTGGTAAATAACTTCATGAATATGTAAATAAAACATGGGCATAATTAACCATTGAAGTGGTAGATATAACTTGCGAATGAAGTTATCTTCTGTCAAATAATTCATGTCTATAAGAATATGCTGTATATTGCTTGAAGCAATAAATACAATCATAAAACTTAAAAAAATGTTACTTCTAATTCGCAACTTTTTTCTGATAAAAATTATTGCAGCAAAAATTAATCCTTGAACGGACCCTAGTAAAATTAGGAGTTGAAAAATGTCGATATCAAATGTTTTCATCAACGGTTAATTGGGAATAACTTTGGGAGTTAGTTGAATTTAAATATACTACTTGTTATGATTCTTAAAAAGAGAAATGCCTCTAAAATAATTATGTGCTTGGTTTGCTTCAATTTTATGAATGCGCAAAAATCTGATTATTTTCCTGATTCTAATGTGCTATGGGAAGAAAAAAACCCCAAGGAATTCAACTTCAATGAAAGCAAATTAGAAACAGCTGTTGAATTTGCCCAAAATAATGAATATTCAGGTTCTCGTGATTTGCGTATCGCCATTTTAAAAGGCTTTGAAAAAGAACCATATCATCAGATTCTGGGGCCTACTAAAAAAAGAGGAGGACCAGCTGGAATGATATTAAAAAATGGCTATATCGTTGCCAAATGGGGTGATACCAAAAGAGTTGATATGACTTTCAGTGTTACCAAAAGTTTTCTTTCGACACTGGCTGGTTTAGCCAAAGACAAAGATCTTATATCAGACATGAATGATGAAGTAATTGATTATATCTGGGATGGTACTTTTGATGGAGAACATAATGCTCAAATAACATGGCAACAGCTATTACAACAAAATTCCGCTTGGTCAGGTGAGCTTTGGGGAGGTAAAGATTGGGCTGATCGACCGCCGAAAGAAGGAGGAGTAGATGATTGGAGGTTTCAAAAACCTGCATCACCAGGTACCGTTATGGAGTATAATGATGTACGTGTAAATGTTTTAGCGTATTCTTTAACTCATGTTTGGCGCAAGCCCCTACCTATGGTGCTAAAAGATGAAGTAATGGATAAAATTGGCGCTTCTAATACTTGGCGATGGTTTGGGTATGATCATGCATGGACTGAAATTGACGGAATTCAAATGAAGTCAGTTACTGGTGGTGGGCATTCTGGGGCGGGTTTATTTATTAACACAGAAGATATGGCTCGATTTGGACTTCTTTTTTTAAATAATGGTAGATGGAAAGATGAAGAAATAATAAGTGAGGCTTTTATTCAAGAAGCAATTATCCCTTCAATTCCGAATCCGAATTATGGTTATATGTGGTGGTTAAATAAAAAAGGATCGCGTCATTGGAAAGGCCTTTCAGAAAACATTTATTATGCCGCGGGGTTTGGGGGTAACTTTATTGTTGTTGACTCCGAAAAGGATTTGGTGGTCGTTACTCGGTGGTTAGAACCTAGTAAAATTGAAGAGTTTATGAAGCTGGTGAATGCTTCTTTAAACTAAATTTGATTTAAAATTTCAGCAGCCTTTGTTAAAGTTTCTTCTTTTTTAGCAAAACAGAAACGTAACATGTGATCATTTCTTCTGTTTAAATTAAATTCAGAAACAGGGATACTCGCTAACTTATGGTCTACAATTAATCTTTTTACTAGAATATCATCAGGTTCATTGGTGATTTCTGAATAATCTAATATTTGAAAAAATGACCCTTGACTTGGCGTAAATTTAAAACGTGAATCTTTAATTGCGTTTAAAAAAAAGTCTCTTTTCTCTTGATAAAAAGATCCTAACCCTAAGTAATGCTGTTGCGTTTCAAGGTATTTTGCAAGAGCATGTTGAACTGGTCTCGGAACACAAAATACATTAAATTGATGCACTTTTTGAAATTCAGAAGAAAGCTGCTCAGGGGCTACGCAATAGCCTATTTTCCATCCGGTAACGTGAAAGGTCTTTCCAAAGGATGAACAAATAATGCTTCTTTGAGCTAAGTCGCTAAAACGCGAGGCACTTTGATGGGTTTCTCCATCGAAAATTATATGCTCATAGACTTCATCACTCAATAGAATAATATTCGTGTTTCTTAAAATCTCTTGGAGTTGTAACATATCGGCCTTTGAAAAAATTTTCCCGATAGGATTATGAGGGGTGTTGATAATCACCATCCTAGTTTTCGAACTAATTTTTTCTTTAAACACTTCCCAATCTATTTGGTATGTAGGGGCTTCTAATGAAATAGGCACAACAATACCACCATTGAGTTCAATTGCAGGTTCATAGCAATCATACGCTGGTTTTAAAACTATAACTTCATCTTTAGGGTGTACAAACGCAGTAATTGCCGTGTAAATCGCTTGTGTGGCTCCTGCGACTATGGTTATTTCTGTTTCGGGTTTATAATGGCGACCATGAAGCTGATTTATTTTATCAGAAAGAATTTGACGTAAATCTGGTAGGCCTCGCATTCCTGCATATTGATTATGACCCTTTTGCATTGCTTGCGAAACTAAGTTGATGAGATTAGGGTCTGCTTCAAAATTTGGAAAACCTTGTGATAGATCAATAGCGTTATGTTTACGAGCCAAATCTCCAACAGTGGTAAAAATGGTGGTTTTTACTTGAGGTAATTTTGAAATGATAGGTACTTGAAAAGACATGCTATGGCATTTTGAATAAAAATAGATAATTAAAGTAAGCAATGTATGTATACGGGTAAACCAATATTTTTTTCGGTTTTAGACATAAAAAAACCTTCGCCAATTGACGAAGGTCTAAATAATTGTCTTTGTTGTAATAGCTTATCCTTTCAATGAAGAGCTGTAATACTCTCTATTTAATCGGGCGATATTTTCTAATGATATTCCTTTTGGACATTCAATTTCACAAGCTCCAGTGTTGGTGCAGTTTCCGAAACCTTCAAGATCCATTTGACGGACCATGTTTTGTACTCTTTCAGTGGCTTCAACTTGACCTTGTGGCAATAAAGCAAATTGCGAAACTTTGGCTGAGGTAAACAACATCGCACTCGCATTTTTACAGGCGGCGACACAGGCACCACAACCAATACACGTAGCTGCGTCCATGGCTTCATCCGCTGCATGTTTGTTGATAGGTATAGCATTGGCATCTACTGTATTACCAGAGGTGTTTACTGAAATGTACCCACCAGCTTGCTGTATTCTATCAAAAGAACTTCTATCTACAATTAAATCTTTAATCACAGGAAAGGCCTTCGCTCTAAATGGTTCTATAACAATGGTGTCTCCGTCTTTAAATTTTCTCATATGTAGCTGACAAGTAGTAACCAATCTGTCAGGGCCATGGGGTTCACCGTTAATTTGAAGCGAGCAGGTACCGCAAATACCTTCACGACAATCATGATCAAATTCTACGGGTTCTTCACCTTTATTTATTAGTTCTTCGTTTAGAACATCTAACATTTCTAAAAAGGACATGTCGCCTTCTACTCCGTTTAAAGAATAGTCGACCATTTTGCCTTTACTGGAAGCGTCTTTTTGACGCCAAATTTTTAGAGTAAGCTTCATAGCTGCTTATTTATAACTTCTTGTCTTCAATTCAATATTTTCGTAAACCAACTCTTCTTTGTGAAGAACTGCATCTTTTGGCTCACCTTTGTATTCCCAAGCTGACGCGAATTTAAAATTCTCATCATCTCGTAAAGCTTCACCTTCTTCCGTTTGATACTCTTCTCTGAAGTGACCACCGCATGATTCGTTTCTTGTAAGGGCATCTTTTGCGAATAATTCACCCAATTCTAAAAAGTCAGCAACACGACCTGCTTTTTCAAGCTCTTGGTTCATTCCGTTTGAGCTTCCTGGAATTTTCACATTTTCCCAGAAATCAGCTCTTAGGGCAGATATTTCTTCTATGGCTTCTTGTAGCTCTTTTGCATTTCTGCTCATTCCACATTTATTCCACATAATTTTACCTAACTTTTTATGATAGTAGTCAACAGAATGTAAACCTTTACCTCCCATTAATTTATTTAATCGATCGGTAACATCTTTTTCTGCAGCATCAAATTCTGGAGAATCAGTAGGTATAGTCCCTGTTCGAATATCATTAGATAAATAGTCACCTATAGTATAAGGTAAAACAAAATAACCATCGGCTAAACCTTGCATTAGAGCAGAAGCGCCAAGTCTATTTGCACCGTGATCACTAAAATTAGCTTCACCAGCTGCATAGCAACCTTCTATGGTTGTTTGTAGATTGTAATCGACCCATAGTCCACCCATAGTATAATGAACCGCAGGATAAATCATCATAGGAGTTTCATACGGATTTTCATCTACAATTTTTTCATACATCTGAAATAGATTTCCGTATTTAGCTTCAACAACCTCTTTTCCTAATTTGGTAATGACGTTTTTATCTGCATTATGAATTCCTGTGGTGAGTGCTTTTTCCTTGCCATATCTTTCAATTGCGGCCGCAAAATCTAAATACACAGCTTCACCAGTTTTATTAACTCCAAAACCAGCATCACATCGTTCTTTTGCTGCTCTAGAGGCCACATCTCTTGGTACCAAATTACCAAAAGCTGGATATCTTCTTTCGAGGTAATAATCTCTATCTTCTTCTTTAAGCTGGTTTGGTTTCAACTTGCCTTCGCGAATAGCAATAGCATCTTCTTTTCTTTTAGGAACCCATATACGCCCGTCATTACGTAACGATTCTGACATTAGGGTTAATTTCGATTGATGATCACCAGATACAGGAATACAGGTGGGATGTATTTGTGTGTAACAAGGGTTGGCGAAAAACGCACCTTTACGGTGTGCACGCCAAGCAGCCATTACATTACTTCCCATGGCATTTGTTGAAAGAAAAAATACATTGCCGTAGCCTCCTGTAGCTAATACAACCGCATGACCTGAATGTCTTTCGATTTCACCAGTCACAAGATTTCTTGCTATAATACCTCTAGCTTTGCCGTCAACTTTTACCAAATCCATCATCTCATGACGTGTATAAGATTTGATTTTTCCACGGTTTATTTGACGGTTCATAGCTGCGTATGCACCAAGTAATAATTGTTGTCCAGTTTGTCCTTTGGCATAGAATGTTCTAGAAACTAATACACCACCAAATGATCGATTGTCTAATAGACCACCATATTCACGAGCAAATGGTACACCTTGCGCTACACATTGGTCAATGATATTGGCTGATACTTCTGCTAATCGATAAACATTTGCTTCACGAGAGCGATAATCACCACCTTTTACGGTGTCATAAAATAGGCGGTAGTTACTATCACCATCTCCTTGGTAATTTTTCGCAGCGTTTATACCACCTTGTGCGGCAATTGAATGTGCTCGTCGTGGAGAATCTTGATAGCAAAAAGTTTTAACATTATAGCCAAGTTCTGCTAAAGTTGCTGCTGCAGCTCCACCAGCTAAACCGGTACCCACAACAATAACATCAATATTACGCTTATTGGCTGGGTTGACTAAATTTATATGATTTTTGTGATTGGTCCATTTATCGGCCAATGGCCCTGCTGGAATTTTAGAGTCCAATATGCCCATGCTTAGTGTGTTATTGGGTTAAAATGGTGATATAAAGCAATGAAAATAAAACCTAAAGGAATTACTATTGCGTAAATTTTAGTAAAAGTTTTAATACCTGAAGAGAATTTGTTGTTCACTCCCATGGTTTGAAACGAAGAAGCAAAACCATGCAAAAGGTGCAAAGCCAAAAGAACAAAGGCTATAATGTAGAGTAAAGTTCTCCACATAGGTTCAAACTTATGTGCTGTTTCTACCAAATATCGCGTTGGATCTTCTGGATTAACTTCGATATACTTATAGGCCATTTCTGGAAACCAAAAGTCATAAAAATGAAGTGCTAAGAAAGCAAGAATCACAGCTCCGCTAATCAGCATATTTCTCGAAACCCATGAAGAGTTGGCGCTTCCTTTATAACTTACATAACGAACACCTCTGGCAGCTCTATTTTGAAGTTCAAGAGCAAAACCCATAACAAAGTGAATAATTACACCAGCTATTAAAATTGGTTGAAGTAAATACTGTACTAACGGATTGTACCCCATAAAATGCGACCATGAATTAAAGGTGTCTGGCGCAATTACCGAAGTTATATTAATTACAAAATGTTGCCCTAAAAAGAAAACTAGGAAAAGTCCTGATAAGGCCATGACTACTTTTCGGGCAAGTGAAGATTTGATCAGTGCACTCATTCGTTGGTTTTTTAACTATACAAAAATACAGCAGAACCAAGTTATTCACAAACTTTGTGAGGGTTTAGTAGCTTATTTGAAATGATTATAAAGCAGGATTGTGGGTTTGTTGGGCTAATTGATAGCTATTTCTTTAGTTTTATTTTGTGTTCAATCAATGTTTAGATCGAACTTTAAGTTTTTAGAAAAAATGATATCTAGCCGTAGTTTGTTCTTTTTTGAACGATATTTAAGTCCAGAAACATTAAGAGTGTAAAAAAAAGCATGAATATCGGACTACTATCTGTTAGCATGAATGTGTATTCTACGCAACGCATTGTGGAAGAAGCAGAAAAATTAGGTCATACTATTGAGCAGATTGATCATACGAAGTGTGCAGTTAAATTAGGAAAGGGAAAACCTCAAATCTTTTACCTTGGTGATGATATTACTAATGAATTTGACGCCATAATTCCGCGTATAGGTTCAAAAGTAACTAGGCATGGTGCTGCTATTGTCAAGCAATTTGAGATGAATGGTATTTTTAGTACTGCACGCTCACTCAGTATTAGTCGTGCACGAAATAAGGTTAGAACGCTACAAATTTTAGCCCGTAAAGGCATTCCAATTCCTGAAACCCTTTTTGCAATAAACCCTGATAACATTAAAGAGCAAATTGAGATTCTTGGTGGTGCGCCAGTAATTATTAAGCTGCAAGAGGGTACACAAGGCCTAGGGGTTATTCTAGCTGAAACTAAAAAGTCTGCAAAATCAATAATCGATACTTTTTATAAAATGAATACCAGTATATTAATTCAAGAATATATTGAAGAATCGAATGGAGAAGATATTCGCATTTTTGTTGTTGGAAACAAAATTGTAGCAAGTATGAAACGAATTAGTGAGGTTGGTGAATTTCGTTCAAATGTACACCGCGGTGGATCGACTGAAGTGGTAAAACCAAATGCCAAAGAACAATTCATTGCTTTAAATGCGACTAAGCACTTAGGTTTAGGTGTTGCCGGTGTAGATTTAATTCGTTCTAAAAAAGGACCTTTACTGATTGAAGTCAATGCATCACCTGGGCTACAGGGTGTAGAGGCAGCAACTGGAGTTAATGTAGCTAAAGAAATTATTAAATATGTTGAAACTAATGGTCGTAGACGCAAAGGAAAAAGACGTTAAATATGGCAAATAACGCTATTACAATTGGAGGTCAGTCAGTTTTACCAGGAGAAAACAAAAGATTGAATATTCCTATTGACAGGCTTCCTACGGGCACTTTAATTGATATTCCAGTTTATGTGTTTAATGCAAAAAAGCCAGGCCCAACGCTATTGGTTCAAGCGGGATTACATGGAGATGAAATAAATGGAATTGAAATTGTTCGCCGCATGATTGCAGAAGATCACTTTAAGGTGAAAAGTGGTGCTGTAATAGCAGTGCCTATTCTTAATATTTTCGGATTTATACATTATTCTAGAGATGTGCCTGATGGAAAAGATGTAAACCGAAGTTTTCCTGGTACTAAAACAGGTTCTATGGCTAGTCGAATTGCCTATCATCATGTGAATGAAATACTGAGTCAAATTGACTATGGTATTGATCTGCACACAGGTGGAGGGCAACGCCATAACTATCCACAGGTAAGATATACACAAGAAGATGAATTAAGTATCAAATTGGCAGAAGTGTTTAATGCTCCAATTTCGTTTCCATCTAAATTAATAAAAGGTTCATTTCGAAACGCGGCATTTCGAATGAATAAACCAACTATTGTATTTGAGGCTGGTGAGAGCATGCGGTTTGATGAAAATTCCATTTTAGGAGGAATACGAGGAATTTTGAAGGTAATGATGCATTTTGAAATGATTTCAAATATCGCATCTGAATATGCTAATAAAAATGAAACCATTCCTTTGGTTGAAAGAAAATGGCTTCGCGCTCCAACAGCCGGAATGTTTATACCCAAAATTACAAATGGTAGTAGCATTACGAAAGGTCAAATTTTAGGTATTGTTGCCGATACTTTTGCTAAACGTACCAAGAATATTAAGGCGCCTTATGATGGATATATTTGTTGTATAAATTATCAGGCCGTTGTCAATCAAGGAGAAGCCCTATTTCATGTAGGAGCAAAGAAATAATGTGCTTTTAGATAACAGTTCTGAATTTTTATCTCGATGAAAAGCAATTCTTCTAACCAATGAAACCAACTAGGTAGTTGGTTAATGGTGCTACGGCTTATAAATGGGGTGATAAATTACTTTTCAACGAACATTTTGCATATTTTGAAGTAGTTACCTTGGCTACAATAAGCATCAACACAAGCCTAAACCGACCCTTTAGTTTGTTGTTGTATTTCATCGAACAATCTATAAGTAGTTGTTTTATAAATTGATTTACTGCTAGAATCACCAATTTTAAAATCAAAAATAACGGAACAAATAACACGATTTGGAGCAAAAACTTGAAGGCTATTTTATAATTTCTATGGAGCTTGACTTGTTAGCTGTCGGAAAATTTTCAGGTATTTCTTGAGTTACAGCACCAGTTGCTGCCCACTCAGTACCCCGCAACATTGTGGTAATAAACCCGACACAATTTACAGAATAATCTACGTGACCCATGATATTGTGAAAGATGCGACCTTCGCCATAATTTAATGTCATTAAAGCAGGCTCATGGCGACCTGTGCCTTTGTTCTCTGGGTCAGCATATGCAGTAGCTAAGATTTCCATATTTTCGGCTGGCCCTCGAAGGCTATTATATAGTTCATCTTTTGTATGCATCCATAGCGTTGGCATGTCTTTGGTTATCGGATGATCGCTATTTCTAATTTGAATTTGGTATTCGCTTTGAGGCCCATGTGCTCCACCAGGCCCAGGAGTATCATCATGAACTAATTCATTCTCATTGTTGTAATAGACATAAGGGCCATCTTTTTCAGTACGGTCACCCCAGCCGCCTAAGCCGATCATTTTATTATAGGCTTCCCATTCTGGAAATGAATTGTCGGCAGCATGAAAAACTACAAGTCCGCCACCATTCTGAATATAAGTTTCAAATGCTTTTTGAGTCTCTTTGGGCCAATCGGCTGCATTCCATCCAAAGTTTGTAATTACCACATCATACTTTGAAAAATCTGGACAAAAATCAGGATCTGTTTTAGGTTTTTCTAGAGCTATTGTTGCAGGTAAATTTGCAATAGGAAATTCAGAAATATATTTTTCGCCTTTCCAAGTATATCCTGATCGTTCAACGGTTACGGTAAATAATCCCGTTTGTTCGAGCTGCTTTTTAAGCATGACCGTAATTTTTGGCCATTGCTCATGATTATTTTGACCATCAACAATTAAAGTTTTAATAATAGACCTTTCTTGGGCATCTAAAGTCGTTGAAAATAATAGTATAACTAATACATAAAAAGGTAATGATTTCATAATGATGAATTTAGCGCTTAATGATAAAAAGTTTAATTTGAATGCAGAATTATGTTTTTAAACGAATAGGAATCCAAACTTCTTCTTCTGATTCTGCATCATTGTTTTTATACTTTTCTCCTAGTTTTTCAAAATGTGTGCGATTATCTAATGTGTATATAGAATTCGGCAACCATTCTGTAAAAATATATTGCATGGTTTTAGGAAACTCACCGGCAGGGCCTTTATGTAAGAAAACCGCGTAAAGCCCTGACTGTAAAATGAATTTATTAAAACCATTTGGTATATTTCTTAAATCTGCTACTTCAATGGCTGCGTATTTGGTAAATTCAGTATTTGGATTGAAACTTTCAAAATATTCAAGGGAATCATAAACCTGCATAGAAAACAAATCAGTGCCTATTGGGTTTTGAATAGCCTTTCTTTCTGTCATAAAACTGCGCCATAGTTCGGTGGTTTTATTTGCTACAATTGACATTCGTACTGATTTAACAACCAATCTCTTTTCAATAAGCTCTTCAATTTTAACCAGCACAATTATTCTATTTTAAAGTCAATAGTCTTTTTTTCTCCATTGGCTGAAATTTCGACTATGTAATTACCTTTTAGTAAGTATGTTTTATTGTTCTTAGCTTCCTCGAGTTCGGTTTTGTGCTTTTTCAGATATGCTGACTTACCTGCTTTTGAAAAAGCTACATCATAAGAAAGAACGTTTAAACCTTTGTCAATGTCAAATTCAGTTTTACTTACCACAATGTCATCAACTGTTTTTATTTGTGCTGTTGCCACACCCGGTTTACTGCTAAAAAAAGTAATGTCTAAACCTGGAGTATACGGTTTTGACCAGTTGCTCCATGAATTGCCCCAGCGCTTAGAATGCTTAATATTCTCCACTTCAAATACATGTAAATTTTCTGCTAATAATGTTGTATTTAGGTGTTGTAATGCTGCAATATTAGTTTTGTATATACTTCGACCATGAGTACCTACAATTAAATCTTTGGCTTCAGGTTGTATAACCAAGTCATGTATAGCAACATTCGGCATTCCATTTTGAAATGCCTCCCAAGATGTTCCACGATCAAATGACACATACAATCCGTTGTCTGTACCTACAAAGAGTAAATCTTCATTTTCATGATCTTCTAAAATCACATTTACAGGTGAGGCTGGTAGGTTAGCCGCTATACTTTTCCATGTTGTTCCGTAGTCATTACTAACATATAAGTATGTTGCAAAATCATCCCATCGATAACCATTTAACGCAACATAAGCGCGTTCTTTTTTATGTTTTGAAGCAGCTACTCGACTTACCCATAAGTTTTTTGGAAATGAGTCAGAAATGTTGGTCCAGGTTCCTCCACCGTTTTGTGTAACGTGTACCAAACCATCATCACTACCTGTGTAAATTAATCCGAATTTGAAATGAGATTCAGAAATAGTAGTAAGGGTGCCATAGGCAACATTACCTTCTTTCTTTCCTTGGGTAAGGTCTTCAGAAATTGTTTCCCAATCATCACCTTGATTTAAAGATCGATGCAACTTATTTCCGCCTAAGTACAAAATATCTTGATTATGAGAAGATAGTAAAATAGGAGTTTGCCAATTGAATCGATAAGCAGTTTCACCCAGTTGATGTTTGGGTTGAATGTATTTTTGGCTGTCGTCAGTTCTATTGATTCGGTAATAGTTTCCGAATTGATAACCTGTATAAACAATATTCGGGTCTCTATTGTCAATTTGTACTTGCATGCCATCACCACCCATTATCGATTCCCATGGGTTCTGACCTGTTTGATGCCATTTTGTATCTACCTTAGCATTATGTGGCCCTACCCACACACCATTATCTTGCAAACCGCCATAAACATGATATGGTTTTTGATTGTCTACATTTATAGCATAAAATTGACCAACAGAAGTCGTATTAAGTTTTGACCAACTTGCACCATCGTCATAAGACATATTCAATCCGCCATCATTACCGTTAATTAAGTGCCCTGTGCGATTTGGATTCACCCATAAAGCTTGGTGATCTGCATGAACGTTATCACCATTAATAGAGGTAAACGTTTTACCGCCATCTTCAGATTTAATTATAGGTACACCTTCAAGGTAAATTTTATTAACGTTTTGAGCATCTACACGAATTTCTCCAAAATAATAACCATAGCTATAATACAGATCGTCGATATATTCTGTATTCATTTTTTTCCAAGTGATACCCGCATCATCACTTCGATAAACTTCTGCACCAACAACTGGGGTGTCAAATAGTGCGGTGTTTGCATTTTCTAAATATTTGGCAACATCAGCAGGTTGAACTGATCCGCTACGAACGAGTTGTTTTACATTTTCAGCTCGATATTTTTCCTGAAAATTGTTTGTTTTTAAGAAGGCATTTAACTTTTTGTCTTCAAGTTTTAAGAAATCTTCGGCAGCCATTTTTTTAAAATCCTCTTTTGTGAGTCCGACAGTAGTTTTCTTTTTTTCTTCTGATTTTTCCCTTCTAAATTGACTGTCATGAACTGCATATAATGTATTGTCGTCAAAAACCGTCAAACCAATTCGTCCAACTCCTTCACCCGTTGGAAAACCACTTTCTGAAGTTGAAACTTTCGACCATGTGGCACCAGCATCGGTACTTTTATATATGCCAGATTCTTCTCCACTACCAGAAAAATTCCATGCTTTTCGGTCTTTTTGCCAAGCTGAGGCATACATCAAGTTAAAATTATTGGGGGCATAGGTCACATCTATTATTCCCGTGTGGTTGCTAATAAATAGAGTTTGTTGCCATGTTTTACCGCCATCTAAAGTTTTATAAATACCCCGTTCTGCATTTGGTGAATATAAATGACCAGTAACACCTATCACAACTTCATCAGCGTTATTGGGGTTAATGACAATACGCCCAATATGATGCGAATCAACTAGGCCCATATTTTGCCAGCTCTCACCATGATCAGTGCTCTTCAGAATACCTATACCAGCATAAGATGATCTTGAAGAATTATTTTCACCCGTTCCTACCCATATGGTGCCAGATTTCCAATCTACTGCAATATCGCCAACGTTTTGGGTTTCAGAAGTATCTAAAATAGGTGAAAATGTAGTTCCATTGTTGTTAGTGTACCAAACACCTCCAGATGCATAGCCTACATAAAATTCAATCGTATTATCAGGGTTTACGTCTACATCTACAACACGCCCACTCATAATTGTGGGGCCAATATTTTCTAATTTAATATGCTTAACCAAAGAGGTTTCGGTTAATTGATTTTTCTGTAAAATAGCATTAGTTACATTTTGGGGTGAAGTGGGAGCAACTTGCGATAAAATTGGAATAAAAAATAGAATAGATAAGGCGGAAAAAAGTATTTTCATATTTCAGTTAGTTTATGCTATGAAAGGTAATAAATCTAAGCTTAAAATTCTTTTGCCGAAAAAATTAGCAAAATTTAAAAATCGATATAATACAATTTTAGGCAGTTAAAATTGTGTATTTTGTTATTTGACGGGTATATAATTGTATTTCTGTTTAATATTTTGTTAATTTATTGACATATAACCAATTAAACAATAAGCAAGATGGAAGAGTATCTACCTTTAATCATTCAATTAGTTACGGGGGCCTTAGGGGGTAACGTAGCTGGAAAATTATTAAAAAACCTATCATTAGGTACCGTTGGTAATTCAATAGCGGGTATTCTTGGTGGTGGAATTGGCGGCCAACTTTTAGGTATGCTAGGAATGGGTGCGGGAGCAGCCGCGGGGGCTGAAGGAGGTATGGATATGTCAGGTATACTAGGCAGTGTAGCCGGAGGTGGTGTAGGTGGAGGTGTGCTTATGGCCATAATTGGAGCAATAAAAAACGCGATGTCTAAATAGTATAATAATCAACCTTAGATTGATTGGAGGCTTTGTAATGAAGCCTCCTTTTTTGTTTCATAAATTTAACTACTATGCAAAATGAGATGATAAAGTGATTTACGATTTGACTTTTGTTATTTTTGAATAAATCTAAATGACTAATGAAATACGAACAAATTTCAAACACACTATTTAAAAAAAACCGCAAAAAATTTATGGCTCAAATGAAGCCTAAAAGTATTGCTGTGTTTAATTCTAATGATGTTTACCCTATCAGTGCAGATAGCACCATGCCTTTTGAACAGCATCGTGATATTTTTTACTTAAGTGGTGCTG
The DNA here is from genome assembly GCA_947495915.1 of Maribacter algarum (ex Lu et al. 2025) (nom. illeg.). Lineage (GTDB taxonomy): Bacteria > Bacteroidota > Bacteroidia > Flavobacteriales > Flavobacteriaceae > Maribacter_C. Next base: position 444,417 of record CANMAW010000001.1, on the reverse strand, counting down.
ATCAAGAAGAAACAATTTTGGTTTTATTTCCTGATTCCTTAGAAAGAAAACATCGGCAAATTCTTTTTGTACGAGAAACCAATGAGCATATTGCTATCTGGGAAGGAGCCAAGTTGACTAAAGAAAAAGCTACAGAAGTCTCTGGTATTGAAACTATTTATTGGTTATCTGATTTTGATAAGATTTTCTTTGATTTAATGACTGAATCAGAAACGATTTATTTTAATACAAACGAGCATTACCGTCAGGCGGTTGAAACGCAAACTAGAGAAGATCGATTTATTCAAAAATGTAAAAAAGAATACCCTGCACATCAATATGCAAAGAGTAACCCTATTTTACAAGATATTAGAGGGGTGAAAGAGCCCGAAGAAATCGAGTTGATGCAAACAGCATGTAATATCACAGAAAAGGGATTTCGAAGGTTATTAGGTTTTATAAAACCTGGTGTTTGGGAATATGAAATTGAGGCCGAATTGTTGCATGAATTCGTTCGAAACCGTTCGAAAGGCTTTGCCTATACGCCAATAATTGCTTCAGGAAATAACGCCAATGTATTACATTATATTGAGAATAACCAGCAATGTAATTCTGGTGATTTGATTTTGATGGATGTCGCTGCCGAGTATGCCAACTACTCTAGTGATTTAACACGAACTGTACCCGTTAGTGGCAGGTTCACATCAAGACAAAAAGATGTTTATAATGCCGTGTTACGTGTTAAAAATGAAGCAACAAAAATGTTGGTGCCTGGTACTTTATGGGCTGAATACCACAAAGAATGCGGTAAATTGATGACCTCTGAATTATTGGGTCTCGGTTTATTAGATAAGGCAGATGTTCAAAATGAGAATCCCGATTGGCCTGCATATAAAAAGTATTTTATGCACGGCACCAGCCATCATATCGGACTGAATACGCATGATTATGGTGCACTCAAGACCCCTATGAAAGCTCATATGGTTTTTACGGTTGAACCTGGAATTTATATTCCGCAGGAGCAGATGGGAATTCGAATAGAAGATGATGTGGTAATACAAGAAAGTGGTATGCCTTTTAACTTGATGGCCAACATTCCGATTGAGGTAGAAGAGATTGAAGAGTTAATGGCGAGGTAGTTTTTTAGAATAGAAGGAATGAAAAAAGCGCTCAAATTTGTATTTGATTTATTCATTATTCTGTTGCTAACGGTAGTCACTCAAATCGGTGGTGTAGTTTACTTATTAACTTTATTTGTTAAACCAAAAACTGCGTTTTATCGCTGGAAGCGTTTGTGCGCATTTGTCTTTCTATATCTCATAGCCACTTTTTTAATAGTACCTTCATTAGCTCCATTGTTTGGTCGTGAAAAGATTAAAAAGCAAGACTATATTGCATCTAGAACATTCATGACTGATGTATTAAATCGCAATTATGTTCGGCCAGAGATGAACCTATCACTGCAAAAAATAGCAACAGCCTTGAATAAAAAGCATCAAGGGGTCAAGGTGATATATTTAGATGCTAATTTTCCATTTATAAATAATTTTCCTTTGTTGCCTCATTTGAGTCATAGTGATGGTAAAAAAGTTGATTTATCTTTGATTTACGAAGATGAAAACAACAGCATTACTAATAAGAAGCCATCGGTCAGTGGTTATGGCGTTTATGAGGCTCCAAAAGGAGGTGAACATGATCAAATAAAAAAATGCCTCCGAAAAGGAAATTGGCAATATGATTTTTCGAAGTATTTGACCTTTGGCACCATTAATTCTAACCTTGCTTTTTCTGAAGTCGGTACTAGAGATTTGATCTTGGAAATTTTAAAACAACCCAATACGGGTAAGATATTTATTGAACCTCATTTAAAAACAAGGTTAGGGTTGCGTCATCAAAAAATTCGATTTCACGGTTGTCAAGCTGTTCGGCATGATGATCATATTCATTTTCAATTGCAGTAAATTTGCTATTCCAAAACTTTCGCGCTTGAATTCTTGGGCACTACATTAGTCACAATAAATGCTACAAAGGCAGGCAGCACCCACCCTAAACTATAATTACTCAAGGGAATATAAGGTTGTACACCGGCAATACTTTCGCCTAATCCGATACTTCCTAAAAAATCAGGAATGCTAAAAATCATGGTGGTAATCACTACCGCTTTGAAAACGGTAGAAGAAGCATATTTTTCAGGCAGAACATTCAACAATATTAGAATGATAGTAATTGGATAAATAAACATTAAAGCAGGAATAGCAATAATCACTATAGAGTGAAAATCGAGTTGCCCGATGAGAACGCCAACAGCACAAGCTAATATTCCGGTAATAACATAAACTTTTTGAGAACCTTTAAATAGACCTTTAAAATAGTCAGCTGTTCCGGTTACAATTCCTACCGCGGTTGTAAAGCACGCTAATGCAATTAAAATACTTAAAACCTTGTTGCCAAAAGTACCTAGTGAAGCAATACTAATTCCTCTTAGTAAATTAGCACGTTGCATGTCGCCACTCAAACTGGTATCAATGGTAATATCATTTCCGAAGAAAGCCCCAATAGATATTAGTCCAGCATATATAAGGAGAAGGCCAATTCCGGCAATAAATCCTGATTTACGAATAATATTTTTTTTGGCATCGAATGAATGATGCCCTCGTAGGTTTAAAGATATAATGACAACAGCACCAACCACCACAGCCCCGATGGCATCAAAAGTTTGATACCCCTCTAATACGCCACTAACCAATGGAGCATCAAAAGTTGAGGTATTCATTTCTCCGTTTGTTGTTAAAAGTCCTATTCCGATAACTCCGAATAGCATTAGTACTATTAGTGGTGTTAGAAACTTGCCAATAAAACTTAATATTTTAGAACGATTCAGCACAAAAATTAGAACAAGAGCGAAATAAATACTGCTGGTCAATATAGGTTTTGTTCCAAAGAATGGATGTATTGCAATCTCATGAGTAGCTGAGGCCGTTCTTGGTGAAGGAATACTAATTGAAATTAGATATACGATAATACAATAAATGGTACTGAAGGCCGGTGATACTTTTTTGCCAAAATCATACATGGTACCTTGTAATCGCGCATGGGCTAATATGCCTAAAATAGGAATAACAACTGCGGTAATAGCAAAACCAATGGTAACCCAGAACCAATTATCACCTGCGTTATTACCTAATAAGGGGGGTAGCAATAGATTTCCAGCACCAAAGAATAGTGAAAATAAGGCAAAAGAGGTTATTAGAGTGTCTTGATATTTAGGCATGAACTATCATTTGGTTTGAAAGATAGGAAAATCGAATGCAATTTGTTTTAATGAAAAAAAGATAGTGTTGAATTGTATTGAAGATGTTTTTACTAGTAAAATAATTGACTGTGAGGTGGTTATGTGATCTAATTATTCTGCAACCTCAAATTTCACGAAATAACCGTTCATCGAAAAAAATGCAGTTCGTCGAAAAAATGGCGAGAATGCTTTGAGTTAGCCAATAAAAAACAGAGCAATGACGTTCTGTACATCTAAATAATGTAAATCTGCATTTTTAGTATTAAGTCAATTTTTAAGCCTGTTTTCTTCGCCCCAATCGAAGGAATCTTTTTTAAACCTACAGACATGAAAAAAGTATTTTGCAACCTATTCGGACATCATTACTCCGTTTCAAAAAAAGTGACATTGCACATCAAAGAATATAAATGTATACACTGCGGTAAAGAGGTTACTACCGATGTTAGCGGTAACCTTTCTACATTAACACCTGAATTACAAGATATAAATAAAACTCTCGAAGATATTTATCAAAAAAGACATAGAGCAGCAAGTCACGCAGCTTAACTATGCTTTGGCAAGCGAATACTAGAAATTATAATCTAGTATTCAAGATTTATTCCTAGAAATTAAGAAAGCACCTACTACTCACACTGTCGTTCGCCCCACAACAGCTTTGAAAAGGATTGCCCTTGGTTTTTGGGAATTTTTTTATGGCCAAACTGTACGAAATGACCAGTAATCATTATGGTTTAAATGAATTCCATCCTTGAGCACTTAATTCTATTTTGGTATTACCTCTTGTAATTAAGTGAGCACCTTCACTTACCTCGGTCATATGACCAATGATGGTTAAATTCGGATTTCCTTTAATCTTTTCAAAATCTTTTTGATCTATGGTGAACAAAAGTTCATAGTCTTCACCACCATTAAGTGCAACCATAGTGCTGTCAATTTTAAACTCTTCACAGGCAGAGATCACAGTTGGGTCAAGCGGAATTTTATCTTCAAATAAATTACAACCAACATTACTTTTTTTGCACAAGTGCAAAATTTCAGAAGATAAACCGTCACTAATATCAATCATTGATGTAGGTTTGACCTTTAAAGTCTCAAGCAAACCAGCAATGTCTTTTCTTGCCTCTGGTTTTAATTGTCTCTCAACGATATAAGAGTAAGGCTCTAAGTCTGGTTGACTGTTAGGGTTTACTTTAAAAACTTCCTTTTCACGTTCTAGTACTTGAAGGCCCATATATGCTCCTCCTAAGTCTCCTGAAACTACTAATAAATCATTGGGCTTAGCACCACTTCTATACACCAATTCAGAAGATTTCGCATAGCCAATTGCAGTAATACTGATGAGCAACCCGGTTGTTGATGATGTGGTATCACCACCAACTAAATCTACTTTGTATTTATCAGTGGCTAGGGCGATACCTTGGTAAAGTTCTTCAATTGCCTCTAAAGGAAAACGATTAGAAACAGCCAAAGAAACGGTAACTTGTGTGGCTGTAGCGTTCATGGCATAAATATCTGATAAGTTGACCATTACGGATTTGTAACCTAAGTGTTTTAAGGGCATATAACTTAGGTCGAAATGTACTCCTTCGATTAATAAATCTGTAGAAACAACCGTTTGTTTGTTCTCAAAGTTTAGTACGGCCGCATCGTCGCCAATACCCATTACCGTTGATTTTTGATTTAACGAAAAACTATTGGTTAAATGTTCTATCAATCCGAATTCTCCTAATTCTTCAAGAGAAGTACGTTCTTGTTTTTTATCCTCTAACATGGCGCAAAAATACGCCTTAAACTCAAGGCTACCATAAATAGCTGCTTTTTTGTAGGGTTATTGGGTTTTAAACTGTTGTATAAGGGTAATGATTATCAGTAACTCTGAATCGAATTAATATTATCTTTGAATTAAATATATACTTTGATGAAAATACCTGCCGTTTTTGCTCTTTTTTTGACTCTTTTATGTGCATGTTCGGGTGATGATAATCCCTCTGAAATATTAACTCCGGGTAATCCAATTTCAGGGCAATTAATGGTTACTCCCTGTGAGAATGGTATGGCTGGGATTTACCCATGCAATGGACTTGATTTTGTTGGAAATATTTCTGTAGCTGATTTTTCAGCGCAATCAGGTAATGATATTTGGGGGTGGACTGACTTAACTACCCAGAAGGAGTATGCCATAATGGGACTAGATAATGGCACTGCCTTTGTCGATATTTCAGATGAAGAAAATCTGATTTATTTGGGAAAATTGCCAACAGCCGGAGATCCAATTTCATGGCGCGATGTTAAAGTATATAATGATCATGTTTTTGTAGTGGCAGAATCAGCGAATCATGGTATGCAAGTATTTGACTTAAACAGACTTAGAGATGTAAAGGAAACACCAGCAACCTTTGATGCTGATGCACACTATACCGGTTTTGGTAGTGCTCATAACATTGTCATCAATGAAGATTCGGGTTATGCATATGTGGTAGGTACAGCTAGAAATGATCAATATAGAGGAGGGGCGCATTTTATTAATATCCAAGACCCAAAAAACCCAAAAGCTGCTGGCGGTTACGCTGAAAATGGATATTCTCATGATGCTCAAGTGGTAACCTATTCTGGCCCTGATGAAGATTATTTTGGCAAAGAGATTTATATTGGTGCTAACGAAAATGTTATTGTAATCGCTGATGTAACAGAGAAAGATAATCCTACATTTATCGCATCAGTAGATTATTCGAATATTGCTTATACACATCAAGGTTGGTTTACCGAAGATCAACAATATTTTATCTTAGGAGATGAATTAGATGAAATAGATTTTGGCTTTGAATCTAGAACACTAGTTTTTGATTTTTCAGACTTAGATAATCCAATAGAACATCATACGTATTTAGGTGAGACAAGCGCTATCGATCATAACGGTTATGTAAAAGAAAACGAATATTTTCTTGCCAATTATACTGCAGGCGTTCGAATTTTAGATATATCAAACATTGCCAATAAAGATATTTCTGAAATAGGTTTTTTTGACACGTATCCTTCTTCTGATCGTGCGCAATTTGCGGGAGTTTGGAGTGTATACCCTTACTTCGAAAGCGGTAAAATCGTGGTTAGCGATATCAACGGAGGATTATTCATTATTCGAAAATCAGAATAGTGTGAAGAAAATACTTTCCATAGTTGCTTTTTTCGGAGTCATTTTGAGTTGTACTGACGAGAATGCTGAGGATAATTTTGATTTGCTAAATCATTCTTTTTTTCTTGGGGAGTTAGATTGGATTCAATCCTTTGGAGGTTCAGGAAATGATACCCCTCAAGCTATAATTAATACAAGCGATGGTGGGTATGCCGTTTTAGGATATACGGAAAGTATCGATGGAGATGTAACCGACAAAAGTTTAGCGGTTAACGACTACTGGTTGTTGAAGTTTGATTCCGAAGGAAATTTAGAATGGAATACAACTTATGGAGGTAGCAAAGATGATCGTGGTCAAAGTTTAGTGCAAACAACTGACGGAGGTTATGCCCTAACTGGTTATGCTATGAGTGATGACGGCGATGGTAGTAAAAATCAAGGTTTTCATGACAACTGGATTGTAAAAATAGATGCTTTTGGTACTATTGAATGGGAGAAAAGTTTTGGCTTTTCAGGGCATGATCACGCTTACGATATTATAGAAACGGAAGATGGTGGACTCTTTTTTACAGGTTTTTTAGACATTACATCGGCAAGAGCAGATGGCAATACAGAAAAGGGAAATACCTTAACCAGCCATGGTGTTGGTGAATTTTGGGGTACTAAAATTGACAATCAGGGTAATCTGCAATGGCGAGGTTATTATGGCGGAACAAATAACGATCGCTCACATGCAGTAGTGCGCTCAGACGATGGCGGTTTTGTGATGAGTGGTTTTACCGAAAGTAATGATTTTGACATCAATAATTCAAGAGGTAGTTATGACTTTTGGGTCGTAAAAATTGATGTTTCTGGGAATTTGGTTTGGGAAAAATCATATGGCGGCACCGGTATTGAAAGAGCACAAGACATTACCAAAACCAGCGATGGTGGCTTTGTAATTACCGGAAACACCTTCAGCACCGATGTTGATATAACAGTGAATAACGGAGAATCTGATATCTGGCTTATTAAAATTGATTATAACGGAAATCTAGTTTGGGAAACATCATTTGGGGGTAGTCAATTTGATGCTGCTCAAAGTGTGATTTCAAGTATCGATGGGGGGTACATCGTCGTAGGCAATTCAAAAAGTCTAGATAAAGATGCCAATGAAAATGCAGGTGAGAATGATATTTGGCTCATAAAGACAGATGCTGAAGGTAAAATGATTTGGCAAAAAACCTATGGAGGCTCAGGTTTAGATTATGGTTTTGATGCCGTTGAAACCCTTAGTGGGGCGGTGATTTTAGTGGGTGAATCTACAAGTGCTGATTTTTCAAATCTTCAAAATAAAGGAGAATCAGATATGGTTATTTTGAAGGTAAAATAACCAATTATTGACCATCTTTTTAAGGGTAAGTACAAGTCCTTCGTTTTTCCATAGAAAACACCTATCTATACATTCGTTATATTAATGTTAGGAAAGGCGATAAAAAGAGACTTATAACGTATATTTGCGAATTATTTAGAATCAAACAATTAAACAGATAAAATCATGATTCAAGTATCAGAAACAGCTAAACAGAAGGTCATTAATTTAATGACTGAAGAAGGTTTTGATGCTACAACCGACTATGTGCGCGTTGGTGTAAAAAGTGGAGGATGTAGTGGATTATCTTATGAATTAGATTTTGACAATAAAATGGGTGAAACCGATAAAGTTTTTGAAGATAATAATGTGCGCATTATTGTCGATAAAAAAAGCTTTTTATATCTCGTTGGAACAGTCTTGGAATATTCAGGAGGTTTGAACGGTAAAGGTTTTGTTTTTAATAATCCCAATGCACAAAGAACCTGTGGTTGCGGAGAGAGTTTTTCATTGTAGAATGAAACAATTTAGAAATGTAATAATGTAGCAATGTGTTTTTTAGTAATTACATTGGTACATTTTAGAAATTGATACATTAAAGAGCATGGCATATACTGAAGAGGAATTAAAGAAAGAGCTAGAAACCAAAGAATATGAGTATGGTTTTTATACCGATATTGAATCTGATACTTTTCCTAAAGGGTTAAATGAAGATATCGTTAGAGCAATTTCTAAAAAGAAAAATGAACCTGAATGGATGACCGAATGGCGATTAGAAGCCTTTCGTATTTGGGAAAAGATGGAAGAACCTGAGTGGGCGAATGTCAACTATGAAAAACCAGATTTTCAATCGATAAGTTATTATTCGGCTCCGAAGAAAGCAGACCCTAACAAGTCGTTAGATGATGTAGATCCTGAATTGTTAGAAATGTACCGCAAACTAGGCATTTCCGTAGATGAGCAGAAAAAGCTTCAAAATGTAGCGGTTGATATCGTTGTTGACTCGGTTTCGGTAGCAACTACATTCAAGAAAACCTTAGCAGAAAAGGGTATTATTTTTATGCCAATTTCTGAAGCGATTCAAGAACATCCTGAGTTGGTCAAAAAATATATGGGAACCGTAGTTCCTAAAACAGACAACTTTTATGCTGCATTAAATTCAGCAGTCTTTACTGACGGGTCTTTCTGTTACATTCCAAAGGGCGTGAAATGTCCGATGGAACTTTCGACGTATTTCAGAATTAATGAAGGCGGTACGGGTCAGTTTGAAAGAACCCTAGTTATTGCTGATGAAAGCAGTTACGTAAGTTATTTAGAAGGTTGTACAGCACCATCAAGAGATGAGAACCAACTTCACGCTGCTGTTGTTGAATTAATTGCTCTAGATGACGCAGAGATAAAATACTCAACGGTACAAAACTGGTATCCTGGTAATGCCGAAGGAAAAGGTGGGGTGTATAATTTCGTTACCAAACGCGGAATTTGTGAAAACAATTCAAAAATTTCATGGACACAAGTAGAAACCGGTTCTGCTGTAACATGGAAATATCCTTCTTGTATTTTAAAAGGAAATAATTCTGTAGGCGAGTTTTATTCTATAGCCGTAACTAATAATTTTCAGCAAGCTGATACGGGTACTAAAATGGTACACTTGGGTAAGAATACCAAGAGTACCATTATTTCTAAAGGTATTTCTGCTGGTAAATCTCAAAACAGTTATCGTGGATTAGTTCATATAGGTTCTCGAGCAGAAAATGCTCGAAACTTTTCACAGTGTGATTCATTGTTGATGGGTAATGAATGTGGAGCACATACTTTTCCGTACATAGAAGCGAAAAATAAAACTGCTCAAATAGAGCATGAAGCAACCACCAGCAAAATTGGTGAAGATCAAATATTCTATTGTAACCAAAGAGGTATTGATACTGAAAAAGCCATTGCATTAATTGTGAATGGATTTAGTAAAGAGGTTTTAAACAAATTACCGATGGAGTTTGCTGTTGAAGCTCAAAAATTGTTGGAAATCAGCCTTGAAGGTTCTGTTGGGTAGTTTACTATTGAACAAACATTATATAGAAATGAAAAAGTACATATTTATATTTTTTATTGCCATTTCACTTTTTGCATGCAAAGAAGTAAAAAAAGCAGAAAAAGAAACAGCTGCTACGATAGAAAAGCCTACAGTGAAACTATATACTTTTGACGGTGGTACCGTAATGGTGAATAAGTTAGAGCTATTTTCACAAGACACCACATATCAAGGGCAAACCAAAGAATTTGCAGATGCTTTTTATGTCATAAGCCACCCTAAAGGAAACCTAATGTGGGATGCAGGGCTACCTGAAGGTTTAATTGGCATGCCTGAACCATTTACCGACCCAAGTGGTGCTTTTACAGTTTCTAGAAGAGATTCTGTAGTAAGTCAACTGCAATCGATTGGTTTAGAAATTGAAGATATTGATTTCTTAGCACTTTCACATACGCATTTTGATCACAGTGGGCATGCTAATAAATTAAAAGAAGCAACGTGGTTAGTGCAAGAGGCCGAATATGATTTTATTACTAGCGAAGAGTCACAAAAAACAAATACCGATAACTACAACGCGATTAAAGAGTTGACTAAAGTTAAAAAACTGACGGGTGATTATGATGTTTTTGGTGATGGCACCGTGGTGATTAAATCGATGCCAGGTCATACACCGGGGCATCAAGTTCTTTTTCTCGATTTAGCTGAAAATGGCCCAACATTGTTGTCTGGAGATTTGTTTCACCTGTATGAAAATAGAATTCATAAAAGAGTTCCGAGCTTTAATTTTGATGTAGAGCTTACCTTAAAAAGTATGGATGCCTTTGAGGCTTTTGCAAAAGATAAAAACGCAAAAGTTTACTTGCAGCATCAAAAAGAAGATTTTATTAAAATGCCTAAGGCACCTGAATATTTAAAATAATGAGTATGCTTAAGATTAATGATTTACACGCTAGTGTAGAGGATAAAGAAATTTTAAAAGGAATTAACCTTGAGGTAAATGCCGGAGAGGTTCATGCAATTATGGGTCCTAATGGTTCTGGAAAAAGCACTTTGGCGTCTGTAATTGCAGGAAAAGAAGAATTTGAAGTTACTAAAGGTAATGTGGTTCTTGATGGTGAAGATTTAGAAGATGATGCCCCTGAAGATAGAGCGCACAAAGGTGTCTTTCTTTCGTTTCAATATCCAGTAGAAATTCCTGGGGTTTCTGTTACCAACTTCATGAAAACTGCTATTAACGAATCTCGTAAAGCAAAGGGCTTAGAAGATATGCCTGCAAATCAAATGTTGAAGTTGATTCGAGAGAAAGCAGAAATGTTAGAAATTGATAGAAAGTTCTTATCACGCTCGTTGAATGAAGGATTCTCAGGTGGTGAAAAGAAAAGAAACGAAATTTTTCAAATGGCTATGCTTGAACCAAAGTTGGCGATTTTAGATGAAACAGATTCTGGTTTAGATATTGATGCCCTACGAATTGTAGCAAACGGTGTAAATAAACTGAAAAGTAAAGACAACGCAGTAATTGTAATTACGCACTACCAGCGCTTGTTAGAATATATCGTTCCTGATTTTGTACACGTTTTACATAACGGTAAAATTGTGAAGTCTGGCGGTAAAGAGTTAGCTCTTGAACTTGAGGCAAAAGGTTACGATTGGATTAAACAGGAAGCTACAGTATAAAAAAAAGTGCAAATACGTAAAGCAGTTTTTGAAAAACTGTTGTTCGTTTCTGAAATAGAATTTAGAAAAATATGGATTTAAAAGACAAACTAGTTTCATCTTTTATGGCGTTTGAAAATAACGTTGATGTAGAACATCCTGTGCATGATGTTCGAACGGAAGCGATGAAAAATTTTGAAACAAAAGGGTTTCCGTCGAAAAAAGAAGAGGCTTGGAAATATACGTCGTTAAAAGGCTTACAAAAGATAGATTTTAGCATATTTCCGAAACAAGATAATGCCTTAGCTTACAAAGATGTTAAGAAGTATTTTATTCATGACATTGATACGTACAAGATTGTATTTATTGATGGTATTTATAGTTCTAATCTTTCAGAAACTACCCATGACGGTGTTGATATTTGCTTGATGAGTTCTGCATTGACAAAACCAATGTATAAACAAATCATTGACGTATATTTTAATAAGGTAGCCTCTAAAGACGAGTCTTTAACAACTTTGAATACGGCATTCAGCAGAGAAGGGGCTTATATCTATATCCCAAAGAACAAAATGCCAAAGAAACCGGTAGAAATCGTGCATTTTGCGACAGGCAACGAAGCTGCATTGATGTTACAACCACGTAACCTCATTATTGTTGAAGAAAATGCAGAATTGCAGGTGATAGAACGTCATCAAAGTTTGACTAGCAATGAGGTGCTTACGAATGCTGTAACAGAAATTTTTGCAGCTAAAAGTGCGATTGTTGATTATTATAAAGTTCAAAATGATGCTTCTACGGCATCCTTAATTGATAATACTTATATCAATCAAAAAGATAAGAGTTTTGTAAATGTTCATACTTTTTCATTTGGAGGTAAATTGACTAGAAATAACTTAAATTTTTACCAAAATGGCGAGTATATGGATTCTACAATGAAAGGTGTTACCATTTTAGGAGATAAACAACATGTAGATCATCACACGCTTGTGCATCACATTGAACCGAACTGCGAAAGCCACCAAGATTATAAGGGTATCTATGGTGAAAACTCAACAGGCGTATTTAACGGTAAAATAATCGTTGATAAAATCGCCCAAAAGACCAATGCATTTCAACAAAACAATAATATTCTAATTAGCGATAAGGCGACGATTAATACTAAGCCACAGTTAGAGATTTTCGCTGATGATGTTAAATGTTCTCATGGTTGTACCATTGGTCAGCTTGATGAAGATGCGATGTTTTATTTGCAATCAAGAGGAATACCTGAAAAAGAAGCTCGTGCTTTATTGATGTATGCCTTCGCAAATAACATTTTAGAAAGCGTTAGAATTCCTGAACTGAAAATGAGAATTAATAAGTTGATAGCAAATAAGTTAGGGGTGAATTTGGGTTTTGATTTATAATTATATAGGTATTAAAGTATAGTGTTATACTTATTTCAGAACCTTGATTAACTATAAAATAAATTCATGAAAATGAGTAGAACCGCATTTTCTCTTAAAAAGTGTAGTGCTTTTGACATTTGATTTTCAACCGTTTTAATAGATATTCCCATATCTAAGGCGATTTCTTTGTATTTCTTTTTGTTTAACTTATTAAGAATAAAGATTTGTCTGCACCTAAGAGGTAATTGATTAATAAGAGAATGTAACTTTTCTAATCGAATGTCAGTTTCAGTTAAACTATTTTCAAAAGTAGCCTCAGAAACTACTTCCCAATGCATTTTGTCTAACCTGTCAAATTGTATTTTTTTAGACCTTATATGTTGTAAAAATGCATTATAGCAAGATTTAAACAAATAACTTTTAAGAGAAGAATTTATAGCGATAGTCTTACGCTTTTCCCAAAATTTAATGAGAACCTCTTGTACTAAGTCTTCCGCTATTATACGGTCATTAGTTAACTGCAACATATAATTACAAAGCCAACTATAATATTCAGAAAATAAATAGTTATAGGCACTTGTATTACCTTCTCGTAATTTCTGTATGAGATCTTTTTCTTTCAAATCTGTTAAAGATTTGATGCAAAATAATAAAAATCCAAAAACATATAGGGGTTTTTTGAGAAATATGCATCTTATAAATAAATCAGAACTATTAATGCAAAATTACGATTCGTTAATTAATAAGTTTTTATCGGGCGCTATTTCTAAAGAAGAGAGGGCTCTTTTAGATTCTTGGGTATTTGAAAATGATGCAAATAAAGAGTATTTCAAAAACCAGATTAAAGCTTACAGCAAAAACGTCTCTATTGATTTTGATTCAGTGTATCCCTATCAAAAATTCACAAAAAATATAGCGTCGAAGAAGGCTAAAGTAATCGTTATTCGTAATGTAATGAAATATGCAGCAGCTGTAATCTTGTTATTGGCAATTGGGTTATTTGTTGCAAAAAATCAATGGGATCAGAAACCGATTGAAGACAAGGTAGTTGACATTCAAGAGAATAATAAAAATCTTGATAAAAATGAGATAATTTTGACCTTGCCTGATGGCACTTCTAAAGTGATTTCAACGAATGGAGAAGAGATTGTTTTAGATGAGAAGGGTAAAGTTTTGGCTAACAGGTCTAATGCTTCAATGTCTTTTAATAACGAAGAAAGTTCTCTAGACCAAATAGTGTATAATCAAATTTATATTCCTTTTGGAGAAACATTTAAACTACAACTTTCTGACGGAACTCAGGTTTGGCTAAATGCTGGGTCTAAATTGAAATTTCCTCAAAATTTTACAGAGGCAGTTGATCATAGAACAGTTTATTTAGAAGGAGAAGCATTTTTTGATGTAACCACAAATAAAACCAAGCCTTTTATAGTTAATGCCGACGGTGTTGACATTAAGGTTTATGGTACTCAGTTTAATATATCTTCTTATAATACTGATAAAAATGTAGCCGCTACTTTAGTTGAAGGTTCAATTAGTATGTATCAAACCAATTCCCCTGACCAAGAGTTGAAAATCACACCAAGTCATCAAGCAACGTTCAATAAAACAGAAAAAAAGTTGACAAATGCTAAAGTTGATACTGATATGTATACAGATTGGATGCGTAATAAACTTGTAATAAACAACTTAACCTTTGATGAAATACTTACAAAATTAGAACGTCGAAACAATGTTCAATTTATTAACAAGGCAGAAAATTTAAAAGATGCAGCTTATATAGGTGAATTTGCAGATGAAAATATTGAATTAATTCTTCAAACTATTTCACTAAGTACACCTTTCGAATACAGTTTTAATCAAAATGAAATTACAATAACACAAAAATAGAGAGAGAAGTATTAGGGCACTTCTCTCTCAATATTACCTATTCTTTAATCAATTTAATTACTAATGCTTAAAATCAAATAACTAACAATTAAAGACTCACTAAATTATGAAAAAATGTATTAATCGCGGAGTTCTTGAAAAAGAACGAAGTAAGATATTACGCTTAAAAATGAAAATCTCTTTCTTTTTAGCATCTATTATGCTGTTTCAATTATCGGCAAACACCGTTATGTCTCAAAAGCAAATAGATATTCATTACAACGAAGTTTCTCTTCGTAAGGTATTGAAGGAAATTAAGGTACAAACAGGGTATAGTTTCTTTTATAATACTAAAGAAATTAATGATCGGCAAAAAGTTACAATTCAGGTAAAAGGCAAAACAATTTTACCAGTTTTGACTGAATTATCAGCAAGGGCTGATTTTGATTTTAAAATAAATGAAAATCAAATTGTTCTGACCAAAAAAGCTATAGAACAAACAACCGAAGTGGTAATCCAAGAAAACGAAGTATCAGGTCAGGTGACAGATTTAGATGGTCTTCCTTTGGCCGGAGCAAATGTTGTTATTGAAGGTACTACAAGCGGTACCCAAACTGATTTTGATGGCAATTATACTATTGTGGCTCAACAAGGAGATGTTCTTGTTTTTAGCTATTTAGGTTTTGTTTCACAAAGTATTTCAGTGACAGAAAACTCATCTATTAATGTAAAATTAAAAGAAGATTTAGAAGAGCTTGAGCAAGTAGTTGTTATTGGCTACGGTGCTCAGAAGAAGAGCCTACTTACGGGAGCAATATCTAGTGTTGATTCCGATGCCCTAAGTAATAATACTTTTACACGAGCTGAGCAAGTTTTACAAGGAAGAACACCAGGTGTTTATATTGTTCCGAATTCGGGTTCTCCAGGAGCTGCACCTAGAGTTCGAATTAGAGGGGTATCTTCTAATGGAAACGCAGACCCTCTATATATTGTTGATGGTTTAAGAACAAGAGATATAAGTAGTATTGACCCAAATGACATCGAAGGTATGGAAGTACTGAAAGATGCTGCTTCTTCAGCTATTTATGGTGCAGAAGGTGGAAATGGGGTAGTAATAATTACAACTAAATCAGGTAAGGTTGGGCGTAGTGAATTTAATATTAACACGCAGTATATAATTAACAGTATTAACGATACTAATGCTGAATATATGAACGCTGATCAGTATAAAGAGTATTATGGTATTACTGATGCTACTCAATTTGATACCAATTGGTTAGATGAAGTTTTTGAAACTGGTTATGCGCAAAGACATAATATTTCTTATAGTTCAGGAACAGAAAATTCTAAAAATTTAATTTCTGCATCGATTCTTAATCAAGATGGTATTGTGGTTACAGATAAAGATAGCTTTAAAAGATATTCAATTAGACTTAATGGAGAACATAAGGTTACTGATTGGTTGACTATTGGAAATAATGTATCATATATCTATTCTGAAAGATCAGCAATTAGAGAAAATGACCAAACAAATGGGGTGCTTTCATCTGCTTTGCGTTTCGATCCTTTAACACCAGCTGTTTACCCTAACGAAGCTAGTATACCAGCAGGTAGTTTAAATCTTTTTGCAGATAGGTTAGACATTGCCTTACGCGACGGGCAGGGTAATATATTTGGTAATAGTACCAATGTTAATAGTATGAACCCTCTAGCTCGTATAGCATCTACCGATGGAACTACTAAAACTAATAGAATATTAGGAAGTGTTTATGGAGATATTAAGTTTTCAGAAGCTTTTAAATTCACTTCAAGACTTGGGTTTAATTCGAATACTTCTAGTTTTCATAGATTCACAAGACAATTTCAATATAGCCCTAGCCATAGAGGTGATCAGTCAGTTGTTTTTGAGCAAAATAATTTTTCTTTCTTTTGGCAATGGGAAAATTTTATTACTTACAACAAAAGTTTTGGAGAACATAGTGTTAATGTAGTTTTAGGAACTTCCGCTCAAGAAAGCACGTTTAGAAATACTATTGTAAATGGAGGGCCCACAACAATAAATGATATTAGATATGGTGAGTTTGATTTTCTTGCAAATCAAGATGTTTCTAATATTAGAGGTAATGAAAATACATCGAATCAAGGGTCTTATTTTGGAAGGTTACAATACAATTATGCCGGAAAATATATTTTGCAGGGTACCTTGCGTAGAGATGCGGCTAGTAACTTCTTTTTACCAACTAATAATCGATGGGGAACATTTCCATCATTCTCAGCAGGTTGGGTAGTTTCTGAAGAAAATTTCTTTAACCAAGATTCTAACTTTTTTAATTTCCTTAAACTAAGAGGTAGTTGGGGAGAAAATGGTAGCCTTTCCAATTTAGGTAATTTTGGTTATTTAGGATTTCTTTCAAGTGTTAATTTGAACTATACCGATGGAGCAGGAAATTTAGTAACACCAATTGAACCTAGACAACTAAATAATTTTGAATTAACCTGGGAAACTAGTGAACAATTAGATTTAGGTGTTGAAGCTAAATTTTTTAATAGTAGGCTGTCTTTAGTTGCAGATTATTATGAAAAGACTACAAGAGATTTGTTAACACCAAATACGCCACCACTAGAGGCAGGTAATGTTGCTTCGTTTGTTAATGCAGGTGACGTTTTGAACAAAGGTTTTGAATTTTCTTTAGGGTATAATGATATTGTGGGTGATGATTTTACTTTTGGTATAAATCTTAACTTCAGTACTCTAAAAAATGAAGTAACATCATTATCTGGTTCGGTAGATAGACTTGAAGGAGCTATTTCAAATGGAAACTGGAGATCTACTTGGATGGAAGAAGGCTTTCCAATATGGTACTTTAGAGGTTTTAAAACAGATGGTATAGATGCTACAACTGGTGAGCCCATTATTGTTGATACTGATGGTGAGCCAGGTATTACAGCAGCTGATGAAACATATTTAGGAGACCCACACCCAGATTTAATCTATGGCGGAACTCTAAATTTAGGGTATAAAGCTTTTGATTTAAATGTATTCGTTCAGGGTGTTTCTGGAAACGAAATCTTAAATGGTACCATACGAAATGACGATCTTGATATAAACTTACCAATTAAGTATTATAATGGCAGGTGGACTCCGGGAAGAACAGATGCCATTTGGCCAATAGCAAGTCATACTGGTAATGCCTATAGAAGTGACTTATTAGTCGAAGACGGATCGTATACAAAAATTAAGCAAATTCAGTTAGGATATACGTTGCCTGAATCAGTTATCGACATGATTCCAATTAGTAAATTAAGAGCTTATGTGTCTCTAGAGAACTTTTTTACATTCACCAAATATTCTGGTTTAGATCCTGAAGTTGGAGCTTCTAGTAATAATGGTATCGGTGTAGACCAAGGTTTCTATCCAACACCAAGAAGTTTCATATTTGGTATGTCGTTATCATTTTAATAAAAAACTAAATTTTAAAGCAATGAAAAAATTAAAATATACAAAATATGCATTTGGTCTTGTACTAGCATTCAGTGCAGTTATTTCATGCTCTGATGACTTTTACACCAATGAAATAAAAGGAGGGGAATCACCAGAAACTTTTTTTCAAACAGATGAAGGTGCTTATCAGGGTGTTTTAGCTGGTTATTTACAATTAGCTTCTACCTATGCAGAACAATGGGAAACTCCATGGACGTATCGTATAATGATGGGCGATGAAGTAACAGCAGGTGGAATAACTCGTGGTGATAAACTAAGTTATGAGCGATTAACAGAATATGATTTTGATGCCAATAACAATCACTCAAGATTGATTTTTAATAATCTTTATCAGGGGCTTGGACGTTCAAATGTTTTATTAGACAATATGACGACTGATAGTCCTGAGAGAACAAGAATTGCTGCCGAAGCAAAGTTTTTAAGAGCTTTTAATTATTTTGATTTAGTAACTCTTTTTGGAGAAAGTATTCCTTTAGTAACTTCAGAATTAAGTCCTGATGAGTACCAGCAATTACCAGCCGAAGCCGGTGCTGTTTGGTCTCAAATAGAATCAGACTTATTAGAAGCAATTGCTGATCTACCATTAAAAAGCGCTTATAGTCAAGAAGATAAGATTCGTGCAAATAAAGGTGCCGCTCAAGCACTTTTAGGCAAAGCTTATTTGTATCAAGAAAAATACGCTTTGGCTGCAGAGCAGTTTGAGGCGGTAATTAGTTCTGGTGAATTTGATTTAGCCACTGATTACTCTAGAATATGGAGAAAAGAGGAAGAATTTGGTATAGAATCGCTTTTTGAATTATCATATACCGAAAATAAAGGAACTGGTCTTGGTAATTATAGATGGGGTGGTGGAAATGCGAAATTTAATACTGATCAAGTATTAATGCTGCAATTTGCTCCAAGAACTCAATCTTTCGATAATATGGAGGCAATTGGTCAAGTGAGTGATGGTTTTGGTTGCGGTTATCCATTACCTGGACTGTATGATGCATACCTTGCTGAAAATGATCAAGTAAGAAGAGAGGGTACAATGATTACTGAAGCAGAGTTTTTAGCAGCTGGCGTCACTTTTGATGCAGGTGTACAATCAGAAGATATTTATGGATATCATGGTTTTGTTAGAACTAAGTTAGCACAGTATACTGATGAAGCTGGTGGTCCGATCATAACACTTAACAATGGCACAAATTGGAGAGTACTTAGATTCGGAGATGTCTTATTGATGGCTGCAGAAGCTCAGGTATTAAGTGGTGGCGATTTAGGAAAAGCAAGAAACTACGTGAATAGAGTGCGTTCTAGAGTTCAATTAGCCAATACAACGGCTACAGATGCAGAATTAATGAACGCGATTATTAATGAAAGAAGGTTAGAGTTATCTTATGAAGGATATAGATTTCCTGATTTAGTTCGATGGAGTAATGCTGGGGTAATCTCTGATGCAGAGCTGTCTTCTACTTTAGACGCAGTAATAGCTCAAATTCCTATGAGAAAACCTTTTGAATCGAAATTTAAGTTGGCACCAATTCCCCAGCTAGAATTAAACACGAACCCTAACATTAAGCAAAACCCTGGGTTTTAAAATATAAAGTTGAGTTAGTTTTTTTTTAAGGCTGCCAATTTTATAATTGGTAGCCTTTTTATATAATTATATAGGTAAGTCTGATTTCTTATTTAGGTTTAAATGTTTTTTATGTCAACAAATCGAAAAAGTAGTTACTGTTTTATAGGCCTAGTTTTGTTGTTATGCTTCTTGAATGGGTGTAAGAACAAAATTAAATCTGAAGAAAGTATTAATGACGAAAACTTACTTTTTGAAACAGTTTCTGTTGAAGATTCAGGAATTGATTTTGTAAATACATTAGAAGAAACAACTATAGCGAATTATTTTTCCTATATATACCTATATATCGGTGGCGGTGTTGCAGCTGGAGATATTAATAATGATGGGTTAATAGATCTTTATTTTACTTCTAATTTATCTCCAGACAAATTATATTTAAATAAAGGTGATTTTAAGTTTGTAGAAATAAGTAAAGAGGTGGGTATAACTCATATTCCTGGTTTTAATACAGGAGTTACTTTTGTAGACGTAAACAATGATGGATTTTTAGACATCTATATTTCGAGAGGTGGTTGGCAAGAAGAGAATGAAAAATTTACAAACCTACTTTATATCAATAATGGAGATCTCACTTTTACCGAAAAAGGTAAAGCGTTAGGATTGGCAGATGCAAATAGGAGTATCCAAGCAACCTTTTTTGACTATGATAATGACAACGATTTAGACGTATATGTGGCAAATGCACCTATTGGAAATTCTACACGAAATACTGTTATAGATGTATCATTTTTTTATAACAACTCAAGAACACTCAAGGTTAAGGGCTGTGACCGTTTGTATGAAAATAATGGTAAAGGGTTTTTTACAGATGTTTCAGAAAAAGCAGGTTTGGTATATGATTTAGGTTATGGTTTAAATCCTATGATAGCAGATTTAAATGGTGATCAGTTTATGGATATCTATGTTTCAAATGATTTTAATGCTCCTGACCTTGTTTATATAAATAACGGCGATAAGACTTTTACCGAATCTGGCAGTAAAATGTTTAAGCATATGTCACTAAATAGTATGGGTAGTGATGTAGCAGATATTAACAACGATGGGTTGCCAGATTTAATGACCTTAGATATGAACCCTGAAGATTATGTTCGATCTAAAACAACTATGGGAATGACCCCTTTGAGCGAGTTTGAAGACATGGTTAATAATGGCTATCATTACCAATACATGCATAATATGTTGCAATTGAATAATGGTAATGGCACCTTTAGTGAAATAGGAAATTTAGCAGGTATTGCTAATACAGATTGGAGTTGGTCATTGCTTTCTGCTGATTTTGATTTAGACGGTTATAATGATGTTTATGTTACTAATGGAGTTTATCGCGATGTAGTTGATAGAGATGTGAACGCAACTATTAATAAATTTTGGGATAAAGATGGTTTAGAACCTACTGCTGAAGAGAAACTAAAATATTGTCGAATGCTACCGCAACAAAAACTAAGTAATTACTTTTTGAAAAACAGAGGAGATCTTACGTTTGAGAATGTTTCAAAAAAATGGTTAAATACAAAACCTACTTTTTCTAATGGTGCAGTATATGCAGATTTAGACAGTGATGGAGATTTAGATATCGTTATTAATAATATTAACGAACCTGCTACGGTACTTAAAAATAAAGCCATTGAACTACAAAAAGGAGATTTTATCAAGTTAAAGTTTAAAGGTCCTGCAACAAATCCTTTTGGAGTAGGTGTAAAAGCAAACGTAGTTTTAAAAGATGGCACTAGTTTATTGCGTCAATTAATTAATACACGAGGTTATCTTTCATCAGTTTCAAATGAGCTCCATTTTGGTTTTAAAAAAGATGAAAATGTAGATTTTTTAGAAGTGGTTTGGCCAGATGGAAAAACTCAAAAAATTAATTTAGAGAGTGCCAATAAATCTTTAGTGATTGATTACTCTGAAGCATCTAACAATAGTGTTACAAAAAGTAAAACAACACCAATTTTTGCAAAAGTAGACACTCTCTCAAAGCACGAAGACAGCTATTTCAATGATTTTGATTTGCAAATTCTTTTACCCAATAAACTTTCTCAAACGGGTCCTTTTGCAACTAGTTCTGATCTTAACAATGATGGGTTTGAAGACTTTTATATTGGAGGTGCTAAAAATCAATCGGGTCAGCTTTTTTTTGGTGGTGCAAATAAAACTTTTAAAGAGATTCAAGTTATTGCTTTTGAAGCAGATAAAAAATATGAAGATCAAGGGGCACTTTTTGTAGATGTAGATCAAGATGGAGATAAAGATTTGTACGTCGTAAGTGGTAGTTATGAATCATATCTTAATGAAGCCGATTTACAAGATAGACTTTACCTCAATGATGGAAGCGGAAATTTTGAAAAAGGGCAAGGTGTTTTACCTCAAATTAAGTCGTCGGGTTCAACCGTGGTTGCAGGAGATTATGATAATGATGGAGATTTAGATTTATTTGTTGGTGGTAGGTTAGTTCCGGGTAAATACCCTACGGCGCCTACGAGTTACCTACTGAGAAATAATAAAGGTGTTTTTGAAATTGTCACTGCTGATTTTGCTCCTGAACTTGAAAAAGTTGGTATGATCACTGATGCATCTTGGGCTGATATAAATAAAGATGGTTCATTAGATTTGATTGTTACAGGAGAATGGATGGGTATTGAAGTTTTTGAGAATGATGGAAAAAAACTCGTGCAAAATTCAAAATATAAAGAACTATCTGAATCTTCAGGGTGGTGGAGTAGTATCGCTGTTGAAGATATTGATGATGACGGAGACTTAGATATAATAGCAGGAAATTTAGGATTAAACTCAAAGTTTCATGCCTCTAAAGATGATCCATTTAATGTGTATACGAATGATTTTGATGGTAATGGTAGTGAAGATATTCTATTAGCAAAATCATATAATGGAAAAGAAGTTCCAGTAAGAGGAAAAACTTGTATGACACAACAGTTACCCTATTTAGGTAAGCGTATTGAATCATACCAAGATTTTGCTTCTAGAGACTTAAGCGAAATTATCGGTAAAAATTTAGACAAATCATTGCATTATACAGCAGTCGAATTTCGCTCAGGAATTTTTAAAAATAACGGGAGTGATTTTGAATTTACACCTTTTTCTTATGCGGTTCAAAAGTCTCCTGTAAACTCAATTCTCTATAAAGATTTTGACAAAGACGGTATCAAAGACCTACTTTTAGCAGGTAACAATTATATGGCTGAAATTGAAACAACAAGGTATGACGCCGGTATTGGTTCATTTTTAAAAGGTAAAAAAGAAGGTGATTTTAAGCATATCTCAAACAATGAAATTGAATTATATTTAGATGGTGATATTCGCGATATGATTTTTATTGAACAGCACGGTGAACAATACATATTAGTTACTAACAATAATGCGAGACACCGACTGTATCAACTTAATTAGGTTTAAAAGCATCAATAATATTGCAAAAAGAAATAACAATTGTCTGTCGCTGTATTGTTATATGTTACATGTTATTTGTGAAAATGTTCTTTTTTAAACAATAAAAAATTTCCTTTCCCTTCTTTTTATTACATAGTAGGTATCTTTGTAAATCAATTACTTTGCTATGTTTGATGTAAAAAAAATCCGTGAAGACTTCCCTATTTTAAAACGTGAAGTAAATGGAAAACCACTAGTATATTTTGATAATGCGGCCACCTCACAAACACCGCAACAGGTCATTGATGTGATTGTAGATTATTATCAAAATTATAATGCGAATATTCATAGAGGGGTTCATGCACTGTCTCAAGAGGCAACAGATAAGTATGAACAGGCACGTATTAAAATTCAAACTCATTTTAATGCTGCAAAAGCGCATGAAATAATTTTTACATCAGGCACTACACATAGCATTAACATTGTTGCAAACGGTTTTTCTTCTTTAATTAAAAAAGGAGACGAAATTATTGTTTCTGCAATGGAGCATCACTCCAATATTGTACCCTGGCAAATGCTTTGTGAACGTACGGGAGCTATTTTGAAAGTGATTCCTATGAATCAAGATGGAGAGCTTTTGATGAATGTGTATGCCGAGTTGCTTTCTGAAAACACAAAATTAGTATTCTGCAATCATATTTCGAACGCCCTAGGTACCATTAATCCTATTGAAGAAATTATTGAAAAAGCACACGCAGTTGGTGCTGCGGTTTTAATTGATGGAGCTCAAGCCGCACCTCATGTGGTTGCTGATATGCAAGCTTTAGATGTTGATTTTTATACCGTTTCAGCTCATAAAGTATGTGGGCCTACGGGTGCCGGCATGCTTTATGGAAAAGAAGAGTGGCTTAATAAACTTCCACCATATCAAGGTGGGGGAGAAATGATTGCTGAAGTAACTTTCGAGAAAACTACCTATGCACCATTGCCACATAAATTTGAAGCGGGTACCCCTAATATCTGTGGAGGTATTGCTTTCGGTGCTGCCTTAGATTATATGAATGCTATTGGGTTTGATAATATTGCGGCTTATGAGCATGAGCTTTTGGAATATGGTACTGAAAAATTGTTAGAAATTGATGGATTAAAAATCTACGGAACAGCAGCGAACAAAACTTCGGTAATTTCATTCAATTTAGAGGGGGCACACCCTTATGATATTGGTTCTATAGTTGATAAGCTTGGTATCGCAGTTCGAACAGGGCATCACTGCGCACAACCGATTATGGATTTCTTTAAAATTCCTGGTACAATAAGAGCTAGTTTTAGCTTCTACAATACCAAAGAAGAAATTGATGTTCTGGTAGCTGGTGTGAAACGTGCTAAAAATATGCTGTTATAGACAGGTTGTTAGGGTTGTCTTAAACTCTTGAAAAGCACCGTAACTTATTGTATTTTTGCGATACAAATAGAATAATTGGCTTCCCCTGGGATGTGATTAAAAGAAACTTATGCAAATACAAGAGATACAAGATGAGATTGTAGATGAATTCGCAATGTTCGAAGATTGGATGCAGCGCTATGAGTATATGATCGAACTTGGCAAATCACTTCCGCTAATTGCTGAGCAGTATAAAACCGATGATAACATCATCAAGGGTTGCCAAAGTAAGGTTTGGGTACATGCTGAATTAAATGAAGATAAGTTGGTTTTTACAGCCGATAGTGATGCTATTATTACCAAAGGAATTATTGCCATTTTAATACGGGCGTTTAGCAATCAAAAGCCTGCCGACATTATTGAGGCTAATACTGACTTTATTGATGAGATAGGATTGAAAGAACATTTGTCACCTACTCGAGCCAATGGTTTAGTGAGTATGATTAAACAATTGAAGTTGTACGCCGTGGCGTATCAAACACAACTCAACTAAGATATTATGAGCGAAGAAATAGCAGAAGACTCTCTAGAATTAGGAGAAAAAATAGTAAACGTATTAAAGACGATATATGATCCTGAAATTCCGGTTGATATTTATGAACTGGGATTGATTTATGACGTTTTAGTAAACGAAGAAAATGATGTTAAAATTTTAATGACGTTAACTTCACCAAACTGCCCAGTGGCGGAAACACTTCCGGTTGAGGTAGAAGAGAAAGTGAAGTCTTTAAATATGGTTAAAGATGCAGAAGTTGAAATAACTTTTGATCCACCTTGGACACAAGATTTAATGAGTGAAGAGGCGAAACTAGAATTGGGTTTACTGTAAATGTTGCATTTTAGGGTATTTGTAAAAGGCTAAGCTACCATTCTTTATGGCTGAAGAAATAAAAAACAGAGTTGCAGAAAGTAAACTAATCACCTTTGATTTAGAGGATTATTATCCTAAAGGGCAACGCATTGTTTTAGATATTAAAGATTGGTTATTTGAAGGGTTGATTCTACGTGAAAAAGACTTTAGAAGCCAGATTTTAGAACACGATTGGCAGCAATACCAAGATGCGTATGTTGCACTTTCATGTTCAACAGATGCTATAATTCCCGGTTGGGCTTATATGCTGCTAAGTTCAAAATTACAAGGTATTGCTAAGGCTGTTGTTATAGGAGATAAAGAGCAACTAGAAACTACCATTTATCAAAATATAATTGATAATCTTGATGTCACTCCATATCAAGATAAATTCATGATAATAAAAGGCTGTACTAATAAACCTGTTCCTGCGAATGCTTATGTTTGGGCAACATTGAAGTTGCAAGGTGTGGCTAAAAGTGTCATGTATGGCGAAGCATGTTCTTCCGTTCCGTTATTCAAAAGAAAGTAGTTTATTTTTAGAAAAATAAGTGACAATTACTACTTTTGCGTGTCTTAAATATTAAACACTAAACATTATGAAGAAAATAATTATTGCAGTTGTAGCAGTTTTTACCGCTACTTTAAGTTTTGCACAAGATGATAAGCAAAAGGCAGAAGAGCTAAAAGCTTTATTAGGTCCTAAAGCGGATTCTATTGCTGCTATTCAAGGAAGAATAGATGCTATTCAAGGTGAAATTGATGGCTTGCCAGGCTGGAGAAAAGGTGCTTTCGGTACTATTGGAGCAAATTTAGCGGGTTCTAAAAATTGGTTCTCTCAAGGTACTCCTAATAATTCTTCTGGTAATATCGGTATAACTTTAAATGCATTTGCCAATTTAGATAGAGCTAAGTTTTTCTGGAGAAACTCAGGTAATATCAATGCACAATGGGTAAAGCTTGACAACAAAGACATTGATACAGATGACGATGGCTTCAACGGAACTACTGATGTATTTAATATTACTTCTTTATATGGTTATAAATTGAGCGATAAATTCGCGATTTCAGCCTTAGGTGAATACAGAACTTCTATCATTAATAATTTCAATGACCCAGGTTATTTAGATCTTGGTGTTGGTGCCACTTGGACTCCAATTACTGATATGGTTGTGGTGATACACCCTTTGAACTATAACTTTGTATTTGCTGAAGATGATGCAGCTTATGAATCTTCAACTGGTGCTAAAATCGTTGTTGATTATACCAAAGCAATTGGCGCCGTAAGTTTCAAAACGAACTTCTCAACGTTTCAAAGTTATAAGAGTGGAGACCTTTCAAACTGGACATGGGTAAACTCATTTGGTTATACACTTTGGAAAGGAATCGGACTAGGATTTGAATTCGGACTAAGAAACAACAAGCAAGAAGCTTTAGCTAATGCGCCTGTTCAAGTACCAGCAATTACATTTGACAATGTAGATAACCCAGTTCAAAGTTACTGGTTATTCGGTTTGAACTACTCGCTATAAGCACTATAACAATTTTTAAAAAAAGTAAACGCCTCGATATAATCGAGGCGTTTTTTTGTTAAGTAGGATTCGTTAATTGGATAATTACAGTCAATAATTAAACCTAAAGTCAAGAATAAACTTGGGAACAATCCAAATAATAGTAATTTTTCAGTTAAGATTATTTCTGTCATTGGGACTAACATTAAATCTCAAATACAAGACGAATGTAGTTGTGGTTTAGCGTACTTATAAATTTTTGTTGTGAAGATGATATAGGTTGTTGCCAACCGTCTAAAAGGTGTGGTATGATCGATGAACTGCATAAAAAAACCTCATTTTTCAATGAGGTGTTTTTTTACAAGTAGGTGATTAGTAAAATTTGAGTTCCGAATGAATTCGGATAATATCTTGGTTAAGTATCGATTTGGGTAAAACAATACATTAATTTTCAGTTAAGTTCTCGGCGTGATTTGGGGTCAACACTATTACTTAATTACAATGTAAAGGTATGGCAGTTGCTAGGTTTTTCTAAATTATTGTTGTGAACTAAACCTAATTTGTTGTGTGTCCGACGAAGTGTTTAAAATTTAAGTTGAATTACTTCGGGGCTTCAATAAAGTTCATCACTTTGTAATTTGAAAAGTTAGTTTTAACAAATAGAAAGTAAAAAAGCCCTCCAATTTGGAGGGCTTTTTTATCAAGTAGGTTTGATTAATTCGGGTAGCTTTTAAGCAGTTAGTTTTAAGTATTGATTTGGGATCATTACATTCAAAATTTCAGTTAAGTTCAAGGGGCGATTTGGGGTCAACACTATCACTTAATTACATTGTAAAGGTATACCAGTAGCTACTTATTTCTAAATTATTGTTGTGAACTGTACCACTGATGTTGTGAAAAATATCAACGGAATATTTCATCGATAAACTACACATTTTTTTAACTAATATGATATTAAAAATCTTCAGTACAACAGAATTTTCCTTTAATATTCGTCTAAATGTTCTGGGTATAGAAAGTTATTGTACGGAAAACGTGTTACATGAATATCTCTAACTTCATCATAAACTCTTTTTCTAAAATCATCTAAGTTTTCTTTGTTTAATGCTGAAATAAATAGGGCACGGTTACCCAATCGTTCCATCCAGGTATGTTTCCATTCATCTAACGTAAAATGACGCCCTGTTTTTTCTGTAATAAGGTCATCATCATCTATTGATTCATGTTCAAACTGATCTATTTTATTAAAAACCATTATAGTTTTCTTGTCTGAACTTTTAATCTCTGATAAAATTTTATTTACCGATTCGATGTGCTCTTCAAACTGCGGGTGCGAAATATCTACGATATGTAACAACAAATCTGCTTCACGAACCTCATCTAATGTACTTTTAAAGCTTTCTACCAGCTGTGTAGGTAGTTTTCGAATAAAACCAACAGTGTCACTTAGAAGAAATGGCAAATTGCCTAACACAACTTTTCGAACCGTAGTATCTAAAGTTGCAAAGAGTTTATTTTCAGCAAAAACTTCGCTTTTGCTAACAACATTCATTAAAGTAGATTTACCGACGTTGGTGTACCCAATTAGAGCAACCCGAACTAATGACCCACGATTACCTCGTTGGGTTTCCATTTGGCGATCAATTTTTAATAGTTTCTTCTTTAATAAGGTAATTCGGTCTCTAACGATACGTCTGTCTGTTTCAATTTCGGTTTCCCCAGGGCCTCGCATACCTATACCCCCTTTTTGACGCTCAAGGTGGGTCCAAAGACCTGTTAATCTAGGTAGTAAATATTCGTATTGAGCGAGTTCTACTTGTGTGCGAGCATAGCTCGTTTGAGCTCGTTGTGCGAATATATCAAGTATAAGGCTTGTTCGATCAATAATTTTACAGCGTAGTTGTTTTTCTATATTTCGTTGTTGCGCCGGACTAAGTTCATCGTCAAAGATGACAGATCCAATTTCATGCTTTTTAACATAGGCTTCAACTTCTTCCATTTTTCCACTTCCTATCAAGGTTTTCGGATTTGGCACATCCATACGTTGTACAAATCGTTTAAATACCTCACCTCCAGCAGTATACGTTAGAAATTCAAGTTCATCCAGGTATTCATTTACCTTTTCTTCATTTTGTTCTCGATTCATAAGTCCGATTAGAACCGCTCTTTCATAATCAATAGATTTCTTTTCTAGCATAAAACCTGGTTTAAAGTGCAAATCTAGGCAATACTTAGCCAACGTTTTTTGTAAATTTAGTCCCCCAACTATAAAAATCATGAATTTTTCGTTTTTCAGAAAGAAAAAAGCCAAAGAACAATACACGGTGGGGTTCTATAACCTTGAGAACCTTTTTGATACTAAAGACGACCCGAATACTTTAGATGATGACTTCACCCCGAAAGGGTTTAAAAAATGGTCAATGAAGCGTTATAAGCGTAAGGTTTATAAACTTGCTAAAACAATTTCAGAAGTCGGAAAAGAAAGTTCTAAGATTCCACCCGTTTTAATGGGAGTTGCTGAGGTAGAAAATGAAGAAGTGGTTCAAGACCTCATTAATGCCGAGCCCTTACGAGATGTAAATTATGGCTATGTCCATTATGATTCTCCGGATGAAAGAGGAATTGACACGGCCTTAATTTATCATAAAGACAATTTTGAGGTTGTTTATTCTGAACCAATCACCTTATTTCTTTATGAAGAAGATGGAACCAGAGATACCACTCGAGATATTCTATATGTAAAAGGAAATTTAAATAAAGAGGAAATACACGTTTTTGTAAATCATTGGCCATCTCGTCGAGATGGGCAAGATGAAACTAGTCTTAAAAGAATCGAAGCAGCCAAGACTATTAAAACATATATGGCGAAGATTGAAGAAAAAACTAATAATCCGAACTACATTATTATGGGAGATTTTAATGATGGTCCAGAGTCTGCGAGTATTCAATATTTAATGCAGTCTGATCAGCTATATAATCCTATGGAAAAATTGTTGTCTCCTAATCGTGGCAGTGCGAGTTACAAAAAAAAATGGTTGCTATTTGATCAAATTATTGTTTCGCATAATTTTTTCAATTTTGAAAAGGGTACTCATAGCTTTGCTAATGCCAATATTTTTGACCAAAAATTTTTAACAGAATTTAAAGGAAAATACAAAGGAGCCCCGTATCGAACATATGTGGGTCGTAAATATATTGGTGGTTATAGCGATCATTTTCCGGTGTATATTCAATTAAAATATAATTCTTGAATTAAACGCTTTTGATTTCTTCTTCGGCAAGCAATTCATCACCTCTTAGCCTTAAAAATACCTGAGCTGTGGTGACAACATCTTTTTCACAATAGGTTACAATTCTATCAATATTCTTTTCTACGTAGTATACTTCTCTTACTTGACTGCCATCGATATCATCTTTGGGAGACGGTATGCCAAAAATATTTGCCAGTAACTTTAGGGAAGTAAAATGTTTGTAATCACCAAATTTCCATAATTCCATGGTATCTAAATGCGGAATTTCCCAAGGTTTTTTACCAAAGAGGTTCAGTTTATAAGGCAATTCAATACCATGTATAAGCATACGGCGTGCTATATACGGAAAGTCAAATTCTTTTGCATTATGACCACAAAGCAAATGCTTGGTTTGGTTAAAATGAGTGTTGAGTAGGTTTTTGAATTCCTTCAAAAGCGTTGATTCTTCTCCATGAAATGAAGTTGTTCGAAAAGATCTAATTGTTCCTTTATAATTAAAAAATCCGACAGAAATGCAAATTATTTTACCGAATTCAGCCCAAATACCTGCACGTTCATAAAACTCTTCAGGAGTATATTCTTCTTTACGTTGGTATTTCGATTTTTGATCCCATAGTTCTTTTTTTTGATCATTAAGCTCGTCGAAAAGTTCTGTTTCTGGTACGGTTTCAATATCTAAAAAAAGTATGTTTTCTAAATTGATTCGCTGTAGCATTCGTGAAATTGGTTGGTGTTTAACACTTAAATATACAAACAAATCTGGGTATGAATTTTTAAAATATCTTTTAGTTTTAGGAAAAAGTCAACTCGATTTTCACTGTAAAAAGATGAAAAATTGGATTTAATAAGAGAGGTAAGTCAAAGGGAATGACATTATTGATAAAAGACTAATGAGTCGGTTTTTAATGGGTATATTTTTAAGCTTTTTAATGTAGTTGCTTATGAAATATATCATCATATCGATGAATTACCATTTGTTTATCAATAATAAGAGCAAAGTTGATCATTACCAACTAATTAGTCGGTAATCATTAAAACAGAGACTGCTGTTTTACAGGATTTTCATGAGCTATTAACCATTTTTTACGATGCAATCCGCCAGCATAGCCAGTTAGCGAACCATCACTACCAATAACACGATGGCATGGTACGACAATCCAAAGCGGATTTTTACCATTTGCAGCTGCAACGGCACGAATTGCTTTGACATCACCAAGCGTTTTTGAAAGTTCTAAATAAGAAATAGTTTTACCATATGGTATGTTTAATAAGGCCTTCCAAACTCGCTTTTGAAAATCGGTGCCTTGCGGATTTAATTCGAGTGTAAAGGCTTTTCGTTGGCCAGCAAAGTATTCTTGTAATTGGTAAACACTATCTTCTAAAGGCTCAGGAATGATGTCGGTAATCTCTTCCTCATTATCAAGCACAGTTATTGATTGAAGCCCATTTATTGACCCTTCTATTCTTGCGATTCCAAGAGGGGTGTTCACAAAGGCTGTTTCAATCATTATTCTGGTTTTTGATCTTTATCAATAATACCTATGCGTTGCGCTCGGGTTTCCCAATTTTTTCTAGCAAGATCTTGAAGATCGGCAACATTGTCGCTTTCGTCCATAATTTCAAGCCCTAAAAGTGTCTCAATAATGTCTTCCATAGTCACCAAACCACTAATTGAACCATATTCATCTACAACTAATGCAATATGAACTCTTTCATTAATAAGAATATCAAAAAGTTTAGGAATGGGCGTATTTCTTTCCGTAACAAGAATGTTACGTTTAATATTTGATAATGGAACATCACCATTATCTTTAACCATTTCTTCTAAAATAGTATCTTTCAGTACAAACCCTGTGATATTGTCTGGCTTTTCGCTAAAAATAGGAATTCTAGAGAATCTCATTTTTGGGTTCTCCGTAAAATAATCTCTAATGGTTTTATCTTGAGAAGCTATTTTCATAACTGCTCTTGGGGTCATTACATCTTTCGCTAAAACCTCATCAAAACGTAAAAGGTTTTTTATGATCGTAGACTCCGATTGTTCAAAAACACCTTCTTCATGCGCAATATCAGCCATTGCACTAAAATCATCACGACTCAAAACACTACCATGATGCCCTTTTCCTCCTACAAGTTTTGTAAACAATTGCAGTATCCATAATAAGCCTGTATATTTTAGAGCAAGCACCATTATTTTTAGAGTTTTAGAGGTAAAATTTGCTAAACCTCTCCAATACGTTGCCCCAATAGTTTTTGGTATGATTTCAGATGCTACAAGAATCAAAATTGTCATTAAAGTAGAAACAACACCGACCATAAGATCTTCAGTAAATTCGATGCTGAAAAATGATCTTGTCGTACTGCCGTATAATTCTGCATACGCAACTTTAGCTTGTACCCCTACTAGAATTGCACCGACCGTATGAGCAATAGTATTTAATGTTAGAATGGCTATTAATGGTTTGTCAACATCGTTCTTTAATTCTTCAAGTGTTTCTGCATAGCCTTTACCTTCCTTCTTTTTGATATTTACAAAGGTGGGCGTAACACTTAACAATACTGCTTCAAGTATGGAGCACAAAAAGGAAAAAAAGATAGATATTACTGCGTAAAAAATGAGAAGACCCATAAAATTTATTTATGCACGAATGTACTAAGAAAATTGCTATTCTTGAAGGGGTGTCTTGGTATCATAAAAAATAGTATGAAGAGCAGTTCTAATATTAAGATCATATAGATTTCTATGATTTCTGGTGGGGTAAACTCTATTTGAGAGAAATATAAATACCAATTGGTTTTTAGGATCAGCCCAGACAAAGGTACCCGTGAAGCCAGAATGACCAAAGCTTTCTTCACTTGCTTGCGGTGCTGGATAGGCATCAACTAATGGTAATTCTGAATTTTTTATAAGTGGTTTATCGAACCCAAGACCACGTCTATTTTTATTCTGAAGGTATTGTACTCGTGCAAATTCTTTAACGGTTTCTTCCTTAAGATACCGCTTACCATTGTAAACTCCATAATTCATATACATCTGCATCAGTTTAGCAAGGTCTTCAGCAGTGGCGAAAAGGCCAGCATTTCCTGAAACACCTCCCATAAGTGCTGCGTTTTCATCATGTACCCAGTTTTTGGTGAGACCGTGTCTAAAAATCGTGTCGATTTCCGTAGGAACTATCCTGTTTGAAAATCCTTTATGATATGGATTAAACCCCATGGTAGTATTATCTAAAGGATCATAAAAATTAGAACGTAGGTATGCGGTGTATGAAATACCAGTTAGATTTTCAATTAACCGAGGGTATAAGAGAAAAGTGAGTCCTGAATATTTGTAGTTTTTTTCATCGGAAACTTTTGATTTATTGATTTCACGGTAAATCTTTTTCTTAAATCGGTTTTTAACGTACAAATTATCAAAAGCCTGTTGATCATATTTTTTGTTTGGTTTTCTACGAATCCATTTTTTTTTGAGTTTGCCGTTTTTCTTTCGAACGTGACTAAGAAAAACGATATAAGGATTTAAACCAGCCTGATGAGCTAAAACTTCTCGTAAGGTTAGCTCGTTTTTATTTTTATGCTTTTTCCAAGGCTTCCAATATGAACTAAAAGGTTGATCTAAGTCTATTTTACCTTCTCCATGTAGTTTCATTAGGGCAGGTAAGGCAGCGGCGATTTTAGTAACAGAGGCCAGATCATAAATATCGTCTAATTGTACTGTTTGAATACTATCATACGTATGAAAACCGTACGCTTGATGAAAAACAATTTTATTGTTTTTAGCAACTAGTAATTGCGCACCAGGAAAAGCTTCTTTTTGAATTCCTAAGGTCATGATTGAGTCGACCTTTTTATAAATAAAAATAGAATCTAATTCCACCTCAGTTAAAGTGCCCTTGGTTAGGCCAATCGAAGTATTTATGAGCACTTCGGGGTTTGAAGGCTCTTGGCTTTTTAAAATCGAAACAAATAAACCGATCAGTATTATAAATAGATTTTTCAATTGTTTAGATTTTATAAACGATTCTATTTACAGTAGCTTGATGGCATCTTTTGCGAAGTAACTTGCAATGATATTTGCTCCTGCTCTTTTTATTGCCGTAAGCTGTTCCATCATTACGGTATCATGATCTAGCCATCCCTTTTCAGCAGCGGCCTTTAACATCGCATATTCACCACTAACTTGATAAACCGCAACTGGCACATCAACTTCATTTCGTATTTCACGTACGATATCAAGATAGCATAATCCTGGTTTGACCATAACTATATCGGCTCCTTCATCAATATCTGCTTGAGTTTCTGCTATGGCTTCAAAGCGATTTGCAGCATCCATTTGATAAGTTTTCTTGTCTTTTGGCACGTTTTTCATTGCTACTGGAGCTGAATCTAAAGCATCGCGAAACGGACCATAAAATGCACTGGCATATTTAGCGCTATAACTCATGATGCCAGTATTGATGTGACCTTCATCTTCTAAAGCTTCTCGAATGGTTAAAATGCGACCATCCATCATATCACTAGGAGCCACAAAATCTGCGCCTGCATCGGCATGGCTTACGCTCATTTCAGCTAAAATTTCCGATGTTTCGTCATTTAAGATCATTCCATCTTGAACAATTCCGTCATGGCCCAGTGATGAAAATGGGTCTAAAGCTACATCAGTCATTACCAACATTTCAGGGCATGCATGCTTAACTGTTTTAATCGCTAATTGCATAAGTCCGTTGGGGTTTAACGCCTCGGTACCCTTATTATCTTTAAGATCATCAGCTACCTTTACGAAAAGTAAAACGGCGCGTAGCCCCATACTCCAAAGTTCTTTCACCTCTTTTTCAAGATGATCTAAACTCATACGGTAATAGTTGGGCATTGATTCAATTTCTTCTTTAATGGCTTTGCCTTCAACTACAAAAAGAGGAACTAAAAAATCACTTGGTGTAATTATAGTTTCACGCACTAACTGTCGAATGGCGTCGTTAGTTCTTAGTCTGCGGTTTCTTCTTAAAGGATACATTTAATTGAATTAGTTTTAGAAAACCAAAGTTACTTATTATCTCATTACTCTGAACAAAACCCAAACAACTCTTGACTAATCTTCATAAAAATCTAAAATTTAAATTCACTTGGCGCAGTTATCAAGAGCAATTTTTAGGAAGGTTCAACGATCATTTAAAAGATGATCATTTACATATTGTTGCACCCCCTGGTTCAGGCAAGACTATTTTAGGTTTAGAAATGCTTGTTCGCATTAATAAGCCCACATTGATTTTGGCGCCAACGTTAACCATACGTAATCAGTGGATAAGCAGGTTAGAGACGTTTTTTCGAATTAATGAAAACTTTAATAACTATACGGTTAATATTAAAAAGCCAAAATTACTCACATTTTCGACTTACCAGTCATTACATGCCTTAGATAAATCTTTGGTGAACGAAAAGAAAGCACTGGTAGATTTTATTAAAGAGCACCATATTCAAACATTAGTTTTAGATGAAGCGCATCATTTAAAAAATGCCTGGTGGAAAAGTTTATTTGCGTTAAAAAAAATTAAAGGCCTAACCATAATTTCGCTCACTGCCACACCACCTTACGATAGTTCAACATTAGAATTGAATAAATATTTTGACCTTTGTGGGCCACTAGATGATGAAATCGCCGTTCCTGATTTGATTAAAAATGGAGATTTATGTCCACATCAAGATTTTATATATTTCTCAAAACCTGACGCTGCACAAATTAAATATATTGTTGATTACCGAGAGCAGATTATCAACTTTAATAACGCTTTGGTTGCTAATGAAGAATTTCAGAAAGTGCTTCTTCATCTTCCGCTCTATGCCCAATCAGAAAAGGAATTGGAGGCTATTTATGAAATGCCCGAGTTTTTCTCATCGATATTGATTTTTCTAAATGCTAGTGGACATCCTATAGAAAAGAAAAAACTCAAATTCTTAGGTTTCACTGAGCAACACATTGTTTTTCCGAATTTAAACTATGAATGGTTAGAAATTTTATTGCAGCAAATGCTTGTTGACCAACGTGAGCAACTAGAACAACACGAGGTCTTACTTCAGCAAATAGAAAAAAAACTTAAGCAAATAGGGGTTTTCGACAAGAAGCGGGTAAATTTTATTGGCGATGCCCATCTATACCGAACTTTAGCTAATAGTCCTTCAAAGTTAAAAAGTATTGCAGCAATTATTGCCCAAGAAAAAAAGAACATAGGTGAAGATCTAAGAGCAGTGGTGTTGACTGATTTTATTCGCAAAGAGTATTTAGATTTTAAAGGAGATGATACTAGTGCACTTAATAAGTTAGGTGTAGTTTCAATATTCCAATACATAAGGGTAGCCTTGCCTGAAATAAAAGAAATCGCTGTTTTAACAGGATCTTTGGTAATTGTTCATCGAGAAGTATTAAAGAATTTTTCAGAACAAGTAAATGGAGCAACGTTTAGGGTGTCAGAATGTACTTCACGCCCAGATTATGCAATTATAGAAAGTAGTGATACGAATAAAAATACCGTTGTTGCCTGCATTACTAGTCTGTTTGAAAAGGGCTTTGTCAAGGTATTGGTAGGAACCAAATCGCTATTAGGTGAGGGTTGGGATGCACCTTCGATCAATACCTTGATTTTAGCTTCGTACATTGGCTCTTTTGTCTCATCCAACCAAATGCGAGGAAGAGCAATTCGTGTTGATGTTGAAAGACCGCATAAAACTGGAAATATTTGGCATTTAGCATGTATTGATCCTACGGCAGAAGATGGTGGTAAGGATTTAGAAAAACTTGAAAACAGGTTTGAAGCGTTTTCGGGAGTATCGCTATTGAACACTACTTATATTGAAAATGGGCTAGAGCGTTTGCAACTACCGAAACGTTTCAATGCCGAAACTGATTTAGATGTACTGAATATTGAGATGTTTAAAATGGCTGCTCAAAGAGATCAATTAAAAGCACGATGGGATGATGCCATTTCAAAAGGGAGTGTACTTATACGCGAAGTTAAAGTACCTTACTTAAATGAAACACCATTTAAAAAAGCAAAAAAATTGCGGTGGGGTAATGCTTCAAAATATCTTCTGATAGAAATAGTAATTGGAGCTGGACTATTGTTTCCTGAATTTTTGGTTAAACACATTGGAACGCTAGTAACCAAAGGAATATTTCAATTTATCTATATTTTCTTACTAGTGATTGGTGTCGGATTAGCACCTAAAACTTTTAAAGCTGTCAAATTGTATTTTTTATTTGGTAATACGCATAAAAAAACCAAAAGAATCGGACTAGCACTTCGACAGATGATGTTTCAAACAAAATTAATACAAACCTCTTTAGAAAAGGTTGAAGTAATCACCGAGCAACAAGGCAATGGCGCTTTTGTTTGTTTTTTGAAAGGCGCCACAAATGCAGAAAGTATTTTGTTTGTTAATTTACTGGCAGAGGTATTAGCTCCTGTGGAAAACCCAAGATATCTTTTGGTATATCGCCATTGGATCAAACGACATTGGGGGCTGCGAAATTACTACGTAGTACCCGCACAATTTGGAAAACGAAAGGATGAGGCAGAACGCTTTCACAAATGTTGGAAAAAGCATGTTGATGGTTCTAAACTTTTATATACGCGTTCATTAGCTGGAAGAAAAGAACTTTTGAAGGCCCGTTTATCACATATCGTATATCAATTTAGAGAGGTTTCTAAAAAAGCGATTACCTGGAAATAACTGACATAAAAGTTATCGCTAAGGTGTAGAGGCTTCAAAGTTTTCTTTGCAATCAAGTATTTGTATAAGGTCTTTGTCTAGACCATGTTTTTTCCAAACAACAATGTCATTTTTAATGGCTTTAGGATCTTGATCTGCATCAATATATGCCCTAGCTGAGGCTATCGTCTCAAAATCAAATGCTTCGATTTTAATAATAGAGTTTTTACCAGGTATCGTGTATTCGCCTTCGTACTCATAACAAAATACAAGAACTTGGTCACCTACAGCGAGTCCGCTTTCATAAAAACAGTCGGTGCCTATTATTTTTTGTCCTTTAAATGTTCGATCTTCTAAGTCTTTAATCTTATATACTTTTTCAATTTCAATTAACCCTTTTTGCGCGGTATATAATGGTCCGGGATCATTTGTTGGTTCCTTCATAGTAGTAATTACACCTTCAAAAACTAATGCTAATTCTTCGCCACAATTTCCGATAAAGGGGCCAGCTTTGTTCCACCAATAGGTATAACCCAATTGTAAAGTGTCTTGAGTAAACACAATTTCAATATCGCTCTTTGATTTTTTATTAGTGCATGAAATCAATGCGATTACGAACAATATGGAGATGATTTTGATAATAAGTTTCATGTTAAAGTGAAGTAGGGGAATTTTCGTTTTTGCTTTGGCGAATAATTTCTTTCAAGCGTTTTTTGCGTAAAGATTCTTCCTTTTTAAGTTTGTTTTTCTTTTGGTTCAATAATTTGGTATGTTTCGCCTTATTCACGGTATTTTTGGCTTTACCTTTCTTTCCCATAATTAAAGATTATACCCAATCTTTTGGATTTTGAAGTACCTCAATCAATTTATGTTCGGCACTACCTTCTTCCGGGTGGTGGTCATAGCGCCATTGTACATGTGGAGGTAAACTCATGAGTATGCTTTCAATACGGCCATTGGTGCGAAGCCCAAATAAAGTGCCTTTATCATGCACCAAATTAAACTCTACATAGCGACCTCTTCTAATTTCTTGCCAATCGCGTTGAAGCGGAGTAAAATCAATATCTAAACGTTTTATAACAATTGGTATATATGCTTCCAAAAAGCTATTTCCGACCTCTGAAACGAAGTTAAACCAGTCTTTCATATTCATCTGCTCATTGGCCTTACAATAATCAAAAAACAGTCCGCCTAAACCACGGGCTTCATTTCTATGAGTATTCCAAAAATATTCATCACAACGTTTCTTATACCTTGAATAAAACTCAGGATGATGAGCATCGCAAGCTTTTTTGCAGGTGGAATGAAAATGTACGGCATCTTTTTCAAATAGGTAGTATGGTGTTAAATCTTGGCCACCTCCAAACCATTGGTCTACAATTTTTCCGGTTTTATCATACATTTCAAAATAACGCCAATTTGCATGAACGGTAGGCACCATCGGGTTTTTTGGGTGTAACACCAAACTTAATCCACAGGCAAAAAAATCTGCATCATCTACGCCAAAGTAAGTTTGCATGCTTTTAGGTAAGGCACCATGCACTTTTGAAATGTTTACGCCACCTTTTTCGAAAACTTTTCCATTTTCGATAACACGAGTTCTACCGCCTCCACCTTCAGGTCGTTTCCAAAGATCTTCTTGAAATTTGGCTTCACCATCAATTTCTTCCAGTTTTGAAGTGATCGTATTTTGTAGCGTTTCAATGTATTGGTAAAATATATCTTTCATGAATGCCTTTTGTGAATTGGTAGATGGGTTTTAAAAGGTGTGTTGTACAGCAAAAAAACTTCTATAAGAACTAAAGTACAATAATAGATTAGTCCGAAGCAAATAGCAATATGCGGCGTATCAATAAAAACACCACTGCCTGTTTTGGCTGCGTTATAGCCTGAAGCCTCTAAGTACGTTGCATTTAAACCTAATTGAGGAATATTATCCATTGAAAAAACAACTGCGAAAATTAGTATAAAATAAGCAATAGCTGCACATACAGAGGTGATAATTGCTCTTTTACGTATTGTAGGACTGACATCAGTAAATGCAAAGCGCATGCGATTGAACACAACTAATAAATAGGCTATTAAAACGGTATTGTTATCTAACATTGCGTTCATGGTAAATGCAAAAATCCCATATACTGGAAATAGTATGTAAAGTGAAATTTTACGAGGTGCAATGGCCATAAAAACACCGGAATGTACCATAATAAACTCAAAGGCCATTACGATTGCCAAGGTTGAAATCTGACTTGGCTCATCTATAGGCGGATTGCTCCAAACACGGTAAAATTGATAGGTGATTAGTAAATTAATTAGAATACCAGCGTACTCAAAATGTAGGTCATACTTTTCAATAATCTGCATTAGTTGGGGCTATGAAGTTCATATAACTCCATATCTAACGGGTTTTCTCCTGGCGGAGTATGTTCGTTTTTTAATAACCCTTTCCAAGTAAAGCCACATTTTTCAGCAACCTTTACGCTTGCCACATTACTTTGATGAACTATAATCTGTAGGGTTTTAAGCTGTAGTTCTTTTAAACCCCATTCAGACAAAGCGTCTACTGAAGCAGTCATAAACCCTTTTCCTTGAAAATCATAGCTTATGGCATAGGCGAGTTCGCCTTGCATTTTGGTCCAATCAAGTGCCTTGAGGTAAAGTAGACCAATAACCCTATGATCTACTTTTTCTTTCATAACAAAAAGAAACTCTTCTTTGTTCGCAAAAGCTTTAATCTTACGTTCTACAAAGAATTTTGATAAATCGGGGGTGAGGTTTTGTTCTAAAGTTTTTGGAAAATATCTTTTTAATCGATCATTGTTTATGGTGCAAAAATCACAAATTCTCCATGCATATTTTTCATGAATGGCATCTATATAAAATTCGCTAAACTCTTTAAACACGATTCAATTCTAGTGGTTTTTAAACTGGACTTTGATATTCTTTAACAGCATCAATAAACGCTTTGGCATTTTCGATAGGTATATTTGGTAAAATACCATGACCTAAATTCACCACATATTTATTTTTTCCAAAGTCATTAATCATTTGGGTAACCATCTTCTTAATTTCAGAAGGAGGAGATAACAACCGTGATGGGTCAAAATTTCCTTGAAGCGTTATGTTGCCGCCGGTTAAATAACGAGCATTGCGTGCAGAACAGGTCCAATCTACACCTAAAGCAGATGCTCCTGATTTTGCCATTTCGCCAAGAGCAAACCAACATCCTTTTCCAAACGCAATCACTGGAACTTCATCTTTCAAGGCATCAATTATTTGCTGCATGTATTGCCATGAAAATTCTTGGTAATCGGTTGGCGATAACATGCCACCCCATGAATCAAAAACTTGTACAGCATTCACTCCCGCTTTCACTTTCGCTTTTAAGTAAGCTATAGTCGTATCGGTTATCTT
The DNA here is from genome assembly GCA_947495915.1 of Maribacter algarum (ex Lu et al. 2025) (nom. illeg.). Taxonomy (GTDB): domain Bacteria; phylum Bacteroidota; class Bacteroidia; order Flavobacteriales; family Flavobacteriaceae; genus Maribacter_C. Next base: position 403,042 of record CANMAW010000001.1, on the reverse strand, counting down.
TTGCAACAAAGAGTGCGCTACAACGGGTTGTGTAAAACAAAGTTCTTTTGCTTTGTCGAAATTTTTACTGCCTTGACCTTGTACACAATAGCAAAGTATAGTCCAAGGAGAACCGGCGAATCCTATTAATGGAATTTCATCATTCAGTTTCTCTTTGGTAGCCTTAATAGCTTCCATTACATATCCTAAGGAGTCATTTACATCGGGAATTATAACGGAGTCTAAATCCTTTTGCGAGCGGATAGGGTTTGGTAAATAAGGCCCGAAATTAGGTTTCATTTCTACCTCAATGTTCATGGCCTGTGGAATCACCAAAATATCAGAAAAAAGGATAGCAGCGTCCATTCCATAGCGTCTGATCGGTTGCACAGTTATTTCAGAAGCTAATTCAGGAGTCTGACATCTGGTAAAGAAATCGTACTTCGCTTTGATTTCCATAAATTCGGGTAGATATCGACCCGCTTGACGCATCATCCAAACAGGAGGTCTTTCAACAGTTTCCCCTTTTAAAGCTTTTAAAAATAAATCGTTTTTAATCATATCAGATAATAGCTTAGTGTCTTTTTTAAGATACGTTTAGCTGGTTTTATAATTAGAATTTACTAATTCGATTACACTTTCAACCGAAGGAAATTTGGCCACCTGAACCTTATCAAAATGTTTTCGAGCATGGGTAGCCGTTGTATCGCCAATGCAGTAGGCAATTTTATTTGCCGTATTTAGTTGTAAATAGCTGTCAATTCCTGAAGGACTGAAAAATAAAACCCCTTCAACAGAATCAGGAATCTTAACCGAAGAATGTTTAGTCTTGTAACTTTCTATTTCAGTTACTGAGATGTTGTTAGCTGATAAAATATCGGGTAATTCATCCATTCTTAGGTTGCTACAGAAGTAAGTAACGGTGGTGCCTTCCATGAATTCAACAAGATGCTTAGCTAATTTTTTGGCATTGCTAGTCGTAAATTTTACAGGCGCGATATTGCTTTCAACAAGGCGTTTTGTTTTGCGGCCTACGCAGTATATATTTTTAAAGTTGAGGCTATCAGCTGTGGTGTGTTTTAATAATGATTCTACAGCATTCTGACTAGTGAAAACAACGTTTTCATAAGTATTTTTCAATACCGAAGGAGCAATTCTAGTAGGGTTAGTTTTAATAAAATCTTCAGATTTCACAACTAAACCACTATCAAACAACCGCTGTTGATCTTCTGTCAACTTTTTGGTGGCAAAAATTTGAGTAGACAATCCAGCATCTTGCGACTCACTCATTAACCGTTTACCACCTCTCGCTAAAATACTATTTGCACAATCACGACCTAAATTTTGATGTTCGCCTAGTTTGCAGGTAATGCCTGCTTCGAGTTTTTTACTGCCGTCTTCGCTTAATAAAACACCCTTCATGACTACTTGATCTGCGTCATTAATATATGCGAAGCCTCCTATTGGAGCGGTACACCCACCTTCTAATAATCTTAAAAACTCACGTTCTTGAGTCACACAAATTTCAGTGTGTTCGTGATTTAGCGGTCTGCAAACTTCCCGAATTTCTTCGTCTGCTTCCATAGCAACGACCATAATTGCACCTTGCGCAGGTGCTGGTACCATCCATGTTAGTCCGATCGTGTTTTCAGAATCTATACCAAGTCTTTCCAATCCCGCGGCAGCGAAAATAGCTCCATTCCAGTCATTCTCTTCTAACTTTTGCAGTCTACTATTTACATTTCCTCTGAGGTCAACTACGGTATGAGTTGGATATCTATTCAACCATTGTGCCTTTCTACGAAGACTACCTGTGGCAATAGTAGCCTTCGGACTTGCTAAAAATTCTTGATTTTCTTTGTAAGCTAAGATGTCTAGAAAGTTAGCTCGCTCTAAAACAGCGGCTTGTACAATACCTTTAGGTAAGGCTGTGGGTACATCTTTCATGGAATGAACCGCTATATCAATTTCTCCGTTGAGCATCGCAACATCTAAGGTTTTGGTGAAAATACCGGTAACGCCTAACTCATAAAGGGGCTTATCAAGAATTAAGTCACCTGTTGATTTTACTGGTACTAATTTTGTTTGGTGACCTAATGACTCAAGTTTTTGTTTAACGGTATTCGCTTGCCATAATGCTAATTCACTATCGCGCGTACCGATACGTATTACTTTACTCATTGTTTAGGTTCAATTTCTAATTGGAAAACTTTTTGAATTAGTGCCAAACTGGTATCAGCATCAATCGAGTCATCTTTAAGATGATTCGCAAATTGTTTGGTGATTTTTTGAATAATTCGATTTGAAATTACATCAGCCTGTTCTTCATCAAAATCTGCACGTTTTTTAGATTGATAGTCTATTTCTTCTTCTTTCATCGTTTTAAGCTTTTTGTTTAAAGCTTTAATAACGGGTGCAAACTTTCGTGTTTCAAGCCATTGAATGAATTCTTCTTTGACATCTTCAATGATGGCTTCAGCATGCGGAATAAATTCTTTTCTTCTTTCTAAGGTTTCATCGGTCATTTGAGATAAATGATCTAGATGAATGGTAGTAACATTTGATAATTCAGTAACATCATCAGCTACATTCTTTGGGATAGACAAGTCAAGAATTAATAAGGGTTTTTTAGGATATATGAGGTCTTTGGAAACCGTAGGTGCATTCGCCCCGGTGGCAACAATGAGCACATCTGCCTTTCTAATTTCAGCTTGAAGATCACCATAATCTTTTACGACTAAATTAAACTTACCAGCTACTTTCTCCGCTTTTCCTTTGGTACGATTGATAAGTGTTATATGCGGGTTTTTAGTATGTTTGATGAGGTTTTCGCAGGTATTTCTACCAATTTTACCGGTACCAAATAACAAAATATTTTTTTCTGAAATGTCAGTAACGTTTTTCAAAATATATTGAACGGATGCAAATGCTACTGAGGTAGCCCCAGAAGAGATTTCCGTTTCATTTTTGATACGTTTGCTCGCTTGAATGACAGAATTACAAAGTCTCTCTACAAAAGGATTTGCTATACCCATTTTTTTAGAACGATTAAAACTTTGTTTAATCTGACTAATGATTTCAAAATCACCTAAAATTTGACTATCTAAACCCGTACCAACTTTAAACAAATGGCTAATGGCATCTTTGTTTTTATAAACATAGGCTACGTCTTGAAACTCTTCTACTGTACCTTTGGTATGATCACATAAAAGTTTAATAAGTTGAAACGGGTGTTGTGCAAAGCCATGTAGTTCAGTTCTGTTACAGGTTGAGGTTGCAAGTATTCCATCAATACCTTGTTGTTTAGCATCTTGAAGTAAACTTTGCATCGAAGATTCTTCTAAACTAAATTTTCCGCGAAGTACAGCATCAGCCTTTTTGTAGTTTAGGCCAATGGTATAAAAAGAAGGATGTCTTGAAATATGATAGTTTTTCATGCGGTATTCACGAACGAAGGCAAAAATAACTGCATCTTTGTTAAAAAAATAACGCTAGAAGAACAATTAATGTCGTTGCGAGTTTTTTTGGACGTAATTCGTTGTTTCTTGGTTGAATTGCTTTATTTTTATATAGTTTTCAAGGATTATAGATTTATTAATTTAGAATGTTTCTAAATAGATTGATTTAAATTTTACAAGTTATGATCGAAAAAAATGTCGCTGAAGGTTCGTTTGAAGAAGTACTTATTGAAGATGGTTTTTATGTATTGAAAATTCAAAACGATACTGCTCATATTCAGAATGTTACAAGAGCAATTGATAGTTCATATATTCAATTTCATTTTTGTTTAAAGGGAAATGCTAAATTTATTTTTAATGATGGTCGGTATGCCTTAGAGGTGTCTGAAGAGAATTCACTTTTGTTATATAATACTCAAATAGATTTGCCTTTGAACTTAGAATTGAATCAAAATTCTTGGTTGGTGTCGGTGGTTATGACCATACGCAAGTTTCACTCGTTGTTTTCTAAGGAGGCAGAATACATTCCCTTTTTAAGTGCTGATAATAAGGATAAAAAGTACTATACGCAAGAAGGTGTTAGTCCGGCGATTGCCGTGATTTTAAGTCAAATGATGAATTATAACTTGCATCCATCTATTAAAGAATTATACATTAAAGGAAAGGTGTATGAACTCATTTCGTTGTATTTTAATAAAAGTACCGATGCTGACATTGAACAATGCCCATTTTTAGTTGATGAAGATAATGTACAGCGAATTCGAAAGGCGAAAGAAATAGTCATTGCTCGAATGTCTGAACCACCTAGTTTGGTTGAATTGTCAGATGAAATAGGTCTTTCCCTTAAAAAACTTAAAGAGGGTTTTAAACAAATTTATGGAGATTCAGTTTTTAGTTTTCTGTTTGACTATAAGATGGAATATGCGCGTAAAATGTTAGAAACGGGTAAGCATAATGTAAGTGAAGTAGGATTAAAGGTGGGGTACAGTACTTCAAGCCATTTTATTGCGGCTTTTAAAAAGAAATACGGTACCACACCTAAAAAATATTTGATGTCGCTCTAATGGCGATTAAATTCCTTCACCAAATAACATTGATTCTTCAACATATCCATCATCAATTTTTTCTGTTCCAAACCTTCTATTAATAAAGCTTTGGTAAGAATTTGATTGTAAATAAAGTGTTGTGCTTTCGTGCTTTATCTGATCGATATCAAGATTCGAATATAAATCTGTAATGGCTTCTGGTAAAGCATAAATATCAATAGTATCTGTATGTGGCGCGTATACCAACCATGAAGTAGAGCTGAAGTCTGAATCAAAGAAATCTCTTCTAGTTGACCAAACACTTTTTTCTCGTTCAAACGTTAGATCTGTGGCATAACTAAAGTTTGTTTGAGTACTATCTGAAATCGTAAAAGTACCTTTATTTGCTAGTGTAATTGCATTTGGTTTAGCACCATATTGTTCAAGCTTATAGATATAGTTTTCTTCCGTAACTGAAACAGCAGTTTTAAATTTAGAAAAACGATTTAAGTAACCCAGTTTTAATTGGTCAACTGGTTCAGTAAATACGTAATCATAGCTTACATTTAGTGCTAGACCACCTGATTCATAGTTTTGTGCACTTTCGAAACCGTAAACACCATGTGAAAATCCATCGTGTGTAGGGAGATCTATTTCTAAATAATCATCAAAATCAAGAAGGTCGCTACTGCTTAATACTATTGAATCACCTTGTTGAACATTGGCTATATCAACGTATTTAACGTTCGAATTGGCATCAATAATGGTCAATAAAAAGTCATTATTACTAAACCAATCAGTACCGTCTATTTCAATAGTTGGTTCTGCATCTTCTGGGTTATTGAACCATTTGTAATAACTTGATCCACCTGGTCCATGTCCGTCTTTGTTAGATAGCTTGTAGTTTTTCCAGCCTTCAACATCAGTTAAGGTCACATCAAATTCCCCAGATGGGTTATACGTACTAATCCCTTTTGTCAAATTCCATTCTGAAGATTTCGCAATTAATGGAAAAGTAAATATGGTGTAATAGTCTTCACCTTGTTGGAGTTCTAAATGAATAAATTGAGTTATGGTTAGCTGATCAGAAACTGTCTGGCCTTCTTCAGCTTCAAAAATCAGTTGCCCTCCATTTGCAAATTTTTGAAAGTCAAGTAATTCACCTTGATCATTATGTATTATAATATAGCCCTCCTTGAAAATGGAGTCAAAATAATAACCAGAGTCAATATTGAAAGTAAAATAGGGTGCTTCTTGAGTAATTTCTTCCTCTTCTATTATTGGGTCATCATTAGGAGTTTCTTGATCTACCGGAGTGATAGTAGGGTCATCTTTGCTGCAAGATGTTATTAGAAATAAGAATAAAAATAGAGGGATAATAACACTCAATTTCATGTAGTTGGTTTTAATGGTTACATGATGGCTAACGCTAGGTTTTTAAAAAAAGTACTTTCTTATTCAATTCATGGGGCGCGCTATCATAATACCTGTATTACCTTTTATTTTTTTTAAATATGCAACTAATGAAAGTTCTGAAACTTCAACTTTCATTGAGCTGGTGGAAGCATGAAGTAAATGAATTTTGCCATCTTTTTCACGAGTTGCAAAACCGGTGTGTGTAATATCCAACCCTTTTATTGAGGTTGTTAATGCAATAATATCACCAGTTTTAATAAGATGTTCATTGGCAGCAATTTGATCTTGAGGTAGTATGCAAATTGACTGATTATTTAAGAAGGCTTCAGAATCTTTAATCTTTTCAAAATTGTTTTCATCACTGAGAAACGGGTACAAGTTGCGATGTGTGCTCATGAAATTTATTTTCTTGGTAATTGGTGTACCACCGATTTCTGCAGTGATGTCTTTCAGAATTCCTTTGGATTCATTATTAGCTATCCATTCTGAGAAATAATGGAGTCGAGAAGCGTATCCATCAAGCTCTCCATCTTTATACCGAATGGTTTTTAAGTAATTGATAAAAGTTTCAAAGTCTGATTTTCCATCTTTAAGAAGCCAGCTAAAAGCTAAAACGTTTTCAACGAAAGTAGTACAATCAAGTCCTTGTAAATTGATAACTAATGATTCAGTTTCACCAATTTCTAAAGTCTTTGCTACATAAGGGGTGCCTTTAAATGTTTTACCAATCGCGGTTATAGTTTTTCCCAAATCATTTTCTAGAAATCCGTCAATTGCTATGGTTTTATTTTCAAAAGCTTCTTTATCTGTAGCAGAACAAATAAGTTGTTGGGCCACTAAAAGGTTTATTGATAAAATAAAAGATATTAGATAAGAAAGTGCTTTCATAAATTGCTTTTTCTGCATCAAAAGTAAGCAATAATTGGGCCAACAAATCGTGTTGTATCTATTTGAAATTTTATGAAATCAAAATCAATTTTTAAAAACTTACGTAACAAATACAACTTTTCATACACATATATTTCAAACACTTCAACGATAGTGTTTTTTCAACTCGGTTTTTTTACCGAAATTGAAACTTCAATTAATAACCTAAAAAACACTCCATACAAATGGCCGACGATTTTGATTTATTAGAAACTGATTCTACTTCCAAACAAGATAAAGTAGATGTTAATTGGGGCAAAGCTGTAGACCAGATGAAGTCTAAATTGGCGCAAGAAGATGACCCCGAAGTACGCCAGAAAATATTGAATGCTACACTAGATGATGTGGTGGGTATGGCAGAATCAGATCGAAAATCTTTATTAGATGCGATTAAAGACTTGACTGATTATCAAGACGAAGTCGGTATCATATTTGAAAAATTCTCCACACTAAATGCTAAAGAGCAAAAAGTAATTGACGATGCGCAAAAAGATTTAGAGCGGGCTAAAATTGCTTTAGAAGATGCTGAAAATGTAAAAGACAATTGGTGGAATAACCTTTGGGGTAGAAAATCAAAAATCAAAGCAAGACAAACAGAACTTGAAGCTGCGCAAAAAACCAGAGATGGGGCTGATATGAAAGCCAAAGCAATGTTTCAAGAACGTATTGAAACTGCTGATATTCAAACGTTGTTAAACGAGCTATCTTATAAAAGTCAAGCGGCTGTAGGTCGATTGAAAACTCGTGAAACCGAGATTAAAGAAGTGGAAGACAAATTGCAAGTTGCAATTGTTGAAGCGAGTAAAAATCACACCAAATCTTTAGAGAAGAAAAAAGAAACTGAAGATAAGTTAGAAGAGCAGTATGCGCTATTAAAACAAGCACGTCAAGCTCTTGAAGAAATTGCTGATAAACAATCAGCAGCATATTCTGAAGCGATTGGTAAAGTCACTACCATTGAACAGAAAGTGGAAGAATTAGAAGGATTGAAAAATGCTTATACAACGCTTGCTGCAAGTAAAGATAGTTTTGTACACAAGCATAATTTAACTATTAAGGTGTTGACTTCATTGCGTAGTAACTTACAAACGCATCGTGCAAAATTAAAGAGTGATACCGATGAACGTTTGAAGTATTATGATGGTTATGTTGTTGCGTTAAAAGCAAGAACTGATCAAGAATTTGCAGCTATATTAGAGCATTTAGGTGTAAAAACTGATGAACATATTGGCCAAACCTTAGCGTCGATGCATACGGCAAGTGCTAAGGCACGTCAAGAAATGATGGATAATATTCCGGTGCATGAAAAAGTTATGCAAGGGGTATATTCAAGTTATGCTGAGGCATTGCAGGAAATCAGGGTGAAAGATGCAGATATTCAAAAAGATTTTGCCAATCGATATGGCATTGATATGAAAGAAATTTTTGAAGAATATTACGCTACAGATGGTAATGCTGCACCTAGTGAAGGTGATGATGCGCCAACTCCGCCACCACCAGCTGCCGAAGACGACTTATTGAGCTAAAACCAAACAGATACCATTAAAATTGTGGGCACTTTAAGCGAAGTTGTGAATACTGTATTCACAACTTCGCTAGAGATGACAGTGTTCAACCTAAAATCAATTTACACTCATGGCTATAAACCAAATCGTTACACCATTAGATAGTGCTGTGCTTGAAACTAAAGAGCAGTATAAGGTGTACTTTAAAATAGTGAATCACGCATTCAACGAATTGGTGCATAGTATATCTAAAGAAAATATCTGTACTGAAGCAGAGGTGACTTTCATCAAACAATATTGTGAATTGCTTACCTATTCCTTAGAGGCGTTTAGAATTAAATATTTATTTGATGATGAAGAAAAAATGCGGATCGATTTAACCGAATCTGGATTTCCAAATTATTTGGAGTTTCGCTATTTGTTTAATGATTTGCAATTAAAGCAAGAGCATGTTAGCAAGCTGCCGACAGTTCCAAAAATTAAAGCAGAATTTCTAGAAACCTTGTTGAAAGAAAAACAGCCCATTTCAGATCGAAAGTTGCACCAAGCGGCATCTATTATTTATTACTCATCTGTAGAACCGCAGTTCATATATAAGCGTTTTATTCAGGGTAAAATACTTCCGGTAATGGGCTTAGATGCAAAACACATGGTGAGTTGGTCTTTTTATGATGTGACCTTCAACCGACCCTTTATTTGTTTCATGTACTTTGATATTAAAAAAGTAACTATTGAAGAAGCGAAACAGGAAATTTACGATGTTCTTGAAAATACCGCTGACCGTGATATGGATGTTGATATGATGGCATATGCCATCGATAAGAAATTGGTTAATGTTTTTCCGAAGCGAATAAAAAAGATTGATTTAGGGCCGTTGCACAGTGTTTTTGCCAAAGACGAATTAGATGTAACCCATGTAATTTTGAAAGCAATTGTAGAAAAAACATTTGATTTATCAGCCTATGCTTTATCACTAAAAATCGATGAAGCTGTTTCAACTTCTGAATTTACAGAAGGCAACTTTTTCAATAAACAAGTCTTGCAAGTCTGGGAAAAATCAAAAACCAAAAATCATTTGTTTTGTTCGCATAGAGTCATGCAAGCGTTATATGATACCATTCCTGAAACAATCAATTCACTAACAGGTAATCCTATTGAGATACCTAGTTTAAAATTAAATTAATGGAACACAACAGTACATTTCCTATAAAAATAAGTGAACTCAATGCGTTACGTGATGAAGCCACATCCTATTTAAAGGGAGTGCAATGGGAGCAAGGCGGAAAAGCCAAAAGCCGTGAAAAGGGTAAAAAAGAGGAGTCTATTTTACTGTATTTATCGAAAGCAAATGGTACAGCGGCCAACGAAGTTACTTCGGTTTCTAAAACAATACTTTCGCTAAAAAAGCGACTATTGCCCGATTCTGTTGCAATTCCACTGCATTTGAATAGAGCACTTTTTGCATTGCAAGAAGGTTTAACTATGGGCGTATGGTTGCGAGATAGTTATACCGATGCTTCGGGTTTATCTACGTTGAATGAGCGTAAATCTTCATTAGATGTAGCGCAACGACGCGAATATGATTCCAAACAACAAACCGCAACAGCGTTTATGTTGCACGGTATTGCATGTCGCATTTTGTTTGATTTAAAATCTGTGGCTTCTGATGACCTCAGTGTGATGAAGAATAAGTTTGCCGGAATTCCTGAACTTTCTGTGATTTCTCCTTTAAAAGGAATATCATGTATGCTGTTTTATTATGACAAATACATGAGTCACCCTGAAATTATTACTTCTGATGAAGAGGTGACGAATTTTACGGTCGTCTTTTTTGAGGCTATAATATCAGAGTTACAGCAGCGATTAAGTACGTTTGAATATACGGAAACTGTTACTGATCGCACTTATAAATTAGAGAAAAGTGAGTTTGCCATATCTGGATGGGATAATGTCTTTGAAGGTACCGCAGTTAGTGTTGAATTTAATAAGATTCAATTCGAAGAAATTGTTGGTAACCGAGATGCGAAGCATTTTGCGCGTCGGTTAACCGAGCGAATGATGAGCTATGATTTTGAGGCTAAGAAAAACCCGTTTCAAGAATTGGGCGGATTTATGCCTGTTTTTATGGGATACGGAATACCTGGTACAGGTAAAAGTATGTTAATTGCGGCTATTGCAACCAAGTTGAAAGCGCATTGTGAAGCCTTAGATATTCCATTTCTATTTCATCCGATGCCAGATACCTTAATCTCTACCTTCCAAGGGGGTTCAGCTGAAAAAATGGTACAATGGATGAAGCCACTACAAGATCCAACAAAACTCATTTTTGCGCCTATTGATGATGCAGAAAACAATTTGCAAGAGCGAACAGCACAAGGGGTTTCTGCAGGGGTAAAAGAAGTCATTGGTGTCTTTTTAAGATATACGGAGGGAGCCTACGCTATTAATTACGGAAATAGTTCTATAGGTATGTTTACCAACCTTCCTGAAATGTTAGACAAGGCAGTAATATCTCGCGTGCAAGGACGATTTAAAATTGATGGTGCACGAACGATTCCTGATTTTATTGATCAAGATTATATTTGGTGGAAGAAGTTTGATAAGACGATGCCAGACTTTGTGAATATGAAGAATCCTGAAAATTATGCTTTTCTAAGCGAGCAAGGTTTGGCGAAGAATTTAAGTGAAATCTTAAATCAATCTGAAAAGCCAACCGAAGCTAAAGTACTTGAAATATATGAGCAAACTGAAGCCAAATTTAAAACCAATGAGCATTTGTTTTTTGCCGAGTTGTATAAAAATATTCAAAAGTCTTTTCCGTTTTTCTCCTCACGTGATATTCGAAATATTCAAAGTGCGATATCTTTACGTTTGACAGATTTTGACCTTCCTGAAGATTGGTTTGAAAAACCGGAATTATACTTTAAAAAGGATTATGATACCAAGTTTGAAATGTTGAAAGAATTGATGAAAGGAAACATGAAAGGCCTTGATTTTTCAGACATTCGTAGACAAGAAACCGTTCGGTATTTAGATAATGTGGCTACCATAGCTGACACTGACTTTAAACGAAAGGTCGATGGTCGTGTGCACGATCTAAACGTACAACTGGCAGCAAATAAAATATTTGACCAAAGAAAATAATGAAGAAACTAAGGGAGGCTGGTTTGTTTGGTGGTGGTATGGTAACCCTATCAGGTTCATTAGCGAATCGATATAATGAATGTTTGTCAATGTTGGGCGTAAAACCAACAAAGCTAAAAACCTTTTCTATTGATGGTTTAGGCTGGAGCCCAGAATTAGCGGTTGAAAAAAAAGATAATTATTACCTAAATACTGGTGATGCCAATGTAAATGCGATTGTAATAACACCACAACAAAAGGGTTTGGCAGTACACATGCCTTCACATAGCTTTGATAGAGATGTGATGAATGCTGTTTTTGCAGCATATGACCGTGAGATAAGAGATATCACTAAAGATGCTGCCTTAGTTCTCAATTTAGATCAGAAGATTGATGCATTTTTTGAGCCGTTTGATCTATTGCGTTACGATGAAATAGAAGTGACCTTTTCTGTTTTAAACGAATTAGATAAAAGGCAAATGGAACAACAAGCCTTTATCAATTTATTCAAGCGTAAAAACAATTTTATTGATCGTGATGTTCACCAACAGTTATTGAAATCAGCGAAGCAATTTGGTGATTTAAGAGGCAGAAAATTAAAACTTGAGCCCATTAGACTCAAAGTTAAATCTTTTTATACCAGAGCTTTTGGGGGTGTTTTTGTACTCAAAAATTTTGTGAAGAAAATTCTGGTCTTCGAAGATGAAAAAATGTTTCAAAAGGCTATTAATGATACCGCACATGATATTTTGTTGTTTCATCAAGATCATGATGAATTGATAGATGCCTTGGTCGAAAATATGATACTTCGAAAAGATTTTAAAGGTGCCATGCGTACCCCTCGTTACGATCGGATTAAGAAGCATGTTTTTGTTGAAGAAATTAAGAAAACAGAGCATCCGTTAAGTGAAATTCTTGATAGTCATTTTTTATTCAAAAAGTATTTGAATAAACTTTCTAAAGAAGTACAAAAAAGAATTTCAGGCGTAGAGTTGTATTACCAAAGATTAATAGTCGATAAAAATCTTAAAATCAAAGAATACGTTGATGAGCATTTTGTAAAAATATTGCATGAACCACATCCTTCTTTAAAAGAAGAAGAGGAAGAATTGACTTGGAAGTTACTCTCGAAAATAGTTCCTAAAGATCCGGTTCATATGTATTGGTATGATAAAGAACATTTTTATGCTCTATATGATACTTGGAGTACTGATTACCAAGATTGGGTGATTAAAGAAATATTAGAAAACAATAAAAAACACGGCTTATGACATTAGAAATCATAGTATTTATTTCAGCCATTCTTTTTGGAATAGTTTGGTATTGGCGAGAATCGAAAAACAATAAATTGTATCGTGTTGCGAATAAAATTACCCATGCCAAAGATTTGCAAATGAAATCAGACAACAAAAAAGGTTTTTTGCATCAGCAGCCCTTTTTAATGCGCTTGGTTTGGGTAACCCTACTCTTTGCATTTGGAGCTGCAATCGTGACTTTTGTAACGCCGATTAATGTCTTTTTTATACAATATTTTGCATCGGCAATTGTAGGTACTTTAATCGGTAGTTACATTGCCTCTGCAGTTATTTTTACTAGAGATAGCACCAGTAAAGAAAACATTGAAAAAGTGTTTGATAAGGGTAAAGAGTTTGTTGAAGATTTGGTGGAGGGCGAAGAACAACCGGTAGAAGAAGTTACTGAAAAAACAGCGACACAACCCGAACCTGAAGTACCCCCAAAAAAATCGGCGAGAGACCGATTGAAAGATAGAGGAATGATAAAATAAATCATTACAAAACAACATTTTAGAATGAAACAGAAAATCGGACATGTTGCTTTAATTGTAAAAGATTATGATGAAGCTATCACGTTTTATACGCAAAAACTGCGCTTTACTGTTTTGGAAGATACCCAGTTAGATGTCGATAAAAGATGGGTTGTAATTTCGCCACCTGGTGAGGAAGGAAGTAATTTGTTATTGGCTAAAGCAACCAATCAAAGAGAACTAGATAGTGTTGGAAATCAATCAGGGGGTAGAGTTTTTTTATTTCTATTTACAGATGATTTCTGGCGTGACTTTAAACAAATGGAAGCAAATGCAGTAAATTTTGTTAGAGCGCCAAAAGAAGAGGTGTACGGTACTGTTGCAGTATTTAATGACTTATACGGCAACCAATGGGATCTGATTCAACCGAAATGATAATTTAAAAAATTGAAAAATGATTAAATCATATTGGCAAAAAGGTAAACGACAAAAACGTATGGTCATTATCATATCGATAATTGCAGTTATAGCCTTGTTTTTTCTAAGAGACGATTACCAACCATTTTTACTCTTTCTAAGAAAATACATCTTTATCATTCTATTAGGTATTTTGTTTTTGTGGTTTACACTCTCTAAATTTCGAAGTGCCCCAAGTTCAGGAAAGCGAATATTGATTCTAGTAGGTATTGCAGCCTTTTTTGCCACCTTATGGTTTTTCGGATGGAAACTTAATTTGTACAATTATATGCAAACCTACAACGTGTACAAAAACCTAAATCTAGAGGAATTGAATGAGTTGCCTTTAACCCAAAACGAACGTATTCAGCCTTTCAACAATATTGTGACCATGGCCTATGAATCGGTCGGTGAAACACAAGAAGTATCATTACCACAACTAGTTCGGGTAGATAGTACCAATCAGTGGACTATGGCGGTGCAACCTGCAAAGGAGTACACTTGGCAACGAATGAACGACAATACAGAAGAAATTTTTATGGTAGAAAGTACTTCGCCGTTTCCTCGTTTTTCAAATGAGAACCGAGTGCCGGTAACCTTTTCTATTGGTGAATCTTTAGCTTTTAGTAGAAACACCTATAATGCAGTAGTACAACGCTTTAATATTTTTCAATTGTTCACTATGGAACCCAGTGATGTTTTTTACATGAAAAATGATGAAAATGAATGGGTACAAGTGGTGAATCTGATCAAATGGAAAGGTTTTTTCTTTCCGTATCCAACGTATGGGGGAGTGATGGTGGTAGATGCTGGTGAGCATGATATGAATGATTATTTAGAACGTATTACTATAGGAAAAGGAACCTATGTTGCACCCGAAGACATTAAAAAATATCCGTATTTAAAAGGACAAAATACGGTGGCAGAGCGAATTTCACAGTTGCAAGCCCAATCATTACAATTCTTAGGAGGTTTCACCGATCCGTTACCATGGAATATGAAAACTGCGGTGAAGATTCCGGAGTTACCAGAAGACCAAAACCAACAGCCGTATGTGACTGATTTTGATTTCGAGGGAATGAAAACGGATGCTGTCGATGGATTGTATCATTGGTTCGGTTTAGAACCGATTGGTGCAGAGCGAACCAGTTTGGCCTATAGTGTTATGATTCCGGCTGATGGTACTCAAAAACTATTTTATTACGATCATGCGGCTAAAAAGGAAGGATATGCTGGTGTTTCTGCGATGCCATTAAAGGTGATTGAATCTAGAAAAGAGTATGATTGGTCTGTAAATAAACCTGTTGAATTTAGACCCTTTATTAAAAAGATTGCGGGTAAAAAAAGAATGTTTGTTATTGGAACCGTTGCAGCAATTCGTGATAGCGGAAAACAATTTGATGGCGCTGCTACACCTGATTTAGCTTTGGTAGATGCGGAATATCGTGATGTTATTTGGATTGATGCCAAGCACCCTTCAAAATGGACAACCACCATCTTAAACCAATTGGGAGAAACATGGAAGGCTTCCGAGAATCTTACAGATGAAATGCTATATCCTAATAAACAGGATAGTGATATGAATCAGCTTCAGCAATTGGATTCTATTCCACCTGTCGTTATCGATTCCATGGAAAATAAAATTCCTGAAGTAATCTTAGATAGTGTAAACTAAGCTTGTCAGCAAAAAGATGGAATTCTTAAATAATGGAGTTTTGGGTTAATATCCATGATACCCGTAACCTCCATATAAATTGGGGCGGTAAACTATGGCACGTTGACGGTTTTGAAGTAGAAACCCTTCAGTGACATATGCTAAGGCTTCTTTGTCTGTATCTGTGTCTTCTATGCGTAAACCTGCACTGCTATAAAAAGGCAGAGTGGTTAATGGTTTATTCTTTTCGTAGACGATTAAATGCATTTTAAAATTGGAATCATAGTCTTGCTTACTTTTTGTTTTGAAGTAGTAACCAGTATATGATTTTCCTTTGTAGCGCAATGGTTGCTGCTCAACGAAAACTATAGAATCACGTTGTGAATCATAAGATTTATAATCAAACAAACTTGCTTCCGCTAATGATTTTTCATTGTGATATTTAGAAGGAAATAGGTTTAATTTTCCAATTTCTTTTAATTTGCTGTAAAGTATTAACCTGCTGTTTATATCGGCAGCCAAAGAATCTAGCTTGCCAAAAGGCAAGGTCATTTCATCTTTAGAAAGTAAGGCTGCGTAAGTAGTTTGCACCCCAGGATCTTTTACCAAAACCAAGCGATTAAAAAATTGGCGTACTTCTTTTTCTGCTACAAAAGGGTACAGCAATATCGCATAGTTTTCAAGAATTTTAGAATCTATACCCACGGCTTTGTGGTAGAAGTTTCTTTCTTCATATTCTTGAGTTAGTTGCCCCAGTTGCCTTTTAAGTTGAATTTTAGCATCGTTTAAAATTTGCTTTCGGTACTTCTTATAGCTTTTTGGCTTCAACATACCTTTAGATTGAAGTTTGGCCAACATTGAAAAAATGGGAGATTTATATTCTTCAATAGCACTGTAATCTAAAATTTCAGGGTATAACTTATTTGCCAAGGGCAAAC
Organism: Maribacter algarum (ex Lu et al. 2025) (nom. illeg.); assembly: GCA_947495915.1. Taxonomy (GTDB): domain Bacteria; phylum Bacteroidota; class Bacteroidia; order Flavobacteriales; family Flavobacteriaceae; genus Maribacter_C. Next base: position 386,796 of record CANMAW010000001.1, on the reverse strand, counting down.
TGTCTAAATAGGGTTTGAAAATTTGATGAATTTCATAGGTGTTAGAAACCAATGGCAAGTCCTTAGACATTAACTCCAACAATAAAGCGGTAGAGGCTTCATCACTTTTTTTGGTTACTGCACATAGAATTTTTGTCTGCGCATTTGAATTGTTATAAGATTTTACATAAAACTGTTCAAAAAAACTATTGACTTTTGGGTCATCAAGATTTGCTAATTGCTGTATTAAATGTGATTGTATGTCTTTTTTATCTTCAGGATATTCAAACTCACTAATAAAATATTTCAATGAGTCGATATGCTTTTTTTGAAATTTGATAAAAGGATAACCGTCCATTACGATGCTATCGTTTTTTCGTAGGGCTTTAAAAAAAACGTCTGTTTTATCTGCTAAAATAGGCGAACCAACAAGGGTGTCATATGGTGTGAAATTCGAATAGAATTTAGAAATAAAATCGCTAGGATTACTAATAGTGTCAATTTGAGTTTTCAGTTCGTAGAGCAATCCGTTTTTAACAACATTTTTAATTAAGATGCCTCGGGTGCTTGAGGTATCGGTTAAAGTAAGATTGAGTTCATACTCGCCTTCTTTTCGTTTGCTATTGCTTTCATTATGAATTTTAAAGCGTTTTCTTGCATATATTTTTTTTCGCAGCGCCCAAACAGAATCAATATTTTCAAACATCAATAGATCATGTGATTTACTTAGTTCAACAGTGATAGCTTCATTATTTTTATTTTGATACACTGTCTTTTTACTGTAAGCACTATAGGGTTTAGGCTTGTTATCACCTGTATAATAGTTCTGGCTGTTTTCGACGAATTTAGAAGGCTTTATCGAAGTGACTGTGTGAAATAACATGGCCGTGTCACGTATGGTTTTAAATTGTTCTTGGTATTTGGTCTTCTTAAGTTGAAAAGAGTCAAAATATTGCTGCGCAAGTTCGGCATCTTTAGAAACAATACCCATTAAATAATAGTCACCTCGTTTGAAGGTAGTTTTTAAAAACAATTCTTTGTTTTGACCTCTTCTCATTTTTGCTTTTGAGGTAAGCGAATTTTGTTTGAATTCATCATATTCCACATTTTCAAGTTCAAGGTCTTGATAAAAACGTTTTTGAATTTGTTTCAATTCAAATTGATCTTCTTCTATAAAGTTTAAATCGTTTAGGGTGACTTTTCGTAGAAAATAGTAATCGTTAGTTATAGAATCGTATCCTTGTACGAATCGGTCTCCCTTACGAAAACGATTTGTAAAGCTATATGAGGTAGGCATTTGTATTTCAAAATCATCGAATCCTGAAGATATTTTTTGAAACCTTTTGGTTGATTTTTTAAAATGAATGCTATTAAAAATGGTATCACCAAATTGAGTCACATAATCCCCTTTGCCCCCCATTTTAAAAATCAAAATTTCAAGCGGAGTTATGAATATATGATAGCGTTGGTGGTCACCGTTTTTTAATTGATTACGAATATCTAATCCTTGATATCCGTTTCTAGTAATTTTTGTTTTTTCAATAATTTTTCCTGGAATGTTTTCAAACAATAACTCATCAAGATCATCCAAAGTAAATACATCATCATTCTTTAAAAAAGCAAAAGTGTTGACGCGATTAAGCATGACATAACTACCATTCGCTAGGTCTGGCGAAATGTAAGTGGTGTTTTTAAACTCCGTTATAGGGTATAATTTATTAGGAAGTTTCATCGTAAAAAAAGCGTCATCAGGACTAACCTCCTCATATGAATTTTCTAAAAGCTTGTTTTCAATTTCTTCTTTTAAAGTATTACCCTTAGCCGTAGATCGAGAGGTTAGTGGTTTTACGGTGTATCCTTTATTTCTAAGCAATTCAATTACGCCTTCATCACCAGGAAGGTGTGCGGCGCCAATTCCGGTAAACACCTTAGCTGTTTGAATTAGGGAGTCTAATTGATTCGCCATGTTGTGATTGCGTATGGTTAACATATGCTTGCGGTAGTGATCAGTATACATGGCTCTGTCTATCGAATCAAGCATATTGATATTTCGATTTCTGTAAGCGTCTTGTAGTAAAGTCATGGGGTCAGACTCTTGCATCTTTTTTTGTAACCATTCGTCTGGTTTTTTCTTTACAGCATTTAAGCTTGCCCTACCAACTAAAGCTGAAGATTCTTCTAAATTTTCTAAGGCTACTACTTTTTTACTGAATTTTTTTCCGGCTTGGTAAATAAACATATCTAAATAAGTTTCTTCCTCAAAATTTTGAGAATACTCATTGGTGCGATATAAAATGCTGTTCACGCGACGATCTTCGAAGGATAAATAAGACGCTATTTCTTCCTTTTTAGGATTTTGAATAGCAAACGGAAAAGTATAAAAGCCAGTACTTTTAAAGCCGGTAGCTTGCCCATACCCACTGCTAGTCATAAGATCACTATCAAGCCAAGTATCGGGGTCTGATTCTAAAGCTACAATATCACTTTTTTGAAGTGATTGATAAAAGACATCATCTAATCGAAAAGCAATACGTTTGCTAACATGCATGGTGCCATAGAGGTACGAACTATGTTGAAGGCCATTACCCGAAATTTCCCAAAGCAAGCTGTTTATCTCTTGAGCAAAATTGAAGGTATTGTAAAAAATAAAGAGAAAAATTAATACATATCGCATGTAAAGAAGCTTTTAAAAAATGTTGGGTAGACACAAATTTAAATAAGTAATAGCCATACTATATCCCTATAAACTGTGAAAATTTGGCCATTATCTCAGTTATAACGAGTATTTCGCATCGGTATTTTCTGTTTTTAAATAATTTTTGATTTCTATTCGGAATAATGAGTAGTGCAATTACTATTATCAATAGCATCATTGAAAAAGTTAAAGATGATTTACGCCTAAGACTGAGGTTCAAGTCTTATTTTTGCATTTGAAAAATTGAAGCACTATGAAAGGAGTTTTACTAGTTAATTTAGGTTCACCTGATAGTCCAACTGCTAAAGATGTGAAGCCATATTTAGATGAGTTTTTGATGGATGAGCGTGTTATTGATGTACCTAAACTATTAAGAAGTTTTTTAGTTCGTGGTATTATTCTAAGAACCAGGCCTAAAAAATCAGCCGAAGCATATTCAAAAATTTGGTGGGAAGAAGGGTCACCACTTGTGGTCATTTCTGAACGATTTACAAGCAAGGTTAAAGAACGTACTGAAATGCCGGTAGTTTTGGGTATGCGTTATGGTAGTATGACCATTAAAAATGCACTTCAAGAATTAGCTGATAAAGGTGTTGATGATGTACTGCTAGTGCCATTGTACCCACATTATGCAATGTCTTCTTTTGAAACGGTTGTTGTAAAAACCATGGAAGAAAAGGAAACACATTTTCCAAATCTAAAAATAACAACGTTACCTGCTTTTTATAAAAATCCTGATTATATAAAAGTTCTTTCAGAAAGTATTGCTGAAGGATTGAAAGGCTTTGATTATGATCATATTTTATTTTCATACCACGGCATTCCTGAACGTCATATTCGAAAGAGTGACCCTACGAAGTTTCATTGTAAAATAGATGGTAGTTGTTGTGATACAAATTCTGTAGCTCATCATACGTGTTATCGTCACCAATGTTTCGATACCACTAAAAAAGTTATTGCTCATTTAGGACTCTCTGAAGATAAAGTCAGCAATTCTTTTCAGTCAAGACTACCTAATGACCCATGGTTAAAACCTTATACTGATTTTGAATTTGAACGTTTTCCAAAAGAAGGTAAAAAGAAACTAGCGGTAATTACTGCAGCTTTTGTTTCCGATTGTTTGGAAACCCTTGAAGAGATAGCTATGGAAGGAAAAGAGCAATTTGAAGAGGCTGGTGGTGAGCAATATAAACACATAGCTTGTTTAAATGATAGCGATGCTTGGGTTGAAGTTATGGCGAAATGGGTTAATGAATGGCAGGCCACAGAAACACTGCCTGTTTAAAATGCAATAAGTGAATTGCAAAAAATGACCAAGCGGTTATTTTATATTAATTGATAGTAACCATGGCAAGATTAAGTGCAGACGATCTGGGTACGTTACCGATAAGTACATTGCTAATTCGGCAATCTATTCCAGCTTCGATTGGTGTATTAGTCATGTCATTAAATGTTTTAGTAGATTCTATTTTTGTTGGCAATTGGATAGGTCCCTTGGCTATTGCTGCAATTAGTGTAGTGCTTCCTGTTACTTTTTTTGTTGCCGCATTGGGTATGGCCATTGGTGTTGGTGGTGCAAGTATTATTTCAAGAGCTTTAGGTGCAGAAGAGTTAGAAAAAGCTAAAAAAGTATTTGGAAATCAAATAACCTTAACTGTCGTGGTTACTTCGATTATGGTAGTATTTGGTTTGCTATTTACAAATTCCTTGATTCCTGCTTTTGGTGGAAAAGGAGCCATATTCGAATATGCACAACCTTTTTACACAGTTGTTTTTTATGGTGTTCCTTTTTTAGCGTTAACAATGATGGGTAACATTGTAATTCGTTCTGAAGGGAAACCAAAATATGCCATGATTGCCATGATTATACCTTCGGTTACTAATTTGGTATTAGATTATCTCTTTATTTATGTACTCGACGGGGGAATGGAAGGTGCCGCTTGGGCCACTGTAATTTCTTACTTTATTTCATTTGTTTATTTGATTATTATTTTTCGCACGAATCGTTCAGAATTAAGAATCAATGCCTCGCATTTCAAATTGAATTTTGATATAATGAAAGAAATTGGTGCCTTAGGTTCTGTTACATTGGCACGACAAGCTATGGTTAGTTTGGTAGTTTTGCTTTTAAATAATATACTATTTAATCTTGACGGTGAAGCTTTAGTAGCTGTATATGCAATTATTGGTCGTATGCTCATGTTTGCCCTTTTTCCGGTTTACGGAATTGCTCAAGGGTTTTTACCTATTGCAGGATTTAATTATGGAGCAAAAAAGTATGATCGAGTTAAAGAGAGTATTTATACTTCAATAACCTATGCTTGTATTTTAGGTGCTGTAGTTTATTTAGGGTTATTTTTATTTCCTGTTGAAATTGCAAACCTATTCTTAAGCAGTAAGCCTGATTTAACTTCGAACGAAATTGCGATCAACAAATATGTAATAGAACATATTGCAACGGCTATGCGATGGGTATTTGCAGCCACACCTATAATTGCAATTCCGTTGATGGGAGGCGCCTATTTTCAAGCCATTGGTAAAGCAGTACCGGCGATGTTATTAACCCTTTCGAGACAGGGTTTTTTCTTTATTCCTTTGGTTTATTTGATTCCTTATTTTTATGGTGAAATAGGAGTTTGGGTTTCGTTTGCAATAGCCGATGTTTTGGCAACTTTGGTTACTTGGTGGTATTTACGACGAGAAATTAAAAGAACCTTACTTTCTTAATTATTCTTTCATCTTGTAAGTAACCTCGTTCAAAGGGAGTCTCTATTCTTACTTTTTTCGTTAAACCCCTGATTTTTATGGGTAAATACCTTGTATCGGGTATTTTAGATTCTTCAAATAAGTGTTAAATTGTTGACATAACCATACACAAATAATTATGAGAATATTATTCACCATTTTCCTTTTAATTGGAACTTTTGTATTTGCTCAAAACCCTAGAAGTACTGGCTTATTGTTTGATGATGATGCCTATGATAAAACCCCATTGAAAGCAAGAAATGTTGCTTTTCAAGATGTTGTTTCTGAAACTACAGCTACTTCATTAAAACAGTTTGTTCCAGAAATAAAAGATCAAGGCGGTTATGGTACTTGCGTAGGTTGGTCAAGCGCCTATTATGGAAGAACCATTCTTGAAAATAGATTAGCCAATATTACCGATCAGACAGCCATAAATGCCAGTGCCTTTTCACCAGTATTTACCTATTTACATGCCAATGTTGATAATGATTATAATTGTCAAGGTGGTGCTTTTATAGCTAAAGCATTAGATGCTATGACAAATAAGGGAGTTCCTTCTTATGAGGAATATAATGTTATGTGTGATACCAGCATTCCTGAAAATTTATTTGACCCTGCTAAAGAACATAAGATTAAAGATTACACCCGGTTGTTTGGTTCTGATGAATCTGATGAGGTTAAAATTGACGGCGTAAAAAAATCTTTGGTTAATGGGAACCCTGTGATCATTGGTTTTAAGGTGGAAAGCTCTTTTTTCGTAGCAAAAAACGTCTATGAGCCAGATAATTTAGGAACTGAAGGTGGCCACGCTATGTGTGTTATTGGTTACGATGATGAAAAATATGGAGGAGCTATTGAAGTCGTAAATAGCTGGGGCCCATCGTGGGGTAATGATGGGTATATGTGGATCAAATATGCAGATTTTGCAAAGTATACTAGATACGCTTTTGAAATGATACCTGAAACAACTATTCCAAAGGTAAAGACGGTACTTGCAGGTGAATTAGAACTTGAACTGAGAGATGGTACCGCCATGGCAGTTGTAAAAGAAGATGGTGAATACAACAGTTCAGTATATGGCTTTCAAAAAGTTGTAATTGAAGAAGAAGCACAAAGTATAGGTGACTATGCAACTGAGGCTATATATCCGAAGGGAACTAGATATAGATTAAAAACAAAGGTAAATAAACCTTGTTATGTGTATGTTTTAGGTGCAGATTCAAAGAATCCCAGTTCATTACTATTTCCGCATGAAGAAACCATAAGTCCCTATATAAATGGGGCAGATGCCGAAGTGATTATTCCTTATACAAAACCGAACGCCAAAGTGTTTTTTGAACTGAATGAAGATGTAGAATCTGATTATACGATTGTTATGTATTCTTTAGAAAAGATTGATTTAACTGCAGTAAAATCCAGATTAGATGAAATGGAAGGAGACTTACTTGATAAGTTGTATATCATTTTTGAAGATAAATTGATTAACAAAGATGATGTACAATTAATGGATGCGAAAATGGGCTTTAATGCAGAATTTGAAAAAGGATCTATGGCAATGATGATTTTAGATATTAAAAGATCATAATAGTATGCGTAGACATTTTCTAGCGGTACCCTTATTGTTTTTTTTAGTAGCCTGTAATAGTCAAAAACGCGCGAATACTGAAGATGTCTTGCAAGAAAAAACGGTTGCTAGCCAAAAGATTAGAGCGTTTTTAAATGAGGCTAATTTTGACCTTGTTAATACCGTAGAATTGATGGTGCTTTTTGATATTCAGAAAAGTCTTATTGAAGGTACTACTGATGAATATTCGAATAAAGTGGTGTTGAATGACACTTTAAGTAATCAGCAGACAATTCAATTGGTTGAATTACTTAAAGACGATGCTTCCTACGTTTGGGAGGCTACTGATGAAGACCCTAGATTTGATCCTTCGCTTCAAATTTTATTAAAGAAAGAAGGTCAAAGGTTATTCATTTTGGTTGATGAAGAACGTAAGAAATTAGGGTTTATTAATTTGGAAGGGCAGCGAGTGGTGAAGTATAATAGCGCAATAGCAACTAGATTTAAAAACCTTTAAGCGTTACAAAAAATAGATAATATTTTGAAACACTGTCCTATTAATATGAAAATACAAAAGATATTTAAAATTTTCTTACTGTTAGTACTAATTGGAACAATGACCAAAGCGCAAACATTTCAAACTGTTGTTGAAGTGCAAGAGCAATGTGGACAATTAAGTTTCATGAGTAATCAGGAGGCAGAAATTGCTGTTGATTTAATTTTAGAACAGTTTAGTCTAACGAGAACATTTGTAATTCAAGAATGCCCTGATATTAAAAATGCTATTGCTAAAATAGTTCAGGTTTCACCCAATTATAAAGAGCGCTACATTTTTTATGACCCTGATTTTTTAGACCAAGCTGATGGTAGTGCAAAGTCTAAATGGGGAGCATATTTCATTTTAGCACATGAAATTGCCCATCATTTAAATGGAGATTCTTTAGATGGTATGGGTAGCTTACCAAGCTATGAGATTAAAGCAGATTTTTTTGCTGGAACAGCCCTGGGTCTACTCGGGGCAAGCTTAGACGAAGCCCAAAGAGCAATAGAGACCCTAATTACTTACGAAAAGGCAACTGCCACCCACCCAGCAAAATCAGATCGGCTTGATGCTATAAAAAGAGGTTGGAATATTGCCAAAAAAGGAAAGAATAGAAGCTCAAAACAAGAAATTACAAGGCAGGTTGTGAATGTGAAAGCTGGTAATAATATTGAGGTCTTTGATTTAAATAAAAAAAAGGCAGAGGAATTTCATAGAAAAGCTATTGCGTCTTATGATAAAAAGAACTTTTTAGTTGCGGCAGAAAATGAGTTGAAGGCGTATCAATTCAGTGGACAGAATTTAGAGTATTTGGCATGGGCAGCGACTTTTTATATCGCTGATAATAAATACGATATCGGATTTGAGTATCTCTTGATAATAATAAAAAAAAATTATAAAGGTTTAGCTGAAAATTCGATCAATACTGTAAATGAACAGATCGGATTACTTTATTTTGATAAAGGCCAAATTGATGACGCGATTAGATTTTTCGAAATCATAAAAACTCAAAGAAATAATGATGTTAATGTTTATAATAACTTGGCAAGTGCATATATAAAGAAAGGTGACGGAAATAAAGCTTTAGAGTATGCTTTGATTGCCGCAAAGTTAAGACCTAAAAAAGTCTATGCAAAGTATGATTTAGGAACTTCGTTTTTTAATTTAGGTCAAGATAAAGAAGCTATTAAATTTTTACGACAAGCTATCGATGCAGGAAAAGATGACTTAAAAAATTACTCTACGGTACATAACGCTTATCTAAACTTATCCCTAGTTTATTGGAATATTGCCAACAAAACAATAACAGAAATAAACGCTTTAAATAATACAACTGAATCGCAGTCAAAATATAAAACGCTGAAAGCTAAGATGGATGATAATTTTCAAAAGTCTATTGCTGTTTTAGAAGAAGGTGTTAGAACTTATCCCAATGCACAAGGTCTAAGAACTAGGTTAAATAAATTTAAAGCTGCGGTGCCAAAATAGCATACTTTATGATAAGGCGTAAGGCAATTAACTTATAACATGAAAAACCCGTTCAAAAATATTAATAAACCCCTTTTTAAAGAGGCATTTTTTGCAATGCTTTTTTCATTTTTGGTGTTGGGTGTGGTTTCGTTAATAAGTCTTAATCTTAGTTTTTTTAAACCCTTTAAAAATGCCTTTAAAGACTTTAGTTATTTAGACTTGTATTATGCTGAAAAGCTAGATGATACCGCAGGTGACATCAATCAAAGTATCGTTTTGGTTAATGTTAATAGGTTAGAAAGAAGTGAAATTGCCAAACTGATTAATAAGCTAAAAGCACAAAAGCCGAGTGTAATTGGTATTGATGTAATTTTTAAACAAAAAAAAGATTCCATGGGTGATCAAGCATTGGCTCAGAGTCTTCAAGGGTCTAATATGGTGGTTGCTTATGAGGTAACAAATACAGAAGTTGTTAAATCCACTAGTGCTATAGTTAGTACCGAACACAAAAATGCGTATTCAAATTTTAGTTTCGACCCGGAAACAACAGTTGTACGAAATTTTCAAGGATATCGAAAAAATGGAGAGCGTATAGAGGTAGCCTTTGGCACAGCCATTTCTAAAATGTTTTTAAAGAATAAGTGGCAAGAACATTGGGAAGCCTATTTGCTCAAAGAAAGACCAATAAATTTTAAGGGAAATCGTGATAACTTTTTGGTTTTAGAATATCAAGATGTCATGAATTTAAAGGAGATTCCATTAGTAAAAGACCATATCGTTTTGCTTGGTTATTTGGGCGACGAGCTGCATCATGAATTCGATTTGGAAGATAAACACTTTACACCAATGAATTCAAAGTTTGTTGGCAAAAGTGTTCCTGATACCTTCGGATTAGTAGTGCATGCGAATATTATTAATATGATCATTACCGATAATTTTATAAAAGTGGTGCCGAATTGGTTTTTGGTGTTTTTGACCATTGCACTAACTTTTATCGCATTAGCTTATTTTATTTGGTTGGCAAAAAGACAACTAGCCAGTTATATTTTAAGGCTCAATATAATTCGATTGGCCTTTATGGTTGTTATGGTCTGGATTGCATTACTGTTATTTCGGTCGGGTGTCTTGCTAAAAACAGCAGGTATGATTGCGGTGGTGGCTTTTAGCGTAGGACTCATAGGATATTATAAAAAACTAGCACATATGCTATATAAAAGATTCAAATGGAACGGATATTTTTATCACGATTAGTAGGAGTATTTTTCTTTTTTATTACAGGTAGTGTGTGTTTTGCACAAAACTATTATGTTTTTAAAAAAAGAGGAAAACCAACAATAAATAAAACAGAAACTTTAAATAGAGGTAGTGTTTTCTCAGATGCTGACACACTGCATTTAGGTGAGAATGACTACGTATTGTTTGTGAATAAAATTGGTGATCTTTTTGAAATATCTAAGTCAAATATTTATGCTTTCTCTGCAATTACGGATTATAAAAAGAAGATTGAAAAGGAGTCGTTAACTCAAAAGTATTTTGTTTATGTATGGCAACAATTCACAAACCAACATAAGCGTAAGCAAGAGGCTGGCGTTGTTTATCGTGAAGAAAGAAATATAGCTTTAATAACACCGATTGATAGTGTTAAAACAGGCTCGCCAGAGGTGAAGTTTTCATGGAATAACAAAACGGATAAAGAAGATTTGTTCTTTTTTTTAAGAGATTTAAAAACAAAGCATTTATCTAAAATTGGCCTTACAGGAAACGCATTAACGTTGAGTGTTGATAATTTTATTTTAAAGCCAGGCCAATCGTATGAATGGTCGGTTTCTGAGTTTCCTTTTCCTAATTTAAATGAACTTCAATTCAATCAATTGAATGTTTTAACGAAAGAGGAATACCAAAACTCGTTGAAAGAAATCAATGCGATTATCATAGCCTTCAAATATTTAGGATTTAGTGAAGCCGAAATACAAGAAGTTATTTGCTCAGACTACAAATTATGCTCTTTTTAACGAAATTACTTCTATGAAGAAGCCATCTAAAAAGAAACGTAAAAACCTTTTATTAGTCAGAGATGGCTTAGTAAATACGGTGTTATCGTTGTTTACATGCTATTTGCTTTCATTACTTTTTTTAAACACCTCGTTTTTCAATCCCTTAAGTAAGGCGTTAAAAGATTTCAGCTTTTTAGATGTCTATTACGCTGAAAGGCTTGCTCCTAAAACGTCGGTAAATACAGATATTATACTAGTTAATATTGAGCATCAGTCAAGAGAACATTTGGCTTTAGTACTTCAAAAAATACAACAATCGCAACCAAAAGTGATTGGTTTTGATGTTATATTGAAAGCGTTTGAAAAAACGAAAACAGATACCTTATTGGCGCAATTACTTAAAAGTAAAAATGTGGTGCAAACCTATATTTTTCAGCCTGATAGCAGTAATACGAATAGTCATCCTTTTTTCAAATCAAAGGCAATCAGAGGTTTTGCAAATTTTAATTTTAATCCTGATTATGGGGTGATCCGAGAGTTTACTGGTTTCTATGAATCGGAAGGGGAGATGTTGCCCGCGTTTAGTGCGGCCATGGCAAGGCAATATCTTTCAGAAGATCAATGGAATTCAAAGGAGCTTGATGCCAAATTAGAAAATTCAAGAGTGATTAATTATCAAGGCGACTTAGATCACTTTATGAATTTTACGGCTTCACAAATTATAGAGCTTGAAGAATTGAGCTTGCTAAAAGATAAGGCGGTTATATTGGGGTATTTGGGTTCTCCCACCGGAAATTCATTTGATATTGAAGACAAGCATTTTACGCCATTAAACTCAATAACAGCTGGTAAAAGTGTTCCAGATATGTATGGGGCTGTAATTCACGCAAACATACTCTCCATGTTAATTTCAGATCGTTTTATGTATAAAATTTCTAATTTTTGGATGATCGTTCTGATGTTTATATGCAGTTTTATTGCTAGTGTTTATTTCATCTGGCTAAACAAGCGTTTAAAAATTAGCTATAGAACAGTTAGAAAAGCGGTTATTTTGGTTTTTTCAATACTCCTAATGTGGATAGCCTTATTATTATTTAAGTCCGGAATTGTATTAAAAATAGCACCTATAATCTTAGTTACAGTTTTCAGTGCTGGCTTTGTTAAATATTACAAACATTTGATTCGCTATATCAAAACCAAAAGAAAATTTAAAAGCTACTTGAAGTAATTTTTTATTTAATTCTTGCTTGTTCAATGATTTCTTTACGATAACGAACATCACTTTCAAGAATCTTAAAAAAGTCGAGTATAAAATCCTTGGTTTGTTGAAAGGTTTTTTGATTTTCAAACACCAATTTATACTCCTCTACGGCTTGTAGCATTTCACCTTTAAGTGCTAAGAACTCCGATCGTACTGCTGCTGTTGTTTTCGTATCTCTTTGAAAACCGCGGTAATGACGTTGGGTCACTTCGTTAATGGGTAAGTTTTGATCATTAATATTAGAGACCACGGCATAGCTGGCATTTACTAAGCCTGACATATCAAAATCATAAGGTACCGGTAGGGCTTTATGATGTAGAAAAAGTAATTTTTGATTGTGTCCATAAGCAGTAGAAAAATCGGTATTTCCAATCATAAATTGAAAAAATGCATTCCGTAAAGAAGCCTGTGAATCTTGTGCTAGTGGGTGTACGAAACGATCTAGCACTTTCGCATCATTTCTTTGTGCTACATTCTTAACATCTTCGATTAGAATTGCATTGAAGTGATGAGTTTTGGGTTTTCTTCTGGTAAAAATAATATCGTTTGCAGCATAAAATTTTCTTTGAGTGACTTCCATGAAAATAGCAGCGAGCGGGTCATCAGCCATCTTTTTGTTAGGGTCGTCGGTAAACTCAAGAGCAATCAACCTGGTTTTAAAATGAGCGGGAGAAATAAGTTCATAAAGTTGATAGGCCAAATATTCTTTTAAAACATCATCGTTTGACCGATTCTGAAGCAGACAAGGCATTACAACCTTCATTTTTTTGTAGCCTTCAAATAAAGTGCCTTCAGCTTTGGAGGCCTTTATTTTGAGTTTTATAGGAGGAAAATAACAGTTAGTTCTTCTGAAATTCCCACGCGCTTTCATTTCAATAGGAATGCTATCCCAAATGTCATTTTGTTTAAATGACAAGTAAGATTTGATATAGTTTTCCGTACTGCTCTGGTTTCGCATCTGCTTGTTAGAATAGGAGAATTTTAGAGGGAGTATTTGTTTCGAACTCATTACTTGTCTTAGGTCATTCTTTGTTTCTTGACAATTACAAATAATGACCCCAAAAAACAGCATAAGAAAACTAGAAAACTTCAAAAGCATGAAATTATTCTCCTTCAAAACTAATCGTATTTGAAGAAGAGTTTCCTTCGGAATCAATGGCGATAATTAAAACGTAATACGTTTTTCTTTCTAAATTTTGTACTGTGATAGATGTTAGCCGTGAATTGTCAGTATTTCTAAGCGTAGTAGGTGGGTTAGATTCATCAAGATAAACTTCAAAACGTAGATCATCAGTAGCTGCCGCCCCATCAGGATCTTCAGCTGTCCAATTTAAAATAACTTGACCAGGTGAAATAATTGGTGCCTCAATCAAAACTGGGTAAGGTGCATAATTATTATTCTCAAACGTGGCAGGTGTCGAAAAAGTTCGATCCTCACTATTAAAATCTAAAGTGCTTTTTCCTAAGATTTTCCAAGAATAACTATTTCTATAAGCCAATGGAACCTTAGCCTCGTATTGTTGTTTATCCTCGTCAAATATAATTTCAGCATTACGTGTTTCTCCGTCGATAATTAGAGAAAAGCTATCGAAATCTCCTTGGGCAGTCCATCTAAACGGTACTTCTACACTATTCTCGGTTAAATTTGCATCTTCACAAGTTTCATTGGCTAAAGGGTACACTAAATTAATAGCCATTTCCGCCTCTATAAAGTCACCATCACAACTCGAAATGAGTAGAGACAAAAAACATATTAGTAAGGTAATTGGTTTCATAATTTACTTGTTTTCTTTTATTATTTTAAAAGTAACTTGCCTACCATTGTCTGTTTTTATTTGACCAAGGTATAAACCAGTTTGAAGGTTCAAGAGACTAATTTTCAATTGATTTTCTAGCATTACTTTTTGTTCTTCAAGAACGATACCTCCCGTGGGATCGAAAATTTTAACGTACACCTGATCTCCACTATTGAAACCTAGTATTGTTATGATATCTTGTGTAGGATTAGGATAAACATAAGATGCATCAATCATTATCTGTTCTGATATTTTACCTTGACAAGTTGCTGCACCTTCAATAGAAATACTGTTCAGTCCGTTTTCAAGAGGAATTGAAAGTGTTTGAGATGCGATGGTTTCAAAATTGAAATCATAGGTTTTAAAGTTCGCAGTCACTGTGTATTTTGTACTCCCCGAGACCGTAATGTTTCCTGTTTTTGAATTTAAATCAACACTATTGACTTCTGCGGAAATAGCTTCTTGTTTTTGAATTTGAACTTTAAAACTTGGTGTGTTTAATTCGGGGTTAGTTAGGTTTTCTAATATAACTATATAGGTTCCAATAACTAAATTTTCGAACACGATGTTACTATTACCATCAAGGTTTTGATCTCTTTTAACATTTTCATCATCTTCTTTTTCGACCGAAACGTTGAATCTAAATCCTGAACTGTTTTCAACTAAGATACCCCCTTCATCTTTAGAAGCACATATTGCACTTTGTGCTGTAACACGAACTGATTTTACATCGAAACTATTTTCATCAAATGTAGAACTTACAATTTCAACAGTAGCAGCATTTTGAGAGCCAATATTGTAACCTATACCCGGTACTAAACGTAGGCGTACATTTTCATCGTTTTCTGCTAGATCATCATCAAGCGCTTGAACAAAAATGCTTGTGGTTGATTTACCAGCCTCAATAATGATATTATTCATATTGGTTAAAGGTTGCATATCGTTATCAAGTAGGCGATATTCATTACTCTGAGCATCATTAACCAAATTGGTTAAAAATTGAAAGTCAATGACTGTGTCCTCATTGTTTGGATGAATTTTGTCCAATGAAATTTGAAATTCACCTGTGTTATTAATATTTGATTCTGAAGCTTGATCGTCGATAGCTATAACAGTGGCTGTAACTGGTGCTATATCTTCACTTTGAATGTTAACACTGGCAACCCCCGGATCTTCAATAGCGTAACCTGTATCGTCAATTAACTTAATTATAACAGACTCCGTATTTTCTACGATATCATCATCGATAGGGGTTATACTTATGGTGGCTTCTGTTTGCCCTTGAGGTATTTCTATTGAGCCTTGTAAAGGTTCAAAATCTTCAATTGAAGCAGTACTATTTAGGTCTAATTCATACCTAATACTAAGTGATCGATCTATAGGTTGTCCAGAAGATAGACTTACTGTAAGCTCTCCGCTTGATGCAGGAGATTCAGAAGCGTTGCTAACTGTACTCTCTATTTTTATAGGTACGGCATCTACGATACTCATAGTCCAAAATTCAGAAAATATATATTTACTTGATTCGGCTGAAACAATTTGAAAACTAAAATTTTCATTTTCATTCAAATTGTCTGGTAAAATTTGAATTTCTATGGTATTATCTGGAGTTTTAGGTTTGACACTAAATTCAAAGGTATTATCTGGAGCTTCTGAAGTGCCTGCTCGAGTATCTCTATTTTTATAATCGATATTTTCTGTTGCACTTCCTCCATAAGTAACTTGTAAAAAGAAGGGGGTATTAAAGTCTACACCTTTTTCCGCCTCTAATTCGATTTCGATTAAGTCTCCTTCTTCTACAAAGTACTTTGGACAACAAGCACCTTCGCTAAAGTCTACACTAATTCCTAAAACATCGGCATTGATTATAAACGGACTATTTTGATCAATAATTTTAGCTTCAATTGCTCTAGTTGATATAGATATTGGTGTCGAACTAATGGGGTTTTGTAGTGTAGCAACATAATACTCATGATCTTGATCTGAATCTTGAATTAAATCTATTTCAAGAGTACCTGTAGATGAATTTGGCGAAATTGTAATATTTCCGCTTACCGGGTTATAGTCACCGCTTTCTGCAAGATCTATGTCAGACCCGTTCAATCTAGTGTTCGAGAAGACAACAGGAAAAATAATATCAGTATTGGAGGGGTTTAACCATTCTTCGCCGCCTTCGGTTAAGGTAACCGTAAAGGTGTCAGTACCCCCTTCTGTTCCACCTGAATTATCGAATGCAGCAAATATGCTAGAACTAGATGTATTATCAATATCAATAATTTTAATTCTAAATTTTAAGGGGTTATTATTTTCCATATTATTGAGAGTATAGTCTATTGACTCGCTATAGAAAGTTAATTCAATAACCTTTTCTGTTTCGTCGACTGCCTCATCCGTAAGAATACTAATGGCGTATGTGTTGTCAGGGTTTTTTATTTCATCTGGAGTAAAGCCTATAATTTGAAGTTCTTCTTCGACATATTCGAAATTTCGTTCAAAATCTGTTGAAAGATCATCTTGATTATCAAAATATCGCATAAAATATTGTTGACCAAGGGTGGCTCCGTTTGATGCTTCTAAATTAAAAAGGAGAGTACCACCCTCGTTAATTTGATATTCAGGATTTTCTTCGCTACCTATGTTTACAACGTCGCCACCTAGCGTTACCGCAACATCAAAAGTACCTCCACCTACAGCATCAGCAATTGTGGGCGTTACCGTTGCTGTTGTGATGTTGATTCTATTGGCTTCAATCGTTCCAGAATAGGTTACAGTGGCTGAAAAATCTTCGGTGCCTTCTGTAGCATCTTGATCAGTCAGTACGGTAATAGCTACATCAACTGAAGATTGTCCATCTGGTAACAATACTGTGGTATTGTTTAGTTCAAAGTCTGAGCCCTCTGAGGCGCTACCATCTTGTAAATTTATGGTGAAAGGCATGTCAGCTCCTGTATTGTTAACCAAACTAGAATTTAATCTTAAACTTACATTTTGACTTCCTTCTATACCATTATTAATGACTTCAAGAGAAACATTGGTAACTTCATTATCTATAATTTTCACTGGAATACGTACCACCCCACTTACCGCATTTTTCAACGTAATATTGGGATCTGTTGTGCTTACTTCCACAAAGAAGAACTCATCTGCTTCAAATAAGCTATCGCCGTTCATATTGACGGTTCTATTGCCGTCAGAACCGTTATTTACAGTATTTACTTGAATTTCTTCATTCGTAATAAGTTCAAAATCAATGCCTGGTGTGTTAATGTTACCGCCTTGAGCAGGGTTTTGATTGGTAGCCTCTAAGGTATTCACGATGATGTTGTAGCTCGCTAAATCTGTCGTCGTTAATTCTACACCGTTTTCATCTTCTAGATTGAATGCAATTTGAATAGGTTCATTCGCGCTAGTGACTACATAATTATTGGCGCCATCTAGCGTTTGATTTGATGCTACAGTAATAGCTACTATTTTCTCTTGGGCAGTACAATCTAAATTGTAGCTCGTAGTATTTTCTTTATGCCAACCATCAGGTTGGGTTGGTCTTTCAGGGCAAGTGCTTGAAGTTTTTGTTTCAGCTGCCGCAACATCAGATACTGATATGCATGTTATATTGTTATTACAGGTATAAAGTTTTCTAACTTGATTTACAGGCAAATTAGAAACATCAAGTGCGGTTAAATTGTTATTGTCTAAAAATATCGTTTCTAATAAATTGTTTTGAGATAAATCAATTTCTGATAATTGGTTGTCTGACATGCCCAAATCAATTAGAGCGGTATTTTGAGTAACGTCTAGTGTTTGAAAACTGCTTAGAAAACCAAAGAAGACTGCTAGTTTTGCGTTTTGCGAAATATTGATTGTAGTCATTCCAATGTTTCGGGCAACATCTAAATAAATTAATTCTGTATTCTGAGCTACATTTAAATTTGACAGTTGGTTTTCTTGTAAGCCAACATGCTCTAAAAGTAGATTGTTAGAAATGTCGATGGCGCTAATATTGTTGTTGGTAGCTACTAATCTTTCAAGCGAAGTGAACCCTTCAATACCTGCCAAACTCGAAATGCCAAGATTAGCTAACTCTAGTGTACTTACATTTACAATATCGGCAGTCAGTACTTTTCCATTTGGAGTGCCCCATTCAGAATCAATATTTTGATCAATTAAATACTGTTCAAAAATAGCATCAGGAATAGCAGTATATAATCCAGGACAGGTCTCACTATAACTAGTAGTAGCATCTTTTACAAAGCTTCCATTTGCATTTGCTGCGTTAACATCAGTAACCAAAACACATGATAATCCAGGGTTTCCGTTAATCGTCATATTGGTTAAGTTCGAATTATTACGAATGTCTAAACCTTTTAATGCATTGCCGGTAATGTCTAATTGCGTTAATGATGTGTTTGAATCTAAGTTTATACCGGCTATGTTATTCTCATTAAGTCCAATAATTTGAAGGTTGGTAAGACCGCTGACGTTAATGCTGGTAAGATTATTAAAAAATGCTCTAACATCAGTTAATGTTGACATTCCTTCCAAATCAAGACTTGTCAATTCATTGCCTTGCGCCCAAAGTGTTTCTAGGTTGACGAAACCTTTGATTCCCTCTAAATTTTGAATATTTAGTCCGATTTCGTTTTGATTGACATTGAAATTTGGGTCTCCTGTTAAATTTAAGAAAGTAACACTTTCAATGGCTGAAGTTAATACTTGACCATCACGAGTCATATTGGTGTCAATGCCCGCGTCAATCAAAGCTTGTTCAAAATTTCCATCGGGTATAGCTGTAAATTGGGCTTGAACAAAGCCTACAACTAGAAGAAAAAAGCTTAAAAATAATTTTCTTTTCATTTTCATATCATTTATACAAGTATTGCTACTAGCGATATAAGTCTTTCATTAATGGTATACTCAAGCCGAAATACAAATGGCTTACTTTGTTATTAGTGAACATACTGCTAAGTGCTGCTGCACCAATGGTAACCGGCCCATATCTTGCTCCTAAACCGGCGGTAATTTTGCCAGTATTTGATGCTAAGCTCACGGGTAAATAAATGCTAAATTTTCGTGTCTCGTATCGGGGAGTGAGCGTTACAATATCCATTTGAGTATTGGCATATAAATCTGTAGCCGTATTGAGGCTTTTTATATAATTCAAATTGATGTAATAATTGTTGTCATTTAGAATGATGTAATCAAAATTTAAGTGTAATGAGCGAGGAAGCGCAAACTTTACGTCTCCCTGGCGTGGTATATTAGTGGTGTTGTCATTCCCTATCAAATTAGCAATCAAATTATTATTTTGATTTATAGTATTACTAGGAACGACCGTTGCAGCACTATTAACAATAATCGAATCTTTCAAGGCTTCTTTGTAAGTGATGGTACCCACATCTAAGACCGAAGCACTTATTTTAATTTTGTATTTGTTCACCGCACTACTATTACTTCTAACATTAACGCGATTGGTTTCTCTTGGCCGGTATTCATAAACGATACCTACATCTCCGCCAATTCCTGATCCGGCATTGGAGAAATTAAAAGCAGAAGAAAGAAATGATTCTTGACTACTTTCAGAGGTGTTATTTCCTGTAGTATTCAAATGAATTAAAGGATTTGTAGTATTTTGATTGATGACTAAGTCATTGTTGTTTAAGGAGCCACTTAGGGCTTCTCTGACCTCAATGGCCCGTTCGCCGGAATAGTATTTAATAGTACCTCCAAATTTTACAAAATGGTAGTTACTATTTACCACCACTGCTGAAAGGTTGAGCCCGACTTCAGTAAAGGAATGTGCCGTGTTATTTAAGTTTTGATTATCGAAAGTGAAGTCATCGGTTTGCTCGGGGTCTTCAGAGAGTACTTGTAAAAGATCACCACGAACATTATTATAATCAAATATTGACCGGTATCGTGAAACCAAACCGACGGCAAAATTCTCATGAAAATTCCAGATTACAGACGGTAACATGATATCATAATGGCCAAAGGCATAGCCATCAGTCATTCCATCTTCATTATTATTTGAAAAATCTAGCCCGTTAAATCCGTTAGGTGATGCCTCTAATTGAAAATTAGTGAGGCTACCGAAATCAGAAGTGCCTAATTGATTATATGAAAGTACATTAACATGAATGTTATACTTCGAGTCTACGCTGTTCGCAGGGTTCGCAGTAACGCCATAAATTCCACTGTAGTTATCAAAAGCAAAACCGTGACTGGTTTGAGATAATAACATCATCGGAAATACAAAAAGTACAAAGAGAACTTTGAGGAATTTGGTATTCATTTGTTTGGTTTGGTTGACTAGGTTTGGTTGTGCCTGTAAAACAGGCTGTTAAATGTAATGAAACAATAGCTATGTTTAAAGGTTTGTTATGTTGCTTACGTCGAATTAATAATGACTTCAACGATTATTTCAAATATATTTTGAAATTGAATACCACAACATACCTACTACTGGGTATTTTGTTGCGAGTGACTGATTATCAGAGTTTAAGGAAGTAAAGGGTCTTGAGTCTAAAAAGTAAGAAATGTCTTTAGAATAGTGTTTATTTTACTTCTGTCTCTAAAATGAACTCAGAGATAGATCGCTGTTGATATCGTTTTTCGCCTTGAGCAACATCATTAATTAAATCAGTTTCGGTAATTGTAATTTCTTTAGGAAAATATAGATCATCAATCATTTCGTAATCTGATATGATCTTTTTAGTTTCGATGGTTTTCGGGTTTTTAATTTTCCCTTTTTTAAAATTTAAGATTTGTTCGCGTTCAATAATACCATACAATCTTCCCGTATAGGTGCTGAAGTAATATTGCTTGGTTAAAACAATGCGCTTTCCTTTTTTATTAAGGTTTCCGATTTCTATCTTTTCTTCGGGCATTTCTAATAAAAAGCACTCTTCGTCAGCAATTCGACGCCTACCTTTATAATAGGTCACCTCCGGATTAGAAACCAACAAAAAGTCATCAAAAAAGTTTTTTGTACTGGGTTGAATTTGATTTTTAAACATATATGGGTCTTGGTCAAAACTAGTACCTAATCTAGGAGCACCAATTTTCCAACTATCTTGATCGGTATATTTATAAAAAAGAGTATCATTTTTTATCAAATATTCCGTTTCAGATGCCCTATCTATAATTGATAATTTATTGACTGTTTGCTCATAGTCGTAGGTATATTTAATAGGGGTTTGATTAAGATCTTCGCCCTTGGTTTCTGAAAAGGTTTCTTTGAAGTTGATTTGTTTAATTTGACTTAAAGCTTTAAATCCGCCTAAAGACTCAAAGTATCGATTGACAATAAGTTCAGGACTCACATCTCTCTCTGCCGTATTTTCATTAAGAATAACTCTTTTAACAGGATTGTTTACACTCATCCATCCGGTTTTTACCGCTTCAAGACGCTTGTCTCTACCAGGATGCGTTCTACTGTCTTCTAATTGGGTATAATTCTTAAACATACTTTGTGCTTCTTCTAACGTACTACCCATCATGGCTAGCCTACTTCCCGCAAATCGGTCTGCATCAATTTCCCATCTCGGGTTACTTCCCTTTTTATCTAAAGCATGATATGATAAAATATGCCCAACTTCATGGGCTAAGACTCCGATAGAGGCCCAATCAGTTTTTGAAGCATTGGCCATTTCTTTCAGCCAAATCGGATCATATAGTATGTAAGCTTGTTGCTTGTTGTTTTCGTCTGGTTGAATTGTGGCGTAAGCATTTCCAATGGATGGGCATTTACGAATTTTAAAAGGTCGCTTCAACTGCATTTGCGCCATCATTTGGTCCATAATAAGTTCCGCTTCAGCGTCGGTACCTTCACTTTGCCGACCAAAACAAAGATCATCAACTGCTTCAATAACGATATTTTGAAACCCCTGTCCAGATAAGAATACCGGTGTTAAGCCAATGATAGCAATGAAAAATAGAAATTTAAAACGGTGCATTCTGGTGGTGATTGAATTAGTTCACTTTCAAAATATAAAAAATTGTTGTCTTTGTCAAATTTGTCAAATCCTCTGAATCGAAACAATACCCAGTAATTGGTAATCTTTAATATAACTGATAATAGTGATTTTTAGAGGTTTCGCAAATGGCTATATTTAACTTATTAATAACTAAACCAATATTATGAGAAAATTAGTTTATGTATCTGGTGCTGTTTGTGCCATAATGATTTTAATAGGAATGCTTTTTATTTTAATGCAATGGCAATTTGACCCAATTACGAGTGGTCTCTTATTAACGCTTGGAATTGTAGGATTGTCTTTTATCTTCATTCCGTCATTCGCTATGTGTCACTATAAAAAAAGGCTAAAAATAGGAGCTTTTTTAGCATTGGAACAGAACATCCTCCAATCAAAATTCATATTTCTTTTCTAAAGCATAGCGCAGTAATTCTCCTTTTCCCTTAAGTCCTAAAATGCGAATCATATTCTTACGATGCGTATCAACCGTGTGAATTCCTATAAATAATTCTTCTCCAATTTCTCTTGAGGTTTTACCCTGAGCAACTAGAGTTAAGATTTCTTTTTGTCTTTTAGTCAATAGTCCTTTTGATTTTTGTGAAGCATCTTTCTGAAGTATATTACTGTTGATGTTTCCATCAAAATAAGTGTCGCCATCGGCTACTGTTAAGATCGCTTTTAAAACCTCATTTAAAGAAGTGTTTTTTAAAATATAGCCTGATGCACCTGCTTCGATCATCTGTGAAACTGCATCGTCTTGATCAAACATGGTAAAGGCTAAAACACGAATATGTGGATATTCTTTTTTAATAAGACCCATTGCTTGAATACCATCCATTTTCGGCATACGAATGTCAGTAATAATTACGTTGGGTTCTTTATGTTTTACAATTTTTAGAAGCTCTTCTCCATTGTTGGCAGTGCCAACAATTTCAATACCATCTTCGTATTTTAAAAGTAATTCTAAACCATCAATTAATGATTGATGATCTTCTGCTATCGCTAATCGTATCATAAGGGTATATCAATTATTATGGTAGTGCCTTGCCCCGGTTCAGATTCTATATCAAAAGAACCATTCAAGTGAGCCACACGTTGGTCTATGCTTTTTAATCCTATGCCTGTTGATGATGTAACTATTTTGGTTGGTTTGAAACCAATGCCATTATCCTCCACGAGAATATTTAAAGTGTCGCCGTGATTTGTTAAATGTATATTTACTTTCGAAGCTTCTGCATGTTTTATGATATTGGCAATTAACTCTTGTATAATTCGAAACAAGGTGAGCTCTAAACTATTTTCTAACCGATTATCTAGGCCAAAGTCTTTAACTTCAATAGAAATACTATTAGCAATTGATACTTTTTCTCCCATTTGCTCTACTGCTTTCAACAACCCTTGTTTGGCAATTACACCAGAGTTTTTAGCATGTGCAATGGCACGAATCTTTTGGTAGGCTTCATCAATTAAATTATTGGTTTTAATATACAAATCGTCAGTATCATCTTTAACTTTTGAATTCAAAGAATTAAAATGAAGTTTTACCGTAGCCATTAAACCACCTAAGTCATCATGCAAGTCATTGGCGATGCGCTGTCGTTCTTTTTCTTGACCCTCGATCATTGCATCGATAGTAGATAATTCTTGTTCTTTTAAAAGCGTTGCAACTTTTTGTTCTTGAAGTTTCTGCTGTTGTTCAGCCAATAATTGTTTTCGTCTAGTATTACTATTAATTAAAAATGCAATAGTAGTACCTAACAGTAAAAGGGCCACTAAACCGGCAACCCAGTTTCTAGTTTTTCTATTTTCAGCATCGAGTTCAAGTTTGTCGAGTTTTAGTTTATCGGTTTGATTTTGAACCGATAATATTGAAGATTCTAAGGTGTTGTTTTTATACCCTAATAAATATTCAGTATCAACCGATTTACGCAGGTAATGATATGCAGAGTCGAAAGTGTTTTCATTATAAAAGATTAATGAACTAAGACGGTCATTGTAAAATTCATCCCTTAAATTTTCAGAGTTGTTTTTGGAAATTTTTAAGTAACTTTTTGCTTTCTCTAGTTGATTGCTTTCCCAGTTTATCGACGCCAACTGCCATGCAATTCCAGCTCTTATCTTTTTCATATATGGCTTTGTAGCAGCGGTGCTATCGGCCTTTATAAAAAAGTCCTCCGATTTTTCGTAATCACCTTCAATTTTATAAAAAATACCTTTTTCGAAATAATATTTTGAATAAAAATCATGAGACTTTGGAACCTTTTTGAAAATAGAATCTAACTTTTCGTAATAATTATAGTATTGACTATCTACACTATCCAATTCATCGTCTCCTTTTGTAAAAAAAACTAGGTTATAAATGATGCTTAGTATGCTATCAGTTCTGTCTGATTCTAACTCAACAAACCGTTCTAGGTAAGGTTTATATTGCTTACTACCGATAAAAATTTCAGCTCTAAACAATTCTAAAATAGCAATTAAAGCAGCTTTTATTAAAACAGGATTTTTCTCTCGCTCGCCAAGTTTTAAGGCTTCTGAGAAATTTATAAATGCTTTTAAATTATCTTGTCTTTCGGCATATTTAAACTGGTGACCTATAATTAAAAATTTTAAAAATTTTATTTCTTCTGGGTCGGAATCTAAAATTTCGGTAGGTAATGATGTACTGGTTTCGCTGATATGAAGGTTGACTAAGACATTGTACAAGTTTTTTTGCTCTCCATTTTCTAAACTAGAAACATAGGTGCCAGCTTCTACAAAGTTTTGATTTTTAATTAAATTAAAAAAGTCTTCTAGTTCAAACGCATTGATGTTTGAAAAGGTGAAAAAGCAAATAAAAATAAGGGCAAAAGATTTACTCATTAAAATAGTACTTTGTTATAACTTTCTTTACATCGCCGACCTGGTAAGGTAGAAGCTATTTCATTCATATAGGTTTGAGGCTTATCCTCTTGATCATAATCTTCTTTACGAACCACATGGCGACCGTCTTTATAGAAAAATTCAAAGTCGAAGGCTTTACCATTATCTGGCAGACAATTAATTCGGCCTTTTGAATCAAAGGAAATCTGGCCATCACTATCTCTTTCAGGAAACATCGGATTCAAATACCGCTCAGAATGTAAAAAACTTCCATTTTCAAAATGAATGTTTTTAAGTGATTTATTTTCAATCTTGTATGAGGTTATGTCACTTAATGCACGTGTATATACTTTAAATGTTAGTCCGTTTTTCGCTCTATTTGATGCTACAACTATGGAATCAATTCCAATAAAATATGTCGGTTTGTAATTAACAATCTCAAATTCAATATTTTTAAAAGTCTTATAGTTTGAACCTAAAGATGATTTATTCGTTTCAATAGAAACATAAATACCGTAATTGGTTTGATAATTTTGGCCAGCCATGAGCAGTTGTTTCCGATTGTCATTTAAATCTAAAGTAGAGCTGTATTCTTCAAAACCTCCAACTTTTTTAACAATCAATTTCGCGTCATCTGCATCACCCATTTGCTTGTCTTGAGCCGCAAGTTGTAATGGAATAAAAACTAGACTTAACATAAAACATACAGGGACTATGTTTTTTAAATTTTTCATAATGGTGTTGATTTTTGGTTTGGTTCTCAAAGTTCGCATAAAAATGCAATCTCAAAATACCCGATATCAGGTAATTTCTGAAGATATAAAAATCTTGAGAGAAATAGAATAGCCTACTTATCAGAAGCAAATAAGAAAACGTAAGGCTTAGAAACTGATACCCTAATACACATTTAAGTCGCAAAAGTTTTATTTGCGCTATTTTTAGATTTTAAAATTAATCATAAGGGCAATGAAGATTAAAATAACAGCTTTTATAGTACTGTCTATGACATTTTTTAATTGTAACCAAAATCAACATTCTGAAGCCTTAACGCTCTATGTTGGTACTTATACCGATACCAATAGTGATGGTATTTATAAGATGCAATTTGATTCTGACAAAGGGGTGCTTTCAAAACCTGAGTTGGCGGCAAAAATTAAGAATCCCTCGTATTTAACAATAAGTGCGGAGAATGATTTTTTATACGCTGTACAAGAGACCAATGATTATCAGAATGGAGCTGGCGCGGTTACGGCTTTTAGCATGGAAAATGATAGCTTAATTGAAATTCAAACCGTATCGAGTGGCGGTGCCCACCCATGTCACTTAAGTTTGTCACCTTCAGGAAACAAATTGGGAGTGGCAAATTATTCTGGCGGAAATGCTAATGTTTACGATATCGCAGCCGATGGTAAATTATCAGAACCAACTATCGTTATGAATCATACTACAATCGATAGTACTAAAACTGCTCATGCACATATGATACAATGGTTAAATGATGATATTTATGTGGCAGATTTAGGTTTAGACGCCTTACTAGAATACAGAGACGAACCATCGGCAAGTGCCAAGGCGAAAGCTACCATTCCGTTACTGAAGGGTGTTGGGCCACGTCATTTTACCAGCACTCAAAACGGAAGGTTTTTATATGTGATTAACGAATTGAATTCAACCATTGCTGTATTTGAAAAGAATGCTGTGGGCGGTTATGTATTTGTCCATAAAGTCTCCACATTAGCGGAAGATTTTGATGGAGAGAGTTTCTGTGCAGATATACATATTTCTGCTGATGGAAAGTTTGTATATGGTTCTAATCGAGGGGAAAATACCATCGTGATTTTCAAAAGAGATCAGCATACTGGGCAATTAACTTTGGTGGGTCGTGAATCGGTACATGGTGATTGGCCTCGTAATTTTACCATTGACCCAACTGGTAAGTTTCTTTTAGTTGCTAATCAAAATTCGAACAACATTTCGGTTTTTAAAAGAGATCAAGAATTGGGGACATTAAGTTTTCAAAGCGAGCAAAAACTACCTAGGCCCGTGTGTTTGCTTTTTCTGTAAGTTGAACGTTCCTAAAATATCAGCTAACATTAGCTTGGCTTTTTTAAAGGGTCAAGCCAGGATCATTTTCGTAGGCGGAATCAATTTGAACCAGTCGGTCAAGAACAATTCCGAATAGTTGAAACAGTAATTTTAAGGTTTCCTTGTTTTTTAAAATCCCCCAGCATTCAAAATAGAGTACATCTACGCCTTCTGGGTATTTCTTACCAAACCAACCTTCATCTTTTTTGATTTCAAGATTTGATTTTGGAATCATTTCAAAAAGTGCTTTGAGCTGGTAATGGTCAAGCAGGCGACTTATTTGCTTCTCATTGTTCCCTTGAATTACAAAGCCTTCATTGAAGCGAGCATCGCGAATTTCAAGATCTTGCATTCCGAAAAACTTGCCGATTTTACTAAAAAATCCCTCTCGGTATATTTTGAATTTTAAGCCATCCTTATTGATAAACGGAGCGCGCAATCGCGTGTAAGTACTACTACTCTTGCCATGGCTTCTTTTAAAGGTGTCTAAAAGCAGCTCCCATTCATTATGTTTATAACGTAGGTCATCTTTGTTCCAAAAACCACCGTCTATAAATTCGCCACCAATATCTTTTGCAATTTGTTGCCAAATTTCATCTTTTGAAGGACCGAAAATAGAATGCGCCATAGTGTTTTTATGTAGTTGAAAAGTAACGTTTTTTCTTGAGCTGTATCATCATCCATATAGATTCAGAAGTAAATACCCTAAAAGTAATGTTCGTGCAGACCAACATAAGGTTCGTATCCAATTGGTGCTTATAAGTTTATTGAATAGTTTCTCTGATGGGTCATTGACTAAAGCAAGATGGGTAGGAACCTGAAAAAGAAAAGTGCTGCCCCAAATACATACCAACAAGATCATGTTTGCTAAGAAAAGAGAACTGTAATTGCTATATAAAATCCATAGCCCAGAAAACAATTCTATAGTCATTATGGGTACGGTAACAAATCCGGTGACGAAATTTCCTTTTTGATACTCCGGAAAATCTTTTGGTGACACTAATTTAAAAAGGGGGTAGTGAACAATTTGCACAAACCAACAGAGTCCGCACATGAAAATGGTAGTGAAAATATGTATTAAGAGAAGTACATTCATACGTAGTACTAAGGTAAAAATTAATTTATACGCTGTAGTTAACTATTGCTGATTTTATGTGCTTCTGTAGAAAGAAGTTATTGAACCTGATAATTGCTAATAGCTATTGCTTTTTTTTGCTACTTTTAATACCGACTAATTAAAACTCCTAAAATGAAAAATCACTACAACCTTCTAGGGCTGTTTTTTGCTGCCCTATTTCTACTTCCTTTAAATTCAGAAGCACAACGTCGTAAAAGAGAAAAAGCGGCAGAAACAACCTATGCCGAAGAATTATATTCAAGTATGGAATATCGCTCCATTGGTCCGCATCGAGGTGGTCGATCTGCTGCGGTAACCGGTGTGCCAGGTGAACCTAATTTATTTTATATGGGTGCCACAGGCGGTGGTGTTTGGAAAACATTAGATGGTGGCCGTACTTGGGAAAATATTTCAGATGGTTATTTTGGCGGTAGTATAGGTTCCGTTGAGGTATCCCAAAGTGACCCTAATATAATTTATGTTGGAGGTGGTGAAAAAACTCTTCGTGGTAATGTTTCTTCAGGTTATGGTGTTTGGAAATCTGAAAATGGTGGTAAAACATGGACATCTGCAGGACTCAAAAATAGTCGTCATGTGCCTCGTATTCGCGTTCACCCAACCAATTCAGATGTAGTTTATGCAGCCGTTTTAGGAAACATTTATAAACCAACACAAGATAGAGGTATTTATAAAAGTGTTGATGGAGGAAAAACATGGAGCAAAAAACTTTTTGTAAATGATCAATCAGGATTTGTCGATTTAAGTTTTGATCCGAATAATCCTAGAGTCTTATATGCTTCATCTTGGCGAGCAAAAAGAACGCCTTATAGTTTAAGTAGTGGTGGTGATGGTTCGGGTTTATGGAAAAGTACTGATAGTGGAGAAACATGGAAAGAGATTTCAAAAAATGAAGGCTTTCCAAAAGATACCTTAGGAATTATTGGTGTCACAATTTCTCCTAAAAACTCAGAGCGAGTTTGGGCAATTGTAGAGAATAAAGATAAGGGCGGACTGTACCGAAGTGATGATGCTGGTGAAACTTGGTCACGTATAAATGAAGAACGAAAACTACGCCAACGGGCATGGTATTATACCAGAGTGTACGCCGATACAGAAAATGAAGATATAGTGTATGTTCTAAATGTTCGTTATCACAAGTCAACAGACGGAGGAAAAACCTTCAACACCTTTAATGCACCACACGGTGATCATCATGATTTATGGATTGCACCAGAAGATTCAAAACGCATGATTATTGGTGATGATGGTGGTGCTCAGGTTTCTTATGATGGCGGTGAAACATGGAGTACCTATTACAATCAACCAACAGCACAGTATTATCGAGTAACCACAGATAATGCGCACCCATATCGAATTTATGTTGCACAACAAGATAATTCAACTTTACGCGTAAATCATAGAAGTGATGGGGGTAGTATTAGCGAAGCAGATTGGGAGGAAACTGCGGGAGGTGAATCTGCCCATATAGCCGTAGATCCTTTGAATAATGACATCGTTTACGGTGGAAGTTATGGCGGATTTTTAACTCGAGTAAACCACAAAACGGGTACTGTTAGAGGCATCAATGTTTGGCCTGATAATCCTATGGGATATGGGGCGGAAGGTATGAAATATCGTTTTCAATGGAATTTTCCGATTATGTTTAGTAGACATAATCCGAAGAAATTATATACATTTTCTCAGCATGTACATATGAGTACCAATGAAGGGCAAAGTTGGGAATTACTTTCCGATGATTTAACCCGAAATGACCCGGCAAAATTAGTCTCTAGTGGTGGCCCTATTACGCAAGATAATACAGGTGTAGAATACTATTGTACCATTTTTGCTGCGAATGAGAGTCCGATGAAGGAAGGCCTATTATGGGTTGGAAGTGATGACGGTTTAATTCATGTTTCAAAAGATAGTGGTGCCACATGGGAAAATGTGACTCCCGTAGGAATGCCAGAATGGAACATGATCAACAGTATTGAACCTTCTGCATTTGACGAGGGTACGTGCTATGTTGCAGGAACCCGTTACAAACTAGGAGATTTTAGACCATATCTTTATAAAACTACGGACTACGGAAAAACTTGGAATAAAATAACGAACGGTATAAATAATGAGCACTTTACTAGGGTAGTTCGCGAAGACCCAAAAAGAAAGGGCTTGCTCTATGCAGGTACAGAAACCGGTATGTATATTTCTTTTGATTCAGGTTCTAATTGGAGTCAGTTTCAACTAAATCTTCCGATTGTTCCTATTACCGATTTAGCAATTAAAGACAACAATTTGATTGTAGCTACCCAAGGTAGAAGTTTATGGATTTTAGACGACCTCACCGTTTTACATCAATTAGATGCAGCAAAGAAAAATAACGCAGCCATATTGTATCAGCCAAAAGAAAGTTACCGAACTAAAGGGCGAGCAAGTTCAAAGCCTTCTAAAACGGAGGGAGCAAACCATCCTAATGGAGTGATTTCTCATTTCTATTTGAAAAATTATTCAGAAAAAGATTCTATCGCCCTTACTTATACTACAATGGCAGGTGATACCTTGGCATCTTTCAGTACGGCATCAAAAGAAAAAGGAAAGAAGCTGAAGGTTAAAAAAGGAGGTAATACTCATGTGTGGAATACTAGAGGTAAAGAAGCTGATAAATTAGAAGGAATGATTTTTTGGTGGGCAACTTTTACCGGTCCTAAAGCGGTTCCTGGAGATTACAAAGTGCATTTAAATGTAAACGGAACGAATCAAACTCAAGAGTTTAAGATAATACCTGATCCTAGAGCAGAGGTTTCGGTAGCCGATATGCAAAAACAGTATGATTTTATTACGGCAATCAATACAACGGTAGATCGCGCGCATAGTTCTATTGAAAAGATTCGTGGTGTAAACGCACAACTAGATGCATTTACAAAACAGTACAAAGACAATGCGGAGACAAAAGAACTTGTGGAAAAGGCAAAAAAGATGAAAGAGGAGTTCGGTAAGATCGAAAAGGCCTTGTATCAAACTAAAAATAGAAGTAATCAAGACCCTTTAAACTTCCCCATTCGATTGACGAACAAATTGGCTCATTTGAATAGTTTAGTTGGGTTAGATGATTTTCCTCCAACAGAACAAGACATTGCGGTTCAGCAAGAATTAACTGGTAAGATAGAAACGCAATTGAAGGCTTTCGATACCATGCTCGATACCGAGTTACAAGAATTCAACAAAGCATTCAATGCCTTAAATTTAAATTATCTGTTTATAGAAGAGTAGTTGTTGGTCGATGAATCTAAACGTTTACTTTTAACTAATTTGTGAAGTCTACAGTGCAACAATCTAAATTTAACAATACACCCAAAATGAAAAATAAACTCCAATTAGTACTATTAATCCTACTTACTTCAACAATAGGTATTGCACAAACGGCTGAAGAGTATTTTAAGCCGTTAAAATTTCGAAATATTGGTCCGTTTCGTGGTGGGCGATCGGTTTCGGCTTCTGGTGTAGTTGGAGATCCAATGACTTATTATATGGGTACCACAGGTGGAGGTCTATGGAAGACCGAAGACGCTGGGCAACGATGGAAAAATATTTCGGATGGTTTTTTTGAAATGGGTTCTGTTGGTGCAGTTGCAGTGTCAACGTATAATACTAATATAGTTTATGTTGGTATGGGTGAACATGCACCTCGAGGGGTAATGACCTCGTACGGAGATGGTGTTTATAAATCAACCGATGCTGGTAAAACGTGGAAACAAATGGGGCTCAAGGCAACCCAACATATTTCAAGAATCATAATTCATCCAACCAATCCTGATATAGTATATGTGGCGGCACAAGGCCAGCTATATGGCCCTAACAAAGAGCGGGGTATTTATAAGTCTATTGATGGAGGTAAAACTTGGAGAAACACCCTTTTTGTAAACCAGTTGACTGGGGCAGCAGAACTTTCTATGGATGCTAATTATCCTGAAATTATGTATGCCGCAATGTGGGAACATCAACGAAAACCAAATATGGTTGTAAGTGGTGGTGAGGGCAGTGGTTTATATAAATCAACTGATGCTGGTGAAACATGGACTGAAATGACAGAAGGACTTCCGAAAGAAAAAGGAAAAATGGCTATCTCTGTGAGTCCTGCGAATTCAAATAAGGTTTACGCCTTGATTGAAAGTGATACCAATGCTGATAAAGGAGGTTTATTCGTTTCAAACAATGCAGGTAAAACGTGGAGTATGGCCAGTGGCGATAACCGTTTGGTACAACGTGCCTGGTATTATATTGAAGTTTTTACTGACCCTCAAGATGAAGATATTGTTTACGTTATGAGTGCACCGGCCCTTCGTTCTTTAGACGGAGGTAAAAATTGGGAGCGCATTACTGGTACTCATGGTGATTTTCATGATTTATGGATTAATCCGAAGAATTCATTGAATATGGTCATTGCTAACGACGGCGGCGCAGCGGTTACCTTTGATTTTGGAAAAACTTGGTCTTCTCAAGTAAATATGCCTACAGGCCAATTTTATCGTATTAATACAGACAATCAGTTTCCGTATAATATTTATGCCGGTCAACAAGACTATTCTTCTGCCATGGTAGCCAATATGTCGGTTGGAAGAGGTGGCATAACCATGTCTGATTTTAGTCCGTCTGCAGGAGGTGAAAGTGCCTTTTTAGCATTTGACCCAGATAATCCTAGGTATGTAATGGGCGGAAGTTATTTAGGTACTATTGATGTGTTAGATATGAAATCAAGAGCTTCCACTCAAGTAATGGCAGCGCCAATTCAATATTTGGGTAGAGAGGCTAGAAATATGAAATATTTATATAACTGGAACGCGCCAACCTTGCGTTCGCAGCATGAAGAAAATACCTTTTATCACGGTGCTCAATTGCTTTTAAGAACTAAAGATATGGGTGTCACTTGGGAAGAAATGTCTCCTGATTTGACACGTGATATTGATGCCAAACAAGGCAATGGTGGTGGGCCATACACAAACGAGGCGGTAGGAGCTGAGAATTATGGCACTTTGGCGTATGTGCTAGAATCACCGCATCAGGCTGGTGTTTTTTATACTGGAAGTGATGATGGGTATGTACATATCACTAGAAATAATGGAGAAAGTTGGCAGAATATAACTCCAAAAAATTTAGGGGAAACATTGGTAAATGCTATTGAAGTTTCTCCACATGATCAGGCTACCGTATATATAGCCACTACAAAGTATAAATTCAATGATCATACCCCTGCATTATATAAAAGCACTGATTATGGGGTAACATGGTCAAATATTTCTTCAGGAATACCATATGGAGCATTTACAAGAGTGGTTCGCGAAGATCCTGTTCGTAAAAATTTACTCTATGCTGGAACAGAAAAAGGCCTATATCTTTCTTGGAACGGGGGTAAAACTTGGAAACCTTTTCAATTAAACCTTCCTAAAACACCAATTACAGATATTAAAATACATCAAGGCGATTTAATCGTTGCCACTTCAGGAAGGGCTTTTTGGATATTAGATGATTTAACCTTGCTATCACAATTTGAAATGGGAAAAACTACCAATTCACATGATGGTCGCAATTATCAAATGAAACTATACCAACCAAAAGATGCCATGAATGGCTCCTGGTATAGTCCTATGAGCGGAAAGACCGATGCTTTTGATGGCACAAATACTTTAGCAGGAGTGAATCCGGCTAATGGAATGGTACTCTATTATGAATTGCCAAAGATGAAAGATTCTATGATGCTCACCATGAAAATTTTAGATGCTTCAGGAAAACTGATTCGTAGTTTTTCTTCAGAAAAAGATGAAAACTATATACCTCATAACGGTGGTGGACCGAGACCTGCACCGATACTATCGAAGAAAGAAGGCTTGAATCGCTTTGTTTGGGATATGAAAACACCAATTTTACCAGGAATTTCTGGGGCTTATATAGAATCTAGATTTAGTGGGCATGTAGTACCACCGGGCACCTACACTATTCAAATTGAAACAAATGGTAACACCGTAACTACCAAAGGTAAAATTGTAGCCATGCCAACCTATGTAACTACTGATGAACAGTATTTAGAATACCATAATTTCATGTCAGATATGGAAGAACGGTTAACACAAATGCATGAAAAAGTAAATGCTTTAAATAAGGTGCGGCAGCAAGTTAAAAGCATTTTAAAAGATGTAACTGACGAAGCATTGAAAGCCGATGGAGAAAAACTTTTAAATGACTTAGATGCTTGGGATAAAGATATGATTCAACGAAAATCGAAAGCTTATGATGACGTGGAAAATTTCCCAAATAAATTTACTGCCGAATACTTGTTTTTGATTGATGCTACAAATAGCACCATTCCTCGAGTAAATCAACCATCAAAAGATCGCAAACGCGAACTTGATGCCCAGTGGGAAACATTAAAACAAAAAGCGAATATGCTTATAAATACCGATATTCCGAACTTCAATAAGAATCTATGGAACGCAGGTGTTGGTGCAATACGATTGTAGTTGTATCGGGTTGGTTTTTTTTGTCATAGAATGCACTAAATTTGTTCATACTGAACTATGGAGTATTACAACTACATAAAATCGCTCCACCTCATTTTTGTGGTGACTTGGTTTGCAGGCTTGTTTTATATGCCACGATTATTCATTTATCACATCGAAGCATTTCATAAACAATCACCTGATAAGGAAATACTAACCTCGCAACTTCAATTAATGTCGAAGCGATTATGGACAATCATAACATGGCCTTCTGCTATATTATGCACACTTTTTGCGGTGATATTGTTAGTGTTAAATCCAGGTTTACTAAATCAATCATGGATGCATGTAAAACTAGCTTTTGTGGTTTTATTATGGCTGTATCACATCCGAAATCATGTTATTTATAATCAACTACAACGCGATCAAGTGAAGTATACTTCAAATTATATGCGTATTTGGAATGAAGGTGCAACAATCATATTGTTCGCAGTTATCTTTTTAGTCATTTTAAAGAGTGCCATTAACTGGGTTTTTGGTGTTGTCGGAATTTTTGTTCTTGGAATACTATTAATGTTAGGTATTCGATTATATAAACGTATTCGAGGAAAAAATTCAGAGACTTAATCTAAAAGAAATCTGTAGGTGCGAAAGATTTCTTGGCTAGAAAATGACTTGCTAGGTAACTATAAAACGAACACTTAATTTTGGTGTGATATTTGCTACCTTTGAGTTCAAACAGCAATAAATTGTTCAGAAAATTATCACTACGTACACGCATTTTTGTGACCATGATTCTATTGGTCATGATTTCTTCAGTGTTAATTGCAGTGGTGACGTTTTACCAGTTTCGTGAACAAACTATAGATTATCATGAGGTTCGCTTAGGCAAGAAAGAAGACCAAGTAAAACAGAGTGTAAACTTTACTTTGAAGCAAACTACCTATCCGCGAACAACCGAGTATTTAGGATTAATTTTCAAAGATGATATTTACCAAATATCTGATGTTTTATCAGCGCCTTTTAATATTTACGATCTTGATGGGCAATTGATAAAAAGTTCAAGACCAAAATTTGAAATGCAAACACAGTCTAATTGTTTAGACGCCGAAATTCTCAACAACCTAGAATCTAGTATTGAGAAAAGGTATGTGCAACGTAATTCTGCCGCGGGAGATCAATATCAAGCTTCATACACGTATATTAATGATCAAAGGTTTAAACCAATTGGTATTTTAAATTTACCATATTACGAAGACAACTCGTTTTACGATGATGAATTACGAGAGTTTTTATTGCGATTAGGTACCGTTTGTGTGCTGCTTCTTTTTCTAGCTATAGGCTTAGCTTATTTCATTTCTAAATATATTACAAGGTCATTGCAAACCGTATCAGATATGATGCATAAAACCGATTTGACCAAAAGCAATGAAAAGATTTTTATTGAAGAACCTAGTTCAGAAATAGGAAAACTTGTTGATTCTTATAATGCAATGATTGATGAATTAGAACATAGTGCTGTTAAATTGGCTCGTAGTGAACGAGAACAGGCATGGCGCGAAATGGCAAAGCAAGTAGCACATGAAATCAAAAACCCGTTGACCCCAATGCGTTTAAGCGTGCAGAGTTTTGAACGAAAATTTGATGCTAATGACCCTGATATTGAAAATAAAGTGGCCGAATACTCTGATACTTTGATTCAGCAAATTGATACGATGAGCAATATAGCTTCTGCTTTTTCTAATTTTGCAGAAATGCCGGCACAACAAAATGAAACGCTTGATGTCGTTAAAATAGTTAAACTAGCCTTAGATATATTTACAGAAGACTATATTCATTTTACATCTGAAAATGAAGAAATTATAGCCAAGCTTGATCGAACTCAATTGATTCGTGTAGTAACTAACTTAGTTAAGAATGCCATTCAAGCGGTTCCAGATGTTGATGACCCAAGAATAATAGTAACTGTTAGTTCAGAAACAGACTATGTGAAGATTACTGTAGCTGACAACGGAGTAGGAATTCAAGAAGAATTTAAGGATAAAATTTTTGAACCTAAATTTACAACGAAGTCAAGCGGAATGGGTCTTGGATTGGGTATGGTTAAAAATATAGTTGAAACTTACAAAGGCAGTATTAGTTTTAGTTCTCAACCTAAAAAGGGTACTGTTTTCACCGTGCGTTTTCCCAAGGAAAGCTAGGTCAAATCACCTTAAAACAGCACTTTTTATTTCAACACTGAATTCAAAAATAATAACTTTACTTTTCGGGTAAACACTAATAGGGTCTAGACTAGTGAAGGTTAATACTATTAAAACTTAAAAAATAAATTATGAAGTATGACAATATCATTATCGATGAGGAAGGAGCCATTGCAACGGTAACTATTAATCGACCTAGTAAATTAAATGCACTAAACCGTGATACCATTAAAGAATTAAGTAAAGCTTTTTCTGATTTAGAGGATGATCATGATATTAAAGTAATCATTTTAACGGGCAGTGGAGAAAAGGCTTTTGTCGCTGGTGCTGATATTTCTGAATTTGCTGATTTTTCAGTGAAACAAGGTGGAAAATTGGCAGCGAAAGGCCAAAAGATTTTGTTTGACTTGGTAGAAGATTTAGAAACTCCTGTGATAGCTGCAGTGAATGGTTTTGCCTTAGGAGGTGGTTTAGAGCTAGCCATGTCTTGCCACTTTAGGGTAGCAAGTGATAATGCAAGAATGGGACTTCCGGAAGTGTCTCTTGGGGTTATACCTGGTTATGGCGGCACCCAAAGATTACCGCAATTAATTGGCAAAGGAAGGGCAATGGAGATGATTATGACTGCCAGTATGATAAACGCTGATCAAGCATTAAACTATGGTTTAGTAAATCATGTTGTTGCTCAAAATGAATTGCTAGACTTATGTAAAAAAATTGCAGGTAAAATATCGAATAACTCCCCCGTAGCTATTAGTCATGCAATAAAAGCGGTAAATGCTGGTTTTAAACATGATAGTAATGGATATGCTTCTGAAATTAAAGCCTTTGGTGAATGTTTCGGAACCGCTGATTTTAAAGAAGGTACTTCTGCCTTTTTAGAAAAGCGAAAGGCCGACTTCCCAGGGGAATAAGTATATCTCAAATACCGGCTTATGAGTTTAAGAAAAAGCATGTTTTTGCTTCTAGTTTTTGGATCATTTTTCTTTGTAAACGCACAAGAAATTTCTGTACAATACAATTTAGGAGAAAATTATTCCGATAGGTATAAATATTCTACAGTTCTAAGTATCAATGGCTCAGATAATGGAAATACTGTAATTGTTCGAAGATACTACGGGGGTATGCCATTGCGTCCGAAGGGGCATTTCATCGAACTGTACGATGCAGACATGAACCTTATAGAAGACTATAATAATAAGTATGCGGGGCAGTATATGGTTGATGGATTTATAAGAAATGGTCAATTGTATTTGTTAGAATTAAAATACAATGACCTTGAGTTTGCATATCAGTATGTAGTACATCAAACGCCATTAGGAGAATTCAATTTTACCGAAAGAAAATTACTTACCATACCTTCAAAAGAAGTATTAAATCCTTTAGCAGTCAATAAATACAATCGAAAATTTGGTAATGGTTTTTCTACTGCGGTACATTTTAATCAAGAAAAAACAGCTTTTGCAATTACGGTACAACACCGTAGCGGAAAAGATGAAAAATACACGATGTACGCTTTTAGTACTGATTTAAAGCAACAATTGGAATATGATTTTACCGAGCAAGCACAAGAAAAGAATTATGCATTTGAAAATATTGAAATCTCAAAAGATTTAAAAACGGTCTATTTTATGGGGAAAGCTTTCTTTAAGAAACGTAGGTTTGATGTTAAAGAAAGGCGTTTTCAATATGAATTGGTGCGCGTTACCAACCAAGATCATCATATTCAAGAATTTGCTGAACCAGGTAAATTTCCTGAATCTTTAAAACCACTTTTATTAGATAATGAATTAATCGTAGTGGGCTTTTATGCCGATAGAAAAGATAATAGATACAATGGTTTGGTTCATTATACATTAAACCCTCGCACCTTATCGGTAGCGAGTAAAAAGTATAATGCGTTTTCGAGTCAGTTCATGCTAGATAAATTTGGTCGCGAGGTGGATACTGAAATTAAAAACCTAATTTTTAAAGATATACATGTAACCGCTTCGAACGCGATTGTTTTTAGTGCTGAAGAATATTTTGTAACCGAAGGAGAAGATTTTGATGGCAACAGCTCAAGAAAGGTTAACAGGTATCATTACAATGATATTGTTTGTGCCAAAATCAATAAAAACGGAGATATGGAATGGGCACGAAACATAAATAAGGCTGAGGTGACTCAAGGTGATGAAGCGTATGCATCTTATTCTGCATTTGGCCATAAAGAAGACATGTATTTTTTTATAAATTCTGGTGAAAACCCTCAAAAGCTAACCAATGAGCGTATTATTTTCAAACAAGGGTATAGTAGAAATCCAAATTTGTTTGTTATCAAAATTGATGCTTCAGGATCGATTTCACATCAGAAATTGATTGATGATAAAGAAGTCAGATTACCTATAATGGTTTCTAAACCTTTTATTAGAGCGGCAGATAATGAGCTTATGTTTTATGCTAAGCGAGGCACGAAAAAACAACTGATTAGTGTAGTCGTTGGAGGGGCCTCATCGGTAAGTCCAACCAAATAGTACAAATTACTTTCAAAATGGCATGAGGGTCGATTTAATAGGTTTAGTCGCTTTAGAGATATAGAAAGAAACTACCTGAAACGGACAAGCATTCAAATTTTGGTCATTCACCCACAAATTCATAGTATTGAATTGAGCATTCATTTTGGTTCGCATTGTAGTACTTTCAAGCTTACTCAATGAGGTGCCTTCTAATGTTGCGATAACAGAACGAATCACACTTCTAATTGTTGGTTCAATAACCATGGCATTTAGTTCTTGATTTGATGCCAACAAACAATTTTGATTTTCAATATTGGTAAACGCTACCGTGTACGCAACCTCTAAGGTCATAACATCCTCGTCAGCATTAGTAGTTGTTACCAAAATACTAGAATGAAATGGTCCTTGAAATTCGGTTGAGTCTTTTTCTCGGCAAGAATTTAATATAAAGCAGATTGCAAGTAGAAATATTAAAAATTTTGTTTTTAGATGCATGGCTTTAAATCGTATTAATTAACCAATTCTAAGTCCGTTTTTCACCGCACGTTCTGGTTGAATTAGAATTACTTCCTTTTCTTTGCCCAAACCGCCTAAAATGAGACACTCGCTCATTAGATTTGCAATTTGTTTGGGCGGAAAATTGAGTACGCCAATCACTTGCTTTCCTAACAGATCATTTGGCATATACAACATAGTAATTTGTGCTGAGGTTTTCCTTTTTCCAAATTCACCAAAGTCAACAATGAGTTTATAGGCGGGATTTCTAGCTTCTTTAAATACTTCTGCAGAAATAATTGTACCGATACGCATTTCTACTTTAGTAAATTCAGACCAGGTTAAGGTGTCATTATTTTCGTTTTTCATCGATAAGTTATTTGTAGTTTGTTAATTTTATTAGGCACTATATTATTGACATTCAACCAAAGCTTTTTCGAATGACTGTACTGAGCGACTAATATCTTTAGGGGTTGTTGCCCATGAGCAAACACTAATTCGAATGACTTTATGATCTTGCCATACAGATCCACCGGCCCAGCATTCTCTCATTTCTTGAATTTTACGCATTACTTTTTCAGTTAAGACATCATTTTCACAACAAATAATAACTTGGTTGAACACAACGTGGTTTAAAACTTTAAATCCAGTTATTTTTTTAATTTCTGTTGCAAATTGTACTGCCCTTTGGTGCATGCCTAAAATCATTTCATCAATACCAGTTTTACCTAAGTATTTCATAGTGGCCCACAAATCAATAATACGAGCTCTACGTGACATTTCAGGAGTATAAAACATGCCATCTCGTTGTTCACTAGTCACAATATAACTGCCACTCATATGCAAGGCAGATTTTATAGCTTCTTGGTCTTCACATAAGATGACACCACAGTCATATGGAGTGTTAAGGGTTTTATGTCCGTCAACCGCCCAAGAATTGGCAAACTCCATTCCATTCGTTAAATGTTTCAATTTTGAAACCGCAGCCGCCCATAAACCAAATGCACCATCAATGTGTACCCAAGCCTTTGCATCTTTGGCAATTTTACATATGCGATTGAAATCATCAAAAGACCCACTGTTTACATTACCCGCTTGTAGAATTAGAATTGTTCTTTCGTCTAAAGAAGGTAATTGTGTTGGGTCAATTCTACCTTGATCATCTACAGCAACCCACTCGATATTTGATTTGCCAAAACCTAATAAACTGATGGCCTTTAAAACTGTTGAATGTGCATGTTTACCCGTTACGATACGCAGTTTAGGGGCGTTAAACATTCCTTGATCATTTATATTCCAACCTAAGCGCTGTAATAAGCGGTACCGTCCTGCAGCTATACCGCAGAAATTGGCCGTAGAAGTTCCACTAACGAAACCTGCTACTGTTCGATCGGGTAAATTGAATAAATTTTTCAACCATTTTTCTACTACAGTTTCTAGTTTTGATCCTATTGGAGAAAGTACATGCATCGCGGGGGCCTGATCCCAATAGGTTGCAAGTGTTTTTGCAGCAAGGCCTGCTGGTACTGCAGATCCTGAAACGAACCCAAAATATCTTGACCCTATTGTAGCTACGGTAGCTGGTGA
Organism: Maribacter algarum (ex Lu et al. 2025) (nom. illeg.); assembly: GCA_947495915.1. Taxonomy (GTDB): domain Bacteria; phylum Bacteroidota; class Bacteroidia; order Flavobacteriales; family Flavobacteriaceae; genus Maribacter_C. Next base: position 345,442 of record CANMAW010000001.1, on the reverse strand, counting down.
ACCAAACCTCTGTAAAAGATTTAGAACATTAATGGCATCAGAAGATGATGTCGGCAAGGGTTCGTCAAAGTTGTTTAAGTCTTGTAATGCATCTTCAGTAGGGTATACATTTCTATCAAAGATTTCATCTAAATATTTTCGCCCGTACTGTTGAGCCTTTTCGAAAATAGCTGGGTTTTCAAGATCTGCAAACATGCGGTTTTGTATCTCATTAGTATTTTTCATGCGTAGTACTTTAAAATAAATTCAAATTGATACTCAAAATTGCGGTAAAATTATAAACCAAAACAGATTCAGTTTTCATAAATTTAACCAATACAGATTCAAAATATGCACTATGAAAGAAGTTACTACAACCGGTTTTCTTTATGTGGAAATAGCTGAAAAGTTAGAAAATCAAATATTAGAAGGAGTACTACAAGTAGGAGATAAGCTACCCTCATTACGAGTTTTGCAGCAAGAATATGGGGTAAGTATTAGTACGATTCTTCAGGCTTACTATTTTTTAGAGGCAAAGAGCTTGATTGAGTCTCGACCCAGATCTGGCTATTATGTGGTTTTTTGTGGAAATAAAACTCTTGAAAATCCTGTTAAAAGTAGTCCTGATAAATCTTCTGTTTTAGTAAGTTCTTCTGATTTAATTGTTGATTTCTTTCATAAGTTAGATCATGATACGGGTATTAATTTTTCGCGCGGTGTACCTTCATCTGAGTTGCTGCCAATTGCGAAATTAAATAAGGTAATGCATGAAGCTATAATCAGTTTGCCTAAAGGTGGAACTGCTCAGGGTGGTATTTTAGGACGAACGAGTTTAAGACGACAAATCGCTAGAAGATCTGTACTGTGGGGTGGCAATTTAAAAGAAGATGAATTAGTAATTACCTCGGGTTGTACCAGCGCTTTATCTTTATCGTTAATGGCTGTTACCAAGCCAGGTGATACGATAGCGGTCGAAAGTCCGGTATATTTCGGCCTTTTACAATTAGCCAATACGTTGGGTTTAAGGGTTCATGAGCTTCCTACAGATTCGGTGACGGGTTTAGATATTGATGCTTTAAAAATTGCACTTCAAAACCAAGAAATTAAAGCTATTGCAATCGTTTCTAATTTTAGTAACCCATTGGGAAATACAATGCCAGATGCGAATAAACAAGAGCTGGTACGGGTGATTCAAGAGCATGAAATTCCCTTAATTGAAGACGATATCTATGGTGATATATACTATGGAAAACAAAGGCCAACCACGTGTAAAACATATGATAATAGCGGATTAGTGATCTTGTGCAATTCGTTTTCTAAAACATTGGCTAGTGGATATCGCATAGGTTGGGTTGCCGCAGGTAAGTTTCAAAAAGAGGTCTTACGACTAAAATTGTATTTATCAGCAACCACTACAACAATTACAGAAGAGGCCATGGCCATTTTTTTAGAGAAAGGTAGATACGATCATCATCTTAGAAAAATGCGACAAACTTTGCATGCTAACAGTTTGAAATATATGTCGGCAATCGTTAATTATTTTCCAGAAAATACAAGAGTAAGTAAACCCCAAGGTGGCTTTCTATTTTGGATTGAACTGCCTTCTCATATCGATACAAGGCTTTTATTAAAAACGGCTGAGAATTTTCAAATTAAATTTTCGCCGGGCAGACTCTTTACATTACAAAATCAGTATAATAATTGTATGCGCCTCAGTTATGGTTTGCTTTGGAATGATGACATTGATTCAGCATTACAAAAACTAGGTCACCTAGTTAAAACCTATAATTAAGAGGATATTTTTACTTGTTTTTAGGATTTAATCCATAATTTTGGATTTAATCCAAGTTTGTAAAAAAGAGCAAAGATTGAAAGGTAGAGGTGCACAACAAAAAGTAAACAACCGTTTTATTGAATTTAAGCATGAAATCAGAGACGATTTTTTGGAATATTGTCGAATTTCAGAGGAGGAAGCTGATCTAAATAAAACTAAATACATTCCCATTTTTCCAAAAACTATTGTGAATAAAGTGACGAGCCCTGATGTGGGTATGCAATATTCGATGAATCCGTATCAAGGTTGCGAACACGGTTGTGTTTATTGTTATGCACGAAATACACATGAATATTGGGGCTATGGCCCTGGGTTAGATTTTGAGCGAAACATTTTAATTAAAGAAAATGCCCCGCGATTAATAGAACAACGCTTAAAAAGCAAGCGTTGGAAAGCAGCAACAATAGTACTATCAGGTAATACAGATTGTTATCAACCTGCAGAAAAACAATTTGAAATAACTAGAGCCTGTTTAGAAGTGTTTTTGAAATATCGACACCCAGTGGGTATTATTACTAAAAATGCCCTGATTTTACGCGATTTAGAACTTTTAAAAGCACTAAACGAGCATCAATTATTAGGCGTTAATATTTCAATTACTTCTCTTTCAGAAAAAACGCGAAGTATTCTAGAACCTAGAACTGCCACAATTAAAAAGCGCTTACAAACAATTCAGATTTTATCGCAGGCAGGTATACCTGTAAATGCCATGTTGGCTCCAATAATTCCAGGAATTAACAGTCATGAAATTTTGAATTTAGCCAAGGCAGTTTCTGATGCTGGCGCGTTATCATTTGCCTTCACGGTTGTACGTTTAAATGGTGCCATCGGACAAATTTTTACTGATTGGATTCGTAAGAATTTACCAGATAGGGCAGACAAAGTATTGCATCAAATTGAAGCGTGCCATGGAGGCACCCTAAATGATAGTCGCTTTGGCATTCGTAGTAAAGGTGAGGGCAACATTGCAATTCAATTACATGATTTATTTCGATTGGCTAAGCGTAAATATTTCAAAGACAAAGCAATGCCCAAACTAAACACAGAAATGCATGAATCATATAAAGATGGTCAATATCGCTTGTTTTAATTCCTTAAAAATAATTGCGAATTCAATAATGTCTATTGCGGTTAATTTCTAGAATCATAAGGAAATGTTATTGTTTCAATGTATATCATAAAACTTCTTAAAAATTAAATCCAAACAGACTAAGTGGTCCGTATAAGAAGGTGGAAACACTAATTAGAAAAACAGATAATGAAAAATCAAACCACCGAAATTAAAAAGCCTGTAAAGATGGGTTTTATAAGTAAACTTCGAAATTTTTTTGAAACAGCAAATGCATGGGGCTTATTTGTTATGGGTAGCACCTTTGTGTTAATGTTAGGGTCTGTTTATTTAGCTTTTATTTTACGAAGTGATTTAACTGAATTTAATGTAGCTCGTTCTACAACTACTATAGGAGCTATATTTCTAAATATTGCCATAGGCTTATTCATTTTCAAAGCTGGTTTTTTTCTGTTCACCGTTTATAAATATTTCAGATATAAGGCAATTGAATCAGTTTCAGATGAAGAGTTACCAACTTGTACTGTAATTGTACCAGCTTATAATGAGGGAAAACAAGTATATGATACTTTAATGAGTTTAGCAGATAGTGATTTTCCTACGGATAAATTACAATTGCTATCTATCGATGACGGAAGTAAAGATGATACTTGGCATTGGATGAAGGAAGCTAAAAAAGTTTTAGGTGATCGTGTTACCATTTTTCAGCAACCTAAAAACATGGGCAAACGTCATGGGTTGTATAGAGGTTTCAATGAAGGAACGGGTGAGATTTTTGTAACGGTTGATAGTGATTCAATCGTTGACAAAGACACTTTAAGAAATTTAGTTAGCCCTTTTGTAGTAAATGAAAACTGTGGTGCAGTCGCAGGTAATATTCGTGTATTGAATAATGAAAAGGCGATACTTCCAAAAATGTTAGATGTGAGTTTTGTTATGAGTTTTGAGTTTGTACGTTCTGCTGAAAGTAGTTTAAATACTGTGCTTTGTACTCCTGGAGCTTTGGCGGCATACCGCAGAACAGCAGTATTCAACTGTTTAGAAGACTGGATTAATCAAACCTTCATGGGGCAACCTTCAGATATTGGTGAAGATAGAGCTATGACGAACATGATTCTTAAACAAGGATACCATGTTTTGTTTCAGAGAAATGCATATGCCTACACGAATGTACCTGAGAAATATAAAGGCTTATACAAAATGTTTATTCGTTGGGGTAGAAGTAACGTTCGTGAAAATATTCAGATGTCTAAGTACGTATTTACAAACTTCAGAGAAGGTTCTAAAGTAGGTGCACGCTTATTGTTTTTAAGTCAGTCATCTAAAATTATAATGAGCTACCCATTTTTATTATTCATGTTGTTTTTTGTACTAACTCACCCACTATTATTTGTGAGTTCAACATTGGCAAGTATTTTAGTATTAACGACATTTCCGGTATTGTTTTATGCAAAAAGATATAAGCTTAAAGAATCTTTTTGGGCATATTCATACAGTATATTATTTACATTTGGTTTGTTTTGGATTACCCCTTATGCTATAGCAACTGCCAGTAGAAGAGGATGGTTAACTCGTGAGTTACCAGAGAATAAATAAATTAGCTATTTTTCGTAAATAAAAAAGTCTCGCTTCAAGCGAGACTTTTTTATTTAAACCATTTCAAAATAGATTAAGACAGTTCCCAACCTTTTCGGTAGGTTCCTTTAACCCACGCATTTGCCATTTCCCAGTTAGTGACTTTCATATTGGCACCATCCCATAAAATTTTTCGACGACCAGGATATTCAAACGGATCCCAATCACCAGCTTTTTTGCCAGGTTTGAATTTTTTGTATTGAAAAGCTTTGATAGCTAAATTTCCCATAAGAACGGCTTCTGTTAAGGGGCCCGAACGTTTAAAATCTGAGGAAGTTTCCGTTCCGTTTAAACAACCTTCAACAAAGTTATTTTGGTGCCCACCCATATCACCATCAATTCTTTTAAGATAAGGCTTCGGAGCATTGAATAGATCCATGTTAGTACTTGGTAGTAAGCGCGCGTTTCGTGAGTAAGTATCGGTAACTAATATTCCTTTCGTTCCATAAAACACAGTGCCTCCGCCTCCATCGCCAATATTTTCACCATCTTTCAATTCATCTGGCAAATCAGGCAGTAATCCTCCATCATACCAGTTTAGTTCAATATCACCATGTTGTTCTGTATTGAACTTTAAACGTACAATAGAAGAAGCTGGGCATGAAGAACTGTAATCAGCTTCTACAAAGTCACCAACCCAATTTGTAGTACAACTCGCTTCAGCCTCGGTTGGATAGTCTAAATCTAGAACTCCAAACGGAGTTTCCATAATATGACATCCCATATCACCTAATGCACCGGTCCCAAAATCCCAAAAGCCTCTCCATTTGAATGGTAAATAAGCATCATTATAATCCCGCATTTTTGCAGCTCCCAGCCACAAATCCCAATCTAACCCCTGTGGTACAGGCTGTTTTTCTGTAGGTGACGGTACACCTTGTGGCCATACAGGTCTATTGGTCCAACAGTCAACCTTGTAAACTTTACCAATGATGCCAGAATTAATCCATTCTTTAGCTTCGCGGCTTCCTGCACTTGAAGCACCTTGGTTTCCCATTTGAGTTACAATGCCATTTTCTTTAGCCACTGTAGTCATTACACGAGCTTCATTAATATTATGTGTTAAAGGTTTTTCCACATACGCATGTTTCTTTGCTCGCATAAATGGTAATGCAATAGATGCATGCATATGATCAGGTGTAGCCACCATAATAGCATCAATTTCGCTTAGGTGTTTATCATACACTTTTCGAAAATCTTTATACCGTTTCGCTTTTGGGTATTTTTTATAGGTATCAGCAGCCCTTCGATCATCAACATCACAAAGGGTAACAAATTTTACTTTTTTAGTAGCATCGAGACCTTGAATTACCCCAGATCCTCTGCCGCCAACCCCAAAAGCACCGACATATAAGGTGTCGCTTGGAGGCACATGATTTTTACCCATCACAAAACTTGGTACGATCGCAAAAGCTGTTGAAGCAGCTGCCGATTTTTTGATAAATTTTCTTCTTTGCATCTTAAATTGGTTTAACTGACAGGAAGATACACAAAAAATGAAAAAATAAACCTTAAAGTTTTTACGGAAGGTTAGCGAAAATGAACATCAAAATAATTATTGAAAGCCATTCCATTCTTTGTCAAATTCACTCAGAAAGTCAAGCATATACTGATGCCTTTTTTTGGCTAGTTGTTGACCCGTTATGGTGTTCATTTTGTCTTTTAAAAGAAGAAGCTTCTCATAAAAGTGATTGATGGTAGGTGCATTCGATTTTTTGTATTCTTCTTTAGTCATGTTAAGTTTAGGCGGTATTTCAGGATTGTGAAGTTCTCGGTTTTTAAAGCCTCCATAATTAAATGCACGAGCTATACCTATGGCGCCAATAGCATCGAGGCGATCGGCATCTTGAACGACTTGAAGTTCTAGAGAATTGAATGATTTAGTTTTCGAATCTAAACTTGATTTGAACGAGATATTATTAATAATTTGAACAACATGATCAATTATGTTTTGATCTACTTTTTTTGATTTTAAAAATTCAGTTGCCATTTTCGGACCTACTGTTTCATCTCCGTCGTAAAATTTAGCATCAGCAATATCATGTAATAATGCGCCTAAACTTACTACAAGTAATTGCACCTTTTCTTCTGCCGCAATTAATAGCGAATTATTAAAAACCCTTTGAATATGAAACCAATCATGGCCACCTTCTGCTCCTTCTAAAGTTTTTTTTACAAAATTAATGGTGTCTTCTATAAGTATTGTATCGGTCATTTGAATGAAGTTATACCCGCTGTGACAGCGGCTTCTGTTTTTGCAATTAACTGATCTAGATCGCCAGAAATAGGTATGGGTTCATGCACGTCAAATGTAAGGTGATTGCCAATACCATTGGGAAATTTGCCATATTTCAACATGCGCCACGAGTTGTTTATACTAATTGGTATAATCAAGGCAGATGGAGCGTTTTTCATTAGAAGTTTTAAGCCGGTAGCCTTAAATGGTTTTGGGTGGCCTGTTCGACTACGGGTACCTTCAGGAAAAATCACTGCTCCTCGATGATGTTTTTCAATATACTTTCCAAGTTTTGATATTTCTACTAATGCCTGCTTGCTATCTTTTCGATCAATTAAAACAGAACCGCCATGGCGTAAATTATACGATACACTCGGTATACCAGTTCCTAATTCTTTCTTACTAACAAATTTTGGATGTTGTTTTCGTAGATGCCAGATGATGGGTGGAATATCATGCATACTTTGATGATTAGGCACTATAATCGTAGGTCGATCTGTAGGAATGTCATGCGGGTTATTAAAAGAATAGGTAGTGCCTAACACATGCGTACAGCGCATTAAAGATAAATTTAAAAGAGCAACGCTAATGCGATGTGCGTTATAGCCAAAAACATTAAAACATATCCATTGAATAGGATGAAATATCAGTAGGGTCAATCCGAAGAAAAAGAAATATAAAACCGTTAAGGGGTAGGCTATAAGCTTTTGCATGGTACAAAAATAAAAAACCGCTTCAGATAGAAACGGTTTTTCATTTAGTTTTGTGAGATTGTTAGGTTTGATACTAGCAAAACTCGTTGTATGCTTCTGTTAGGTTTTCTGCAATTAATTCAGCAGGTCTACCTTCAATATGATGACGCTCAATCATATGAACTAATTCTCCGTTTTTAAACAAAGCCATACTTGGCGATGAAGGGGGAAAAGGAATCATCAAATTTCTAGCCGCATCAACAGCCTCTGTATCAACACCAGCAAAAACAGTTACCGTGTTATCAGGTTTTTTATCATTTTGTAAGCTCATTTTAGCCGCAGGCCTTGCGTTCGCAGCAGCACAGCCACAAACAGAATTTACTACGACTAAGGTAGTGCCATCTTGGTTAATTGCCTTTTCCACGGCTTCCGCGGTATATAATTCTTCAAACCCAGCGTTTGCTAAGTCATCTCTCATTGGTTTTACTAATTCTGCAGGATACATATGTTATATGTTTTTAATTCAAAAATCAAAGATACGGGTTTTGTCGTATTTCTTTGATAGACCTTAACTTTTCATTATTAGAAGTGCCAAAATCTTTAAGACATTTAGTTTCTAAATACTAGAATACCTTTTAATATCTTTGGCAAAAAGAAAATACCATGTTTAAATGGATTGCCGCAATTGGGGGTTTTTATTTATTTCGATACCCCGGTGCAATATTTGGTTTTTTGATTGGAAGTTTTATTGATAATATGGCTGATTCTGGTGGAGGTTCTCGAGGACCACGAACCGTTTTCAGTGATATGACACGTCAAAAAGTATCTCCAGCTGATTTTGAATTAAACCTACTTTCGCTCTGCTCAATTGTAATTAAAGCAGACGGTAAGGTAAGTCAGTCAGAGATGGATTATGTACGGCAGTATTTTGTGCAGACCTATGGTAAAGAAAGATCTAATGCCATTTTTAGAACTTTCAATGAGGTCAATAAGAAACGAGAAATTTCTGCACAACGAATTTGTGTTTTTCTAAATCAACGAACGCGATATGAAGTACGTCTTCAGCTACTTCACTTTCTGTTCGGAATTGCGCAAGCAGACGGATCTGTAAGTACTTCAGAAGTTAATAAGATAGAAGAAATATCAAGATACCTTAAAGTTGCATTTCGTGATTTTGAAAGTATTAAGGCCATGTTTGTAAAATCAGCTGATACCGCTTACAAAATTTTAGAAATAGAACGAACAGCTACTGATGATCAAATTAAGAAGGCTTATAGAAACATGGCTAAAAAGTATCATCCAGATCGTGTGAATACTGAAAATGAAGCTATAAAAAAAGGTGCTGAAGAAAAGTTTAAAGAAGTGCAGAAAGCCTACGAAACAATTCAAAAAGAAAGAGGAATTTGAACATAACCAAGTTGTTTAAAAGTTGAATTAATTGATGCAAGATTTTATTTTTTATATAGAATTAGGGTTAAATCATGTTCTTGATTTTTCAGCCTATGATCATATTTTGTTTTTGGCTGCATTGGCCTTACCATTCGGATTTGATAAATGGAAAAAGGTGGTTTTATTGGCAACGGTTTTCACAATAACGCACTGTATTTCGCTTTTTTTATCCGTATATAAAATTGCCATAATTGATGTTAGTTTAATTGAGTTTTTAATTCCTGTAACCATTTTTGCAACTGCAGTGTTTAATTTAATTTATGTGAAATCAGAGCCCCAACATAAAAGCATTTTGCTGCATATTATTGCAACTGCTTTTTTTGGTTTGGTTCATGGTTTTGGTTTTAGCAATTATTTCAACATGTTAATGGCAGAGCAGGAAGAAAAGATTATGCCATTATTGGGCTTTGCAACGGGTATTGAAGTGTCGCAGGTTATTATTGTATTAACGGTTTTAGGGCTAACCTATTTGCTTACTACACTACTAAAAATTAAATCTTCTTTAGTTATAGTTATGGGGTCTATTCTAATCTTAATAATTACCATACCCATGTTGATGGAGACCTATCCAGATTAGTGGATTGTTAAAAATTACCTTATAGTGTTGTAAGGCGTTAACAAAGCAGGTATCTTAGTTTATTTATTTCCAGAAGGATATATGAAGAAGTCGAAACAGGCCAAATACGATAGAGCGTATTTAAGAATGGCGCAAGAATGGGGGAAACTCTCGTATTGTGAGCGTAAGCAAGTTGGTGCAATTATTGTTAAAGATAGAATGATCATCTCTGACGGGTATAATGGCACCCCTACAGGATTTGAAAATTTTTGCGAAGATGATGAAGGTTATACCAAATGGTATGTTTTGCATGCAGAGGCCAACGCTATCCTTAAGGTAGCAGCTTCAACCCAGTCTTGTCAGGGGGCAACTCTCTATATCACCTTGTCTCCGTGTCGAGAATGTAGCAAGCTAATACACCAAGCGGGTATAAAACGCGTTGTGTATCATGTAGGCTATAAAGACGACTCTGGCTTAACGTTTTTAGCTAAAGCTGGAGTTGAATTATGTCATTTACCCGAAATCGAAACCTCATAATAAGTCGCCTTTAAAATGCAAAAGAAAAAAAACTACTTATGGCCAACAGTGTTAGCAGCAGCTTTGGCGCTAGGTTTTTTCTTAGGGGGCAAATTAAATTTCAATGATTCTCCTGAAAGGTTGTTTACCACCAATTCAAAAAAAGATAAACTTAATCGATTGATTGATTATATCGATTATGAGTACGTTGATGAAATTGATACCGATAGTATTGTTGATGTCACTGTAAATAATATTCTCGAAAAGTTAGATCCTCATTCTGTTTATATTCCGAAGCAAGATATGAGTGAGGTAGCCGAAAACATGAAAGGTGACTTTGTTGGTATTGGCATTAACTTTTATCCATATAAAGACACCATATCAGTGATACGCACTGTTGAAGGAGGGCCAAGTGCTGCAAAAGGTATTAAGCCGGGTGATCGTATTTTAATGGCTGATAACGATACGTTATTTGGGAAATCAATTCCTAGTGATGTGATTGTTGAAAAACTTAAAGGTAAAAAGGGCACTTCTGTTGCATTGACGGTATATCGAAAGGATGAGGATCGGACTTTTAAGGTGAATATCAAACGAGGAATTGTACCCATTAAAAGCGTAGAGTCTTATTATATGCTTACCAGTGATATGGGCTATATTAAGGTAAATCGATTTGCTGAGTCTACGTTTAAAGAATTTAAACAAGCCCTAACCAGGTTGCAAAAACAAGGGGCCAAAAAATTGACATTAGATTTAAGAGATAACCCAGGTGGATATTTAGGTATTGCTGAACAGATGGCTGATGAGTTTCTGAAAGATGGAAAATTGATACTTTTTACTAAAAATAAAAAAGGAAATATTAAAAATATATACGCTACAGATAAAGGTAGTTTTGAAGATAAAGCGGTATATGTTTTAATCAATGAAAGATCTGCCTCCGCTAGCGAAATTATTGCTGGAGCTTTACAAGATAACGATATAGGTACAATCGTCGGACGACGATCTTTTGGCAAAGGTTTGGTTCAACGTGAAATGGAACTTGGTGATGGGTCTGCCGTTCGCCTTACGGTTTCTAGATATTACACCCCAACTGGTAGAAGTATTCAAAAGACGTATAAAAACGGAAATAAAGACTATTACCAACGCTTTACAGATCGCTACCATAGCGGTGAATTAATTTCTATGGACAGTATTAAGGTGGTAGATTCACTAAAGTTTACAACGCCTTTAGGAAAGGTTGTATATGGTGGAGGAGGTATCGTGCCTGATGTCTTTGTGCCTATCGGTACCAATGAAGAAGAAGCAGTTGAAAGCATGGAGAGTGTTGGCTTTATTTCGTATTTCGCATTTGAACACCTTGATGAAGATCGTCAACGCTATTCAGATTATACAGAAGAAGAATTTATCGCTAATTTTAGAGTAGATGATATATTATTTGAGCGATTTATTGATTATGCTATTCGGAGTAATTTGTCACTTCGATTTTATGATTTCGAAGAAAGCGTAAAATTGTATATTAAAGCTGCTTTGGCAGAGCAATTATATGGTGCAAATGTTCATGCTAAAATAAAAAGCAAAGCTGACACCATGCTTCAAGAGGTGCTTAATTTAGATCAATCTTAGGGAAGCCAAAGAAGGTCATGCAAATAGTAGAAACTGACTAGTCGTTATTATTGTATTTATCTTGAATCTTTTTAGAGGTTAAAAAGATCAATAATAATACTACAGCACATAGTGACGCAGCTATTCCGATAATTGCAATAATACTATCTCCTTCAAACGGATTTTCAAAATTGACCAGCGTCACATTATAGGTTATTAATGCTAAGGCAAGAACAATCAAAATAATATAAAGAGGATTTTTCATTTTATCTATTTAAAAAAGTTGATTAATATTTGCAGCAAATAGTTTGACCGCAATAGCAAGTAAAATAACACCAAATACTTTTTGTATAATACTAATTCCGGTGGTACCTAGAACTTTTTCAATTTTTCGTGACGATTTTAGTACAAGATATACAAAGACTATATTAATGATTATAGCAACAATGATGTTTTCAACATGATACTCTGCACGTAACGAAAGTAATGATGTCATAGTACCTGCACCTGCAATCATAGGAAATGCCAACGGTACGATTGACGCTGTTTCTGGAGCTTCATCTTTGTATAATTGAATACCTAGTATCATTTCAATCGCTAAAAAGAAAATAATAAAAGAACCTGCCACCGCAAAAGAGTTGACGTCAATTCCTATTAAATTAAGAATCTCTTCTCCAACAAAAAGAAAGGCAACCATCATAATTGCTGCAACAATAGAAGCCTTTTCCGACTGAATATGACCCACCTTGTTTCGTAAGCCAATAATTATTGGAATACTACCAATAATATCAATTACGGCAAATAGAATCATACCTGAAGTGGCGATTTGTCGTAAATCAAAATTGAGATTCAAAGTCATTGTATTTATATTACCGGCAAATTTAAGACTATTCAATGTTTTAATCCTACTGATAAGAATTAATAGTATTCCATAGGCTTAAGTACTATCTTTGAAAACCTAAAACTACAGTATGTTTCAGCTTGGTAAAACTATCGTTTCTGAAGAACTTATTGAGAAAGATTTCGTCTGTAATCTTAATGCCTGTAAAGGGCAATGTTGTGTTGACGGTGATGCGGGCGCACCATTAGAAGATCAGGAAACGGAAATTTTAGTAGATATATATGCAGATGTAAAACCATTTTTGCGACCAGAGGGAATTGCCGCTATTGAAAATCAAGGTGCTTTTGTAAAGGGAGCCGATGATGAATGGGAAACACCATTAATTGATGGCAGTGAATGTGCCTATGTAATTTATTCAGAATCGAATACGGCCAAGTGTGGTTTAGAAGAAGGCTATAATCAAGGAATAACATCTTGGAAAAAACCAGTTTCTTGCCACCTGTATCCTGTTAGGGTAAAAGAATACACAGAGCTAACTGCTGTTAATTATCACAAATGGGAAATTTGTGACCCAGCCTGTGCATTAGGAGATGAGTTAAAGATGCCGATTTATAAGTTTGTGAAAGAAGCGTTGGTTCGAAAATTCGGTCAAAGTTGGTACGATGAATTAGAAACCATAGCCAAAGACCATACTAAATAGTAGGAATGTGTAGTAAGATTTTTGTGCCGTTTGCACCTCCATCACCTTTAAACAAATCGATTATTTCTAAATTAAAAGAATTTTGAAAATCTCGTGAAAAGTTTAGAAGTCGGTCTTTAGTGATGTCTATACCTACAGAATTACGTTTTAAGACCTTGCCTAGCTTAATTCGCTCTGATGCTGCTCGACCAATACCGTTGTCGGTAATGATTATATCAATAAAACCAGGCTCATGTGAAGTGCAAATATCCACTTGAATTTTTTTCTCTCCGTTTTTTGATGAAAGTCCGTGCCAAAGGGCATTTTCTAAAAAAGGTTGCAAAATTAATGATGGTATTTTAACAATATGAGGGTCAATACCATCTTCAATATTAATCTGAAAATTAATTTCATTTGAAAACCGAATATTTTCAATGTTCATGTATAGTTCTGCGGTTTCTAGCTCTTCAGACAAAGGAATTTCTCTAAGTGATGAAGCTTCTAAAATTTTACGTACTAATTTCGAAAATTTGTTGAGGTAATGCACTGCATTTTTTTGCTCATTATTAATGATATAGAGTTTTATCGAGTTTAATGAATTGAATAAAAAGTGAGGGTTCATTTGACTACGTAGCATATTCTGTTCTAGTGTTAGAACTTTTTTCTCATTCTTTAATTGATATTGACGATAAAGAATGTAGAAGATACCAGCCAAAAGAGCTAGAGCTAAGCCAGCTATTAATAGAATAGTTCTATTTTTTCTTAAGGCAAGGGTTACATTCTCATTTTCTTTGGCCAAAACCTCTATCTTGGTAGACTGCTTTTGTGAATCATATCGATATATGATGTCATTTACATAACGAATGGTGTTTACGTTTAAAATCTCTTCTTCAAGTGTTTCTGCTTTTACATTGTATTGCAAAGCTTTTTCAAAATCGCGTTGCTCTTTGTATAATTTTGATAACAAACGAGAAGCTTGGGTAGTAGAATATGGTAAGTTGGAGGCTTCAGATAAACGAAGACCGGTTAACATGTTCTTTTCTGCATTGGCATAGTCTTTTAAAAGCAGTTTTGCCCAACCAAAGTTGATATAAACTGGAGCGATGAGAAAATCATCATCTAATTTTTTAGCCTTTTCTAATGCGATATTTAAATAAGTTAAGGCTTTGGTTGGTTGGTTTTTCTTAACGTAAATTTGAGCAATACTATTGTAACAAATAACGCGACCGGTGTCGTTGTTAATAGTGTTGTTAAGTTCTAAAGAAGTTTGATAATCTTTTAATGCTTCATCAAGATTATTGAGCTCTTCTTTACATTCGCCAACATTTTGATAATTTATAGCTTGACCTAATAAATTATTTAACTCAGCTTCGAGTAATAAAGATTTTTCAAATTGTACAATAGCCTTATCGTACTGTCGTAATTCTTGATATAGGTTGCCGATACAATTATGCGAGATATTGATGCTTCTTTTTAAACTAATGGATGGGTTTTCTACAGCTTCAGCTAGCTCTAAAGCCTTTTGATTATAATCCATAGCTGCACGAATAGAAGATGTTCTTCTGTAAACTACACCAAGGTTGTTTAAACTCGAAACTCTAAATTCTAAGTTGTCGGTTTCGGTGGCAATTTCAAGCGCTTGCTCGTGTAATATTATTGCTTTTTTATATTGATTTGTATTACGGTATTTTCTACCCAATTCATTAAGGGCGTAAAGTTGACCATCTATATAATTATTTTCTAAGGCTGTTTTCGCAACATATCGCATTACGATAGTATCGTTTCGATGCTTTCTTAAAACAGAATGAATGTCAGTATAACCTTGAGGGCTATGAGAAACCAAACTATCAATGGTTTGCTTTACAGTTGCTGTTGGAGATTGCGAAAAGCCTTGAAAATTAAAAACCAAAAAAGCCGCAAACAGAAGATGCCTCAAAGACATATTTACACGCTGATTAAGGGTGGTTTTATAATTTTTCATTCGAAATTAGTTGGGGGAATTTATAACATATCTAGAAAATCGGATTTTTTCTGTCTAGATACTGGTATTTTATGGTTAGGTTTTAAAATAACATAGCCATCAGTTTTTAAATATTCTTTAATTTTAGATAAGTTGATTATATAGGAGTTGTGAATTCTAAAAAATGAACTAGAAGGCAATATTTCATTAACTTCTTTGAGTTTTTTGGTCAGTAGTATTTTTTGCCCATCTACTAAATAAATAGTACTATAATTACCATCTGACTCTGCGTAAATTATCTCATTGCTTTCTAAAAACACTAATTTTCCATCTGTGTTGAATGTGATTTTTTTATCAACAGCATTTGAATTAAAATTCAGCAATAATTTTTCAAGACGATCAGCCGTAAAATGTTTGGCATTGTATTTTTTTATTTTAGTAAGAGTGTCTCTTAAATCATCTGTGTCAATAGGTTTTAGCAAATAATCAATGGCTTCATTCTTTAAGGCCTTTATAGCGTATTGATTGTAAGCTGTTGTAATAACCACAGGAAAATCTTTATTTTTTAATTTTTGAATAAATTGAAAACCATCCATAGTTGGCATTTCAATATCTAAAAAAAGACAATCGGGAGTATTAATTTCTAAATGTCGAAGCGCATCATTAGGGTCTGTAAAAGATGCTGAAACGGTAATTTCATCACTGAAATTTGTAAGTTCCCACGATAGGCTTTGTAAGGCCTTAATTTCATCATCAACTATAACCGCTTCAATCATTTTTTTTAGTTTCTCTTTGATTGTAGAGAAAGTTAAATAAAAATAGGGTTATCTAGGGCCTTTTCAAAAAAAGATGTATCAATGGAAAGATTTACAGTACAGTTGGTTAAAAATTAATAAAAGAAAAGTTGAAACATCTACAATATTTTCACCTCAAATAATTAAGGTTTAGTAAAAGCAAAATATCTTTTGTTTGAAATTTCGCTCTGCAATTTATACACGATATAGTACCATTTGTACATAATGCCTTATAAATAGTTACGATGTGTACTATTTTGGCTTTACTTTTTAAATGGAGTACTAAGTCCCGCGAGTATTTTTAAAAAAGAATAAAGAAGTATAAAACTATCACACTATGAAAAAGTGCTTTATAATGCTTATAGTTTTTGTTTTAATGCTATTCTTAGGGGGGCTGATGGAAGATTCAGATGAAATTATAAATGAAAACTTAATCGTTTCAGTTGATTCTGTAGCAAAGTAAGAGTGAGCCAACGTGAATAGCCTTAATTGAGTACGTTTTTACTTAACGTATTGAAAATTAATATTAAACCAAACCGAACCAAAAATGTCACGTTTCTTTTTAAAACTTACCAAAATTAGTCTTTGGGTTCTCGTGCCCATAATTTTTATTTCAGGAACGAAATTTAATGGCTCCAATACGGGAAAAGATTTTTTTTCAGGCGAATATATATTTCAAACTAGTGGCGTTCTAAATCAGAATTTGATGGGAATAGTGAATTTTGAAACTATTACTGAGGTTAAGGCTAATGGTGAAAGATATTCGATTTTAAAGTTGTCGTTGAATAATCTTGATCAAAGCGAAAAACATACTATGCAATTTTTAATTTCTAAACCTGATAGTTTTGGTCAAATTTCACGAGGTACCTATGATATTAATAAAAGTCAAAACAGCTTTATTGATAATTTTGATGGGGTTTTTGGTTTTGCAGATATTGAGATCTTAGGAGAGTTGCCATATTTTGCTAAAAGTGGAGAAATTCAAATTTCTGGAATTGATGAAGCAAGTTTGAGAGGCACCTTAAAATTGAAATTGAAAAATGCCGATAACAATTTTTTCGATATTAATGGTGATTTTGTTGCAATTAAAAAACAGCAGTAACCAAATTTATACGTAAGACTTTAAATGGTTTATCTGTTGATAATATAACATTCTGAGAGTAAGAAATAGAGGGTTTCGTAAGTAATTTCGTTTTAAAAATTGTATTTTTACTCTCTTATTAATGATGTAATTTGAGTTTTTGTTTAATGCAAAGATTAAACAAAAACACTGACTATAAGTTCTTTAAAATATTATGAAACTGTCAATCCGAAAAGGTACGGTCTAGGGAGCATATTTTGAATAAGAATGTGTTACTGTTCTAGTAGCAGGGCCCACCTGGTGAATTGTTGCCTATAGAGCACCTATTCAACTTGTTTGATAATGGTGATTTTGCTCGATTATAGGTTTCGGGGGAACTACCTGAATCAGCACTTTTAAGTGACAAGTATTATTATAATACACCAGAAAGACCGTACGGTTGACGGTATCATATTTATAGAACAATCTAGAATTGTTAAGCAAAAATGTTTGACTTTTTGAATCTTCTAAATTTGTTATGTGCATTAGATGATTACCTCTGTTCATAGTAATCAATTGTTATTTTCGAGCATAATTCCTTCCTTTTAGATATTGATGTAATTGAAATTTACTACGTCAAAAACCCTAAGAATGCTATGTATTTGTACGGTTTTCAGTCAAGTGAATAATTTTTAAACTGAGTTGGTGATTTGTCTTGCTAATCAAAATTTTATAGCATTGTGAAACCTGGTAAACTATTTGAAATTTTTTAATGCCAGTTCATAGTTTTTGCTGCTTTATTTTTTTAGTTCTACTGTTAACCTATCAAAATATTTGACATTAAAAAGAAACAGAAAGAACTTAAGATTATGAAAACAACTAAAACGAAAAGCTATTTTTTAACCTACACTTTCAGCTGCATTATTTTGTGTTTTGGATGCAGTAAAAACAATTTGCTAAACCCTTTTGGTGATTGTTATTCTGGTAATTGGGCAGAAGGTTATACAACTGAATTGCAAGAATATTCTGAAGCCATGTCTGCTTACTCAGAAAACCCAACAGAAGAAAATTGTACAAGTTTTAAAAATGCAGCAAAAAGTTATTTAGATGCCTTAGGTAATATATATGATTGTGTGCCTACAGCTAGTAGGGCTGAAATTGATGAAGCCATTGAAGAAGCTAAAGCAGAGGTAGATCAAGATGCCTGCGATTAAATAAGTATCAGATCATGAGGCTTTTGAAATATTGAAATTTACCAAGGTACGATGATTATAGAACCTACATTTGTCAATTGAAAATAGTACTTCATGTATAACATAGTAAGATTTAGTTTAGCATTAATGGCCGAAGTTATATTGTTCATTTATTAGGTCTAAAACGCTCGCTGACAGAAAACATGTTTAATAACCGATATTCTGTAAGTATTTTCACATTAAAAATAGATTCATAATATCAGTTTTCAGGTATTCATTTTTTAAACCAAAAAGTATATTCAAAAACATACTTTTTGGTTTATTTATTTGAATGAATTTTAATGTAAATTTTGTGTAAAATCTCATTGTTTGTTAAGGGTAATGTATATCAGTAACGAGCCTAGATTTCAACATTCGATGTTAAAAACTTTGTGATGGTTTCTTGTAATCACTCCATCAAGATGTCTCATTATTTTCCATCTTTGTAAGCCGAGCACGGGGTAATTTTCACTACGTTACACTAACATTTTAAATTTTTTAAGACTATGTCCACAGCTATAGAGCCTATTTTGGAAGAAAACGAAGACCGATTTGTTATTTTTCCTATCAAACATGATGATTTATGGGATTGGTATAAAAAATGTGAAGCTTGTTTTTGGACTGCTGAAGAAATTGACCTTAGTGAAGACCTAAATGATTGGAAGAATAAGTTGAATGATGATGAGCGTTATTTTATCAAACATATTTTGGCATTTTTTGCTGCCTCTGATGGTATAGTTAATGAAAATCTTGCTGAGAATTTTGTTAGTGAAGTACAATATGCTGAGGCTAAGTTTTTCTACGGATTTCAAATCATGATGGAAAATATTCATTCAGAAACGTATTCTCTTTTAATTGATACTTATGTTAAAGATGAAAAAGAGAAGAATATTTTATTCAAAGCGATTGAAAATTTCCCTGCAATTAAGAAAAAGGCTGATTGGGCTTTAGCCTGGATTGAATCTCCGAGTTTTGCTGAGCGTTTAATTGCTTTTGCTGCGGTAGAAGGTATTTTCTTTTCAGGAGCGTTTTGTTCTATTTTTTGGTTGAAGAAAAGAGGATTAATGCCCGGCTTAACTTTTTCGAATGAGTTGATATCTAGAGATGAAGGTATGCACTGTGATTATGCAGTTCATTTACATAACAAACATTTGATTAATAAAGTGCCAAAAGAGCGTATTACTCAGATATTAACAGATGCATTAAATATTGAACGCGAATTTATTACAGAATCTTTACCTGCTAGTTTGATAGGTATGAATTCAAAATTAATGACTCAGTATTTAGAGTTTGTGACCGATAGACTTTTAGTTGAACTTGAGTGTGAAAAAGTTTATAATGCAACAAATCCTTTTGATTTTATGGATATGATTTCCCTGCAAGGAAAAACCAATTTCTTTGAAAAAAGAGTGGCTGAATACCAAAAAGCAGGTGTAATGAATAATGATGAAGATCAAAAAATTAGTTTCGACGCTGATTTCTAAAAGAAAGCAATTCTGTGATTGCTGGTCAAGTTGATCAGATATTCAAAATAACAATTTATAAAGCAAAAGTTTTAGTTGATTGACTGTACTTCTGTTGAATTATTTCGGCAAAATCTAGAAGGTTTTGACGACCCACAATATTAACCATTATAAAATTATAGTAGCCACATGTATGTAGTAAAAAGAGACGGTAGAAAAGAGTTGATCATGTTCGATAAGATCACAGCTCGTGTTCGAAAATTATGTTATGGCCTAAACGGTCTAGTAGATCCCCTAAAGGTTGCAATGCGTGTCATTGAAGGTCTTTATGATGGTGTGACAACATCAGAGTTAGATAATTTGGCAGCAGAAATTGCGGCGACAATGACTACTACTCACCCTGATTACGCGAAATTAGCGGCACGTATTTCAGTTTCTAACTTACATAAGAATACCAAAAAATCTTTTTCTGATACCATGGAAGATTTGTACTTGTACGTAAATCCACGTACAGGTAAAAAGGCACCGTTAATTTCTGATGAAGTAATTAAAGTTATTCGAGATAATTCAGAAAAACTAGATTCTACAATTATTTATAACCGTGATTTTGGCTACGACTATTTCGGTTTTAAAACATTAGAGCGTTCGTACTTATTAAAAATTAATGGAAATATAGCTGAGCGTCCTCAACATATGTTGATGCGAGTTTCAATAGGTATTCATTTAAATGATTTAGATGCTGCGATTGAAACTTATGAGTTGATGTCTAAAAAATATTTTACGCATGCAACACCTACCTTGTTTAATTCTGGTACTCCAAAACCACAAATGTCTTCGTGCTTTTTACTAGCAATGAAAGATGATAGTATTGATGGTATATATGACACCTTAAAGCAAACGGCTAAAATATCACAATCAGCGGGTGGTATAGGGCTTTCAATTCATAATGTTAGAGCTACTGGTTCATATATCGCAGGTACCAATGGTACTTCAAATGGTATAGTTCCAATGCTTCAAGTCTTTAATGATACAGCACGATATGTAGATCAAGGAGGTGGAAAACGTAAGGGTAGTTTTGCGATTTATATGGAGCCTTGGCACGCTGATATTTTTGAATTTTTAGATTTGAAAAAGAACCATGGTAAAGAAGAAATGCGCGCACGTGATTTGTTTTACGCAATGTGGATTTCAGATTTATTCATGAAAAGAGTAGAGGCAAACGAAGATTGGACCTTAATGTGTCCGAATGAATGTCCAGGTCTATTTACATCGCATAGTGAGGAATTTGAAAAGTTATACTTAGGTTACGAGGAAGCCGGAAAAGGAAGAAAAACTGTAAAGGCAAGAGAGCTTTGGGAGAAAATTTTAGAATCTCAAATAGAAACAGGTACCCCGTATATGCTGTATAAAGATGCAGCCAACCGAAAAAGTAATCAAAAGAATTTAGGAACTATTCGTTCTTCAAACTTATGTACAGAAATCATGGAGTATACTTCTCCTGATGAGATAGCTGTATGTAACTTGGCTTCTATAGCATTACCAATGTTTGTTAAAAATGGGGCTTTTGATCATAAAGAGTTATTTAAGGTTACAAAAAGGGTAACTAAGAATTTAAACAAGGTAATAGATCGTAATTATTACCCAGTAAAGGAGGCGGAAAACTCTAACATGCGTCATCGTCCGGTAGGTTTAGGAGTACAAGGTTTAGCAGATGCTTTTATCATGCTTCGATTACCATTTACAAGTGATGAGGCCAAAAAATTGAACCAAGAGATTTTTGAAACCTTATATTTTGCTGCAGTGACTGCTTCTATGGAAGCTGCAAAAATAGAAGGAGCGTATTCAACATATGAAGGGTCACCAATTTCAAAAGGTGATTTTCAGTTCAATTTATGGGGAATAAAAGATGAAGAACTTTCTGGTCGTTGGGATTGGGCTAAACTTCGTAAAGAAGTACTTAAAAATGGAGTAAGAAACTCACTTTTAGTAGCTCCGATGCCGACAGCTTCTACTTCTCAAATTCTTGGTAATAACGAATGTTTCGAACCCTATACTTCAAATATCTATACACGTCGAGTGCTTTCCGGCGAATTTATTGTGGTGAATAAGCATCTATTAGAAGATTTAGTAGATTTAGGTCTTTGGAATGAAAATATGAAACAAGAATTGATGCGTGCTAATGGATCTATTCAACATATTGAAACAATTCCTGCTAACATTAGAGAATTATATAAAACCGTTTGGGAGCTTAGTATGAAAGACATTATTGATATGTCGAGACATAGAGGGTATTTTATTGATCAAAGTCAGTCTTTAAACTTGTTCATGGAAAATGCAAACTATTCAAAACTTACTTCAATGCATTTTTATGCATGGAAAAGTGGCCTAAAAACAGGAATGTATTATTTAAGAACAAAGGCTGCTGTTGATGCTATCAAATTTACTTTAGATAATACTAAGAAAAAGGAAAAGCCTACAAGTGTAGCTGCTGAAGCTGAGGTTGCAGCGGCAACTCCGGTTTCAGCAGAAGAAGCTCAGGCTATGGATGTTCAAACGTCGCCAATTGTAGCACAAGTTGAGTCTGATATTCAGCCCATGTCTCCCCAAGAGATGAAGGAAATGATTGCACGAGCAAAAGAGGGTCAGGCAGATGACGATTGTTTAATGTGTGGCTCGTAGTATTTAAAATTATTCTTTAACAAAAAATCCAACACCATTATTATAATGGTGTTGGATTTTTTTATGCTTATAATTTTAAACTAGGACAAAATAATACATCCTATTTTCGCAACATGTAGATTAAACATGTGTTTTTCACTTATTTTTCAACGTAAGGTCGCATAACTACAGCGAACCCATAAGCGATAACATAAATAAGTAAAATGATTAGATATTTTTCCATTGCCCGATACTTTAAACTATATACGGTAATTTAACGTAAAAAGATTACGAAAATTACAAATATTCACTTAAAATATCGTTAAAATGTATAATTGACCAGTTTATTAGCTCAATTTATGGGAAAAAGCATTAAAAAAGTATTTGGTTTTAAATAAGTTTAAAACCAAATACTCATTAAACTTTGTCTAAACTGAAGAAGGTTGATGTTCCAAATAGGTTTAACTGGCTTCTCCAATTTCTGAATTTTCTTTGGGCCAACCAACGTTGAATATGCAAGCTTAGCAAGGAGCATTAAAACGAAGTAGGCAACGATTGCGTAAAAATAAGGGGTAACGTTCATATAACAAGAACGGGCTACTTAAAGATAATCTTATACTGCTATTGCGTAGTATATCGAAAACTGTTTATAAATTCGATAAAGTGCTTTTATTTTTATTTATCTCCGATGAACGACCCATTTTATTGTAGTTTGTCGAGCTTTATTGTAAGAAAAAACACACTAAAAATGAATGCTAAAGATTGAATATTCAAATCTTGGAGTCGATTACAATGCAGAATTATAAGGTGAAAAGTAAGATGCTTATGAGAAAAGAGCCTTCAAATCAAAAATTATCTACTGATTTGTATGCATCTATAACTGCCAATTCACCTTCTTTGTTAGGTCTTGAATTGCCATGTTCCATTCCAAGAATTCCATTGAATCCTTTTTTGTAAATAAACTTAAAAACATTTTTGTAGTTGATTTCACCTGTTGTTGGTTCTTTGCGACCAGGATTATCTCCAATTTGAATGTAAGCAATTTCATCCCAAGCTGCTTCCATATTGGGTATTAAATTGCCCTCTTGAATTTGTTGATGATAAATATCAAACAGTATCTTACACGAAGGTGAATCAACAGCTTTGCAAATTTCATATGCTTGTGGTGAACCGGTTAAAAACAACCCTGGATGATTATAGAAATTTAGTGGTTCTAAAACCATGGTTAAGTTGTGTGGTTCAAGTATAGCGGAAGCTTGTTTTAAAGATTCAACAACATGTGCTGTCTGATAGCCCATTGACTGTCTTAAATCTACATGGCCCGGTACAACAGTCATCCATTTAGCATTAACTCTTTTAGCAACCTCTACGGCTTTTTCTATATAGCTTAGAAACTCTTTACGTTTATCAAGGTCACCTGAGGCTAAATTAGGTTCTTTCCAATAAATTTCGTGAGCAACAAAAACACCCATTTCTATGTTTCGTTGTTGCATTATATCGGCCATCTTTTTTTGTAATTCGATAGGTCGAGTTCGCATACCATTATCTTCAAAAGCCTTGAATCCCATATCAGCCATGAATTTGAGTTGATCAATGGGGTCTTTGCCAGCTAAATGTTCGAACATGCCCAAGTGTGGTGCATATTTCAATTTGAATTGATGTTTCATGGTTTCTTGACTGTTTGTGGCATTTAAAAAAGCCCCACTCAGTGAAAGCATTCCACTGGTTAGGGCTGTTTTTTGTATGAAGCTCCTTCGTTTCATTTATTTTAGTCTAAAGTGACCATGCTTTTCCTTTTGCGGTTGCTTCCGTCAAAGTGTCAATATCATCACAAGCAATATAAGCGCCAGGAACTGGTAGGTAAGCTAAAACATTTTCACCAACATATTCTGAGGTTTTATACGCCATAATAGTCATACCTCTCAATTGGTTTGCAAAAGAGTTTCTGGCAATGGTTTCATCAAGAATTGCTTCTTTACCCTCAGCTATAGCCTCATTATAAGTTTTAATTGCTTGCATACTAAGTTTTTCATCTTCATCGCTAGCTTTCTTTAATGCTACAGCCAA
This sequence comes from Maribacter algarum (ex Lu et al. 2025) (nom. illeg.), assembly GCA_947495915.1. GTDB lineage: Bacteria > Bacteroidota > Bacteroidia > Flavobacteriales > Flavobacteriaceae > Maribacter_C. Next base: position 321,123 of record CANMAW010000001.1, on the reverse strand, counting down.
AGTTTTTTCAAGTTCTTCGGAAGTTAAGTCGGCCACACTTTCTTTATTAGCATCTTTGGTAGCCTTTTCTAAAAAGCGACCCATTGATATTTTAACAAAGTCTTGTTGTTGTTTATCAGCAACTTCATTCATGAACCGATCTATAAATAAGTTCACTTGTACTTCAGAAGCAGACGGCGAATCTGTTTTGGGTAGAATAATATCCACTAGCTCAGTTAATACAGAACCTTCGTCTTTTGTAAAAAAGTCGGGAGTCCAATTCATCACTGCTTCCTGCTTACAGCTTTGCATGATGCTTATTAAAGTGGGAGCTGCAACAGTATAACCCATTGCAAGTCCCATATTCTTGAGTGCTTTTCTTCTATCCATTATATATTTCCTTTTTTAAGTTCTTGAGCGGCATGGTTAGCTGCTCTGGCTGTAAATGCCATATAAGTTAACGAAGGGTTAACGCAACTGGCTGAGGTCATAAATGAACCATCAGTAACATAAACGTTAGGTACATCGTGCAAAGCGTTGTTGCCGTCTACAACTGAGGTTTTTCTGTTTCTACCCATGCGTGCAGTTCCCATTTCATGAATTCCTAAACCTAGAGCTGTTTCTCTATCAAAAGGTTCTACATCGCGCAGACCAGCTTTAGTCAACATATCAACCGCAGAATTCATCATGTCTTTACGCATGTTTAATTCATTTTCTTTAAACTCAGCATCAAAGGTTACTGTTGGTAAACCCCATTGATCTAATTTATCATAATCTAGGGTAAAGCGATTGTCTTGATATGGTAATACTTCACCGAAGCCTCCCATTCCAAAGGTCCAGCCACCTGGCTTTAGAATGGCTTCTTTAAGATCAGCTCCATGAGATAATTCTGCAATAGATTCTTCCCAATTGCCTCTTCCTGCACCGCCCTGATAGCCAAAGCCACGGGTGTAATCGGTTCTATTCGATTCACCGCCTAAGTTTCTAAATCTTGGCAAGTAAATTCCATTTGGCTTTCTACCGCTATAATACTTATCCGAAAAACCATCAAATTTTCCGGCCGCACCTACACCTAAATGATGATCCATTATATTACGCCCTAATTGATCAGAATCATTGCCCATACCATTTGGAAAACGATCAGATTTCGACTGCATCAAAATAGAGGTCGAAGCAACGGCAGAAGCACAAAGAAAAATAACTTTGGCTTTAAATTCAAACTCTTCTTTAGTTACTCTATCAATAACTTTTACCCCTGTTGCCTTTTTCGTATTTGGATCATAAATTACTTCATGTACAATAGAATCTGGGCGAAGTGTCATATTGCCAGTGGCTTCTGCAGCTGGCAGTGTAGATGATAAGCTACTGAAATATGCTCCAAAAGGACAACCTCGAATACATCTATTTCTAAATTGACAACGTGACCTACCATCACCATCAAATTGTTTGTCACTATTAATATGAGCTACTCGACCGGCTGTTACCACTCGGCCATCAAAATTTTCAGCTACTTTTTCTTTTACATGTTGTTCTACACAATTTAACTCCATCATAGGCTCAAACTTGCCATCAGGTAATTGCGGTAACCCTAGCATTTCACCAGTTACACCAATGTATGACTCCACCTTATCATACCAAGGGGCAATATCTTTGTAACGAACTGGCCAGTCAACACCGTGCCCATCATTTAAATTAGCTTTGAAATCTATATCACTCCATCTATAACTATGGCGCCCCCATTGTAATGAACGGCCACCAACGTGATAACCCCGCATCCAATCAAAACGCTTAATTTCATTATAAGGATGCTCTAAGTCGTCAACAAACCACATATTACTTGCGGCATTAGTAGTATATCCTGTTCGGTTTTGTTTTTCTTGCTTAGCAATCATCTCTTGGGTTGGAGCACCTCCATTAGGTAAATCCCACGGGTCTAAATTGGCGGTTTTATAATCATCGCGGTGTTTTACCATTCGTCCACGTTCTAGGACTAAGGTTTTAAGACCATTTTCACATAATTCTTTTGCAGCCCAGCCACCGCTGATTCCTGTACCTACAACAATCGCATCATACGACTCTTGTTCTTCATTGTAATAGAATTTACTCATTATAACTAATTGTTTAATCTTTAAATTTATTAAATTATAAATTAATTTTCTACTTTTATTACCTATTCTTATTGCATATATAAGCTAGTTTCATACTATTTATTGTCAAATTCTTAGTCTTTATTTTTTTGAATAATTGGCTATTTTGGTTAACACATTGATTTTTAGCAGTTAGTAAAGCCGATAAGAAATTAAAATTCAACATAATCACTATAACTTCAACTAAAATGAAAAGAAGAAATTTTATTAGAAATGGTTCGCAAGCCAGTTTGGCTTTTAGCTTATTTGGTCTTCATGCTTGTAAGGAAGGTGCTAAAAAGGAAACTTCCGAAAAAGAGGTAATCACTGATAATGATCAACCAATTGAGCCGTTTTTTAAACTTTCATTAGCACAGTGGAGTATTCATAGAATGATTAAAGAAGAGGGGGTAGACCCTTACAGTTTTGCAGAAAAAGCAAAAGAATGGGGATTTACAGGATTAGAATATGTAAGTCAATTGTACAACCCTGAGTTAGCTGATGCCGATTATTCAGAAGAAGCAATGGCAGCTTTTGTTTCTAAATCAAATGCAGAAGCCAAAAAACACGGAATGGAAAATGTGCTAATTATGATTGATGGTCAAGGAAATTTAGCCGTCAATGACGAAGCAGAAAGAGATGAAACTGTTGAAAAACATAAGAAGTGGGTAGATGCTGCTGCTGCAATGGGTTGCCACGCTATTCGAGTAAATTTAAATGGTAGTATGGTGCCAGAAGAATGGAAGAAAAGTGCGGTTGACGGTTTAACCAAACTTTCCACTTATGCTAAAACCAAAAATATCAATATTCTTGTTGAAAATCATGGAGGGTTGTCTTCGAATGGGGCATTGCATGCAGAAGTGATGAAAGCTGTTAACCTTGATAATTGTGGAACTTTACCCGATTTTGGAAATTTCTGTATTACAAGAAATGAAGATTGGAGTTGTAAAGAAGCATATGACAAGTACAAAGGGGTAGCTGAATTAATGCCTTACGCGAAAGCAGTAAGTGCCAAATCAAATGAATTTGACGCAAATGGTAATGATTTAGGTATTGATTATTTTAAAATGCTAAAAATGGTTAAAGAGGCTGGTTATACTGGTTTTATTGGTGTTGAATATGAGGGTAAAGAACTAAATGAAGTCGAGGGTATTAAGGCTACACGCAATTTACTATTAAAAGTTGCTAAAGAATTAGGTTAACTTCGACGATTAAATTTTAAACTAGGTGAAAGTATTTCTTAATCAATTATTCGATTACAATTTTTACTGCAATAAGCAGCTAATTGAACATTGTGAACAAATGAGTCAGGTGCCTGAAAAAAGTATTTGGCTGTTTAGTCATATATTGAATACACATCATAGATGGAACGCAAAGTTGATGAATAAAAAGGCAGAATACGATTTATTTCAAATACATCAAATTAGTGATTGGGCTGATATTCACTATGAAAATCAAAGAAATTCGTTTGAAATAACGACAAATACTACTGATTTTGATAGACGTGTTGATTATGAGAACGAAGAAGGACGGTTATTTTCGAATACGGTTCAAGATATTTTATTTCATATAATTAATCACTCGACCCATCATCGTGGTCAAATGTCAACCGATTTCAGAAATAATGACATTGAGCCTATTCCTTTTGATTTTGTTTTATATAAGAGATAAACGACAATCATGAATTCTAAAGTGCGTATTCAACTCTCAGTTATGATGTTTTTAGAATTTTTTATCTGGGGCGGTTGGTTTGTAACTTTAGGAACTTTTTTAGGCAATACTATACGGGCTGATGCTGGTCAGATAGGTATGGCTTTTTCCACCCAGAGTTGGGGAGCCATTGTTGCGCCATTTGTCATTGGTTTAATTGCAGATCGTTTTTTCAATGCCGAAAAGATATTAGGTGTTTTACATTTAAGTGGAGCATTGTTAATGTACATGATGTTTCAAACATCAGACTTTAATACCTTTTATCCTTATGTTTTAGTGTATATGATTTTATACATGCCAACGCTTGCATTGGTAAATTCAATTGCTTTTAACCAAATGAAAGACCCCGCTAAAGAATTTTCTTTTGTGCGGGTATTTGGTACCCTAGGATGGATTATAGCTGGCGTGCTTATAAGCTACGTTTTTCATTGGGATTCAGAGACAGGAGTTTCTACGGGATTGTTAAGGAATACTTTTCTAATGACCGCCATCGCTTCCGCAGTTTTAGGTCTTTTGAGCTTTACTTTGCCAAAAACACCGCCGAGAATATCAAAAGATCAAAAAGTTTCTATTGGTAACATCTTAGGTCTTGATGCGCTTAAGCTATTAAAAGATAGAAATTTTCTAATTTTCTTTTTGTCTTCTATTCTTATTTGCATTCCACTTGCTTTTTATTATCAAAACACCAATCCTTTTTTAATAGAAATAGGTATGGAAAATACTACCGCCAAAATGGGAATTTTAGGCCAAGGGTCAGAAATTTTATTCCTTGTTTTATTGCCTTACTTCTTTAAAAGGTTTGGTTTTAAAAAAACAATACTCATTGCGATGTTGGCTTGGGGTGTTCGTTACACCATGTTCGCTTTTGGAAATACTGGCGAACTTACTTTTTTATTACTAACTGGTATTGCATTACATGGTATATGTTATGATTTTTTCTTTGTTTCAGGTCAAATTTACACCAATAGTAAAGCAGGTTCAGAATACAAAAGCGCTGCGCAAGGTTTAATTACCTTAGCGACTTATGGCATAGGTATGTTGGTTGGTTTTTGGGTAGCCGGTTATTTAACAGATACTTTTATGCTGCAAAATGGTGTTCATAACTGGAAATCTATTTGGTTATATCCGGCTGGCTTTTCATTCGGGGTTTTACTTTTATTTATCATTTTGTTCAAAAATGAAAAAATCACATATAACTCTTAGAGATTTTATATATTCATACCTCTCAAATAATTAATAAAACAAATACGATCATTCATGCCAAAAAAAATAAGATTAGGAGTTTTAGGTGGAGGTGGAGATTCTCTTATCGGAGTGTTACACCGAGTTGCTTCTCATATAAATGATAATTATGAAATAGTTGGAGGTTGTTTCAATCCAGATTTTAAAGCAAATAAAGCATTTGCTCGAGAGATTGATGTTCCATTAAACAGAATATACACCGATTTTGATACGCTGGTTGAAGAGGAGTTAAAACTTCCTGAAAGTGAAAGAATACAAGTGTGTTCTATTTTAACACCAAATTTTTTACACTTTCCGATGGCAAAAAAGCTATTAGATAATGGCTTTCATGTTATTTGCGAAAAACCAATGACTACGACCTTAGCTGAGGCAAAAATTTTACAAAAAGCACATGCTAAATCGGGTGCTGTTTTTGCATTAACACATACGTATACGGGTTACCCAATGGTGCGTCAAATGCGTGAAATGATAAAGGCTGGTGAAATAGGTAAAATTCATAAAGTAGATGCAAGATATTACCAAGGCTGGATAAATGAAATTATTCATGACAAAAAGAAACGTTCTACCGTTTGGAGGTTAGACCCTAAAAAAGCTGGTATTAGCTCTTGTATGGGTGATATTGGTGTTCATGCATTCAATATGGTAGAATATACCACAGGCTTGAAAGTGAAATCTTTGTTAAGTGATTTTAATTATTTGTATAAGGATAATAAAATGGATGTTGATGGCACTGTACTTATACGTATGGATGATCATGTAAAGGGTGTAATTCGAAGTAGCCAAGTTGCAACGGGTGAAGAAAACGGATTAGCAATTGCGATATATGGTTCTAAAGGAGCTTTTCGTTGGGAGCAAGAAAACCCGAACTTCTTATACAAATTAAGCGATACTGAACCCACACAGATATATAAGCCAGGCCATGCCTATAATTCTAAATTGTCTTTAGATGGAACTAAGTTGCCAGCAGGGCACCCAGAGGGTATTTTCGATTCTATGGCTAATATTTATTTAGGTGTAGCAAAAGCCATACGCGGTAAAAAATACGATGAAGGCGAGTTTCCGACAATGGAAGATGGCGTACGTGGAATGAATTTTATTGAGGCAACTGTAGAATCAAATAAAAACAAGAACACTTGGGTCAAACTTCTTAAATAGTTTAACAAGTTTCTTATCATTAAAAAAGCCTAGTAAATTAAATTTACTAGGCTTTTTTAATGATTATTTTCTTTTAAAAACTACTTCAAATTCTTGACACACCACTATCATGCTTTCGCGTGGTTCTCTGTCAAAGACCTCAAGTTCGCGTTTGTAATAATCCCAATGTGTTTTCTTCCAGTAATCTAAAGATTTATCTCCCTCACCTTCTTTTTGAGCGTATGCTTCATTAATACTGAAGAATGGTTTTAGGGTAACTTTGGTTATTTCTATAATACATTGGGCTTCTCCTTCCCAATCTGTAACAACTATAAAATCTCCAATTTTAGGTAAGCGTTCGTTTCTATGCTGTATACCTAGTAGCGAATCTGTGGTCGCCTTTTTAATTCCAGAAAGTACCAATTTCGAACATTCATTTGCATCTTTTTCATTATCACAAAAGTGGATGGTTTTTGGGGCATCATGAAAGACGTCTTCGAGGTGATTTTTTAAATAATCTCCCCACATGTTATTGGCAGAATGGTTGTCCATGAAATGTAAACGTATGGTGGTTAGTTAATATTGTCGGTTTGTTTTTTAAGAAAACTTACCGTTTTTAAATTGTTCAGCGGCATGATTAGCCGCTCTAGCGGTAAAAGCCATATAAGTTAATGATGGATTCACACAACTAGATGAGGTCATAAAAGCCCCATCAGTAACATAAACATTAGGTACGGTATGAATTTGGTTGAATTTATTTACAATTGAAGTTTTTGCATTGTGCCCCATTCGAGCTCCGCCCATTTCATGAATACCTAACCCTGGGCCAGAAGATTCTTCATATGATTGTACATCTTTAAAGCCAGCAGCTTTGAACATTGAAACAATCTCTTTTTTAATGTCTTCTCGCATGTTGTACTCATTTTCTTTAAACTCCACGTCAAAAACTAATTGCGGTAGCCCCCATTGATCTTTTTTAGTCTCACTTAAAGTTACTCGATTATCGTCATAAGGAAGAAATTCTCCGAAACCAGTTACTCCAATTTGCCAGCTTCCTGGTTTTAAGAGTTCTTCTTTTAAATCTTTACCGTAACTCAACTCCGCAATGCTACTCGACCAATCGTTTCTACTCGCAGAGCCTTGATATCCAAATCCTCGTAGATATCCTTTTCTCTTTGTTTTGTCATCAAGATTAACAAAACGTGGAATATAAAAACCGTTTGGTCTTCTACCTCGATAGTATTTATCTAAATAACCATCTACTTTGGCTGTAGCCCCAAGTTTATAGTGATGGTCCATAATTCCTCTTCCGAGGGCATCAGAATCATTGCCTAATCCATTCGGAAAGCGTTTTGATTTCGATTGCATTAATATACCTACTGATGCCATCGCTGAAGCACATAAAAAAATCACCTTTGCTTTATATTCAAGTTTTTCATGCGTTTCAGCATCAATTACTCGAACACCAGTAGCTTTTTTAGTTTTATCGTCATAAATCACTTCATGTACTATAGAGTTGGGTCGTAGGGTCATATTTCCGGTTCGATCGGCCGCAGGTAGTGTTGATGAGTTACTGCTAAAATAACCACCAAAAGGGCATCCACGCCAGCATCGATTTCGATTTTGACAAACACCACGACCTTCAAAGTTGGCATTTGGATCGGTAATATGAGCGGCGCGACCAATAGTAATAAGACGGCCATCATCAAATTTGTCAGCAGTCGTTTTTTTGAAATCTTCCTCTACGCAATTTAAATCCATAGCTGGTTGAAATTTGCCATCAGGTAGCACTTCAAGACCTAAATTTTCACCACTAACACCAATAAATTCCTCTACTTTATCATACCACGTAGAAATATCTTTGTAGCGCACCGGCCAGTCAATACTAACCCCTTCTTTTTTATTTGCAGAAAAATCAATATCACTCCACCTATAACTCTGCTTGCCCCATGTTAAAGATCTGCCACCGACCTGGTAACCCCGTATCCAATCGAAACGTTTTGTTTCTACATAAGGATGTTCAAGGTCATTCACAAAAAAGTGCTTTACGTCTTCTTTAGGCGCCCAGCCAACTCTACTTTGAACGTGATATTTCTTTTTGTCTTCTTTAGAAAGTTCGCCTTTTAAAGGATAGTCCCATGGGTCGTCATGTATAGTAGGATAGTCTTCAATATGTTTAACCATTCGACCCCGCTCTAACACCAGAGTTTTAAGTCCGTTTTCGCATAGTTCTTTAGCAGCCCAGCCTCCGCTTATTCCTGTGCCAACAACAATTGCGTCATATTGTTCTTCTTTATTCATCCTAGATTTATTATGGTTTTCTATAGGTATTCCTTATATTTATATCTTAACTTTTTAAGAAAAAAAGGGAGAAATTCCATTCTAAATATAGGTTAAATTCTCTAATATTTAAATTCAATAACTTCTAGTAAATATAAAATGAAGACAATCAAAGGACCAGCAGTATTTTTAGCACAATTTGTAGATAGTAAAGCCCCTTTCAACACTTTAGATGGAATGTGTAAGTGGGCAGCAGATTTGGGATACAAGGGAATTCAAATTCCAACATGGGAGAGTTTTTTAATCGATTTAGACAAAGCTGCAGAAAGTCAAACTTATTGTGATGAATTGAAAGGAAAAGTCAATTCATATGGTTTAGAGATTACCGAATTGTCAACTCATTTACAAGGGCAATTGGTTGCAGTTCACCCGGCTTATGATTTGATGTTTGATAATTTTGCGCCCGACAGTGTAAAAAACAATCCAAAGGCACGTACAGAATGGGCTGTTGATGTTGTGAAAAAGGCAGCTACCGCTAGTCGTCGACTTGGTATAAAAGCACATGCGACTTTTTCAGGAGCATTGTTATGGCATACCTGGCATCCATGGCCACAAAGACCTGCCGGTTTAGTTGAAATGGGCTTTGAAGAATTGGCGAAAAGATGGTTGCCAATTTTAAATCATTTTGATGAGGAAGGTGTTGATGTATGTTATGAAATTCACCCAGGTGAGGACCTTCACGATGGTGATACATTTGAACGATTTTTAGAAGCTACAGGAAATCACAAACGTGTAAATATTCTTTACGACCCAAGTCATTTTGTTTTACAGCAGCTTGACTATATCGAGTACATTGACCATTACCATGAGTTTATCAAATCATTTCATGTTAAAGATTCTGAATTTAATCCTACAGGAAAAAAAGGGGCATTTGGCGGTTATAATGACTGGGGAGATCGAGCAGGTAGATACCGATCACTTGGCGATGGGCAGATCGATTTTAAAACAATCTTTTCGAAGCTCACCCAATATGGCTGTGATGTTTGGGCTGTAATGGAGTGGGAATGTTGTATTAAAAGCCCAGAACAAGGTGCTCGTGAAGGAGCAATTTTTATTCAAGACCATATTATCGAAGCAACCGAAAAAACTTTTGATGACTTTGCTGGTGCAGCAGTTGATAAAGAAATGCTTCGAAAAATATTAGGAACCTAAAAGAAAAATTGATTGAAAATATTAGGATTTAAAATAGAACTTATGAAAGGTATTTTTTTTACTACATTATTAGCACTTACATTTTTTGGATGTAAAGAAAAGACAAAGGAAATAGAAGAAAAATTGACTACACCGGTGGAAATGGAGGTGCCAAAAAATGAGTGGACTGTTTTATTTGATGGTTCTTCGTTTGATGGGTGGCATGAATATGGAAAAGAAGGTGTTTCAGAGCATTGGAAGATTGAAGATGGAGCTATGGTTTTCTATCCGCCAAAAGAGCGCAATGGAGAAAGTTATAATATAGTTAGTAATGAAGAATATACTGACTTTGTACTTTCTTTAGAATGGAAAATTTCTGAAGCTGGAAATAGTGGAATATTTTGGGCGGTTAAAGAGCTTGATAATCTAGGTCAGCCCTATGAAACAGGGCCGGAAATTCAAGTATTAGATAATGATAAACACCCTGATGGAAAAAACGGTACAAGTCATCAAGCAGGGGCATTGTATGATATGGTTTCTCCTTCTGAAGATGTTACTAAGCCGGTTGGTGAGTGGAATTTATGTGAAATAACAATTAATCATAAAACAAATATGGGGGTCATTGTTCTTAATGATACAGAGATTGTAAACTTTCCGGTTAATGACCCAGAATGGAGTAATATGGTTTCGAAATCAAAATTTGCAGATTGGGAACATTTTGCAAAATATACAACAGGTAAAATTGGTGTTCAAGATCATGGTGACGGCGTGTCATTTAGAAATATTAAGATAAAAGAGCTTTAATCATTCATGATAGCGTCTTATAAACTATTTTAATAGCTCTTTTATTCCAGATTTTTGATGCAATTAGTCAGCAAGGCAAATTTGGTTCTTTCTATAAGAAAACCAGTACCTTTGCCGAAATCAAAGCATATTTATGATTCAGTCAATGACCGGTTTCGGAAAGCATGTTATTCAGCTTCCGACAAAAAAAATTACTGTTGAGCTTAAATCACTTAACAGTAAAAATTTAGATTTAAATGCACGTATGCCATCAGCATACCGCGAAAAAGAACTCGAACTAAGAAAAAGTATTGCGAGTTCTTTAGTTCGGGGTAAGGTCGATTTCGGACTGTATGTTGAATCAACTGGTGCTGAATCTTCATCTCAGATTAATGAAGAGGTAATCAAGAATTATATGTCTCAGCTGAAAACAATCGCTGAAGGCGATGATCTGCGTTTAATGGAAATGGCACTTCGAATGCCAGATGCTTTAAGAACCGATCGTGAAGATGTAAGTGATGAAGATTATAAAACAATCGTTATCGCCTTAAAAGAAGCACTTATTGAAATTAACAAATTTCGTTCTGAAGAGGGTAGTGTGTTAGAGCAAGATTTTAAAGAACGTATTGTGGTATTAGAGGAATTATTAGCACAAGTGGTTGCTATTGATCCTGAACGGCAAACTGATGTTCGAGAAAGGCTCGAAAAAGCAGTGGCAGATTTATCGGCTGAAGTAGATGAAAACCGATTTGAACAAGAATTAATATACTACTTAGAAAAATATGATATTACAGAAGAGAAAGTTCGTTTGGCTAATCACTTAGATTATTTTACCAAGACACTAAATTCTGAAGATTCTAATGGTAAAAAATTGGGCTTTATTTCTCAAGAAATAGGGCGTGAAATTAATACTATAGGTTCAAAGGCCAATTATGCGCCAATGCAGCAGTTGGTTGTGCAAATGAAAGACGAATTAGAGAAGATTAAAGAACAAATGCTTAATGTTTTGTAATGGAAGGAGGTAAGTTAATTATTTTTTCTGCTCCGTCAGGTAGTGGTAAAACAACCATAGTTCGTCATCTTTTAAAACAAAAAGAGCTCAATTTGGCGTTTTCGGTATCAGCTACGTCACGGCCAAGAAGGGGCAAAGAAATAAATAAAGAACATTACTATTTCATGAGTGTTTCTGAGTTTAAACAACATATAAAAAACGAAGATTTTTTAGAATGGGAAGAGGTTTATAGAGATAACTTTTATGGTACCCTAAAAAGTGAAGTTGAGCGACTTTGGGCAGAAGGTAAAAACGTAATATTTGATATTGATGTAGTAGGTGGTCTTCGAATTAAACGAAAATTTCCGAAAGAAACCTTAGCTGTTTTTGTTAAACCGCCGAGTGTCGATGAGCTAAAAATTAGACTAAAAAAGCGAAGTACTGAAAGTGATGATAAGATTAATATGCGTATTGCCAAGGCTTCCGTTGAATTAGCCACTGCGCCACAGTTCGATAAGGTAATAAAGAATTATGATTTAGATACTGCACTTCAAGAAGCCCACAGTTTAGTGGCAGATTTTGTGGGAGTTTCAAAAGAAAAATGAATTCTTTACAATGAAAAAGATTGGATTGTATTTTGGTACTTTCAATCCCATTCACATGGGACATTTAATCATAGCTAATCATATGGTTGAGTTCTCTGAACTTGATGAAGTTTGGTTTGTTGTAACGCCTCAGAGCCCATTTAAGACAAAGAAAACCTTGTTAGATAATCACCATCGTTATCAAATGGTTTTAGAAGCAACTGAAATTTATCCTAAACTAAAACCAAGTAAAATTGAATTTGATCTTCCACAACCGAATTATACTATAAATACCCTCGTTCATTTAGAAGAAAAGTTCAAAAAAGACTATCGTTTTTGTTTAATTATGGGAGAAGACAATTTAAAAGGATTTCATAAATGGAAGAATTTCGAAACCATATTAGAGAATTATGAACTTTTTGTTTATCCCCGTATATCAGAAGGAGGAGTTCCTGACCAGTTTCAAAATCATTCTGGTATTTCTAAGGTGAAGGCTCCGATAATGGAAATTTCATCAACCTTCATTCGAAAAAACCATGCCGCTGGAAAAAACATAAGACCATTACTTCCAGAAGCGGTATGGAAGTATATGGATGAAATGAATTTTTACAGATAGTTGATAAATATGGGTAAAATAATAATAAAACGGCTTCCTATGGAAGCCATTTTTTTTGAATCTCTTTTTAATGGTTACTCACTTTCTTTAGCATCTAAAAATTGAATGTCACGCGTGTTCTTTTGAACGGCAACGGCTGCGAATAAACTAAGTGTAAATGACATAGCATAAAATCCTTTTTCACTTAGTGCCAAATCGGCATTCCACAATCCGATAATTAGTAAGGTCACTGAAGCTATGGTAGTGAACCAGCTTATACCATAATACATTTCTGTGACTTGTATACCCTCTTGTCTATCACGAACACTTTTTTGCACAGAGACCACCGAGAATAGTCCGAATAATAAAATGGTAAAGTAATACCCTTTTTCATTAAGTAGCATATTGGTATTCCATAAACCGATACAATAAGAAACCATTCCAATTAGAACTGCAATCCATGCAGCTGATACGAATGCTGCAGTAGGTCTGCCTGTAAACTCTTGCGCCTTTTTTTTGTTTTCGCTTTTGTCATTAAATACTGAATTTTCCATAATTGCTTTTTATTTAGAAATTTCGATTAATTAATGTCAAAGATGAGGTAGTGTGAGTAAACTATAAAACAGATATTATGATAAATCTTATGATATAAAACCTTAAATTTATGTTTAAATTATCATATTTAAAGGTATTATGATAATATAAAACTTATGATTAAAAATGTCATTAATAGCTATAGTTGAAACCTTTTCTAATGATGAAAAGCAAGAATTTGTATTATATCAACGGCGAAAAAATCGTCGTAATGATGTAAAAAATGAACAATTATTTAAATTGATTTGTAGTGGTCATACAACAAATTTAGATGAGTTAATTTATGGAAAACCTTCACTGAATAGTTATCATGCCTTAAGTAAGCGATTACAAGATAATTTGGTTGATTTTATTGCGGCGAAGAGTTTCGCAGGTGAAACTTCTGAAGAATTAGCAATATTAAAAATTCTTTTAGCAAGTCGTATTTTCTTTGAAAGAAAGGCTTATAAGGTTGCTTTTAAAACTTTAAAAAAGGCCGAAAAACTTGCGCTACAATTCGAAATTTATGCCTTGCTCAATGAGATTTATCATACTAAAATTCAATATGCGCATCACAACAGCGATATTGATATTGATCAATTGGTAACACTTAGTGGAAATAACATGGCTCGTTATCAGCAAGAGATACACCTAAATAGTGCTTATGCAGTAATTAAAGCAAAATTAAGAAAGGGAGATTCGCAAATTATAAAAGAGTTGGTTCAAAGTACTTTCGCTAGGTTCGGTATTCGAATTAATGAATCTTTAAGTTATAAATCTTTATATCAACTGATGGAAATTACCGCTCATTCTGCAAAATTGCAAAATGATTTTTATTCTGTAGCACCATTTATGTTTTCACTTTATCAAATAGTTCAAGAGAAAAAAACTTTACAAGAGAAACATAAATTTTATCATATTCATATTTTAAATTTATTAGCGATTACCGAGTTTAGAAAGAAGAATTTCGAAAAGTCTATGAAGTTAGTACATCAAATGCAACAATTGCTGGGCGTTAATTTAGGAGCCCACTACAAGCAGTTTTCTAAAAAAATAGCAATCATAAAGGCTTTAAATTTTAATTATACGAATCGTCCTCAACTCGCAATCAAAACCCTAGCCCAGATTTCAGAAAAGTCTTTAGACGCCAAGCTGTTGATGGTTATGTGCTTTTTTCAACAAGAAGAATTCTCGAAAGTTTATGATGGCATTAAAAGTTTTAATCATAGCGATAATTGGTATGAAAAAAAGATGGGATGGATTTGGGTTTTAAAAAAGAACCTTATTGAGATTTTGGTATTAACCGAATTAGATAAATTAGATTTGGTGCTTCTACGATTAAAGCGTTTTAAAGTGAAATTTTCAAAACAACTCCAAAAAATTGGTGAAGAACGCGTACTAACTTTTGTGAAACTAATAGCCGAATATTATGAAGATCAATCTAAAGTGCAATCTGAGGCATTCAAAATAAAGGTTGAGAACTCTTTTGACCGGGTATCAACGCACGAAGAAGATATTTTTGTAATGAGTTTTTATGCTTGGTTAAAGGCAAAAATGGTTAACGAAAACATATACAAAGTAACTTTACAATTGGTTAAAGTCTAAACTAATGCGTATTGCTTCTCTATTTGTTCATGAGCCCATTCAATTGCATCTTCCATATTGTTAAATATTCCAATGGGTTTTTTAATAAAAAACCGTTCTAGTTTGGCAAGCATTCGTCTGCGTCTATTTTTAGTAACTACTGCAAAAGCAGTAAAGTTTGGAAATAGGTCTACAACTTCACGATACCTTACCGGATCACAGGAATAAGAATTGGTTCTATGCGAGATATAGACTATCGGATTTTCAGTTCCAAATGCCATTTGAGCAAGTTGAATAGGAAAAGCCGCATTTTCAAAGGTTACATGTATACCTTCTTTAAACTCAGTTACTAATATATTTTGGTAAAAAGTGAATTTACCTATATCTAAATTATGCTCTTCTACAAGAGTTTGTCTTTCGGGGGAGGCTTTCATACATAAAAATTACCACTGATAAGATAGTGAGTAATGTCGAAAAATACCAACAATTCTTAAGGAATAGCGGTTATTTCGGTAAAAATCATAATTCATCGGTAAAAAAGAAAATTGAATTAAATGGACTACTACTTTTGTGGTGAGACTACCTCATTTAAAACGTCTGTACCCAGGTATTTGTGGTCTTTGTTGTAGTACCAGGCTCTAGTTTTGGGTATTTTAATGCCATTCATTTCTTCTAAACCTGTAAGTAAAATGTATTCGCCATCATTTAAGGTTTCATCGTGAAAAAACTGATAAACCTCCATAGCGAATGTGGTTGGGTCGAAATAAAAGTACCATATATCTTTACCAACTTCTTCTTCATATTCCACCTTTAAAACCAGATATTCTTTGTTTTTAAATTGCTTTTTTTGAATAGTGTCATGTATTATGGTACCGGGGTCTTTTAATTTCATTGGCAAGCCATAGAGATAGGTATAATAATCTTTATACATTTTAGCTCGTTCACAGCTCAAACGATGTTTTGCAGCTTCTACTTTAGAAAATGTTGAACTCCCATTTAAAGAAAGTTTACAATGCCCTTTATCAATAGTTTGTTGCAAAATTACACCCTTATTGTTTGCTGTAACCTGAAAATATTCTTGAGGTAAATTTATATCAATAATACTGTTACGTTCATTATTATCTGGGGTAGTCATTGTTACATTTAGCCTGGCATGTAAGTTCACCCAATTACCGTCTGGATCGTGATAAGAAATCGCCTTTTCTAATAATTCAGATCCGCTTATATCTTGTGAAAAAGTGAGCGTGCTAATTGAAATTGCGACAACAAAAAACAATACTCTCGATGGCATAGGTGCTAGAAAATTAAATTATGACTTTATATTGGCAGGGCGTTCGTAGGTTTCTAAAAGATTCATTGTTGCTTTTAGTAGGTCTTTTGTCTCTAGTAACAAGCTGAAGTAAAGTGCGGTGTTTTTCGGACTCGATTCGTCAGCTCTGGTTCTTTCTATTTGTTTATTGATTTTTTGATCTATAGTCGCGATTAACACCTCTTTATTCATGATAATTTTGGTTAATTGATCATATGACTTGGTATCAAAAATGGATTTTAGTTCTGAGAATAGTTCATCAATGAAAAGATCGGTTTCTTTTAAATCTTTGATTTGGTTAAAACGTAGCTTTTTGTGGTTGTTGTTAACGTGTTTGTAGCTTGCCTTAGAAATGTATTCTAAAGATTGCGTCATATCTTGTAAATAACTCAATGCCGTAATGTAAAAGTTACTAGCGCCAACACTAGATTCATCTAAATTTTTGATAAAGTAAAAAATGTTGCCACTTAGGTCTTCAACTTCGCTGTTGAGTTTTGAAATACCTTTTTTACTCTTTTTAAGCTTGTCTATATCGTGTTTAGATAAACCATCAATAGTTTGGGTGTATATTTTGTTTGCGCGCTCTATAGCCATTGAAATGTTTGAAGAGCTTTCTTCAATAAGACCAATAATAGAATTGCTTTCTGATTTTTTAAGTTTCTCTTCTATTTTGGTTTCTTTCATCCTTCGGTTGTGTGAAAGGTAGTTTCTTGTAATGAGTAAAAATGCAATTACTAATAAGATGCCAATAGCCCAAATGCCACCTAAATGAATAATGTAGGCAATAATAGCAGCAGCGACAAAAGCACTAAATGCCGTAAAGAACCAACCGCCTATAACGTTAAGAACACCTGCTACTCTATAAACTGCACTCTCAGGCCCCCAGGCACGGTCGGCCAGTGAGGTTCCCATAGCAACCATAAAGGTTACATAAGTGGTAGACAAGGGTAATTTCATTGAAGTAGCAATTGAGATAAGTACGCTGGCAACCATAAGGTTCACTGAAGCTCTTACCAAATCAAAGGCAGGTAGATCTTGTATACGACTTTTAGGAACATATACGTAAGGTTTTTCAAAACGTGAATCAATTTTTGACACCAAAGCATCAGGTAATAAACCACCCAAGTGTTCAGATGCTTGAATTGAAAATTTTACAATTTGACGAGAAAGGAAATTTGGTTGAAACCTTTCATCACCCTCATCTTGTCGCGACAGATCAACACTTGTTTTCACTACGTTCTTAGCTTTTGAAGAAAACCACAAAGTAACGACCATAACAACACCTGATGCCAACAGTAACATGGTAGGGGTTTGTACTGCGCCACTATCCATTGTGAAAGCTGCCGCATCGATTCCTGATCCTGACCATGCGTTATACCATTCTAAGGCTGCTAATGGTACACCGATAAAGTTAACAAGGTCATTGCCGGCGAAGGCCATAGCTAGGGCAAATGTGCCAAACACAATTATTAAGGTATATATATTTATTTTAAAAAAGCTACTTACAACCCAAGAAAAAGCACTCCAAAGAATGAAATTAGCAAGAAGAAATAATTCAGGATTATTTGCAATAAACGCCAATACATGAGGACTAAATACTGCAGCACTTTTTAATCCTTTAACAATGATAAAATAGATAATAGAGGTAATTGCAAAACCGCCGAAAAGGGCTCCAACCCATTTAGGTCGTTCATTGAACTTAAAAGATATAAATAATCGAGATGCATATTGAACTATTGCTCCAATGGTAAATGCGACAACAACCGATAACAGTATGCCTAGAATAATCTCGGTTGCTTTATCAGTGTTAATGTAGTTGGTGAGGTCATTAAGACCACCGTCATTATTTGATATTTTTAAAAGTGAGATTGCAACCGCTGCACCCAATAATTCAAAAACAATAGAAACCGTTGTAGAAGTAGGCATTCCAAGCGTATTGAAAAAATCAAGTAGCAGAATATCGGTGATCATGACGGCCATGAAAATGATCATGATTTCGGCGAAAACAAATTCAGATGGGTTAAATATACCTTTACGTGCTACTTCCATCATACCACTAGATGATATGGCTCCAAAGGCAATACCAATAGAGGCGACAATCATAATAGTTTTAAATGAAATAGCTTTCGATCCAATTGCCGAATTCAGAAAGTTTACAGCATCATTACTCACACCTACGACTAAATCGGTTATAGCTAAAATCGCTAAAGCGATGATCATAAAAAGATAAATGTCTTCTCCCACAGTACTAGTATCGTTATCCTATTAAATAATAGGTTGCTGACAAAAGTGCTATTATAATTCAGTTTATACGTTAATTGAATGTTATGAAATTACTTTTGGTATTAAAATTTGTGGTCTTATAGCATTTAGATGAAAAAAGGAGTGATTTTAGCAAAAACCTCTACTGTACTGGTTATACCTACAATTATTTTCAGTAGTTGAACAATATATTTAGCATTTTGTCGTTTTCTATGTAAATTTAATGTTAAGTAAAAGTGATTATAAAGTAAATTTAATGTATATTTGAGTCATAATTTAAATAAGTTTTTATGAAAAAGTCAATTTTAATACTCGCTATATTCTTTGTTTCCGTAATGACATTTGCACAAGCAAAGCCTGAAATGAAATTAAATCAAGAAAAAAATCTAATAGAAGCTACATATTTTCATGCCAATGGAGAAATAAGTCAAAAAGGGACCTTTAATTTGAATAAAGAATTACATGGTGAATGGACTAGCTTTAATGAAAAAGGGGAAACCATTACTGTAGGATCATATGAGAATGGAGTAAAGACTGGTAAGTGGTTATTCTGGTCGAATAATGTTTTAAAGGAAGTAGAATATAGCAATAATGCAATTGCTGCTGTTTCTGAAACTAAAAATACAGAGGGAATTGTTAGTAACAACTAGATTGTTATTCCCCCAAAAATAAAAGAGACTCCCATCGGAGTCTCTTTTTTGTTTTATAAATATGTACTTTTTTTACTATTTTATATTAGCGGTATTCACTTGCGAATTATTTTTTGCATCTTCTAATGCAGTATCAAGACCTGCAACATCATCAAAACTTACTTGCATTCTCGCCAATGTTGTTTGCAACTCAGAAATTTCATTTTCTGCAACGTTAACTAAAACTTCTTTAGTGCTGTAGCCAGCGTAACTTATAATTAAAGTATGTTTACCGGGTGCAACATTTGTAATTTCAAAATTACCATGAAAATTCGTTTGAAAATTCGTTTCTAAACCTTTAACCTGCACATTAGCGAACAACATCGGTTCGTTGTTCATTGCTTTGTCGGTAACCGTTCCTCTAATGCTTCCTGTTTCTTGAGAGAACAATGTAGCTCCTAACATTAGAAAGATAATTAATATCGTATGTTTCATTTTCACGTTTAGAGCTGCAAATAACGATGGTCAAGGTTAAGTTAAGGTTATGTAGTTTTTAATAGTATGTAAGAAAAAGGTTAAATGTAGTTTGGCTTATTAATCCAAGCCTATTTGAAAAAGAAAACCCTGCTTTTCAGCAGGGTTCTCAGTGGTATTTAATAGAGCCTTAGTTACTTTCAGCTCGATCAAACATATTTTTAGCTTATAGTCCTGAAGTCCAACCAGCTGCCCAGTCAGGAGCATCTGCTCCATTACCAGCTCCTGTTGTAGTACCTTCTGTATAAAAAGCTTCTGTACCTGTATAATCAGTTGCAACAAAACCATCTGCTGTTGCATCAAATTGAATGTTAGTGATTGTTAAGTCACCGGCAGTAATTCTTGCGTTTGCTTCGGTATCTGTGTCTTTAACTTTGATACCTAAATCAATACCGCTAGTATAGAAGTTGTCGATTGTAAAGTTTCCACCGCCTTCTTTGAAGAATAAAGCGCCTTCAGATACGGGTCCTACTACAGTGATGTTAGTTAATGTAGTTGTTGTAACAGGTGTAGCATTACCGTCGTCACCATTATTTGATCCTTCGATACCAGCTTTTGCACCTCCAGCAATGTACCAGTTTGTACCGCTACCTGTCCATCCATCTGCGAAATCAATAGAGTCATCGCCGCTTCCGATAGAAACTAAATTGTTTCCATCAACAGATCCTCCGAAGAATTCGATACCATCGTCACCACCGTTTAATGATTGAACGTATTCGAAGGTAGTACCTGAACCAACTCCAAATAATGAAACACCATTAAATTCTTTGTCGTTTGAAAAAGTAGCACCCGTGTATTCAATTCTCAAGTATGTGATTGATCCTGAATCGTCATCAGCGTTAGTACCTCCGTAAGTAAGATCACCTACTTCAGTAGTTACGTCAACACCCTTATTTGTTGGTGCGTCACCGGCAATTACTAGTCCGCCCCAGTCACCAGCAGCTTGAGTATCTGCGCCTGATGTCATAACTACAGGGTTAGTAGCTGTACCGTTAATGAAGATTTGAGCACCTCTTTCTACACCTACAAAAGCAGCAGTACCACCAGAGGCTTTAATTGTAGTACCTGCAGGAATAGTCAATGAACCTCCTGATTTTACTACTAATCCACTAGTTAAAAGGTATTCAACTGAAGCATTTAATGAAACATCTCCAGTAATTTCACCGGCCAAGTTTTCGCTACTTGCAGGAGCACTGTTGCTAAGACCTATCGTCCAGCCAGAAGCCCAATCTGGGGCAGCTGCACCATTACCTGCACCAGTAGCAATACCTTCTGTGTAGAAATCTGTGTTTGTTCCTAGGTAGTTCGTTGCAGAAAAACCTTCAGCCGTATCACCAAACTGAATGTTAGTAATAGCAAGATCATCTGCGTCAATTCTAGCATTTGCTTCTACGTCAGTATCTTTTACATTGATACCTAAATCAATTCCACTTGTGTAAAAATTGTCAACTGTAAATGATCCACCACCTTCTTTGAAGAATAAGGCACCTTCAGTTACCGGACCAACTACGGTAATATTAGTTAATGTAGTTGTAGTTGTTGGTGTTGCGTTACCGTCATCACCATTGTTTGAACCTTCGATACCAGCTTTTGCACCACCAGCAATGTACCAGTTTGTACCATTTCCAGTCCATCCGTCAGCAAAGTCAATAGAGTCATCACCACTTCCTATAGAAACCAAGTTGTTTCCATCAACAGCTCCTCCGAAGAATTCAATACCGTCATCACCACCGTTGAAAGACTGAACATATTCGAAAGTAGTACCTGAACCAACACCGAATAATGAAACACCATTAAATTCTTTATCATTTGAGAATGTTGCACCAGTATACTCAACTCTTAAATAACGAATTGAACCAGAGTTATCAGCTGCGTTTGCACCACCATAAGTAAGATCACCAACTTCAGTAGTTACGTCTGTACCTTTGTTTGTTGGCGCATCACCTGCGATAACTAATCCACCCCAATCACCAGCAGCAGGTGAAGCAGCACCTGAAGTCAAAATTACAGGGTTAGTAGCTGTACCTTGAATATCAATTTGAGCACCTCTTTCTACACCAATAAATGAAGCGGTACCTCCGGCAGCTTCGATAGTTGTTCCTGCAGGGATTGTTAATTTAGCACCAGCTTTAACAATATAAGCTCCTGTTAATTCATATTCATTAACAGCATCAAGAGTGGTATCTTCCGTCACATCACCTGATAGTGATACAACTTCGCCCCCAGTTTCACATGGGGTGCAAGTACCGCCGCAATCAACGCCGGTTTCATCTCCATTTTGAATACCATCATTACACGTAGGTGCTGTGACGATAGGAGCGTTGTCATCATTACTACATGAGGCTGCGAAAGCTACAAGAGCAAGACTTAACATTAAGGAATACATTGTTTTTTTCATTTTTCTAGTTTTAATATGGTTAAATAAAGCGTTCTTATAATTAGTATTAAAATTTGTAAGAAAGTGAAAAGGAGAAATCAACTCCGCGTTTGTATGATAAAACAGTAACAGGACCATCTTCTAAGAACCCTGGAATGGCAGGATTATTTAGATCTAAAGTACCTTCGGCATTTTCATTAATTCGTTCAATTGCTGGATTTAATAAATTTCTTAGGTTAAGACCGATGCCGAAATGTTCACCCAACTCCATTTTTGATATTAAGTCTACGGTGGTGAAACCTTTATCTACTAAATGACCACGACCAGTACTACCAATAGCATATAATCTATCTGAAAAATAATTAGCTGCTAAAGTTGAGCTGAAGCTTTTGTTTGCAGCGAACTCTTTTAGGTAACTGATGTCGGCATTAAGTAGTAGATCTGATGCACCTTGTAAAGGAGCTTCTGTATTCGTAAAAGCCGCTGATAAATTAGTTTCTTCTGAAATCTTTTGTGAATCTAGTTTTTGATTTGAATTCAAATAAGAGATATTACCACCTAGTGTTAATCTTTCTTTTAGAAAATCATCACCTTTTTCAATTTCATTTTCAACAACATTGAAACGCGCTTCAAGCTCTGCACCAAAAACTGTTGCAGAATCACCGGTATTTGCATAACTCAAGTTGTTTGCTGCAGACACTACCAAAAAAGTGTTGATCGGGTTTTCTATGTATTTTGAAAACACACCGAAAGAAAGTATCTCACTTGAAGTTGGAAAAAGTTCCCATCGTAGGTCGAAATTATAGTTTACTGAGTTCACTAAATCAGGGTTACCTTGTGAATCTTGATTAATTTCCTCTTGAAATAAGAAAGGTGCTCTTTCTTTAAATTGTGGTAATGAATACGTTTTACTAGCAGCGAATCTTAAGTTTTGTTTTTCATTTAGCTCATACTTTAAAGCTAAAGAAGGTAAAACCTCGAAAATGTCTAATTCATTTGATCCGGTTTGTGGTGTTACTACAACATTCCAAGAAATGGTCTGATTGATTTGTTCACCTCTTACACCAGCTAATAATGTGAATTTTGGTCCGAATTTGTATTCCAAAGAAACAAACCCAGCATTTACTTGTTGCTCCCCTTCATAAGTTTGAGGTTCTAATGCGCCACTAAATGAAGATGCACCTCTAAATGTTCTAATTTGATATAGACCAGAATTAACAGGGTTATCAGCGAAATAAGCATCGATATTTCTAGGGTCAACTTCTGGTTGATTGTTGATGTCTAAAAACTGATAGTTGAATTGTATTGCTTCAAAACCTACATCTTTAAATCTACCGTTGTACCCTACTGTTAATTTTCCATCAAATTCTTCATCTTCATTCTCTTTGAATTTATAAGTCGTTGAGATGTTGGCAGATACCTCTTCTTCTTCAAGATCTTGCCAGAATCTGTGATTTTCAGAAGCAGCAGATACTAGACGGAAAGATTTAGGACCGTCAGGGTCATTATTATTTACAGGTAGCACTGTATTTTGTCTACGGTCTGGAATAAGATTAAGAACATAGTTGTAACCAGCACCCCAATTAACTTCTAATTTATCACTTAGATCGTGTTCACCTAGTAGTTGATTGATATATAAAGTGGTTCTTTCGAAAGTTGCTCTTTGTATAAAACCACCACCTTCTGGCGCATCATCTTCACGGTCAATAATACCCGTGAATTCTTCTTGCTTTTGCTCTGAATTATTGAGCATTAAAAAGTTGTACTTCAAGGCATGAGATTGACCAAAACGAAGACCAACATTAGCCATTAATGTTGCCGCAGTATTGTAACTAAATTTTTCGTAATCAAAATCAGAGTTTGGCAAACCGTTACCAACATTTGGAGCTCCTCTGTTTACACCTTGTCGGTATGAGTTTTTGTTACTGAACGAGCCTACAGCGAAGAAATTTAATCGTGTGTCTTCTCCAATAGTATACGAATCACCACCTTTAATAGAAAGGCCTGAGTTTAAAGGAGTGCCTTCTTTTGTTCTATCCCAACTCGTGTCAAATGTATCTGAGAAAGGATTGTTAGCAATTGATTTGTCGTAAAAACCAGTGAAACTTGGTCCATCATTAAGATAAAATTCATCAACGCTTAATGCTTCTGAATTTGCCCCTGATTGAAAGCCTAGCTCTAAGAATCCAGAGCCCACATAATCTCTTGAAACAATGTTAATGTTAGCGCCACCGAAATCACCATAATTTCTAGCGTTATAGGTTTTATCAACACCAATTGATTGTATAATGCTTGTTCCAAAGATACCAAGATCAATATTTTTCTTAGAGGTGTTATTAGATGGTAAAGGCAAACCATTTAGGGTGGTAATATTAAATCGATCACCAAGTCCACGCACATAAACATTACCCGAACTCTCTTCTTTTGAAATTCCAGTTACTTTGGTAACTGCTGCACTGGCGTCACCAGCTCCTTTTCTAATAAGTTCTTGTGCACCGATTGATGTTTCTAAAGTGGTGGCTTTCTTTTGATCTAATAACAATGCCGTTTCAGAATCTTTTCTAGCAACCGTAACAACCGTAACACCTTCTAATTCAACTCCAGCGTTGGCTGACATTGGAATATCAATGGTAGTCACTTTACCTGCTTCAACATTTACATCAGGTATAGTAACGGTTTCATAACCTAAAAAGCTATAAATAACAGTGTAAGTGCCAGGCTCTAAACCCGCAATTTCATAAAGACCATCAAAGTCAGATGTGGTACCTTTAGTAGTACCTTCAATAAGAATGTTGGCAAAAGCAAGAGGCTCATTATTCAGTTCTTTATCTGTCAGTTTTCCTGCAATACTTCCAGTGTCTTGTGCACTAATTTGCACTGCTGCTAATAGTAGCAGACTTAATAGAATTTTTTTCATTTTAATTGTAACTATGTTTGTTTTAAATACCGCTGCAAAAGAACTGGGTAGTTGTAAAAGTCGAGTTACCCATATGTTAAAGATGTATTGTAAAAGGGTTAATTAAATGTTAGGATGTAAATTAAAGGTTAAGTGATTTTGAGTGTAGTTGAAGTCATAATGACCATATAAAATATGGTATCTTGCATGCTGCTAGCTTGAGAAGGTATTTTGGGGTCTATTCGGGTTTTTAGCAACATTAAAAAGAAAGATTAATCTAATATTATTTCAGGTATGAACTGGGAACAGTTGCTCTCATTAAAACGTTTTGGTGATACGCATAAAAGATTGCGAAAAGAACAAGATGAATTACGACTAGGGTTTGAAGTTGATTATGACCGTATCATTTTTTCATCAGCATTTCGAAGTCTTCAAGATAAAACTCAGGTAATACCACTTTCTAAAACAGATTTTGTACACACCCGTTTAACTCATAGTCTTGAAGTTTCAGTAGTTGGTAGAAGTTTAGGTAGAATTGCGGGAAAAAAGATATTAGAGAAGCATCCACATTTAAAAGAAACTTACGGTTATCGATTTAATGATTTTGGAGCTATCGTCGCTGCCGCGGCCTTGGCTCATGATATTGGTAACCCGCCTTTTGGTCATAGTGGAGAAAAAGCTATCGGTGAGTATTTCAAAAATGGAAATGGTAAGCACTTCGAAAAACAAGTGTCAAAAAAAGAATTTCAAGACATTATTGATTTTGAAGGAAATGCAAATGGTTTTAAACTTTTAACCGAATCACGAGAAGGTGTTGATGGTGGTTTAAGGCTTAGTTACGCAACACTTGGGGCTTTTATGAAATACCCAAAAGAGTCTTTGCCCAAAAAACCAACAAAACATATTGCAGATAAAAAATT
This sequence comes from Maribacter algarum (ex Lu et al. 2025) (nom. illeg.), assembly GCA_947495915.1. Lineage (GTDB taxonomy): Bacteria > Bacteroidota > Bacteroidia > Flavobacteriales > Flavobacteriaceae > Maribacter_C. The sequence continues at coordinate 295,424 of CANMAW010000001.1, read as the reverse complement.
TGGTTTTTTTCAATCAGAAAAGGTAGGTTTTCAACAGGTAGCAGAAGAATTAGGTTTGATTCAAACTCGTTCGGGTAATGACATCAGTTTTTCTAGACACCCATTAACATTTTTAGTAGAGGCTGCAGACGATATTTGCTATACAATTATAGACTTCGAAGATGGTATTAATTTAGGCTTAATTTCTGAAGATTATGCGTTAGAATATCTGATAAAACTGGTAAAAGATAGTATTAACACCAGTAAGTATAACTCACTTAAACATAAAGAAGATCGTTTAAGTTATTTAAGAGCCCTTGCTATTAATACTTTAATACAAGATGCTATTGATGTTTTTATTAAGTATGAAGACGACATTTTAAATGGAACTTTTGATGTTTCTTTAATGGATAAAAGCAAATATGAAGCTCAAATTTCAGATATAATTTCTTTAAGTGTTGACAAGATATATAAATCTCAAGAGGTCATCGAAAAGGAGATTGCAGGATACAAAATTATTTCAGATATACTAGATGTTTATATTACCGCCCTAATTCGCAAAAAGGAAGGAAATATTTCGAACTATGACCAGTTAATTTTGCAAACACTTCCAGAATTTTACCAGACTATAGACTGTTCAGTGTATCAAATTCTATTGAACTCTTGTTGTTATGTAGCTAGCTTATCCGATAGTGCAGCAGTACATATTCATAATAAAATAATGGGTAAGCAGCTCTAGTTGCTAAAAATTATAGGCAACACCAACACCTAACAATTGTTTGAACTGAAGTTTAGGTCGTCCTTCGTTAATAACTACACCTGCATCATTTGTAATAGGGTCAAAAAGTATATCATCATCATAAATAACATGGGTTCCCAAATTGGTGACGATGTACTTATTCACCTTTAGGTTAACATTCAATTCCCAATCAATATCAATATTTCCAAAACTACGCACATAATCGGTGTACACATTGAGGCGATGTTTTAATGCTATATTTTCCATGAGTTGGGTTTCCCAATTGTTGGTAACCAAAAACCCAACTTCTAAAAACACATTTTTTCCTTTTTGAACTATATTTCCATCATCATCTAAAACGGCTTTTTCCACTCCGAAAGCTCCTTTATCTGCAAGCGCTTGATCAAAAACAAAAGTAGCTTTCTGTGTTAATGGTGAGATATAAATATTGAATTTACGATCTTCCGTTATGAAAGAAGTACCAGCACCCAAAAAGAAATAACCCGGACTCATAACACGGGAAATGGGTGTTTCTCTATCAGGATATTTAAATCCGTCCGTAAATTGTGTATTGAAATTGGCTTTGACAGAATAATACCAGTTACTTATGGTGTCTCTTCTATAACCAACAGTTGAGGTAACCCTAATAGCATCATCAGTCTTTCTAATTTTTTGACCTTCTTGTAAGTTGATGCCATACCGTGTTTCTAGGCTATTTTCCCATTGAAAATAGCGAAATTTATAGTTGCGTTCAAAACGAGCATTTGCTAGGGCCGCGATAGAGTTATTACCACCCGCATTCCAATTAATAAAGGCGGCTTGACTAAAATTTAAACCAATTAAATTAACACTTTGCCAAAAGGTGGGCACTTGAAATTTCTTGTATCCTTTGTTTAAGGGCTTCGTTTTTTTAAAAGAGATGTTCGTATTGAACAAATTGACACTTTCAGCATTTTCTTTAATTCGCTCTTGAATTCTACGAATTACGATCGTATCAATTTTCTTTTGCAAAGCAACGGAGTCAATCAAAATTGAGTCGCGTTCTGGAAAAACGGGAATGCTATCTTGAGCATTTGTAATCGCCGTGAATAAAAAAAATATTATAAGTAACAGGGGTGTATTCAGAAATTTACGTTGCATGCAGTTCTAATTTTATACTTTTCTTTATTGATTCGAAATCAAGTCCGGTTAATTGATAAAGTTCTTCGGTGGTGCCATGTTCAATAAATGTGTCAGCAATACCTAAAATTTTGAAGTTGCCCTGGTATTTCAATTCGTTGGCATACTCTAAAACCGCACTTCCAAATCCTCCTAGTTTACAACCATCTTCAACCGTGATGATAGTTTTATAAGTGGCAAAGATATTTTTTAATTGCTTTTTATCAAGGGGTTTAACAAAACGCATGTTATAATGACCAATTTCTAACGAATTTTCGAGCTCTTGAATAACTTTAGATACAACATTACCAATATGCCCTATTGATAAAACCACAATATTTGTGCCTTTTTTTAATTCTTCAGATGATCCTATTTCAATGGTTTCAAATTTCTGTTCGTAATGAGTTAAAACCCCTCGTCCCCTAGGATATCGAATTACAATAGGATTTTTTAGGCCTAGTTGTGCAGTGTACATGATATTGCGAAGTTCAATTTCATTGAGAGGTGCAAAAATCATAAGATTTGGAATACTGCGTAAGAAAGCTATATCAAATACACCGTGATGTGTCGCTCCGTCTTGACCAACAAGACCAGCACGATCTAAACAAAAGATTACTGGTAAGTTCTGAATGGCCACATCATGTATTACTTGATCGTAAGCGCGTTGTAAAAAGGTAGAATATATGGTGCAAAAAGGTACTAAACCTTCAGCAGCCATACCTGCAGCCATCGTTACGGCGTGTTGCTCGGCAATGCCAACATCAAAAGCACGATCAGGAATTTCTTCCATCATATATTTTAATGAGCTTCCGGTTGGCATTGCCGGAGTAATACCTACGATTTTATTATTTTTTTTGGCAAGATCTACAATGGTATGACCAAAAACATCTTGGTATTTAGCAGGTTGATCTTTGTTTGGTTTCGTATATAAATCCCCTGTGGTTTTGTCAAATTTACCAGGAGCATGATAGACAACTTGATTTTCTTCTGCTTGCTTTAAGCCTTTGCCTTTGGTAGTAATAACATGTAATAATTTCGGTCCTGATATGTTTTTAAGCCGATTTAATTCTGTAACCAATGCTTCTAAATTATGGCCGTCGATAGGGCCAGAATAATTAAAATTTAAACATTCAAAAATGTTCTCATCCTTTGCAGTACCTTTTTTTACGTTAGTCAGATATTTCTTCAATGCACCAACACTAGGGTCGATACCGATGGCATTATCATTCAATATGATTAAAACATTGGTTTTGGTTACTCCCAAATGATTCAGTCCTTCAAAAGCCATTCCACTCGCAATAGATGCATCACCGATTACTGCAATATGTTGTTTTTGATCATCTCCATGCAACTTTGAAGCGATAGCCATACCTAATATAGCTGAGATAGACGTAGAGCTATGGCCGGTACCAAAGGCATCAAAAATGCTTTCACTTCTTTTAGGAAAACCACTAATGCCTTTGAATTGGCGATTTGTGTCAAAAACATCTTTTCTTTCCGTTAAAATTTTATGCCCGTATGCCTGATGTCCAACATCCCAGATCAATTTGTCGTTAGGAGTGTCAAAAATATAATGCAAGGCAATGGTCAATTCTACTACACCTAAACTCGCACCTAAATGACCTTCCTTACTAGCTACAATATCAATAATAAAATTGCGGAGCTCTTTGGCAAGTTGAGATAATTCACTTGTCTTTAATTTGCGAAGATCAGCAGGGGAATTTATTTTTTGTAGTAGCTCCATTTGAAGACACAAATTTAATAGTAATTCTGATGTAACTCATGGTATCTGCTGAAACTTTAAAAAATGAGTTAGGTTAAAAATTACCCATTAAAGGGTATTTTATGAGGCCGATTTCGATTTTATTTTAGCGGTCATATAACAAATGATACAACTTTTAGTTAAGTAGTACTATAAATAATAAAACCAAAAATATATTAAAATTAATTTTATGAAAAGTCTTAATAAAGCAATTGCAGTTCTTTTGATACTTAGTAGCTTCCTGTACTTAGAGTCTTGTGATAAAGATGAAGCAAATATTACAACTGAAGAAGAACAGGTTGATCCGACACCTACTGATCCAACTGACCCCAACCCAAGCGACGATACTGCAATCACGATTAACACAATAGATTCTGGCGTTTCTGTGATGGATGCAACCAAAGTAGAAGGGGTGCCACCAGCTCCATCAGGAAGTGTTGACTTTCAAATTGATACTGATGATCATGCAGGGTACTTAGATACAGGATTCCTTTTAGATGTTGCTTCAGATGATCAGGTGACGGGTGCATATATCGTTTTTAAAGATACTGATGAGAACGCGTCAAACAGTTATTTTGATGTGACTTTTAGTGAAGACAGCGAAAAGAGAGCCTCTACAAAAAGAGGTAAGTCAAAGACCAAAACAGCAAAGCTATTTGAAGTAGAAGAAGAGATTATAGTTCAGTTTGATAATTCAATTACTGAGGGTGAGTTCTGTTATGATATTTGCCTTTACAATGCTGCGGGTGACGTGAGTCAAATTGTGTCACGTTGTATAGAGGTTTCTGCCTGGGGCGGAAATGAGGCTCTTGTTGGTGAATGGCTTTATGATCGTGATGTGGTTAACGGAGAAGTGGAAGAAGATGATGATACTTCTACTGTAAGTTGTAATAATGGGTCAAGTATCGAGGTGTTGTATAACAATTATGAGAAAAACGATTGGATCATAACCTTGGTAGAAAATGGAGATTACACTGAAGAATATCACGACATTTATCAAATTATAGATTATGATGGTAGTGCTGCTTCTTGTGATGCAGTTTATGATGCTGAAAAAACAGAATCACATAATAAGTATTTTGGAAAATGGACGTATACTGAAGCGAATGGTTTGTCAATTGTCGATTTCTCTTATGAAAACCTTCTTGATGCAACCAAAAATGAGACTTACGATTCTGGCGAAGTTTATTTTGATGGTGTTTCTGCTGAAATAATTAACGGTGAATTGGTCTTATCAGAAACGATTATTGATGAAAGCGGCGATTCATATACTTATGAATCCATATTTGTAAAGAACAACTAAAGATTCGTTGTAATCTACCATTACAAAAGTCTTAGCAAAAAATGATTTTGAGTTAGTTTGAAATAACCCGTCAGGTAAAAAAACTGACGGGTTTTTTAAGTGGTGAAAAGACTCTTCATTACTGTGTTTTAAAGCAATAATGACCGTTTATACACGTTAGCAACTAACCTGTTGAAATCGTTTTAGATTCCGATTTATTGAACAATTAACTATAAATTTTTATGATGAATACTCAAACCAATTCAAAATCAGCATATTTCACATGGTGCATTGCATTAGTTATGGCATTTACCCACCTAAATATGCGAGCACAAAGTTATGTGGGGAATGTTATGGATAATTATGCTGGAGTACATTCAGTGCTTTATAATCCTGCTAATGTTTACGATTCGCCTTTTAGTGCCGATATAAATATTGTTTCTGCAAGTGGTTACCTGGGTAGCGATTTTGTGGGGTTGTCGTTTTCAGACCTTCTATCTTCTGGAGGTGATTTTGATTTTGATACAAGTGCTGAACGCTATCCTTCAGACAATAATCATTTTTTTACTAATATTGATATTTTGGGCCCTTCATTTATGTTTAATGTCGGTGAAAAACAGAGTTTTGCTATTACTACTAGGTTAAGGGGGTTATTCAATTTGAACAATATTGACGGAAATTTGTACGAACAAATTAGCGATGGCTTTGAAATTGGTAATGATTTTGACTTTGATTCTAAAGATTTAAATACCACTATACATTTATTTTCTGAAATAGGTGTCAGCTATGGCCGTGAGCTTTTGAATACCCAAGAACATTTTTTAAAAGGTGGTCTAACCTTAAAGTACTTGTTAGGTGCTGGAGGTCTTTTCGCTAGTTCACCTGAACTTTCAGGTAATTATAACGGTACAACCAATATTTTGAATACACAGGGTTCCTTGTCATATGGTACTACAGAAGGTTTTGTAGATGACTCTCCTGAGTTTGGAAATTCTCAAAGCGGATTTGGTGCAGATATTGGTTTTGTTTACGAGTATCGTAAAAGAATAGTTGATGAGACAGTACAAGGAAAAAGAGCACAACAATATAAACTTAAAATGGCGGTGGCAATTACTGATATTGGTAGTGTAGGTTATAATAATAGTGAGAATACCGATTATGATTTAAATGGAAGCGTTAATGCAGTGGAGTTTGAATTTAAAGATTTAGATCAGGTTTTAGAAGATAATTATACAGGCAACACCTCTACCGTGAAACAGAAAATACTATTGCCAACAGCACTGCAAATTATGGCAGATTACTACATTGGTAAACGTTGGTATGTCGGCGTACACACTGGCTTGTCATTACGTAATTCTGGATTGGCAAATGCAAATACTTTAATAAATACTGCGACTTTATCGCCACGATGGGAGTCTAAATGGATAAGTGTTTATTCTCCATTAGGTTTACGCCAGTATGGTGATTTGGCTTGGGGACTTGGTTTTAGATTAGGTCCGTTAACATTAGGTTCTGGATCTATTTTAACCAACCTAATTTCTGATAGTAGTAAGAATGCTGATTTCTATGTTGGTTTAAAAGTACCGCTTTATAAGAAAATAACGTATTAGAATGTTTTAAACATAATCGTATTTTTGCGGTTATGTTAGTTCCGTTCGACGACACCTATTTTATGAAAAAAGCTTTGCAAGAAGCGGAGGCCGCATTTGAAAAAGGTGAGGTGCCTGTTGGGGCTATTGTAGTGGTTCAAGATAGAATCATAGCACGTGCGCATAATTTAACCGAACAATTAAATGATGTTACAGCGCATGCTGAAATGCAAGCCATTACTGCGGCTGCTAACTTTTTAGGCGGAAAGTACTTGAAAGATTGTACTCTTTATGTCACTTTAGAGCCATGTCAAATGTGTGCCGGTGCTTTATATTGGAGCCAAATTTCTAAAATTGTATTTGCAGCAGAAGACCCGCAACGAGGATTTAGTACCATGGGTACAAAGTTGCATCCGAAGACTAAAGTTATGGGTGGTGTGCTCGAAAAAGATGCATCTGAATTATTAAAAAAATTCTTTATTCAAAAAAGAAATTTAAACTAAGAATCTTCTGTTTTTCTTGGTGGTTTTCCTTGCATCTTTCTCACGTTTTCATCGGTAAGCATATAATCTTTAAAATCTTTGCCTTTACTTTCTTTATATAAAAAAAGCGGCATTGCTATTAAGAATAAACCGACGGTACCTGAACCAATAAATTTGTGACTAAGTGCATCTTCAGATGCATCAAGACTAAAACCATAAATGATTAGTCCGAAAGAAATTAGTACAATTAAAGTTATGATGTATTTCATATTAATAGGTCAGTTTATACCACTGCAACAAAAATCCACAGAAAGAAAGAAAACTACAAAGTGGAATGAAATATTTAGAATCATTTTTAGCAAATGTAGAATCTTTAATTTTTTTAAAAAGGCCAATAAATTTAAAATCTCCGATCACACGAATTAGAAATAATGTTGGTATAACCCATCCACTATATAAAAGTAACCAATCAGGTAGGTTTATAGTTATTACGCTAATTCTAATCATATAAAAAATAGCAAAAAGCAAAATCCCAAATCCAACAATAACTGAATCGATGGTTTTAGGGTTCAATACCCTAGTGTCATTTTCATTAGTAGGAAGAACTGAATCAAATCCCCATTTTCCGCCTGCCGCCCAGTAAAAATGGATTATAGAGATACCAAAAAAAGATAGAATAAGTGGTACACCTAAAATAAAGTTCATTGTCTTAAATTAATTTGTAAAATTAATCAATTCACGACGATAGGCGGTTAATAGTTTTGATTTTGAAACGAAGCCATAATACTTACCATTTTTAATCACTGGTAAATTCCATGCTCCTGTGTTTTGAAACTTTTTCATGATTTGTTGCATGGTATCAGTTCCGTAGAAAATATACTCGGGCGGAGCGTGCATAAAGGTTGAAACTGTAGTGGTACGATATAAATCGGTTTCAAACATAAATTCGCGGATATCATCTAATAGTACCACCCCTACCAAAACTTCTTGCTCATTAATTACGGGAAATAAGTTTCTGGTAGATTTTGAAACCGACTCATGTAACATTTCACCTAAAAACATGGTAGGTGTGACTGTTTTAAAATTCTGTTCGATAACATCATCAAGCTGCATTATGGTCAAAACATTTTCGTCTTTATCATGGGTGAGCAAAGCACCTTGTTTTGCCAATTCACGCGTATAAATATTATGTTTTATGGCATTCTTGGTGATGAGGTATGAAATGGCTGCGGTAATCATCAAAGGCACAAATAGTTCATAACCACCGGTAATTTCTGCTATTAAGAAGATGGCGGTTAATGGAGCATGCAGCACGCCGGCAATGAGCCCGGCCATTCCTATAAGGGTAAAATTACTTTCAGAAACGGCAAATCCGAGGCCTATATTATTAATAACTTTTGCTACGACGTTACCAAGAGCACTACCCATAACCATGGTAGGAATAAATATTCCACCGGCACCGCCAGCGGCAAAAGTCGTGGTCATTGCTATTGCTTTGAAAACTGTGAGCCCAAATAACAAGGCGATTACCACCCATATATTACTTAGATAATCATCAAAGGGAGTGGCGCCCAATGCCGAAAGATGATTGCCCTCTAATAAATTATTAATGAATCCGAAACCTTCACCATATAGTGGTGGAATAAAATAGAGCATGATTCCTATGGCCAGACCGCCAACTAATAATCGATATTTCGGACTCTTTAGTGGCTCGAATAGTTTTAAAATTCCGAAGTACATTTTGGTAAAGTAGATAGAAGCAAATGCTGTGCCTACTCCAAGTAGAACATAAAATAAAGTGTCTTTTACCTGAAAGTTGTCGGCTAGTGAAAAGTCGAAAAGCACTTCATTTCCTAGAAAAAAATAGGAGGTAAGTACCCCAGAAATTGATGCTAATAACAGTGGCATTACCGAAAGCATGGTGAAGTCGATACTAAAAACTTCGACAGCAAATATTATCGCTGCAATTGGCGATTGAAAAATAGAAGCCACCGCACCCGCCGAAGCACAGGCTATGAGTAAACTTCTCGTTTTCGGATTTAGATGTAAAGCTGTTGCGAGGTTTGAGCTTATGGCAGAACCTGAAGCTACCGCGGGGCCGAGCAATCCAACAGATCCACCAAATCCAACGGTTAACGGTGCTGTGATTAATGGAGTATATATTTTTTTTAAAGGAATAACGCCTTTCTTTTTTGATAATGAAAAAAGAATTGAGGAGACGGCGTGTTCTAGCTTTTCACGGTGCACAAATTTCACATAGAGATACACTAAAGTCAAACCAATAATTGGAAGAACAAAATACAGTTGGTTACTTGAAAAAACGATGCCTTCTGCAAGTGATGATTGTATGAAAAAGGTAAGATTTTTAAGTACTACAGAAGCCAAACCAGCCAATAATCCAACAGCCACGGCCATAATATGCGTGAATGTTTTATTGGAGATGTTTTTATACCTCCATTTGATAAACTTAGAAAACAGTTTTTGTGCTAAGGTTGGCATTTAGCGTTTTTGCTTCCTTAAAAGTATTAAAAATAATAATGGATGTTGGGTAATGCAATGTTTATGATGGAAGGTCTAACTTCAAATGGAGCTCTTTTAATTGCTCATCATCAATTTGTGCAGGTGCATCAATCATAACATCACGACCACTATTGTTTTTAGGAAAAGCAATAAAATCACGAATAGTTTCTTGTCCGCCTAAAATAGCAACTAACCTGTCTAATCCGAATGCAATACCACCGTGCGGAGGAGCACCGTATTGAAAAGCATCCATTAAGAAACCAAACTGAGCTTTTGCCTCTTCAGGGGTAAAGCCTAGATGTTTGAACATGGTAGCTTGCGTTTCTTTATCATGAATTCGAATAGAACCGCCACCAATTTCATTTCCGTTCAGAACCAAATCATATGCATTAGCTCTTACAGCACCTGGGTCTGTATCTAAAAGAGTTAGTTGGCCAGGTTTTGGAGCAGTAAATGGGTGATGCATCGCATGATAATGACCTGTTTCTTCATCAAGTTCTAGTAATGGAAAATCAATAACCCATAAAGGTGCAAATTCATCAGGATTACGCAATCCTAAACGTTCAGCTAATTCCATTCGTAAGGCACTAAGTTGTGCTCTAACCTTGTTCGTGTTTCCTGAAAGTACACAGATCAAATCGCCTGGTTTTGCATCAGTAGCTTCTGCCCATTTGGCTAAATCTTCTTGGTTGTAAAATTTGTCAACAGATGACTTGAAACTTCCATCTTCATTACAACGACAATATACCATACCTAGGGCACCGACTTGTGGTCGTTTTACCCAGTCAGTAAGTTTGTCAATTTCTTTTCTGGTGTATGTGTTACCTCCAGGTACAGCAATGCCAACAACTAATTCAGCAGCATTGAATACATTAAAATCTTTATGCTGAGCGACTGTATTTAATTCACCAAACTCCATTCCGAAACGAATATCTGGTTTGTCATTTCCATAACGCTTCATAGCTTCATCGAAAGTTATTCTAGGAAACGATTCAATGGCTACTCCTTTTATTTCCTTTAAAAGATGTTTGGTTAAACCTTCAAAAGCATTTAAAATATCTTCTTGCTCTACAAAAGCCATTTCACAGTCAATTTGTGTAAATTCTGGCTGTCTATCGGCACGTAAATCTTCATCTCTGAAGCATTTTACAATTTGAAAATATTTGTCTAAACCGCCAACCATTAATAACTGCTTGAAGGTTTGAGGTGATTGAGGAAGAGCATAGAACTGTCCTTCGTTCATTCGACTTGGTACTACAAAGTCACGAGCACCTTCAGGTGTTGACTTTATTAGATATGGAGTTTCCACTTCTATGAAGCCATCGTCTGAAAGGTATTTACGAACTTCCATGGCCACCTTACTTCTGAAAATAAGACTGTCTTTGACGGGATTTCTACGAATGTCTAAATAGCGATATTTCATTCGAATATCTTCGCCACCATCGGTTTCATTTTCTATAGTGAATGGTGGTGTTTTCGAACTATTAAGTACGGTAAGTTCTTCTACTAAAACTTCAATAGTACCAGTTGGTATATTTGGGTTTTTAGAAGCTCTTTCTATGACTTCTCCTTTAATCTGAACCACAAACTCTCTACCTAATTCACGAGCTTGTGCAATTAGTGAGCTTGAGGTACGATCTTCATCAAAAACCAGTTGTGTAATACCGTAGCGATCACGTAAATCTACCCAAGTAACAAAACCTTTATCACGTGTTTTGTGCACCCAACCAGAAAGGGTAACTTTTTGATTGATATGAGTTTCTCGTAATTCTCCGCAACTGTGACTTCTGTACATATTAGTAGACCTATTTTAAAGTGGCAAATTTAAGAAGTATTTATCTATGGTTATTGTTTGTAACAATAATATTATCATAACCTGTTTTTTAAGTATTGAAAAGTTTTATAGCCTACTTTTGACTGAGGGAAATTGCTAAATGATTGTGCAATAAAATGTTAAAAACTAAATGAAAGGTATTTCCTACGAAATATTTCGCAAACAGTTTCGTTTTATTGCTAATTGATTACCCAAATCAAGATTTTTTAAAGTTCAATAAAATCTCTACTTATGCCATTCACCGGTTCTCACCCTGCAATAATATTGCCGTTGTTACGGTTACGTATACTTTCCGTTTCAGGCTTGATCATGGGTAGTATGGTACCTGATTTTGAATTTTTTATCACGCTCAATGCACATATTGTTCATGGGCATTCGCTATTGGCTATTTTTTGGTTGAATATTCCTCTAGCGCTTTTATGTATAACCGTATATCATTATGTCGTTCGAAATCAAATGATTTTGAACTTACCTGAATTTTTTGGAAAGCGATTTCGACCTTTTTTAACCTTTGACTGGTTTTCTTATTTCAAAACGAACTATCTACAAGTGATTTTTTCGATCATTATTGGAAATCTTAGTCACTTACTTTGGGATGATTTTACGCATTCGTATGGCTTTGTAGTAAATACTTTTGAGATATTTCAAATGGAAGTTTTTAACACTCCGGTATATAATTTACTACAATACGGCTTTAGTGTGCTTGGGGCTTTTGCTATTTTTAAATTCATCTTTAGTATGCCTGATAGAAAATTGATTTATCATACTCCTGTTCTACATAGTTTTGCGTATTGGGCTATTGTCTTAGCGGTTACCTTATCGGTGTATTACCTTAGGTATGACCCGATAGATTATGGTCGTTTTACAGCAAGAGTGGTATTTATTTGTGCAGGATTTTTAGCAGGACTTATCATGGCATCATTATCATTTATTCTTATGAAGCCCAAACGTTTTATGAAACTAGTTCCATAAAAAAACTCAGACGATTGATTTGCCTGAGTTTTTTGTATTGAATTATGATTTGTTTTAACCAGCTGGTTCTGTGTTTGGAAGCACTTCAACATCGTTTGTAGCTAGTATTTCTTCGCCTAATTGCGGTTCTGATTTCCTAAAGCTTCGCATCTTGGTTTTTATGCGATAGGTAATGTTAAACAAAACAGGAACGATAATTAAAGTTAGAAAAGTTGCTACCATTAGGCCAAAAATTACTGTCCAAGCCAGTGGTCCCCAGAACACCACATTATCGCCGCCCATATATATTTTTGGATCAAATTCTGAAAAGAGCGAAAAGAAATCAATATTTAAACCAATCGCTAATGGAATTAAACCTAATACAGTTGTAATTGCGGTAAGAATTACAGGTCTTAGCCTAGCTTTACCACTTTTAATAATTACTTCGGTAGCATCACTCATAGGTAATAAATCGGTATCAACTAAATTCAGTTTAACTTTTCTACGATCAATTAGAATTTGAGTGTAATCAAGCAGTACAACCCCATTGTTTACTACAATACCGGCTAATGAAATAATACCCATCATCGTCATCATAATAACAAAAGACCATCCGGTTAACATGAGTCCTCCAAAAACACCAATGAAGCTTAAGAAAATAGCAATCATAATAATTAGAGGTTTAGAAATCCCTCCAAATTGAAAAATCAAGATAAGCATGATTAAGGCAAGACCGCCAAAAAAGGCACCGACTAAAAATAACATTTGCTTATTTTGCTCTTCAATCTGACCAGTAAAATCAACCTTTATACCATCAGGAAGATTTTTGTAATCTTCCATCTCTTTTTGAATTTCTCCAACAATTGCTCCCGCATCACTAAAACCAGGTTTTAGCTGCGAGTATATCGTTACAACTCTCTTTTTATTCTTATGCTTTATAGCGCTGAATCCAGAGGAGTTTTTTTGCGATGCAACTGCCGAGACCGGAACTTCTTTTATTTGTCCAGTTGCTGGGTCACGAAAAATGATGTTTTGATTAAAGAGTGCACTTTTGTTATACCTGATGTCTTCGTTAAAACGTACGTTGATATCGTAATCTTCTCCATCAACTTTGTAAACACCGGCTTTTTCACCAAATAATGAACGTCTTAGTTGTTGCCCGACTTGCCCAACAGAAACCCCTAATTCACCTGCTTTTTCTCTATCAACGACTACTTGAATTGAAGGTTTTCCTTTATTTACATCAATTTTTAATTCTTCAATTCCAGCAATGTTTTTAGTGTTTATGAAATTGCGCATGTCTTCGGCAGCATTGATAAGCTCAGAGTAATCTTTTCCTTGCAATTCAATATTTATTGGGTAACCCGCCGGTGGACCATTGGCCTCTTTCTCTACTGAAATTCCAACACCAGGATATATACCAGTTAAGGCTTCTTGAATTTCACCACGTAACTTTTCAGTATCACGACCTTCACGATACTTGTATTCTTTCATTGATACGGTTACCTTACCACGGTGAGGCATTTCGGCTGATGAACCTCCATCGGTTTGTGGGTTTCCCGCGCCTTCGCCTACTTGTGAAACAGCTGATTCTACTAAATAGTTATGGTCGCCATCAACATATTCAGAGCCGTTAGCTACAGCATATACCCTTTTCTCAATGGCTTTAGTAAGTTCATTTGTTTTTTCAATTGAGGTGCCTTGAGGGTATTCAATATAAGCGTAAATCTCATTGGGTTTGTTATCAGGAAAGAATTCTATCTTCGTTCTGCCACTACCTATCGACATTCCGAATAACATAAAAACCGCAATTAGCAAAAAGGAGGTGATGCCAAAATACCAATACACATTTTTACCCTTTAAGGCATGAGTGATTCTTCTTTCATACCAATTTTCAAAACGAACCATGGTTTTCTTCTGAAAACCTGTAGACCATTTTTTAATCACGTATTTGTAAACCCAAAATTGTGATGCCGTAACAAGCATTACTGTTCCTAAACCTCGCATAGCGCCACCAAAAATCAAAATTAAAAGTCCGAATCCGCCAAGAATTATAGTGATTCTAATTAATGATTTTGAACTCAGTTCTTTTTCATGAATATCCATGAATTTAGATACCAACATCGAATTCATAAAAATTGCTACGAAAAGAGAAGAGCCTAGTACTACAGAAAGAGTAATGGGAAAATACTTCATAAACTGTCCAAAAATACCAGGCCAAAAGGCAAGAGGTACAAAGGCAGCAACTGTTGTCAATGTTGAAATAATAATTGGAAAAGCAATTTCACCAATACCTTTTTTCGCAGCTTCAGTGCGTGACATACCCTCACTCATAAGGCGATAAACATTCTCAACAACAACAATTCCGTTATCCACCAACATGCCAAGACCCATGATCATTCCGAAAAGTATCATGGTATTTAAAGTGTATCCGAAAAGGGATAAAACCATAAAAGAAATAAACATTGACATAGGTATAGCAAACCCAACAAATAATGCATTTCTAAAACCTAGAAAGAACATTAATACGGTTACAACTAAAATAATTCCGAAGATGATATTATTTACCAAATCATCTACCTGGTTTAGAGTTCGACCAGAAGAGTCATTTGCGATAGTAATATTTAGATCTTTTGGAAAATAATTGGTTTCTGCTTCTTTTACCAATTCGCGAATTTTGGTAGTTGCCTCAATCATGTTACTACCAGAGCGCTTTTTAATATCAAGCATGACAACGCTTTTGCCGTATTCTCTAGCGAATGTGGTTTTTTCTTTTTCTGAGAAGGTAACCTTAGCAATATCTTTTAAGTACACCGCTCCGTTTTCAGATTTAACCACAAAGTTTTCGAGCTGTTTAGGGTCTTTAATTTCACCTAAAATTCGAATTGTTCTTCGTTGTTCACCAGATTTTAGGTTGCCAGCAGACATGGTGGTATTTCCATTAGAAACCGCACTAAGAATATCTTGAAAGCTAATTTTTGCAGCCATCATTTTGTAAACATCAACCGCAATCTCAACTTCTTTATCTTGGGCACCACGAATTCCAACTTCTTTAATTTCTTTAAGATCTTCAATTTCATCTTGCATATATTCTGCAAACTCTTTCAGTTTTTCTACAGGATAATCACCAGTGAAGTTGACATTCATTATTGGAAAAGACTCTGACAAATTCAAGTCAAAAACATTGGGTTCTAATTTGGCATTGTTAAACGTTGGCCAATCTTCACTCGATTTTTCACCATCAACTTCATCTTTCACCTTTTGTTTGGCTTGATCAATGGTTAATTTCTCATCAAACTCGATTGTGATGATTGAATAATCTTCTTGAGAAGTTGAAGTAACTTTAACGACGTTACTAATATTCTTCAGTTTATCTTCTAAAGGATCAGTAATTAGTCGTTCAACATCTTCTGCAGTGTTTCCAGGATAAATTGTACTTACGTATACCTTGGTCTCTACGATTTCAGGAAAATCTTCTCGTGGCATTGATTGATATGCTTGAAAACCCAACCATAAGAAGATGGCAATCATCACATAAACAACCGAAGGATTGTCAATAGCCCACGACGATGGGCTAAATTCTTTATCTGCGTTTTTTTGTTGCTTGCTATTCATCAGTTTGGCTTTTTAGAATTTCAACGGTTTGATCATCTTTTACGCTTCTAGCACCTTCTTTTACTAGTTGGTCACCATCTGAAACCCCTGATAGTACTTCAACCATACTGCCTTGAGTTTTTCCGGTAGTTACTATTTTTCGATTTACTACCGCGGTATTATCATCATTAGCTGTAGCCACATATACGTATTGTTCACCATCAGCGTTTTCTGAGATTATACTTTGTGGAATAGTGATAGCACTTTCACTTGAATAATCGTTAATGCTCACTTTTGCCGTTAAATTTGGTTTAATATTTCCTTTTTTGTTTGGTACTGCAATCTCTACAGTAAAAGCCCTATTGCTTGGATTTATGAAATTGCCCGTTTGACGAACCTCAGAGGTAATTGTATCACCCAAAACCGGGAAGTATACGATTGCCTTTTTTCCTTTTTGAATTCCACCTAAGTAACTCTCAGGTACATCTACCTCAATATACATGTCAGAAAGATTAACAATTCGAAATACTTCAGCCCCTGGGCCAGGAGATACGACTGTACCTTGATCTTTAATGACATCATCAATAATACCGCTAAAAGGAGCTCTAATTGTAGATTTTCCTAATTGACTTTGTGCTTGTTTTACGGCGTTTTCAGTGGCTTCATAATTCGATTTTGCCTGAAGAAACTGAATTTCAGAACCAATTTTTTGATCCCATAAACTTTTTTGTCTTTCATATGTTGTTTTGGCTAAAGCTGCTTGTGTTTTCAATTGCGAAACTTGACTTGACATACCACCATCATCAATAGTTGCTAATAATTGACCCTTTTGTACGCGTTGCCCTTCTTTTACTAATACGCGTTGTAAGGTGCCAGCCATTTCAGGATAGATTAATACGTTTTGTTTTGTTTGAACATCACCTTGTAATTCTAAAAAGTGAACAAAATTGGCTGCTTTTGCGGTTACTACAGTTACTAATGGTAACTTTTCATTGCCTTTAAATGTTGAAATGGCAGAATCAAGTTTCTTTAATTCTAACTCTATCGTACGTTGTTGTTCTGATAGTTCACTTTTTTTCACCCGAATTGCTTCTAAGTTTCTTTCTGCGATAAGTTCTTCAACCGAAGCTACTTTGCCATCGCCACAAGATGATAAAGCAACAGCTGCGATAAGAATGTATATTGCGTTTTTCATGATTAATTGTATTAAAAGATTGATGTTTAGTATTAGTTATTTATGATTGTTTCTAAAGTTGTCTTTTTATTGATGACGTCAACCATACTTTGTAAATAATTTTGCTGCGCATCATATAATTGGGTTTGTGCCTGACGTAGCTCAAAACTACTTGCCAAACCTTCATTATATTTTATTTGATTTTTATTTTCAATTCGTTCTGCTAAATGCAGATTTTGTTGATTTGTTTTATATTCTTCAATTGCTAGAATATAATTGCTTTTGGCACTCTCTAGTTGCAGTCGAATTTGCTCTTCTGCTTCATTTAAAGATGTTTTTGCTTTTTCTAAGGCTATTTTTGCACGTGCTGTACTAGCACTTCGTCTTCCTGAGCTAAAAATTGGAATACTTAAATCTAAACCTAGAATAGATTGGTCGAACCATTGTTGGTCACTATTAAAGAAATTAAAATTATCAGCATAAGCGGCAGCACCATAGTTGATAAAAGAATTTAAGGTTGGTAGTGCACGACTTTTGGCTAATTTCCATTCGAAAAAACGTTGTTCATTCAGGTTTGTAGCTAGTTTGAAATCAACGTTATTTTCCATGTTGAATTCAGATTCTAGTAACTCAAAATCAATTTGTTTTTGAGTCAAATTATCTAAATTTTCTTCGAGTTGTGTAGGAGCATCTATTGCAATACCCATAACTAAGTTGAGCATTTGAAGGGTTATTCCTTTTAATCGAACGGCATTTTTTAACTGATTGTCAACCGATGAAAGTGTAATTTGAAGTTGCTCAACACTTTCTTCATCTCCCATGCCGTTTTCATATATTTTGGTAGTTTCAAAAAGATTCTTTTCTAAATTAGCTTTATTTTTTTCTAAAATCGCAACACTTTCATCAGCTAATAAAACGTTGCCGTATGCCTCAGTTACCGCCTTTCTAACTTCAAGTGCTGTTTTCTCTTTATTATTAGCACTATAACTTAAAAAAGCTTTGGTGGCTTGCACTCCAACAATATAGGAGCCATCAAAAATTTGCTGGGTTAAAGTTGCTGTTGCAGTGGCAGATTGTGCTTGCCCAAAAACAACTTCAGCAAATGTTCCTGGCTCGCCACCAAATATTTCGGCAGGAATTACAGAAATAGGTTGTTTCAGTTGGTTTTGATAACTGACGCCGCCAGTAATTTGTGGCAGTCCGCTGGCTATGGTTTCCCATTTC
Organism: Maribacter algarum (ex Lu et al. 2025) (nom. illeg.); assembly: GCA_947495915.1. GTDB lineage: Bacteria > Bacteroidota > Bacteroidia > Flavobacteriales > Flavobacteriaceae > Maribacter_C. The sequence continues at coordinate 277,136 of CANMAW010000001.1, read as the reverse complement.
TGTTTTTTTGCGTCTAGAATATCTCTATCGGCATTAATAGCACTATAATTGTTTTCTAGTGCAAATTCAATAGCTTCTTGTAAAGTGAAGCTATAAGTTTGGGTAACCTCTTCTTGTGAAAATCCGATACTGATGGTCAGAAATGAAAGAAAAGTTAATATTGATTTACGCATGCTACTCTTGATTTGAATTGATGATTTTGTTTAATATTTTTCTTCCGCTTGGCGTTACAATACCTCTTAGATGATATTCTAAATAATCATCCATTAAGGTGGTCACTGGAAATTGTTCTAGCGGAAATAACTGTTGATCTTTTATGCTATTTGCTCCAGAAAAATAAATTCTTGAAACAAATTCTACATTGATGTTTTCTCTATATATACCCAATGCTATACCTTGTTCAACATTCTTAACTACACAGTCTTGCATCACTTCAAAATGCTTTTTGGTAATGAGTTGATACACTTTCGGATAGTATTTTTGTAATTGATACTGTGGTGATGATTTCTCATTCTTTAAATTGAGCATTACGAATTTTTTAATCTCATAAAGCTCTTCAATAGGGTTTTTGTTTAAACTACAAATGTTATCGATGCCCATAGATATAACATCAAACATGAACATAGTGCTGTCTTTGACTAAACTCGTCTTATTGGCGTAGTGCGCATAAATGGTTTTTTTTGAAATTCCCATTTTGTTTGCAATATCATCCATTGTTACGCTCTTAAAACCATAGTTTAAGAACATATCTGTTGCTTTTTCAAGTATCTTTTTCTTCATAACGAAACGAAGGGCAAATATAGGACAGGAAACTAAAAAAACATTTAAAGTTTCCGAGGTTTAATGTTTTTTTAACATTAAATTAGAGTTATTCAATTCGTAGAATTCCTTTTTTTGTCTAAGAAATTATTAAAAGCATGTTCTCCTTCTTCCTTCCAAAATTCATCGTAAAATTCCCATTTTGAAAAGTCACCTCCACAGTTACTTTTCATTCTATCACCAAATCGTTTCTTCGGTTTATTTGGGCTACTCTTTTTAGAATGTTTCCCTTCAAAACTTCCAAATAGTATTTTAGCCATAACGAGTATTCCTACTGCCTTCCAGTAGGTAAGTATGGGCAGTCCAAAAACATCTGGCATTAGCCAATTCCAAAGTAACATAAACCCATAGCCAAAAAGTAGTAAGAATAATATGGCAGCTATGATCATAAATAAAACTTTGAAAAATCCACGAAAAAACTTTTCTGTTTTACTTTTTACTTGATGTTCTATATAGTCTTTCATAAGTATGTGTTTTTAATTTTTAAATTCTTTTTGTGTTTTTAATTCTTTGAATAGTAAGGTTACTGCTCTGTGTCTTCGAGACATTAAGGTGCCTTCGGGTATACCCGTTTCTTCCGATAGCTCACGATAAGTATAGCCTTCAAAATCTATAGCTTTTATTATATTTTGGTGGTCTGGTTTTAAGCGAATAATTGCTTTTTTTAATGAAGCTCTCATTTGTTCAGAATAACTATTATCTGAAGGCCCATAAAATTGTTCAGTGAATTCAGTAAATCGCGTTTCCATTTCGTTTTCGAGATGAATACGAATTTTTCGGGTTCTCATAATATCAATGATACGGTTTCGAATAGCGTTATAAACAAAACCAGCTATATTATGAATTGGAGAGGCAGTTTCTGATCTTGAAAACAATTTAAGAGCAACATCTTGAATGATATCTTCGGCGTCGCGGTCGGCAGCATCATCAATTCTTGATTGCGCATAGGCTCTTAATGAATGATATTCATCATCAAAAAAGGTTTTAAGTTTTTTTTGGTTTTCTTTTTCAGAAATCATTAATGATTGCTTTTATTCGAGCCTACAATGGTAAAGACGAAGCTTTTTGTTTTCATTGCATTTTCTTCTATTTTTTTTATAAAGAAGGTTTGATTCTAAAATCTACTAAAGTAGTTTCTTAAAATGGGTGTATTTTTGAATAAAATTAGTTGCATGCACCCTATTGAATATTATCGCAAGGCGTTTATTACCTATTTAGAATCTAAAGACATTTCTAAAGAGCCTATGAATTTGTATGCTCCGATCACTTATATTTTAAGTTTAGGAGGCAAACGATTGCGTCCGACCTTAGTTTTAATGGGTTGTGACATTTTTGAAGGTGATTATAAAAAAGCATTAAATGCTGCATTGGCTATTGAGATATTTCATAATTTTTCGTTAGTGCATGACGATATTATGGATGACGCTCCACTGCGAAGGGGCAAACAAACTGTGCATGAAAAATGGGATATAAATACAGGCATTCTTTCTGGTGATGCCATGCTTATTTATGCCTATAAATTGTTCGAGAATTATGACGGCGAGGTATTTAAAGATCTTGCAAAATTGTTTAGTAAGACCGCTTTAGAGGTTTGTGAAGGGCAACAGTACGACGTTGATTTTGAAACTCGAGATGATGTAACCCAAGCAGAGTATTTAAAAATGATAGAGTATAAGACAGCAGTTCTTGTCGCTGCCGCTTTAAAAATGGGTGGTATTGTTGCTGGTGCTTCGGAGAATGAACAAGACCATATTTATGAATTTGGAAGAAATTTAGGTATTGCTTTTCAATTACAAGATGATTATTTAGATGCATTTGGCGATCCGAAAACGTTTGGTAAACAAGTTGGGGGCGATATTATAGAAAACAAAAAAACCTTTCTTTATTTAAAAGCTTTAGAATTGGGTACTAAAGATCAACAACGAGCATTAGCTGATTTATTTTCTATTCAACCTAAAGACTCCGATGATAAGGTTAATACGGTTAAAGAAATTTTTGTGCAAACCGGTGCAGCTAGTCGAACGCAATTAGAAATTGAAAAATATACGCAAGTAGCCTTTTCAGTGCTTCAGCAGTTGAAGATTTCAGAGAAAAAGAAAAAGTTGTTATACGAGTTTGGTGAAAATTTAATGCGGCGAAAAGTTTAAAATATTCTACGGAAAAGAGCCTTTATAAAGGGCATTTTTGGGCATCCCCATATAAATTTTATATCTTCAAAAACGGAAGTTTCTTCATCTAAAAATTTGAAAATTAATTGCGCATTTCTATTCTTAAACAAGGTCTCAAATATGTAGAAACCCTTACCATTGTCGTGATGTAATACATCTAGAAATAATACATCGTAGTACCAAAATCTATTTTTAAAATTTAAATTAAATACTGGTTTATCTGCTTTTAAGTGGTTGATTAATTGCGGAATTTTTTTTGCAGTACTGACAAATGTGTAACCCGTACTTGGTTTGGCCCAACCTCCGGCAGTGCCAATATTTAGAATGTTTTTGGTATTATGTTCTTTAAAATCAAAAGAAGTCATCGGAATGCTTCCTCCTTCAGTAGCCTCAATATTATAAGATGTTACTCCTAAATTTTCAATAAGGTAATCTTTAATTGCTTTTTCATAGTCTTTCTTCGGCAATAGATCTTCTGAAAATAAAGTGTACTCAATAAGGGCTTTATTCTTGGCAAAAGGCAATACATACATGAACCTGGTATTGTTATCTTGTGTTATTGAGAAGTCCATATAAGTAGCTACTTCAGAATTAAAAACGGGTTCTTTGGTTTGAACTATCCAACCTAGAAAATGCTGCTGTAACACCGGATATTTGTTTTGATTGGTTACCATATCATAGTTGAAAATACTATTAAAAACCTGTTGCCCAACATACGATTTGTTGGCGGTAGTTACGAGTACTTCTTCCCCGGTATCTTCCATATGAAGTACTTCGGTTTGTAGAAAGGTAACTTGTGCAGAAGTTGATATTTTTTGAAAGGCATATTCATAAAAATCGATACCCTGTATCATTTTATAAGTGTATGGTGCAATCGTAAAACGATTAGAAAAGTCTTTGCCTTTAAAGTAGATATGATCCCATTTTTTGAAAAGAATATCGTCAAATTGACCTACTCCTTTTTCCCAAAAGCACCAGGTACGATCGTTCGTTTTTTTAGCGCTTTTATCTAAAAGTAATATTGATTTTTCAGAGAAAAACTCATCTTTGATCATTGCAGTTGCTAGCATTAAGCCCGCGGCACCTGCACCAATAATGATATAATCAAAAGAAGAAGTATCCAAATAGTTATAGAAGTTAGATTCCTTCAAAAATAAGTATTAAAACTAGTTCAATCGATAACGTAAACCGAAGAAACCTCGAATACCTTGATTGGGGCCGTAAACATATGAAGGATCAAAAGTTAAGGCATTCGGATTATTTGGTGTAGCAATCGCATCGCCATTATTATCAAAAACAACATCTCTATCAAAAGGATCATTTGCCCGTGCTATGATAAATGGATTTCCACGATTCGGAGTCCAGTTGAGTAGGTTTTTTACACCACCATATAGTTCGAAATCTTTCAATCTTTTCCACGTAAATTGAATGTTTTGAATGCTCCAAATTGGTGAATAATTACTTCTGGGGTCATTTTCTCCTAGAGTGGGTAATCGCATGGGGCCGTATAGGTTACCCGTGTAATCAACACTCAAATTGATCGCCCTAAAATGGTAACTTACATTCCAAGTTCCGGTATAACTTTCGGTAAGTATTTGACGGCTTTTTTCTCCGTTTTCAGTTTGACTAACATCTTGAAAAGTTGCTCCAATTAAGAATTTAAATCCTGATGGAAAAACCACATCAACGTTTGCGCTAAATCCTTGTGAAACTGATTTTCCGTCTAAATTATCATAAATAATTTGATTCGGATTGGTGTCATAATCAGGTAAAATAGCATTGCTGAAATTAGTATAAAAAATAGAGGCATCTAGATTGACAAAAGTGCCATTATCACCGTATATTTTTTTCAGATAATTTAGGTTGAAATTAAAAGATTCTTCAGGTTCAAGGGTTTCGGTAACAATTACGTCGCGAGCACCGGTAAGAGCTGCATGCTCTTCAGTAAATAGATTTACAACTCTAAAACCAGTGCCAGCATTAAAACGTAGAATATCGTTATCGGTCATTTTCCAACGATATGCTGTTCGCGGTGTATATATAGCGCCATGTCTACGGTCATAATCATATCGAAGACCAAGTAGTAAAGAGTGTTTTTTGGCTAACTGAATTTCATCTTGAAGAAATACACTCGGTATGGTAACTTTATCGGCCGAAATGGTTGCTGTAGTGTTATCATCATAATAATTATAACGAAGTGCACTACCGAATAGTAGATCATGATGCCCAATTTTTTTATCCCAAGTAAGTTGCGTAAAACCGATACGTTGATCTGCAAAGTAGGGGGTGTCTCCATATACCGAATTTTGTGCGTGGTCATTGTATGAAAAGGATAATAGCAATTTTTCCTTTACAGGTAGTTGGTATTTTCCTAAAATTTCCCATCTGCGGGTGTAAATACTTTCACCATATATCTCATTACCACCTCTAAACTCGGGTGTCCACTGTAGTTCTCCACCCCAACGGTCTTCGTAGAAGAATCGACCAGCTATTGAGAATATACGGTTTGCATTTCGCTGAAAATTCCATTTTTGAAAAACAGAAATTCTATTTTGTAAGGTTAAATCCGTAAAATTATCGCCATTGTTATCAATTACTTCATCGAAGTTAAAATAATTAATACCTAAGAGCAGATCTGTTTTATTACCAATATCAATTTTTCCGCCTACATCAACATTGTACTCTCCCCATCCAGTTAAAAATACATCTGCGGCAAATTCTGGAGCTTCTAATGTATTTTTTGTGATGATATTAATTAAGCCGCCTACAGCTTCACTACCATATAAACTTGAGGCTGGCCCTTTAACAATTTCGATTTGTTCAATGAGTGAATTTGGAATTCCTGATAAGCCATATACCGTACCTAAACCACTTACAATAGGCATTCCATCAATTAAAACTAAAGTATATGGACCTTCTAAACCATTGATGTGAATATCACCGGTATTACAAACGTTGCAATTAATTTGTGGTCGCACGCCATTGACATTTTGCAACGCCTCGAAAATACTTGCCGTCGGATTCTTTTTAAGAAAAGTTGGACTATAAACCTCTACAGGAACCGGACTTTCAGATCGACTAACAGCTTTTAATGTACCCGTTACAACAGTTTCTTCTAATTGTTCTAAGGAGGCTTTTAGTACAATAGACAAGTTTAATTTTTGGTCATTTTCTATATGAATAGTTTGAGAATAATTTTGATATCCTAAAACCTTAGCTGTCAATATATAGGTGCCTTCAGGAATTTTTTTCAGTGTATAATTTCCTTGTTCATCAGAAGAGGTTCCAATACGCGTACCTTCTAAATAGATATTTGCAAAGGGTATAGTAGATAACTCATCTGAAATGGTTCCAGTTATAAGTCCAGATTGAGCATAGATAGAGCTGCCCCATAAACATGTTAAAAGCCATACATTCAAAAATATATTTTTCCTCCTCCAAAATTTAATTTCATACATTTCAAAATAATATTTAGACAAAGCTAAAAATTTGTTTTTACATATAAAAATGTATTTTTGCATAAAGCTTATTTACTATGACGCTTTCAGAAGAAGATTACATCAAAGCAATATACCATTTAGGTAAGGGTGAGAACACTATGGTATCTACCAACGCCGTTGCCGATCAGATGGATACTAAGCCTTCTTCAGTCACCGATATGGTGAAGAAATTATCTGATAAAGGGGTGGCTAATTATAAACCTTATAAAGGCGTAAGTTTAACAGGTTATGGTCAAAAAATTGCTCTTTCTTTAGTGCGAAAGCATCGACTTTGGGAAGTTTTTTTGGTAGAAAAACTTGATTTTTCTTGGGATGAAGTACATGAAGTTGCTGAACAATTAGAGCATATTAAAAGTGAAAAGTTAATTGATCAATTAGACAAACATTTGGGTTTCCCGCAAGTTGATCCTCATGGTGACCCAATTCCCTCTAAAAAAGGAGAGTTTAAAAAAACGATAAAAAAATTATTGAATGAGGTGGCTATTGGCACTAGTGGAATATGTGTTGGAGTAAAAGATTCTTCACCGCCATTTCTAAAATTTTTAGATAAGAATAAGATTGCCCTTGGTGATACGATTTTAGTTTTAGAAAAAGAAGAGTTTGATGGTTCTTTAGATATTAAAATTAAAGACAATATTATTCATATTTCTAGCCAAATAGCCTCAAACTTATTCCTTAAAATTACCGAATAATTATGCAAGATGTAATTCATTATTTTGAATCTATAAACCCCATATTAGCAGCGTTTTATGCAACTTTATTTACTTGGGGTTTAACAGCTCTTGGAGCCGGATTGGTTTTCTTCTTTAAAAATCCGAATAGAGCGGTTATGGATGCGATGCTTGGTTTTACAGGTGGCGTAATGGTAGCAGCAAGTTTTTGGAGTTTATTGGCGCCAGGTATTGAAATGAGTCCAGGTGAAGGTTTTATTAAAGTGATACCTGCCGCAGTAGGCTTCATTCTCGGTGCCTTGTTTCTTTTTGGTCTAGATAAGGTGCTGCCTCACTTGCATATAAATTTTAAAGAGGCAGAAGCTGAAGGAATCAAAACCCCATGGCATAAGACCACCTTACTTACTCTTGCCATAACATTGCATAATATTCCTGAAGGATTAGCTGTTGGTGTACTTTTTGGTGGTGTAGCAGCAGGTTTTGAGGGAGCCACAATTGGTGGGGCGGTAGCACTAGCACTTGGTATTGGTTTACAAAATTTTCCGGAAGGCTTTGCGGTTTCCATGCCTTTACGTCGACAGGGGCTTACACGAAGACGTAGCTTTATGTATGGTCAAGCATCTGCTTTGGTTGAGCCGATCGCTGCAGTTATAGGTGCTTGGGCCGTATTAACTTTTCAACCAATTTTACCTTATGCTTTGTCGTTTGCGGCGGGTGCAATGATCTTTGTAGTGGTAGAAGAGGTGATACCAGAAACACAACAAGATAAACATTCTGATGTTGCCGTACTTGGTTTTATTGGCGGGTTTGTAGTCATGATGACTTTAGATGTAGGCCTTGGTTAAAAACTAATAATAATATAGCTAGCCTTTTTTTGAGCGTATAATTTTAGGTGGGTGATTTTTGATGTTGATGAGGATTCATTTTGTTATGTTGTCAATTAAGAAAGGTATCATGACTAATAGATCGTCATATAAAAAGACAGAAGGAGAAAATTTCTGTGCGTTCTAGTTATTTTGAGGAAGTAAAGCAGACCTTGTTTTAATAACCTTTGTTTATAGAATTATACGATATGCTTAAATTTTAAGTTGTATTTTTTAGAACCTAATAGTAATTTGTATTCGCGATCTCGTTCGATTTAATAGTGGTATGGCAACAAATAAAAAACATTGGCTTTGGAATATTGTAATTGTGATTACTTTGATCGTTTGCCTATGCGCTTTCGCGGCACATTATAAAAACTGGACAAGAATAGAATCTGATAAAATGACAATACTTTCAGGTATTTATTATCACGATTTAAAATATGATGAATTGGAAGAAGTGGAGTGGGTTGAACGTATTCCGCCGATGAAACGTTTGAATGGTTTTTCAGCATTTGAAAAAGGGAAGGGAATATATCAAGAATTTAAAGACACGTTAACTGATACTAAAGTATATGTATTTGTCGATAATTTTGAACAACAAAAAATTAGAATCGTAAATAAAGACAAGTCTCAGATTTTTTTAAACTTAAAAGATTCTCTAGAAACGATTGAAATGTTTGATTTTTTTGAAAATAAAATTGAATTAAATCAGTAAAACATACTTTTTAACTACTATACCAACCTTATTTTTAATAGGTTCTTTTCTTGAAGATTAGATAATTAAAATTATAACAGTAAAGTAACTTTAAGCTTTGGTAATTTCTTTTGAATTATAGTCTTTAAATTGTATTTTCAGTCTTTAATTAATAAAATAGCACAATCATGAATACTAAAGAAGTTGCAGAAAAATTGGTCTCATGCTGTAAACAAGGAGACTTTGAAACCCCATACCAAAGTCTTTATAGTCCAGAAATTGTAAGCATCGAAAATGATGGTTCATCAGAGGGAGGTTTGGTCGAAGGTTTTGAGGGAATTCAGAAGAAAGGAGAGTGGTGGAAAGAAAATTTTGAGGTACACAATACCACTGTATCTGAACCTATTGTTGCAGATAATTGGTTTTCTGTTAGATTTGAAATGGACACTACTCACAAACCATCAGGAAATAGATCAACCACGTCAGAAATTGCTGTTTATCAGGTAAAAGAAGGTAAAATTGTAAAAGAACAGTTTTTTTACGATGAAGTTTAAGTACTAATTACCTAATATTAATTAAAAAGGCCTTTGACTTTGTCGGGGCTTTTTTTTATGCCTGGTGGGATAAGATTTGACAATGAATTAATATTTTGTTAAAAATTATATGAAATGAACGTTTCATAATATCTTTGACATGAATTATTTTTATAATGCCTAGAATAGAAGAGTTTGATAGAGACCAGGTTTTGCTTCATGCAATGAATGTGTTTTGGGAAAAAGGGTACAATGGTACTTCAATGCAAGATTTAGTAGACGCAACGGGATTGAATCGCTCAAGTATTTACAATTCTTTTGGTTCAAAATTAGAGCTCTATCAAAACACCCTTAAACAGTATCAAAAAAATGGTAATGCTCGGTTTCAAAAGGCATTGGTGAAAGCGAATAATCCGTTGCACGCCATACGATTAATTTTTGAGGAATTTTTACCAGATATATGTGATGATGATATAGCTAAAGGATGTTTTACTATGAAATGTAAAGCTGAAATGGGCGGACACGATGAAGATGTGAAGCAATGGTTACTTAATCACCAAGAACAGACTTTGGCGATTTTTCAAGATTTAATAGCCGATGGTCAAGAAGAAGGAAGTATAAATACGGGCCAAGATAGTAAAACGTATGCCTATCATATATTTAATGCATTTCAGGGTTTTCGTATGACAGGTATGCTAATAAAAGATCGAAAGGTATTACAACAAGTTATTGACAATGCAATTTTAGTAATTATATAACTATTTTTTTAATATATTTTGAAATGAACGTTTCAAAATTAAATCAAAATCAATGAATAAATTTAAGAACAAGGTGGTAGTGATTTCAGGTGGTAACTCTGGAATAGGTTTAGAAACAGTAAAGGGTTTTCTTCGTGAAGGCGCCAAAGTGGTATTTTCAGGTCGTAGACAGGAAGCCCTCGATGCAGTCTCACAGGAATTATCTGGCGATTTTAAAGCGGTATTGGCAGACCAGTCGAAACCAGCGGACAATGAAAAATTGATAAAACAAGCGGTTCAGGCCTATGGAAATATCGATGTTCTTTTTGCAAACGCTGGAGTTGCTTATTTTGCTCCTGCTGATCAAATTGATGAAGACCATTTTGACACACAATTTAATATAAATATCAAAGGGCCGATGTTTTTAACTAAACACGCCATTCCTCATTTGAATGACGGCGGCTCTATCATCTTCAATACCTCAATTGTTCATGAGAAAGGTTTTGAGGGTGCAGCAGTATATAGTGCTACAAAAGGTGCATTAAGGTCTTTTAACAGGGTGTTAACTGCAGAATTGGCTCCAAGAAATATTCGGGTAAATTCAGTAGCTCCAGGTCCAATAGGAACTCCTATTTACGGAAAAATGGGAATGCCAGAAGAAGCGGTAGCACAAATGGGTGAATCATTTGCCGCTAACGTACCCTTAAAGCGTTTTGGAGAGCCAAAAGAAATAGCTGAAGCGGTATTGTTTTTAGCTTCAGACGAAGCAAGTTATGTGAATGGTGTAGAATTATCAATTGATGGTGGGTTAAGTCAAATTTAACCAATACACCAATTTAAAGTTAAAAGCCCAGCTGCAAAGCGTTGGGCTTTTTTGTTTATAAAAAGTTAAATAACAGTTACTTAAAAAAAATCGCTAAACTTTTCGTTGCTAATATATAGTTGTTTCGTAGTACCTCCCCCTTTATTCAAAATAATGTAGCTGTTTCCATTTAACTAAAAACTCCACCATTATGAAGGCAAGCCTCAGTTTTGTAATACTACTCTATTATATGGGTCTCTTTTTTACCAGCGCACAAAAAAAGTGTTGCTATCGATGGTCGACTTCAACCTTTATTGAATGAATTTTTTGAAGAATGTAAAAAGTATAATATAGAGTACAATACAAAGCTATTTCAACTTAAGAATATTGATATCTCCAATACGCTTCCTCTTGAAGAAGATAACCCCGTATTAGGAATGGTAACCAGAGATCAAAGCGGAAGGGTAGAAAGCATTCTTATCAATTGGGCTGCAATGCTAGATCCTGAAATGTTGAGGGTTATTGCCTTTCATGAATTTGCACACCATTTTCTTGACTATAAACACAGCTGTCACGATTGCAACGAAATTATGGCCGTTACGAATTCTAGTTATTTTGATATCGCGAGAGATTGGAAAAATCAAGTGGAAGAATTATTTACCACTTCACCAGTTTACTTAGCACAAGAAAACAAAGAAACCATCGCATCTGCTTTATTGCAATAAGGTTTAGGCAAACGCCTTAAAAAGAAAGGTTATCGTTATCTTCGACATAAAAATTTAACTATGGTTATTGTAGCGCAAAGTTTCGGCGCACTTTTCGGATTGTTAGCTGTAATTTTTGGAGCTTTTGGCGCCCACGCCTTAAAAAAAACTTTTTCAGAAGATCAACTTAAAAGTTTTGAAACGGGTGTGAAATATCAAATGTATCATGCCATTGTATTGATTATTCTTGGGTTCAACTTGAATTTGATATCGGTACTTGAGAGCTATATGATCTACTGTTTTATCGTTGGAACGTTTCTTTTTTCATTTAGTATTTATGGATTAACCTTTAGCTCATCAAAAGGTAAAAAACTTCGAGTCTTAGGACCTATAACTCCATTGGGAGGACTACTTCTAGTAATTGGATGGGCCTTGTTACTCTGGAATTTTATTGAGGGTTTTATATAGGCGAAATTACACTGCTTTTCAAATTTGATTTTTGAATCTGAGTGCTGAATGATTTTAAGGTTTGTTTTATAACTTACATCAGTGTAGATTTCTTAAAAGCTTACCATGAAAAATACATCAAAATATTACCCTCTTTTTTTTATTTTGTTTGTACTTGCAAACTTCAATTTAACGTATTCTCAAAAAAGTACTTTTGATTCTTTTTATACCCTAGTTGTAGAAGCATTTGATTGGGGCCCTGGTGCAAATAAAGTGGTTATACCTTTAAATGAGGCAATGGTGGAGGCAAAAACAAATGATTTTGAGGTATCGACAACTCGTGAAGTTGCCGGAGTTCAAATGTCTCCGCAAGAGGCTAGTGGTAATCGTGAAGTGGTGCATAGCTATCGTTCGAACGAAAATGGAGTAATAAAAGTGGATGGAGAATTTAGGACGTTAGTTTTGTCGGTTAGCCCAACAGACCCTTTAACTTCACCAATGAAACATGTCATTAAAGATGGTCAAGGAAGAAATCAATGGGTAGCATATAAACTGGCAATCGAACATACTCCTTCTAAAACAGTTTGGAATACAGAAAAGAAGCGTGTGATGCCGCAAGTAGATGCCTTTGATTTAAATGGGGTTTTTAGTCAGGGCGACATAACGTTGACCTATGCTAATTTCAAACCGTCAAATAGAAGCTCGAAATCACCTTTAATTATATGGCTGCATGGCGGAGGAGAAGGTGGTACAGATACTAGTATTCCATTAATTGCTAATAAAGCGACTAATTATGCTTCGAAAGAAATTCAAGCTATTTTTGGTGGGGCTCACGTGTTAGTGCCTCAAAGTCCTACATTTTGGATGCAGAGTGCCAATGGTGAATATACCAGGGGCGAGGTGAATGACATTTACAATGAAACACTGATGGCTCTTATTCGAAACTATGTTAAAGAAAATCCTGCAATTGATATAAATAGAATTTACATAGGAGGCTGTTCTAATGGAGGCTACATGAGTTTGAAGCTGATAATTGAGAACCCCGATTACTTTGCTGCTGCATATATCAGCGCTCTTGCATTTCAAGCGCAATTTGTTACCGAAATTCAAATTGAAAGAATCAAAGAAGTTCCTATTTGGTTCTTGCATGCTAAAGATGATACAGTAACCATGCCTGATGAAACGGTTGTACCACTATACAAAAGATTAATTGCAGCAAATGCATCAAACGTGCATTTTTCATTTTATGAGAACGTGATTGATTTGTCAGGTATGTTTGGCGGAGCTGATTTTCGTTATAATGGTCACTTCTCGTGGATTTACTCTCATTCAAATCATGCCAATTTTGGTTTCGATAATGAATCCGTTTTATGGAATGGAAATCCGGTAAACCTTATGGAATGGATGGCAGCACAGCGAAATTAAATTTCCTATAGTTATAGAACAAAGCGGTACGTTGCCTTAATTAAAAATATATTTTGAGGTTTTTCGTCGTTGAATATGTTGTCATTTAAATCATTAAATAATTGGTTTTGAGGATTACCCGATTGCGCAATATCTTGAGACCAAACCAAAAACACTTCTGAGCCCGGTATATATTCCCATCGTACAACCAAATTAGAGCGAAACTGTACAAATGAAAAATCAGGATTGTCAAAGGTGAAATCAACATTTCCGTCTTGGTTTTGATCAACAGCATATACTTCATCAACCAAGGTAAGTTGATTGTTGTTATAGGTTGACACACGATTTTCGAAGGTCTCTGCTAGCGGATTTATAACCTGTTTAAAGTTCGAATATCGCCCTCTTGATATGAAAGGTTGCCCCCAATATTGAACCGTCAAATTCGGATTTATAGTATAATTCAAACGTAATGACATACTAAAGGTACGTTGATCAACAGTACCGTTTAAATAGGTGGTATTGCCGTTTGCTTCAATATTATCAATGAATTGCAAGTGGTCTTTGTTATAGCCGTACTCAGGGTTTGCTGAAATACTCAACGCATTAAATGGCTGGTAGGTAACTCCGAAATCAATATTATAAGAACTATATGAATTATCAAGTGCTTTTCTTCCTCTATGAAAAATGTTAAAACGAACTTTTTTTCTACGATCGGTATTATACCCATTGAAAAAAGAAACGCCAGATGATTGCTTAAGTCTGGGGCCACCTCGTAGCGCAAAATTTGAATATTGATTGGTAAAATAATTAAAGCCAATGTTAGTAAACCAGTTGTTTGCCCAGTTTTGCCAGCTGTTGGTATTAAATTGAAGGTTGTTATGGTTGCCGGCAAAATCCCATACGCTCCAATGGTTGTAATTGATGCCTACTTGCCTAAAAGTTTCTGTCGGTTTAAGGGTTTGATATCCAACCCATGTGTAGTGTCGTATGTCGTCAGCCTGTCTTTGAAATCCGATGTCATTTAATTCTAATTCTGGGGAACGCCAGGTGGCACCTGATTCAAATTTCCAGTTACCATTTCCAACTTTACCAAGCTGAAGGTTACCTCCAGTTCCTGTAAGTGAAGTTCTATTTTCATCGAGGCCAACATGGGTTGCACCAACTCTTTGAAATAAATGCGTTATACTTTGTTGTGTATTAGCAATAGCCTCGGTACTTCCATTAACGCGACTAAATACAAAGTTTCCGCCGAGGTACCAATCGCGATCTTGCCATTGGTGTTTAAAATCAATACCGCCGGTAAATGCTGTATGATGTAAAAAGTTTAGTTCAGGTGTAAGATTGTCACGGCTTGTAGTGGTAAATATTCCACCAACAAAGGTTTTTTGTTCATTAAAATCTTTCTGTATTCGCCCAACAAAATAATTGGTAAGTGGTTCTACCACTTCTTTTCTTTGAATACCATTATTATCAATGGTGGCATATTTTTTAGCAGTTATGCTTTCTAGAACACCTATCGACCAACCATTTTTAGTTTTGCCACTAAATTTTGCTGCGCCTAGAATAGGGGTATTTTCTGGCTGATTTACAAACTCATTTGCTGCGATGTCTGGATAGCCCTGAGGGCTGCGTCCGATACGTCTTGAATAAAATAGATTGTCAAAACCAAAGGTGTTTCCTGCTTGAGAATTACTGACACGATAATCAAAAATGTTTTTGTTTTCAACAAAAAATGGGCGTTGTTCTCTAAAGAAAATCTGAAAACCATCAAGAGCAATAGCAGAAGGGTCTGCTTCAACCTGTCCGAAATCAGGATTTACTGTTAAATCAAGCGTAAGATCATTGGTAATACCTATTTTGGCATCAAGACCACCGGTAAATTTGCTATCACTTCCATCACGAAACGGATTACCTTCTTCGGCTTCATAGGTTTCAACTCTGGCTACGGTGTAAGGCTGAATTTCTAACTGTTTCTGAGGCTCTAGGTTCATCAATCCGTCGAGATAACCGAACTCGCTAACAAAACCCGGAGTGTCTTGTTTAATGCGTTGCCATACCGAACGTTCTTGTTCTCTAAAGTAGTTGCGCATCACTTGCAGGCCCCAAACTTGTTCACCTGATTTTCCGAATTTTAATTGACTCAAGGGTATTTTCATTTCAACGGTATACCCTTCGGCGTCGGTGTTTGATTTTGTATACCAGATAGGGTTCCAGCTTTCATCTTCATTGTTACCATTATTTGATTCGAAAAGGTCGGCTTTTACACCCGCAGCAGTAGTAATGAATCCAAATGCTGAGCGCTTGTCATGATAACTATCAATAAAAAGTCCTACCCAATCACCTTGAAATCCGTCACGTCTTGATAAACGTAGTTCAATTTTATCAGGTTCGGCATCATAGGCGCGAATGCCCACGTATAAGAATTTTTGATCGTAAACTATTTTGAATTTTGTTTGATGATCAGGTGCGGTGTTTTCATCGGGTCTTTGTTCTATAAAATCACCTTCCCATGGTACAATGTTCCAGGCTGGGTCATTGAGTTTTCCATCTATTTCAGGAGCAGTTGTTTGATTTAAAAAACTTGTAGTGTAAGTACGTAATGCTACCACATCGGTAGAATCTTGTGAAAATAATACTGTTTGCGTAAATAGAATTACGCAAACAGTAATGATGTTGGTTCTCATGATTTTCGATTGATGATTGATGTGACTTAAAGACTCTGATAAATCAAGGTAGTTACAGAAATTTTTGATTTTAAGATATTTTTAACTTTTATACTAAAATGATTGTCACTTACTAAAGACGTAAGTACATATTTCCATTGATGGTATTTAAACGCAGTCGATTAGACCCTGAACCTAAAACAGCTGCTATTTTTTGTCCGACATTACGATTTGTTGAGGTAAATTTTAGTTTTTCGTCGGCATAGATTTCGCCGTGAATTGTTTCAGCCGATAATTTAGCATTTATCATTCTCAGATCAATTTCTCCATTAATCGTGTTGAGATTCAAGTACCCCGAATAATTAGCAATATCAATGTTTCCGTTGATGAGGTCAGCCTCAAATTCACCCTCGATTATTTCCGATTTTAAATCGCCATTAATGCTGCTGATTTTGAACTTCGCGTTCTTAGGCACATAAAGAACGTAATTGAATTGGTACATGTTTTTCGAGTTAAAATAGTATCGCTCTTTTTTGTCGGGGTTTCTTTCATTCCAATCATTGTGATATGCTTCGAAGTAGGGTTCAGCCTTTGAATTAATAACAATTGTATTTGTATTTTCTTCAATTGAGAGTTCGTACTTTTCTAAAAATTTACCGTCTTTTGAGGTGATATCGGCTTTAAAATACACCGTTGGTTTATTCCATGTTTTTACTTCAATTTCATTTGCGAATTTTACTTCAACATTTATAAATTGATTTTTGTAAGAGAGATTTTTTTCGATAATTTTTTGAGCGTTTATGGAAAGACTGATTAAGCCTAATACCAATGTGATTAATAAGTTTTTCATGACTATTCTGATGTTATTGATTGATGATTACTTCTTTCTAAGATAGATGTTGCCGTTGGTAGACTTCAGTTGAATGCTAACCCCACCACCATTAATGGCACCCTTCACACTTTTACCTGATATTGATCTCAAACCATCTCTATCGGGTCTTTTTAAATCGAAATTGGTATAGGCATCACCATTCCAAGAGTTTAGTTCTAAATCTGCCTTCGTATTCTCAGGTAGGGTGACATCTATTTCCCCATTGGTGGTTCGAATTACGATGGGAGAGTTTTGATTTATCGTATTAAAAACAACCTTAATGTCTTCATTTAGGGCATAAGCTGTTATCGGGCCGGTGACGTTAGAAAGTGTGAGACCTCCATTTAATTTGGCATTTGCTTCTACTTCACCTGTGAATCCTTCAACAAAGATGTCACCATCCCAAGTATTAGTGACAGAAACATTCTGTGATTTGGGAAGGTAAATTTCTGCGCCACCTGATTTTCTTACACTTTCAACAATCAAGTCATTGCCGGTTTGAACAACATTGAATCCAATAGCTGTATTATCTTCTCCGCCAACGCCAACAAGTTTTAGACCTTTCGCTTTACTAGGTATAGGTGCTAGATTTATGGCTTTGATTAGAATCTCATTTTTATCGTGAGTTTTTATTGTAATTTCTGACCGTGATGTAATTTTGACCCATTCAATGCCGTCAAGTGATTTGGTGTAATCTGATTGTGCATGGGCGTTTATAGCTAGTGTGCTTATAAATAAGAATACGAGTAATTTTTTCATGATTTTTCGATTTTTGATGACTATATAATTGTGTTTAATACTGATTCTATTTGTTCTTTTACAAAAGGTTGTGTCTCTTCTTGATCTAATAGTTTTTGCATGGGTTCAGCTGCTTTTTTCTCTTGTATTTTGCCTAAAGTTTGAATTATGGCGATTTGAATTCCAGGATCTTTCTCTACCTTCAATGCTTCAATAAAGGTGTTTTTTACCTGTTCAGAATTCGTGAAATTCGCTAAGACTTCAACGGCTGCAGCGCGAACATTGATGTTTTCATCAAAGAGCATTCTATCTGCTAATGCGGAAACAATAGCCTTATCAGGTTGGTCAAATTCTTGAATATAATGAACACCTTGAATTCTTCGGCTTGCTGATTTGTTTTCCATTAAAGACAACATAGCGGTTTGTTTGAATGCCGCATTTTCGGTATTCAATATTGCAATTTGGTTATCCGATATTTGGTTTGCTTGTTGTCTTCCGAAAAAATAAGCTCCAACTAGTAAAGTAACACTAGCGGCTACTTTCAAAGCAGTATTCATCCAATAATTTTTATTGTTCTCGATTGAAGAATTTATAGGAACCGTTGTTGAACGGTTTGCTTTTTCAAGTTCTATTTGCTCAAAAAAATTCGTTCGTAGTTGTGCACTTGGACTTATCAAAGGTTCATTATCAAAAGCAATATTTAGCTTTTGTAAATCGGCTAACGCAGCTTGGCATAAAGAACAATCACGTAAATGTTGCGCTACGCGAAATTCTTGATCATTGCTCAACGCTTTGTCAATATATGCTGGTAGTAGTTCTGTGATATGTTTATTTTCCATTAATTTGAATTTTGAAAATAAATGGTTCGTAATTTGTTTAGTGCTCTACTAATTTTTGTTTTTACTGCGCCTGGGGTACTCGCTACGATTTCGGCTAATTCTTCATATTTGATATCATGAAAACGATTTAAGATGACCAGTTCTCGATCAGAAGCGGAAAGCGCATTAATGGCTTGGTGTAAATCGGAATAATCTTTTTTATGCGCAGTTTCATCTTCAAGTTTATAAGCGATGGTATCTAAATTTTCATAAGTCGTTGCTGTTTTTCTAAAATGTGCTTTTAAAGTATTTCGAGCAATAGTAAATAACCATGAGACAAATTTTCCATTGTTGTAAGAAGTTCTATATTTCATTAATTTATAAAATACTTCTTGGGTTAAATCTTCACTTAGCATTTGATCATTACACATTTTATATAAAAAATTAAACACGTATTTATGATGCCTGTCAAATAGAATTTTGAGCAAGTCTAAATTTCCATTTGCCACTTTTATCATTAAAATTTCGTCGGATAATTTTTCCAAAAAATAATTCTTTTGCTAGTCTTCAATAATATATAGTCAGGAATTTACAAAAGGTTACAACAAGGCGTAAAAAAACGCATCAAATTAATTTTAACGCGTTTTTTATATAATATTAGTGCTAATGCTTATTCAGTAATCTCACCGATAGAAGTAAAGGCTTTGATGGCTTTATTGGGTTCAATAATGTTATAGCCATTCCAAAATTCTGGGTCGTAATTAGGCATATAGGTGGGTAAGACTGTATTGTTTTCTTTAAAGTCGTTATATGTAGAAGTGTTTACGGGAGTTTCATCAAAAACAACCAATTCGTAACGATTGCGATCACCAAATGCAGCATCTATTTTTAATGATACTTCATTCTGTTTGTTTTTACCTTTAACTACTTTATTAAGTTCAATAATTTTAAGAGGGCGTTTAAATCCTACGCGATTTCCTTTTTCGATATCATAATAGCTCAAATGATATTTTTGATCATCACCCTTGGTAAAAAAAATACTGCCTTTAGCTAAATATTCATTTATAGAAATTCCAAGAAGACTAAAATCTCGAAGTGATTTAACGTTTTCAAAATCCATACGTATTAGTGCAAAATCATCAGAATTTATATATAATTTACCTTTGTAATCTTCAGAACGTTTTGGGGTAAAGCTGATTACGTAAACTGCAACATCACCTAAATAGGTAAAATCATCTAACCGTAATTCGTAGCGGTTAGGCTTGAAAATAACATTATAGTCAGTATCTTCAAAAATAGGAAGGTTTTTAAACAGGTTGGCCATGGTTTGCCTCTTGTATCTAGCAAAGTTTTTTTCTCGGTCTTCCTTGTTTTTTTTCTCCTCTTCTAATTGTTTGTTCAATGCGGCAACATCGGTAGAATCAATTTCAGACTCAAAGAGTTCTCCGCTTTCAACTTTAGTACCAAAGAGTCCTGATTTGATTTTGAAATAAGAGTCTGTCTTTACATTCTCTTTTACTATAGTATTGAATTTATCTTCTAAAACCTCGAAATCAAGCTCTAAATTTTTATCATATAATTCTGATGCTTTTATGAGATCAAGTTTTTGTTCGTCACCATCAAAACCACCATATAAATCACCTAGTGCTTCATTATAAACAATGCTGCTCATTGGTACCTGAGCAATGAGATTGTCTATAAAGGCCTTGTTAAATTCTTTGATGGTAGATTTTTTTAGTTTATAATCGGTTTTTAAAACGTTATTTCGATAAGTTTCCCTTAGAAAAACCCTTTTTTTTGAAAGACCTAAATGATAGTTTTTTGAAATGCTATCTTCTACAAAATTTATTATTTCTTCAGGCGTATAATTTTTATTGGTAACAATTACCGGGTTCAAATCGATCGCTTTTGATGCTAAAGCTATTTTATTCTCTTTAAAAGCGTTTAACGGTTTTGCTATTGACGCATACCCAATACATGAAATAAAAAGAGAATCGGTAGGTTGTATTGTGTCATCTAATTGAAATGTAAAACGACCTTCTTCATTGGTGATTACACCGTTGTTTTTTAATTGAACAGTAACATAAGGAATAGGCTCTTGAGAGGCTGAATCTACGACGATAGCGGTTAACGATTGGGCATTTGTCAATGTTGTAATTAACATAAAACTAAGCGCAACTAAGGTGAAAATAGTCTTGGTCATTATAATTGAAATATTGATTGATGAAACAAAAAAAGGCATAGCAAACTTACCAAACACCAGTTTTTAGAATTCGTTAATACGGATTTATTCTTTTTTTAACGAAAAGCTGATTGAATTAGTAAGACTAATAGCAATGTAAAATGTTACAATGGGAAGGTTTTTAATAAGTATGGAAATTATTAATGGCAACCACAATCATTATCGCCACAGCCTTTAGTTGTAGTTTTTTTAGAGCCAAACATGGCTAGAACAGACTTAGGCAGTAAAAATTTTTTAATAATATAGGCTACAGCAATAGATAAAGTCAAGTATACCAAAACAATTTGTAGTGTGTCCATCATTATTTTAAAATTTGGTAAGCAATTAAAGCAACAACATACGCAAAAAGGCTCATAAAAATAAGCTGTGCTGTAGGCCATTTCCAAGAATTAGTTTCTCTTTTAACAATAGCTAGGGTGCTCATGCACTGCATCGCAAAGGCGTAAAAAAGTAAAAGTGATATACCAGAAGCTAAATTAAAAAGTGGTTGACCAGTGTCTTCGTTTATTTCAGCGGCCATTCTATTTTTTATAGTGTCTTCTTCATCACTTCCAACACTATAGATGGTGGCTAAGGTTCCTACAAAAACTTCACGAGCTGCAAAAGAAGTTAAAACCGCAATTCCAATTTTCCAATCATAACCTAAAGGTTTTACCAATGGCTCAATAGCCTTGCCAGCATAGCCAATATATGAATGTTCAAGTTTGTGACTAGCAATTTCTTGGTCTACAATTCGATGATAAAGTGCGCTGTTTTCAGATAATAGAGAATCTTTTATACTTGCTATTTTAATTGTTTTTTCTGATTGAAGGGCATCTTCTTTCAATTCAAATTTATATTCTTCAATCTTTTGATCAATATAAGACTCACTAAAAGCAGAGAAGCCTTGGTTTTCAATTCTTGATTTAACAATCTCTTCAGCATTCGTGAAATCGTCAGAAAAACCATTAGACCCTAAGAACCATAGAATAACTGAAATAGCCAATATGATTTTACCGGCCCCAAAAACAAAACTTTTCGTTTTCTCCCAAACCGTAAAGATTACATTTTTTGGCAAGGGCAATTTGTACGAAGGCATTTCAACCACAAAGAATGTTCTGCTTTTAATTTTAAGAATTTTGTTCAGTATCATAGCTGATATAATAGCAGCGCCAAAGCCGATAAGGTAAAGCAGCATAAGTGTTAAGGCTTGATAACTAAGACCAATAAATCGACCTTCAGGAATGACAAGAGCAATAATAATAAGGTACACTGGCAGTCTTGCAGAGCATGTTGTAAACGGAGTTACGAGAATGGTAATAAGACGCTCTTTCCAGTTTTCAATGGTACGGGTAGCCATGACAGCTGGTATGGCACAAGCCGTGCCTGAAATTAGTGGAACCACACTCTTACCACTTAATCCGAAGGGTCGCATTAGTTTATCCATAAGAAAAACTACGCGACTCATATAGCCCGATTCTTCGAGTAAAGAAATAAATAAAAATAGAAAAGCAATTTGTGGTATAAAAATAACAATACCACCTATACCTGCTAATATTCCTTCAGCTAACAGGTTTGTAAAAACGCCTGGTGGTAGCGTGTTTTTAACCCATTCACTAGCATCTGCAAAAAAGATGTCAATATATTCTTGTGGAATGCTACTCCACTCGTAAATAGCTTGAAAAATCACCAGAAGAATTAAAAAGAAAATTACATAGCCATAAATTTTATGGGTAAGAATTTTATCTAAAGATGCCCTTAAACCTTTGGCCGCATTTCGATCAACTTCGTAGGTTTTTTTTAAAACCCCATTAATAAATTGATATCTTAAGATGGTTTCTTTTTGTTGTAATCTTTTTAGTTCAGATTTTGATTTGGTAGCAAAAGAAGAGCTGTCTTTAATAACCGATTTTTCAATTGGCATAAAGTTAACATCTTGGGTAATCACCAACCAAAGCTTATATAAATCCTCCCCCGGATAGGTTTTTTGAAGCTCCGCAAAATAATCAGGAGCAATTACTGATGTATCAATATTTGGCTTTGAAGAAAGTTTCCTATAATCACCAATTAAGCGTTTTAATTGTTCAATTCCGGTTGATTTTCTAGTACTTACTAAAGCAATTTTCGTATCTAATTGTGCTTCAAGTTGGGCAATATTAATTGAAATTCCTTTTCGCGTCATGCGATCGGCCATATTAATAACCAATATTGCAGGTATTTTAAGGTCTTTAATTTGCGTAAATAAAAGCAGATTACGTTTTAAGTTTTCTACATCTGTAATTACAACGGCAACATCAGGGTGATTTTTATCTTTTTTATTCAAAAGAATTTCGACCGCTACACTTTCATCGAGTGAAGTTGTATTTAAACTATAGGTGCCTGGTAAGTCAAGTATATGGGCTTTTACACCTCGGTCTAATTTGCATATGCCTTCTTTTTTTTCGACCGTGATACCGGGGTAATTTCCAACTTTTTGATTGAGGCCGGTAAGTTGATTAAACACTGAAGTCTTACCGGTATTCGGGTTGCCTACTAATGCTACATTAATCTGTTTACTCATAACCCAGAGTCGTCAATTAGTTCTAATTCTATTTGCAAGGCTGTAGAACGTCGAATAGCTATATGAGCACCATTTACATTAATATAGATAGGGTCGTTTAAGGGGGCTATTTGCACCAATTCAACTTCATGACCTGGTAAACAACCCAATTCTAAAAGTTTTATAGGTAGCAAATTATCTTCGAATTCCTTTATAATTCCTTTCTGACCTTGCTTTAAATGTGCAACTGTTGTACCCAATTATTATTTAGATTGATTATAAGTAAGAGGGCAAAAATAAGTGAAAAAGTGGAACATCATGGTGAATTTATAGATTAATTAGGAACAATAAATGACGAGACTAATTTTCTACTGGTATCGCTTCATGCAGTAACCTACCACAGAAACACGCTTTTTGACAACAAAAATTCTTAAAGCGATATATAGAATGACATCTTTAAGTTTTTACAATGGTATTTATGTCCCCAAGGTTCATTCGTTTGATATTGCTCTTCTTTTGTATTTGCGGAAGTTATTTCTCATTTGCACAAAAAACCACGAGCTTTTATTTAAAACTACACCAGTTCAATTATCCTTCGAATCCATTACCGAGTGGGTGTGAAGTATACGGGGTGTCAGCTCAGGTAGGAAATAAGTCGATTGTAACCCGAGATTATCAAGGAGATAAATTGGTGTTACATGATTTAAAAGTGCTCTGGGGTGGATACGACCCCGGAACCACGGGTTATGTGCCAAAGCTTTATAGTTTTGATAAATATCATAAGTCGAAGATACCTTACGAAAACGGTTTCCTATTAAAAATTGAAATGGATGATGTTGAGCTGTATCATGAGTATACAGGTGAAGACAACATATATGAAATTAAAGGAAACATTGAGTATAGATTATCAGTAACTCATCAAAATAAAACAATAGCCAGTGACACTTTATATTTTGAGGAAGTTTTGGGCGAATTCACTTCTAACCTTGGCCCAGAAGATGTTCATATAATTGCCACCAACAAGGCTTCAGAATTAGCAATTTATCTAAATGAAAAAATACTTAAGAGTTCAGTTAATGCTTTTAGAAGTTTTGCAAGTAGGCATGTCGATTTAAACTTTCGAAGAGAATTTATCAAGTTCTACGGAATTTCAAAAACCAAAAAATTAACAGCAGTAGAGAAGGTTAAAGAACTTGAAAAAAGAATAAAAAAGTTAGAGCGTTTAGATGAAAATGTAATTCAACGTAATAATTTCAATATCGAAGTTGAAAAGCTTGTACAAGAATTTTTAGAGCTCAAAGATACTGTTGATTATATAAATAACGATTCATTTAAACTTTACGTAAATGCTAATTTAGCCAGTCTCTACACCTTATTAGAATCTTATGCGTTAGTTCAAGAGTATTATGAAATTGCATTAAAATATAATAAAAAGGCCCGTTTTGTTTCAATTATCAATGATGAATTAAACAAGGCCAAATATCGTATGCGTAATAAATCATTGCTGTTTAATGAAGCAAATGAATTTGATTTTCAATACAGTAAAAAATACTTAGAAGTATTGCTTACACGAAAAAGAGTTATAAATTAAAACTAGATAAAAACCTAACCACAATTATGAAAAAACCATTGTTATTATTATTGGCGCTTTGTGCCACCGGCCTGCAGGCACAATCATTGAAAAATGAAAATATTAAGGTAACCGTACCTAGTTATGCAGGTAAACCTGCTCCAGAAAATATTAAAACGTATATGGGTGCTTTTGCGCTCACTGAGGGCAGTGTTTTACCATTTACCGAAGAAGAATTTCAAAACGAATTGAACTTTCAAAGTTTTACAAAGCACACAGATGCCGCAACAGCACCTGACTTTATGGTGATGCTAAACGGAATTTCTAAAAAAGACCTAAACATTACTATAAAAAGAAGCAAAGCCAACAAAACATATAGCGTTGAAATTCTTCCAAAAAGCAGTGCTGCAATCGACCTTTTAATTGCGGCTAATGGCGAAAATGTTCATTATTTTCCGATAGCTATTAAACCAAAGGCTGATGCTCAAGGCAACTTGATACCTGACACCATAGATTTTTCTTTTGATGAAGAAGACAAATATTTGATCTTTAATGGAGATCAGCAAGCACAAGCTAGTCCATATTTGGTACAAGAATATTTAAAGAAAAAACTAAAAGGGTCATATTTATCAGAATCACTTGTTCCCGCTATTTACAAAGGGTATGATATTAGAGCTAATAATCAAATTGAAAATTTTCATTACCTAAAAGACAAAAAACTTCCAAGTCTTGAAGAAGAAACCAAGGGTAATTTACATGAATTAGAAAAAGTAGCAGCGACTATGCAAACGATTGAGGATTTACGCTCCGGAAAAGAGCAGTATAAACCCTTCGTTGACTTTTGGAAAGCGCAACTTTCGAAATACGACGTTACCGATAAAACGGGCAAGAAAGTAAGTTGGGGAATACTGGTTAACCTTCACAAATTATCATTAATCACTGAAGATTTTGTAGGTGCTAAAGAGTATCTTGATCAAGCAATCGCTTTAGGTCATAAAAAGTGGATTACTAGCGGAATTAAAAAGCAGTATGAAGATACTTTTGAGCGTTATCAGCTGAATTATGATGTAGCTACAGGTAATCGAACATATGTTGATGCCTATACCTTAGATGAAAAGATGAAAACCTTAGCGAAAAAAGAGGCTGTAAAAAATAATAATATAACAAAGGCTGAGGGGTATGTTGTAACTAAAAGCGGTGAGAAAATGGAAGGTAAAATTTCATTAAATTTTTCACCACAAGGTACTTCTGTTGGTAATATCGTTGAACTGAGTGGTGATACTGCCGCGAAAAGAGTTGCTGTAACTTATATAAATGAAAAGGGTAAAACCAAGAATAAAATTTTCAAATGTAAAGAGGTTGTGGAAATTGTTGCCGATGGAAAAACTTTTGCTTCGGTAAATCCTAAAAAACCGTTTTTAGAACAAGAAGCAGTTAGCATGAGTATGTTAAATAATACCATGTTTATGCAAGAAATTTTTAAAGCAGATAACATTATTCTGTTTAAAGACTTGACCACTGAAAATGCCTATTACTTTCAAATTGCAGGAGTAAAAAAAGCTGAAATGGCTAGTGCTAAATTTTTTGAAAGTTGTGAAGTACTTGCAACTCAAATCACCAATGAAGAATATTCATCTGCTGAAGAAGATCAAATAAAAATAGCAAAAATGTTTGCTGAAGGATGTAAGTAAATTTGAATTTTACAATGCACAAAACCTCCTTAATTGTAAAATTATGGGGGTTTTCTATTGAATATAGCTATTTTTTAAAATTTCTAAATCAGCCAATAGACGCTCAACTTCTTTGGGGTCAGTGCCATCGTAGAACCCTCGAATTCGTTTTTCTTTGTCAATAAGAATGAAATTTTCTGTATGAATCATATCGAACGGACCACCATCGCCATCTGTTTTGACGGCTAAATAAGATTTTCTGGCCAGTTCATAAATCTGTTTTTTATCACCGGTAACTAAATTCCATTTGGTGTCATCAACTCCTTTTTCCAAAGCATATTTTTTAAGCTGTGCAACAGAATCAATAATAGGGGTTACCGAATGTGATAATAATTTAATATTGGCATCGGTAATTTCGTTTTGAATTTTTGCCATATTCTTGGTCATTATAGGGCAAATGGTAGGGCAAGTAGTAAAAAAGAAATCGGCTATATAGATAATATCAGCATAGTCGTCTTGAGTTACAATTTTTCCATTTTGGTTTGTTAGTGAAAAATCTGCAATGGTATGATATTTTTTAACGTGCTGTATTGAAGCATCGACTAATTCAGGGTTAACCCCTGACGGTTGGTAAATAGGAAGTGTTTTTCTTGGTGACAGTGCATTGTAAAACAAAAAAATGATTACAACAGAAAGACAAAAAAGAACAATGCCGAAAAGTTTAAACTTTGCAAAAAAAGATCGCATATCAATTTTTCACAAAGATACATTAGTAGACGAAGTAGTTCAAGAATTAAATGTCATACAGCTGCCAAATCTTTCATAAAATACCAAGCAGGGTTATAGTTTCTTTTTATAAGACCCCTTAAAACCTTACTTTTGTGCGTTTTAATTTTAGAATTTTTCAATGGATTTACTCATTCAGATATTAACTTTTGTTTTAATCATTTCGATTCTTGTGATTTTACATGAATTCGGACACTACTTACCTGCGAAATGGTTTAAGACTAGAGTAGAGAAGTTTTACTTGTTTTTTGATTGGAAATTTTCACTTTTTAAAAAGCAAATTGGTGAAACCGAATGGGGTATTGGTTGGTTGCCTTTAGGTGGTTATGTTAAGATTTCAGGTATGATCGACGAAAGTATGGATACCGAACAAATGAAGAAAGATCCTGAACCGTGGGAATTTCGAAGCAAACCTGCATGGCAACGATTAATAATTATGCTGGGTGGGGTAACTGTAAATTTCTTTCTAGCTTGGATTATTTATACCTCACTATTGTTTATTAACGGAGATACTTATATTCCTGCAGATAATGTAAAATACGGAATTTTAGTAGACTCAATTGGTGAGCGTATTGGTCTGCAAACTGGAGATAAAATTTTATCGATTGACGGTAAGAAGACGAAGAAGTTTGATGACGCCATGCTTGATATTATTTTAGGCGATGAAATCACAGTAGATCGTAATGGCAAAGTCGTAACCTTTCCGGTTTCTGAAGAAGGTATTGCCGATGTTCTTGGCGCCAAAGGAAAACGCTTTTTGGGTTATAGAGTACCCGCAGTCATTGATAGTGTAGTACCAGGCAAATCGGGTTCAAGTGCCGGATTAGAATCAGGTGATAAAATTGTTGGTTTTAACGGCAAACCACTAACATATTGGAATGAGTTTGTTTCACAAATACCATTTCATGCAAATAAAAATGTGGCTCTTACTATTGAAAGAGATGGCTCAGAGAAGTTAATTCAATTAACTGTAGGCAAAGATTCAACCATTGGTGTTGGGCCTTTTGTAGAAGATATTACAGTAACTGATAACTATGATTTTTTTCCTTCCATACCTGCTGGTTTTAATGAAACTATAAATGTTTTAACAAAACAGGTGAAGCAATTTAAAATTATTGCCAAACCCAAAACAAAAGCCTATAAATCAGTTAAAGGGCCCATTGGTATTGTTGAAATGATGCCTGCCAAATGGAATTGGGGCTTCTTTTGGAGTTTCTTAGCCATGTTTTCGGTATGGTTAGCTTTTGTAAATCTGTTACCGATACCTGCTCTTGACGGTGGTCACGTCATGTTTTTACTTTACGAAATGATTTCAGGAAGACCACCAAGTGAAAAAGTTTTAGAACGTGGTCAAATTGTAGGATTTGTAATCGTAATGGGGCTTATGGCCTTGGTTTTTGGTAATGATATTTGGAATATCGTTAAAAGATTTCTTTAAGATTGTAAAATCACGTTTTTTTTGTTTGCGGAATTTTAAAAAACGATTATATTTGCACCCGCTTTAAGCAATTAAAGTTACATATTTTCCTCCTTAGCTCAGTTGGTTAGAGCATCTGACTGTTAATCAGAGGGTCCTTGGTTCGAGCCCAAGAGGGGGAGCAAAAAGTAAAATCCAATCTATTTATTTAGGTTGGATTTTTTGTTTTTGGTCAATTTTTACGGTCGTTTGCGCTGTTTTAGGCTGATTCAGCTCTTTCCAATAAAAAGTCAACTTGTCAAGTTAATACTGGAAATTAGGTACCCCATTCGGTACCCCATTAAAATTCTCAGGTACCCCACTTTCTGAATTGCATGTCAATTGTTTAACCTTAAAATCAATTGATTATGAATCAAAACAATTTATCCGTTTTATTCTTACTAAAGAAAGATAAGACCAACCAAAAAGGAACTTGTCCTATCTATTGCAGAATTACTTATTTAAAAAAAAGAAAGCAATTCTCAACAGGCGAGTTTATTAACCCCTTTGAATGGAACGCTAAAGGTCAAACAGCTAGTCCTAAGACCATCTCTAATCAACAAATTAACTTGCAACTAGATATTATAACAGCTAACATAAAGAAAGCTCATTTACAATTGCAAACTAGTGATGACGAATATGGAATTACAGAAATCCTTAACAAATATCTAGGCAAAACGGAAAAGAAAGAAGAAAAAGTGGTTTCATATTTTCATAAGTTTCTAAAAAGACAGTTGAAGCTAATAGGTAAAGACCTTAAGATTTCTACATGGAAGAAATCTGAATATGTATGTAACGATGTAAGTGCTTTTATCAAGTCCAAGTATGGGGAAAATGACTATTCTTTAGAAAAGTTGAATCAATCATTTTTAACAGATTTTGAATACTATCTTAAAACGGTAAAGAATCAAAAGCAAGTAACTATTAATAAGGCAATCCAAAGGTTAAGGAAGCCTATTAAGATGGCCGTAGCGGAAGGATATCTTTTGAAGGACCCATTTGTATTACACAAACCCGGTCGGGTAAGGAAGCAAGTAGTATTTCTTTCAACTGAAGAGCTAAAACTATTGGAAGAACATGCCTTTACGCAACCTAGATTAGAATTAGTTCGAGATCTTTTTATCTTTTGTTGCTATACAGGATTGGCATACCATGAAATGTCTAATTTAAAAAAGGAACATGTCATAAAAGGCTTCGATGGTCATGATTGGATTCAAATGAAACGAGAAAAAACGGATAAATTAATTTCAATTCCACTTCTCCCTAAAGCAGACTTAATAGTTTGTAAGTATCGAAAGGAAACAGAGTTTGTGCTACCAAAATTTAGCAATCAAAAGATTAATTCTTACTTAAAGGAAATAGCAGGGATTGTAGGCATCAACAAATCAATTAGTCATCATACTGCTCGAAAGACATTTGCATCTACTGTGCTACTTTATAATGATGTGCCTATGGAGATAGTGAGTGAATTATTAGGTCATTCAAGTATGAAAATTACCCAAGAGCATTATGGTAAGGTTGTTCAGAAAAGGATTAGTGAAGAAATGGGGAGGGTTTCTAGGAAATTAAGTTAATGAATTGTTATGAAAATAGTGGGGTCAAACTAGCTTATTATTTAACAATGTACATAGTTAAATCCTATTTTAAAAGTTTTGTTGGTAACGAAATTATTTATTTGGTGTTGGAGCAGGGGCAGGAGGAGCAGCTTGTTCAATATATGCAACACCATTGTGATTTTCAATTATTTTCACACAATGTGTATTTGAAAATGTATGCATAAAAGCATGATGAGTAGTTAGAACAGCATCTTGTAATTCTTGATTTTCTTCAAGATTTGAAATTACTAAACCAACATCTACACATTCCTTTTTAGATATATGTCTTGCGTGTGATTTTTGAATAGTATGGTTTGAAAAGGTATCAACAATTTTCTTAACTTTATCTTTGTCTCCTCCACACATATTATTCTCTAACCACTCAAAAACCATTTTTTCAGACCAATCTATTGCTTGTTGGCATGCTCCTAAAAAAGTTGGGTGATATTTACTGATAATTACTTGCCATAAAGAAGCTGAATGAGGGTTTTGTTTAATGTCTTCTTTTGCTTGTTCAAATTCATTTAGAACAGCTTGACAAGCTAAACCTCCCATTTGAGGATCTATAGGGCCTAGATTTGAATGTTTACCCATGACAATTTCTTTCGAAGCGAAAGCAATCATTGTACCCGCTGACATCGAAATTTGAGGAACGATAACGCGAATATCTTTTCCGTACATTGAATAAAGATAATCTACTAAAGATTCTGTAGCAGCAATGTCACCCCCTGGAGTGTGCAGAATTAAATCCAAACCATGACTTCTGTCAAGTTTGTTTATTCCTAACATAAATCCAGATTTATCTTTGTCTCCTACTGCGGTTCCAGGAGCTTGAGGTTTTTGAAGCCAGCCAGAATAGTAGGCAATAGTATTTCTTCCTGTAATTTCTGAAACCTTTCTAAGGTATTTCCTTCTTACGGTATCTAATGCGTTAACGCTAGGATTTTTATTTTGCTCTTGCTGAATTTCAACAATTACCTCATTCCAATTTGGCATACTCTCTTTAGCTAATCAATGTTGTCCCTCCTAGGGTTGGAATAGGTGTGTAGTTATTATCGTACATTGATAGCTTTTGAAAATAATCACCATCTTTTGACCATTCAGATTCAATTATAACTGATGTTTTAGAAGAATCTATAATTTGGTTATATTCTTTGGTGAAATTTTCTTTTTCAGTAGAATCTACTTTTTTTGTTTCATTTCCCATGGTACAAATATAAATATATTAGTTTAAACGCACGAATTTTGCTCATATTGCTACTAAAAATTGGTTAGTATTATTGAGGCTACCTTTCTTATCCTTACTAAGATAATAAATCCTTGATATCTAAAACAATTTGGCTAGTGGTTTATGAATTTATTATAATTTTTCTGTAATCCGAAGCCTTTATTCAGGTTTACTTGTTTTATTAAATCTTGTGGCCAATCCTATAGAGTAGATAGTACTAGTGATGCTAACACGTAACTCAATGTAACTAAACGGTTGAGTTTTTAAGAATAGCAGAAGTAGTTAATTGAGCGTTCTAATATTTATTCTATTTTTCTCTTGCTTCACTATTTTTATTAGTAATGTGTTTAATAGTGTAATTCTTTTGGGATTTAGTTTTGATACCGGATTGTAGCGAAGTTATACGTAGTCTTTGGACACCCATTCAATAAATCGTTATCATAGCTATGTCAATTTACTTTATAAAATATTTGATATTGTAACAATAAGAGAACTTTCAAAATTAAAAATGAAAATCCCTGCAGCTTTCAGCATGAAGGCTGCCAAGGAATAGTTTTTATTACAATTTCATTTAAGCAGTGTGTCCTAAAGGATGGCAAAGGATAGTAATTTACTGTGAACTCAGCAGCCTTATTACTTGTGGCACGTCTATCCTAACTTAAATTTATATGCAATGGGTTTCCTAAATTCATAACCATCTCTATAACCCCCTAGTATTCCATGCCCTTTACTTGCTTTCTACAATTAGCTGTGGAAGTTGAACTATTCTAACAATGAGATAGTATTAATTCTGTAAAGATAGTAAGCATATTGAGCTGATTCAAATATTGGTATCATCATAAGTGTATAACTTATTAACGAAACACTAATGCATGCAGGTGTTTCGGGATAGAAAAAACAAAAATATCAAGCGTATAAAAAAATATTAATGATTACTAAAAACACTAATACTATGACCAAACTAATGCTAGTACTATTTATAGGATTTTCAATTCCAAGTTGCGCATGTAGCTGTGAATATTCGAACAACATGATTGAACGGTTCGCCAATGCGGAGATTATTTTCTCTGGTAAGGTATTAAGTGTTCAATACTGTGAACTAGAAAATAATCGGCCTGTTAAGTTATATTCCATTGCAATGACCAAATCATTTAAAGGTGACAATAAGCAAACTATACAGCTCATTACTGGTATGGGAGATGGGGATTGTGGAGATGATTTTACTATTGGTGAGGATTATGTCATTTTTGGATATTATGCGCGCTATACCGTTAAAAATGATGGTCTGTACGAAACCAACATTTGCATGTGGAACATATTGCTTAGTGAATTTCCTAGAGCTTTAGAATATCTATCGTTGATAAAATCAGGTAAGGTTACAAAAGAGAATTTTAAAAATTTTTAATTTTTTAAAAAAAAGTCAAATCCTAGATAATCTATAAGACACCCCCCTCCAACCTATAAAAAGGGTTGCTTGGGGGCTTTCTTTATTGCAGCTATTCTGATTTGCCTTCTGTGTAAATTTACTTAACCTCTATGATGATAAAGCACTCGCTTCGCTCGGGAATAAAACTTCTTTACCCTTGTTAAATTCTGGGATGAGAATAGTCTTGTCTTAGAATTAAAATCTTATATAGATGACACAGTATAAACAAATTGAAAATCCTGAAACAGGAGAAATGGAATTTCAGTTCAATGCTACCTTATTGAAAATTGGAAAGAGTGTTCTTGAGAATGCTAATGAGAAGCAATTTAAAGTAGTAACCTTGAAATTTAACCTACCAGATGGTGAGGAAGTAGAAAGAACAGCTATTTGTTACCAATCTAACTACAAGTACGGATTAGAAGAAGGCAAGGATTATTTATGTAACCTTAGCTATGACAACGAAGCTAATCCACAAATTAGAATGTCACACCTTTCAAATGCAGATAGAGCTTCTGCAGAAGATTTCGCTGGACTATTGCAAGTTTCAAAACAACTAATCAATGATGAAGCAGTAATTTAAAATGTTCTTCTCCATCCTTTAAAAGGGCTTATACCATTCGTGTATAAGCCCTTTCTTATTTACTAAAAAATTTAAAACAACACTTATGGAAATACGAATATCCGAAAGGAAAAAAGCTAAGATTAAACTTGCCTTGCAAGGTAGCGCTGGAAGCGGTAAAACCTATTCATCATTATTAATTGCTAAAGGCTTAGTTAGTGGTGATTTTAGTAAGACAGCCATTATAGACACAGAGAATGGTTCAGGTGACTTATATGCGCATTTGGGAAGCTATAACGTAGTATCTATGAAACCTCCTTATTCTCCTGAGAGATACATAGAAGCAATAGAGCTTTGTGAGAAGTCAGGAATTGAGGTAATTATTATCGATAGCATTTCTCATTGTTGGGATTTTCTTTTAGATATACACAGTAAAATGCCTGGTAATAGCTTTACCAACTGGGGAAAGGTTACGCCTAGACAAAATGCTTTTGTGAATAAAATGTTACGCTCTAATGCTCATATTATTTCTACGATGCGCGTAAAACAAGACTATGTGCTCAACAATAAAAATGGCAAAATGGTTCCTGAAAAAGTTGGACTTAAAGCTATTCAAAGAAATGACCTAGACTATGAATTTACAATTGTCTTTGATATTGATGCTGCACATAATGCTAAAGCTTCCAAGGATCGTACAGGGCTATTTATTGATAAACCAGAATTTACAATCAATGCTAGTACTGGCAAAAAGATAATGCAGTGGTGCGGGCAAGGTTCCGGGTCAGAAGTAGAAAAAGCTATGCTAGAAATCAGGGCTTGTGAAAGCATAAAAGAATTAAAGGAAATCTACTCCAAATACGCAACGATTCGAGAGGAGATTAAGCCAAGCATTTTAGAAAAGAAAGAATCACTAGAGCATTTAGATGCACAAGTGATTCCTCACAATCAGATAACTCAACAAACAAAAAACCAAGAAAATGGAATTGATAGCAATAAATAATAATATAGAAAGTCAGGTAATACCTGAAGAAGAAGTTACGGTATCACGAGGAAGTTTTATAGAGGCTAATACAGAACAGGTGACACTAAGCCATCTTAAAAGGGAGTGTATAATTCCAAATTATTCTGACTCAGAAAGTACCATAGCGCATTCGGAATTTATAGAGACCACCTCCGAAGTGGTTAGGGCAAACTTTTCAGACGTTCAAGTATTACAGCCTAACATAAGGACTTCTCATGTAATTAAAGGAAGAGTTCCAACAGCAATAGGCAAGTCCGTTAAGGAGCTAAGTCCAGAGGAGAAGACAATTTATTACCAACGCTGCGCTTTTATGATAGAAGTGCCTAGTTTATCTGAAAATGTTAATAATAATAAACTTTCACTAACTATTGGAGGTGTAAGAGCATTAAACCAAGAGAATCTGTACAGCAAGAGAAGCTTAGAAAAGTTTAAAGTGTTTATAGGTTACAAGAATCAAGTATGTACTAATCTTTGTATTAGTACAGACGGGTTGAACGCAGATATTAGAGTAAGTAGTGTAGCAGAATTAAAAGATAAGATTAACGAGCTCATCCAACAATTTGATAAGGATAGGTTTCTAGGTAATATGGAACGTATGAGCAAATTCAGTCTTAATGAGTTGCAATTTGCGCATACGGTAGGTAAAATGAAATTGTACCAGCATCTCAATAAGGGTGAAAAAGTTGACAAGTTGACGCTATTAATGAATGATAATCAGATAGGAACAGTAGTGAAGAATTACTATGAGGACGCCAATTTCTCTAGAAATGAAAATGGAGAAATTAATCTTTGGGAGTTCTATAATCTAATGACCGATGCCAACAAGTCAAGTTATATTGACTCAAATCTTGAGCGCAATGCAAATGCTTTTGAGTTTGTTTCTGGCATGGCTAACTCATTACAGAATCAGACTTACAATTGGTTTCTAAATTAATAGGTTTTGAATGAAATATGAACAAACAAGACCTAACGGAATTACTCCAATACAGCTCGCCTAAGTGGCTATATGTTGTAACCTGGAATAATGTACTGAAACAGTTAATAGTTCCTTTCAGAGTAACTGTATTGGGCTCTATTGGATGTTTGAAAAGAGGTCAAATTGTGTATGTGGAAGAAGTCAAAATTACTTTGAACTTAACTACTGTTTTCATTGTTGAGGGCAGTGCTTACTACTACTATCACTTTGACATTTTGATTGACTAATAAGACAGTCAGAGGAGTTATGCTGCATTTTGTATAGCCAAACTTTTGAGACGGTATCTCCTATATCAAAATACCCCTGAAAATGTTATATGTGCATTGGAATAGAAGTGAGAAAGAGTGCATGGCCTTTAAACCTTAACTTTTTCTCTTTCTTTTCTAGCACCATTAAAAAGCCATTGAATTAGCTGTTAGTTTAAGGACATATTTTGTGCTTATTATTATATAAAGAGCCTTAGAAATAAAATATTTGTCCCAATTGTTACAGTTACATTTGTTCTTTAACAATTAGCTCATAACTATTAACGAAATTAAAATTCTTTCCTTCTTTAAGAACAAGTGGTTTTTTTGTTCTAGACATGGCTAAGCTTTTTGCTGTTATCCTGGAATTCAGACTATATATCCTAGACGATACATCAAGCTTTTGATTATTATGCCCAACTGGAATATTGTCTTTTAATTTCAAAGCTCTCATAGGAATACCTTTTACCACCATCTTTTTCAACGTTTGATTGGTGTAGAATATACCCTGTATTAGCCCTTTCGCAAAAAAATCATTGATAGTGAAGGCATTAGTCTTAACAGATATTGTGTTGAGAGGATATGTTTTCAGCTCTTTTTTCTCTAAGATTAATTTTTTAAGTCTACTATCACTTTCGAGTACTTGTTTCAGTTTCTCAACAATTACTTTTTCTTCATCATAGCAGTAATTAAAGGTCAATTCAATAAATCTAAAAATAATCAATAGTTCATTTGATTTAAACTGTTGAAATACTGTGTCTTTGGGTCTAAGAAAATGTGTTAGGTAGCTTTCTGTTGGTTCAATGGTTGTTTCTGTTGTTGCAATATCAAAATGATTGGTAAGAATCTTATTGAATACTAAACTTGGCAGATATGAGCTCTTATGTTTTTTACTTTTTAATAGTTTGATAAAATCTTTGGTTGATTCAAAGTACTCTCTATACTGAAGAAATGGCATCAAGATATTCTTATTGAACAATGGAGTTTTTAGGTGCTCAACAACTTCATCTGAATAGGATTGCTTTTTGGGCATTTCCTTTGCTACTAGATTTCTAATCTTATTTTTACTGTAATAGTCCATGATTTTTTCATTAACCATTGCAGATAAGTAGGCTTCAGGTTCCTTTTCAAATGCCGTGATCAACTTAGCTACCTTAGCCTCAAATTCACCTTCCATTTTGGAATTTTTTGCATCTATCCCGAGTTGAAAATTTAGCTTTTTAACGGCGTCATAATCGTAGATTACCTGTGTATTGATATCATCAAATTTGTTTAACTCCAGAGCTAACCGATTTGGCGAATCATAAGACTGTTGAGCATCGTCTATGTAGAAGCTTTCTTGCTTTAGGTACCTTTCTAGCGTTTGATTGATAAATGAATTTGGTGATCCTAATGCTGTTTTATCATAAGATTCTGAATAGTCAAAATTCGTATTGGGTATATTCTTGAACCCTTCAAAATTTCTTAAAGCATCAGACAAATAATTTCGCTGTTTTTGAATAACAGATTCATTATAAGTTACTATGCCTTTAACGTAGCCTTTGTTGACCACTATTACTTTTAGGTCAAGTTTTCTTCTAAACCTTTTGGAAAATTGTTTAATTTCCTGAGGGCTATACTCATCTAACATCAGGGCACTACCAATATTTGCGTTCTTAATATTCGTGCCGGTACTGATCACATTCGTAGTTACTAAGAACTGAATGTCTTGAGGTACCAATTGGGATTCTACAATACTATTATACGTCTCTGAATCTTTGTGTAGGGAAGTAATTACCTCAGTCTTATAGCCTCTATCAATAAGAATTTGACTAATCTTAATACAATCATTAACACTTTTCCTATAGATGATGTTTAACTTGTCTGCTCCATTTTCATGTATGGCCTGTTCCGAAAATACCTTAATAACTTCATCTCTATTTATGTTACAATATTCAATATCTATTTGAGCTTGGAGGGTATTTAGTTTGCGTATAACAACATGATGCAACCTTAGAATGGAGAGCAAACTTAAATTAGGAGTACCAGACATTAGTACAAGCTTAGATTTGGTATGGTATAGGTTTTGTATGGTTGTCGTGTAAAATTGTCTTGTTTCTAAAGCTTTTTGGTAGTTGAAGAATAGGGCATGCGCCTCATCTACCACTAAAATATCATCCTTTGTTAAATCATCAATAATGTAACTAAGACTTTGATATGTTGAAGTGATTATCCTATCTGTATTTAGTAAGTTTTTACGCTTAGAAGTTCCTTTCAACTCTAAGTCAACGTTGATGTTATCTAATGCTAAATCATTATTAAATTGTTCTAAAATTATAAGATAAGGAGCTGTAAATACTAATTTTCCTTTTTTCTTATTTGTAGTTATGTCCTTTGCAAGCTTTTTAAATAGCTGGGTTTTTCCAGCGCCAGGATCTGCTTGAATCAGTACTCTATGTTCTTGATCAATTATCTTAAAAATATCTTCTTTCACTTCAGATAAATAATCTGAAATGAACAGTTCTGTAGTTGATGTTAAATTGGTCATTTAGTGGTTATGATACATGAGCAACAAATGCCTTATGGTAATACGTTTACTTTTTAATTCTATTGTTCAGTTCTAGGTAATTGTTATCTAAGGTGATGTTGGTTCGATAAAGTCTTTAAGTTAAATAAGGATTATCGAATAATACAGAGAAAGATTGGGTATTTACTACTCCAACTTTTTCTCTTACTAATCCGAAACACCTTCTTTTTATCCAAGAAACAAAGCAAAACAGATTATTCGCATTATTATATATCGCTAAAAAGTGAAATTGACAAAGTGAATACGGGTACTTAATTGGTTTTTTTTCAATATGAGGGCATGATATAAAAAATACCACTAGTAAGGAACTTTCGTTGATAACTCTGAAGCACTATACTTTCCGAAAACAGCCCCTTATTCTATCTTTATAAAGTACTTTTTAGCTATAAAGTTCAATTGATGAATAGGGCTATATGGTGTAATTTTCAGGATGAAAATAAGATACTTCAATGAGGAGTAGTTCCTTTATAATGAGGTAGTGAAAAAAAGCTTAAAACATAAGAAATGAGTCAAAATTATATAATATATAAAGTCAAAAATGTGTGGACAGGTGAGGTCTACATAGGGGCTACAACAAATTCAATAAAGCAACGAAAACTGGACCATTTAGAAAGGGCTGGTAGAGGTGAAAATGGAAAGTTATACAATGCTCTTGCATGCTGGACAAACGCCTTTGTATGGTCTCAAATTGATTGTTCAAATTCAATTAATGAATTGGCGGAAAAGGAGAAGAAATATATAAGCCAATATAAGAGCCAAGAACTAGGTTACAATTCAGATGCTGGTGGTGGAATGAAAAAAACGGTGTATCAATATGCAATTGAAGATGGTAGTTTGGTTAGTACTTATGCTTGTTTGGAAGATGCAGCTAATTCCGTTGGTGCATCTAAAACAGGTATTAGTAGTGCTAGTACTGGTCAATCTAAAACCTGTAAGGGATTCCTATGGTCGTATTCTCCTACTGCCCCAACGGGAAAGAAGGATGAAAGAAAGAAAAAGGTTGTCCAATTGGACTTGAATCATAACATAGTTTCAGAATATAAGTCTGTTGCTGAAGCTTCAAGAAGTTCAGGGGTTTCAAAAACCTGTATCTCTAGATGTTGTAGAGGCGAGCGGAAACAGTCCGTTGGTTATGTTTGGAAGTATAGTTAAGTTATATGATAAAGTTTAAGCAGAAGGGTAACAGAAATGTTGCCCTTTTTTGTTTTAAGCCTTAACTTCAACCGCACTTAAATAACTAATAATGGCAATAAAAAAATCCGAATTATATAGCTCTCTATGGGCAAGCTGTGATGAATTAAGAGGAGGAATGGATGCTAGCCAATACAAAGACTATGTACTGGTAATGCTCTTTATAAAATATATTAGTGATAAATGGGCTGGTCAGCCTTATGCGCCAATTACGATTCCTGAAGGTGCTGGTTTTAAAGACATGGTTGCTCTAAAAGGTAAAACAGATATTGGTGACCAAATCAATAAGAAGATTATAGCCCCTCTTAAGGATGCTAACAATCTTTCTGACATGCCTGATTTCAATGACGTTGCCAAATTAGGTGATGGCAAAGAAATGATTGACCGCCTCAGCAATTTAATTGCCATATTTGAAAAACCAGAATTAGACTTCAGCAAGAACAGAGCTGAAGGAGATGACATCTTAGGCGATGCATACGAGTACCTTATGCGCCACTTTGCAACTGAAA
This sequence comes from Maribacter algarum (ex Lu et al. 2025) (nom. illeg.), assembly GCA_947495915.1. Classification (GTDB taxonomy): domain Bacteria; phylum Bacteroidota; class Bacteroidia; order Flavobacteriales; family Flavobacteriaceae; genus Maribacter_C. The sequence goes on along the minus strand of CANMAW010000001.1, from coordinate 237,143 downwards.
GTGGTAAAAGTAAAGGGCAGTTTTATACCCCTGCAGAAGTGAGTCGTATCATGGCAATGATAATTGGTATATCTGATGCACAAACTAGTGCCAATACAACTGTATATGATCCAACATGTGGGTCGGGTTCTTTATTATTAAGAATTGGTACTGCAGCTAACACAAAGGTTACGTTATATGGACAAGAAAAGGATTCTGCAACTTCTGCGTTGGCTCGTATGAATATGATTCTACACGACTACCCAACGGCTGAAATTAAGCAAGGTAACACCTTGTCCAAACCGCTTTTTGAGGAAAACAACAACATGAAGCAATTCGATTATGTTGTGGCTAATCCTCCCTTTAGTGATAAACGATGGAGTAATGGCTTGTCATTGCCAGAAGATGGTAAGTATAATCGTTTTGATGGGTTTGGAATACCTCCTTCTAAGAATGGGGATTTTGCTTATATGCTCCATATTATTCGTTCACTTAAAAGACATGGTAAAGGTGCTGTAATTCTCCCTCATGGGGTATTGTTTAGGGGTAATGCGGAAGCTGAAATAAGAAAGAACTTAATTAAGAAAGGCTACATTAAAGGTATCATTGGTTTACCTGCCAACTTGTTCTATGGTACGGGCATTCCTGCTTGTATCATTTTTATTGATAAAGAAAATGCACAAAACCGCAAGGCTATTTTTATGGTTGATGCTAGCAAAGGCTTTATTAAAGATGGTAATAAAAATAGATTGCGAGATCAAGATATTCGTAAGATAACAGATGTCTTTAATGCCCAAAAAATAGAAGATGGGTATAGCAAGGTGGTGTCTATTGCTAGCATTGAAGAGAACGAATACAATTTAAATATCCCTCGTTACATAGACGGACAAGAAAAAGAAGACATACAGGACATTGATGCGCACCTTAATGGTGGCATACCCAATGTAGATATAGATGCCTTAGAAAAATATTGGAAAGTATTCCCAACACTTAAAGCAGATTTATATGCTCCTGATAGAAAAGGGTACTCAACATTGCGAATAAATAATGACCAAATTAATACGGCTATTTACGAGCATGACGAGTTTGTAGCTTTTATGGAGAAAATGGAAGCTCTGTTTAATTCTTGGTCAACTGAAACTGATGAGTATCTAAGAGCCTTGGGCAAAAATTGCCATCCTAAGCAAGTTATAGCAACTATTTCTGAAAGGCTATTACATGCTTATAAGGATAAGCCGTTGGTTGATAATTATGATGTGTACCAATACTTGTTAAGCTACTGGAACGAGGTAATGCAAGATGATGCCTATATTATTTCTTATGATGGATGGAAGGCTGAGACCTACCGCATATACAAAGAGAATAGCAAAAAGAAAATGGTAGATAAAGGTTGGACATGCGACCTTGTGCCCAAAGATTTAGTCATTGACCGGTTCTTTAAAACGGAAAAATTAGAAATTGAAAAGCTAAATACTGATTTAGAAGCTACAGTATCAAAATATCAAGAACTGGAGGAGGAACACAATGCTGAAGAGGCTGCTTTGTATGAAGTTAGTAAAAAAACAGATGCTGTAACCAACCTTGCTGAGTTTACTGATTTAGCATTGAGCAAGTACTTTCCTGAGATGCACAAAAAGCAAAATGACTTAAGTGAACTTCTTATAGACCAAACCAAAGAACTTATAGAACAGAGCCAGAATGTTGTATTTGATGGCTTAAAAAACGCTAAGGGCAATTTAACTAAGACTGGAATTGCTAAGGCTTATAAAGGAATAGATGCCGATGCAGAAAACGCCAAAACATTAAAAGTTTGGCTAGATACCAATGATAGTGTTTCTGCTACTAAGAAAGCTATTAAAGTGTTGGAAGAGAAGATTGAGCAATCAATACAAGGTAAAATTGAAGAAGATAAAACCTTGGAGTACATATTTGAGCTCACTATTATCAACCAATACATTAAGTTAAGAGATGGCGAAAGTGAACTTAAAAAACAAATTAAAGAAAAAGAGAAAGACCTTGATGATAAGCTCTATGCCAAATACCCGGAATTAACAGAAGAAGAAATTAAGCTCTTAGTGGTGAACGACAAATGGCTCACAACTATTAGTAATGCTGTAAGTGGTGAAATAGACCAAATAAGCCAACGACTTACCAACCGTATAAAAGAACTGGCAGAACGCTACGGCACACCTTTACCAGCAACTAATAGATTAGTAACCGACTTAGAAAACACCGTGAATACGCACCTTGAAAAAATGGGATTTGCATGGAACTAACAGTAAAAAAATATAAACAAACTGAAGTGGGTTTGATTCCTGAAGATTGGAAAATAAAATGTATATCAGACTTTTCTTCACCTGTTAGAGGTGGTTCACCGCGACCTGCTGGTTCTCCACTTTATTTTAATGGAAATTTTATTCCATGGTTGACCGTTGCATCGTTAACGAATATTCCAGATTCTCAGCTATTTGTGAATGAAACAAAATCATTTTTAACCGAGGCTGGTTCTTCTCAAAGTCGTAAGCTAGATAAAGGAACACTAATAATAGCAAATAGCGGCGCTACACTCGGTGTTGCCAAATTACTTGGGATAACTTGTTGCGCAAATGATGGCGTTGCGGCATTACAAAGTATTCGTAAAAATATTTATCCTCAATACTTAGTATATTTTATCAACTCAATTACTAAAAAGCTAAGAGAAGATATTGCAACTGGTAATGGACAACCAAATCTAAATACTGAATTAATAGGAAAACTAATAATCCCTCTACCACCAACACTCACCGAACAAAAAGGCATAGCACAAGTCCTATCGGATACAGATGCTTTAATACAAGCCTTAGAACAAAAGATAGCCAAGAAGAAAGACATCAAAAAAGGGGTGATGCAAAAATTGCTTACGCCTAAGGAAAATTGGATAGAATCAAAAGTATCATCTGTTGGGCAACCTTACGGTGGTATGTCCGGTAAAACAAAAGCAGATTTTTCAAATGGAAATGCTCATTATGTTCCATTTATGAATGTAATGAGTAATCCTATAATTGATACTGGATATTTAGATTCAGTCAACATAAAAAAGGGAGAAACCCAAAATAAGATATTAAAAGGAGATTTATTATTTAATGGTTCATCGGAGACACCTGAAGAAGTTGGATTTTGTTCGACTTTGTTAGAACAAATGGATAATTTGTACTTAAACAGTTTTTGTTTTGGATTTAGGATACATAATACAAAACAATATGACAGTCTTTTTCTAGCATATTTTTTCAGAAGCTCATTAGGAAGAAATTTTTTCTATAGTCTTGCTCAAGGTGCAACCCGATATAATCTTTCAAAAACTAACTTTTTGAAATCAACATTAACATTACCTGTGTATGAAGATCAAGTTCAAATCGCTTCGATAGTTAGAGAAATTGACTCCGAAATAGATAATTTAGAGCAAAAACTATCCAAATACCAACTTGTCAAACAAGGAATACTTCAGCAACTACTCACAGGTAAAATTAGATTAGTATGAGCAAACCAACCGATATAGAAAGAGTCACCCAACATAGGGTGGTAAAACTCTTTAAAGAAGAATTAGGGTACACTTACTTAGGAGATTGGGAGGATCGTGAAGGCAATAGCAATATTGAGGAGGAATACCTAAAAAAATACTTGATTCGCAAAGGCTACTCGGATGTGCAAATCAGCAAAGCAATTTTTGAATTACAACAAGTAGCTACCAACTTTAATGACAGTTTGTACACCACTAACAAAAATGTGTACAGTAAACTACGTAATGGTGTAAAAGTAAAAGTAAGTGCTGGTGAAAACTATGACACCATCAAACTCATCAACTGGCAAGACCCAACTGATAATGATTTTTATATAGCAGATGAGGTTACTTATAAGGGTAATAAAACCAAACGCCCTGATATTGTTTTATACATCAACGGTATTGCCATTGCCGTATTAGAACTTAAGAGAGGTATTGTAGATATTGGTGAGGGCATTCGCCAAAACATTACCAATATGCAAGATAGGTTCATACGCCCTTTTTTTGCAACTAATCAAATACTATTTGCAGGTAGTGATTCAGAAGGATTGCGTTATGGCACCATAAGTAGTGAAGAAAAATTCTACTTCAGTTGGAAAGAAGATGTTGACGATACCTCTCGCTTATTGCTTGATAAGTATTTGATTAAAATGTGTTCCAAAGAACGCATTATTGAGCTACTTTATGATTTTATAATCTTTGATGCAGGAATCAAAAAATTACCTCGTGTACATCAATATTTTGGAGTTAAAGAATCTCAAAAGTATGTGAACCGTTATGAGGGTGGTATTATTTGGCATACCCAAGGGAGCGGTAAAAGTATTTCTATGGTATACTTAGCCAAGTGGATATTAGAAAGCAATCCTAAGGCTCGTATTGCCATCGTTACTGACAGAGATGAATTGGATAAGCAAATTGAAGATGTGTTCACAGATGCAGGTGAAACCATTTTTAGAACCAAGAGCGGTAGAGATTTAATGGGTAAACTTACCCAACCTTCTCCTCGTTTGTTGTGCTCTCTAGTTCATAAATTTGGTAAAAAAGATGTAAAGAATTTTGAAAAATACTTAGCAGAATTACAAGAGAATCCTGTTCAGGTATCTGGCGAGTTATTTGTGTTTGTAGATGAGTGCCACCGTACTCAAAGTGGTAAACTTCATAAGACTATGAAAGCCATGTTACCCAATGCTGTTTTTATTGGTTTTACAGGTACGCCATTACTTAAAAAGGACAAGCAGACTAGTTTAGAAGTTTTCGGTAAGTACATTCATACCTATAAGTTTAACGAAGGTGTAGAGGATAAGGTAATACTAGACCTTATGTATGAAGCTAGAGATATTAACCAAAAACTAACATCAGAGAAAAAGGTCGATGAATGGTTCAAAGCTAAAACCAAAGGCTTGAATGATTTTCAAAGAGCTGAGCTAAAAAAGAAGTGGGGCACCATGCAGAGTGTGCTAAGTAGCCGCTCAAGAATGGATAAAATTGTTACTGACATTATTTTTGATTTTGGCACTAAGCGGTTATTAATGTCATCGCGTAGTAATGCCATTGTCGTAGCTAATTCCATTTATGAAGCGTGTGAGTATTACAAGTTGTTTCAAAAAACATCATTTAAAGGCAAGTGTGCGGTCGTTACATCATACAATCCACATTCTGGAGACATAAATACCGATGATACAGGGACCAACACAGAAACACAAAAAGAGGCTATCTATAACCTCTATGAGGAAATACTGAAAGAAGTTATACCTCAAGGCAACAAATCTAAAACTGAAACCTACGAAGATTGGGCTAAGAACAAGTTTAAGAAAGAACCTGCCAATATGAAAGTACTGGTAGTAGTTTCAAAATTACTTACTGGTTTCGATGCTCCAAGTTGCGCATACATCTATCTAGATAAAAGTATGCAAGACCATGGCTTGTTTCAGGCTATTTGCAGAACTAACCGTGTGGATGGAGAAGACAAAGACTATGGGTATATAGTAGATTATAGAGGGCTTTTTGATAGTGTGGGTCAAGCCATATCAGTCTATACTTCTGAACTAGATATGGATGATTTTGAATCCGAGGATATTGGTATTATGCTCCAAGATCGTTTGGATGCTGGTAAGAAAAGATTAGATAATGCCTTGGAAGAATTAGCATTATTATGTGAACCAGTAGCTCCTCCCAAAGGCACCCTAGAATATCAACATTATTTCTGTGGTAATTCTGAAAAAGAATCTGATTTAAAAGATACCGCATTACGAAGAACACAATTATATAAGAAAACAGTTGCACTTATTCGAGCCTACGCAAACATAGCAAGTGAATTAGAGGAAGCAGGATATTCAGCTAAGGAAATTGCTACTATTGACAGAGAACAGGATTTCTACCTAAAGCTTAGAGAGCAAATTAAGAAAGCATCTGGGGAAACCTTGGATATGAAAACTTATGAAGCTGATATGAGACATTTGCTAGATGCCTATATACAAGCTGAAGACTCAGAAGACATTACCCCTTTTGATGGAATGTCATTATTGGATATTATATCTAACGAAGGTGTTGCCGCCGCTATAGGTGCTTTGCCAAAGGGAATGAAAGGCAACCGTGGTGCTATTGCAGAAACTATTGAAAATAATGTTCGGAAGAAGATTATAAAAGACCAGCATTTAGACCCAGCATTCTTTGAAAAAATGTCTAAGCTATTAGACGAGCTAATTAAGCAACGTAAGGCAAACGCCATCACTTATGAAGAGTATTTAAAGAAGATTGCAGAATTAGCTAAACAAACCAATGCAGGACATTCAGAAGACACCCCTGAGGTCATTAATACACCAGGAAAAAGAGCTTTGTATAATAATCTAGAAAAGAGTGAACATTTGGTATTCTTATTAGATGAAACTCTTAAAACCAATAGCCCTGCGGATTGGAGAGGTAATTTGGCAAAGGAGAATGTAGTAAAACATAACATCTACAAATCGCTAGTAAAGAGCTTAGAAGCTGAGAACCCAACAACGGACCAATTAGTTTCCGAACCACCGAATGGCTATGGATTACCCAACAAAGTAGAGATGATATTTGAAATTGTAAAGGAGCAGAAAGAATACTAATGCAGGAATTGAAGCTTGGAAATATCGAAATTGAGGTGGAACAAAAGAATATTAAGAATATTCATTTAAGCGTATACCCACCAAAGGGAAGAGTTCGCATAGCTGCTCCTTCCAAAATGGATATGGATACGGTAAGGATATTTGCTATCTCCAAATTACAATGGATTAAGGATCAACAAAGGATACTTCTAGACCAAGACAGAGAGCCTAAGAGAGAGTTTTTGGAAAGGGAAAGTCATTACTTCTTAGGCAAGCGATACCTATTAAGAATTCATGAATTGAACGCTCCACCCAAAGTAGAGATAGACCACAAGTTTATTCATCTTTATATCAGACCAAACACCACTCTTGAAAAAAGAAGTACAATTTTAGATGAATGGTATAGAGCTGAGCTGAAAAAGACAACTCCCACACTAATACATAAATGGGAGAAAAAGATTGGGGTTCAGAGCAATGATTTGAGAATAAAAAAAATGCGTACCAAGTGGGGCACCTGTAATACAGAAGCAAAGCGCGTTTGGTTGAACTTAGAACTAGCTAAGAAGCCAAAAGAGTGTATAGAGTATATAATAGTCCATGAATTGGTACACCTCTTAGAACGAAGCCATAACCAACGTTTTGTAAAGTTTATGGATGAATTCATGCCCAAATGGAGGTTTCATCGAGAAGAGCTAAATAGGTTGCCTTATAGTCATGTAGATTGGAGTTATTAATTGGTCTCACCTGTAAACGATAGTTGATAATAATGGAAAATGAAGTTTGTATGTACCATGCACCTTGTAAACAAGTATGCGGGTATAGCTTAATTAACTTTAATTCAACCCAATTTTTTTCTATCCTTTCCCGAAAAGAAATATCTTAGATATTTGTATAGGATATTAAAACTTGAATTCATGATAGCGGTGATAGGTGATATAAATACAGAAATATGGATTAGCGTAATTCAATTCATTTTGGCAATCATAGGGTTGTTTATGATATATGAAAAAGTAGAGAGATACTTTAAAAATAAAAAAATTCAGGAAGTCAGATATGAGATTGAGGAAGCCATTAAATTTAAACTTACAAATTGTATTCAAGCCCCAGACTATGTTTTAAATTCTAATGATGATGATGTTGACCGTATGATATCTAAACTTTCCAATATTGAACTCTTAAAGCTGATTGGCGGTTATAATGGGTTCATGTATATTTCGAAGCTTAAAACGGATCTAATGGAAAATGAAGAATTGACTTTAAAGAAGTATGAACACATGAAGAAGTATCTAAAAAAGTAATTTTTAAATAAAGTATTTATATAAAAAAGGCATACAATTCGGACACCCATTAAGTTGACGAGTTGACAAATAGTTGGAAAATAAGAAGTTACCTTCCTTGGTTCGAGCCCAAGAGGGGGAGCTTTTAAGTAAAGCAGTTACATGAAAATGTAGCTGCTTTTTTTGTTTAAAAGCATTTTTTAGTTGCTATACTTCTCGATGTTATTTCGAATATTAATGTGCCAGAAAATATATCAAATTCATCAATGAAAGTTTTATTGTCAAAACGTAGAATGTAGAGGTGGGTGAAAGTGATCTAACAAAAAGGGTTTATTCTTTTTGTATTTAGCTTTTAAACACCATTATCTTGAAAAGAAAATCACCCGCTTATAATTTAGTATGATTGGTGTTTATTGAAAAAAGAAAATACGATCAGCACATGTTAAAATTGGCCTATTTTGGGGTAAATTCTGTGTATCGTTTTAAATACTAAAAAAGTATTTTTGAGTAAATACAATTCTATCGTAATGAAAAAACTTTGTACACTCTTATTTTGTGTTGGAATAGCAACTTTGTGTTTAGGTCAACAAAAATCTAAAAACACAACTCGCCCTAATATCATTTTGCTTTTTGCTGATGATGCCGGTTATGCCGATTTTGGCTTTCAGGGTAGTAAAGAAATGATAACCCCTAATTTAGATAAATTAGCGGCTGAAGGTGTACGTTTTACGCAAGCCTATGTAACTCATCCTACGTGTGGACCTTCTCGTGCCGGACTCATCACCGGAAAATCACAATACCGATTCGGTTATGAAGAGAATAATGTACCAAGTTTTATGAGTGCCGTTTCTGCGTTTGACGGTGCTGAAATGGGGCTTCCTATTGAAGAAAAAACAATGGGCGAATATTTACAGGAAGTTGGATACGCTACCGCAATTTATGGTAAATGGCATTTAGGCGGTGCTGATAGATTTCACCCAACAAAAAGAGGTTTTGATGAGTTCTATGGTTTCCGAGGTGGTGCTAGAAGTTATTTTGAATATACCGACGAACCTGCTGAACCCTTGAATAAAATGGAACGTGGGTTTGCAAATTTCGAAGAACATAAAGGGTATTTGACAGATGCCTTAGCTGAAAATGCTACAGTTTTTATTGAAAAAAATGCAAAGGCCAACAAACCTTTTTTTGCGTTCTTATCCTTTAATGCTGTACATACTCCAATGGATGCAAAACCTGAGGATATGAATAAATTTCCAGAATTAGAAGGAAAGCGAAAAATTGTTGCGGCGATGACTCTTGCCTTAGACCGGGCCACCGGAACCATCATGAACAAACTGAAAGAGTTAGGGATTGAAGACAATACTATTGTAATCTTCACGAACGACAATGGTGGGCCTTCCGATAAGAATGCTTCAAACAACTTACCACTAAGTGGCATAAAATCAACACATCTCGAGGGGGGAATTCGAATACCTTTCCTCATGAAATACCCCAAAAAGATTAAGCCGAACTCAACCTATAACTATCCTATTAGTACTTTTGATTTGCTACCAACTTTCTTCGTAGCTGCTGGTGGTAATTCAAAGGATTTGATCGACCTTGATGGCGTAGATTTACTTCCTTACATTAATGGACAGAATACAAAAAGACCTCATGAAACGCTATTTTGGAAGCGTGATGCGCGAGCAGCTATTCGAAAAGGTGATTGGAAGTTGATTCGTTTTCCTGACCGGCCCGCTGAATTATTTCATATTACTAAAGATGAACGTGAATTGAATAACCTGGCGTCTGAAGAACCAGAACGATATAAAGAAATGTATAAAGAACTCTTTGCTTGGGAAACTACTTTAGAACGCCCCAGATGGTTGTTAAAAAAGGTATACGAGCGTAATGACGTTGAACGAATGGATAAATTTTGGCCTGCTCATAATTAGGTCTAATAACAAAAACAAAAGATCATGAAATATTTGAATACAATTTTCAAAACATTAATTGTACTGCTGGCGTTTGTACTCACCCCAAGAATTTATGCTTTTATGCCTTTTGATACTGCACGTTCAGCAAATCAAGACACTGAAGTTGTTACTATTGAAAATGACGTGTTAAAAATTTCTGTGAATAAGTTAACAGCTTGTTTTACTGTTGTAGAAAAACAATCGGGCCAAGTTTGGGGTTCTGACCCATGGGAAAATGCTGCAGGTTTGTTAACCTTAAGTAGTGAAGATGTAAAAAAACAAACGGTAAATATCTCTAAAAGTAAAACTGTTGAGGTAGTTCAAAAAGATGGAAAAACTATCGCTATAAAATTTGCTGATATTACTCTTAATGATGGGTCGATCGCTTCTGGGGTAACTATTGCAACTGAGCTGCGTTTGGTCAATGCTTCCCACAAGTTAGAAGTTCAAATTTTAGAAACAAAATCTGAAGATTTTAAACTAACCGATTTAAGATATCCTGCGCGACAGTTTTCTTTAATAACAGACGAAGATAAAGGAGCAGGGGTGATACCACAGAAACAAGGTATTATTTGTCCGTCTTATATTTTTCCTATGAACGGAGGTCGTTTTTGTAAATGGGATGATGCAACGTATAACGGTAAATCAGTAGGTAAATTAGAACTTTTTAATAATGGTACTGGTCTTACAATGCCTTGGTGGGGTACACACAATAAAAAATCAGCTGTAATGGGTATTGTTGATGAGGCTTCACGACCCGAAATGTTCTATAACATAAATAATAATGGTCAATACCTTTTTAATGCCGAAGGCAAAATGTCGCCTTATCAGAGAGTTTTGTTTTTAGATCCTATATGGAAATTGAACGGTGAGGATAGCAAACATCAAATAACCTATCATTTTATTCCAGCTGGTGATTATGTTGCCATGGCTAAAGAATACAAAAAGGAAGCTATAAAGCGAGGACATTTTGTTAGTTTAAAAGAAAAACTCGCTCGTAATCCGAATGTAGCGAAATTACCCGGAGCAATTTATTTTGGTATCTATGGGGGGTATCCACATTATGTAAATATGCCGGGCATGGCCTTTACATTTGATGAATTGAAAAATATCATTCAAACAATACATGATGATTTTAATGTAGAAAAAGCCTTTGTGCATGCTTGGGGAACGTTTTCGAACTTTGTACCGCATAATTTTCCGATTAGCGAAGTATTAGGTGGTCCTCAAAAATTAAAGGCTGCTGTAGACCTAGCAAAATCTTATGGATATTTGTATTCTTCCTACCATGCTTATTCGCCTATGCTTGAAAATGATCCGGACTTTACAACCGAATTAATGGGGAGGAATGAAAATGGTCAATTGAAAGCTACGGGAAGTCGTTGGGCTCGAGTCGATCCCAAATTTCAATTAGACCTAGCACGTAAGAATTTCGAAAGTGAGGTATCTTACTTAGGTTTAGAAGCTGATATCACCGACATTACTTTTGCTGCTTATCGTGAAGATGGTAAAGAAGGTAGAATTGAATTGGCAAAGTACATTGATAGTTTCAATTTGGTAAACGGTACAGAACATGGGCAAGAACAGTGGATTCCTTATTTCGATATGTTCGAGGGAATGACTTATCTTGAAACCCGGCCTTTAGGTCAGCTTTCTCATCATGCCCCTTTGTTTAATTTAGTGTATCATGAAGCTATCGCCAATTTTGGAAAAATTCAAGATCCTGATAATGAGGTTACAGAAAATGGAGATTTTAGAATTAAAGCACTAAGAAGTATGCTCTTCGGAAGAGGAACAACCATCTTTTTTGCACCTTATGAATTTGAAGGTATGAAGCCAATGATTGAAATGGCGCGTGATTTGGTGAGTCCGGTGCATAAAGAAACATTTTATGCAGAACTTCTTAGCCACGAATATTTAAGTGCCGATTTTAAAGTACAACGAAGTCGATATTCTTCGGGTACTGAAGTCATTGCCAATCTTGGGTCAGTATCTCAAAAAATTGAAAACGGTATCGTTATTCCAGGATATGGCTACCACATTACAATGAAAGATGGGACATTAAAAAAAGGTCACTTTACGGTTGGCCTCCAAATGAATTAGTTGAAATATAGTAGTTGATTATTGAATTAAGAGCATCGTATTAAAGAGAAACTATCGATTGGAATGTACATTTATATCGCAATGAAGGACATAAAACAATTCTAAAAATGATTTGCCAAGTGAATGGTGTTATTTTTAAACCTAATGCCATTTTATCGATACAGATCTTTTTACCATTACCTTTTTTTATTCAATTAGGATATACAATAATATTAGAGAATAACCTTTTTTGATACCAAGGATCATTGGTTCTTTTTAGTTCTTTTCCAAGTATAGTCAATAAGGCATTAGATACTTCTGGAAGCTGATCGAGTTCAATTTTAGTTAGTTGATATGGGTCTTCTGTATTGTCATATAAATAGGCGGTCTCAAGTTCTCTACCTTCTTTTGTATCCCAAGGCTTTTTATTTTGCTTTAGGCAAAGCGTATATCTCTCCGATAGTATACCCCTAGAATTTCCTAAGAGCAACAATACGCCTTCAGGTTTTTTAATTGTACTAACGGAAGTATTTAATACCAATTTTGAAAAGTCTTTACCTTCTACACTATCTGGTATTTGATCTTTTAAACCAGCCATGGCCATTGTAGTAGGTAATATATCGGTAACACTAAAGAGCACATCGTTTATTTGACCATCTTTAAGCTTTTTTGGCCAATGGATAATAAGGGGTACCGTTAAAGATTCGGTTTCGAAGGTATTTTTTCCTTTTCGAGAATGACTACCCAACATTTCACCATGGTCAGCACTTAGTATTACTATGGTATTATCAAGCTCATCAATTTCTTCTAAATGGTATAGCACTTCACCTATGTAATTATCAACGCTGGTCACATTAGCAAAGTAGTGTCTAGCATAATTGCCTACTTTAAAATCGGCATTCTCACGAACTAAAAGACTGTCAATTTGAGGGAATTTATCGACATCATAATTTTTTTTCAAACTTTCCATATCTGTATTGCTATTAGACCAAGGGTTATGAGGAGGGTTAATAGACCACATTATAAAGAAAGGTTTTAGAGTATCTCTCATAGCATTCTCATTTTGAAGATATGATTGTATTAACCGTGCCTCATTTTTGGGTGAAAAGATTTTAGGCTTGTGTAGTTCACCATCTTTTTTACCTAAAATAGCACTGGAGTCATTCGAATAAACCAATGGATCATAATGCAAGTCACGAATAGATTGATACCAATATTCAATACTATGTCTAGATTTTCCAGGAGGAATGTACGTGTCATAGGTATTCATGTAGTGCCCGCCAGGTGCAGCGGTGGTTCCTATGTAGGTGCTATTTTCATCAAAGAGAGGATCATTTTTGTGCCAATGCGTTTTTCCAAAATAGGCGGTATTATACCCTGCCTGATAAAATAAATCAGTCATAGTAGGAATATCATCTCGAAGACTATCATCACGGTCTTTTCTACAATTATTCCATATTCCATTTTGTTCAGGATACATGCCCGATAAGAGCATACCACGTGCCGGACTACATAAGGGGTAATTGCTAACGGCGTTGGTAAACACCGCGCCATTTTTGGCAAGCTTGTCAATATGAGGTGTAATTACCGGATCGGGCCTTCCTTGAACGTGATCTTTATATTTTTTCTCAGACCAGAAACCAGCACTATAACGTCTTAATTGATCGACATAAATTATGAGGATATTTGGCTTTTTTTCGGTTACTGAGGTGTGAGTTTTTGCTGGTTCAATTTTTTCGGTTTTAGTTCGACAATTAAAGAGAAGAACAGAAATGATCGAAAAACATAGTATGGTAGCTTTAGGTCTCATAGTTCCTTTTTTACATTATTTATCCATTCTGGTAATTTACCTAAACGAAGGGTCAGTTGTGCCTCAAATAGTGATTCTGGTATAACCGGTGTGCCTAAGCTTTCCAAAACTTGTATTTCATCTTCATTAAAAGTTGTGCCTGCCCCATGAAAACCAACAATAATAGGAGGTACAACCCTCCAATACGGGCTGTCAGTGGCAATGAATTTGAAGTCCGATTCCGCCTCGTCAGTTTCCAAATAATTCCATAAGACGAGATGCCTTCCGTGATTGGGTAAGTTCTTAATTGCCCCGCCTGCTCTTCCTTTAAAAAAACCACCGACCACATTGTCAAACAATGTAGCTCTTGGTTGAGAGGCATGAGCTTCAAAAGAAGTTGTAGCTGGGTGTTTTGAGCGCCAAATAACGGTTCCTGTCGTACTTCCTCCTCCTACGCCAGTAGCATGATGCATACCAGCCGTATCATTAATTTTAGCAAGTAGAATGCCGGTTGAACCATTGCCTGAATGTACCGAACTGTGACCGGTACGGCCTTCAATTTTGATATTTAATGCTGTACAAGCTGCTGATGCCGAAAAACTTATCGGAATACTTACGTTTTCGAAGGTGCAATAACGAATCCAAGAATCAACAGATTTAGAGATTTCTAGAATGCTCCATCCGCTATCGTCTCTAGCCGACCCATGATGAATAAAATCTGAAGTATAATTGCCCATGAACCTAAGATTCTCGAACCCTACATGGTTTAAATGAGAAAAGGAATATATTTCCCAACCATGTAGGGCTTTAATGTCATAATGAATAGGCTCTATAAATGTTATTTTATTACCTGAAACCTTTGCAATCTGATGTCTTTCATTCACTTGTACGCCTTCTGTTATTAATGTGGTCCATTTTGCATCAACTTTCAAGGGCTGTATGTCATAGGTTATTAAGTCTTTGGCATTGTTCTGCATTTTTAAGATTACCCAATCTCCTTTTTTTAATGTAGAAGCATCCGCAACTTCTATTTGATTTGTTTCTCTTTTAGCATCAGTGATTATGGTTGTTACCAATTTATTTTTAATCTTCGTAGATACCTTAATTGCTTTTGGAACCGTCCACATCTTTGCCATGTCTGCCGGAGGTAAATCTTTTTCAAAAAAAATTATCGAGCCATTTTTTTGATCTCCTTCACCGCGTAAAACAATTTTCGAATGCTCGATTTCAATAATACTTTGGTCATCAGTTGCGGTGTTGACAATATATTTTCCCTTTGGAAAAAAAACAACGCCTTCACCATTTTTGGTAGCCTCAGCGATTGCCTTTTTAATTGCATTTTTATCAGAAATGCCATCATTTGCAACTGCTCCGAAATCAGTCACATCAAATAACTTATAATCAACCGTTGGAATGGGTACTTCGCTGTATTTATATCCGGCAAACGAAAAGTCTGGTAAAATAGGTTCAGTTGATTTAGCTTTGTTTTTTTTAAAATTTTCCCATAATACACTTTGTTGAGCAGAAGAGTAAGAAGTTACAAAAGCGATAAAAATTACAAGAATTGCTCTCATACCTGTACTACTTTTTATTATAACTATGTTGGTACCGTAATAAGGCCTCTAAATAGTAATAGTCAGCATAGTTTAAAGGCACGTCAATTTCATTTTTATGCGGTATACTACCAACGCTATGTTTTAAAATGAAATTATGATTTTCTCCTATCTTCGCGGTATACTTATCAGAAGCCAAAGAATTAAGAATTTGATCGATTTGTGGCAGATATGATTCTTGTGTAAATCCGTCTAGTTCAATAAGGGCTGATAAGGTAATCGAGGCTGCAGAAACATCTCGAGGCTCATTTGGAATTTTATTGGCGTTATAATCCCAGTAGGGTATGCCATCTTCTGGTTTGTTGTCTGAAATAAATTTGGCAATTTTTTTAGCTTGATTTAAATATTGTTGATCTTTAGTATAGCGGTAACAAACGGTATAGCCATATAAGCCCCAGGCTTGACCACGGGCCCAAGCACTCTCATTTGCAAACCCTTGTGCTGTTTCTTTCGATCTAACTAAACCAGTTTCAGGATCATAATCTACTACATGATATGATGAATTATCTTCTCTAAAATGATTTTTTAATGTGGTATTAGCATGGGTAGTGGCTAGAGCACTATATTTTGGGTTTCCAGTAATTTCGCTTGCTTTAAATAAGAGTTCTAAATTCATCATATTATCAACAATCACTGGAAATTTCCAATCTCTCGTTGACTGCCAGCCATGGTTTACATCCCAACTTTTTATGCAGCCGACCGTAGCATTAAATCTAGTGGATAATGAGTCTGCTGCAGTCACGATAACTTCAGAAAAATGCTCGTTTTTGGTAAGGTCAAATCCATTACCGTATGAGCAATTAAAAATAAACCCCAAATCATGGTTTGTCGTAAGATATTTATGATTTTCAAACATCGTTTGAAATGATTGAGCGGCAATTTTCCACTTCTCGTCATGAGTAGCTTTATATAAATACCAAAGACTACCGGGAAAAAAACCTTCAGTCCAGTCAAATTGAGGATTTGTCCAGTGTATTTTTCCATCAGCAGTGACTGTTCTTGGTAATCTGTTTGCTTTTTCCGCCTCAATAAGTTGAAGAGAAAGTTGTTCTACAGCCCTATCTATAGAAGAAGTTTTATGTTTTTCAACATAGGTGGTCTTTTCTTTACAAGAACTCACAAGAATAAGGAGATAAAATATTAGTAGAAGAGATCTATTTATCATGATATTTTTTTTAATGGTCTGAGGCACGTTGTGTTGAACTTCGTTGAAGTAAAGAAGGTTTTATGACGATGCTTTTTGGTTTATGTAAAACAGATTTATTATTGATTTCTTCGAATAATATTTCGGTGGCTTTTTGACCGATCTTCCTTCCTGACTGATCAAGAGTGGTTAGCGCGGGTTCGATTACGGCCGCCGAAGGCTCATTGCTAAACCCTACTACTGAAATATCTTTAGGTATTTGTATGCCTTGTTTTTTCAAATGTTGCATAGCGGCGATTGCGGAAATATCGTTAGCAGAAAAAATACCATCAATTTTGAGGGGTAGTTGTAGTATTTTTTTTGCGTTTTCTACACCGTCTTTTTCCATTAGTTTTGAATTAAAAACTAATTCAGATCGATAAGGTATTCCGTTTTTCTTAAGTGCCTGCTGATATCCTTTTTTTCTGTTTTCGTAGATTTTTAATTGCTGTGGCCCTGAAAAGTGAACTATATTTTGGCAGCCTTGTTTAATCAAATGTTCAGTGGCATCAAAACCTCCCTGAAAATCATCATTCAGCACTTTGCTGTAGTTCGTGCCATCACAATGACGATCAAAAAATACCACTGAAGTTCCTTTAACTCGAGCACTTTCCAAATGTTTCGCATTAGTTGTTTCCATGCTAATTGATAATATAATACCATCTACTCTGTTGGCAACAAGCGTTTCTATAAGATCTTTTTCTCTAGAAAATTGTTCCATAGATTGACATATGATCACTCGATATCCTGATTCATAGGCGGCCTCTTCGATACCGGCAATAGCGGAAGAAAAGAAATGTCTTGATATTCTGGGCACAATTACGCCTATCGTGTTAGTTTTACTTTTTCTAAGATTCGAGGCCAGTAGATTTCGTTGATATCCCATTTCATCTGCCTTTTTTAAAACTCTGGCTTTAGTTTTTTGAGTTACTCGCGAACTATTATTTAAAGCTCTTGAGACGGTAGAGCTATTTATCTGTAACGCCTCGGCTATATCATGAATTGTTATGTTATTGGGTTGACTCACAATGAATTTCATTTCTATAAATGTAAATATAATAAAAATACAATCGATTGTATTTAGAAATTTTTCATTAGATTTATGGTTCTAACTTTATTTATAGAATATGACTTACAATACACGATATGCTTCTAATCCAGATTGCATTAAGAAGTATGATACAAGCCAACTTCGAAAAGAATTTTTGGTAGATGATTTAATGAGAACAGGTGAGATTAATTTGACGTACTCTCATTATGACCGGTACATTGTAGGGTCGGTTGTACCCCTTGAACCACAAATACTAGAAACTATTGATGCCTTAAAATCATCGTATTTTTTAGAACGACGAGAAATTGGAATTATTAATGTGGGTGAAAATGGTAGTATCGTTGTAGATGGTACCGTATATACTTTAGGTCACAAAGAAGCACTTTATATAGGTATGGGGGTTAAAGAAGTTATTTTTCAAAGTGAAAATAGCGAGAAGCCAGCCCAATTTTATATTAATTCGGCGCCTGCTCACATGAATTATCCTACCAAAAAAGTTAGTTTGGCTGATGCCAATAAGATTGAGTTAGGTTCTTTGAAAACATCAAACCACCGAATGGTAAATCAAATGATCATTGGTGGCCTAGTGAAAACCTGTCAGTTGCAAATGGGTATGACCGAATTAAAGAATGGTAGCGTTTGGAATACGATGCCTGCTCATGTTCATGATCGTCGGATGGAAGTATATTTTTATCTCGATGTACCAGAAGAACAGGCGGTATGTCATTTTATGGGAGAACCTCATGAGACACGACATATTTGGATGCATAATCATCAGGCGGTCATTTCTCCTCCATGGTCGATTCACTGTGGATCAGGAACGTCTAACTATTCGTTTATTTGGGGAATGGCTGGTGAAAATTTAGACTATACTGATATGGATGTAGCTAAAATTACTGATTTGAAATAATAAAGAGTAGAATGATTAATCAATAATTGACCTTATGAAAAATTTTGGTGGCTTTGTATTTCTAGCATTGTTGATTTATTTGTTGTTTTCATGCAAACCATTAAATGGGTTGCCAAGAATTAAAGTAGAAAACTCTCTTGATATAACTAGACAATTTGAAACTGTTAGTTTAACAAAAGACTTTCTAAAAGTTGATAATCTTGATAATTTAGGTGTAAGAGAATTGAATAGCCAAACTATTTTGATTTCCCAGTTGGTCGATTCGAATAGTGACGGCAAGGTAGATCAATTACTGTTTCAACCCTTGGTTGCAGCAAATTCAGCGAAAGTTTTTGAAATATTCAAATATGACCCAGAAGAGAAAAAGACTTTTGAAGCATTTTGTTATTCACGATTCGTTCCTGAAAGAACCGACGACTATGCTTGGGAAAATAACAGGGTCGCTTTTCGAACCTATGGCCCAACCGCCCAAAAAATGACAGAAGATGGTATTGCAGGTGGAACACTTTCAAGCGGAATAGATGCTTGGCTAAAAAAAGTAGAATATCCCATCATAAACAAGTGGTACAAAAAAGAATTGGAAACAGAGGGTACTTATCATGTGGATAATGGTGAGGGGCTTGATAATTTTCATGTTGGAGTCAGTCGTGGTGTCGGGGGTACCGCAATAAAAACCGATAGTACGTATCATGTTTCTAAAAATTTTGCAAATTGGAAAACCATAGCCACTGGTCCAATTCGTACCAGTTTTACGCTGACCTATACCGATTGGAATGTCGATGGCAAAAGCATCGTTGAGGAAAAACATATTTCTTTAGATTATGGTAGTAATCTCTCTAAGTTTGAAGTTGAAACGAAAAATATAGACACACTTTCTGTTGGTCTTACCTTACACGAAAATGATGGAATGGTAATCTCAAAAGTAGCAGATGGCTATATCAGTTATTGGCAACCTCATAAAAATTCGATGCTAGGTACCGCAATAGTTACAGACGGAAATACAATGATTGGTTACGAAAAATATATAACTACAAAAAAAGATGAAAGTAATGCCTATGCGCACTTAAAGGTTAAAGAAGGCAATGTGGTTTATTATGCTGGTTTCGGATGGAAAGAAAGCAAACAGTTCAAAAACCAAGAAGAGTGGGAAGCTTATATCGCCTCGTTTGCTAAAAAATTAAGGAATCCCCTTAAAATTCAGGTATTAGACTAACAGACCATTTTATCATAAGTAAAATATAGCCTTACTGATTTCAAGGAATTAAAATTCAAAATTGAGATTTGCACTTAATTCAAAAAATCGATTACCTTGTACAGAACTAGCTCTATTTATATGAATTACGTACTTCGCAATATTTTTGCGATGCTTGTTGTATGTATGTCTCCGATTATTTTCTTGGCACAAGAAAATGAGATTGAATACAAAAGGCATTTGACCATTTCAGATGGTCTAGCGCATAATGGAGTTACATGTATTCTCGAAGATTCTCACGGCTTTCTGTGGTTTGGTACTTATGACGGGTTAAATCGTTATGATGGTAATGATTTAAAGGTTTTCAAAAATACCCTTGAAAGTAAACAATTAGTAAGTAATCGAATTAGGGCACTTGGCGAAGATTCAAAAGAAAATATTTGGATCGGTACGGACGAAGGAATCACCATTTTTGAGTATAGAACATCCAAATTCAAAAGTCTATTTTCAAATAAGGAGTTGGGTAAAAATAAAAAAGGGCCTGTGGTTCGAGGCTTTACCTTTGATAATGCAACCAATTCGGTATTTGTAAGTACTGAAACAGATGGGGTGCTTAAATTTGATACAGATTACAATTTTATCAAACAGTTTATTTATAATGACGCTTCGCCGGATAAAACGATGTTTTTTAGAAATACTAAAATTTCTAAAAATTCATATTTATATGCAACCTCTAAAGGTTTAATAAAATTTAATATTGATAATGGTCGATTTCAAAAAATACTAGCTGATGAAATTGACTTTTGTTGGTCGGTTGCGCCAATAGGAGATAAAACCATTCTTGTAACGAAGCGAACAGGAATAGCGTTAATTGAATATGAAAACAAGGGAGGCGACTTCAGTATCACAAGGGTTAAGAAGGAAATCTTACCAAATTATCGCTTTAATTCTTCGGTTATCGATTCTTCAGAAAAACTATGGTTAGGTACGCTCAACGATGGAGCATTAAGGTTTGAAAGTTTAGAAAGTTTCATCAAGGGTAATTATAAAGATTTCACCCACTTTAAACCATATTCCGGTTTGCTAAGAGTTAGCGCCTTTACATCCACTCGTAATGCTGATTTGTGGATGGCAACATACGATAAAGGCGTTTATCAGTTTGATAGTGATATAAATCCTTTTAAAACTTTCAAATCTACACCAGGACTTGATTTCGGGGTAAATAATCGTCATATCAGACATATTGCTAGGCTTGATGAAAATCGCTTCTATCTTACCAATAATAAAGGGGGTGTTGTTCTTTTCAATGCAACTACAAATCTGTTCGAGCCTGTAGAATTTCAGATGCCCAATAACTATGACTCTAAAATAGCGGCAATTTTTATTGATAAGAAAAAAAACACCTGGATTAAGGTGGTTGACAAGGGATATTTTTTCATGAGGAATGGTGATAAAATTCCCAAATTCGTTGACACTTCCATACTACCAGCTTTCGCCAAAGATCCTGCTTTTAAATTTGAGGAAGATAAATATGGAAACCTCTGGGTTAGTTGCAGAAATGATGTCTACCGATTAAAAATTGATGGTTCAGGGAGTGTGTCTCATTTAGAAAGTTTGAATGCACACCCTTATTTTAAGAATAATGGCTTATCGTTGATTAGATACCTTTATTCAGACCCCTTATATGACTTTGTTTGGCTTGGAACCTCGGAAGACGGACTTATACGTCTAGATATAACTTCAAATAAGCCTTTGATAGAACTAGAAGTTGAACAGTACCAAATTAACGATCTTGAAAATAGCTTACCAAGTAACTTTGTATCTACAATTACCCGTACACCTAGCGGAGATCTCTGGATTGGTACTGAGGGAGCTGGTATTTGTGCCGTCGTTAATAGCAATACTGCTCCAAAGTTTATTACCTATTCTGAGAAAGATGGTCTTTCTAATAATGTTGTCAAGAGTATTTTGTTTGATGGGTCAGAAAATCTTTGGGTTACTACGAATATCGGATTAAACAAATTTTCTACAATAGATAAAACCTTTAGAAGATTTAAAAAAGAAGATGGTCTTCCTTTTGAAGATTTTTGGTATACCGCCGGTAAATTTTCTGATGACAAACTATTGTTTACGGGGCTCGAAGGTTTTTGTTACTTCTCGGTAGAAGATGTACCCGTGTCAGAAGAACTTCCAGAGCTTCAATTCGGAAATTTGAAAATCTCAAACAAAACGGTACAGCCTTTAGATCTGCTCAATAAAAGGGTTCTAATTGAAGAACGTCTGTCAGATTCAGCGGTTATAAATTTAAACTATAATGAGAACATTTTTTCTGTTGAAATACATTCCTTACACTTTAAAGCTGCTGATAATCATCGAATTAAATATAAATTAACACCTGTAGATGAGCATTGGATAGAAACCACATCTGATCAAAAAATCATTAGCTATAGCGGATTACAACCCGATGAATATACCTTACAAGTTTCTGCATCTAACGCTTTGGGTGAATGGACACAACCAAAAACCCTGTTCATTGCAATAGCACCACCTTATTGGAAAACAAATCAAGCTTATATTCTTTATGGCATAATTTGCTTTCTTCTGCTTGGTACCGTACTGTATTATGTTCTCAAAATGCAACGTTTGCGACATAATATTCAAATTGAAAAGTTAGAAAAAGATGCCGTTAAGACTATAAATGAGGCAAAGCTCCGTTTTTTTGCTAACATCTCTCACGAATTAAAAACCCCTTTAAATTTAATATCGAGCCCTGTAAAAGTACTTCATGAAAAGTTTAAAGGAGATAAAGACGTCGAAGAGAAATTGAATATAGTAGAACGTCAATCGCGAAAAATTAATCAGTTGATTGACCAAGTGAATGACTTTGAACGAGTAGATGGCAACACTATGGAAATGGATTATTCTCGCTTCTATTTCGATGGTTTTTTAAAAGAACTATTAACTGACTTTTACTTCCTTGCAGAAAATAGCAATAGAGAACTTACAGTAGTCGCTAATAACACAAATATTGTGGTTTCTGCTGACCGAAATAAATTAGAAAAGATTTTCAATAATTTACTTAGTAATGCTTTTAAGTATAGTGATGCAGGTGCTAAAATAACCGTTGACTATTCAGTCAATGAAAAAGACCTCTATGTTAAAGTAAAAGATACAGGCCGAGGTATTGATAGCGAAGATTTACCACACATTTTTGAACGATTTTTTAGATCTAGAAAAAATCAAAACTTACCGTCGACAGGGTCTGGTATTGGCTTAGCTTTTTCGAAACGATTGGTAGAAATGCATTATGGTAATATTGAGGCCGAGAGCCAATTAGACAAGGGTACTATAATGACGGTAAGATTGCCAATTGTAAAAAAAGAATCAGCTCTAGATCAAGAAACTCGCAGAATTGAAATTTTATCAGCCGAAAATATAGTTGAAGACAAGCACCAATGGTTAGTTGAAATGGAGTTTGCTAAAATTGAAGTACCTGTTGATTACGAAAAAGAAATTATATTTTATGTAGAGGATAATGTGGATATGAGAGTTTACGTTTCAAAAATGCTTTCAGCATATTTTAAAGTCGAAGTATTCCCGAATGGAGAGGAGTGTTTAAATGCCATGGAAGAGCAGTGGCCCGATATCATTATTAGCGATATTCAAATGCCAATAATAGATGGACTCGAACTATGTAAACGTGTTAAGTCAGATATTAAGACAAGTCATATTCCTATTATTTTACTTACAGCTTTGGCCGATATTGAAGACCGTATTCAAGGTATTCGTGATGGTGCCGATGCCTACATTCAAAAGCCCTTTGATGCGAGACAATTGGTAACACGTACGGTGGCATTACTTGAAAATAAAAAGCGACTTCGCGAACGTTTTGAAATTGGATTGCCCATGGCCAAAGACAATAACATCAACAATAGAAACGACGACGCTTTTCTGGAAAAACTATATGAATTAATGGCCGATAACCTATCAAATGAGAATCTGGATATGGATGCATTCGCCAGAAAGCTTTTTATGAATCGCACTCATTTTTATCAAAAAGTAAAGAGTTTGACAAACCAAACTCCTTTTGAATTACTGAAAATGTATCGTTTGAGAAAAGCTGCAGAGCTTTTGGCAAAAGATCAAAAATTATCAGTAAGCGAGGTATATGTTATGGCAGGTTTTAAAAGTCGAACCCATTTCAGTAAACTTTTTAAAGAAAAGTATAAAGTGTCACCAGGTAAATTTGTCAAGAACCAATTGTCTAATTGATATAAGCACAAATAAACAATAATTAAGAATGAGAAAGCTTCTATAAACCATTTAGTGCAATCGTTTTTTCCAATATGTTTGTACCCCTGACTCTATTTAAACAAAATCAATCGTTTTTTAAGGTATGGTTATAATGGGGCGAAGATTCATAATCTGATAGAATCAAAAATAAAATTCACTTTATTTATTGGCGTAGGGAAGGTTGAAAAAGTGGCCGTAATTAATGCCTTATATGAAATTGCTTATTCATAAGCACACCCTATGTACTTAGAAATACATAAAAGCCCGCCAATCGATTAATTTTGAGTTACATCTATTTTAAGTTAGAATTTAATGATAAACTCAAAATTAGACCAACTCTTATTAGGGTTTGTACTTATAACCATTATATGTGGGCAAAAGGTTATAGCGCAGAGCGAAAAGCCCAATATTCTTTGGATTATCGCGGAAGACCTATCCCCTTTTATGGGTTGTTATGGAGATGAAATAAACAAAGGGTACACCCCTGTTATCGATAAATTAGCCGCTGAAGGCGTAATGTTCAAAAGGGCTTATGCGACTGCACCGGTATGTTCTGCCAGCCGTTCCGCTTTGATAACCGGTGTTATGCAGACCTCCACCGGAACGCATCACCATCGCTCTAGTAGAACCACGGATGGAGAGGTAGTACCGGAAGAATTACGGATTAATCTTTCGGAAGGTATCAAAACCATTCCAGAATTGATGAGAGATGCGGGCTACTTTACTTTTAACAATGGTAAAGACGACTATAACTTTCATTATAATCGAGAAGCTTTATATAGTGTTGGTAATGCAATTGACTACACCCCAGGTATGAACGGTTGGCAAGGCAATCGAGCAGATTATTTCATGTCGCTTACCAAAAATGTCTGGAATGCTAGGGAAGATAAAAACCAACCTTGGTTCGGGCAGGTACAGATAATGGGAGGTAAAGCGGGATCGAAACATGTACGTGAGGGGCATAAATTAGATGATGCAGCAGTGGCCTTACCACCCTATTTTCCAAAGGTGACTTCTCAGCAAAAAGCATGGACGGAGCATTACAATGCAAATAGAGGCGCCGATGCGAAAGTAGAAAGTATCTTGAAACAGTTGGAAGTAGATGGAGAACTTGAAAACACCATCATTTTTTTCTTTTCTGACCACGGAAGTAATTCCTCGTTGCGACATAAGCAGTTTTGTTATGAAGGCGGCATGCATGTGCCATTGATTATTAAAGGGAAGGATTTAAAATTGAAACCTGGTACCGTTCGTTCTGAGCTGGTTTCTTTATTAGATGTGTCTGCAACCACATTGGCTTTGGGCGGGGTAGTATTACCTAAATACTTGGATGGAAAAAGTCTTTTTGATACTAAATTTAAAGCTTCAGAATATGTTGTAGGCGCAAGAGACCGCTGCGATTATACGATTGATAGAATTCGTACGGTACGTACCGATACCTTTCGGTATATTTTTAATTATTTTCCTGATAGACCGATGCTTCAGCCCGGTTATCGTGATAATAAACCCATTGTAAAAGATATGAAACGGCTGTTTCAAGAAGGAAAACTTACACCATATCAGGCTGAACATTGGTTTGGCAAAAGACCCAAAGAAGAGCTGTATGATTTAAGCGCCGATCCCCATCAAATGAACAACTTGGCCGAAAATTCTGAATATAATACCATTCTTGAGCAACACCGAAACATATTGAAAAATTGGATTATTGAAACCAATGATAAAGGGCAACATCCTGAATCATCGATACAGCTTGAGGCAACCTACAATCTTTGGAAAGATAGACCTAGGTTTAGAGATGCAAAAGTTAATCCTGAGTATGACCAATTCAAGAACCAAATACGAAATTAATTTATCCAA
This sequence comes from Maribacter algarum (ex Lu et al. 2025) (nom. illeg.), assembly GCA_947495915.1. Taxonomy (GTDB): domain Bacteria; phylum Bacteroidota; class Bacteroidia; order Flavobacteriales; family Flavobacteriaceae; genus Maribacter_C. Next base: position 211,350 of record CANMAW010000001.1, on the reverse strand, counting down.
TAGACATTCGTTTGAAATCCTTACAACATAAAACAGCATTGTATTATAAAGTAGCGGTACTCGTGCTGTTCTTACTATGTTTCATGGGGTGCCACCCTATTAAAGAAAAAGATATAGCAAAAAAACCAAATGTTATTTTCGTTTTGATGGACGACTTGGGGTACGGCCAATTCGCAATTCATAATGACACCTTAAAAACTTCCGATTTCGACCCCTATTTTGTTCATTTAGTAGATAGCCTACAACACTATTCTTTGGAAGAATCTTTGGAATTTTCGAAAACCGCCATGCCAACGGTGAGCAAATTGGCCAAAGGGGGAGTATACTTTACGAATGCTTTTGCATCGAGCAGCTTGTGTGCTCCTTCTAGAATGGGTATTGCTACTGGAATATTACAAAACCGTTTTGGCGTATATCTAAATACCGATGCAGAAGAACGCGGAATCGACCGAGGTAATCACCTTGCGCAAAAAATGCAAGATTTGGGGTATAAAACCGCTCACATTGGAAAATGGCATATCGGTAAATTTGATAATAACATGGTCAAGAGAGCTTTAGAAGAGAATGGCTTGAGTGAAACCTTGACTTTTCCTAGCTTACGAAAATCGCATCCTGAGATCTATACTGAATTGATAGAGAGTGGTTATATGGGCTCCACAACGGAAGAACACCACCCGTTAAATCATGGGTTCGATTATTTCTATGGCTATAATTATTGGGCCAGTCAGTTTTACAATGCTACCAATGTTTGGGAAAACAAAGAGTATGCTGGCCTGCAAAAAGATTACAACACCGATACCTTTACGGCAAAAGCGTTAGATTTTATAGAAAAGCAAGTCGATAAAGACGAATCGTTTTATGTGCAGCTTCATTATCATGCAGTACATGATTCACTAGAGCCCAAAGCTCCCTCAAAGTATTTTGACCGATTTACATCTGATTCTTATGACCTAAATAATTTCTACGCACATCTTTATGGTGTTGACCAGAATATAAAGCGCATTGTGGATTCCCTTAAATCAAAAGGAATTTATGAGAATACCATGATTATTTTCAGTTCAGATAATGGAGCCATGGCCGGAGGTTCTTACGATGGTCATAAAACGGGTTCACCGCTCCCGGGAAATGCACCCTATTCAGGGCACAAAGGCAATTATTATCAAGGGGGTATTCGCGTACCACTTTTTGTGCATTGGCCAAATGGAATTAAGAACCCTTATCACTCAAAACACCTAGTATCGGCTATGGATATTTTACCAACGGCTATTGATGCTTCCGGTGGCGATGTGCCGTACTCAATAGATGGTAAAAGCTTACTTCCGTTATTGAATGACCAAAATTCTCCAGAAATTCGAGACGAACTATATTGGGCAGGCATACATTCTAATAGGTGGGGTTTTACAATTACTAAAACTACAAAGAACCATAGTAATGAAGCACAATTTGCTCCGCCGGCTTGGGCAATTGTAAAAGACAATTATTTATTGCGATTTACAGGAACTTTAGATCAAGGAATTTATAAAGATTTTATGGAAGGTAGAGAGCCAGTCGTTGAACTATTCGATTTAGGCCTAGACCCAACTGAGCAAAATAATCTGGCAGCCTTAATGCCAGAAAAAGTATATGAGCTGCAAGAAATTTATTTTAAAAAGTCTCAAGATTTTAAGCCGCCGACAATTTGGAATAAAAAGAAATGGAAAGAACTTCAAAAACCTTTTCCTGATATAAACAATAGCATTTTTAAAGATTAAATATTAGTTAATACCGAATTATAGATTATATGAAAAACTCTTTGAAAAAATATCATGTACAATTCCTAATCATAACGATTTTAGCCTTAGCTACTGCTTGTGGTGAAATTAAGATGGATGAAACCGCTGAAGTTATCGAAGAACTAGAAAAACGTCCCAATATTATTCTTTTCGTGGCAGACGATCATGGTCTCGATGCAATTGGGGCCTATGGAAATCCTATCATTAAAACTCCAAATTTGGACAAATTAGCTGCGGAAGGTGCAAAGTTTACTAATGCTTATTGCACTAGTGCTAGTTGTGCAGCAAGTCGTTCCGTAATACTAACAGGAAAATATGGTCATGCAACAGGTTCATATGGGCACGTGCATGACTACCATCATTTTAGCACCTATGATACCATAACCTCATTACCCGTTAAATTAGAACAAGAGGGGTATTTGACAGCTAGAATAGGAAAGTATCATTTAGCACCCGAAGATGTTTATAAGTTTACCGAAGTGCTTGAAGCTAACGCTAGAAGTACATTTGAAATGGCAGAAGCTTGCGAAACTGTAATTAAAGATGACAAGCCTTTCTTTTTATATTTCTGTACAGATGACCCACACCGAGCACAATCAACTGACCCCGAAAATTGGCGCGCCCCAAACAGTTTCGGAAACCGACCAGAGGGCTACCCTGGTATCAAAAAGGTAACCTATGACCCCAAGGATGTACTGGTACCTGAATTCCTTCCAGATACAAAAGAAACTCGAGAAGAAATCGCCCAATACTATCAGAGTATTTCACGAATCGATCAAGGTTTTGGGAAGCTGATGCAGATACTTCATGAATCTGGAAAGGCCAATAATACTGTCGTAATTTATATTTCTGACAATGGTATGGCCTTCCCAGGAGCTAAAACAACGTTGTATGAACCGGGTATGAAGTTACCGTGTATAGTAAAAGATCCTTCGGTAGAAGCAAAAGGGAATACCATCGATGGCATGATAACTTGGGCTGACTTAACCCCAACCATTCTAGATATGGCAAAAGTAGACTTGAATGCTCTAAAAACACATGGCAAATCTTTCAGACCTCTTTTAAATACGGCAAAATCAGAGCGTAAAAAATGGAATGAAGTATATGCGTCGCATACTTTTCATGAAATTACGATGTATTATCCAATGCGTGTAGTTCGAGAGGGCAATTTCAAATTGATTCGCAATATTGCTTGGGGACTAGAATATCCATTTGCTTCAGACTTATGGGCATCTTCAACCTGGCAAGAGGTCTATAGAAATGATAAAGAACTTTTCGGTAACAAAAAGACCGAAGACTATCTTCATCGCCCTGAATTTGAATTATTTGACTTAAGTCAAGACCCAAATGAACTGCACAATTTGGCTGGTAATAAGCAGTACAAAGAAGTACTAAACCGGCTCATTGATAAAATGAAAGCCTTTCAACTAAAAACCAAAGACCCATGGTACAACTCATGGGATTATGACCCTGTTATGCAAGGTACAGGGTTAAACTTATAAAACATATATATGAAATTTATTAAACAATCATTGGCTTTATTCGCCCTCATATTCTTTTATGTTTCTGCTCAAGGGCAAGAAGTTATAAAAATAAAGCACCAACAAGGTGATATGACCCCAATAGTTCGAAAGGCCATTGAAAATATATCAGATAAACAGGTTAAAATTAGTTTTGAAAAGGGCACTTATACCTTTTTACCTGATTACGCATTAGAACATTACAGCACAGTAACCAATCATGGAAATGGACTTAAGAAAGTAATTTTTCGACTAACTGATTTTGATTCGATTGAAATCAATGGTAACGGTTCAGAATTCAAAATGCATGGGCAAGTTGCTCCTTTTCAATTCGAGAATTGCGGAGCCATAAAAGTTACTGATTTAACTATCGATTGGGATATTCCGTTTTCGTTTCAAGGTGAGGTAGTAGCAATCAACGAAAAAGAAGGTTGGCGAGATATAAAGCCATTTACTGAAGGATATTCTTGGGAATTAAGAAATGGGCGTGTGTATTTTCCGAATATTAATGGTTTTTCATTTGATTATATGGGAAGTACTCTAGCGTTTGATAAGGCATACAAACGAGTAGCCCATGGTGCTTGGGATATGAACAGTGATCCACGATATGTAGAAGAACTTTCAAATGGTAATTTGAGGTTTCATGAAGCCTTGAAACATTATCCGAATGTTGGAAGTATATTACATTCTAAAGGTGAAAAAGCGCAAAACCGTTATGCTCCTGCATTTCAAATAAAAGAATCAAGTAATATATTTTTTGAAGGAATAACCATTCACCACGCTTTGGGTATGGGCTTTCTTTTTGAACGTTCTGAAGATATTGTAATTGCTAATTGCGGAGTTTTTGTTCGTGAAAGTTCTAATAGAGTGGTCTCAACAATTGCAGATGCCACGCATTTTGCAAATTGCAAAGGAGAAATATTAATTGAAAATTGCGAGTTCAAACACATGCTTGATGATGGTACTAACGTACACGGAACCTATGTTGAAATAGACGAAGTTATTGACGAATACACTGTTCGAATAGGACTTATACATTTTGAGCAAACTGGTTTCAAATTTGCTGATGTTGGCGATGCTGTTTGGTTTATTCAAAATCCAGACCCTACACGAGGAGTAATTAATGAAGTTACAGATGTAAAATACCTCAATGAAAAGTATTCAGAATTGACTTTTAAATCTCCTGTTCCAAAGAATTTAAAAATTGGAGATATCGTTGAAAATAAAACCTGGAATCCCGTTTTTACGATGCGTGGTTGTATTATAAAAGATCACCGAGCTCGAAATGTGATTATTAAAACTCCGGAAAAAATACTTATTGAAAACAATGATTTTTCATCGATGATGTCATCCATCCTTTTACGGGGAGAAACTTTTTTTTGGTATGAATCAGGGGCGGTCAAGGATGTAACCATTCGAAATAATAATTTTAAATACTGTGCGTATAGTGGAAGTCCGCATGCGGTGCTGACCGTTACACCTCGGCTTGCTAAGAGTTTTGATAATACTATCTTATATGACAGTAATATTGTTTTTGAAAACAATACCATTGAAAACTTTGATAGTGCCGTTATTTGGGCTGACCGTGTGAACGGACTTATTATTAGGAACAATACTATTAAAAGAACCACAGATGCCCAAGCTTTGTACCCTGATAGGCCACAATTCGAACTTATTAATAGTAAAAATGTGCTTATTGAGAAAAATAGCTATGAAGGTGTTCCTGTGATTTCTTTAGAAGCAGATGAGGTGAGTCGCTCAACGCTAAAGGTGAAAAAAAATAAAGGGTTTCAGAAACTAACTAAAAAGTAATCAGAGCATGCCACGATTAAAAAAGTTCCTAATTTCTATATTTTTGTTTGCATCGGTTTTTGGTAAAGCACAAAACGAAAACTCTAAAAAGCACATTCATTTTACTTCTGAAATTTCTGATGATGCTTCTTCTGCAGTTTTGGAAAAAGTGCTTTCAGCGATTGAAAACCCTATTTCAAAGATTTCATTTGAGCAAGGTACTTATCACTTTTATCCTGATAAGGCCTATGAAATATATAGTAATATTTCTAATCATGATGATGTGGTTATTTATACGGCTTTCCCTTTGCAGAAATTTAAAAACCTAACGATTGACGGACAAGGATCAACTTTTATTTTTCATGGGCGAATGATTCCTTTTTTAATTGAAAATTCAGAAAACATAACCGTTACAAATGTAACTATTGATTGGCAAGTGCCTTTTCACAGTGAGGGAGTTATCGTTGCTAACGATTCGGTAAAAGCAACTTTTGATTGGAAATTTTCTGATGAATATCCCTATGAAATTAGAAATAGGCAGCTCATTTTTATCAAACCTTATTATGAACATACGGTGGGCCAAACGATATTGTTTGACCCAGAGCGTAAAGCGATTATGTTTAATACAGAGGCCTATACTAATTTAACAACGGTAACCAAATCTGCAATACAACATAATGTTAACCAAATTGATTATAAGTATAAAACTGATCCGCGTTCAAAACTGCATAAATCTTGGGGTATTGAAAATAAAATATGGGCAGAGCAGATTGAACCAGGTGTCGTTAGAATTCATGGACATAAAAAAATGATGCCACCAGTAGGAATGATTTTGACCAGCAAAGGGCATCAAAGTTTAAATCGAATGGCTCCTTCATTTCGAATTACCTATACCAATGGCTTCATTGCAAAAAACGTCAATGTACATCATGCCGGAGGAATGGGAATAATAGTGGAGAATTCTTCGGATGTGCTTTTAGATAATTTTAATGTAACAGCTTCTAATGATCGAATGGTCTCTACAACCGCTGATGCCACCCATTTTATTGGATGCCGAGGAAAAGTTACCTTAAGAAACTGCACCTTAAACAACATGCTCGATGATGGTTTAAATTTGCACGGTGTTTACCAAGAGATTGTCGACATAAAAGATGAGTATACCATTGGAGTGCGAATGGGGCATTCGCAGCAAGAGGGATTTACTATTGGACGCTCAAATGACACCCTCGGATTCTTAAGATTAAGTGATTCTTTTTTCCCCTATGATAAATTGACGGTAAATAATATTCAAAAAATTAACGGGAGATATCAGATTATAAAACTTAATGAAAAGCTTCCTTCAACAGTCATGGTCGGTGATTTGATTGAAAATTTAGATGCCTATCCTGAACTGCTGGTTGAAAACTGTAATATAGGAAACAATCGTGCGCGAGGGTTGTTGATTTCCAATCCGAAGAAAACAGTAATACAAAACAATACCTTCAGTACAGAAATGGAGCCAATATTGATTCCCGTAGAAAGCGGACATTGGTTTGAGGCAGGTAATGCCGCTAATGTGCTCATTAAAAACAACGTTTTTCAAGATGGCCAGCATAGCGGTTTTAATAGGGGTGTTATTCGATTTGTTACAGATGATGATAACGAGAATATTGCTTTTAAGAATATAGCGATCATTGATAATACCTTTAATCACTTCGATAACCTCGTTTTGGAAATAGCCAATACAGATGGCTTACTTTTCGAAGGAAATACGATTACTAATTCGGGCACCTTTCCCATGTTGTACCCCAAAAACCCAGCGATAAAAGTAAAAACATCAAGAAATATTGAATTTAAAAAGAACATTTACAAGGGAAGGGCTAATCAAATCATCGAATCTGATGGATATATGCCTAAACTGAAATTTAAATAAGAAATTCATATATGAAAAGAGATTTAAAAGATATCATTCCATTATTCACTGTTTTAATCTTCTTTTTTTCCTGCAGTGAAAAAAAGAAAGGTATAGCTACCACAGCGAATGAGACAACATATAAACAACCCAACATCGTTTTGCTATTTGTTGATGATTGGGGCTGGTCTGATGTGGGATTTCGCAATTCAATTTTTAATACACCAAATATTGACCAATTAAAAAAAGAGGGATTAAATTTCGATCGAGCATACATTGCCACACCTACTTGTAGCCCAAGTCGAGCCTCCCTTTTAACAGGAAAGGAACCTGTTCGTTTTCAGATGACTAGGCATATCATAGATAGTAAAGAAAAAGAAGCCTCATTGGGGGGTAATGAAGAATTTAACCTTTGGCCAAAAGACCCGGTGCAAAGACCTTCACGAAACTGGTTGCCATTAGATGAGGTAACTTATGCAGAACGATTAAAAAAGTTTGGCTATTATAATATGTTTATTGGCAAATGGCATTTAGGTGAAGCGAAGTACCACCCTATAAATCAAGGTTTTGACGCACAATTTGGCACAACTAATGCTGGACACCCGAAAAGTTATTACCCACCTTTTTTTAAACCTGAGCAAGACCCTGAAGGTTTTGCATCTGGTTTTGAAAATGAATATTTAACCGATGTTTTAACAGATGGAGCAGAAAAGTTTATTAATGGTTACAGCAATGGGCAACCGTTTATGTTGTCCCTTTGGTATTACAATGTTCATGGCCCTTTTGTTGGACGAAAAGATTGGCTGAAAAAATACAAGGCTCAAGGCCTTAAAGGTGATTATGCCGAATATGCAGCTATGGTAAGTGCCATGGATGAGTCGGTAGGTCGTATTCGCAAAGCTTTAGACAAGAAAGGTATTTCTGAGAATACGGTTTTTATCTTATTGTCTGATCAAGGAGGTAAATTTACTAATGCCCCATTAAGTGGTGGTAAAACAGGTGGTAATACATTAGGCGAGGGTGGTGCTCGAGTACCTTTTATAGTTAAGTATCCAGGAGTAACGAAGGCTGGTTCTATTACCAGCACTCCTGTTCAATCTATTGACCTTTATCCAACCTTGGTAGAAATTGCGTCGGGACAAGAGTGTACTGATTCTCAAATTAATGGAAAAAGTTTAATGCCCTTGCTAAAGGGTAGAAAAATGCCTGCACGAAATTTGTACTTTTTTCGAAGTTATGAAGATCAATACACTTCAATAATTAAAGGGGATTGGAAGTTGATTAAGTATCATAGTGGTACCTACCAATTGTTCAATGTTTCTGATGATATTTCAGAAGAAAAAGATGTATTCAACACCAATTTGCAAAAAGCGAATTTATTGAAATCGGAACTGTTGGCTTGGGAAAAAGAAGCTGTACCTTCAATTGAACTACAGGAAGGTGCAAAATAGTTATTCGTGTTTTTACACAAATATTAGGGGATTCGTAAAAATAACACCCGCAATATAACAAAATGTTAAAATAGTGCTGCTACTGGTTAAAAAAGGATATCAGCAAACATTTTTATTACTCTAATTTAACCCTTGTTATTGATCATAGATTTTACAGGTGTTGAAAACTAAATTTTTATTGTCGATCTATTTTCAATGTATTTAAATACTGTTTAATCAAAACGAAAAAGACCACCAACTCTTTTTGTAAATCGTATGTAGCATTAAAACAGATTGTATCTATAATCTAAATAATTTTTTACTCAGAAATACAATTGTTGGATAAGGGAATACAGACTGCGATGTAGAAAATAATAATTTCGGAATAAGAAGAATATCTATAACCACCAATATCAAATAATTTTGATTGATTAATTCAAAACTAGTACAATTTAAACCAATGATTATGAAAAAACCATTTTTTGAATTTTTTAAAAAATGTTTGTTTACAGTGTTTTTTTTAGCACTTATGGGAATGCAATACAGCCATGCTCAACAGACAATTACGGGAACAGTTTCTGATGCCCGAGGACCCATTCCGGGGGCAAATATTCTTGTTCAAGGAACAACTTCTGGAACACAATCTGACTTTGATGGAAATTTTACGATTGAGGCTTCTTCGGGTGATGTATTAGTCATATCTTATTTAGGATATGCCACTCAAAATGTAACCGTAGGTAACGAAACAACAATTAATGTTCAATTGATTGAAGATGCCAGTCAGCTTGATGAAGTAGTTGTTATCGGGTACGGAACAGCAAAAAAGAGTGATGTTACTGGGGCGGTGGCTCAAGTTACAGCTAAACAATTCGAAGACCAACCACTAACTAGGGTAGAAGACGCTCTTCAAGGTCGAGCTGCAGGTGTAACCGTCGCAGGGTCAGGTCAACCGGGCGCCGGAATTAAAGTTAGGGTAAGAGGGGTTAATTCTATCACTGGTAATAATGACCCTTTAGTTGTAGTTGATGGTGTGTTTGGTGGTGATTTGAGAACTATCAACCCTAATAACATTCAGTCGATAGAAGTATTAAAAGATGCATCTGCCTTAGCAATCTACGGTTCGAGAGGGTCAAATGGGGTGATTTTAGTAACAACTAAAAGAGGCTCTGGTAAGGCAACTGTAGCAATCGATCAGTTTGTCTCTTTCTCAACAGTAGAAAAGAGATTGCCTACACTTAGTTCTGCACAATTCGCACAACTTGAAAATGATGAATTTATCGCAAACCCAGTTAATGATCCTTCCAATGCTCCATATTCAGCTGCTCAAATAGCAGCATTTGAAGCTAATCCAATTCGGTATCAAGACTTGATTTTTCAAACAGGAATAACTAATAATACTCAAATATCGGTTAGTGGTGGCAGTGATGATGGAGTTCGTTATTTTCTTTCTGGAAATTACATCGATCAAAAAGGTATCCAAATTACTTCAGAGTATGAAAGATTCTCTTTCAGATCAAATTTGAGTAAAGAGTTTAATGATAAATTCAGTCTAGCAGCAAATATTACGGCTAGTAGAGAAACAACAGTCAATAATCAAGATGCCTTTAATCGTGGCGATGGAAGTGGTATTCTTAGATCTATCACCTGGGATCCAACTGCGGCTGTTCGAGATGCTGATGGAAACTATATTCTAAGATCACCAAGAGAGGTCGCCAATAACAACTTCAATCCAATACGAAGATTAGAATTAAGTAACCATGAAGTAATGACTGATCGGCTGAATCTTACTTTGAATGGTAAGTATAATTTCACTGATAATTTTAATTATACTTTGATAGCATCGGTGTCTACAATTAACAGTGCAACCGAATCTTTTAGAGTAGAAGGTGATTTTGATGCAACAGGTTTCACTAACATCGGCTATAATAATTTTAATAGTACAGCACATCAAATCAGTAACATTTTAAATTGGACCAAAGAATTTGGTAAAAGTAATTTAGATATTACTGGAGTGTATGAATTTCAGGGTGCTCGTGGGGTAAATAACGGATATAACGTTTCAGATTTGAATGTAGGAGGGTTATATCTTGCTGATGAGAGTAATGCTGAAAACTTTTCGAATAACGGAAATCAGTCGGCTATACAATCGTATCTTGGTCGTTTACAATATAATTATGACGGCTTTTTGTACCTCACAGGATCTATGCGTGTTGATGAGTCATCAAGATTTGCCAAAGGCAACAGAACGGGCTATTTCCCGTCAGGAGCCCTTGCTTTAAATTTTGGCAATAAAGACTTTATAAAAAATAGTAAAACCTTGTCCTCATTAAAATTACGTGCAGGTTGGGGTAAGGTAGGAAATCAGAATATAAATGCTTCTGCTAGGTTTTCAGCCAATAGCGGTACAGGCTTGTTTACGTTTGATGGTGTGAATTCTGATACTGGTGAGGTACAAGTACAAGAAGGAAATCCAGAACTAACCTGGGAGACCACTACACAAACTAACGTCGGAGTTGATTTTGGCTTCTTTAATAATAGATTGACAGGTTCTATTGACTGGTTTAATAAAGATACTGAAGATCTATTACTTCAAACCATAGTGCCTGGTACTTCTATTCGAACTTTTATTAACGCGGGTGGTGTAAATAATAAAGGAATTGACTTCTCGCTTTCAGCCGCAATAGTTCAAAAAGAAAATTTTAGTTGGGATGCTAGCTTCAATGTTTCACAACTTTCAAACGAGGTTACCAAACTCAATGACCCAGAAATTGATTTTATAGTAGGTAATGCCGCTGGAATTGGCGGTGGAGGAATTAGATTAAACGTTATCAAAATTGGCGAGCCTTTAGGTACTTTCTGGGGATATGAATATCAAGGTACATGGAAAACCAATGATAATATTCCTGTTGATGGTGATGGTAACCCATTATTCCAGCCTGGAGATGCTAAGTTTAAACTAGATGAAAATAATGAGTTGGAATTCAATACTATTGGTAGTGGTCTTCCAAAGGTTACTATGGGTTTCAATAATACCTTTACCTATAAAAATTGGGATTTAAATATGTTTTGGAACGGTTCATTTGGCTTCGATGTTTATAATCAAGTAACAGGAACCATTAGCGGTAACGGAGGAAACAGAAGTAATTTGTCTCCAACTGTTTACGATAGATGGACACCGGAAAATGAAACTGATATACCTAGAGCAGGTACAGGTAATGTATTGAATAGTTCAAGATGGGTTGAAAAAGGTGATTTCGTTAGATTAAGTAATCTTAAAATAGGATATACATTTAAAGAAAACATTATTAAAGGAATAACAAGTCTACAGCTTTATGCTAGTGGTCAAAATTTGCTTTTGATTACTGATTATAGCGGTTTTGATCCAGAGGTATCATCAACTGTTAGAACTTTTGGTGGTGAGACTGCCAACGCTGATGCAGGTGCAGGTATTGATACAGGTGCCTATCCAAACCCTAGAACCGGAGTTCTTGGAGTTAAAGTAACTTTTTAATCTATCGAATTTTTATCTTTAAAATAAAAAAATCATATGAAAACAATTAATTTAAAAAGAGCCTTTAAAAGAACATCGTTTTTCGGCTCACTTCTTTTGATTGCAGCAGGCTTTGTAGTTCAGAGTTGTGCTGATTTGGATCCTGACCCCACAGAATTTGCCTTGCCACCCGAGTCTTTCGGTAGTTTAGAGCAGATGGACAAGGGTATTGGTGGAGTATATAGTCAGGTAGTGTTGGCAGCACGTATGACAACATTTTATGCACCTGCGTGGGCAGGTGATGATATGACCACTCATAGAGCACTAAACAAGGCCGATTTTAGAGAGTTTGATCAGAGAGCGGTATTGTCTTCAAATAACAGACTTTTAAGAAACTGGAATGCGATATATGATGCGATTAACGCGATTAATGGTGTTTTAGAAAGATCTGCAGGTTTAATTGGTTTAGAAACGATTAATCAAGAAATATTAGAGCGTCAAATAGGTGAGGCATATTTTTTAAGAGGTATTATGTTTTATCAATTAGCAAGGGTTCATGGTGATATACCAATTCCGTTATCTAAATTTCCAGATCCTAATATTTCAAAATCTCCTGTTCTTGATGTATATATGCAGATAGAGTCTGATTTAATTGAAGCAAGAGAAAGGCTTCCAGATATGTATCCAGGAGTTTTGCCTGGGGCACCAAGACCAAATAAAGGTTCTGCAAAAGCATTTTTAGCTAGATTGTATATGGATTGGGCTGGTTTTCCTATTAAAGATACCAGCAAATATGCACTTGCGGCAAGCACTGCAAAAGATGTTATTGACAATGCTGGTACCTATGGTTTCGGATTGGTAGATAATTTGGAAACTTTATGGACAGTGGCCGGTAGATTTAGTCCTGAGTCGTTATTCACCTTGGTGTATTGTAAAGGTTGCCCAAACAATAGTTTGGCAAACAGAAAATTTGCAAGATTAGGGTTACCTGCTGATTTAGGAGGTTGGAACGAAACTTTTGCAGAAATTAAGTTTTTTGAAGATTTTCCAGAAGGACCAAGAAAAGAAGCGACGTACAGAACAGATTTGGATTGGACGCAATTTAATGCTCAAAAAAGTCCGGTATTTAAGAAAATTGTAGGTCCGGAAGGAGATTTAAATCCTGGTGATTTTTTAACAATTAGAAATGATTTTCTGATGCGATATGCAGAAATATTGTTGATTTATGCTGAAGCTTCAGGCCTATCAGGCAATGATACGCCAGACGCGTGGGAAGCTTTAAATAAGATTCGACGCAGGGCTGCAGGCTTGCCATATGCAACTCCTGATGCAAGCGTTGATATCTCTTCCGGCGATCTTGCTGATTTAGCGTTTACTGAGCGGAAATGGGAATTTGCCGGAGAATATGTTCGATGGTATGATTTGATGCGAAGAGAAAAAGTATCAGAGGTTCTTTCAGAAAGAGATAACGTTAGTGGCCCTATTCCAGAACATAATCCTATTATCGGTAGTCTTGAGACTAGTAATTATTTAGCACCGATTCCTGCCGATGCCGTTGCGCGAAATCCAAATTTAGGAAATTGAGTTGAGTTAGTTTGAGTTAGTTTTTATAGCGGTGAGCCTTATTCTAATGCTCACCGCTATTTTTATAGATATTAGCAAGAGAATTGATTTGAAAGTATTAGATGAAGAGCTTAAAAATATACCAGGCATTGTTGATACGGGTTTGTTTTTATCGACAACCAATCTGATCTTAATGGGAAAAGGGGAAGATGTTATTTCCTTTGAAAAAAACAGTTAATCGTTTTCAGTTTATTTCAAGTTAACTTTGTTGTCACATTAATTAATCGTAATATTGCGATGTACAATTTAAATGAGATATGGGATTAGCCAAAACGGAAATGTTTACAGATGATCAAAACGAAATAGCCATATTCGCTAAAGCTTTTGGGCATCCAGCGCGGGTAGCTATTTTGCAGCATTTGTTTAAGATTAACAGTTGTATTTGTGGTGATTTGGTGAATGAAATTGGTTTGGCACAACCTACTATTTCACAGCACTTAAAGGAACTTAAACACCTGGGATTGATTAAAGGTAACGTTGAAGGAACCAGTGTTTGTTATTGTATTGACGCTGAAAATTGGAGTAAAATGAAAGCCAAAATGAATATTTTTCTTGATCAAGACTTACAATCATCCGATTGTTGTTAAAAAAATTTGAGTTGAATGATCGGTATATTGCAATAAAGTGAAAGTGGCTTTTTGTTTTTAACATATAAATAAGAGCAAATAATTACCATTGAAAACAACAATAAGAATTAAAAACGTATCAAATGAAGTTGTCAGAAATTAAATCAAAATTAAATAGTTTAGAAGAAATCGCATTTCAATTACCAAATGGAGATTTAGTACCTAGTCATTTTCATGTGACCGAAGTTGGAAAAATTACCAAGCATTTTATAGATTGTGGTGGTACCGTTCGTAATGAAGAAGTAGTAAATTTTCAACTATGGAATGCTGATGATTATAATCACCGATTACATCCTGAAAAATTGGTTAATATTATCGAATTGTCAGAACGTGTATTAGGCATTGAAGATTTAGAAATTGAGGTAGAATACCAAGCCGAAACAATCGGTAAATTTGGATTAGACTTCGATGGAAAAAATTTCCTATTAACGCAAAAACAAACAGATTGTTTGGCAAAAGATAATTGTGGTGTTCCTGAAACCAAACCAAAGTTAAAATTCTCAAACCTTCAACCTGCGAATTCATGCAACCCAAATTCAGGTTGCTGCTAATTGGGTTGAAATTACCATTTCGAAATTTAGAGTTTTAATAGTTTAGGAGATTTTAAAGGTTATGGTTGTTAACCTAACCAAAATTGTAGAATAGTTTATAATGGCAAATAAAAAATTGAGTTTTCTAGATAGTTACCTAACTCTTTGGATATTTATTGCAATGTCACTCGGTGTGGCTTTTGGTTATTTTGTTCCATCATTCCCTAAAATGGTTGACTCCTTTAGTAGTGGTACTACTAATATTCCCATAGCTATCGGACTTATTCTTATGATGTATCCGCCTTTGGCTAAAGTGAATTACGCCTTGTTACCAAAAGTATTTCGTAATGTTAAAATTCTTTCCGTATCCTTAATTCTGAATTGGATAATTGGCCCAATATTAATGTTTGTTTTGGCGCTTGCTTTTTTACACGACTATCCAGAGTATATGGTGGGTCTTATTTTAATTGGCTTAGCGCGCTGTATAGCCATGGTTTTAGTTTGGAATGACTTAGCTGAAGGCAGTAGTGAATATGGTGCTGGTTTGGTCGCTTTAAATAGTATATTTCAAGTTTTTGCTTATAGTTTTTACGCTTGGATATTTATTACCGTACTACCGCCGTATTTCGGTTTTGACGGTGCCATTGTTGATATTTCTATTGGTACAATTGCCGAAAGCGTTGCTATTTATTTAGGCTTACCGTTTGTTATGGGTATTTTAAGTCGCTTAATATTAGTAAAAGTTAAAGGTGAAGAATGGTATAACAAGAAGTATATTCCATCGATTGCCCCAATAACCTTAATTGCATTATTGTTTACCATAATAGTAATGTTCTCTTTAAAAGGAGAGTTGATTGTGCAAATTCCTATGGATGTTTTATTAATTGCTGTTCCTTTATTAATCTATTTTACGGTAATGTTTATTATCGGGTTTTTCGTAACCAAGGCGACTGGTGCGAATTATGATAAAACCACTGCGGTTGCATTTACGGCTGCCGGTAACAATTTTGAATTAGCAATTGCTGTGGCGATCGCTGTTTTTGGTTTAAATTCAGGGCAAGCTTTTACCGGGGTTATTGGCCCCTTAGTTGAAGTGCCTGCTTTAATATTGTTGGTGCGTGTGTCATTTTGGTTTCGTAAGAAATATTTTCAAAAACCGTCTTCAAAGCTGGTATAAGTAGTAGTACTTTTTATCTCAATGATTGATTAATAAAGCCCTATAACTATTGGTTATGCTAATTGAATACAAGAACCGTGGTATTTTAAGTAGAATTTAAGCCTCCTTTAAATATCATTATGTATTAATATCAAGTAAAAATATACTCTTTTTTGAAGTATTACTTAGGTTAATTAAGTCTGAAATAATTGTTTTTTTGTTAAGATTATATCCTGTAATTTGATCGGTAATTTCTAATAGTTTAGGTATAGCTTCAATGATATATTGTTCTAAAGACCTAAGCTATTTTATGTTTAAACCATAACCATATATTTGATATTAAGTAAATCAAAAGTTGATTTTAAATAGAACTGTTTTAAATTGGCAATCGACCTATACCAGAAAAAAGTTAAGTACTTGTAAATATTACTTGAACGATTCTCACTAACCCAAGGACCATTTAAAATAGTATTTCGTAATTTAGAGTGTCTACCATTCTAATTCGTTTCAAAGGTTCATTTTATGTCACAAAAATCATGTAATCATGTTGAAGCAATTTCTGAAATAAAAACAGCAGCTGAGCGAGTATGTAAAGAATGTGTAAAGCTTGGAGATGGGTGGGCATTTACGCACTTGCCAAGAATGCGGTGTAATGCAATGTTGTGACGATTCTAAAAACAAACATGCTACGGCTCATTTTCACGCAATGAAGCATCCGGTTGTAAATTCGGCAGAACCTAATGAAAAATGGTTTTGTGCTATCTTGATAATACTTTAATTGAAGAATCGGTGTTCAACCACAGAAAACCTTACACTTTTGAAACAAGTTTACCTGGTCTTTTCGCTGTTGGAGATGTGCGCTCAGGGTCAGTAAAACGAGTGGCTTCGTCGGTAGGTGAGGGGTCAATAATGGTTAGTGAGATCCATAAATTTTTAGCACTAGAAAACAAAGCGAAAATTATATAGTATTTTTATCATCTATGCCGCGTACCATAATTGAAAATATTGTAATTCAAGAGTTTAAAGACCAAACTTTTTTTGAATTTTGTAAGTATACTACCATCAGGTTTTTTGAGATTGTTTATTTTGAAAAAGGTGGTGGTAGCATAAAAATTAATGGTAAAACGGTAAATTATTCTGCTAACAGCATTTTTGTTTTTGTGCCAGATGATATTTACATATTAAATCCGGAATCGGCAACTACTACCATTGCCATAAAATTCTTGAAGAGCTTTTTTAGGGGAGATGCACCGCAAAATGCGAATCTTCCAGTGAATGATTGGTTTCGTAAAATTGAAGGTATCTTAAACAGTGAAAGCCATCAACTACGCGAAATGCGTTTTGAAACCGAATCGGATAAAGTTCACTTGATTTCATTAATTAAAATGGTCGCGGCCGAAAACGATAAAAAGAAATCATACGACCTGTTTATCATTCAAAATTCACTTTCTGTAATTCTTCATTTAATTGCTCGTAACATTCAGTTTCTAAATGCTGATGTAAGCACTAAAATTGTTGAGTCCTCCAAAATTCAACAAATCATCAATTTTATTCACGCAAATATTTACAATTCAGAATTGCTAACCACTAAAAACTTAGCTGAAGAGTTTCATATGGCAGACAACTATATGAGTGAATATTTTAAAAAGCATACTGATGTTTCTTTAAAAAAATACATACTTAATTACAAATTAAAACTTGTTGAAACCCGATTAAAATATACCGATTTGCAGTTCTCTGAAATTGCAATGGAATTAGGGTTTACAGATTCTAGTCACCTTAACAAGACCTTCCAAAGTTATAAGGGGATGACTATTGGTGCTTATAAGGCTAGTATTTCCTAAAAAATAACTATTTACCTCTTTTTTTACTAAATGCCCTTTGTTTTTTACTAATTCAAAGCTTGGGTGCCTAGGTAACTTTGTACTGTGATAATAACAGAACAATAAATAACTTAATACTCAGCATTATGGACTACAAGAATTTTCAAACATTTACAGCAAAACAAAAAGGAGCAATTTTAACAGTGACGATAAACTTTGGTCCTGTAAACGTACAAGGACAAGAAATGCTTGCAGACTTAAGCAGTCTTTGTTTACGATTAGAGCGCGATAGGAGCGTAAAAGTAGTCGTTTTTGAATCTTCAAATCCCGGATATTGGGTATGTCATTATGATACCAATTTACTAAGGGATATGTCTATGGAGGCGGTACCAAGAAATGAGGTACAATTATTAGACTTACAATCGGTGCTTGAAAGACTAAGCAACGTACCACAAGCAACCATCGCAAAAATTGAAGGTTTTGCACGTGGAGGCGGTCACGAAATGGCTTTGGCATTAGATATGCGTTTTGCAGCAAGAGGAAAAGCTAAATTTATGCAAATGGAGGTAGGTATGGGCATTTTACCTTGTGGTGGCGGTGCTTCACGTATGGCTAGACAAGCAGGACTTGGTAAGGCTTTAGAAATTATTTTAGGGGCTAGAGATTGGGATGCTGACGAAGCTGAAAAATTCGGAACTATTAACAAGGCATTGGATGCAGATAAGATCGGACCTTATGTAGATGCCTTGGCAGAACGTATTTCTAAATTTCCAGCGGAGTCAATCGAAGCATGTAAACGTGCAGTGTATGCATCTATTGATTTACCAATAAAAGAGGCTTTAAAAGAAGAAGCATATCAGTTATTTCAAGCAACGAGTAAAACACCGGCTATTAAGCGTTTTACTATTGCAGATGAAAATGGCGCGCAATTCGACCATGACAACCAAAAGAATTGGGAGTCTATGTTAATGGATTTACAAGAAATACAACTATAAATAGTCATTAATTGTTATGAAAACAGAACAAAATAAGCAGACTATTCTTAATTTTTTTGAACAATTTTCACGAGCCAATGTAGACAAAGCGCTAGGGTATTTAGATGATAAGGTGGTTTGGCAAGCAATGGGAATACATGGAGAATTACCAATGTCTGGCAAAATGGATAAAAAAGAAATTGGCGAGTTAATTATTACTGTAAAATCGATGATGCCAAAAGGGCTAGAGTTAAAACCTATTGGGTGGACTGCAGAAGATAATAGAGTTGCAGCAGAATTTATATCGTACGGTGTTTTGAATAATGGTAAGGTGTATAACAATCTATATCATTTTTTGTTCCAGTTTTCTAACGGAAAAATTATTAAAATAAAAGAATATATGGACACCCTACATGCAAAGTCCATATTTATAGATTAAGCAAAAGCACTAAGGAAATTAAAATCTTAGAATAAATATTTGAATTAGATTATGAAAGCAATGTTATTGAATAGTTACGGAGAAAATGCAACATTTACGGCAACTGAAATTGAAAAACCAGCAGTAAAAGCAAATCATGTATTGGTAAAAATAGCGGCATCTAGTGTAAATACGATTGACACTATGATTAAGAATATAGGAACCGATTTACCATTATCACCAGCTGCACCTGCCTTATTAGGTATGGATTTTTCAGGAACTGTAGAAGCTGTTGGAGAGGGAGTAGAAGGTTTTAAAGTAGGCGAGGAAGTATACGGTTGCGCTGGCGGATTAGCCGATTTACCAGGAACCTTAACGGAGTATATTGTAGCGGATAGCAACCTTGTAGCGCACAAACCAAAAGGCTTAACAATGCGCGAAACTGCAGCCTTACCATTAGTAGCTATTACAGCTTATGAAGGTTTAACAAGAGCAGGCGTAAAAGAAGGTCAGAAAGTACTGGTACACGGTGGTTCTGGTGGTGTTGGTCATTTAGCGGTGCAGTTGGCAAAGTATTTTGGAGCAGAAGTTTTTGCTACGGGTACTGGTGATAATCAAAAAGCTATTGTTGAAAAATTTGGCGCAACTTTTATCGATTTTAAAACTGAAAAAGTAGCCGATTATACGGCAAAATATACCGCTGGTGGTTTTGATGTGGTTTTTGATACCGTTGGTGGTGCAAACCTGAATAATTCTATTGAAGCTGTTGCCTTAAACGGACATATTTCTACTACGGTGTCGTTGTGTGAGTTAGACCTAACTCCGTTGCATTTTAAAGGAGCATCATTACACGTAGTATTTATGCTAATACCAATGTTGCACAATTTTAAAAGAGATGCACACGGAAATATTTTAGAGCGTTTAGCTGAAATTTCTAATGAAGGTCATTTAACGCCAATAGTAGACGAAAACAAGTTTTCCTTAGAAGAAGTTGGTGAGGCTTACGCACATTTACAAAGCGGAAAAGCTATTGGTAAAATAGTGGTAGAGAACTAAAATTAAATATATGTGAAGGAGTATATTTCTAATCTATATATGTCGATTAACATGTTTGTTGAATGCTCCATTTATGGGGCATTTTTTATTAACTATTGTCCTAATCTAGATTTTTCCGTTGCTGCGCCTGTTCTAGAATTGGACCGTTTTACTTTGTTATTGCCAAAAGGATAGGTATATCCAATAGTCAAGATTCGTGAAAAACCAGATTCTGGACTATAGGACACATTAAATCTGTCTCCAAAAGCTTCTCTGGTTAAACTCCCTATCTGAGAACGAATATCCATACTTTCGAAAATATCGGTTATCGTAAATTGCAAACTACTTCCATTTTTAAACTCTTTTTTTAATCCTCCGTTTAAAGTTCCAAATCCCCTGACTTTAGTACTTCCGTTGAAATGTTGTGAAGTGTACCAACCCGATAATTCTAAAGATACATTTGCAGGCAAACGTAAGGTTTGGCTCCCGTTAAAATTATAGTGTATATAGTTATGAGTTTTAGGTTCATCGGTATGTAATAGCTTAAATGTTCTATAACCTGCTGTGGCATTAAGGTTTACATTCCACCAATTTGCGAGCCTTATAGGTATGTTGCTCAGTACGTCTAAATTTCTTTGATAGTCCAAATTTACCGGAGCAATTACCGCTACATTACTTTGGGCGTTTCTTGTAACTTGATAACGAGCAATTGGGTTTTTCTCATTTGATGCCATAATAGATACGCTAAAAGAGTGAATATTATAGGTTATATTTATGTTGTTGGTTATGGCGGGTAATAATTGTGGATTTCCACTAAATACAGAAGTGGGGCTGTTATATACTAAAAAAGAAGCCAAGTCTGAATAATTTGGTCTAGTTATACGTTTATTATATGCAACATTCAATGCCGTATTGTCAGAAAATGAATGGGTTAGAAATACTGTTGGAAAAATTTTACCAAAACTTCGATTCAAGTCTGAATTATCAAAGTTTTGATTCCAATATTCATATCGTAAACCCATTTGTGCTTTTGTTCTTTTTGAGAGACCAACATCAAGTATGGAATAAATAGCACCAATATGTTCTATATTTTCAATAGTACTGATAAAGCGGTCATCGGGCTCAAATTCATCATTCTGTAAAATTTCTATACGGGCGTCGTTTTCGGTTTTGGACAGGGAACCTTTTACTCCACCTTCAAAAACCAAATCTTCTTTAAACTGGTGTTTATAATCTAGTTTAAGTACGCCAACCTTAATGTCAGTTTCATTAAAACCTCGGTTTCCTCTATTATAAATTTCATTTTCAGGCTGAAATGAATTGCCATTTTCATCAAAATAAGAACTTTTGACATGGTTTGGTGTTCTAGTATTATACTTTATAAAATCTGCCGAAACCGAAAAAGTATTATCATCTTTTTGTGTTTCATAAAAAGTGGACATGTTTAAATTAGTTAGCTTATCATTTCCGTTTAAGATAATCTGTGCATCTAAAAAAGGATTGTTCGTAAACTCGTACATGCCTCTATTTTTAGTTAGTACCAATGGTTTAGATATGTTGTACAATACATTGGCACCCCAAGTTGAAGTTTTGGTAATTTGCCTTTCGTATCCTAAGTTAAAATTATGATTTCTATTAATTTGTTTAGTATGACTTGCAAAATCAACCGACGTAAATCCACCTAAAACGGGAATTTCCGTGGTGCCTTTTGCATTGAATCCATCATACGAATCGTCATACGAAAAGGTATAGCTACCAAAGAAATTTGCTAGTTCACCACCGTGGTTTATAGATAGGCTAGTGGTCTGTTTTGGTCCCTCACCATGTCCGGCGCTTACATTTAAATTTCCCTGTAAGCCTAAAGTTTCATTCTTGAAAGTAACTATATTGATTATACCGGCATTACCGTCCACATCATACCGAGCCGAAGGATTGGTAAGCAGTTCAATCTTTTCTATGGTATCTGCGCTCATACCATTTAGCATGGCGATCAAGTCTGAAGTAGGCATTCTTTGTGGTTTACCATTAATAAGCACCAAGGTTCCGCTTTTTCCGTTCAAAGAAAACGTATTGTTATACTGATCTAAGATTACCCCTGGGGAACGCTCTAATAGCCTTAATACGGTAGTGCCCTTACTCATAACACTGGCTTGAACATTTATTACACTGCCTTCTTGGGTGCGCTGTATTAATCTACGTTGTCCTTGAACCAACACACCCTCTAACTCCGTTACCTCTTCATGCAGATTGATGTTTGAAAAATCATGCGCATAAGGAAGTAAAGTAACCTCAAGTAAGCCAGATTGCCATGTTTGGAAAGATAGTAGACTTATCTTTAATTTATAACTGCCCAAACTAGTAATAGCTATATCGAAATATCCATCGTCAGCACTAATTCCTCCAGAAATTAAGGTGTTCGTTTTTGCATCATGCAGCGTTACATTGGCAAATGCAACTGGGTTGTTCAATTCGTCCATTATTCTTCCTGTTATCTGTGCCGAAATACTAAATGAAATACTAAGGACAATTAATGTGGTTACAAATCTTAAATTCATTGCTTTTAATTTTAAGACAAGTACCGCCAACAACGCACGGAATAAAAAAGCGATTGATGAACGAGGGGATATTCATTATAAGAGGAGCATATATCCAATTTTTGGCTTCAATAGACACCTATAGGACATCAATTACCTTTCGTCAATTATTAGTTACCTGATAGCAAGTTCTAGCGTAATCTTTTGATATAAAGCAGGTACCATTGTATCTTGTTGCAAAAGACTTTAAAAAACTATGCCTGGTAGTTATGAAAATACAGTAGTATCATTTTTGATACGCTATAAGGTGCATCATGTACTTTTTTGGGCATGTTATCATTTTGTCTGGTGGACGGTATATACCAATAGTATTAGTGCAGTTATAGACTCTTTTGAACATACCCATACCATTATTAAGTATTTGGGTTATGTGGTAGTACAAGCGGTTGGAGTATATTTTTGTCTGTATGTTCTCATTCCAAAATACTTGATTAAAGGTAAGTACCTTCAATTTTTTATTTCAGTTGCTATTGTAATTTTAGGTATGGCTGCCCTAATAACAGCAAATTATTTTTTTGCGGCGAGCTTCTCTGAACAATCGGTTTATGTACTATTCAAAATTAGCCCTGCAACACCCGCAACTATTTTTTTACATAATGCTCTATCATCCTGTATTTCGGCTACAACTTTAGGCATGAGCATTAAGTTGGCTAAGAATTGGCTAGATGCTCAAAAACGACAGCAACTATTGGAAAAAGAGAAGCTAGAAACCGAACTGAAATTTCTAAAGTCACAATTTAACCCGCATTTCCTTTTCAATACCATCAATAGTATTTTTGTGTTGATCAACAAGAATCCTGAAATGGCATCTGAATCGTTGGTGAAATTTTCCAGTTTAATGCGTTATCAATTGTATGAATGCAATAGCAATCAAATACCACTACGAAACGAACTTGCGTACATTGAAAGTTTTATTGAATTGGAAAGTTTAAGACAGAATGATAATTTTGATCTTGAAATTAAGATTCCTAAAATAACAGCTGAAACTCCTACCGTTGCACCATTTATATTAATTCCGTTTATAGAAAATGCCTTTAAACATATTTCAGAAGATAAAGAATTGCGAAAATGGCTTAACCTTTCTATCGGTATAGAAAACAATCAGCTTAATTTTGAACTGAGTAATAGTGCCAATTACGAGGTTTGCCATCAATTGCCGGAAGGAATAAATTATGGTGGATTAGGACTCAAAAATGTAAAGCGTAGGTTAGATTTAATTTATCAAAATGCGCATGTGCTTCTTATTAAAAAAGGTAAAGATGTACACACCGTAAAGCTAGAACTAACACTTGCCCATATTGTTCGGGCACCCTTAAAAAAGGTTTCGGTATGATGCGATGTATTGTTATAGATGATGAGCCGCTGGCTAGGGAATGTATAACCAACTACATAGACCAGATAGATATGCTAACCTGTGTAGGCACAGGTACGTCTGCTTTAGATATACCGCGGATATTAGAAAAATCTGATGTAGACTTACTCTTTCTAGATGTACAAATGCCCCTTATGAACGGTCTAGAATATTTAAAATCTAATCCTAATGCGCCTATGACCATTTTAACTACGGCATTTCCAAATTACGCCATTGATGGGTTTAATCTTAATGTGCTAGACTATTTGTTAAAGCCTATTTCCTTTAATCGTTTCTTTACCGCAATTACAAAAGCCCGCCACCAATATCAACTCATAAATAATGGAATAGCCTCGCTGAAAGAAGAGGAAAGTGGTTGTTTTTTTATAAAGTGCGATGGTAAATATGAGAAAATTAACCACCATGATATTCTTTTTGTACAAGCAATGCAAAACTACGTGATCATACAAACTGTTAAACGTAAATACGTTACATTATTATTCTTGAAAAATGTACAAGAAAAGTTAAGTCAAGATGCTTTTATACGTGTTCACAAATCATATATAGTCGCTATTGATAAAATTGAAGGGGTAGCCCAACACGAACTACAAATAGGAGTACATAAAATTCCACTAAGCAGAAATTATCGTAAAGAGGTCGTTCCTAAAATAATTGGGGATAATCTTTGGGATAAAAAAGATATCTAACCGCATCCCTTAATTTCCTCTATTTTTTTCCAGATAATACCACCATCTCTTTGTTCTAATAGGGGTATGCATTGGTTTGGTATCTAAACCTTGTTTTTTACTAAAACTACCATTTTTACTACTAAAGCAGAACAGCCGGTTGTGCGTAATTTTGTTATAGATAAAAAATACAATAGCAATAGCTATACTTAAAACATATAATTATGAAAACAATAGAACATACAAATGCACTTGCGGAAGCTCGTGCGCTAGAAGTACCATCAAGAGAATTATCATTAAGACGTGATCCATCTGTTTCTCAATTTTGGAATGAAAACCGTAAATTGTTAGAAGCTGCTTGGGCAGAATGGGAAATAGAAAACAAAGACGATTTACTAGTTCCTGACGAAACTTTGCTTGACCCGCGTTTACGCAAAGCTATTAAAGAGGCTTGGGAAAACCCGGAAAAAGAATCTGCTGTTGCCGATTTATGGGAAGAAGTTATACCTGGTGTTTATGTCGCACAGTTTTTTGATGTAGATCGCTTAGCGGATTTTCGCAACTATTTAGAAGCTGTTGCAAACTCAAGAGTACCAAAACGTGCGCCTTACGGTATACAGTTAAACCGATATGGAATGATGCTAGATCCTCGTTCTGAAGGGCATTTGGCTGCACCTAATTTTCAGGCATTTTATAATGATATGATGGACCGTTTTATGCGTCCGATAGCACGTTTGTTATTGGGAACTTACGGTTATGACAATCAGACTTTTGGATTTTCAATACAATACAATCCAGATAAAGACAAAGATTTACACGCACATACCGATGCTTCAGCCGCTACCTTGAATATCAATATTAACTTACCTGACGAAAAGTTTACAGGATCTGAAGTCGATTTTTATGATAAAGCTTCAGGAAAAACGGTACAAGCTATTTTTGAGCCAGGAAAAGCCATCATCCATAGAGGTAATGTGCCACACGCAACACACCCTATTAAAAGCGGACAACGTAGTAATTTAGTGGTGTGGTTATACGGAGACCGTATGCAAATACCACGTGGTAGTACTAGTAGTTACGGAAATAGTAGCAGTGACACCATCAAAGATGTTGCCTTGGAAAGCGTTACCGCTCGCCAACGTTGGAGTTTACCTGATGGTCCTAAAGATACCGTTGCACCGTTTTAAAAGTCCATAATAAACTATATAACTATGTACACCAAACCTAAATATCCAATTGTAACTGTTCTAAAATGGACAAGGAGGTATATTTATATTTTTTTTATCACGGCATTAATTCCTGTTTTACTTTACGAAGTAGCAGGTTTTAAATGGCTGACATTACCATGGCAACCAATTGGTCTTATTGGTACGGCACTTGCTTTTATTACTGGTTTTAAAAACAATGCCTCTTATGATAGACAATGGGAAGCTAGAAAAATTTATGGCGGCATAGTGAATGCATCTCGTTGGTTTACGACGATGGTTAACGATTTTGTAACCAATATTAATACCGATAACCCTAAAACAGAAGCTGAACTATTTCAGATAAGAAAAACGATGGTTTTACGACATGTTGCTTGGATGAGTTCCTTGAGACATGCCTTGCGCCAAAAAAAGAGTTGGGAAACGGCTAAAACAAATAAGTCTGATCAAGAGCATATGAAAAAAATAAAGGTTCTAGAATTTGAAAATTCGTTATCTGATGAGTTAGAAGGTTATTTGTCTTTGGATGAAAAAGCTAAGGTACTCTCTAAAACAAACAAGCAAACTGCGGTTTTAAACTTTCAATCAAAACACATTAGACAATTGGTTTCATTAGGGTTAATTGATAATTTCAGACACGTAGAATTTCAAAATATAATTGGTGAGTTGTTCACCTTGCAAGGAAAAGCAGAACGAATTAAAAATTTCCCATATCCCAGACAATTTGCTACTTTGAACTCCTATTTTGTTTGGATTTTCATTTTTATAATGCCTTTTGGCTTTATGCGCCAGTTTGATGAAACTGCACAATCTTTGGTTGCATCTGGTGTGCACAATGCGTTTTTTGGATTTATAGTCCAACATTTTGTGTGGTTATCTATTCCCTTTACCATTATTATTTCGTGGATATTTTTTGCTATGGAGCGTGTAGGAGATACTTCTGAAAATCCGTTTGAAGGAATGGGTAATGATGTGCCAATTTCCACTATTTCTAGAGCAATAGAAATTGATATTAGAGAAATGATCGATGATGACAAATATGAAATTCCTGATCCGTTACCTGAATATGCAAATACTCAAATGTAACAATTGAACTAGATTCCATAATTAAAAATAAAAACTCAATAGATAAAGCTTATAAAATGAAACATATATTAATAACAGGAAGTACAGATGGCATAGGAAAATTACTAGCGCTACGTTTAGCCAAAGAAGGGCATTTTATTGCTATTCATGGTAGAAGTGAGTCAAAGTTAAATACGACGCTATCCCAAATAAAAAAGGAATCTAAAAACGAAAACCTAATCGGATTTTTAGCAGATTATTCTAATTTATCCGATGTAAAAAAAATGGCGGCTGAGGTCTTGGAAAAAATGCCGAAAATTGATGTTTTGGTTAATAATGCTGGTATTTTCAATAGTAAGATTGATAGCACTCCTTCAGGAATTGATATTCGTTTGGTTGTAAATTACCTAGCTCCATATCAATTTACCAATGCAGTTTTGCCTTTATTAAAAAAAGCAGATGCTCCAAGAATTGTAAACTTGAGCTCTGCGGCGCAATCTCCGGTATCATTAGCTGCTTTGGAAGGAAAAGCTAGTATAGGCGTCAATGAAGCATATGCACAAAGTAAACTAGCACTAACAATGTGGAGTTTGGATTTAGCTGCAAAAGAATCTAATATTTTGGTAGTCGCGGTAAACCCAGGTTCTTTGTTAAATACTAAAATGGCGCATGAAGCCTATGGCCAACATTGGTCACCGGCGGAAAAAGGGGTCGATATTTTGTATGATTTGAGCATGACTAATAAAGCTAAAACAGCATCTTACTTTGATAATGATAAAGGAGGATACGCGCAAGCGCACCCCAATGCGTACAGTGAAGCTAAGATTAAAGAATTGCTTGATATTAGTAATACTATCAGTGCGGTTGAGGCTTAACGAACGTCTGGTATTGTATTTGAACCAATTTTTGAATCATATGCGTCAAAGTCATTAAGTGTTTGATATTAAATTTGTTAGTGTAAACCAATAGGGGTTTATATAACTTAAAAATTAAAACACATGTCAAGTCCAATTGAAGATAAATTAAAAGGAAACTGGAATATTGCTAAAGGTAAGCTGAAGCAAAAATGGGGGGACTTAACCGATGATGATTTAGACTACCAAGAAGGTAAAGAAGATGAATTAGTTGGTAGAATCCAGAAAAAAACAGGAGAATCAAAAGAAAAAGTAAATGAATATTTAGATAGTTTAAAATTCTAAGTAATCATTTCGATAATATAAAATCCCGTGAAAACGGGATTTTTTGTGCCTTAATTTGTACACAAAGACCTATTTTAAAACAAAATGGTCGGGTATTAGGTTGTTGAGCTTACAGCAACCAATGATGTTCTACATCATTATATACTTATTTAAGATTTGATGAAAATGGAAAGATTTGTGAGCACTGTGATGCTATTCAACAAATTCCTTAAAAATCAGCAAATCCGAATAGTATGTGTTCACTAAGAAATTGTAAAATTAAGATATCGATATAGCCTGAGTTTACGTACTTTGCAATATGAGCGGAAGTATTCTTTTTGAAGCAATTGTTTTTTTGGCAGGAGCCGTACTTTGTGTTCCTATTGCCAAGAAATTTGGCTTGAGCTCGGTTTTAGGCTACCTGTTTGCAGGCATGCTTATTGGGCCATATATTCTTGGCTTCGTAGGTGAAGAAGGTGATGATATTCTACATTTTGCTGAATTTGGGGTAGTAATGATGCTATTTTTAATAGGATTAGAAATAGAACCCAAAAATTTTTGGAAGATGAAGAATACCGTGCTTGGTATGGGCGGACTTCAAGTGCTTGGTACTATGGCACTGACCTATGCGGCATGTATGTTTATGGATTTAAATTGGAAAACTGCCTTAACTATTTCAATGGCTGTAGCCCTCTCTTCAACCGCAATCGCATTACAAACCATCAAAGAGAAGGGAATGATGAATACCAGTTATGGGGGCTCATCATTTTCTGTGCTGTTGTTTCAAGACATTATTGTTATAGTAATGTTAGCAGTACTACCCCTTTTATCAAATGTTTCGAAAACTGCAACTACTCAAGAAGGCGAAGTTAGTACGAATTTACTCGAAGGCTTACCCTTAGGTTTCCAAGCTTTGGGTATTGGGTTATCCATCGTATCGATAGTACTAGCTGGGCGATATATCATTGTGCCTATGCTTCGATTAGTGGCGGGTACACAGGTTAGAGAACTATTGGTAGCGGCAGCTTTGTTAATTGTATTTGGTATATCATTTTTGATGGAGTTGGTAGGTCTTAGTCCTGCATTAGGGGCTTTTCTTGGTGGTCTCGTGCTAGCAACAAGTGAGTTTAAACATGAGCTTGAAAGTACACTAGACCCGTTTAAAGGCTTATTGCTTGGTGTGTTTTTTATGGCCGTTGGAGCTTCGATTAACTTTATTGTTATTCGAGAAAATCCAATGATGATTACGGGCTTGGTGATTGGGGTGATGTTTGTTAAAGCTATCGTTTTGTTTGCTGTGGGACTAATTTTTAAATTGAAAATAGACCAACGTTTGCTATTAGCAGTTGGTTTGGCACAGATCGGAGAATTCGCATTCGTATTACTATCATTTGCATTCGAACTCCACATATTCGATCAAGCTATTCTTGATGTACTGCTTGTTGTAACCGCAATTTCAATGACCTTAACACCAATTTTTGGTATTTTAAATGAACGTCTTGTGTTACCCCGAATAGGAACGAAAGAAGCTACCAAAAGGCCTATGGACGAGATTAAAAAAGAACATAAGGTTATTTTAGTGGGTTTCGGTCATTTTGGAAGCACCGTAGGTAGATTTCTTCGGGCACATGGAGTAAACACTACGGTACTTGATTTGGACTCAAACCGTGTAGATTTTTTAAGGAAAATGGGATTCGAGGTGTACTATGGAGACGCCACGCGAATGGATTTACTAGAATCTGCAGGAATTGAAAATGCTGATTTTTTAATTGTAGCCATTGACAATCCTGATACTGCGATGCTAATGGTGAAAAAAATAAAGGCAAAATATCCCCACATAAAACTTATGGTGCGTGCCAAAAATAGATATGATGCCTATGAATTGCATAATATTGGAGTGGGTCATATTTATCGAGAATCTCTAGACACTTCGGTAAAACTTGCGAGTGACCTTTTAAACCTCATGGGTTTCGACAAAGAAGCTACTGCTAGTCAAGCAGAAAAGTTTATTCAATTAGATGTTGACAGCTTGAAAAGACTCGCAACTACACCTAAAGATGGAGAAGAGTATATTTTTAGAGCAAGAGAAGAAATAAAACAACAAGAAAAACTATTGATAGAAGATCTTAAAATAGGTAATAGTGAGTTGAAAAGTCAGGAAATAAAGTATGCTTTAAATAAAAAATAATGGATCATTTAATAACATTTGCAATTACGGTATTTACTAGTTTTTTTGCCATAATGAATCCCATTTCAAATTTACCCATATTTTTATCTTTAACTGAAGGGGCAGATGAATCAACAAAGCAAAATATAAATAAGAGGGCGGTGGTAATTGCCTTCATTATTGTTACTGTGTTTGTAGTTTTAGGAAAATTCATCTTCGGTTTATTTGGTATCACAATTCCGGCGTTTAAAATTGCTGGAGGTATATTAATATTTTTTGTTGGCTTTGAAATGCTGCAATCTAAAAAGTCGAATGTTAAACATTTGAAAGAAACCAATGTTGATGAAAATATTGCAGTGTCTCCGCTGGCAATTCCAATTTTAGCCGGACCCGGAACCATTGTGACAGCAATGAATTTTGTGTCTAATGCGGGCTATTTAAAAATAGGAGTTGTTGTTTTTATTTTTGGCCTAATGTGTGTTTTAACGTATTTCGTATTTAGATTGAGTAACTTTATTGTTAGAAGTATTGGTGAAAATGTAATATCAGTTATTGGTAAGATTATGGGTTTAATTATCGCGATAATTGGTACCAGTATGGTTATTGAAGGTATTAAAATATCATTTAATTTGATAAAATAACACCCTAGCCCAGGCCTAAACATTGATACCTCATAAAATAGAATCAAAATGAAGAATGTTGTTTTATGCTTAGTTATAACTACTATGTTTATAAGCTGTGTTGAAAAGGAAAAAATGAGCTCTTCGGCCGATGCAAATTGGTCGCAAAGAAAGGTTAGTTTGGCTGTTAATGATTCCTTAGAATATGGTAAGTCGTATTTATCAATTTATTCGCAGATTTATAGTATCTCAGAGCAAAAAAAACACAACTTAACGGCAATGATTAGTATGCGAAATACAAGTGATCGTGATACCATTTATCTCTTGAAAACAAAATACTACGACACTCATGGTAAGGCTATAAGAACCTATTTTGATTATCCTATTTTTTTAGCACCGATGGAGACTACTGAAATTATTATTGATGAAGTTGATGTTGAAGGTGGCACAGGTTCAAATTTTATAATTGAATGGAAAATACCTCAAAATTGTCCGGAACCTCTTTTTGAAGGGGTCATGAATTCTACCATGGGTCAACAAGGTTTGTCATTTACAACGCAGGCAAAACGTATTCATTAAACCGATAAGTATATTTCCCTTACAAACGAGTTGTAAATATTTCAATTACCCCTAGTTTTGCTCACCTAAAACCACATCTGACTAATGAAGACAATACAAGAACTTATTGATTTACTTACTTTAGAACAACTTGAGGATGATGTTTATTTAGGACAAAATTTTCAAGCACCATGGGGTAGGGTGTTTGGTGGCCAGGTTTTAGCCCAATCACTTCATGCAGCATATCGAACCGTGCCTAGTGATAGAATTGCACATTCGATGCATGGGTATTTTATTCTAGGTGGAAATTTAGATACTCCAATAACTTACGAGGTAGACACCATTAGAAACGGTGGAAGTTTTACAACTAGGCGAGTGGTGGCCAAACAGAACGGTCAAGCCATTTTTAATATGGCAGCTTCTTTTCAATTAAAACAAGAAGGCGTTGATCATCAGGTTAATATGCCAAATATTGTAACGCCCAAAGACCTTTCAACAAGTTTAGATCAAATTGAAAAGTTGAAAGAATTAGACCCTAAAGTCTATCAACGACTAAAAATGGTTTTGCCTGATATGTTTAGTTTTAAAACGGTAGATAAAATAATCACTAAACTTTCTAAAAACGGACCACCCGTGAATAATACTTGGGTTAGAACTTCAGAGAAAGTGACAGCTAGTATACCAATGAAACAACAGATACTAGCTTATGTTTCTGACTACCATTTGTTAACTACGGCTACCATGCCGCATCGCGAACAATTGAATAAAACCAATACATTTTATGCAAGTTTAGATCACGCTATTTGGTTTCATCGCGATATTGACTTTGATGATTGGTTACTTTATGCCATGGATAGCCCAAGCGCCTCAAA
Source organism: Maribacter algarum (ex Lu et al. 2025) (nom. illeg.) (assembly GCA_947495915.1). Taxonomy (GTDB): domain Bacteria; phylum Bacteroidota; class Bacteroidia; order Flavobacteriales; family Flavobacteriaceae; genus Maribacter_C. The sequence goes on along the minus strand of CANMAW010000001.1, from coordinate 178,975 downwards.
TTCTAGAGGTTTTGCAAGGGGTAGTATTTTTAATATGGACGGTACTTTAATTGCCTCGGTAGCTCAAGAAGGGTTGATGCGGCAGTAGGTTAATTGACATTTCAATTTATTTAGTCTAAAAGTGAAAAATGCTCAATTCAATATTGAGTAAACCATTTGTGTTATTTTTTTAGCTGCTAGCAGCTCTATTTACGAATTGGCAGCGGCAAAATTCTGTAATTTACGGTTTCGTAATATTGCGTATTCATTCTTTAAGAAAGATAAAAATGTCTTTAATTAAACCCGCTGTAATTTCACTATTGTTTATGCTACTTTTTGTCGGAAATCATGAATTTTTCGCACAAAATCAACCGCTTTCCATTGATGGTGAATTGAAAAAGTGGCATAAAATCACTTTAAATTTTAAAGGCCCAGATTTAAGCGAGAATGATGCTGACAATCCATTTTTAAATTATCGTTTGAATGTTACTTTTAGCCATGAAGATGAAAGTTTTATTGTGTCTGGTTTTTATGCAGCAGATGGAAAGGCGTCAGAATCTGGGGCCGTAAACGGCAACATTTGGAAGGTTCGTTTCAGACCAAATGCAATGGGGAAATGGTCATATAAGGTGTCATTTCGAAAAGGTGAAAATATAGCAGTTACTGATGATCAAAACGCCGGTGAAGCAGTTTCATTTGATGGAGTTTCTGGGAATTTCACAATTTTTAAATCTGATAAAAAGGGAACTGATTTTAGATCTAAAGGAAGATTACAATATGTAAACGAACGCTATTTACAATTTGAAGATACCAAAGAGTATTTTTTAAAAGGAGGAGCAGGTAGTCCGGAGAATTTACTGGGTTATTATGAGTTTGATCAAACACCAGCAACCCATTTCTATAAGCCTCATGCTGATGATTGGAAGCCCGGTGACCCTACTTGGAAAGAAGGAAAAGGAAAGAACATTATTGGAGCCATGAATTATTTAGCTTCTAAAGAAGTGAATTCTATGTATTTTCTAACGATGAATGTACAAGGTGATGGAAACGATGTTTGGCCATGGATAAATAGTAATGAACGCTACCGTTTTGATTGTAGTAAACTTGATCAATGGGAAATTCTTTTTGACCACATGACTTCTTTGGGTATTATGCTTCATTTGTTTACTCAAGAGACGGAGAATGAATTGCTTTTAGATATTGGAGAAACACAAACTCAGAGAAAATTATATTATCGAGAATTAATTGCAAGATTTGGACATCATTTGGGTCTGACTTGGAATTTGGGAGAAGAGAATGGTTATGTCAAGTGGTCTCCAAAAGCGCAAGATGATAACGATAGAAAACAAAGTGCAACCTATCTTAAAACCCATGATCCTTATAAAAATCATATTGCATTACACACCCATGCTCGAATATCTCAGCAAGATGAAATTCTGACACCCCTTTTAGGCTTTCCTGACCTAACCGGTCCTTCCATACAACTTCATCATCCATCAGAAGTAAATAAAACAACTGAAAAATGGATTCTTGAATCACAAAAAACAGGGCATCAATGGGTTGTTCCTTTAGATGAAATCGGACCTGCAAATGTTGGTGCTAAGCCAGATGTTGATGACCCTGATCATGATCAAATGCGTTCAGAGGTGCTTTGGGGAAACTTAATGGCCGGTGGCTCTGGTGTAGAATGGTATTTCGGGTATAAGTTTGCCCATATGGATTTAAATTGTGAAGATTTTAGATCTAGAGATATCTTGTGGAAACAAACCAAATATGCTCTTGATTTTTTTCAAGCACATTTGCCTTTCAATAAAATGAAAACGGTAAACGGTTTAACTGCAAACACCAAAGACTTTGTTTTTGCTGAAAATGGGAACATTTATGCCATCTATTTGCCTGAAGTTAAAGAAACTCTTTTAGACTTAACAGGTGCAAAAACAAGGTTTACCGTAAAATGGTACAACCCTAGAACTGGAGGAAATCTTCAATCAGGTACTGTTAAAAGTGTAAAAGGTGGCGGTCTCGTAAATATTGGATATCCTCCACATCGAGAAAAAGATTGGGTGGCCTTGCTGAGCACTAAAAACCCTATAAAAACCAAAATTCAAGCGAGCAGTAAAATAGGTATGGAATTAAACGCCTTAACTGATTTTGAAATAAACGAATCGAAAGGTACAGCTATTTATTACAAAGATGAAAAGAATAAGGCATTGGCAATAGACGCTGCTAATATTACAATGAGAAATAAATTTGCGGGTGCGAAAACTGTGTTTAGAGGCGAATCTTCTGTGTATCGCTTATCACTATTAACCATGACCGAAAATGATGGAGAGTCAGTCTATTTGGTTAAACTAAACGGAACCGTAATAGACACCTTAAATAATCCTACTACCTCAGCAACATATAATCAGGTGAACCATAATTTAGGGGAGTTTTTTGTGGCAACCAATGACATTATAGAAGTGGGTTCTATGGCTGTAACAAATGGTAAAATACCTGAAAATAATGAAACTGCATGGTCACGAGGTAGGTGGGGCAAATTGATTTTGGCTCCTTCTCACCTTGTGATGAAACAACAGTTAAAATCAATAGTTCCGATAGAAGCAACAAACGGTGTCATTACTGTTGAAGCTGAAGATTTTAAATATAATTCGAGTAATGGTAGCCCTAGAATGTGGCATATAAAACCTTCTACTTCGGCAGATAAAATTGGTATAGAAAACCATAGTGATAAGGCCAGTAATGGTCATTACATAGAGGCATTACCAGACACAAGAGTAACCCATGATGATAAGTTGATTGATGGGGTGAACTTTTTTCCAGAACCTGGTACTGGTGGTATTGTTTCTTATAAAGTGAATTTTACCAAGCCAGGAAAATATTACGTTTGGGCAAGAGCGTATTCGGCAGGCCCCGAAGATAATGGAGTTCACGTGGGAATAGATGGAAAATGGCCAGAGAGCGGTGCCCGACTACAATGGTGTAAAGGAAAAAATGAATGGACCTGGTCTTCCGCTCAACGTGTACCTGAAAATCATTGTGGCACACCTCAAACTATTTATTTAAATGTTACAGAACCAGGGGAGCACATTATCTCATTTTCAATGCGAGAAGATGGTTTTGAATTAGATCAATGGATAATGACCATAGACAAAAACTTTGAACCTAAGTAATAAGTGGTAATCACCTTGCTAACAAAAACGGAGAATTACTTTAAATCAGCAATAGATAACTGCTTACTTATCCAGTAATCAGCCTTTTTAAAACCATAAGCTGAAGGGATAAATGCACCAACCAAAGAAACATTGGCTTTTTTAGGAATTGTTTCATTCATTGACCAGAAAATACCATTTACTAAAAGACGGCGAACACTTTCATTGGTCATGTCCGTAGCTGCACCAATGGTAGATGTGAAAACACGTCCCTTTTTTCCATTAGGAATTTGATAGCTTTTTGTCCAAGCTATAGGCATTAAAACTTCATTGACTTTTAAATTATTATTGTTAACCTTAGCTAGGGTATGGTCAGAGGGTTTCATTCCGTAGTAAGCATCATTTTCGTCAAATGCTCCCTCACGATTGATGACTTGACCAAGAATTATGGGTTGGCTATCTTCTGGCAAGGGTAAGCGCACACCATAAACATCAGTAGGACCCCAAATATCACCACTTTTGATACCGTTGGTTATAGCGCTATCTTCGGCATTTGGAGCAATAATACCTCGCGTACTTTGATGTTTATGATGTCCATGATGTGAATGCCATTTTTCTCCAAGAACTAATCGCCCAAAACCATCTGTCCAAGCAGATTCTTGGCCTGAATATCCATTGCTATAATGTGCAAAATTTGTTGAATCTTTGTCGGTATAGTTGAACGCATGCGTCGCAGTACGTATTCCAATTAAAGGTTTGCCAGCTTTAAGGTAATTATCAATATGTTGCATTTGCTCATCGGGTAGTGCTCTAAATCTTGTAAAAACAACCATCATGTCAGCATGGTCTAAGGCATCAAGTCCTGGAATGTTGTTTAAGTAATTTGCATTGACTATGCCGGGTTTTTGAGGGTCTTGTGCGAACAGAACGGTGCATTTGAAACCATGGTGTTTTGAAAGAATTTTAGCCAATTGTGGCAATGCTTCTTCTGATCGATATTCTTCATCACCTGAAATGAAGACAATATGTTTGGCATTAGCGTCTTTGCCTTCAAATGTCAACCATTGTTCGGGTATATTTTCAACTGGGACCATTACCGCTTTTTCAGTTTTTTGTTCTTTACAGGCAAAAGTTGTGACACAAATAAGTATAAATAGTAATTTTTTCATATTCCAATATTTATGTTTTAACCTTAAGATAGTAGCTAGCAAATACCATTTTTAATAAATTCTAACCCTTTCGTGTAAATCTCTTCTGAAGGAGAATAGTTTCGCCAAACATTAATAGCATTAGCAAATTCAGGTATTAAGGTACTAAAGGCTTCAATGGTTAACCAACCATCGTATCCAATTTCTCGAATGGTAGTAAATACATCATTCCATTGAACCTGCCCGCTTCCTGGTGTTCCACGATCATTTTCGCTAATATGTATGTGTTTTAACACAGGTGCAATAGTTTTTAATGCTACTGACTGACTTTTTTCTTCAATATTGCTATGATGTGTATCATACATGGCACCTAAGTTCGGATGATCTACCGTATCGACTAAAACCTTAAGATCGGCCATGGTATTGTAGAGGTAGCATTCGAATCTATTTAAAGCCTCAGGACAAAGAATGATGTCGGTGCCTTCAGCATATTCAGCTGCTTTTCGAAGCATTTCGGCGCTTCGTTTTCTTTCATCAGTAGTTGGCGGTTGTCTTGAAAAATAAGCAAAACTAGAATGTATTGGTCCGCAGATTCGTTCTGCTTTCAAGGCATGGGCATTGTCAATAGCCCACTTCAATCGATCTAATCCGGCTGCTCTAATTGCTGAATCTGGTGAAGATATGTTCTCTTCAGGAGCTAACCCGGTAACGGTCGTTACACCCAAACCTAATTCTGAAAAGTGATTTCCTAAATTAGTATAGTGCTTTATATCACCTTCACCCATATAGAGTTCAATACCATCGTAGCCAACTTTATTTAGAGTGTCAACTATGGGGTAATGTTCCTCTGTAACGTGATTTGTCCAAAGGAGTAAGTTCATTCCTATTTTCATAAAATAAGACTTTATAGTATCCTTCCCGCGAAAGCGAGGTTAATGAACAAAAATTCAATCACCCGCTCTAGGTAAATTGCACTGATTATCTCTTTGAGAATTAGTGCAAAATAGAGCTATTAATGGGCAGCTGAAGGTATTATTTCATCATCTTTTTTGTTCTTTAACCAAAAGTACAGTAGCGTAAACAATACAATCAAAATTCCTGGAAACAATGCCATAGTACCCATAGTAGCTTGACCTGCTACCAACTCAAGTTCATCACCTGATAAACCGTTGGCGGATGCAGCGGCTCTATCTGAATCAATCCAACCTCCAATTATTCTTTGAAATATTGAGTTAGCAAACATACCAACACCACCAACTATTGACATACCTAAGGCACCACTTTTAGGAATTTTGGTAGCGACTAGTCCGATCATATTTGGCCAGAAATATGCAATACCTAAGGCAAAAACGATGGCAGCTACATAGGCCATTGCTCCTGTTTGGGTACTAAATAAGTAGACTCCAATTGTTGCCAATACGGCTGACCCGAGAAGTACTCCAACTTGATCAAATTTAGCAACCATATTTCCGCCAAAATAACGAGCTACAGCCATTAAACCTGCTGTTAGAGCTAATATAACCATTGGTTCTGCACCGCTTTTCGCTAATATTAATCCAACCCATTGATTTGGCCCAAACTCAGAAATTGCTGTTAAAGACATGCAAATAGCAACAAATAAAAACAAAGGTGTAAACATAGCTTTAACATTTCCTTTTAATGTTGATGCTTCTTTAACCTTAGCTTTTGGCCAATTTTGTCCTAAAAACAGATAACCATATATTAATGCCGGTATCACTAAAAGCCACATTTGGTTTACACCAAGAATACCATTATTTGTCATAAAACCTGATAGTAAACTTCCAATGGCGATTCCTCCCGGAAACCACATGTGAAATCGATTTAGCATAGTACTCATTTTGTTGCCTTCATAAGCATCAGCAATCATTGGGTTACAAGCGGCTTCTGTACAGCCATTTCCAAGCCCTATCAAAAGATTTGCAATCAACAATCCAATGAAATTACCCGAAAATATGAGGAGTAATATTCCAACAAGATGTGCAAAAAAAGCAAATTGCATAATTATTTTCCCACCTACTTTATGGTAAATTAATCCACCAATTACCATGGATATGGGGAAGCCCAAAAACCACATTGATGTGATAAGACTACCTTGACTCGCCGATAAACTTAGCTCTTTTATTAATTGATCTAAGGTACCTGAAGCTATAGCAAAAGAGAATGCTGTGGTAATCAATGCAAAACAACTACCGTAAAAAAGTCTGTTAGCATTTAAGTTTGTTTTTGTTTCCATAATATGAATTATATAAAATGTGTTATTAGTTTGTTTGGTTGATGTATTAATTAGAATCTATAAGTTTAATTACTTTTTTGTTATTATCATAATAATTTTTAAGTTGTCTTGCTTTATTAACACAAAATAACCATTTGTTTTAGTAAACAATCAATATCTATCCTTCAGCAGGTTAAATTAAAACAATATTTCAATAACTTGTGTACGTGCACAAAATAAACATATAACCACTCTAAAACAATTATATGCGACCAAATAATTTTCCAAAACTTCATAATGCTTCATGGCCTGGTGTGGTGGGTAAGGGGCCAGATTCAGAACCAGCCATTGGTATTGATACTATGATTGAACTTACGGCAAATGCAGAGGTGAATGGTGTCAAATTTGACGGATTTGATCTTTTTGTTGCTGAACCACATTTAGACATAGATGCAGACGGAGATACTATTAAAGAAATTGCAGCAAAAGCCATTGCCAAAAATTTAGAGGTTGGTAGTCTAGTAGCTCCAGTTTGGGCAGGTACTGGTGGTGGGTCAGCAATGGGGTCATTACAAGAAAGAAAACAGTTTGTTTTACAAGTTCAAAAAGCATGTAGAATAGGGAAAACGCTAAGAGATTTAGGAGTTAGACCGAATGGGGTAATACGAATAGATTCATCAGTAGATCCAATAAGTTGGGCCAAAGATGAAATTGGTAATACAAAATTAATAGCACAAACTTTTCGAGAAGCCTGCGATGTGGCAGCTGATTATGGTGAATCATTAGCAGCAGAAGGAGAAATTTGCTGGGGTGGCATGCACGGGTGGAAAACAATGCTGAATACCCTAGAAGCTGTAGATAGACCAAATATCGGTTTTCAAGCCGATATGGCACATACCTTATTATATCTTTTAGGGTATAATAAAGAAGACGAAAGAATTTTGCCTCCAAATTTTGATTGGAAAGATCGAGAGGCTCTAACAAAAGGACTTCAAACATTAACCGCCGCTTTAAGACCCTGGACAATTGATTTTCATGTGGCACAAAATGATGGAACGGTCTTCGGAGCCGGTTCTCATGATAAAACTGGTAGACATTGCCAAGCTTCTGACCCTAATGGAAAATTAGATATTGCCATTGATGCTGGGCATTGGTTACGTGATGAAAATGGAGTTTTAACCAAAAAGTTCAAACACATTTGTTGGGATGGATGCATGTTTCCAAATGATGTGATGATGCAACCAAAAACATGGAATGATATATTAAATGAAATGATTAAAGTACGTGAGTTACACGGATGGTACGAAGCAGAATAATACAAGAATAGCATAAAAATGAGCAAAAAAGAATTAAGAATAGGTTTAGTGGGTTACGGATTTATGGGGCGAACGCATTCAAATGCATACTCAAGAATTGGTAACTTTTTTCCTGAATTAAAATATAAGCCAGTATTAAAGGCTGTTTGTGCACGAAATGAAGAACGTGTAAAAACTTTTGCACAACAATGGGGTTTTGAGTCTGTAGAAACTGATTGGAGAAAGTTGATTGCTCGAGATGATATAGACGCCATTGATATTTGCACGCCGAATAATATGCATGCTGAAATTGCAATTGCCGCCGCCGAGGCAGGTAAAATGGTATTATGTGAAAAACCACTTGCAAGAACAGTAGCTGAGGCGCAACCTATGGTCGATGCTATTGAAAAGGCTGGTGTGCCAAATACGGTATATTTCAACTACAGAAGATTACCAGCGGTTACGCTGGCAAAGCAATTATTGGAAGCTGGAAAGTTGGGTAAGATATTTCATTTTCGTACCAACTTTTTACAAGACTGGACCATTAGCCCAGAATTACCTCAAGGTGGTGAAGGATTATGGCGTTTAGATAATGATGCTGCTGGCTCTGGAGTAACGGGAGATTTATTGGCACATTGTATTGATTTGGCAATGTGGTTAAATGGCGGAATTAAAGATGTTTCGGCAATGACCGAAACATTTATTACTGAAAGAACCCATACCGTTACAGGTGAAAAACAAAAGGTAGAAATAGACGATGCTTGCCTTTTTCATTGCCATTTTAATAATGGCTCGTTAGGATTATTTGAATCTACAAGGTACGCGAGAGGACATAAGGCATTATTTACATTTGAAATAAATGGAGAACATGCTTCTATTAAATGGAATTTACATGATTTAAACCGATTAGAATATTTTGACCATCGAGATGATTCTTTGGAGAGAGGATGGCGATCTATTCACGTTACCGATGGCGATCAACCCTATATGGATAAGTGGTGGGTGCCGGGATTATCAATTGGTTATGAACATAGCTTTGTGCATCACATTGCTGATTTTTTAAAAAGTTTAGAGGAAGGGAAACCTTGCTCACCAACCTTTAAAGAAGCACAAGAAACACAAAAAGTTTGTGAAGCAGTATTGCAATCGGCAAAATCAAAAAGTTGGCAAAATACTGGGGTGAACTTGAAGTGATGGTATTAAAAAGAATAAAAATTTTAACAAGTAACATATAGCATGAATGAAACATTAAAAGGCTTTTGTCTACAAGGAAAAGAAAAAATTTATCCGAATTCTGGGGTGTCGGTAACCAGCAACACTGCTGTGGTAGCGCTAGAACTTCCCTCGTTGAAAGAAGGAGAGATCAGAGCAAAGACTTTATATACTGGTATATGTGGATCTGATAATAGTGCATCTATTGGTAAAGCCAATTTTGACTGGGTTCAACGGCCACGAATTATTGGTCATGAATTTAGCGCTGAAGTTATAGAATTAGGCCCTGGTGATCACGGAGATATTCAAGTGGGTGACGTATTTACTCCCTTAGCCATGTTAGGCTGCCAAAATGAAGATTGCCCTGCATGCAGTGTAGCCAAATGGAATCTTTGTCCACAAAAAGAAATAATAGGATTTCACAGAAATGGAGGCTTTGGTCAACAGGTAATACTTGAATCTGATCGGGTAGTACCTTTATTAAAAGGACTCTCACCAGTACAAGGTGCTTTGGTTGAGCCTTTGTCAATAATTACAAATGCTTTATATCATAAATGCGATATAAAACCAGGTGATGATGTTGTAGTTACAGGATGCGGAATTATAGGTTTGATGTCTGCGGAGGTTGCTAGGGCTGCTGGAGCTCGTGTTGCCGTAACCGGTATTTCTCATGATAGAGATATACGTCTAAAGAAGGCTAAAGAAAGAGGCTTTATAACATTGGAAGTTTCCCCTGAAAATTCTTTAACAATGCAGCTTCAAACGGGAATTAATGATGACGACGGAATACCTTTTGGTGCGAATGGTAAAGTTGATTTGCTCATTGAATGTTCGGGCGTACCTTCGGTATTAACTGAAGCTATCGATGTAGTTAGACCTGAGGGTGACATTTGTGTTATTGCAACTTATGGGCAAGAAGTGTCAATTAATGCTACTCATTTAACCAGAACCTCGCTGAATATGAGGGGTTCTATGGGATCTTGTCGAGATGATTATATGGCTGCTATGAAGTTGATGGTTACGGGAGTATTTCCGGCAGAACACTATACTGATCTATATGATTTTGAAAACATAACTCAGGCTTTCGAAGACTCTATTAAAGCCCAAAACATGAAGGCTGTTGTAAAAATGAATTGAAAACGATTAAGTTATAGAAAAGGAAATGAGTAAAATATCTTTTGATAAACCCAATTTGATTTTTTTCAAACTAATATCAATTTAATAATGCATACTATATTTATTACCGGAGGTACAGGTTGTATTGGTTCAGTTACTATTTATAAACTCCTAAAATCTAATCAAGTTGAAAAAATCGTTATCGCTACGAGATCAAATAACGTCGAACCCTTAAAACTTTGGTTGGGTGAAAACCTTGATTCTAGATTACAATTTGTAACCTTAGATGTTTCTGATTATTCACAAATAGAACAGGTTTTACTTCAAACAAATCCTACGCATATTATTCATTTAGGCGCTTATCAAAGTCCTGATTGCTCACGAGATCATATCGGAGGAATGGAAATCAATACTGGCGGTACCATGGCATTATTTGATGCCGCAGAAAAACTGCAAAATTTAAAACGTTTTGTATTTGCTAGTTCAGGTGCTGTATATGGTATGCGATCAATGTATTCACAAGAAATTATTCCTGAAGACGTTGCATTAGCACCACCTAACCATTACGGAATTTGGAAATTGGCAGGCGAACATTTAGCTCGCTTTTTTCATGACAAAACCAAAGTGCCTACAGTGTGCCTTCGTATAAATACCACTTACGGAAAAGGAAGAGATAAAGGCAAAACATCAGCCCCAACTAATGCCTTGAAAGCTATTGTTTTAGGGGCATATAATGAAAAATTGATGCCATTTCGAATGCCTTATAAAGGTCGAGAAAACTATCACTTTGTCGAAGATGTTGGAGCTCAATTTGCCGCGGTAACCCTTCAAGATTTTGATGGTTATGGTGCTTTTAATATTCAAGGAAACACGATTCCGATTCAAACTTTTTTAGAGCTTGCTGCTCGCGAAGCTGAAGCATTAGGAATGGGAGATTATACTTCTTTGTCTATAATTGAAAATGCACCTCCAAATCTCTTTATTTGTGATTTAGACCATTCTAAAATAATAAACACATTTTCAAACCTTCCATTAACTACAATTTCTGAAGGAATTCGCAAATCTTTATTGGCTTTCAAAGAAATGGCAGAAAAAGGTACTCTCGAATATTCAAATTTAGGCACATGAAAACCATCGGAATAGGATTTATTGGAGCTGGTGATATTGCCAACTTACATGCCCGAGCCATACATGATTTAGCTGGGGCTAAACTAGTAGGACTTTGGAATCGTACCAGAGAAAAAGGGCAAGCAAAAGCTAATGAGTTTGGATGTAAATCATATAATTCTGTTGATCAGCTTTTATCAGATCAAGAAATACAAGCTGTTTTTGTACTTACAAATATGGAAACCCATTGTGAATACACCATTAAAGCAGCAAAAGCAGGTAAGCATATACTGGTTGAAAAACCTGCGGCATCAAGTATAGTTGAATTGCGTGAAATGCAAGTAGCTATTGATAAGGCTGGGGTCAGATGCATGCCCGTACATAATTACATTTATGAGCCTTCTATTGAAAGAACAAAAAGTATGATTCAAAGTGGTAAGCTTGGAGAAATAACTCAGTTTTATATGATGTACAATATTCATCATGCTGATGAAATTAGAGCGAGATATCCTGGAGTTATTCGACAAATTTTAACACATCATAGTTATACCATGTTGTTTTTGGCGGGTGAACCATCGAAAGTATCATGCTTCAGTAATACGGTTGATAAGACTTTAGCACCCCAAGAGAACGTGGCAATGGCTAATATTCAAATGCAAAATGGAACCCTGAGCCATTTGTGTGCAAGTTTTGCAAATGATGATCATGCGGGTGACCCATGGACATGTATTATCAAAGTAATTGGAACTAAAGGAAGCACACGTTATAGTTACCGCGATTTCGTGATAAATGAAAGAAATGGAGCTCATTCTCAAACCTATCATAATTACCCAGAGTCTATAAAAAATACTGCTACTCATTTTATTAACCGAGTGGTAAGAAATGGAGAAGATCCACTTTCAAGTCTGCAAGATGCAATTACTTGTCAAAAGATAATTGAAGCTTGTGAAATTTCAGTAAAAGAAGGAGTACATGTTAATTTGACCTAATTAAAACCGTTATGTATGAAGTTAATGTTTCGTAAGTTTTTCAAGTATTTAGGAATGCTTTTAATCGTGCTAATCACGATGCTTAGCTGTGCTAAAAATGAGCAAAATACGATTGACATTAATAAGAATGATCATATAGTGATTATAGGTAATAACATGGCCTCGAGGATGATGAATTTTGGTCATTTTGAAACCGAAATGCAGTTAAGGTATTCTGATAGTAACTTGATAATTAGAAATATGGGAGATGCAGGAAATACTCCCGGATTTAGACCCCATGCTTCGCGTTCCAATCCATGGGCTTTTCCTGGTGCTGATGCTTTTGAACATGACGATGGTAGCGTAGTTCATTTTTTGGAAGATGATGGTGGGCATCAAAAAGGAGGAGTTGGTCATTTTCCTTCTCCTGATGAATGGATTACTAACCTTGAGGCAGATATCGTTATTGGTTTTTTTGGGTATACGGAATCTTTTGAGGGCCAAGAGGGTCTTGAGAATTTTAAGAAAGAACTTCGTGCTTTCGTAAAACATACCTTAGGTAAAAAATATAATGGAAAATCAGCACCACAATTGGCGTTAGTTTCTCCTATTGCTTTTGAAGACCTGTCTGATACTAATGACCTTCCTGATGGTACTAAAGAGAATAAGAATTTGGAGATGTATACACAAGTCATGCAAGAGGTAGCTCTCGATGAAAGTGTGGTTTTTGTTAACGCTTTTGAGGCTTCTAAAGGCTGGTATGCCAGTACATCTAAAAATCTGACTGCCGATGGTTTTCAGTTAAATAATGAGGGTTATTTGAAATTAGCTAACTTTCTGAGTAATTCTATTTTTGGCAAGAGTACTTTGATGTCAGATGATAACCGTGAGTTGGTGAACGAAGCTGTTAATGAGAAAAATTGGTATTGGCATAATGATTTTAAAATTCCTAATGGTGTGCATGTTTATGGTAGAAGATTTGATCCGTTTGGACCAGATAATTACCCCTTTGAAATAGAGAAAATTAGACAGTTGACCGCTATTCGCGACACTGCAATTTGGAAAGCAATACAAGGAGAAAAATTAAATCTGTCAGTTGCTGATGCGCAAACGAATGAACTTCCGAAGGTTAAAACTAATTATAAAATAAGTCATAAAAATGGAAACCCTGAATACTTATATGGTGAAGATGCACTTAATAAAATTAAGGTTGCTGAAGGATATAAAATAGAGCTTTTTGCTTCTGAAAAAGAGTTTAGCGATTTGGCTAACCCTGTACAGATGTCTTTTGATAATGCAGGTAGATTATGGGTAGGGGTAATGCCTAGTTATCCGCATTTTAAGCCAGGAGATAGCAAGCCCAATGATAAGATTATTATTTTAGAAGATACCGATGGTGATTTTAAAGCAGACAAACAAACTACCTTTGCTAGTGGACTTCATCTAACTATAGGATTTGAGATTGCTTCAGAAGGTGTTTATGTCTCTCAAGGAACGAATTTGGTTTTATTAAAAGACATTGATGGAGATGATAAAGCCGATGTAAAAGAAATCATTCTTAGCGGATTTGATGATCATGATACGCATCATGCCATTAGTGCTTTCACAACTGACCCCTCTGGTGCCATTTATATGGGAGAAGGCACCTTTTTGCATTCTAATATAGAAACAGCATATGGGCCCGTTAGAGGGACTAATGGGGGTTTTTATAGATATAGTCCGCAACGTCATCATTTAGAAAGAACAGCGCAGTTAGCTATTCCGAATCCTTGGGGGATTGCATTTGATGATTGGGGCCAGAATTTTTTCATTCATACCTCAGGGCCTTCCGCCAGTTGGATGATGCCCGGAACGATACAACCACGGTATGGCGTAAGCTCTCCTATTCCATCAAATTTTATTGAAAATGACCATATGGTTAGACCTACTTCAGGAATGGAGTTTGTTTCTAGCCGACATTTTCCGGAAAACGTACAAGGAGACCTCCTAATAAATAATACTATTGGATTTTTGGGAACCAAACAACATCGAATTTATGATGACCCAAAAACTGCTGGATATATAACTAGACATCGGCAAGATCTTATAAGTGCAACAGATAAAAACTTTAGACCGGTAGATATGGAATTTGCCCCTGATGGTTCTTTGTATTTGATTGATTGGCACAATGTGTTAATTGGGCATATGCAGCATAACGCTCGAGATCCGCTTCGTGACCACGCACATGGTCGAGTTTATCGCGTTACCTATCCATCAAAACCTTTGGTATCACCTGCTAAAATTATTGATGCTACCATAGAAGAATTGTTTGAGAATTTAAAACTACCCGAATATCGTACCCGATATAGAACTAAAAGAGAATTGAGAGGGCGCAACACGTCTGAAGTAGTCAAAAAGTTAAATACATGGATTGCTAACCTTGATAAAAAAGATGAAAATTATGAACGATTATTATTAGAAGGTTTATGGGTAAGCTGGGGTGCTAATAACATTAATAGGTCGATTTTAAATACAGTTTTAAATGCGTCTGATTACCGTGTAAGAAGTGCTGCGGTGAAGGTTTTAAGATATGGCGGTCATCAAATTTTAAATCAGTCGGAGTTATTAATGACTGCTGTAAAAGATGATCATCCGAGAGTTCGATTAGAAGCTTTAGTTGCAGCTTCGTGGTTGCCAAAGGAAATTGGATTGCCTATTATTCAAGAAGCTGGTAAAAAGAAGCTTGATGCCTGGATGCAAAAACCCTATGAAGCAGCAATAGCTCATTTAGAAAATAGAAGACTTGGAGAAGTTAAAGAGGAAATTAAAACCGAACTAATTGGGAGTAATCGAGCACTGTTTATAAAAGGCAAAGCTATTTATGAACAAGATGGTTATTGTGCTACTTGTCATCAAAAAGACGGTAAAGGATTGACGGCTTCTGGTTTTCCGCCATTAATTGATTCAAGATGGGTGACAGGTAATGAAGATAGACTCATCAAATTAACCATAAAAGGATTGATAGGCCCAATCGAAGTTTTGGGTAAAAGTTATCCTGGTCAGGTGCCAATGACTCCTTTCGGTGCCTTACTAAAAGATGATGAAATTGCCGCGGTCTTAACCTATGCAAGAAATATGAATACCAATAAGGCTTTACCTATTTTACCTGAAACTGTCAAAAAAGTAAGAGCAGAAATTGAAAGTAAAGAAGGGTTTTATACACCTTCTGAGTTATTAGAACAACACCCAATGAAATAATATGACTTTATATTACTTAATTTATAGTACTTTACTCTCTTTATTTTTAATTAACATGTAATGAAAATTATCTTAATTGTACTCGCTATATTATCTTTAGCATCTTGTAATTTTTCAGTAGATCATAAAAACTCGTTAAAATCTTCAATAGAAGAGACTGCTGTAGACGCCAATTATAATCCTGAAAAGCGATTATCGGATTTAGGTATAGAGCTAAAAATACCAGAAACTCCTGTAGCGAATTATGTGCATGCAGTGCGTTCTGGTAATTTAATATTTTTGGCCGGTAAAGGACCAAAAATGGATAATGGTAAAAATGTGATTGGAAAGTTAGGAGCAGAATTATCAGTGGAACAAGGATATGAAGCAGCACGGTGGGCGGCAATTAATCAGCTCTCAGTTTTAAAATCAGAACTAGGAAATTTGAATAAAGTAAGTCGTATTGTAAAAGTTAAAGGAATGGTGAATGCTGTACATGATTTTACAGATCAATCTAAAGTAATCAATGGTTATTCTGATTTAATGGTCGAAGTTTTTGGTGAAAAAGGAAAACATGCGAGAGCGGCAGTAGGTATGGCATCTTTACCGGGAAATATGGCAGTAGAAGTTGAAATGATCGTAGAGGTTTATGAATAAGATATTTATGAAGACTAAATCAATTCAAACCTGTATTCGTCTTATAAGCTACAGTGTTTTGGGTTTGTTGTGCTTAATTTTAACCAATTGTAAACCCAAAAATGAGGAGCCTGAGTTTCTTTTGCGTACGGCACTATTGGTTAATGAAGAACATACGTGGTTTAAAGCGTTCTCATATTTTGGCCAAATTGTAGAAGAACGCTCTAAGGGAAGAATAAAAGTAGAGACTTATCCTTCAGAGCAATTGGCTAAAGAAATTGAGGCTATTCGATTGATTCAAGCTGAGGTTATTGATATGACCACAACAGGTTCAACATTAACCAATTGGTTTGAGGTTGCCACTTTTTGCGAACTCCCATATTTAATGAAAGATTCGACAGATATGAATCTTTATATTAAAAGTGCTACTGGCAAACTTATGGAAACAGAGATGATAGAGAAAGCTGGATTACGAGCTTTAGGTCATTTCGAAAGGGGTCCAAGACATTTAACTTCTAATAGGCCCATTCGTCATCCCGACGATTTAAATGGTATGATCATTCGTGTACCGAATGTCCCCTCTTTTGTAACAACATGGAGCGCACTTGGTGCTAAACCCACACCCATGGCTTTTTCAGAGGTGTTTACTTCATTACAACAAGGTACAATTCACGCGCAAGAGAATCCGTTTGCGATGATCAATAATGCTGGTTTTTCCGAAGTTCAAAAATATGTGAATTTGACAGGCCACGTAATGAGTTGGGTATACCCAGTTATTGGAGAAAAACAGTTTCAAAAGTTGCCTGATGATCTTAAAGCATTAATCATACAAGCTGGTAAAGACATGCAAAAATATGAACACGATATGTTCTTAAAAAACGAACAAATTGTAGTAGAAGCATTAAAGGCAAAAGGCATGGAATTTATTGAAGTAGATACTGATGCTTTTGCAAAAAAATGTGAAAGCGCAATCTACCAAAGTTTATCACCTGATATGCAAAAAATCTATAAAGAACTAAAAAGCCAACAAGAAGCATATGCGAAAAGCAATCGGTAAAATACTTAAATACGGTACGCTATTAAGTACCTGGGGTTTAATTGCAATAGTGTTATTGCAAATTGTATGTCGGTTTTCATGGTTTGATACGCCTTCTTGGACTGAAGAAGCCTCACGATTTTTATTCATTTATGCTATAGCATTTGCATCTGGCTTAGCCTTAAAGACAAATTGTTACGTGCATTTAGATATGTTTTATAATCGCTTTAGTCCAAAATTAAGGCGAGTTGTTGATCATGCAATTCCTATAATAACATTTTTAATCTTTGCCATTTTTTCCTTTTATTCGGTTTTCTTTATTGCATTAGGAGTAACGGAAAAATCACCAAGCCTTGGTTTGAATATGGGTATGGCATTCTCAAGTATGTTAATTATGGGCAGCACCATTTGTTATTATGCTTGGCCTAAAATCATTAAAACTTTTAAAAATAGAAATGCATGATTTGGATTTTGGTCATCGTTTTCGTTGCAGCTTTAGTCTTTCGTTATCCTATAGCATTTGCGTTGGGGTTGTCGTGTTTTGTCTATTTGATTTGTGCAGATATACCTTTGATTTTAATGCCCATGAAAATGTATTCGGGTATTGATGTCTTTGTATTGTTAAGTATTCCTGGTTTTATTATCGCCGGTAATTTGATGAATCAAGGTGGGTTAACCGAGAAAATCATTGATTTTTGCAATCATCTTTTTGGGCATATTAGAGGTGGCTTAGCTTTAGTTAATATTGGAGCTTCTATGCTTTTTGCAGGTATTTCTGGTACAGCAATATCTGATACTGCCAGTATGGGCTCTGTAATGATACCTGCAATGAAAAAAGAAGGCTATGATGCAGAATTTTCATGTGCAATTACTGCAGCATCTTCTACGGTTGGACCCATTATACCTCCGAGTGTACCTATGATTATTGCCGCAACATTAAGTGGTTTGTCAGTGGGGAAATTGTTTTTGGCAGGAGCAATTCCTGGCTTGCTTTTAGGTGTTGGTTTAATGCTAGTAACTTATTTCATCGCACGCAAAAAAAACTATCCAAAACATGAAAGAAGTAGCATTAGTCAGGTAGCCAAAGGCTTTGTTGCAACATTTTGGTCACTATTAATGACCTTCATTATTTTGTTTGGTATTATAGGAGGTTTGTTTACACCAACTGAAGCCTCAATTGTAGCCGTACTATATGCTTTGTTAATAGGTAAGTTTGTTTACAAACGATTGAATTTTAAAAATGTGCAGGTAGTCATTTTAGATTCAATGAAAACCTCTGCTTCGCTAATGGTGTTGGTGGGTTTTGCTAATTTATTCGGCTATATTTTGATAACAGAGCACATTCCGCAATTAATATCAGGTGAAATATTAGGCTTTAGCACGAACAAATATGTAGTGTTATTATTGATCAATATCTTGCTAATTGCAGTGGGAACGTTTATGGAGACCATAGCAGCTTTATTGATTTTATTTCCCATTTTATTGAAATTGGCTATTGCGGTTGACGTAGATCCTATTCATTTTGCAGTAATTGCAGTACTGAATTTAATTATCGGACTAACAACGCCACCAGTGGGAGTTTGTTTGTTTGTAGCTTCAAGTATTGGAAAGGTATCAATAGGAAAGGTCAGTAAGGCAGGATTCCCATTTTTATTATTGAGTTTTGGAGTGTTGACTTTGGTGACCTTATTTCCAGAAATATCACTTTGGCTTCCTAGTTTGTTTTCGGAGTGATTGCAAGAAGTTTTTATTTTGATACCCTCTTTGACCAGATTTCATACATTGGTTTTCCTTTGCTGTTCATGCCAGTGTGATGCCAATCAGTATTTTGAAGTTCATAATTGAAATTCAATGCAGCACCAACACGAGAATTATCTTTAGAAAAGAAATCTATTAATTCAGTATATACACCGTTTTTAGAAGAAAAAGAACCGCCGCCAGTACCATGAAATTTGAAGGATTCGGTGTTGAAAGCAATCCATTGAAATCGATTGTCTTGTAAATATTTCAAGGTTTTTCTCGAATTTTCTTCTCCTCTTCGCACTTGACCTGTATCTGGCCCTCTGGTCGCGAATAACCATTGTCCATCTAAATCCTGTGTTAAGGGTTTTATTTGATCAAAAACTAATACAGTATCCAAATCAAAAATGAGTTGGCCTTTCTTAAATTTATAAGGAATTTTTACGATAGAAACTGAATCAACAGCATAATCTGAATTAAATTCTAATTGTACTTCTAACGAAGAATTTGAAATGGTATAAAAGCCGCCGACGGTTTTAATAAATTTTGAAGGTGATGTTTGATAAATCGTATGAATAAAATATTCATCAGAAACTTTAAGTTCATGCCGAATATTATCTTGGTCGGTTATAAAAACCCCCTCAGGTATTTGTGCTATTGCAGATGTTATGAAGCTGAATACAAGTATGCTGATCAATAAAATTGAACTATTTTTCACCATTGTGACAATTTATTTTCTTGAAAATTAATAATTAAAAGTCTAAATATCAATATTGTATGCTGAAGATGTCTTAGTGTTCATTAAAAAAATAAATTTTTTCAAAAAGTGTTGTTTATTTAAAAAAATGTATTTCATTTGCGACGTCAAATCGAAACATAACGATTTGCTTATTTAGCAATAGCTGAACATCATGAACCGTGTTTATACGTTCGGGTTTTGGGGAATTAAGAAGTCAAACCTCATAACTGCCTATCAGATAGGTAACCGAATTTTAAAGCTTACTTCTGTAGCCACTGAAATTGTCAGCAGCCAGCATGACTATTTTTTCCTTCCTACTACTCAGAAACAGATAACTATTTGAGATAGAATTTAGTTGCAATTTTTTAATATTTAGCAAACACGATTGCTATAACAATTGTCGAATTTTCTATTTTAATACGTATCGTTAATGAATACAAAATATATTGATCTCATTGATCAAACCTATGATTTTCCTCAAGAAGAGTTTTCTTTAGATGGTGAAAACCTAAACTTTCATGGCATTCAATTAAGTGCACTGGTTAAAGAGTATGGTAGCCCATTGAAATTTACCTATTTGCCTAAAATATCAGAGAATATAGAAAGAGCCAAAGGCTGGTTTTCTGATGCTATTCAGAAACATCAATACAAGGGCAATTATAATTATTGCTATTGTACTAAAAGTTCGCATTTTCAGCATGTTTTGCATGAAGCTTTGCGAAATGATATTCATATTGAAACTTCGTCAGCATTTGATATCAATATTGTCGAAGAACTTAAAAGAGCTGGTAAAATTAAAGACGATACCTTTGTCATATGTAACGGCTTTAAGCGTGCCCAATACGTTGAGAATATTGGTCGCTTAATTAATCAAGGCCATACCAACTGTATTCCAATTATCGATAACTACGAGGAAATTGATTTGTTATCTGACGTTATTGAAAATGATTTTCAAGTCGGTATTCGTATTGCATCTGAAGAGGAGCCAAAATTCGAATTTTACACATCTCGTTTAGGAATAGGATATAAGAATATTGTTCCTTTTTTCGAAAACCAAATCAAAGGCAATGATAAGGTTGAATTGAAAATGCTTCATTTTTTCATTAATACTGGTATTCGCGATAACGCTTATTACTGGAACGAAATGATGAAATGTCTCAAGGTGTATGTGAAGCTTAAGAAAATCTGTCCGTCACTTGATAGTTTAAATATTGGTGGAGGATTTCCTATAAAAAATTCATTGGCCTTTGAGTATGATTACGCCTATATGGTAGACGAAATAATCAACCAAATTAATATTACCTGTGCGGAAGCTGAGGTGCCTGTGCCCCATATTTTCACAGAATTCGGAAGTTTTACTGTAGGTGAAAGTGGGGGCGCTATTTATGAGATTTTATATCAGAAGCAGCAAAACGATCGCGAAAAGTGGAACATGATTGATTCTTCATTCATCACAACTTTACCTGATACATGGGCTATAAATAAACGATTTATCATGTTGCCTATAAATCGATGGAATGATGAATACGAGCGTGTATTATTAGGTGGTTTGACCTGTGATAGTGATGACTATTACAATAGCGAACAAAATATGAACGCAATTTACTTGCCAAAATACAAGAGAGACAAGCCTTTATATATCGGTTTTTTCAATACAGGTGCATACCAAGAAACAATAGGTGGTTATGGGGGTTTACAACATTGTTTAATTCCACGACCAAAGCACGTCTTAATTGACCGAGATACCGACGGAAATATCATAACAACCCTCTTTAATTCGCAACAAAAGGCCGAAGATTTTCTTCAGATTCTAGGGTATCAAAATAGTGCATCACATATCGAATAATTATTTCATAACTTTTAACTGCTGTAGTGGCATAACATCAAAAATTACAATGAAAACTAAAAAGAATTACGCAGGTATAGCTGACGAATTCGCACAATTAGAAACCGCAAAAGTGGTTTTAATTCCAGTTCCTTATGATGGAACTAGTACATGGGGGAAAGGTGCTGACAAAGGTCCAGACGCCTTTTTAGAGGCTTCAGAAAACATGGAGCTTTATGATATTGAAACAGCCTCTGAAGTATATCAGCAAGGCGTTTATTTAGCAGATGCAATTACTGAAGATGCTTCGCCTGAAGCCATGGTAAATGCCGTGCATAAGTCTACTAAAGAGTTTATAAAGCGCAATAAGTTTGTAACTCTTTTTGGAGGTGAGCATTCAATTTCAATAGGAATTATTCGAGCTTTCAATGAGTGTTTTGATAATTTAACCGTATTACATATTGATGCTCATGCCGACTTACGTGAAACTTATAATGGCAGTGCATATAATCACGCTTGTGCTGTAAATGAGGCAAGTCAAACCACCAATTTAGTACAAGTTGGTATTCGATCGATGGATGCCATTGAAAAAACGTTTATGGAGGAAGAAAAAACATTCTTCGCCCATGATATGGTAAATGATGATTATTGGATGGATAAAGTGCTTGAAGCAATGACCGATACCGTTTTTATAACTTTTGATTTAGATGCCTTAGACCCATCAATTCTTCCAGCTACGGGTACGCCAGAACCAGGGGGATTACTATGGTACGAAACTATGGAATTTTTAAAGCAGGTTTTTGAAGAAAAAAATGTGGTTGGTTTTGATATTGTAGAATTATGTCCGAATCCAGCAGATAAATCGTCTGACTTTGTGGCTGCTAAACTATATTACAAAATGTTGAGCTATAAATTTATGGGTCAAGACGTTGATGAGAATTACGACAATACTTATGATGTTGACTACAAATCAAATACCAACTCTAAATTTGACGAAGATGAAGACTAAAGGTGCAATTTCTGATTTTATAGAAAAGTATTACCTGCATTTTAATGCCGCAGCTTTAGTTGATGCAGCAAAAGGCTATGAGGCCCAATTGAATCAGGGCTCAAAAATGTTGGTTTCTTTGGCAGGTGCCATGAGTACTGCTGAATTGGGTAAGATTTTTGCAGAAATGATACGGCAAGATAAGGTGCATATAGTTTCATGTACAGGCGCTAACCTTGAAGAAGATATCATGAATTTAGTGGCACATTCGCATTACAAACGCGTACCAAATTACCGTGATTTAACGCCTCAAGATGAATGGAATTTGTTGGAAAAAGGCCTAAATAGGGTAACGGATACGTGCATACCCGAGGAGGAAGCATTCCGAAGAATTCAGAAACATATTGTAAAAATTTGGAAGGATTCAGAAGCTAAAGGCGAACGCTATTTACCGCATGAGTACATGTATAAATTATTGCTTTCAGGGGTTTTAGAAGAATATTATGAGATTGATTTGAAAGATTCTTGGATGTATGCCGCCGCTGAAAAAAACTTACCAATTGTATGCCCAGGATGGGAAGATAGTACTATGGGTAACATTTTTGCTTCTTATGTAATGAAAGGAGAGTTGCAAGCGAGTACCATGAAGTCGGGTATTGAATACATGACATTTTTGGCTGATTGGTACACTGCAAATTCTGAAAACGGAATCGGTTTTTTTCAAATAGGAGGTGGTATAGCAGGTGATTTTCCTATTTGTGTGGTGCCGATGTTATATCAAGATATGGAACGTACTGACACGCCATTTTGGAGCTATTTTTGCCAAATTAGTGACAGTACTACAAGCTACGGATCGTATTCAGGTGCTGTACCTAACGAGAAAATAACATGGGGTAAATTAGATATAAATACACCGAAATTTATTATTGAAAGTGACGCTACAATAGTTGCGCCGTTAATCTTTGCTTATCTTTTAGAAATGTAATTATGGACAAGCACGCACATTTAAAAAAAGTTATAGTTGATTTTAAAAAATTGACTCCTGAGGTACTTAAACTCACTGTTGAGCGGTATCCTGACGGGTATGATGATGACGATATTATTTCATTTCGAAATGCACATGGTGAACGAATTGAAGCTGTCGAAGTATTGACTAGTGACACCAAGTATTTGGTGAAAATTAGTGAAAAGCTAGAGTACACCATGGAGAATTATGACGAATCTGATTATGAAGATTTCGATGATGATGACCCTGATGCTGTAGTAGCACCCGACCCAAAAGATATGGTCGATGGTGATGAAGATGAGAACTAAATATTCTTAATTCTAAGATTTATTGCAATTGAATTAACCCTTGTGACATGGTATGTTGCAAGGGTTAATAAGTATGAACATAGTGTCTTGTAATACCTGTTTTATGAATATTGAAGAAATAGAAAATATTGAATTGAAATTTTTAGATCTTGAAGACTATCAAGAACTTAAAAAAGCTATGATTGATGCGTACACCAATATGCCAGGTGCATATTGGAAAGAGGAGCATATAAAGTCTTTAATTGAAAAATTTTCAGAAGGTCAAGCTGTAATTAAAATTAATGGCCAAATTGCGGGTGTAGCCTTATCAATTATAGTTGATTATGATGCCTTTGATGATAATCATACTTATGAAGAAATAACTGGTAATTACTCGTTTCAAACACATGATAACCATGGTGATGTTCTCTATGGTATAGAAGTTTTTATAAAACCACAATTCAGAGGCCTAAGGTTAGGTCGCCGGTTATACGATTATCGAAAAGAGCTGTGCGAAAAATTGAATTTAAAAAGTATTGTGTTTGGAGGTAGAATGCCAAATTATCACAAGTATTCTAAAGAATTATCGCCAAAAGAATACATAGCTAAAGTGAAGCGCAAAGAGATTCAAGATCCTGTTTTGAATTTTCAAATCAGCAATGATTTTCATCCAGCCAAGGTTATGAAAGGGTATTTAGAAGGTGATAAAGCCTCTAATGATTTTGCGATTTTAATGGAGTGGGATAATATTTATTACCAGAAACCCTCCAAAAAAGTGGCAACAAAGAAGAAAGTAGTACGCCTTGGATTAATTCAGTGGCAGATGCGGCCCTATAAAGATTTAGAGGAATTACTACAACAGGCGGAGTATTTTATTGATGCTGTTTCAGGCTACCGCTCAGATTTTGCACTGTTTCCTGAGTTTTTTAATGCGCCGTTAATGGCCAAAGACAATCATTTGTCAACTTCAGATGCTATTCGAGAGTTAGCAAAACACACAGAAGCTATTGTTCAGAAATTTTCAGAATTTTCTATTTCGTATAACATCAATATCATTTCAGGTAGTATGCCTCAAATGATCGAAGGTCGGCTCTACAATGTTGGTTATTTATGTCGTAGAGATGGTAGTATTGAACGTTATGAAAAATTGCATGTGACCCCTGATGAAGCCAAAGTATGGGGTATGCAAGGAGGTCATCAATTGAAAGCATTTGATACCGATTGCGGTAAAATAGGTATCTTGATTTGCTATGATTCTGAATTTCCGGAATTAAGCAGGTTACTAGCCGATGAAGGTATGGATATTTTATTCATACCTTTCCTTACCGATACTCAAAATGGGTATTCAAGAGTTCGCAATTGCGCACAAGCTAGAGCAATTGAAAATGAATGCTATGTTGCAATTGCTGGTAGTGTTGGAAACTTACCAAACGTTCAAAATATGGATATTCAATTTGCCCAATCTATGGTGTTTACTCCCTGCGATTTTTCTTTTCCAACGAATGGAATAAAAGCAGAAGCAACTCCAAATACAGAAATGATTTTAATAGCAGACGTTGATATTGATTTGTTAAGAGAGCTCAATCAGTTTGGAGCAGTAAGAAACTTAAAAGATAGAAGAACAGATATTTTTGAATTAAGAAAAAAATAAAGATTTGAAAGATTTAGAGATTATTGGTAGTGAAGAGTGGTGTGTATTTGAAGATTTAGGAATACCAGCAATAAAAGCAAGAGTCGATTCGGGAGCTAAAACTTCGTCGATTCAGGCAACAAATACAAAAATATATTCAAAAGGAGCGCAAGATTGGGTGCGTTTTGAGGTAAATCCGCTACAGGAAAACCGCAGTATTGGTATTGAGTGTGATGCTCGTTTGGTCGACCGAAGAATGGTAAAAAGTTCTTCAGGAATTTCAGAAGAACGATTGGTTGTAAAGACACCAGTAACCATTGGAGATAGCACTTTTGAAATTGAACTGACACTTGCGAATCGTGATACGATGGAGTTTCGGATGCTTTTGGGCCGTGAGGCAATTAACGAACGTTTTTTGGTAAACTCAGCAATTAATTATCAAAAGCAAAGCTTTACAGATGAAGAAATTAATACCAAATATGCGCCATATTTTAAAGAGAAAACAGGGCTGAAAATTGCTTTGTTAGCTAGCAATCCGAATTTGTATAGCAATAAGCGAATTATGGAAGCTGCAGAAGCTAGAGGTCATGAAATTGTCTTTCTAAATGTAGAATTAGCATATATGAAACTAGATGCGCATTCACCAGAAATAAGATATCGAGGAGGTGATATTTTAAAAGAATTTGATGCCGTAATTCCGAGAATTAAACCTTCGGTTACTTTTTACGGCTGTGCATTAATTAGGCAATTTGATAATTTAGGAGTGTATTGTCAGAATTCAGCGGAAGCTATTACCCAATCAAGAGATAAGTTGTTTGCCTCTCAATTGTTTTCGAAAAATGATATTCATATTCCCATCACCGGATTCGCAAAATCACCTATGGATACCAAAGATCTTATCAAAATGGTCAATGGTTCACCTCTAATTATAAAGTTGTTAGAAAGTACCCAAGGTAAGGGCGTTGTATTAGCAGAAACCAATAAAGCCGCAGAGAGTGTTATTAATGCCTTTAAAAGTGTGAATACCAATATTTTGGTACAAGAGTTTATCAAAGAGGCCAATGGCCAAGACATTCGCTGCTTTGTAGTAAATGGTAAGGTAGTTGCGTCAATGCAACGTCAAGCTCAAAAAGGAGAGTTTAGAGCAAATATTCATCAAGGCGGAAAAGCCTCTACGATTAAAATAACATCGGTAGAGAAAAAACTAGCATTAAAAGCAGCCAAAGTGTTGAATTTAGCTGTTGCAGGAGTAGATATTATTCGGTCGAATAAAGGACCACTTTTACTAGAAGTGAACTCTTCACCTGGTCTTGAAGGTATAGAAAATGCTACTGGAAAAGATATTGCCAATGAAATGATATTGGCCATTGAAAAGAAACTAAAGTTTGTTATTTAGTTGCTTTAGCATCTCTGCAGTTGTTTTTTCAAGATCGAAATCGGCATTCCAGTTCCAGTCTTCTTGAGCTCTTAAATCGTCGATGCTTGATGGCCAAGTGTCGGCAATTGCCTGGCGAAAATCGGGCTGAAAATTGACCTCGAAATTAGGAATGTGTTTTTGAATACAAGATGCCAATTCACGTGGGTTAAAACTCATCGCCGCTAAATTATATGAAGAACGAATTTTAATTTGTTCTTTGGGGGCATTCATTATTTGAAGGGTTGCTTTTATGGCGTCGTCCATAAACATCATAGGCAGCTTTGTTTTTTCCTTTAAAAAACAAGTATATTTTTGATCAGCTAAAGCCTTATGGTATATTTCAACGGCATAATCGGTGGTTCCACCGCCTGGTTGCGTTTTCCAGCTAATGAGTCCAGGATATCGTATGCTGCGCACATCAACACCAAATTTGTTGTAATAATATTCACACCAGCGCTCACCAGATTGTTTGCTAATACCGTATACGGTACTGGGTTCCATTATTGTATGTTGTGGGGTATTGACCGATGGTGTATTTGATCCAAAAACTGCTATACTCGAAGGCCAAAATACTTTACTTAACTTTTTTTGGCGTGCTAAATTGAGCACGTTAAAAAGTGAATTCATATTTAAGTTCCAAGCGCGCATTGGAAATTTTTCGGCAGTTGCGCTAAGCATCGCAGCCATGAGGTAGACTTCATCAATTTCATGGTAGGCAATTACCTCTTCCATGGCGTCGTAATCTGTTGCGTCTAAGAGCTCAAAAGGCCCTGAATTCATTAAAGCCTCGTTACCTTCTCTAATATCACTAGCGATGACTCTATCACTTCCATAGGTTTCACGTAAGGCATACGTAAGTTCCGTTCCAATTTGTCCACAAGCTCCAATTATTAGAATATTTTTTTGCATTAAAATCGAGTTAAATGAATTCGTTGCTAAAGATAGCTTTTATTAAAATTTGTACATTCGCTTCATGGCTAAAATAATTTTCTACGGCTTTTTTATTTTAATGGTTTTGTCTTGTGGTAATGACCAAAAAGAAACGCAAACCAAAGATGTTGTAAACGGTTCTATTTCTAGTGATAACTGGCCTGAAAAGTTAAAACCAAATAGTAAAACCCACGAGATAATAGCGAATTGGCCCGAGTTTGTTTCGTTAGAGACGGGATTTGATGCGTTGTATATTGTCAGTAATTCAGAAGATTTAAGTTTAGTGCTTGAAGATTTAATTGAGAAGATAAAGGTGCTTAGTGAATCTACTTATCCTGAGACTTTTGACAAATCTCAGATTAAGTCGAGGCAAAAAGTATTTCTTACTTATGTGTTGAAAACTAAAGGAGACATTGTCTATAGTATAGATACTACTGCTTCTATTGTGCAAATGGTCGAAGCCTATAATTCATTGATTCGTCAAATGAATATTATCACAGATGACACGCTCGATTTAAAATCTTTATTGGAAGAGGATTAAGTGATATTGTCAGTTTTACCGATACAACTTAATTAAGAGCATATTAATAACAAAAAAAGCGAGCCTTTTAGACTCGCTTTAAAATACTTTATTAACTTTTTAATTATCGTTATCTTCTCCGTTTTCTTGTTCCTTGCGAGAAGTTAAGGCCTGTTTGCTGAGACTTGCTAAATTAAAATTAGGTTCTATTTTTAAAGCTTCATCGATTAATGCTACGGCAGTATCAATGTTTTTATCATTGTTATATTGCATTAACGCTTTCATATGTATTAATGCAGCCTTTAAAGACACTTCATACGGTTGTTGACGTTCATAAAAAGCATACTTCATGTCATCTGTTGCATTCGTAAGTCCGTATTCTATGTTTCCTTTAGCACCGTTACTATCTCCTGTTTGAATTTTTAAATCAGCTAATTCATAAGCTAAGTATGGATTTGGAGATCTTTGAAACAATACTTCAAAATGTTCAATAGCCCTTTTAGGTTGGTTCAAAGCCTTTAAAGAAATCGCCTTAACTTGTACCGCCAAATCTGAATCATCAGCATTTTTATCAACACCGATAGTATTCAAAGCTTGCATGTGTTGAT
Organism: Maribacter algarum (ex Lu et al. 2025) (nom. illeg.); assembly: GCA_947495915.1. Taxonomy (GTDB): domain Bacteria; phylum Bacteroidota; class Bacteroidia; order Flavobacteriales; family Flavobacteriaceae; genus Maribacter_C. The sequence continues at coordinate 150,187 of CANMAW010000001.1, read as the reverse complement.
TGTTATTGGCGTAGATGTAAGCCAATGTATCTCTACGCTGCTTAGACGGTTCTAAAACATTTAGGTGCGTGATTGCATTAATTACGCCATTGACATCCCCTTGAACACGCATTTCTTTATAGAATGCTTCATAGTGTTTTTGTAATTCTGATTTCGTCTGTGCTGTACCTAAAAATCCAATAGCAAATACAAGCACTAAAACAACTCTTTTCATTTTCTTGGTTTATAAATTTTTGGTGCGCTAAGCTATAAAAATTATTTGTAGTAAGCTGTTAAGTAAATCGTTAAAAGATATATGTAGCATTTTTGAGAACCAAAGCAAAAAAAAAGACACCATTAAAAATGGTGCCTTTTATATTTGGTTAGGTATTTAAAGTTTAAATCGTATAAGTTGGTTTTTTCTTATTCGTATACATTTTTAGTAAACGTGCATAAAGCGCAATGCTCCTTGTATCATAATCAATACAAGATTTAAGAAATCCGGTTAAGTTTCGATACCACAAATTTACGTGTAATGTAGGAAGGTAAACGTTTATAGTTTTAGGATCATATTGTTGATCATCTACAACTACATCCATTTCAACCCTTCTTCGATGGTAATCGATAGAAAGGTCTGCGGCATTATAATGATTTCTAACAATTGCTTCGTGCAATTTTTGAAACTCAAGTGACTTTTTTTGCTCCGGACTACTTTGGGCAATTAAATCATTCATTTCCATAAGTATTCGCCCCTTAAAATTTGAATTTTCCATGGCAAAATGTTTTTATATGTACCTCAAAGTTAGCTGTTTATCGATGAAATGCATGTTTTTTTAACAATAAAACCCTGACTTTGTTGTGAACAATCGTTAAAGTGTGGTATAAGATATCTAAGGCGATGTGGTAAACTCGAAATTTTTAACGTTTATTAGCGCATTTGACCGTATGATCTTGCCTTTTTCTGATGTATAAGGTTTGTAATCAGGAGCCTGTAAATTTCTTTTTCTTGCCTCAGAAGTGTAATATTCTCTCTTTTTAGGATGATAAGGATAAACCCCATTAAAAAGTTCATTCCACCATGATTTTTCTACTACTTGCTCTATAATGCCAATGCAGTCATTAAGGTGAATTAGATTAACAGGTGCGTTTCCATTTTCCAGAGCTGATCTACCTGAAAGTATAGTGACAGGATGTCGCTCAGGCCCAATAAGACCCCCAAAACGTATGACGGAACTATCTAATTCTGAATCAAAGCTGAATACCTGTTCAGCTTCTAATAATTGAATGCCAGAAGTAGTTTTAGGATTCGGTTTGGTAGTTTCATCAACGTCACCATCAATATTGCCATATACCGAAGTACTGCTAATGAAAAGTACCTTTTTAATTTTTGTCTTTTTTACGGCGTCATACAGAAGCTGAATTTTATTCACATAGTTTTCTCTGTGTTTCCCTCGAAGTTTAGGGGGAATATTCACAATTAAAATTTGAATATTGTTTAAGAATTCTGAAATATTACCTGTAATAACATTTTCTGATATCGAGATATGAAATGGCTTTATGCCCGCATCAGAAAGAGTTTTTAACTTTTCAATGGAAGTGGAAGTTCCGTGTACTTTGTACCCTTTTTTTAATAGCGTAACTGCCAATGGTAAACCCAGCCAACCACAACCAAGCACCCCTATATTTTTTGACATATATTAGTTTTAAGAAGTTAATTCAAGAATACATTTTATTTGAGGCATTAAATATATTGTTTTAAAATCGACTCTTCATGGTGCCGGTGCTCAGGTAACTTTTTTAAAGGTTTTAATCTTCTGTTTAAACCTTAATCATTAACAATGTTTTTCATCGAATATTTAAAAAAAATGTTAATTTTTTACTTATCTTTAGTAATTAACCTCAAAACGATACATTATGGGAATTAAGAGTTTTCAAGGACCTAGAGTCAAAACAACCGCTAAGAAAGAATATAATGCTCCCATATTAGTCACAGATTATATGACTAAAAAACTTGTAACGTTCACAGCTGAACAATCAATTTTAGAGGTCATGGAATTATTTACAAAATACAATATTTCAGGTGGGCCCGTTTTAGACCGAAATGGCTTTTTAGTAGGTATCATTTCAGAGGCAGATTGTATGAAACAAATCTCTGAGAGTCGTTATTTTAATCAACCAATTTTAGATAAAAGTGTAGAAAATTTTATGACTAAAAACGTTCAAACTATACCTCATGATATGAGTATTTTTGATGTTGCGGGTGTATTTCATAAGAATAACCGACGCAGGCTTCCTGTAATGAAAGATGGCTTGTTGGTAGGTCAAATAAGTAGAAAAGATATTGTTGTTGCAGCTCTTAAACTTAGCGGTGCCAATTGGAAATAAGAGATCTATTCTTCAGTTAAAAGTCGGTTCAATTTATCTTTAATTTCCATCAATGGAAATTTGAGATATGCTTGTCCTTTACCAATTACTATAGAGTTTTCAACAATTGAAAAGCGTTCTTTAACTGAAAGATTTGTTATATCAATTTCTTTTTGTTCTAGTAAATCAAAGTCAATTTTTAATCGCCCGCCAGCGCCAGATTCTACATTGATAATATACAGGTTATATTCAGATTTAGGCTGAACATTTTGTTTGACTATGATATACTGACCAGTCAATATTACCTCGTCGATAGATGACCATCTTAATTTTCCTGGAGAATCATTGATGTCTAAATCGGTTACAAATAACCATTTATACGTCTTGTCTTTTTTAGCAAGCACACCATGTTTGGTTTTTAAAATTTCGTAATCTTTATTTCGTAAAACAGATATAAATTTAGGGTCTTTTAAAGAGTCAGAACTGTGATGTGTATCACCAAAATACACTAAAAAGTCTTTCTTATTCGGAGTGTTATTTCGCTCAAAAGAATTCTTTTTTTGATTCACTATTTTTGAAATAGCCTCAGCATTCATTTCAACATAATATGTCGACGGTAGTTCAGGTTCACCTGTACGCCATGTAACTTTCGGATCAAAAATTAAATCAAAGTCTGAATTATTACTTATTTGTTTAGTGTTTAGGCCACTGTTAATAATCCAAAGAAGCGACTGATCAGGGGTCGGTCTAAACTCAGGTAATACTTGTTTTTTTAATTGATACAGAAAGTGTTGATTTTTAAAATACTGTAATTCTTTATCTACTACAATATGTTTTTTAATAGCACAAAAACAGCCATAATTCGATAAGCTATAGCTTTTATTTGTTTTACCATTGGTTATTTTGCAAGTACTTCCTCCAAAATTACTACCAATATCATAAGTACATTTTAAGTGGTCATCAATACCATCATTATTAAAGTCTTCAGTAATCGAAGAATTGTGTTGTGAGGTTAACAGTAGGGTGTTGGCTAAGAAAAATAAGACTAGTAGTTGGGGTTTCATAATTATTCTCTTTTTACGATCATGTAGTAATCATTGTCCAAAGGTAAATAACCTAAATCGTACACAAAATAATAAGTGGTGCCTTTTTTTGTAGTGTATAAGTTAGTTATGAATCCGAAGTCAAAATTTTTATCAAGTAACCGTGTTTTTGTAGTTTTCGTTTTACCGTCTTTGAGTTGAAAACTATCTAATACCCGATAGTTTTTACGTAGTCGGTTGTTAATGTTACGAATGAGGTTTTTGGTAGCAGGATTTACTTTATTATGAAAGGCATTTCTACAACCATCAGAACAGAATTTTTTATCACTTCTACCTATTAATTCTCGATCGCATTCTTCGCATTTTTTCTTTTCACTCATGGTTTAACATAATTAAATACGACCTCTTCAACCTTATCATTTTGATGAATTAAGGCATAGATATTAATTGCTGTATCACTTATTTTTTCAAAAGTAAAACCGTCAAAATAGACTCGGTTATTGGTAACTTTAATTAATTTGAAACTTTGTACTTCGTCCTTTTCTTCCCAGCCTTTTAAATCGTTGCCAAAATGTTTCAATTCAAAAATTAGGCTTCCGTTTAATTCTCTGATATGACCTAGTTCATAGAACTCAACCTGCCCATCAACTACCAATTTGAACGAAAACATCATAGAATTTCCTAAAGGTGGACTCCATATTTCTTCTGTAATTCCACCAAAAGCTGTTCCTTTCCAATGCCCTTCCATCCAAGATATTTGGTCTAATGTTGCCTTTGGTGAAGGTTGATTTTCATTTAATGTCAGCGTATTTTGAGCGTTTACCATGCAGCAAAACAAACCAATGATTATTGTCAAAAATCTCATTTGAACTATATATTTCAAGTTAACAATATACAAAACATCCGTTTCTAAACGGGTAGCTAATAACAAAATAGCCTAAAACAATACTTACGTATTATAGACGTAATTCTCAACTTGAAAAGGACATTAATGTACTTTTATTTGATATTTGTTTAAAAGCCCAATTAACCCATCTTTCGAAAAAATGGCATTTTTCAGCTTATTTCTTTCAGGGTTAATATTGAAATTTTTACTTTCAGAGAAATTTGCTTTCTGTAAATTGGTTTCTGAAAATATAGCATTTTCTAAATTACTGCCTTCAAAGTTTGCATTTATTAAATCACATTTAGTAAAATCAACTTCGGTTAAATTGCAATTAATAAATGATTGATTTTTAAGTCTTAAACCATAAAAAGAAGATAGGTTCAATGTACAATTGTTAAAAGTAAAATGAATTAGAAAATCATTACAGTGTTCAAATTTTAATCCAATCATTTTACAATCGGTAAAAATTACTTCTTTAAAGGTAGTACGAGCTATATTGGCATTGCTAAAATTACAATCAATAAACTCACATTCCATAAAGTTTTGATTATCTAAAAAGCTATTTTCAAAATTGCAGTTTTCGAATATACAGTTTTCATATTCATCTCGAGGAAGAATCGATTGGGTATATTTTTGATTCTTAAAAACTTGGTCTAATATCATTTTATAGCCATAATTATTGCTGGTAAACCTAGTTCGTTAAACATTGCATTGAACGTATTCATTTCTTTTGCAATAATCGAAGTTTTTTCTTTTTCATAAACACTCCAATCTTTTTGTAAATCTTGCCATCGCTCTTTAGCACCAGATGTAAGTTTTGGTTCAGCGGCATCAATGTAACCTTTTAAGTGAATTAATTGTGCGTTGAGCTTGTTGTTGTAATTGATGACATCTTGAAAAGTTTTTTGTTTTGACTGAATAAGATTTTCTTCCCAAGAAACAATACGTTTTACAAGACTATCTCCTAACGTTAAGAGGGCTTTCGCCTGGCCATTAGATTTCAATAATTTGGAATAATTTTCTAATTGAGATTTTGCAGATCGCATTTCATTCACCGAGGTATGAATGCGTATTAACAAAGTATCAATGCTGGACAAAAGCTTTTGTTGGTCTTCATATTCTTTAGCAGTCGCCCGAACATACGGATTGGCTAAAACAATCACTTTGGTTTCAGAAGTAGTGCCATCTAAGCTTAGTTTTAAGGTGTATTGACCAGGACCCACTTTTGAGCCAGCATCACCACCAAAGACAAAAACTTTGTTGATTGCAGGTATACTTTCTCTTCTAAAATTCCACGTAAAGCGGTTGTATCCTTTCTTAGAAGGTAGTACCTGTGGTTTTGAGGGGCCACCTGGCCAAGTTTTGAATTCTTTAGGTTTTTTATTGGTGTATGTTCTAAGAAGTTTGTTGCCTTGAAGTACTTCTAGTTTTAAGTCTAAACTGTCGGCATTGTCATTCAAATAGTAATCAAAAGTGACTCCGCTTTTTGGGTTTGAACCTAATCCAGCAATTGGCTTTTCACTACTACCACCATAAATAAGATATGTATCTTTTGGTGTGAATATTTGAACAGCCGTTTTAGTGCTTTTTACATTTTGAATTGCAGCAACATCATCTAAAATCCAGAATGATCGGCCTGCGGTAGCAGCTATCAGATCATTGTCTTGAAAGGTTAAATCATTGATAGGTACAATGGGTAAATTCAACTGAAACGGTTGCCAATTTTGACCATTGTTAAAGGAAACAAATAATCCTGTTTCTGTTCCCGCATACAACAATCCTTTTTGTTTTGGGTCTTCACGAACTACTCTAGTAAAAGTATGTTCACCAGTAATGCCATTAACAATTTTTGTCCAGGTTTGGCCGTAGTTTGAAGTACGATAAATGTATGACGATAAATCCATCGATTTATAGCGCATCACCACTACGAATGCAGTGGCCTTGTTATGCGGTGAAACTTCAATGCTATTGATAATTCCGTGTGCTAAATTTGGAGGAGTGACATTCGCCCAATTTTCACCGCCATCGCGTGTAACATGCAGAAGTCCGTCGTCACTACCTGCCCAAAGAACACCTTCTTCGTGTTGAGATTCGACCAGGTAGGTGAGGGTATTATAATTTTCACCACCAGCTGCTTCATTAGTGTATGGGCCACCACCAGCACCATGTTTATCTTTTTCATTTTTGGTTAAATCAGGACTAACAGCGACCCAACTTTGTCCTTCATCGGTAGATTTGAAAACCACATTACCAGCGTGATAGATCGTATTGCGATCGTGAGGCGAAGTAATGACTGGGGCATTCCAGTTATACCGATATTTTGCATCTTTAGGGGCAATGCTGAGGCCCAACTCTGGATATTCTTTAATGGGTTTTGATTCCCGTGTTTTAGCATCCCATTTATCGAGATTACCTTGGTAGGTGCCTCCATATATAATTTCAGGATTGTCGGGATCAAAAGCTAAAAATGCACTTTCTCCACCAGCCACAGCGTGCCAATCTTTCCAGTCAATACCAGCATCGTTTGTACGACTTGCAATTGCAACGGTAGAGTTGTCTTGCTGCCCGCCATAAAGGTTATAGGGTACCAAATTATCTGTTATCACCCTATAGAATTGAGCCGTATTCTGGTTTTGTTGAGTGCTCCAGCTTTTGCCGCCGTTATTTGACACATTTGAACCACCATCGTTTGAATTGATCATGCGTTGATTGTTGTGAGGGTCTATCCATAAATGATGATTATCTCCGTGAGGAGTAGCCAGTGGTTTAAAGCTTTTTCCACCATCAATAGATTTTGTTACTGGGGCATTTAGTACATAGACAATGTTTTCGTTTTGCGTATCTGCAAATATTTCCATGTAGTACCAAGAGCGGGCAATATTGATACGATCTTTATTAACCTGAATCCATTTTTTTCCGGCATCAGTAGATTTGTACACACCGCCTTTATCACCTTCCGCCTCTAGAACTGCATATACAATTTCATTGTTGGCTCTTGAAACGGATATTCCTGCTTTTCCAAATTCCTCCGGAATACCTTCTTTCATTTTGTTCCAAGTGCTTCCGCCATCAGTCGATTTGTATAATCCTGAATCTTTTCCTCCTGACTCCATTAGCCAAGGGTAGCGTCGATGTTGCCACATGGCTGCATATAAAATAGACGGGTTATTCATATCCATAGATAAATCGGAAGCCCCTGTATTTGAATTTACAAAAAGTGTTTTCTCCCAGGTGGTGCCTCCATCCATAGAGCGGTAAATTCCTCGCTCCGAAGAACTACCATATTGTGCACCTTGCGCAGCTACATAAATAATATTAGTATTGGTTGGGTGAATGATTACGTCAGAAATATGGCGTGTTTTGTCTAAGCCAATATGTTTCCAAGTTTTACCAGCATCAGTTGATTTATAAACACCATCACCCATTGAGGTCATTACCCCACGGGCAGCATGTTCGCCCATACCAGCGATAACAATATTCGGATTACTTTCAGAAACCGCGATGGAACCAACAGTACCTGTTTTTAAGAAACCGTCTGAAATATTTTTCCAGCTTAAACCATCGTCCGTCGTTTTCCAAATACCACCACCAACGGTGCCATTATAATAGGTCATCGGCTGACCAACAACCCCAGAAGAAGCAACACTTCGGCCTCCACGAAACGGACCAATATTTCGCCATTTGAGTCCGTGAAACATACTGTCTTGAACCGTTATTTCAGGTGTTGCTATTTTCTTTTTTTTTCTTTGAGATTGTAATGCAATGGGTAGCACAAGCAATGCAAGCAGTAGTACTTTTTTCATATTTCTTGGTGTTGGTTCTTGAGCTAACTAATATACTGATTTTAGCAAGTACAATAAGAACATGGCACCTAAGATTAGGTTAAAAATTAGTTCGGGTTTAGACAGGTTTAAAATGCAACATAGGCTTGACACGCTTGTGATGAATGAGGGTCTATAGAATCATCGAATTATTTGCTTCTAGTTTTTATAAAATCGTGTCGACTATACACCTTGCCCAACGTGAACCAATGACCGAGAGAACTCGCTTGTTTTTTCTTCTTATTGGTGTCATTAGTTTCAGGACTTAAAACGACTTTGTTTTTGGGGTTAATGTGACTCATGATGTTGATATTTGAAACAAATTTACGCTACATCAATGTCAGAACTTGTCAGGGGTTAAATATTATTTTTTAAGGAGATTGTATATAGATGGGCACCGTTATAATAAATTTTCAAAATTTATAAGTACTTAAAATTCAATATTAAATACATTTTCAAACGTTTACATTCGTATACAAATATATACAAATGTTTAACATACGATTAGTGTTTTAAGGTCGGTCTAAGTTTGCAGTGTCAAGTCAATGAGGCTTGGTTGTATGAACTGTTAATCCTTAAAATTTAATATTATGAACGCACTTAGAAATTCAGTACAGTTGATCGGAAACTTGGGTCAAGATCCAGAAATAGTAAATCTTGAAAGTGGCACTAAACTAGCCAAATTTTCAATTGCCACAACAGATAGTTACCGAAACGCAAAAGGAGAAAAAGTAGAAGATACCCAATGGCATAATGTGGTGGCCTGGGGCAAAACGGCAGACCTCGTTGAAAACTATTTAACGAAAGGAAAGCAAGTTGCCGTAGAAGGTAAATTGGTACATCGCTCTTACGAAACTACAGGTGGTGAGAAACGTTATATTACCGAAATTAAATGCAACGAAATTTTGATGCTAGGCAAATAGGGTTGAACTTTTAAAAGTGCTTTCTTTGAAAATTCAATAGGCTTTCGAAGAAAGCACTCCATTTACTTTCCATAAATTTATAGCATGCTAGCAATTGATTATCAAGAACAATTAATACCACTTCTAAAAACACATTTTGGTTATGATTCTTTTCGACCCAATCAGTTAGAGGTGATGACTGATATTCTGTCGAAAAAAGATGTACTAGCCATTATGCCAACGGGCGGAGGTAAGTCACTTTGTTTTCAATTGCCAGCCTTGGCCATGAATGGTACAACCATTGTAATTTCGCCTCTCATTGCATTAATGAAAGATCAAGTTGATGTTTTGCGGGCGAATGGCATTGCTGCTGCTTATTATAATAGCTCACAACCTCAAGAAGAGCAGCAACAGGTGTTTGAAGATTTGAATACAGGGAAGCTAAAATTATTTTATGTGGCCCCCGAAAGCATAGCCCAATTTGAAACCGTTTTTTCCCAAATAACCATCAACTTAATTGCTGTTGATGAAGCCCATTGTATTTCTTCATGGGGGCATGATTTTCGACCGGCATATACGCAATTGGGTAGTTTGAAAACTAAACATCCACAAATTCCGATCATTGCTTTAACGGCTACGGCCGATAAAGCTACTCAAGATGATATTGCAGAACAGTTATCTATTCAGCATGCAGAAAGGCATTTGGCTTCTTTTAATCGGCCGAATTTATATTTAGATGTTCGTCCGGGGCAAGATCGCATCAAACAGATTTTTAATTTTTTAGAATCAAGGTCTGATGAAAGCGGAATAATTTATTGTTTGAGTCGAAAGAATACAGAAAATTTAGCTGAAAAACTTCGAAATTCTGGGTATGAGGCTCAGGCCTATCATGCGGGAATGTCTTCAGAACTAAGAACAGAAGTTCAAGAAGATTTTATCAATGACCGAATTCCTATTGTCTGTGCGACCATTGCTTTTGGTATGGGTATTGACAAGAGTAATGTTAGGTGGGTAATTCACTACAATTTACCGAAAAACCTCGAAGGATATTATCAAGAAATCGGAAGGGCCGGTCGTGATAGTTTGCCTTCGCATACCGTCCTATTCTATAGTTATGCCGATGTTGTACAATTACGCAAGTTTATATCAAATAGCGAAAATGCTACCGTACAATATGCGAAGTTAGAACGAATGCAGCAATTTGCAGAAGCTTTGAGCTGTCGTCGAATTGCCTTATTGAATTATTTCGGTGAGCATGTTACTCAAGATTGTGGAAATTGCGATATCTGTACCTCACCACCGAAATACTTTGATGCCACCGTATTAGCTCAAAAAATTTGCTCTGCTGTTGCCAGAATGAAAGGAAAGGAGCCTATGGGTATGCTTATCGATGTTTTGCGAGGGGCTCAAAATGCTCAAATTTTTGAAAAGGGATTGCAGCTTATTAAGACCTACGGCGCTTCAAAAGATGTGTCTTGGCAAGATCTGCAGCAGTACGTGATTCAGTTATTGAATCAAGGAGTCTTGGAGATGAATTTTAAAGAGAATAGTAGTATTTCGTTGACACCTTTAGCAAAAGAAATTCTCTATAATAAAAAACCAGTGCAATTGGCAACCTTATCACAGCGAGAAAATTTAAAGGTTAAAGCGAAAGAAACAAAATCGAGTAAAAAAGGTTTATTCGAAAAATTACGGGTGCTGCGCTATCAAATTGCAAAAGAACAAGGCGTGCCGGCGTATGTTGTATTTGGTGATGCCAGCCTCAAGGATATGGAAGCTAAAAAACCGCAGTCTATGGAAGAATTTGCAACCATATCTGGAGTAGGAGAAGCAAAACTTGAAAAATATGGTGAAGCATTTCTCAAAGAAATAAAAGCAAATAGTACCCGTTCAAAACCGAAAATACCAACCCATGAATTTACATGGAACCTATTTAAAGAGGGATTTACCCCTTTAGAAATTGCAAATAAGAGAGAACTTACAGAAAATACGATTTACAGTCATTTGCTGAAAATGCATGCCCAAGGGGAAGAAATTGATCTTCATGAGTTAGTCCCACAAAAGGAGTTAGCCCAAATTGAAACCGCAAAATTAGACTTGCCAGAAGCTCAGGGGCTAAAAGACTATTTTGAATATTTCGAACAGAAGGTTCCGTATTGGAAGATAAAAATCGGATTGTATTTGTTGGATAGTTAGTTACCGTTCTATCCGCCGTGAAAGTTTTTTAATGTGTTTTTTAATCATTTCGCGATCTGGTACGGTGGTTATTTCTTTGGAAGCTGCTTCGACAAAGGCATCAAGTGCCAAACGATCATAGCCTTTTTCGAGATTGTATTTTCCTACCAAATAATGCGCTTCCCAATATTCTTGATTTAAGCCTATAAACTCAGCCAACAATGCTTGTTCTAAATGAGTCTCTTGAGCAATGGCTTCTTCAATGGAATTTCGAAGCGAACGATAGTTTTCATAGTTCTTATATGCCGTTGTTTCTAAAAAAGGATCTTTGGTAATGTTCAAACTGCTTGTAGAAACTGACGTAATTTCTCGACGCTCTTTTGAAAAGACTTTCTTTAAATCATAGGCCACAAATTCACCCATTTGATACGGGTTGCTTGAAACCCAAACCAATAAATCTTCGGGTTGAAAAACAATTCCGTGATGTGCCAGCATTTGATTTAAGGCTTTCTCATTACCGTACCCTATGGTATCATTGGCTAACCCTTCTCTATTTCGCAGAATATCAACCACTTTTTCAGGAGTAATTTTTGGTGTTTCTTTCAGCAATTCTTCCATACGTTCATACCGATACTGTGAATGGCTTTCAAAAATATGCTGTTGATTCTTTTTATCCTCCGCATAGGAGGCACTTTGAAAGTGATTGGAGCAGATTAGTTGTTCATCCGCATTGGGTACTTCATAAACTCCAAAATTGTTGGGCGAAACTTCTATTAAGGCTGCTTTTTTATCTTTTGCGCTACCCACGAAGATAGATTCTGAAACAAATACTTCCCTATTTTTTGCAATGCCAATGGCTTCTTCAATCGTAGAAGCGTATTGTAAAATTTCTCTAGTAACGATGGAAACAGGAGTTTTTGCCACCAATGGAAATTGTGATTTACCGGCATTGATTGTAACGGTTAAGCCTTGATCGTTCATTCCTGATACGACGCCTATCATGCCTCCCCAGGTAACAGACATGAAATTGTGACCTTCTTCAGGTTCGACAAAGGCAATTATTTTATTCTTCGCAAAATCGTCTCCGGCATAGAAATCAAAATTACGCCCAATAAGCAGTTTTCCATCTTTGGTGTGCTTTCCCCATGAAGCAAAAGAAGAACAACCTACCAAAGCTAAATCTTGCAATGCATGCCCAATATCGTGTGCGCCATGAAAATATAATACCCGCGGATATTCTTCTGCGATGTAATCGTAATCAGGAGAAGCATATTGTGAAATACCATAAATCTCTGTTTTATACTGTTCATCTATGTGCAGATATACTTTTCGATTAAACCATGCTAAGAATTTTCTGAGGATATTTTGATACCCTTTTGAAGGTACCAATTGATCTATTTTTTTTAAAAAAACGGCCTCTTGTTCGTTGAACAATTCTTGACTCAAAGCCCCTTGTCGAAGGCCTAATTCCATAGGGTTTCCAGAAACGTACATTTCCCAGAGGCCCTGTTTATTCTTGGTTATGAAGTTTTCGCCAATGTGGTATGTGCTATCTGAAATTTTAGTTCGTTCAGGTAGTTTCGTTTCGAATTTAGAAACATCAGGTCGATCTTCTAACCCTTTAGAAACGCCGCAAGAATTTAGAAAAATTAGTGAGGCAATAAATACAATAATAGATTTAGGAGCTAACAATTACAGGTGTTTTAAGTTTTTTTCGGTTCGTTTAATGGCGAGTTCATCTTTATAGTCAAGCCATCTTTGGCCCCAATATTTACGTGTAAAATTATCAAAATTACGCATCACAAGTACATTGGAAAGCATATTTAAGAAACGTTTGGGATTTCGAGGCAGGGCTCTTAGGGTCATTGAAAATCCACCATCTAAATATTTGATGTAATGCCAGTATCCACTGGGCATATAAAGGGCATCACCATGTTTCATGTCGGCCTGAATACCTTCAGCATATTGTAGGGCTGGATATTTTTCAAAATCAGGATTGTCCATATCAATACGTTCTAAATTGTGAATGGAGTAGGGTACGCGATATAAATATTGGGTTTGTTGTGGCGAGAAAAGAGTCACACTTTTATGACCGTCAAAATGAAAATGTAAGCTGTCAGGTAGGTCAATATCATAGTGCATGAAAACCTTAGACGCTCCTCCACCAAAAAATAGGGCAGGTAATTTTTTAAAAAAACGGAGGCCAATATCGGGGTATTCAAAATCTTTTAAAAGTTCGGGCATTTTCTTTAAAATTTCATAGAAGAAAATGCGTAAATCGGTGGGTTCAGTTTTCAGTAATTCAATATAATCGTAGAGTTTCATTTCCTTTTTAGGGGCATATACACTCTCATTATCTTTCGCAGGCTCATTATTGTATAAGGGTACGATTTGATCTCCTGATTGTTCTTGAATATAATCTAATTTCCATTTTTGATATGCAGGCCAGTTCTTGGTCATATCTTCAATCAGTACTGGCTTTTGGGGTTTGTAATACTGCTCAATGAATTCTGTTTTTGAAATATTCTTTACACGGGGTACGGGAGTGGTTTTAAATGAACTCATAACACGTTAAATAATTCATGATCAAATTTCAAGAATTTATTTCAAGCCTCAAAATCAATCAGATAGCATTTTATTTTCTGTAAAACTCGAATTTACAATTTTATCAATTAGGTATTTGCTGCCAAGAATTTCGGAACAAGTAACTACGCCGCTAATGGTAACTCCAAGAATTCCATGCATATTTAAACTTTGCCCAGTAAAATAAAGGTTTTCAATTTTTGTTCTCGGAGAAATGAATGACCTAAGAGGGGTGTCTACATCTTTCACGTAGCCATACATTGAACCACGATTACATCCTATATAATCTCTATAAGAAAGAGGGGTAGAGGTGTAAACCGACTGAATACTTTCACGAATTTTCGGAAATTTTTTTTCTAGTTCTATTAAAAATATTTCTGTTTTTTCTTCTTTAAATTGTTCATAGGTTTGACCGCGATCATTTTTATTAGCTACCGTGTTAAAGGTATCTGCCCATGGGGCTACTTCTTCATAACGCATGTATGTAATTGCTGTTAATTGGTCACCCCATTCGTCTTGGTTTTTGCGAACTCCCATAGATAGCATATAAGTTTCAGGCCAACTATCTTGGGTATATTCATGCCCTTGCCATACGCGAGAAGCATCTTTAAAATGATAGTAATTCTTGTTTAAATATGGAAAGCTATCTGGCTTTAATACAATGTGAATACTAAAGGCAGAAATGGTGCTTTCTAAATCTTGAATTCGCTTATTATATGACTTTCGAAAATGTTCTTCACCTACCATTTTTAAGGTAGTTTTGGGCTCAATATTCGAAATAAAAATACCGCCTTTGATCGTTTTTCCAGCGGCCGTTTCTACTGCTACTATTTTTTTGTTTTGGTACTCAAAATCAATCACTTCTTGATGTTTGTAGGCTTCTCCACCATGCTCAATCAATCTTCTAATGAGCAGTTTTGTGATTTGGCTGCCGCCATCAGCACAGCGATAGGCACTTTCAATATATGAGTTACAAGAAAGGGCATGTACATAAATTGGGGTTTTGTCTGGGTCGCCGGCATAAAGCAAATTTGACCCCGCAAGCACCGATCTTAACTTCTTGTTTTTAGTAATAGAGTCGATATAATCTTTGGCGGTCTGCTGAAAAATATCAGGGTCGTTTTGATAGGGTTTGCCTTCCTGTAAATTATAAAGCGGAAACTTATCGCAGATTTCCTTGAGCTTTTTGCAATAAGCTTTAATGGCCTCTTTTTCTTCAGGAAACTGAGCAATCAAACTTTTTGAAAACTGATCATACCCTTGAGCGTGTGGGTATTCGGTATCATCATTGTCAAAAGTGATGATATCGAAACCGTCGGTATTCAATTGTTTAAAATGTAAACCATCAAGAATACCTAAATAATCGAAATAACGGTATAAATTTTGTCCTTTAGAAAGCCCTCCTAAATAATGAACACCTGTGTCGAAAATGGTGCGTTCACGAACAAAGGTCTGAAGATTGCCACCGTATTGATTGTTTTTCTCTAAAACGCAGACGCTTTTTCCCTCACGAGCCAATATGTTCGCACTGACGAGCCCCGCCATGCCACTTCCAATGATTACAATGTCATAGTAGTCTTTCACTTTAAGATGTTCGTTTCAAAATTTTCATTTGAGTATTTTCTAATTCGATTTTAAATCCAATGCCCAACAACTGTTTTACATCTAGTTTCAAGCTCGATTTTAAAAGAATTAAGATACTCATTTCCTCATGTATCTGCTTTGCAATTTCATCAAAATTGATGTTATCTGTGTTGATGATAATCACATTAGCTTGATGTTCAAATACCTCATTTAAAGAATTGGTAACTGTTATTTTGCTGTATTGATGGGTGAGGTAATTGTTTTTAAGTATACTTCTAGCTAAATCATCTTCTAAAAATGAAAATATTTTACGATCAAAAGAATCTAGAGCCAAAAGCAGATCTAACTGCCCATCGTCATTTGAAATGTGAATGATTTGGTCTTTTTCTCTTAAGGTTCTTAAAATGGTGGTATATGTTTCGCTATACTCCCGCAAATCTGCTTTAACCCTTTTATATATGGTACGACCCTTGTGTTTGTAATTTTCTGAAAGGAGGTCATGCCAATAGGTTTTACCTTCAATTTCATTGCGTAAACGTCGAAACTCTTTTCTGAAATACTGGCCAAATTTTTTCGGGCGTTCACTGTAGGTTGTACCATGGGTTAAGTCATCGGCCGAAATTCGTGGAAGAATTTCAATGGTAAAACTACCATCTCGAATAATGAAGCTATTTTTTGGCGAAAGTTCAGAGCCGCCATGAATTAAAACAGGTAACAGATCGAGCTGCAACTTTTCGGCTAAATAAAATGCTCCTTTATGAAAACGGCCGATTTTATTCGTGGTTGATCGTGCACCTTCCGGAAATGCAATTATCGAAAAGCCTTGTTCCACTTTTTGCTGCAAAAATGCTTCTCCATTATCTATTCCACCAGAAACTGGATATGCGCCATGCAGTTTTGCTGCGCTTCCGATTATGGGAGAGTTGTACACATGGTCTTTCACCAAATAAATAAGCTTTGGGTGTAGCATGCCTGTTGCCAAGATGTCTAAAAATGAACTATGATTAGCAATTACCATGGCTGGTTTTTCAAAAGTGTTTTCCGTTAGGTTACGAACTTCTTTAGACATAAACGGATTGGTATACAGCACTGATTTCATGAATTTTGAAGTCAGTTTATGTAGTCTATTTTGTTCTTTTAAGTGGGCTTTCGAATTTAATTTTAGTACAATCCATCCATAAACTGATAAAACCAATCCCCCTAAATCAAAATACGCAAATGAGATTAAGGAGTGTACTAGTACTCGTGGTGAAATGGGGCGTTTACTAGTGCTTCCTATAAACAAATGAAATAATAGGGGTTGAATGGTAAAGGAAACAATTACGGCAGCTACAATTCCTATTAAAGAAACTGCAGAAATAGTATACAGTACTGGGTGTTTCGCGAATACCAAAGCACCAATACCCAATACCGTGGTAATTAAGGAAAGAATAATTGATGTTCTGTGTGTGATCATTACTTTTTCGCCCGTTCTATATTCGGTAAGTAGTCCGTTGGTTATAAAAATGCAATAATCTATACCAACTCCAAATATGAAGCTTGAAATGATAATATTGAAAATGTTGAATTCAATCTTTAGAAGTCCCATTAAACCGATGGTCAATAACCAAGTTAAAAAAATAGGAATAGCAGTAATAAGGGTTAAGGCAAAACTTCGGTAGAATAAAAATAAGATTAAAAGAACCACAAGTAGCGAATAGCCAATAAGGCTATTAAAGTCATTTTTAAGATTTCCTAAAAACGTTTCATTCACTTGTTGTCTATTGATGAGAAGCGTTTTTGGTATGTTTTCAAAGGTAGTTACGACTTTCGAGTAATTTTCATCACTTACCTTGATGAGTGAGGTAATTGTAGTGGTTGCACTGTCAGTGACCATGAAATCTTCAATAGCGAAAGAAGATACAACTGCTAAATCTTCGGTTTGCAATGGTTTGAAATCAGTTTTCAACAGGTTGTAAAACGAATTAAAACTTTGCTCTTTGAAGCCCAACAAAGCACCACTTTCAATAAGGTGCAGTTTGGTATTTTCGATTTTTTGAGGATGCCAGAATTGCTTCCATTCTTTAATTTTTGCAAACTGGGTTTGATCAGATTGTACCAATGCGCCAATTGAGCTATAACTATTGATAATGCCAGTTTTCTTCAGTTTTTCTAGTTGTCTAAAAAGGGAATCATTTCGCCTTAATACAGTTTCAGTATTCTCGCCATACGTTGATAAATATATTGATGTTGAGGCAATGTCAGTTAAAGTTTCTAATCGTTCTCTGGCAGCAATTAAGGTTTCAGATTCATAGTTTAATTTGCTAATGTCTTGATTGAAGATCACTCTTTGATAGGTGAACATACTTACTATCAACAATAATACAACAGTGATAATAGTCCATTTATTTTTATGCAAATCTAAACTGGCAATACGATCTAGAATGGTTTTTTTTTGCGCATTGGTTCTTTTTGATCGATATACTTGCGGAATAAAAACCAATGCGAAAATAGAAGCCCCTAGAACGCTAATGGCAGCAAAAATACCAAGATCTTGAAGTGCCTGAGATTCTAAGAATAATAGACAGAGAAAGGCTGCGGCAGTAGTAAAGCTACTAACAAGAATAGACGGTGCAACGTTGTAATATAGGTTTTTAATGGAGTATCCATTTCGAATGTGCGTTAAGATGTGCAAAGAATAATCAAGCGTGATTCCTAATAAAACGGCACCAATTCCTAAAGAAATAGCTGATATCGTTGTCCGTAGAAGATAAAGGCAGGCAACAGCTAATAGTCCACCGAAAATAGTGGGGAAAAATAGAATAAATGGGGTGGTAAGCTTTCTGTAAAAAAGAACCAAAATCACCAATAGTACTATCATCGCTATACTAATGGTAAGCTGAATATCGTGTTTAATTTGTTTGGCATTTGCAGCAGCTACTAATGCTGCACCGTAATACTCTGCTACAATTTTATGTTCAAATTTGCTATTTAAGTCGTTCTGAATCTGATATAGTTTATCAGACAATGCAGTATTCTTGTCTGTTTCACTAGAGCCATGAGTAGGAGTTAAAAATAGCAAAATGTATTGCTCGTTTAGATCAACTAAATAGCCGTTTTTGAGTTTAAAGTCGTCGCCAATACCCAGTTTTTGAAGTTTTTTCAGCGCGATAAACGAAATGCCTAACGGATCTTTAAGAATGGTTTTTTTAGCGAGAATTCCTGAAGGAGAAATTAAAGTGCGATAATTCGCTTTAGTTATTGCTGAAATACTGTCTTTGACCAGTTTATTTTGAATGGTTGTGTAATCAGATTTATCTAGAAATAAGGGCAGATTTTCATAGACTAGTTTAAGGGTGTTGGGTAGATCATCATCGTTTAGTTTTCCTTGAACGTTTTTAATGTATTGATTGCCCGTTTTTTTAAGACTATCTAAAAATACATTCGCGTAATTGGTAAGGTCATCAAGACTACCTTCATTTTCACGTCGAATGGAAACTATTATTTTGTCAGTAAAAGCAATCGATTTAAGAACTTCTTGAATTTTCTTTGATTCTTCACTGGCAGGTATTAACGCTGTTATATCATCGTCAAATTCTATTTTTGATGCTAGCGTGCCTAATGTAAGCATGCAGAGTAGCAAAACAATAATGCTTACACTCTTGTTTTTCTGAATCCACAGGTTGGTTTTGTATAGAAAACTACCCATTGGTCACTGCTATTTTTTTTCTATTGAAAATCTTTAGAATTAAAAAACCTAAGAAGCCAAAACTTACAGCTCCTAAAATAGATAGGGAAATGCTTCCAATAATATAGGTTTTTAAATGAGTTAGAAAACCTAAATTGCTGACCATATCATCAAAGGTGTACACTAAATCTTCTCCGGTTATTAAGGCGCCAATTTTCAAACTCAAAAATAATACGACCGGAATAAATGGAGCTAAACTAATATTTGAAAAAGCAAATGCAATGGCGGTATTTAGCCGCAATGCAACCGCCAAGAATAAAACGATAATGGTATGAAACCCCCATAACGGACTCAACCCTATGAATATGCCTAAAGCAATAGATAATGCTTTTTTTCGTGGAGAATCATTGCTACCTAAAAGGTCTTCTTTAAGAAATTTGCGAAAGCCTTTTTTTTTGAATTTACGGTAGAGATCTCTAGGTTTAATGTAAAAAACTGCAACGATTACAAACCAGGTATTTAAAACACTAATACGGGCAAAATCAGGTACAGTTCTAAAATGTGAAACGCGTTCTACCTCGTCATAGGTTATTTTTATAGGAATGTTTTTGACTCTTGTACCGCTCCATGCTGCTTTAACTATTACTTCAATTTCAAACTCAAATTTTGGAGTAATCAAATGAAGTTGATTGATTTCTTTAAGTGGATATAAGCGGTAGCCACATTGGGTGTCTTGCAGTGAAATACCTGTTTCAAACCAAAACCAGAAGTTTGAAAATTTATTTCCAAAACTACTTTTACCTGGCACATCAGACTGACTCATATTTCGAGCTCCAATAAACAAGATATTTTTATCTGACTCTACTTGCAAAGCGTGTAAAAACGTAGGAATATCTTCCGGAAAATGTTGGCCATCTGAATCAATAGTCAAAGCAAAATCATACCCTAAAGTTGCAGCCTTTTTGAAACCTAATTGTAGCGCATTTCCTTTGCCCTTGTTTGTTGCGACATGTATTTGTGCTAGTTCCGAATAGTCTTTGAGAATGGTTTCCGTATTATCAGTAGAACCATCATTCACAATCACAATTTGCGAGGTGTATGCTAAGACACCATCAATTACCCGACGTAACGTTTTGTGATTGTTGTATGTAGGTATCAGAACACAGCACTTTAATTGCTGCATCGTTTTCTGAACTGTTGGAAATTGATTTGGCACTACATAGGTTTATTAAAAGCCAGTTTGGTCGTGGCTTCATTCTAAAGCAAAGATAGCAATAGTTACCCCTAAAACAACTGCTTTTCACTATCGCTGAAAGCTGCGGATAGCATCACATAACCTCGAATAAAATTTCGTAGCTGTTGGTTTTTAATGTCAGCGAAGTGGTCTATAATATATTGTTTGTCTTCTAGTATATTTTTTTTGTACCCCACAATTTTAGGAGCATTTTCTTGAACACCTAAACGCAAACATCGAATTTCTATATTTTTAGGTTCTGTAGTGATTGCGTACTCTAGTAATTCGGCGCCTTCTTTAAAAAATGTTTTCTTGCTTTTGAAACCTTTGGCGAACTTTGCCTTTAAGGTTAATATAGCGCCTTTATAAGCTACTAGGGTTTTACTGTCAGATTTAGAAACTGATGACAGGTTTTGGTATAATTCATTGGTGACAGACTCTTCAGAATTCGCCTTAGGGTAGTTAGAACGTAGATGTTCTAGCTCTTGTGAAAAACAAAAGCTTGAACTGACCAATAAAAGAAGAATAAACCTTTTCATTTACGCGACAATTTTAAACGTAGTACTCAATTTTAGAGCTACGGTTTGATCGTATGAGGTGATATTTTTCACTTTGATTTGATCATTTTCTTCGGATAAAGTTAAAACCAAATCAATGATCTCATTCTCTTCTGGATTGATTTTTGCCATGAATTTCACATTGGTTGCAACGGCCAAAAACAATTCCTTCCCAGTAACTTGTTCGGTGATTTCCTTAATCATTTGAATCATACAAACGCCTGGCATAATCGGATTGCCCGGAAAATGACCTTTAAAAACTTCATGCGACCCATGAATTTTTACCTTGGCCTTTATTTCTGGGCTATTTTCCTCCAAGTCTAGTATAGTATATAATCCTTCGATGAGCATTTATTTGATTTTAAATTTATAGGCAACTCCTAATTGTACAACAGAATTCAATTGACTACCACTTTCTTCAAAAAGATCGCGACCTCCTAAAAAATCGGTACTTACTGTACCTTGTTTAAACCGTGCTTCAAAAATTAATCCGAAACCAAATTCATAACCTATTCCGCCAGTAAGTGCAATGTCAACCGGACTAATATCAAATTCTTCATTATTTGATCCGAAGAAAACATTGAAATCATTACCAATATTTAAATCTAGACCTAAGCCTACGATAAAATGAAAACCTTTATTTGGGCTCACGTAAAATTTATTCATAGCAGCAATAGATACATAATTGATATCAACATCACCATACTCATTCGAGTTTGAAGCTCCACCTTGACGGGAATATAATACTTCAGGTTGTAGGGCATAGTAATCTGCTAAGGCTATATTTATAAATCCGCCGATATAAAAATCTTGTTTGTTTTCAAGTGTGGTATTACTTAGGCTGGCGTTGTTGAAACCTAATTTTATTCCAGGGCGCGCCTGAGCATTAGAAATTGCAATACTTCCTAGTAATAAAACCCCAATAAATAGAATACACTTTTTCATTTATAAAGCCTTTAAAGTAATTTTTAATTTAAAGTTTTGATGTATTACTTGAATGTGTTCTGCAATGTTATCATTTATTTCTGAAAATAGAAATTCTACTTTTTCCTTCGTATTCTTAACTCGAACTATTTGTTGCAACTCATTTTCTGTAACATGCGAGTAATATTTCTTTGAGTCAATGGATGTTTCATATAGGGAATTCGAATTATTTTTAAATTCTTTTCTAATACGAAGTTCTTCAGTTGTTAATACTTGAAAATCAGTTTTTAGGATGTTAATTAGTATTTTTTTATCTAATTGTGGTAGTACATAGTTGATTTTGAACTCATCTCCATGAAAAGAAAAATCAAAAATTTTATTTCCCATTTCGGTGGTAAAAACAACACGGTGCTGATTTGCGGCTAATTTTTTGACGATAAAGATTCCTCCAAAATTTTTACCAAAAGCTTCAATAGCGGCTTTATATACATAGTCTTTTGAGACATCTGAAAAATAAGGATTCTTTACCTGTTGTAGTGGAGATTCAACTTTGACGAATCCGTGTTTCTTCGGATATGAACTACAGGAGATCAGTAGAACAATTAAAAAACTAGGGAGTAAATACCGCATCAGACAGTTTTTGATTCGTCTTTCGATTACTAAAAATAATCTGTGTATAATCTTCAGAAGGTTCAAGCATTTTAACTGCTATGACTTCTCCTAAGTCGTTAAAAGTGATTTCAAAAGTCTTAATAAAAGTGGCAAACTGATCATTTTTTGGTTTGAAATGGACTATATAGCCTTTATCGTTTTTAAAGTAGGTAACGTCAAATTCTTCGGCGTCAAACATATCTCCTTTAATACTCGCGGTAATTAATTGATTCAACTGCTTGAATATGCTGTTACTGCCCATATCCATATCGCTTTTGTTTCCGTCATCGTTAATGAATAAGGTTTCATTTTTGAAAAGAACAGCATAGGCAAAGGGCTTTACATATTCCCATTTCACCCAATTGGGTGCTTTAAAAGCTAGTTTTCCTTCTGATTTTATATCGTTTGATAAGAAATCAAGGTGCTTGTATTGCACGAAATCAGCTGTTATGGTTTCCGTTTGTTCTGAAAGCGCCTTTACCTTCGCTTTCATTGCCGTTGCTTCTGCAGCAGTAAGTTCGGTTTGTGCGTAGGTGGTAGTCACCATTAGCAACATCAAATACACCAGTTTACGCATAGGCTTCTAATTGTAGCAATTTATCAACCGTGACAGATTGCATTTTATTCTCCTGCAAAAATAACAATAACTGTTCCAAAACCTGAACGGACTTTTCACTGGTGTCATGTAATAATACGATATCACCTTTTTTAAGATTTGGGGTAATTCGTTTTAATATCTGTTCTTTAGACCGCGAAGTTGTATCTAAGGAGCGTTTGTTCCATCCGATAGAAATAACTCCTAATTCTTTTACAGCTTTCGCAATCATGGGGTTGGTTACTCCGAATGCTGGTCGATAGAAATTCATGGTTTTACCGGTAAGTTTCTGAACTGTAGCGATCGTTTGTTGCAGCTCTGTTTTGACTTTTGTTGCGTTAAAGAAGCCAAATGATTTTGAATGCGAATACGTGTGGTTTCCAAGGAGATGACCTTCAGAAATCATTCGTTTTACAATGGTTGGGTGCGCTTCCATATGCTTTCCAATGCAGAAAAAGGTCGCTTTAGCATGGTGTGTTTTTAAAAGGTCTAATACCTGGGGAGTGTACTGTGAATGTGGCCCATCGTCGAATGTAATTGCAATTTGATTTTCGGTAGTTGCTGCGTTAGCATTCTGAGAGGTTAAATGATAGTTCCACCGAATAAAAAATGAGCCTAACAAAGTGATTAAAAACCATGCAAGTGCAACAAAAAGAAATGACCACCAAGGAATAGGAAACAGAAAAGTCAAGCATGTAAGAGCCAGTAAAACGAATACAGCTGCTGAATTTGTGACCTTGCGATTTAGCATTTTTTGAGCAGTACGAGACTATGGTTTTCTCCTCGATACTGATTGTAAATAAGAATGGTGTTCGGCTTTTGAGTACTTAGCTGATTTAATTCTATGACTTCGGGAACATGCTGTGTTTTTAAAACTTTTGAGGCTAACCAAAATGCAAAACCAGAAGCGGTATCAAATTCGCCAGAAAGATGTTTGTAATAGGCTTGAGCTGTATTTTTAAAATAGGTTTCACTTAATTCATTATAATATGAATCAAAATCAACATCGCCATTATTACCTAAAATAACCAAGTCAATGGCTTCGAGAGTTACATTATTCTCCAATAAAAATTGGTTTATTTTCACCGGAAGCTCTTCTTTACTAAGGGTGTTATAGCACTCTACACTAAGAAGTTCTGCATAGGTTGATTCTTGCATTTTGTTTGAAAGCACAAAAAAATGAGAACCCTCGCCCATGACTGCTCCTTTGGTATTTGATTCAAGCAATTTGCTTGATTCTGTGGCTTCTGATTTAATGTGCCCAATAAGGCGATGGGTATCTACGTGATGTTTGACCATCTCGTCAACACCGCCAACCAAAATATGTTCAGCCTCGTTATTTTCAAGTTGCATTTTTGCATCGATCAATGCCGACTCAAAAGATATGGCCGCATGAACATAAGTAAAGTTGTAGCCTTGACAGCCAATTCCTAAGGCGATTTGACCTGCAACGGTATTGTGTGAAGATTGAATGAAACGGGTGGGAGTTAAGAACTGTTCGTCATTATCGATAATATCACCCACAAACTTTTCAGAATCACCGATACAACCTAGTCCGGTGCCCACAATGATAGCATCAACTTGTTCTCTGCCAGCCTCCTTGAGGGCCGTTTGAGAACTTACCGTACTCATTTTTATTCCCTTGGCCATGCGTCTGGCTTGAGCTGCGGGAATATATTGTTTGTAATCAGGAGCAATGACCTTTGCAACGGTATCATTATAGACTGTTGTCTCATTTAAAAATTCAGAATTATCAAATGTTTTCTGAACCGAAACAGAACCTACGCTATTGATATATACCGGTTTGATCATGCTTCTTTCGATATGATTATGGTAGAACAGTTGCCTCCAAACCCAAAGGAATTAGAAAGCACATGTTTAATTTCTTTTTCTTTAACCGCTGTTTCAGGTTGCAAATCAAACTCTTTCATGGGAGTTTTAAAGTTCAAATTTGGATACACCCGATTGTTCTGAATAGCTAATACCGCATAAACTGCCTCCACTCCGCCAGCAACGGCTAAGGTGTGCCCGGTATATGCCTTTGTAGAACTAAATTCAGGAACCTTACCTTCTCCAAATATACGCAGTAAAGCACGTCCTTCCGAAAGGTCATTATTCGGAGTGGCTGTGCCATGAGCGTTGATGTAATCAATATCTTTGGCTTTTAAACCTGCAACTTTTAGTGCTTTTTCCATGGCTAAAACAGCTCCATCACCATTCTCAGAAGAGGCGGTTTGGTGAAAAGCATCATTAGAATTTCCGTAGCCTTTGACGTACGCCAACACCTTTCTATTTTCTTTCTTAACAACAGCATCAGATTCTAAGACTAAAAAAGCTGCTGCTTCTCCTAAATTTAAGCCTTTTCGATGTTCATCAAAGGGCGTACTATAGGTGTCTGAAAGTATCATTAAGGTTTTGAATCCGTTAATGGTAAATTTTGAAAGGGCATCAGTACCTCCTACAATCACGCGATCTAAGCGGCCCGATTTTATCATTCGGGCTCCTAGCATTATGGCATTGGCAGCAGAAGAACAAGCGGTACTTATGGTCGTTACGTAGCTTTCTTTCAAACCAATTGCTTCCGCTATTTTTCTAGTGGAATCACCTGCATGAAGACCGTTGATATGATTCCAATGCGTATCGCTTTCGAAATATTCGTAGAAGTATTGTTCAGATTTATCCATGCCACCTACAGTGGTACTTGATATTAATCCGGTTTTGTAATCATTTACATCGCTAATGCCTGATTGTGCAAGTGCTTCCTTTGCGGCGATAATGCCTAATATTGGAGAGCGAGAAAAACTATTTTCTGAAAGACCGAGTTGTTTTTCAAAAGTACTATTGGTAGTTGCTATTTCTCCCACCATGATATCATCCGCATGAATGGTGTTGATATGGCTTATTTTAGAAATACCTGATTTGCGAGAAATAAGAGCTTCAAAGTTTTCCTGCGCATTGTTGCCAATCGCTGAAATAACTCCCATTCCTGTAATTGCTACGCCTTTGCTCATTGTACGATGAAACTGATTCGTTTTTCAACTCAAAAATACGAATATCAGAAATGAGTTGTAAGGAAAAATTAAAAGCTACTTATAGAATTTAAGTAGCAGAATTTATCGGCTACGGTGTTCTTCAATATAACCGGCCATCGTATCAATAGATTCGAAAATCTTACGACCCTCTTTAGGGTCAGCCAATTTGATACCATAATCTTTATCAAGCATTACAATCAGTTCTAATGCATCAATAGAATCAAGTCCTAATCCTTCTCCGAATAACGGATCAGTATCGGCAATTTCTTCGATAGCAATATCTTCAAGGTTCAATTGCTCAATTATTTTTTCCTTTAATTCTAATTTTAATTCACTCATTTGATCTGGTATAATCGGTTTATTTCTGTTGTAGAATGTACAAAAGTACCTTTCTTAGCAACAACGTACAAAAAAGCATCATAATTTCCGTTGTCAAAATCAACCCAACCACATAACATTTTTTCTGCTTTATCTTCTTGTAATAGACTATTCGCGTAGGTATGTAGCGCCTGTGCATTGAATTTATCGAAAATGAAAAACCCATTCTCTGAATACAATTTATGCTTAATGCTTATTTCACCTAAACAAATATTAGGAAGTGTGTATACAAAAACAGCCGGACTCGCATAGGTTTGTAAAGATTCTTGATGTTTTCGATCAGTATCGAGACTCGATGCCTTATTTGAAAAAACCAATCCAATATTGTTTTCAGATTCGTTTTCTAATAAAACATCAGCAGCTATAAATGCTAGTTTACTTAGATTATCCATCTTAAAAAATTTGGAATAATCGATCTGTAAATGCTGGTAAGCACCTTTAATAAATTCCGAAAAGTCATCAGTTGTATTCTCATACAATGTTTCTCCGTTTAGAGAAACTTCATGATCGCTAATATGCGCATATCGTTGTATGTAAAAGGTATTGTTCAATAAAGTCTACTTCTTTTTGCAGACGAACATGGTATGAAATTCACCCACCTTGTTGTCTTCTTTTAATACTAAGCCTGCTTCATCAACCAAACTTTTGAATTCTTCCGCCGCGTACATTTTACTGTTGCCATTGGCCAATGCAGTAAAGTACAAAGAAGTTGCTTCTAGTGTAAGCTTTGCACTGCCAAATTTTTGTCGGTCTGTATAGGTTTCAATAATTATTAGTTCAGTTTCTGAATCCATCGCATTTACGGCAACTTTCAAGATTTTTAGAATTTCTTCTTTAGAAAAACAATCTAAAAATTGACTCATCCAAATGGTGTCTGCACCTGAAGGTATTGTTGGATTGTCAGAAAGCCAGTCGATTTCAGTGCCTGAAATACGATCTTCGTTGCCTTGTGTTTTTGCATTGGCCAGAGCTTTATTCAATTGACCAGGTAAATCGAAAATATGTACGTTTACGTCGTCATTGTAGGCACAACATAAGTTGGCAAACTTTCCTGTATTTCCGCCGATATCATAAAGCAACTTCGGAGTCTTTTTAAACACGATCTCTAAAGCTTCTTCAAAAATTTCATCAGAATAATAGTGGTCAAAGGCAAACCAAGATTTTTGTTCCTTCGGTTTTAATTTCGAAAGTCCTTCGTAAATGGTGGGCCAATCTCCCAATTCTTTAAGTCCTGAAGGGGTGCCAGTTTCAATAGCATCTTGTAAATGATATAAACCTTGATAGCAAATATCTTGGGTGAAATTGATATTGGCATCGGTCATTTTATTATAATTCAAAAAGTACCCAATTTTGGTAAGTTCAAACTTTTTGGCCTCATTTTTACTGACGATATCAGCACTTTCGGCCACTTCAAGTAATACGCCTACACCATACTCGCTGACTTTAGTCGCTTTTGAAATTTCAGTGATAGTCACTCCGTCTTTTGATCCATGATCAAAAATAAAATCTAGGATCCCTAAATTTCTTAATGATACGGTGGTTTGAAATACAAAAGGAGCGAATGCAATTTTTTGGGCTTCTTGTAAAGCATCAAATGCTTTCATTGGTTTTTTGGACATTGGTATTGTCTTAATAGCTACAAAATTAGAATTGCGAATTTAAGAAGTTGAATGGGGTTTTGTAAAGGATTTAACCAACTTTTTGAAAAATTGCCGCAGTATTACAGCCGCCAAAACCTGAAGCGGTTTTTAAAAAGGTCTTGATTGCTAATTTTTGCGTATTCTCGATTATGTTTAAAGGCTTTGAAACTCCCAATTCTTGAAAGCCCAGTGATTTAAATAACGTATTTTGGTGTAGAGAATGCATGCCAATAATCGTTTCTAATAATCCTGAGGCGCCCAAGGTGTGTCCGAAATAGCCCTTCAAACTATTTATAGGTGTTTTTTCTAAGCCAGACCGATTGAAGGCAATAGCCTCCATTTCATCATTAAACTGCGTTGCGGTACCATGAGCTGATATAAAATCGATGTCTTTGGCAGTTAGATGTGCTTGTTTTTTAGCAATCTCAATACTTCTATGCAAACCTTCGCCAGTTCGTGAAGGACCCGAAATATGATTAGCATCATTACAAGAAGATTCGCCTAAAACTGATACAGCTTCTTTAGCTAGGTTTGATTGGTCATTGGTAACTAAAATACTAGTGGCTACTTCACCGATGTTAATACCTGTACGTGTTTTACAGTAAGGCCGGCATGGTTCTGCGCTCAAAGCTTGA
Source organism: Maribacter algarum (ex Lu et al. 2025) (nom. illeg.) (assembly GCA_947495915.1). Classification (GTDB taxonomy): domain Bacteria; phylum Bacteroidota; class Bacteroidia; order Flavobacteriales; family Flavobacteriaceae; genus Maribacter_C. The sequence continues at coordinate 121,537 of CANMAW010000001.1, read as the reverse complement.
AACGAGTTGAAACCAGAAAGAATAAACTCACTTACCAAATCACCTCCTACGATAAAAACATGGTCATATAGTTGTTGACTTATAAATCTTTTTGCAACTGCAATAGCTAAAACTCCAGATACACAGGCATTGGATAATACAATAGTGTCATTTTTAAAACTGAAAAAGGATGCAATTTTTTTACCTAGCTCACTTAAATAAGTGCGATCTTCTGAAAATTCGGTTGTATTTAAAATATCGATATTTCCCTTTGTGGTAGAGATGATCAAACCCACACGATCTGTAATGGCAATGTTGGCTTTGGAAATGGTATCGGCCAAAGAAACTAGAAACATTTTTTCCAGTCTGGTATGCTTTTCTTGTGGATTTAACTGCTGATACCGTTCTTCTAACAGATGGTGATCAATGCAAGAGGAATAAAACGGATTTGGTAAAATTGAGTGGTCATCTACAAGTTTCAATCCAGAAACTTCATTTGAGATCTGATCGATGGCTGTGGAAGTTTCAAAACCGTATGCCGAAACAATATTGTTATGTGAGAGGTAGGTGTTATGCATCTAATAGCCCAACTTTTTCTTTCCATTCTCTGAAAAAATCAGGAATTTCCAAAGACATTTCCCCCATTAGTTCTACAAAAACCTGAACCGTTTCTCCGGTGCAAACCACCTTACCTTCTGGATTCAATATTTCATATTTGAAAATCATTTTAGCTGCTCTTGAATCAACATAAGTAGTTTTAATAGTAGCAACATCACCATACTTCAATGGCAGTTTATGCTCACATGATGATTTAACTATTGGTGTGCTGAAATTATGTCTCTTCTGATCTAAATAAGAAATACCGTGATGGCGACCAAAAGCTTCTCGACCATCTTCAAAATATTGAATGTAGTTGCCATGCCAAACAATACCCAAAGGGTCGGTTTCTGTAAAGCGAACTCGAACATCACTAATAAAACTAATTTCTTTCTTCAATTTATACGCTGTTTTGTCGCTTGTTATATAGAATTGCTATAAGCGTGGTGGCTATAAAAAACAAAAATAACAATGATATTTCAGGAATGAGTTCAGGAAAGTCAACATTCCTTAAAAAAACATCGTAAAAAGCGTTGAGTCCCCAGTTCATTGGTGATAATCTTGATATGCTTTGCATGAAACTTGGCATTGCAAAAACAGGAACCCATACACCTCCAAGAGCTGCTAAGATCACCACAAAGGTAGCTCCAAAAGGAGCAGACTGTTCTTGTGATTTTGCAATGGTTCCTAGTAATAGTCCAAGTCCGATCGCCGCTAAACCAGCAAAAAAGGCAACTACAAATAAGATGCTCACATTTCCTGAAATTTCCAATTTTGGTAATCCAATGATGGGGAAAAGGAATACCCCTATCAGCAACATGATGCCAAACTGAAGTAAGGCTACAGCTAAAAACACTAACGTTTTTCCCCCTAGAACCGTGGCGTACGAAATGGGATTGGTGCGCAACCGAACAAAAGTACCTTGGTTTTTTTCTTTTACCATATTAATGGATAGGGGAAGAATAATAAAGAAAATAGCAAATAACGACCAAGCGGGAATGTTGTGCTGCGTAGCATTCGGAATCGCATCATCTTGCATGCCGTTGGGCACTATCTCTTTAAAGGAAATAAAGCTTTCGGTTTCAAAAAAATCTTCTGATGTGTCTTCTTCCAATTGCTCTTGAAATGCCTTGTAAATACTTTGCGTTTCGACTTTGGCAATCATTTGATTGATACCATTTTTTATTGAACTTTTAAAGGCATATTGTGTTGCAGGATCGAAGTACAGACGAATTTCTTTTTGAGCTATAGGAGTTTTATCGACGACCGTAGCCGAGTCTTCTTCAAGTCCGAACTTGGCCATAATTCCTGAAACGTTCTCGTCAACCTTTGCAGCTAAATCGGTCGACAGATTTTTAGGAATTACAATAGCAAGTTGATAGTCGCCTTTAAAAACGGAAGATTTTGCTTCATCTTCAGATGATGCTGTAATTAATTCAAGCGTTTTAGAATTAGAAAAACCTTCGAAAATCGATTTTGATATTTCACCTTGATCTTCATCTACCCATAACACCGGAATTTTAGTTTCTTTTATTATTTTAAATGTTCCGTCTTGAATGGTAGTAATGGTAATCACTAGCAAAATGGGCATCAAAAATAGAATTGCCAATCCACCGATATCACGGGTAAGCAATAAAAACTCCTTATATGTTGAGGCGAAAAGCTTATGCATAATCACGCAGGGCTTTTCCGGTGATGGCTAAAAAAACATCTTCTAGATTACGGGCATTACTGTGACCAGCAACAAGTGCATTGGGTTTGCCTTTAGTAATGATTTTTCCATCATCAATAATGGCAACTCTAGTGCAAAAATCTTCGGCCTCGTTTAAGTGATGTGATGTATAAATCATCGTGGTGCCAGTGGCGTTTAATTTTTTCAAATGTTCAATGATCACATTTTTTGATTGTACGTCAACACCTACTGTTGGCTCATCTAAAAACAAGACCTTGGGTTCGTGTAAAATACTAGCAATTAGGTTGATGCGCCTTTTCATTCCTCCGGAAAAAGTGCTAATTTTTTTATGAGCAAAGTTTAAAAGTCCTAGGGTTTCAAGATGCTCGTTAATTTTATCTTTTAGTTGATTGCCTTTAATGCCGTAAGTACTACCGAAATAAGATAAGTTTTCGAATGCAGTTAAAGATGGGTATAAAGCATATTCTTGAGGAACAATTCCAATTATTTTTTTAAGTTCATTACTATGTTCTTGAAAATTGAGGCCATCAATTGAAAAAGAGCCTGAAGTTGGCTTAATCAAAGAACTTAACATGGAAATCAAGGTAGTTTTACCAGCACCATTTGGACCAAGTAATCCAAAAATTTCTTGTTCCTCAATGTGCAAAGTCAATGCAGCTACTGAATAATGTTCAGCCCCTTTATACTTTTTGTTCAGTTCGTTAATTTTGATCATGAGTTTCTAAATTGATCCGAAACAAGAAATTGTTATATGGCTTTCTTCAGTTTTTTAAAGAAGGCTTCCTCTTTGTCTCCAATTATAAGCAATTGATCCGCAACTTTATTATAGGCATCATCTTGAGCACTTCTATTTTTGTATATACGAGAGGCATCTAGGGCAAAATCACGCCATAAATCTCCAATTTCGGTCATTTCTTTAGAAAGTTCAGAAAGGCGTTCGTTTTTTAATATTTTACTTGACTCTTGTAGAAATGCAGCATAAATATACCTGAATCCGCCACCGCCAGTGCCGATTTCTTCTTGCATGCGTACCACCTGACCCAAATAATGATTGGCAACCTTCACGCCTTTTTTCTTTGGCCATTTTCGAATTAATTTGGCAACAGTTCGAATGCCTTTTGCACCAACAAAGGGTACCGGTGCCAACATATCTCTACAGGTGTGCTTTATGCCTTTTACAATCGCTTTATCAAGTTGTAATTCTTCTGGAAAAGCAATAGGGTAGTACATGTGACCTTTTGGAGCAAATGCACCTTTAGCAAATCGCACTTTTTCTAATTGTTTCGTGGTTAATGTGGTGACATTTTCCATAACAGGGTCACTAATTAAATAGTTGTCACCTTCTTTTCCGTAAACCACTAAATTATGGGCATTGAAATGAAATCGATATTCATCAGGAAAATAAACCAAACCATATACGCCAACTTGTAAACCAACAGGATTATTGCGGTTTAAATTTTCATCTAAGCGTGTTTGAGCAGATGTTTTATTGGTGAATTTTTCACGCTTAATTTTTATCCCTGTACGTTTAGCAAAACGTTTAAAAATAAAACCGGGCATGGCGCGGTAGGTAATTGCTGGGGCATGATTAACCATTAAAAATGGAATGTAACAAAAAAGTAAACCTGAGCCAATACCAAATACCATAGGTTCGCTCACTTTAAAACCATTGTAGCTCATGAGATTAGATACCACGCCATTTTCACAATGCGCAGATTGATGATGCGTGAAATCTATTTTCATGATTTGATTTGTTGTAACTCTTCCATAGAAATCTCAAAAACATCAGCATATTTCTGTAAGATTTTAGAAGATAGTTTTTTAAAAACAGAAGGTTTAAAATGTCGTTTAACGCGCCATTGCCACATGCCTACATAACTTGATAATACCGTAAGATCCATTTTATGGAGTTCCATATAATATTCTATAGGACTTGTTTTATTTTCTAATACACGAGTTTTAGCATCTTGAACACGCCTTTCAATTTCTTCAAGTGCATTTTCAAGGGCAATAGTTTTTACATCCCAACCTGAGCTAAGGGCTTTTTTATATTCACCATTTTCATCAACAGCATAATAAACTTCTCTACTTACTGACTCTAAATGACTTTTGTCTTGTGGTACTTCATTGGTCTTCATGGCTATACCTCATGAATTAGAAAATTAAAGGTACAATTAATGACTAAATCATTACCTCTAAAAGTAGAAGATTTAATGGTGCACATGGTCATTTCACCTGTGTCAAACCTTGAAATTAAGGAAGCTTTGGTAATTAATATGTCGCCAATTACTGGTAAGAAATTAATTTCTAGTTTTTTGATTGCGCTAATGTAACCAACAACTTTATTGCCTTCTCCTGCTAAATCGTCGTCTTCAAAAAAGTCTTGACCTGTAATTGCTGAGCAAGCTTGGGCTGCGGTTTCAATTAGTCCGGGTTCTGTAAACCTACCTTTACGGTCGGTAAATATCGAATTTTGGGTTATCTTAAAATGAGTTTCAACAGAATTTGCATCTAAATAAGGGGTAGTGCACTCCATTAACATAGGGTAACGATGCGGTAGAAAATTCTCAATATTAATATTATAACGAGGCTTTCTCATGTTATTGAGCTAAGGCGGTTTTCATTTCACTTTGGGCAATTAATAATTCATTACAGGTGACTTTTGCTTGAATTAAGGTTACGCCCATGATATCGTGTAAAATTTCTACTGATGTTTGTAGCGTTTCTGAGTAATTTGGTAGTTTGAAAATTTCTGCTTTTTTAATTGCTCCAATATAACCGGTCGGTGCAGGTTTCTGTTCTAAAAAGTATTTATAGCCTGTATGTAAAGCTATAGTTTGTGCCATGTTCTCAATGAGCCCAGGTTCACAAAATTTATCATCTTTAATGAAAATGTTGCCAGCAGGAATGGTAAACTCAGAAATGATTTTTTTTTCAGAAAAATGAATCAGTTTGTCAACCATTACAAATGGTCTTTTCTGTGGTATAAGCGTACTTATAAAGCCAGAATCAGATATTTCACTTTTCAATAAATTCATTTAGCATACCGTTAAATAGGCGTATGTATATGAAAAACGTGCACTTTCAGGTACCGATAATAAAATACGATCTCCTTTTTTAAGTTGACCTGAATTTACTAATTCTTCTAGCATCACATAAATTGATGCAGAGCCAATATTGCCAACTCGATCAAGATTTAAAAACCAATTTTCAAGAGGAATATTGACACCTTGTTTCTTCATTTCTTCATATAATCCATCTTTAAAAAAGTAAGATGAAATATGAGGAAGGTAGTAAGTGATATTTTCTGGTTTAACCCCATTTTTAGAAATGGCTTTTTTAAGACTATCTACCCCTTTAGTTAAAATATGATCTCCTAAAAGTTTGGTGTCTTGTTTAATGGCGAAAACAGATTCTTTACTCCAGTCACTTGGTGAGTATTCACTCCAGGGTTTCATGCTTCCATCTTTTCTTTTTTCACCGCCTGCATACATGCAAGTTTCCATTTCGTAGGCATATGAAAAGCCTTCCATCCACTCAATTTTCAACGGAAATTTTCCCTTAGGTTCATTTTCAAGCAACATGGCACCAGCTCCATCAGAAAGCATCCACCGTAAAAAATCTTTGTTAAATGCTAATATCGGATGATTTTCTAAATCTGACAGATGGGCAATTTCATCTTCATAAGCGTCAGATTTTATCCAAGTAGACACTCTTTCAGAGCCTGAGCAAACAGCATTTGAAACTTGTTCAGTCATTACCGACAAGTAGCCATACTTGAGAGCGTTCATGCCAGCACAACAAACACCAGAAGCAGAATTTACCTCCATATTTCCTCCTTTTAGTTCACCATGAACCATAGAAGCATGGGCTGGTAATAATTGATCAGGTGTTGAGGTTCCACATGATAATAGTTGAATGTCGTCTGCTTTAAAATCATTATCACAAAGTGCTTTAATGGCCTCAGAAGTTAATTGAGTATTGTTATGTGTTAAAGCCCCATTTTTACCAATTGCATAATAACGGCTTTTGATTTTATTGCTACGTAGAACAATGTTCTTTGCCCTAGACGGTTTTCCGTTAATAAGACCTAAACGTTCTTCTATTTGATCATTTTCAACAGCATCGTTTGGTAAAAATTTAGATACTCTTGTAATGTAAACTTCTTTCATTAATTCTACTTTAGATGAACAGATGAATAATACTTTTTCTCTCTATTCACTTTCTTGTACATGGGTATATAGGTCATCAAAAATACAATAAAAACTATGGGAGCGATGACCCAAATAGCAAATAACAAATAATAATTAAAAAGTACCAACCATTTTTTACGTTTTTGATCTCCTGAAGGTCCTTTTTTGATAATTAAATTTGCCCATTTTGAAAATAGAATGTTGGCTCGTTGGTCTGCTAACACTAAAAACGGTTTTATGACAACAGCATTAGCTTTAAGAAGTTTGTCTTGAAGAGAAGAAAAATCTTCTACAGCGAGATCTTGCTTAATAATGTGACCAAATTTAGAGGCATTTCTGATATCTTTTTCTGATACACCTGGTTTTGGAAATATACCCCATAATTTATCTTTTTTTCCTTTCATCATCCAATGAACAATAGTGATAACACTAATGTGATTGATGTGACGGTCAACTAATGCAATATTGCCAACTAGTTTTGCTTCGCAAGACACGAGTAGTTTTTTAACTTTCTCTTGAGCCATAATCCACATGTTTCTTGCACCTATTATTGTAATTACAGGTGTATTTTTCAGTATTTTTTTGGCGTATTCTGATTTAAGAAAAGAGTTTAAAGGAATGGAAGGGGTGAGGTACCACACCTGATGACCTAAAAGAACCAAGTCATATTTTTTATTTAGAATTTCTTCGGAAGGAGCTTTAAATGGAGCTGGAATTTGTAAGAATGATTCAGGAAAGCAGTCAAAAAACGTATTCTTATTCCACGGAAAATCAAAAGGTTTTTCTGGAATTATTTCAAAATAAGTGATTTTGGTATTCTCGTCAACAATAGTAGAAACTACATTTTTGAGAATATCAAAGAGTTGCCCCGTCTGAGAATAGTAAACAACTAATACTTCTTTCATTGCTTTGCTCTGTCTTTCCAAAAGTCGTAATAATTAAACCATTGCAGAGGATATTTTTTTAAAATTTCTTCCATACTGTTGGTGTACTCCTTTAAAAGACCTTGAGCGTCACGTGCTTTAAATTCTGCGGTAGTTGCATAAAGGTCATACTTTCTGTTTTTTCCTTTCATAAAATAAACAAAGAGTACTGGCATTTTTAAACGTGATGCAAGTACATATGGCCCTGCAGGAAAGCTAGCTGCTTTACCTAGGAATATTTCATTTAAAACTTTACTTCCTGGCATATATCGATCTCCTGTAAAAACTACTAATCCGCCTTCATCAATAGCTTTGTGAATTTCAAAAATATGTGACATATCTTCTTGAACCACTATAAACTTTAAATGTGATTTCATAGAAATACGTTCCATATATTCTTGAATGTTGGCATGTTCAGCCATAGTGGTTACCATACTAATTTTAGAAATAGAGTAGCGATCTTCTAAAAAATAGTGTGAAATTTCAAAATTACCAATATGACCGCTTATGAGAATACCACCTTGATTTTTTTGAAGTAGATTGTCAATATGCTCGATGCCATTGTGGGCGTAGGTGAATTTGTCTTTTAGACCTGTTGATATTGCAATTTTATCGGTAAGGGTTTGACCAAAAGTATAATAGCTTTTATAGATATTTATGACGCTTTTATATCTAGAGAGTTGGTGTCGTTTTCTAAAATAATAATAAGTGTCTTTGTTGCTACGTGGTGAAAATAAAACGTAGTAAAAAATAACGAATCGCAGCACTAGATAAGAAGTGCCAATGCCAAAATTTCGAAGAAAAAAGATATAAATTTTATACCCTAAAAGTGTGCCTCTAGATTTGCCTTCCCATTCAGCCATTTTTTTATTTTTAAAAAATGGATTAACCTACTTTCTTTTCAATCAAGTCATAAAAGTTTTGAAGTGTTAGAACATTGACAAAGTCTTCACCCACGAGTTTTACTCCGAAATTACTTTCAACAGCAACGACTAAATCAACAAAATCTAAACTATCAAGACCAAGGGTCTCTTTTAGGTTTGCATCTGATGCAATATCATCTTCTTCAACTTCAAATTCATCAATGAGAAAGTCATTGATTTTTTCTACAATATCTTGTTTGGTCATTATCACGAAACACTTTTAATAATCAGGGCAGAATTGGTGCCGCCAAATCCAAAAGAATTTGACAAAAATACATCAATTTTTTTATTTAATGTCTGAGAAATTAAGTTTAGCTTTTTTGAGTCTTCATCAGGATTATCTAAGTTAATGTTAGGTGCGACAAAGGAATGTTGCATCATCAACATGGAATAAACTATTTCACTAGCTCCTGCCATCCAACACTCATGCCCGGTCATTGATTTGGTTGAACTTACTGGCGGATTTGATGCGCCAAAAACTTCATAAATAGCTTTGGCTTCATTGGCATCTCCTACCGGAGTAGAAGTGGCGTGCGCATTGACATAGTCAATTTTTGATGCTTTTATTTGTGCCTGTTCTAAGGCTTTTAGCATAGCTCTTGAAGGCCCTGAAACATTAGGAGTAGAAATATGTTCGCCGTTTGAAGAAAATCCATATCCAATAATCTCTCCTAAAATTGGGGCGCCTCGTTTAACAGCAGACTCGTAACTTTCAAGTATTACCGTCGCAGCACCACCGCTTGGTACTAATCCATTTCGGTCTTGATCAAAAGGTCTTGAAGCTTTAGTGGCATCAAGGCTTCCGGTTGCAAAAACGCCTAAGCCATCAAAAGAAGCCATAGCTACTTTGTTAATTTCTTGTGAACCGCCGGTTATTATGCAGTCTTGTAAGCCACTTTTAATAAGATGATATGCTGTGCCAATGGAGTGAGAACCGCTAGCGCAAGCAGCACTAATTGTAAAATTAACCCCTTTTAGTTTGAAAATAGTAGACAAATTCATGGTCACTGTTGAATTCATTGCTTTAAATACAGCGCCTGAGCCTACTAAAGTAGTATCACCTTTCTCTTTGATTTTATCAATTGAATCAACAGTCGATTTTGCAGTACTATCATTACCATAAATAATACCAACTTCGTTTTTATCTAAAAAGGATTGATCAATTTTGGCATTATCGAGGGCTTCTTGCGTTGCCGCAAAAGCATAAGCAGCTTCTTCACCTAAACTTAATCTTTGTCTTCGCGATAGGTGTGCTTTTAAATTAGGTTCTTCAACCATGCCAGTAAACGGAGATCTGTAACCAAAATCTAATCGTTCTTGATCAAAAATGATTCCTGATTTACCTTCATATAATGAGTCTTTAACTTCTGCTAGGTTTTTTCCTATGCAAGAATAAATACCCATACCTGTAATAACGACTCTTTTCATTTGCCCTTCGTATCGTTAGTTTTAAGAATAAATACCACCATTGATATTTATGGTTTCGCCTGTAATATATGATGCTTTTTTTGAAATTAGAAAAGAAACGGCATGTGCCACTTCTTCGGCTTCACCAAATCGATTTGCAGGTATCATCGATTTAAGTTCCTTTTCATTAAGCTCACTGGTCATATCAGTTCTAATAAACCCAGGAGCGACAGCATTTACCGTTACGTTTCTTTTGGCAACCTCTTGTGCAAGCGCTTTGGTAGCGGCAATCACAGCTCCTTTCGCTGCCGAATAGTTGGTTTGACCTGGAGTGCCTTTTAATCCGGAAACGGAGACCATATTTACAATTCTGCCATATTTATTGACCAGTAGCTTTTGAATTAAATGGTTGGTAACATTAAAGAAACCATCGAGACTGGTGCTAATAACAGAAGACCAATCTTCTTTTGGCATCCACATGAATAGTCCGTCTTTGGTTATACCTGCATTATTTACAACGGCTTCTATAATTGTATTTGGGTTGGCCTCCTCCCAAGTTGTTAAAGCAGATTTTACAGCATCTTCATCTACAACATTGAATTGAATGATTTCTCCTGATGCACCTGCATTTTTTACTTCTTGTAAGGTTTCGAGCGCTGCTTCTTTATTGTTGTTGTAATTAATAATAATATGGTAGTCAGAATCATTTGCAAGTTGAATGCAGATTGCTCTTCCAATTCCACGAGATCCTCCTGTAATAAGAGCACACTTTTTCTTTTCTTTTTTCTCTGTCATATAATGGTATGAACTCTTTATTTTATGGTAACAAAAGGTTCGGCATTTTCGAACCACTTGTTTCCTAATAAATTTCCTGAGGTATCTAAAAACCCCCAGCCTTTTTTAGATTTTACTCGTGCTAATCCATTTATAAAGCCTTTAGTGTCCTTTCCTGCCAAGAAAGCAAATCCTGCGGTAATATCATATTCCATAGGAATAATTAGTTTTCCAGTTTTATCAATAAAACCCCATTTTTTTTCTTTCACCGGGGCCATTCCTTCTGAAAATATTTCAGCATCTCTGTATGATGAGGCTATGGTCATTTCACCTTGATCATTAATATAACCCCATGTTTTGCCCTTAGCAACGGGTGCGAGGCCGTCAACAAAGGCACGGGCTTTATCAAAAGAAGGTTGAATAACCCATTTTCCATTACTATTAACAAAACCTATTTTTTTATCTTTTCTAGCGTATGCTAATTTTGCATCACCTTTAAAGCCCCAAACTTTGTCGGCACCTTCGATAACATGAAAAGTGTTGTTAGAAATGATTCCAAATGCCTCTCCTTTTCTTGCATCAACTCCTGCAGGGGTATGTTCGTTACCAATTGCCGTATATTCGGCAGGAATAATTAATTTTCCAGTTTTATCAATCATTCCCCAAAGATCGCCTTGTTTTACTTTGGCATAGCCATTTCGAAATTTTTTGATATTGTCATAAGTGGGTTCTAGAATTACCTTACCATCTGACCCAATAAGGCCTATTTTATCATTTGCTTTGTAAAAGGCAACACCATCATTGAAATCAAAATACTTATCTGATGTTGGGGTTTCTACTTTCGTTCCTGATTTATTTATATATTGCCATACATCATCTTTCAATACTACAGCTAGCCCTGAATTGAAGTATTTAACCTTGTCATACTCAACAGGAATAACTATCTCACCAGAGGGGTTTATAAAACCCCATTTTTTGTCTTTTTCAATAGCTGCCAAACCATCTGAAAAGCTTTTTGCATTGTCAAATTGAGCCTCTATTACATAGTTGCCCGATTTGTCAATATAGCCAGCTTTTCCGCCTTCTTTTACTAGCGCTAATTCTTGACTAAATGATAAAAAGGAAACTAAAAATAGACTTAAAACTACGGTTAATTTTGAGTACATAATTTTACTTGTTTTCATGATTTATAATATAGTTTTTAACTTCATTCACAAAAGGATACATTACCAAATCTTCTTTGAATGGGGGAACTATATTGCGAACAGCATCATACATACTTTTTGTTTTTGATGATACTTTATCTTGAACTTTAAGATACTCAATGGCCTGAACGATAGTAATCATTTCGATGGCCATTACTTCAAAAGCATTTTCAATAACTTTTTTAGTTATCAATGCAGCATTAGTACCCATACTTACAATATCTTGATTGTCATTGTTGTTGGGAATACTATGCACGTACATAGGGTTAGATAGCATTTGATTTTCAGCAGTAGTTGAGGTGGCTGTAAATTGTACACCTTGCATTCCGAAATTTAAACCTAATTCACCCAAATTTACAAACGGGGGTAAAATGTCGTTGAGCTTTGAATTCATTAAATAATTCAATTGCCGCTCTGCCAACATGCTCATTTTGGCAACCACTATTTTAAGCTTATCCATTTCTAATGAGACATAATCACCATGAAAATTGCCGCCATGATAAACATGTTGTTTCTTAAGGTCTATAATAGGATTGTCGTTGGCAGAATTAACTTCTTCAATCATTACACGTTCTACCGTGTCGAGTGTATCTAAAATTGGACCTAAAATTTGGGGTACACAACGAATAGAATAGTATTCTTGAACTTTTTCTTCGAAAATCTTGACTTCGCTTTTATTGGTATATAAATGATGCTCTCTTTTTCGTGTTAGTGTGCTATCTCGTAAATGGCTTCGCATTGAACGCGCAATTTCGCGTTGCCCTTGGTGTTTTTTGGTGAGATTGAGTTCAAATGATAGGTGATCGTCATAGGCTTCAACAATTTCATTAATGGCAGATGAACAGGCAATCATCCATTCTAAAAGGCGACGGGTATAAATGGTGTTTACAATACCGATACCAGTCATAACTGATGTGCCATTTATTAAAGCCAAGCCTTCACGTATTTCTACAGAAATAGGTGTGATGCCTTCCTTTTTAAAAACTTCTTTGGTTGCAGTTCGTTTTCCGTTGTAAAAAACTTCTCCTTCGCCAATTAATACCAAAGCGAGATGCGCTAGTTGTACTAAATCACCACTGGCACCTACACCGCCATGTTCATAAATTAACGGAATTATATTTTTATTTATCAAAGTGGCCATCACTTCAATTACTGATCGATGAACACCCGAATTACCTAAACTTAAGGTATTCAAACGAGCAAGCATTGCTGCTTTTACATATTTGGGTGCTATAGGGTTTCCAGAACCTGAAGCGTGACTTCTTATCAGGTTGTACTGAAGTTTTTTTCCTTCCGAATCTTTAATTTTATATTGAGCCATGGGGCCAAAACCCGTATTCACTCCATATATCACTTTGTTCTTTGAAAAATTCTTGAGAAATTCAAAACTCTGCTCTACCGTTTGAAATACTTCATCGGCTACGGTTACGGTTTCTTCTTTAAAAATAACGTTATAGAATTCTTCAATTCCTAACTTTCCTTTGATATCTGGCATTTACTGTTGGTTATATGGGGAATGCGTACTATTAGTGAATAAAAATAGTTAATTTGGTATGCAAATTTATAATAATTAATGAAATGCACTCAGGTGTACTGCGGTATTCCTTGTAAAAAGAGAAGTTTTTAAATCTGAGAGTTAATTCAATAGTTGTTAGAATCATTTTATTAGTGCTATGCAAAATGAAGAAGTAGATGTATTGATAATTGGGGCAGGCCCTTCAGGAAGTGTTGCTGCAGGGTATTTACAGCAGCAAGGATATCGAATAAAAGTTGTTGAAAAAAATAAATTCCCGCGTTTTGTTATAGGTGAAAGCCTGCTGCCTCGGTGTATGCATCACTTTGAAGAAGTTGGCTTATTTGATAGTTTAAATGCTAAAAATTTTGAAGTGAAATCAGGTGCGAGATTTATGCGTGATGGTCAAATTTGTAATTTTGATTTTAGTAAAAAACATACTGAGGGTTGGGATTGGACCTGGCAAGTACCCCGGGCTGATTTTGATAAAACTATGACTGATGCCTTAGAAGAAAGAGGGGTAGATATTGCTTTTGAAAAAGAAGTTATTGGGGTAGAGTTTAATGGTAATATTTCGACAACTACCATAAAAGATGTAGATGGAAAATTGTCAACCATTATGGCAAAGTTTATTATTGATTCTAGTGGTTTTGGTAGGGTTTTACCTCGATTGTTAGATTTGGACAAACCCTCTGAAATTCCGAAACATTCTTCCATTTTTACTCATGTAAAAGAAACAAAACGACCTGCAGGCCATGAAGGTACCATTATCACTTTTGATATTGTTAGTTTAGATACGTGGTTGTGGGTTATACCTTTTTCTAATGGATATACCAGTATTGGTTATGTTGGCCCGACTGAATATTTAGAATCATTTGAAGGAGATACTACACAAAAGTTGCAGCAAATGATGAAGCTGTCGAAATATTATTTTGATCGTTTTGACGGATTGGACTATGAATTTGAACCCAGAATGATTAAAAATATTGCCAAATCAGTAAAACAAATGTATGGTAATGGCTATGCATTAACCGGTAATAGTGCCGAGTTTTTAGATCCGGTATTTTCGTCAGGGGTTACCTTCGCTACCGAATCTGCTATTACCGCTGCAAAGTTAATCGCTCGTGAATTGAAAAATGAACAAGTAGATTGGGAGGAAGAGTATTCGAAATATATTAAAAGTGGTGTAGATGTATTTTCTACTTATGTCAAAGAATGGTATACGGGTAATTTACAAACTATTTTCTTTCATGAGAAAGGAAACCCTGAAATTAAAAGGCAAATTTGTGCAGTTTTGGCTGGTTATGTGTGGGATGAAACCAATCCGTTTGTTAAAAATCACCACCGATTGGTGAAGGCCGTAGCTCACATTGCAGGTATGGAAAAAGAAACAATGAATTAATTCAAGGTCTTTCGCGATAAATGTTTTGATAATCCCCGTCCTAATTCAGCATATGCCGACATGATGCGGTCATAATCTTCTAAGCTTGCGCCTTTGCTGTGTACATCAACAACTTGGGTTTCATAGATCACTGTATCAGAATTGTTAGCATTATAGATGCGAATTACGACTTCAAGGCGAGCATCTTTTTTAAAAAAAAAGTTGCTGTTTCCGGGGTCTATTAGTGAAGTGTAAATAACCATTTTGTATTCAGAATCTGAAATATTTCTTGCAACAGTAACTTGTTTTTCTTTAAGATTAAAGAAATTAAACTCTTGAATAAATTTTGGCTCATACTGTTCACTTCGCCTTGAAAACCACTCGTTTTTAAAAGCTTCACCAGAGCCTGCTTCTTTTTTTTCTTTCTTTTGTGAATGTATTTCTAAAAAAGTTGCTTCTGATTCATATTTCGGAATTTCTAAGTCTTGAGCATATTCAAATTTCACTTGATAACGTTGCACACCTGAAAGCGCTTCAAGACTGCCGTTAGCAGTTTTGAAGACTTGACTATTCACAGAAAAAACAGTAAAAAACAGTAAAACTATAAATGGGTTTAAATTGGATTTCAGTGGCATGTTTTAAAAACGGCAAAGGTGTGTTTATAGTATAATACTGGTAATTTAAGTGATTGCGGTTTGCTCAAAAAGCTTTTTTAAGAATTAATTTTGCAAATGATTTACCGGTTTTTGCATATCCTTCTCCTAACCGATCTTCGTTGCTGAAACTGCTACCCCACTGATCGCCAGGCGCATTTTCACTAGTAATTTCTGTTAATACTTTATCTCTATTTGCTGTTTCAACAAATTTTAAAAGTGTGGTTACTTTCGCAGGCTGTTTCATGACCCCAGCATCCCATCCCGGATACAACCATACTGTTTCTACTATTAAAGTATATTTTGCTTCAGAAAGGCCTTCGGCAAAATTCATGTTATGATCTTTAAAGAAGTAGCGATTCATTAGTTCTAAAAATTTTGGTTGCCAAATTAATTCTGGAGCCGCTGCCCATTGTTTTTTCCAAGTTTCACCTTTGCCTTTAGTTTTCTCTTCAAGTTCGGCAGCGTGCTCTTTTATGTACTGTTCTTCAGGTAAATTCTTTTTCAACAATTTCATGTTTCCGTACTGAAACTCAACGTTTATTTCTGGCTGCCCTTTTAAAAAGTCAAAATTGCCAGTCTTAATTTTCATTTTCTGAGCAGAAACGCCAACAATAATAAATAGACATACTAATGTGATTGGTTTTTTCATAGTGTTCAATTTAACCTTGTAATTCGTGGTAGTTTAATGTTTAATTATTAGTGTATTGATTTCGCGGTATTTCTATACCTTCGGGGAAGCATTATCAACATTAAAAGTAGTAAATAATTGATTCAATTGGCAGTCTTCTTACAAACTACTTTTTGTTTTCTGTTAATTTTGTAAATTCACGCCGCACAACTTCATGATTAACCAAAATCCTTTTTTTATTATTTTATGTCTTTATTAGATAAGATAAAAAGCCTTGGAGATATTAATACTCTTTCAAAGCACGAGCAATTAGTACAAGGTGTTATTGAATCTATAGATTCTGAAATTTTGGTTGTTGGTGATCAGCTGCCTTCAATTAATCAAATGGTAGCTGATATAGGTTTCGCTAGAAAAACAATTGTAAAGGCTTATGAGGAGTTAAAACATCGTGGTTTAGTAGAGTCTAAAAGATTAAAGGGTTACTATATCATTAGTCAAGAAACCAAAGTGACATTAAAGGTTGCGCTTTTAATGTTTTCATTTAAAAGATTTCAAGAGGAGTTTTATAATACATTTCGAAAAGAACTGGGGAAAAGGTATCAAATTGATGTTTTTTTTCACCATCATAATCCAACGGTTTTTGAGACCATTGTGAATAATATTATAGGTAAATACGGCATGTATGTAATTGCTCCAATACCCGATGAATCCATTCGGCCATTATTAACGAGAATAGATCCTAAAAAGTTATTAATAATTGATCGGTATTTGCCAATGCCTAATAACTATTCTTATATAGCACAAGAGTTTGAAGAATCTACGTATAATAATTTATTAGAACTACTTCCATTAATAAAAAAGTATAAAGAATTTATAATCTATCTGCCTCATGCTAAAGATCATCCTATTGATACCGTAAATGGATTTGAAAGATTCATCTCAGATCATAATATTACAGGTAAGGTTAAAGTAAATTATAAAGATGGCACGGTTAAAAAGGGTAGGCTATACTTTTTTATAAACGACATGTATTTGTGGGAGGTATTACGTGATTGTAGAAATTATGAATATGTGGTAGGCAAAGATGTAGGTATACTTTCTCATAATGATCACTTGGTTAAAGAAATAGTTTTTGGGGGAATTACAACAATTTCATGTGATTTTAAAGATATGGCGCGAAAAGCAGCTAAATATGTTAAAAATTACGAGTTAACCCAAGAAATAGTGCCCCTAAGCCTTATGAAGCGTAATTCGCTTTAAATGGGTTATCGGTAGAAATCATCATATTTTTTTGAAAAATTTGTTTTTTTCTTCAATTTAAATTGAGAGAATGCAATATTTTATTTATTTTTATCCGGTAGCATAGAATATCATAGTTTGAAATTCTTTGTTGAGTTTAGTTTAACATATTGAAAAATGTCAAAGCCAAGCAAATACTGTTGTTTCTTGGCTTTCATTTTCAGTTTTTTAATTTATCACTTTTGGGCGTATTTGTGATATTAAGAAAATACGTTGCTTTAATTACAGAATTACTTATAAAATGTGTAAATTTATTTTGAAATAATCAAAAATCGAGATTTTATGAACAACCGACCTATTTTTCGAAAGTTGCATTTTAACAAAATGCGGCTTCTACTTTTTTTAGTTTTTAATGGCTTTTTAATGATGTCGTTACAGGCGCAAACTACTGTTTCTGGATCTGTTACTTCAAGTGCTGATGGGCTTCCATTGCCTGGGGTGACGGTGATTGATATGAATGATGGAACCAATGGTGTTACTTCTGATTTTGACGGTAACTATTCTATTACAGTTGATGATGGTGCCACTAGTTTACAGTTTAGTTACATCGGCTTTAAGACAGTGGTGTTGCCTGTTAACAATCAATCAACCTTGAATCTTGCAATGGATGAAGATGTTGCAAATCTTGAAGAGGTAGTTGTTGTGGGTTACGGCACACAAAAGAAAGCTACAGTAACCGGCGCGGTAACCGCGATTCAAGGGCCTGTTTTGGAAAACTCCCCTGCAGTTAGTGTTTCTAATTCATTAGCTGGGCGATTGCCGGGTGTGGTAATTATACAAACAAGTGGTGAGCCGGGTAATGACGAATCTAATATTAGTATTAGAGGTCAAAATACCCTTGGAAATAATGAACCTCTTATAGTTATTGATGGTATTCCTGATCGTGATGGTGGTATTGGGCGAATCAATCCTGATGATATTGCCAATATTTCGGTATTGAAAGATGCTTCTGCTGCTATTTATGGTGCAAGAGCTGCAAATGGGGCTATTATTGTGACTACTAAATCAGGTAAGCCTGGAAAAACACAGGTTACTTATCGTGCTGATTTCGGACTTACGCGTCCAACGCGAACTCCAGAAATGTCAAATGCTGCTGAATACCTTCAGATTATGAATGAGTTGGCGATTTTTAATAGTAATATTCCTGTGTCTGAATGGGGAGCTGCTCAAGATAGCTTTAGGTCTGCTGGAAACTATACTATTTCTGGTTCTGGTGAAGTGGTAAATGCAGCATTTAGTCCAGAAACTGTGGCAGGTCATACCAATGGGTTAGACCCGTGGTTGTTCCCAGATAGTGATTGGTTTGGAGCTACCTTTAAAGATTGGGCAGAACAAAGTCGCCATAATCTTTCAATAAGTGGAGGTAGTGAAAATATAAACTATTATACTTCTGTAGGATATACAGACCAAGATGCAATCTATAAGAATTCTGCTAACCGTTACCAACAATATAATTTTAGAATAAATACCGATATAAAGGTTAATGATTATGTTGATGCAAAATTCGGGTTTGGATATAGAAAAGAAGATAGAAGATTTCCAACAGAAGGAGCAGGAGCTATTTTTAGAATGTTAATGAGAGGGCGACCAAATGAAGCTGCTGTTTGGCCTAATGGTCAACCAGGTCCTGATATTGAAAACGGTCAGCAACCGGTAGTTGTAACAACAAATGCAACGGGTTATGATAGACAGCCAACTGATTTTCTTCAGTTAACAGGTTCTATTGAAATTAGAAACCCTTGGGTTGACGGATTAAAGCTAACATTACTTACAGGTGTAGATCAAAGTCAACAAAGACAAAAGCGATGGGATACTCCATGGGAGCTATTTTTCTTAGATAGAGAAAATTACATAGCTACAGGTGTACCTGTAACAGAGGGTGCGATTCGATCTAACTTTACTGATCCAAGATTAACGCAGTCTTCGGCGAATAACCTTAATGTGAACCTAACTGGTTTATTGAGTTATGATAAAACATTTGGTGATCATACACTTGGTTTAATGGCTGGTGTAACGAGTGAGCGTTTTCAAGGTGAGTTTTTTTCAGCATTTAAAAGAAACTTTATTTCTCCGGCAGTAGATCAGTTGTTTGCCGGTGGAACAGACGGACAAGAAACAAACGGAAGTGCTTTCAATAGAACAAGATTAGGGTACTACGGTAGAGTTCAATATGATTTTCAAGAAAAATATCTAGCAGAGTTTATTTGGAGATATGATGGTTCTTATATTTTTCCAGCAGATGATCGCTTTGGTTTCTTTCCTGGTTTCTTAGTAGGATGGAATATTAATAAGGAAGATTGGTTCAATGTAAAAGGAATTGATTATTTAAAACTTAGAGCTTCTTATGGCCAAATGGGTAATGATCAAGTTGCCTTTGATTCTAATGGAAACGGTCAAATAGATAATGGCGAATTACAAGAGTATGCCTTTTTATCGAATTACGAATTCGGTCAATTCCCAATTGACGGTCAGGTTGTAAATACCTTACAAGAGGCTGTATTGGCTAATCCAAGCTTTACTTGGGAAAGAGCTAATAACTTCAACGTTGGTCTTGATGGTATTGTACTTGATGGTAAATTAAGCTTTACCTTAGAATACTTCTTGAATAAAAGAGATCAAATTCTAATTCAAGAAACGGGTTCTACTCCTGGCTCTTCAGGTATATCTACACTTTTACCGCCTGTTAATGCTGGTAAAGTTGATAACAAAGGTTTTGAATTTGCTTTTAATTATTTTGGTGGTGATGCTGATGGTTTTAAGTATGACTTCGGATTTAATGGAGGATTCTCTAAAAATGAAGTGGTGTTTTTAGATGAAATTCCCGGTGCACCCGAATATCAATTGCAAGAAGGCAAACCAATTGGTGCATATCTCGTATATGAGTCAGATGGTGTATTCAGAGATGAAGCTGCTATTGCTGCAAATACTATAGATTATAGTAATGTAACACCTCAATTACAACCTGGTGATATGAAATTTAGAGATGTTAACGGTGATGGAGCAATTGATGATAGAGATCAAGTTCGCTTAGATCAAAGTATCACTCCTAACTTTAACTTTGGGGCAACTTTCAATGCTTCTTATAAGAATTTTGATCTTGCAATTTTGTTTCAAGGTGCAACGGGGGCTAAATTGCCAATTCAAACAGAATCTGGTGATATTGGTAACTACTTGAAGTATAGTTTCGATAATAGATGGAGTATTGATAATCCAAGTAGTGAACACCCAAGATTAGCAAGTAGAGGTGATACTTATTACAGTGGTGGTGCTTATGGTAACAATACGTATAATCTTTATAGTAAAGATTATGTAAGACTTAAAAACGTTCAATTGGCATATAACTTTTCAAACAAGATGTTAGAGCCTTTCGGATTGTCAAAGTTCAAAATATATGTTAGCGGTTTGAATTTGATTACTTGGGCTGCACAAGATATCTATGATCCTGAGTCGACTTCTCAAAACGGACAATTTTATCCGCAACAAACAATTATCAACACAGGGTTTAGTTTAACTTTTTAATAAAGCGTTATGAAAAAAAGAAGATTATTAATTTTAGGGATGCTCGCAGTTGCTATGCTGCCACTTTCCTGTAACAAAGATTTTTTAGACACTCAACCGCTAGATAAAATATCTGCGGATGCCACTTGGGGTGATGTTGCCCTTTCTGAAGCTTTCGTTTTCAATGTATATTCTTATTTAGGATATGGTGGTTTTGAAGAAGAAAGTTTAGCTTCCATTACTGATGAGGCAATGTTTACGCATTCAGGTAGAGGAATTAATGTAATAACCGAAGGTACGTTGTCTGCCGCCACAACTGGAAATAATCGTGTAATTCCACAATGGAATGATTTGTTTTTAGCTATTCGACAGGCGAATATTGCTATTCAAGAATTGCCTGAGGCAACTTTTGATGATGCTGAAGCAAAAGAAAGGTTACTTGGTGAGGCTCATTTTTTAAGAGCGTATTATTATCATGAACTACAGCGCTTTTATGGTAGTGTGCCTTTAATTGATCGCCCTTATGAGTTAAATGAAGATTATTCGGCTGCTAGAAATACCTATGCTGAAAATGTTGATTTTGTATTGGCTGATTTAGATAAAGCTTCAACAATGTTAGCTGGTAAATCAGTAAATGCTGGTAGAGCAACAGATTTAAGTGCATTGGCGTTAAAATCAAGAGTTTTATTGTATGCTGCAAGTGATTTAAGAGATGCTGCAACAGCAAGTGCAAATTCATCGGCTTTAAGTGGTTATGGAGATATAGGGTTAATTGCCTATACTTCTGGTGATCAAATGGCACGTTGGAGTGCAGCAAAAGCCGCTGCTAAAGAAGTTCTTGATGCTACATCGGGTTACAAATTAGATTTATCTGCACCTGCTTCGGCTGAAGAAGCAACCGAAACGTATGTTTCCATTGCAATGGGTGGTGGTAGTGCAATTGGTGATCCTGCTGCTAAAAGTGAATTGCTTTTTGAACGCACACATTCTCCACTTTTCACTCAAGAAAGTAACTGGCCATTGGGTGGTATTCACCAAGGTATTAACAACGGCCCAAATGGTTATCATAACTGGGCAGGTAATACTCCTATTCAACAATTGGTTGATGACTATGTAATGATGGATGGATCTGAGTTTGATTGGTCGAATCCTGATCATGCGGCTGACCCTTACGCAAATAGAGATCCAAGAATGTATGCTACCATATTATATGATGGTGCAGATTGGAAGCCACGCCCAAGTGACGTTGCTGGTATGGATCCTTTTGATCAAATTCAAACAGGTTCTTATGACGATGGTGCAGGTGGTATAGTTGCCGGAATTGATACTAGAGATTCTCCTGTTGAAAACTGGAATGGTACTAGAACGGCATATTATGTAAGAAAGTTTATTGATGCTGATCCTGGTGTTGTTGATAACCAATCTAGTGCTCAGGTAGTTCCATGGCCATTTTTAAGATACACAGAAATGGTTCTTAATTATGTAGAGGCTTCTTTAGAAACCGGAGATGAAGGCGAAGCTATTGCATGGTTAAATAAAATTAGATTCAGAGCAGGTTTGCCGGCTATTACGGCTTCAGGTGCAGAACTTGTAGATATCTATCGTAATGAAAGACGAGTTGAATTGGCTTATGAAGAACATCGTTATCATGATGCTCGTAGATGGATGATACCTGATGAAACTTTAGGGCGTGGAATAAAAGTAATGAAAGTTACTGCAACCCTTAAACCAGGTATGTCTCCTCATTCGCCATATCGCCATGATAAAGATGTTTATGATTATTCATATAATGTGGTTGATAATAATGATAATGAAACAAGATCTTGGGATGATAAGATGTACTACTTACCAATAAGTAGAGACGAAATCAATCGAAACGAACTTTTAGTTCAGAATCCAGGATATTAATTTTTTAACCTTGTTGATTAAAAAATCTATCCCTTAGCAGGGATAGATTTTTTATTTTTACGCCATATGAATCGCACTATATTATACCAATTTTTAGTTTGTCTTTTGCTCTTTTATGGGTGTAATCAAAAGGAGCAGTTGAACCCTAAAGAAAATGAGGTTAAGCAAGAATCATTATTTACTTTACTCTCATCAGCAGAAACCAATGTAGGCTTTCAAAATAAGTTAACTGAAAGTCTAAATGCTAATGTATTAATCTATGAGTATTTGTACAACGGTGGTGGTGTTGCAACGGCAGATTTTAATAATGATGGTTTAATCGACCTATATTTCACTTCAAATATGGGGGAGAACAAATTTTATATCAACAAAGGCGATATGAAATTTCAAGACGCAACCAATAAGGCTAATATAACTGGTAGAAAGGGGCCATGGAAAACAGGTGTTACAGCTGCTGATGTTAATGGTGATGGTATGATAGATTTGTATTTATGTTATTCAGGGGCATTACCCCCTGAAAAGCGTAAAAATGAACTTTTCATAAATATGGGTAATGATGCTAATGGTATTCCCATTTTTGAAGAGAAAGCAGAAAAATTTGGATTAGATAGTTCAGCCTTTAGTAATCAAGGTTATTTTTTCGACTATGACCAAGATGGTGATTTAGATATGGTTTTATTAAATCATAATCCGAAATCGTTACCAGTATTAAATGAGGCAAGTACCAAAGAATTTTTAAAAAAAGATGACCCTTTACAAGGTGTACGTCTCTTTGAACAAAAAAACGGAGTTTTTAAAGATATTACAGTAAAAGCAGGAATAAGTGGTTCAGCTTTAACATACGGTTTAGGATTAGGAATTAGTGATCTCAATAATGATGGTTGGTTAGATTTTTATATATCAAATGATTACACTATTCCTGATTTTCTTTATATCAATAATAAAGGGAAAGGTTTTACAAATAAGCTAGTAGAAAGCATAGGTCATACAAGCCAATTTTCAATGGGAAATGATATAGCTGATATTAATAATGATGGTTATGCTGATATATTTACTCTTGATATGCTTCCTGAAGACAATGAGCGGCAAAAACTACTGTTAGCCCCTGATAATTACGATAAATTTGACCTAAACTTACGTAGCGGATTTCATTATCAGTATATGAGAAATATGCTTCAATTGAATAATGGTGATGGTTCTTTTAGTGAAATCGGACAATTAGCAGGGATTTCAAATACCGATTGGAGCTGGTCTGCCCTATTAGCCGATTATGATAATGATGGATGGAAAGATTTATATGTAACCAATGGCTATTATCGAGATTATACGAACCTCGATTTTATAAATTACATGGAAAATTATGTGCAATCAAAAGGCAGATTGCAACGAGAAGATGTTTTAGAAATAATAAAACAGATGCCTTCTTCGAATCTTACCAATTACATGTTTTTAAATCAAGAAGGAGCGAAGTTTACAAATCAAACCAACACGCTTGGCTTGAATCAGCCTGCAAATAGTAATGGCGCTGCTTATGCTGATTTAGATAATGATGGTGATTTAGATTTGGTTGTAAATAATATCAATAAACCTGCTTTTATTTATCGAAATGAAACAAAAAAAGAGAAAGCTTCCTTTCTGCAGGTAAGTTTGAAAGGTGAAGCTCAGAACACAAATGGGATTGGAGCTAAAATTAAAATTTATAATCAAGGTCAAGTTCAGGTAGTAGAGCAGTCACCTTCAAGAGGGTATCTATCTACAGTCTCTCCCATTCTTAATTTCGGACTTGGACAAGAAAATAAAGTTGATTCGTTGCATATACGATGGAATAGTGGAAAACAACAATTAATTAAAGAGGTAAGAGCAAATCAACGCTTGCATTTAGAGGAAAAGAATGCCTCATTTTTGCCAAATGAAAAAAGTTATAATGACGCCTTAGTAACTAAAATTCCGAATTCTTTAAATCACAAGTCGCAGCCTTTAAATATAAATGACTTTAAAAGACAGTCCTTATTAATTTCTCAATTGTCACATGCTGGTTCAAAAATTGTGAAAGGAGATATTAATAACGACGGACTAGAAGATATTTTTATTGGTGGGGTTAGTGGCCAATCTGCAGTGATTTACTTACAGAAGAAGAATGGTACATTAAGTAAAGTAATAAATTCTGATTTTGATATTGATAACGAAAGTCATGATGCCGATGCTGTTTTTTTTGATGCAAATAATGATGGTAACCTAGATGTTTATGTTTCTAGTGGTGGGTATCATCTATTTGAAGCTCAAGATAGCTTGCTACAAAATCGATTTTATTTTGGTGATGGAAAAGGCGGTTTTAAGAAAAGCAAAAACTCACTTCCGACCATAACTTCTAGCACCTCGTGCGCAGTTGTAAGTGATATTAATGGTGATGGGTATTTAGATTTATTTGTAGGAGGTAGGTTGACCCCTGGGCGCTACCCAGAAACTCCTAAAAGCTATATTTTGATAAATGATGGCAAAGGAGGTTTTGCCGATGAAACGAATTCATATGCACCTAGTATCGCAAATATTGGAATGGTTACTGACGCCATTTGGGTAGATATGAACAAAGATAGTATTAAAGATCTTGTTATTGTTGGTGAATGGATGCCTATATCTGTTTATTTAAATATCAATGGTAAACTAGAAAATAAGACAGAAGACTATTTTCAAGATAACTATGTAGGCTGGTGGAATACGATTGAAGTTTCAGATTTTAATGGTGATGGTCAGCCCGATATTGTGGCAGGAAATATGGGCGTGAATACCCAGTTTCAGGTTTCAGATGAGGAACCTGCCGAATTATATGCGGCCGATTTTGATAACAATGGCTCAATTGATCCAGTTTTCACTTTCTATATTAAGGGTAAGAGTTATCCATATGTGACGCGAGACGAACTACTGGGTCAATTAGCTCATTTGCGATCAAAATATACAAGCTATGCAAGCTATTCAAACGAAACCATAAGTGATATTTTTACAGAAACAGAATTGAAAAATGCTCAAAAGTTTCGAGCGAACTATATGAAAACTACGTTGTTTTTGAGTGGTCAGCGGCAGTATGAAATTGCTACATTACCCGTTCAAAGTCAATATGCACCTGTATATGCTATTGTTCCAGAAGATTTTAATAAAGATGGAAATCTTGATATGGTATTATTTGGAAATAATGATCATTTCAAACTCCGTCTAGGAAAGTTTGATGCCAATTACGGAACCATGCTAGTTGGTGATGGTAAGGGAGGCTTTAAATATGTTAATCAATTAGAATCGGGCCTTAAAGTCAAAGGCGATATATCAAGTGCTATTATGTTGAATGATATTTTATATGCTACCGGAAAAGGAAACCCTGTATTAACTTATAAAATTTCAAATTAATAATTATGTATAGATTAAAACAACTGCATATAGCCTTAATTGTAGTGCTTTCTGTCGTTTTGTTTGGTTGTAATGATTCCGAATACCAGAAAATGTCGGAACAAGATGTGGCCCTTGAATGGGCGAAAATGAGTTTAGATATTACGAAAAATACCCCATCAAATTCTCCTACTTTCGCTTCTAGAGGTTTTGCGTATTTAGGGTTAACCATGTATGAGTCTGTAGTAAATGGTTATCCGTCACATGTATCAATGCAAGGGCAATTGAATGGTTTAGATCATTTACCAAAACCTGACACATCACTTACGATTAACTGGGTTTTATCATTAAATGCTGCTCAATCTGCCATCTTGAAGAATATTTATATGCAAACTTCTGATGAGAATAAAATCAGGATTGATTCTATGGAGCAGGCCATTCATAATCAATATGCTAGAAATCTTGAAAACGACGTTGTCTTAAGATCAGTGAATTACGGTAAGTCAGTGGCAAATGCAATTTTTGAATGGTCTAAAACAGATGGTGGGCACCGTGGATATTTGAAAAATTTTGATAAGACAATGGTATACCCGGAAAGACCTGGATCGTGGAAACCGCCACTTTTTGCTCAGTCTTTTAGTCATCATCCCCTGCATCCACATTGGGGAAAGAATCGAACATTTGTTGTTAATAATAGTAATATGCCTTTGCCAGAATTTATTCCTTATGATTCCCTACCAGGTTCTCCCTATTATCAAGAATTTCAAAAGGTATATGAAAAAGATCTGATCTTAACTAAAGAAGAAAAAGAAGCAGCAATATGGTGGGGAGATGATCCTGATGTTACATTCACACCACCCGGGCATTCGTACTATTTTGCGGTTATTGCATTAGAAAAGCAAAAAAAATCTTTAGTGGAGAGCGCTGAAGTTTTTGCAAAAATGGGTTTAGCTGTTGCCGATGCGTTTATCAATTGTTGGAAATACAAGTATCATTTTTTCTCAGAACGACCAAATACGTTTATTCCAAAATATATAGACCAAGAATGGGAATCATTTTGGCCTGACCCTCCTTTTCCTTCCTTTCCTTCTGGTCATGCGATTCAGGCTGCATCTGCGGCTACAGTTTTGGAAAACTCTTTTGGTAAAGAATTCGAATTTACTGATAGAGCACATGAAGGTCGCGAACGAGATGAACTGAAAGATACCGATTTTGTTATACGATCTTTTGATTCATTTTGGCAGGCTGCTCAAGAAACTGCTGATTCAAGGTTTTATGGTGGTATTCATACCAACCAAGATAATCAAGTAGGGTTAGAAGAAGGCGTTAAAATTGCAAGAAATGTCAATAACCTAAGATGGAAGAAATAAGATAAAATGAGTAGAACTGATTATACGATGTTGTTGGTTTTAAACTGTTTTGGATTTTTTCTAATCGGCCAAACCACGTTTGTAGATGTCACCGAGAATGCAGGTATAGATCACCAATTCATGGTTTACGAGGGTACTTTTGGTGGCGGTGCAACTGTTTTTGACTTGAATAATGATGGTCATCAAGATATTTATATCACTAGTGGTACAGTTGCAGATGTATTGTATTTGAATAATGGTGATGGCACTTTTACGAATATTTTTGAGCAATCTGGTCTAGAAATTGCAAACGAATATGTAACGCAGGGTGTGGTCAGTGCCGACGTGAATCGTGATGGTTTTCGTGACCTTTTTATTACTACAATAAATACTACAGACGGTTCGCAAATAATTCCTAGGGCAAAAAATTTACTTTTTATAAATAACGGAGATGCCACTTTTCATGATGCTACCAAAGCATTTAAATTAGATGACCTAAATTCTTTTAGTACAGGGCCGAGTTTCGGCGATGTGAACGCAGATGGTTATCCTGATTTGTTTATTGGAAATTATTTTCAAGAGTTTCAAGGTAAGTTGGGTGTACTTAAAGATGCAACAATTGTTAGCGCAAATCAAACAGCCAAAAGTTATTTGCTTATCAATCACGGGGGTGAATATTTTGAAAATGAATATGAAGCCTATGGTTTAGGCCATAAAGGTTTTGGTTTCGGAGCCGTGTTTACTGATTATGATAATGATGGCGATCAAGATCTTCTTGTAAACCAAGATTTTGGTTATAAGGCAGTGCCCAATTTTTTGTATGAGAACTTGTATCCAAAGGCTAAATTTAAAGATGTAAGTAAGGAGACGGGCATGGATTTAAAGATTAATGCTATGGGAGCTGCCGTTGGAGATTATGATAATAACGGATTCATGGACTATTTCGTAACCAATATTAAATTCAATTGGTTTATGCAAAATCACGGAAGTGAAAAGTCTTTTTCAGATCGCTCTAAAGAATTAAACACTTATAATTTTGCTATCAGTTGGGGTGCCAATTTCGCTGATTTTGATCATGACGGTGACTTAGACTTGTTTGTAGCTAATGGTGATTTAAATCCTAATTGTACCCCAATGCCAGGGTTCTATTATGAAAATGTAAATGCTAGTTTTACAGAAAAAGCCCGTGATATGGGTATAGATGATTATGGCGTAAGTAGGGGTTCAGTAACTTTTGATTATGATAATGATGGTGATTTAGATTTATTGATAGTAAATCAAAAACCAATTTTTAAATATCCGGTGCCTTCTTTCACACGATTATACCGAAACGATAGCACTACGGGTAATTGGCTTAAGGTCAAGTTAAACGGAGTCGATTCAGATAAAAATGGAATAGGAGCTCGGGTAACCTTAAAATCTAATGAAAAGGTAATGATTCGGGAAATAGATGGGGGAGGCTCAAGTCATTTGTCGCAAAATTCAACTGTGGCGCATTTCGGATTAGGTACCATTGAAAAAGTTGATGAAATCGAAGTAACTTGGGTTGGGGGCAAAAAACAATTGGTAAAAGATATACCAGCTAATCAGTTAATAATGATTACTGAAATTGAAACACCTCATGAAAGTAAATCTTGGTGGTGGTTTGTATTAATAGGGCTTGCAATACTTGCAGGTGTTTACTTTTTAAAAAAGAAAGAAACTCGAACAACACATTAATTTTCAATGCTCTTAAAATCATGAAAAATTGTATTTGGTTTGAATTTATATTGGTTTAATTAATAAAATTATGAATAGTACATCAACATTTCCAGCAGTACAAATACAGGTTGATAAAGATGATCAACATTTAGATGTTTCTATTATTGAATCTTCAGCTAGTAATGGAATTTACTTATATGATATAGAGATCAATTCAGAGGAGGCAATATTTCCGAAACCGGTAACCTTGCGATGGAAAATACCAGGCCTAAATGTTAAGGGAGTATGGAAACCAACCACTGATTTTGCTAAACGAATTCAGGCAGATTGGGAGCTTGATCATATGGAAAGTAGAATATCTATTGATGCACCGGTAATTACACTTTTTGCAAATGACGATACCAATATGATGACTTTTGCATGTTCAAATGCAATCAATACCCTTGAACTGAATGCGCGTCTTAGAGAAGAAGATAATCACTTTTATTGCCATGTAACGTTCTTTTCTGAACAAGAAAGAGCGATACAAAATTTTAAATCGCAACTTCGATTTGATTTTAGAACCTTGCCTTTTTCAAATTCCTTACAAGAGGTTTCAAAATGGTGGGAAACATTTGATGAATTAAAGCCAACACCAGTACCATCTATTGCAAAAAAACCAGTGTATTCTACTTGGTATCAATTTCACCAAAATTTAGATGAACAAGAATTAATTAGTGAATGTAAACTTGCTAGTGATATTGGTTACGAAGCAATAATCATTGATGATGGCTGGCAAACTAAAGACACCAATCGAGGTTATGACTATACAGGTGACTGGCAGCCAGACCGATTTCCTGAAATGGCTGATTTAATTAAAAATATTCAAGACACAGGTATGAAAGCTGCCTTATGGTATTCGGTGCCATTTTGTGGTGAAAAATCGAAAGCCTATCACAAGTTTAAGGGGAAATTTTTAACTGAAAATCATCGTTGGGCGCCTGTTTTTGACCCAAGATATCCCGAGGTAAGAGAGCATCTCATAAGTTTATATGTTAAGGCCTTAAAAGAATGGAATTTAGACGGGTTTAAACTTGATTTTATTGATGATTTTCATTTTTATGCAGAAACACCTTTGGGTGCTGAAAATGGGCGTGATTTTGGTTCTATTAACGAAGCTGTTGATCAATTATTAACAGATGTCATTATAAAGTTGAGAGCTATTAAGCCTGATGTGTTTGTTGAATTTCGTCAAAAATATACTGGTCCTGCAATGCGTAAATATGGTAACATGTTTCGTGCGTTCGATTGCCCAGGTGATGGAGTGATGAACCGTGTTCGAATTGCTGACATTAGAATGTTATGCGGTAACACCGCTGTTCATTCTGATATGGTAACATGGCATGCTGATGAAAAAGTAGAAGTTGCCGCCTTACAATTAATAAATACGCTGTTTGGTGTTCCGCAATTATCAGTAATGCTACAAGAAACTTCTGAAGAACATAAGGCGATGATTGCTTTTTACACGAAATATTGGAATGAAAATTCAGACACTTTAATGAACGGATATTTTGTTCCATCTAAACCTTTGGCAAATTATCCCACGCAACGGGTTGTTAAAAATGATGCGATTATTATTGGAGTATATGAGGATTTAGTTACCAATATAGATGCAGTTAATAGTTCAATTCATATTCATAACGGCCAAATTTCTGAGACGCTGGTAATTCGAAATAAAGAAGATTTTGGTGAATATGCCTGTACTGTATACAATTGCAAAGGAGAAATTATTTTGAATACTATGATTTCCTTTGACAAAGGACTTTTGGAAATAGCGGTGCCACCTTGTGGTATTTTAATAGCGGAAAAAGCTTAAGCAATAGTCTATGACTGAAAAAGAAAAAATGATTCAGGGTTTGCCATATGACCCCTATGATAAGGAACTTCGAAAAGGTCGTGCTAAGGCAAGAGAAATTATGCGAAAAATCGCAGTTATTCCTGATGATAAAGAACGCCAGCGAAAGCATTTTTTTAAGGAGCTGTTTGCTGAAACGGGTTCCAAGTTTTTTATTGAAAACCCTTTTATCTGTGATTATGGAAGTAACATATATTGGGGTGAAAACGCATATGCTAATTTTGGATGTATTATTTTAGATGCAGCACCCGTATATATTGGTAAAAATGTAATGTTAGCACCGGCTGTGAAAATATTTACGGCTACGCATCCTGTGGAATATGAAGCTCGTAATTCAGGAATTGAATATGCAAAAGAAATACGAATTGGTGATAATGTTTGGATTGGTGGTGGTGCTATTATCAATCCTGGGGTGACTATAGGTAACAATAGTGTTATTGGTTCGGGTAGTGTGGTTACTAAAGATATTCCTGAAAATGTGGTCGCAGCAGGAAACCCGTGTTGCGTAATACGCGAAATTGAAAATTAAGAAAAGGTAGTATTGTAATAATTAGTGTCAAAAATTCATGGAAACTCCCATGGTCCCCGGTCCAACATTTAAATTCCAGGACACCTTTTTTGATTGATCATTGTATTTTTGATCATACTTTTTATCTAAGTAGCGATCAATACACTCTACAGTGGCTATACTTATAGCCCAAGACAATACGACATCGCTTAACCAATGTTGACCATCCCAAATTCTTGATACCCCTGGTACTGCGCCAAGCGTGTAAATACCAGCTTTAATCCATGGGTTTTTGAATTGCTTTCCGATGGCGTAAGCGTTTGTAAAAGCCATCATGGCATGACCAGACGGAAATGAATGAAAATTTCGATTACTGTTAAATGGGTCGAAGGTGTCTTTGCCTAATTCAGCCACCGGTCTAGCACGTCCGACTGCAGACTTCACTACTTGTTGTAAAAGTCCTGATGAAGTTGCCGAAGCAATAAGCAAAACCCCAGTTCTTCTTAATTTTTCATTCTTTGTAAATAAACCAACCAAATAAACCCCTGAAGTCACCAAATAGTTGTTTTCTGGCGCCCCATAAAATTCACCATAATCACGAATTGCAGTAGGTACACTTTCTCTGTTAGCTCTAATAAATTTAGAAGTCTCATCATCTGCTAAATAAATAGCACCAGTGCCTAGCATAACTCCTCCAAATTGGGACCATTGATTTCCTTTCCATTGAAAAGGGCGAACATATGAATGGCCAACACCCTTAAAAATATTGCCAGCATCATATTTGAACATTTGCCAGCGCGTTTGCGTACTGTCAGTTAACTTACTTTGACCATGAAGACCAAGGCAAATAAATAACATTGAAAAGACAAGAAATATTCTCATAAGGTTAGAAGTTAATAAATCTTAGTAATAAATGCTGATTTTTAAATGATATTATAAGTATTCAATTTTCAGAAAAATATGTTTTTTGCTGTTCTGTAGGTATTTGCATGGGCCTCAACAATAGTTTTAATGTCTGGCGAGTACCCGCCTCCCATACTGCATTGTAGTGGTATTTGTAGCTGATGACAAGTTTCTAAAACGAATTCATCACGTTGTTTACATCCCTGAATACTTAATCCTAAGGTACCCAACTTGTCTGTTGAAATAACATCAACCCCACAAAGATAAAAAATGAAGTCAGGTTTATGGTTATGAATAATCTTTGGTAACATCTCTTGTAAAATGGATAAATAGCGGTTATCATCTGTGCCTTTTTCAAGTGAAATATCAAGATCTGATTTCTCTTTTTTAAAGGGATAATTGGATGCACCGTGCATTGAAAATGTAAAAACAGAAGCATCGTTTTGAAATATTTCTGCAGTTCCGTTGCCCTGATGAACATCTAAATCTACAATGAGTATTTTTTTTGCTGAACCCTGTGATTGTAAATAGCGTGCACTAATAGCTTGATCATTTAGCATGCAAAAAGCTTCACCTCTATTAGAATACGCATGGTGTGTGCCTCCTGCAATATTCATAGCAACGCCATACACTAAAGCAAAGTCACTTGCTTTCATTGTGCCATCGGCGATAATGCGCTCACGTTCTATCAAAGACTCTGATAGCGGAAAGCCGATTTTTCGAGCTTCCCTTGGGGGAATTTTAATATTTAATAAATCATAAAAATACTCAGGGTCATGAACGGCTACGATGTATTTGTCGTTAGGAATTTCTGG
Source organism: Maribacter algarum (ex Lu et al. 2025) (nom. illeg.) (assembly GCA_947495915.1). Classification (GTDB taxonomy): domain Bacteria; phylum Bacteroidota; class Bacteroidia; order Flavobacteriales; family Flavobacteriaceae; genus Maribacter_C. The sequence goes on along the minus strand of CANMAW010000001.1, from coordinate 88,415 downwards.
CTCAAAAAAATTAGCGGTTGTACAAGTGCCTTCAAGTAATAATTGTTCAGGCAAAAGTTCGTATTTCAACATTGGAAATCGATGCCTTTCAGGTAAAGGGTGATTGTAAATAGGATGATAGGCTATTTTTAGCATAACATGACCTTATTTTTTGTGCAATGCTAATTGAATACGTTTTCGCGGAATATCAACAGAAAGGACTTTAACAATGATTTGTTGGTGCAAGTGCACATGTTCATTTACATCTTTCACAAAGGAGTCAGAAAGATTTGAAACATGAATCAAACCACTTTCTTTGATTCCTATATCTACAAAGCAACCGAAATTAGTAATATTATTTACGATGCCTGGAAGCAGCTGGCCCTCGCGTAAATCTGACATACTTCGCACGTTCTGATCAAAAGTGAACATCTTCGCTTTTTCTCTGCGATCAAGTCCTGGTTTTTCAAGCTCTTCAATAATGTCTTCAAGAGTAGGTAAGCCTATAGTTTCAGTGCAATATTTTTTTAAATCGATTTTTTGCAACTGAGTTTTATTTCCGATTAAATCAAAAAGGGCTACTCCATTATCCTTAGCCATTTGCTTTACAACGCTATAACTCTCCGGATGAACAGCGGAATCATCTAGGGGATTCTTCGCATCTTTAATACGAAGAAAAGCAGCACCTTGTTCAAAAGCTTTTTCACCCAAGCGGGCCACTTTTTTTATTTCAGATCGACTTCTAAATGCCCCGTTTTCATTTCGATATGAAACAATGTTTTCGGCAAGCTTAATTCCAATGCCTGATACATAACTTAATAAAGGAATACTTGCCGTATTTATATTCACACCTACGGAGTTTACACAACTTTCTACAACGCCATCTAGTGTAGTTTGCAATTTCGTTTGATCAACATCGTGTTGGTATTGACCAACCCCTATTGATTTTGCATCAATTTTTACTAATTCTGCTAAAGGGTCTGCCAGTCGACGCCCGATGGAGACCGAACCACGAACGGTAACATCATAATTTGGGAATTCTTCTCGTGCAATTTTAGAGGCGGAGTAAATTGAGGCACCAGCTTCACTAACCACAAAGACTTCAGGTGGATTTTTAAAATGAATACGCTTTACTAAATGCTCGGTCTCTCGCGATGCGGTACCATTTCCTATAGCAATAGCTTCAATTTTATAAGCATCACATAAAGAACTAATTTTCTTGATAGCTTCAGTGCTTTTATTTTGTGGTGCATGAGGATAAATAGTTTCATTGTGTTTAAGTCCGCCTTGCGCATCTAAACAAACTACTTTACAGCCAGTTCTAAAACCAGGGTCTATGGCTAAAATTCTTTTTTCTCCTAATGGAGCCCCTAATAGCAGCTGCTTTAAATTTTTTGAGAATACGCTAATCGCTTCATCATCTGCTTTCTCTTTGGCGAGTTTTAATATTTCATTCGATAAGGATGGAAATAGTAGTCTTTTGTATGAATCTTCAAGTGCTAATTGTACTTGCGGTGTGCAAGAATTGTTTGATTTTATTATGCGATCACTAATTTTTGAAAGAATGTATTCGTCATCAATTTCAATTTTCACACGAATGAAACCTTCTTTTTCAGCCCTAAGGATAGCTAAAAAACGATGTGATGGACAACGTCTTAAGGCTTCGCTCCAATCAAAATAATCTCTAAATTTCTGGGCTTTCTCGTCATCTTTTTTTGTGCTTATTACCTTTGTAGTTAGCATAGCTGCACGTTCTAATTGATTACGAATTTGATTTCGAATAGATATTCGTTCATTCAACCATTCCGCAATAATATGGCGTGCTCCTTCTAGCGCATCATCTTCATTTTTAACATCATTATTTAAATATTCAGAGGCCGTATAGTCAATGTTGTCATTGTTTTGAGCCATGATGATTTTCGCAAGTGGTTCTAATCCGTTTTTTCTTGCCGTCTCCGCTTTGGTTTTTCGTTTTTTCTTGAAAGGTAAATAGAGGTCTTCAAGTGTAACCAGATCGTTAACTTGTTCAATTTTAGAGCGAAGTTCATTAGTCAGTGCACCTTGCTCTTCAATAGCTTTTAAGACTGCTATTTTTCGTTTTTCTAAACTTTCAAATTGTGTTTTAAATTGAACAATAGAACCTATTTGAACTTCATCCAAACCACCAGTAACTTCTTTTCTATATCGAGAAATAAATGGTAAAGTACAGTCTTGGTCTAATAATTCAATAGTGTTTTTAATACCCTTTTCTGAAAGTTGGGTAAGTTTGGTAATGTAAGTGATCAAATTCATAACAAATTGTACGGAACTAATTAACTAATTCCTTCTCCATTACCAACACCCTCTTCATCTGGGTTTACAAAAACCAATTTTCCTTCTGCGTTTTCGGTCATTAAAATCATGCCTTCACTATCTACGCCACGTAATGCACGAGGTGCAAGGTTAATTAAAACAGTCACTTTTTTACCTACTATTTCTTCTGGTGTAAAACTTTCTGCAATGCCAGAAACAATTGTACGTGTGTCAAGACCTGTGTCGACTTTTAGAACGAGTAGTTTTTTCGCTTTAGCCATTTTTTCGGCTTCAACTATGGTTCCTACGCGCATATCTAATTTTGTAAAATCATCAAAAGTAATCGTGTCTTTCTGTGGCATAAGTTCTTTATTAGCATTTTCATTTGCCTTTTTTGTGGCTTCTAATTTATCAAGCTGAGCTTGAATTTCTTTGTCTTCAATTTTTCTGAAGAGGAGTTCTCCTTTATTGATTTGGTGCGTAGATGGAAGTAAAGTTTCTTTTGTTGCAATCTCATTCCATGCATTTTCAATTTCGCCTGAAGCGATAGCTAAAATATTTTTTAGCTTTATAGAAGTAAATGGTAAAAAGGGTTCACTTAAAACTGCTAAAGCAGTTGCGATTTGTATGGCGACGAACATGATTGTTTTTGTGCGCTCTTCATCTTGTTTAATTACTTTCCAAGGTTCTTCATCAGCTAGGTATTTATTACCTAAACGGGCTAAATTCATTAGCTCTTGACCTGCTTTCCTAAAACGGTAACGTTCAATAGAGCTTTCAATCGTTCCCGGAAATTCTTTCAGTGCTTTTAAAGTTTCTAAATCGACTTGAGAAAATTTAGCAGGACTTGGTACTACGCCTTCGTAGTATTTATTAGTCAATACCACCACTCGGTTCACAAAATTGCCGAAGATAGCTACTAGCTCGCTATTGTTTCTAGCTTGAAAGTCTTTCCACGTGAAATCGTTGTCTTTCGTTTCAGGGGCATTGGCCGTTAAGGTGTACCGCAACACATCTTGCATATCTGGGAATTCCTGTAAATACTCATGTAGCCAAACAGCCCAGTTTTTAGAAGTGGATAATTTGTTTCCTTCTAAATTCAAGAATTCGTTTGCAGGAACATTTTCTGGAAGTATATAATCTCCATGTGCTTTTAGTATTGCAGGAAAGATGATACAGTGGAAAACAATATTATCCTTTCCTATAAAATGAACCAATTTAGTGTCGTCAGATTTCCAATAAGGTTCCCAATCTTTACCTTCTCTTTTTGCCCATTCTTTGGTAGATGAAATATAGCCTATTGGTGCATCAAACCACACATACAATACTTTGCCTTCACCACCTTCAACAGGCACGGGAATTCCCCAGTCCAAATCACGGGTAACAGCCCTAGGTGCCAATCCGCCATCTATCCATGACTTACATTGGCCATAAACATTGGGTTTCCAATCGTTTTTATGCCCTTCTAAAATCCATTTTGTTAAAAAGTCTTCATATCGATCTAATGGTAAAAACCAGTGCTTGGTTTCTTTTAATGTGGGTATGGCTCCTGTAACCGTTGATTTAGGATTGATTAAATCAGTCGCATTTAAGGTAGAACCGCAGTTTTCACATTGATCACCATAGGCCTCTTCATAACCGCAATTAGGACACGTACCCGTTACAAAACGGTCAGCTAAAAATTGATCAGCTTCAGCATCATATAATTGAGCGGTAGTTTCTTCAATGAAATCACCTTGATCATATAATTTCTTGAAAAAATCACCGGCTGTTTTATGATGAATTTCTCGAGAGGTACGCGAATAATTATCAAATGTAATTCCGAAGTCTTGAAACGATTTACGAATAATGCCGTCATATTTATCAATAACTTCTTGTGGAGTAATGCCTTCTTTTTTTGCTTTCATTGAAATGGCGACACCATGTTCATCACTTCCGCAAACAAAAGCAACATCATTTCCTGTTAATCTAAGAAAACGAGCATAAATATCTGCTGGAACGTATACGCCCGCTAAGTGGCCAATATGAATAGGTCCGTTGGTATAAGGTAAAGCAGCAGTAATAGTATACCGTGCTGGTGCGCTAGCATTTTTAGCCATGAGAAATTAATTTGGCTTCAAAAATAAAGATTTTTATGCGCGTGGTCTACAGTTGGCTCAAAAAGAAAACCTCCAAAGCATATCTGTGGGAAATACGTTCAGAGGCTTTGCAATAAAGCGGTTCGTTTTTGGGACGAAAAATTTTCTAATTATTTAAAGAATATATTTTAATTCAATGTACATTGTTAAGCAACCATTACTGATTTAGCCATTTTTTGATTTTGAACATCTATTCGATAAATGTACTTTCCTGCTGACAAATGCATTGGCATACGTTCGCGTATATTTATTTCTACAGAACCCTCCATCATCATTTCATTGTATATTGTGCCAACTTTCTGACCCAAAATATTGTATAATTGAATATCAACGTGAGCACTAAATGGCATTTCTAAATAAATGTGAGGTGCTTCATCGGTTGGATAAAATGGCTTATGTACTACAGCATCTAACAAACTCGGATCGTACGGTGTCGGTTCAGTAGGCTCTTCTCCTGTTGGAGGGGTAAAATCTTCATCGCTATACGCGATATCTGGAAAATCAGTGCCACTACAATTAAATCCTAAGTTGACGGGGGTATATGAGTGATCTAATAAATGTTGTTCAACAATAGGTATATCAACACACAACCATTCTGCCAAAACAGTAGCATATAGATCTCTAAAATCCATGGTGTATTCTAAATTACCTCTACCGTCAGGATCATCAAGTGTGGGATGTTCTCCAACAAAAGCACTACCGTTTAATCCTGATCCGAAGAACAGGGTAGGTGCTGCTTTACCGTGATCGGTACCGTTAGATCCGTTTTCAAAAATTCTTCTTCCGAATTCAGAAAAGGTCATACTTAGTACTTTGTCATCTTGTTCTGTGAATCCTAAATCATCATAAAAATTATCGATAGCCACAGAAAGATTAGTCATTAATCGTTCGTGTGCTAAAGGCTGATTTCCGTGGGTGTCAAAACCTCCCATTGAAATCATGTATACTTTGGTTCCTAAATTTCCTTTAATAAGTCTCGCTAGAAGTGCTAACTGACGTGCAAAATTATTATCTTGATATTCAACTTGGTTTTGACCACGTAACCATGCTTCATGAATAGTACCAGCGTACTCATTTGTTACATTAGAAACACCTCTTAAATATCGCAATTGATCACCGTACATACAGTCGTCAAATAAGGTTTGATCAACTGAATACTGTAAGCCTGTTTCTGCTATTTGTTCTAATTGATCAACATTATTCGTTACAAATGCATAGTTGGTTTCTTCCCCTTCAAATACTAAACTTCCGAATTGACCTATTTGAACCGCAGCTGGTCCTTCAGGTCTACTTCCGGGAAAATCAGATAAATAATCAGGAAAACAGTGTTCAAAATGTCTACCTAACCAACCGGTATTTAGTCCACCAAAACCATTCGTTGTCAAATCTGTATTTGCGAAAATATCTGATCCGGTGAAATGTGATAAACTTTGGCCTTCATAACCTACACCATGAACGGCCTTGAATTGACCTTCAGCCCACATAGGCTGCAATGAACTCATGTAAGAAGGAACACCAAATTCATCAGTTAGTTTAAGAACTTTACTTTCAGGAATGTAGATGTTGGGGCGGGCATTCGCATAAGAATCATATTGTTCAATAGGAATAACAGTACTCAAACCGTCATTGCCACCAGAAAGTCGAATTAGGATTAAAATATTATCGGTTTCGGCATCAGCAATTGCTGAGGTTAATGCTGAAGGAGCAGAGGCTGTAAGCATATTTGTACCTAACATCATTGAGCCAGAACCAGCGATTCCTAAGGCCTGCAAAAATGATCGACGGCTCCATTGCTTATGTTCAGTATCATGGCCTTCATGTTCAAGCCCTTTGTGAGGTGATGTATGTTTGTCGTGAGTATCGCACATAATTGTAGGTTATTTTAATTGAAATTCTGGTTGTCTTGAAAGGTGTACTAGAAGTAAGTAAACCTGATTTGGAACTTGAGGACTAATACTGAGCATCCATTGAGAAGTTCCACCGGTGGTGTGATCTGGGCTATAATATATTTCAGGTACATCTTCTACTTTAAAGGCAGATAATGCATTGTCAAAGTCTTGTTGGGTGAGTAAGCCCTTTGGGGTAATCTTGTCAACAATGGCTCGAACTACAATCTCAGGATTACTGGTGTTGCTATTTGCAGGGCCTACCGCAGCTACTGCGAAATCACGGAACTCTTCATCATTGTTTTGATAAAACTCTTCTAGTATAGTTTCTAGAGTTAACCATCTACCAATCATAAAATTGGTGTTGATCCAAGAACGATCGCGTTGCCAACCAGCTACATCAATTGGGTCGAATAAGTTTTGGCTTAAAAGACCACTATAGTTAACCATTGATGCAATGGTAGTATCGGTATACGTAAAGTTTGTTTCCTTTATGAAATTAAAATATACATCATAAGGACTTTTAATTATTACCCCAATAGCATCTTCATCGAAGAAATGTTCACTTTTAAAGAGTTGAGATAATACCGGAGCAATTTCAAAGTTTGAACTTACAAATGTTGTTGCTAAACCAGATATTATTGTTTGTGCATTGCCCGCCGCATCTTTAGAATCTGGGTGAACGAAAAACTCGTAGAATTTTCTACATATAAATTCAGCTATTTCATTAGGTCTTTCTGAAAATAGAATATTGATAACATCATCATATTTCCAATTACCGGTTTGACCAAAAATGGTTTTTATTCCTGCATCATGACGTTCAGGGTTGAATTGCACCGCTTCACAGCCAAGTTCGCCACGTTCAACATACCCTGTTAGGGCTTTGGCGGTTTCAATAATGTCTTCTTCGGTATAACCATTTCCATCACCTAAAGCGAATAATTCGTATAGCTCTCGTGCGTAATTTTCGTTGGGATTATTACCATTGTTATAAACCCCATCTAAATAGTAAAGCATGGCGTTTGTTAATCCTATTTCACTAACAAAGGTTCTAAAATTACCAATAGCATTTCTTTGTAAACAATCAGTGTAACCGTATAAGAACGCATTACAGTCATAAATGTTAAGCTCAGTTACAAAGTGATTGCTCCAAAAAAAGCTTAAACGATCTTTTAAGTTATTGTTTAATAAGGCATTTGCGTAGGCAAGTTTCCACTCATCTAGTTGGGCTCGTCGAACTTGTCGTGCGGCTTCTTCGTCTGCTGGATAATTACTATCATTCCAATTCGCCCAAACTGGAGCGGGTAGTGCAGGCGTTGCTAATGCTTGGTTAATTAAATTGTCAACCAAAATATCTGCTGTGAGTGTTGCTCCGGCGTTGATCGTGTCAACAGAAGCACTAAATCCTAATCTTCTGTACAAATGAGCTACCTGTTGCTGGGTCAATGTACCAGTATGAGGACTCAATGGAGAAGTATTACAATTAATGAAATAATCCATAGTCAATTTGGGCGTTAGTAAGTTCTTTTAATAGTGCTTGGGGCTACTATTTAATTGGGGGTGTAACTGTAACGTTTACACAAAGAGTATAGTATCAAAATCTTTATCTTTTCGTTAAACTACAGAACTAAATACGTATCTTATTTTCAATTAAGACGTTTAATGGCGTATATTTTCGATGAAATGCATGTTTTTGAACTAATTTTCTACAATGCAATGGGAAAACACAATGAATTTGGAAAAGAAGGCGAGCGTATAGCTGCTGATTTTTTAATCGAAAACGGGTACCAAATCCAATATCAAAATTTTCGTTATTTAAATTCAGAAATTGATATAATCGCACAAAAAGAAGATATATTGGCGATAGTAGAAGTTCGTGCTCGTAGTAATGATATTATAATACCTATTGCGGATACCATAACCAAGAAAAAGATTAAGTTGTTAGTACAAGGTGCAAATCACTATGTAACGGAAAAAAAGTTAGATGTTGAGGTGCGTTTTGATGTTATTACAATTCTAAAAAATAAGTATCATTTTAAGATAGAACATCTTGAAAGTGCATTTTATCATTTCTGACAATTTGTTTTATTTGTAACAATATGTTATTTTTGTTCTCAAACAACATCAAAAATGAAAACAATATCATCAGTCGTAGAGCAATATATTAAGAAAAAGCCCTTTCTACAGAGCGCTTTGGCTCAAGGAATAATCAACCTAACATCACTTTCAAGAATTGTAAAACCAGAGATAGAGGAAGAACTAGGAAAAGATATTCGTAATGGAGCCATTGTTATGGCCTTGAAGCGTTTGTCAGATGATTTAGAATTTAGAGCTACGCATAAGATCATTAAAGTATTAAAAAATATTGGTGAAATAACTGTACGTTCTTCTTTAACTGATTATACTTTTCTAGCTTCAGATACGATTTTAGTGCAGCAGGCTAAATTACTAGAAGCGATAAACCACAATCAAGATGTGTTTTATACTTCTTCAAGAGGGGTGAATGAAATCAACATTGTTATAAGCAATTTGATGGATCAAACCGTCGAAGATTTATTTCGGGCAGAAAAATGTACCCAGAAGGCCGAAGAACTATCTTCAATAACCGTGAAGTTACCTGCGGAGAATGTATCAGTACCCGGAATTTACTATTTTATTTTTCAGCGTTTAGCCTGGGAGGGTATTGTGCTATATGAAGTGATTTCTACAACCAATGAATTTACCATTTTGGTAAATGACGATCAAGTTGATATCGCTTTTAAAACAATCAAAGACTTAAAGACATTGTAATACCAGGCCTCAATTAGTTATTGACCTTTTAAAAATTCGACGACTTCGAGATCAGATTCTGGTTTAGCGACGATTTTTTTATCACTGTCTAGGATATAATAGGTAGGTGTTTGGTGTATGTCATATAGTTTGGCATATTTGCTTTCCCATTTTCCTAATGCAATGACATGTTCAAAATTTGAAAGTTTGGCAGATTCCATTTTCCAAATCTCGTCATCACTTTCTAATCCAATGGCTATAACTTTGATATTAGGGTTTTGACCAATTTCTTTGTGAAGCGCTGGTACTTCTTTTAGACAATGACCACAGGTGCTGCTCCAAAAAACGAGAACATAATATTTACTGCTAGCTAATTCACTTAGTTTTTTAAGTTTATCTTCCTTTTTCCACGTTATTTCTGGAGCTGTAGCTCCTAATCTTAATCGCAATTCGGTTTCCATTTGTTTGATAGTCTCTTGATGATTGACAGCAACAGGTAGGTTTTTTATATAGGTATTTAGAAGATAGGTTGCTGTTTCATAATACTGCTGTTTTGAAATGCTTTTCCATAAATCTTGAAATATATTAAAGGAAAAAACATCAGAAGTTGAATCAAGATGGTTCGCTACTACATCTATATTAGATTGTAGAATAGCCTCAGTTTCAGTTTTACTTAGCTTTTTTAAGGGTAATGCAGTCAACACATAATTGGAAATTTTATTAGTTAAAAAGCCAGAAGATTGTAGCACCGGATTGGATAAATCAAGATGTTTGAAGTATAATTCTTGTCTTTTTTTAATAAAGTCTAATACTGGTATATAGGCGTCTGGAACATAAGATTTGTTTGCCTTAATAAAATGACCAGCCATATTATTTTCAGATTTACTTTCGTACATTTCTTGTACTGAATGGTATTTTTTAAAGGTTTTTGATAATTGAGATTTATTTTCTTTTTGAAGAGAATATTGCCTTATAATTTCCTGTTCAATATCATGAATTTCGTTAAAGTATGTACTGAACAGTATATTTTCTTTAGACGTTGTAAATATTACGCCTTGGTCAATATTAAAGTTGAAGTTTATGTCTTCATTGCCACCGTACAAAATGTCAAAGTAAAATTCATCTTGAGGCACCGCGTATACCATTCGGTATGTTCCTTTAGGGGCATTTTCAGGCATGTTCAATTGAAATGAGCCATCTTGAATACTGGTGTCGGCTATATAAGCTTGTCCGCTAGGTTTTAAGTGATAGGCGATTAAATAAGAGTAGTCATCAGCAGGTGAAAAGTTTCCGGAAATAGTATGCTGAGCTTGTAGAGAAGTTATACAAGCAATTAGAAGAACAGTAATAAATTTAATCATGATAGCTATAGTTCAAAAATCAGTCCAAAGTTACCGATTTTATCTTCGCTCTTAAATGCAGTAAACGATAGTTCTACATTTTTTAAAAACTAGAAAATAGCATGGAGGGAATATTAAAAAATCTAACTGAAAATATTTTCAATTAATGATGTTTCTTTTTCATGACAGAAACCGTCAGATATGGCAACCTCTTCTAAGATTTTAGATAAGGTTTGTTTCTTCCCTTGAGGCATCTCGTTCAAAATAAGCGAGCATTGCGAGGTTGCAATATTTCTAGCTTGAACAATAAAATTGCTGTCAAAATCTAAGGTTTTCATCAATTTGGTCAATACATTAATTTCGCCTTCATGTACTGTACCGTCAACAACGATAAGGGCGTCTAAAGTATTAACAATAGCTAGTTTTTCGGCTAGTGAGAAGCTCGTTGGGGTAATGTTCATTTATTCTAATTGTGGGGTTAGAAAAAAGGTAAGTTACATATTTTGGTTTAATTTAAAACGTCTGGACCGACTAATTATTATTATTACGAAAATTCCGTTGATTTTTGTTGAGTAATAAGTGGTGATAGTGCTTTTAACGCATTATTAACTGTTTTGATACCTTCAAAAACTAATAGAAGCCTTAAGCCATTTCTGGTTTGCTTTTCTTTCATTTTGCATAAATGAGCATTATGTTGAACAAATTGTAGCACTTTAGTAAATTGAGCACTTTGGTAGAATTTTGATTGCTGATCAGCGATAAAGTAACCAATCAGTTTTCCTTTCTTCATTACTACTTTTTCAATACCAATACTGGTTGCTACCCATTTTATTCTAACCGAATTTAATAAGTCTTCTGCCTGTGATGGTAATTCTCCAAATCGGTCCACTAATTCTGCTTCAAACTTTGTTAAGCCTTCTTCATCTTTTATTTGATTCAATGCAGTGTATAAATTCAGCCTTTCGGTAACATTATTAATGTAGTCATCAGGGAAAAGTAATTGAAAATCACTGTCGAGTTGTGTTTCTTTTAGATACACCTTTTCTTGATGGCCTTCTACTTCATCATAAAGATCCTTGAACTCATTTTCTTTAAGTTCGTCAATAGCTTCTGAAAGAATCTTTTGATAGGCGTCAAATCCGATTTCGTTTATAAATCCGCTTTGCTCACCTCCTAAAATGTCGCCAGCGCCTCTTATTTCAAGGTCTTTCATCGCAATATTAAATCCGCTTCCGAGCTCTGTAAATTGTTCTAAAGCTTGAATGCGCTTTCGTGCATCTACGGTCATCACATCGTAGGGTGGCGTTATGAAATAACAAAATGCTTTTTTATTACTTCTACCAACTCTCCCTCGCATTTGATGAAGATCGCTTAGGCCAAAATTATTGGCATTATTTATAAAAATGGTATTGGCGTTGGTCACATCAAGTCCACTCTCTACAATGGTTGTTGAAACAAGTACATCAAATTCTCCATTCATAAAGCCAAGCATAAGGCTTTCTAGTTTTTTACCTTCCATTTGCCCATGACCAATACCAATTTTGGCATCAGGTACTAAGCGCTGAATCATTCCAGCAACTTCTTTTATATTTTCAATTCTATTATGAATGAAGAATACCTGCCCTCCTCTTTGTATTTCGTAGGTAACTGCATCTCGAATTGTTTCTTCAGCAAATCGAATCACTTGACTTTCTATGGGATATCGGTTCGGTGGAGGAGTGTTAATTACTGACAAATCACGTGCGACCATCAAGCTAAACTGTAATGTTCTCGGTATAGGTGTTGCCGTTAAGGTTAAAACATCAACATTTTCTTTAATTGATTTTAATTTATCCTTTACCGATACACCAAACTTTTGTTCTTCGTCAACAATTAGCAGACCTAAGTCTTTAAAATTCACATTTTTATTAACTAGTTGATGAGTGCCAATAATGATATCTACTTTTCCAGCTTCTAAATTTTCTAAAGTTTGTCGTCGCTCTTTGGCGGTTCTGAACCTGTTGAGGTAATCAACATTTACAGGCATATCTTTTAGGCGTTCAGAAAAGGTTTTGTTGTGTTGAAAAGCCAGAATTGTTGTAGGAACGAGCACAGCAACCTGTTTGCCATTGGCGACAGCTTTAAAAGCAGCTCTAATAGCTACTTCTGTCTTTCCGAAACCTACATCACCGCAAATTAAACGATCCATAGGGCGTTCACTCTCCATGTCTCGCTTGATGTCTTCTGTAGCTTTGCCTTGATCAGGAGTATCTTCATAAATAAATGAAGCTTCTAGTTCATGTTGAAGATATCCATCGGGGTCATATTGAAACCCTTTTTGCGATCTGCGTTTCGCGTACACTTTTATCAAATCAAAAGCGATTTTTTTAACTCTTGATTTTGTTTTTTGCTTGATTTTTTTCCAGGCAGCTGAGCCTAGTTTGTAGATTTTTGGAACAGATCCATCTTTACCATTGAATTTAGAAATTTTATGCAATGAGTGAATGCTAACATATAGAATATCACGTTCGCCATACATTAGTTTGATGGCTTCTTGTTTCTTGCCTTCGACGTCAATTTTTTGAAGTCCTCCAAATTTTCCTATTCCGTGGTCAATGTGGGTTACATAATCACCAATTTCAAGTTTATTTAACTCCTTTAGTGTTATTGCTTGCTTTTTGGCATAGCCGTTTTTCAGTTGAAACTTATGATAACGTTCAAAAATCTGATGGTCAGTATAGCAAACCATTTTTAAATCATCATCTATAAAACCTTGGTGCAATGAAAATACTATGGTCTTATAATGCACCTGATTTTTAGATTCTTCAAAAATATCATGAAAACGTTTGGCTTGTTGTTCTGTAGCACAACAGATGTAATTCTTGTAGCCAGCTTTATGGTTGGCATTTAGGTTTTGAATTAAAAGTTCAAATTTCTTATTGAATGATGGCTGTGGTTTTGTGTTAAAAATGAATTCTTGATTTGAGTTCAATTTTGATGGGCCAATGGTAACAACTTGAAAATTTTTAAGTTGTAGTTTGAACTGCTTAGAATTTAAGAATAATTCTTCGGGCTTCGCATGATTTATGTCTTCGGAAAGCTTAGTAAAAGCCTTCTGAGCTTTAACAAAATAGTCATCTAAACGATCAAAAATCAATTGAGTGTTTTTGGCAATGACCAGTGTTTCTGATGAAATATAGTTCAGAAAATTTTGTCTTTTTTCTTCAAGAAACTTGTTCGCAACATTGGGTATAATGGTTATTTTATTGATCTTTTCTGTAGATAATTGCGTTTCCACGTCAAAGGTTCGAATACTATCTACTTCATCGCCAAAAAATTCGATTCGATAGGGTTCATTGTGTGAAAATGAAAATACATCAACAATACCTCCACGAACTGAAAATTCACCTGGTTCTGTTACAAAATCTACCCTTTTAAACTCATACTCGAACAATACCTCATTAAAAAAATCTAAAGAGAGATTATCATCTAGTTTTATTTTGAGGGTGTTTTTTTCTAGTTCTCTGCGGGTAACTACTTTTTCAAATAGTGCAGCAGGGTAGGTGACAATTACTGCTGGCTTTTTGCGCGAATTTATGCGGTTTAAAACTTCAGCACGTAATAGAACATTGGCGTTATCTGTTTCTTCAATTTGGTAGGGCCTTCTATAGCTTCCTGGATAGAATAGTACATCAGTTTTGCCAATAAGATGCTCCAAATCATTAAGATGATAAGCCGCTTCTTCTTTATCATCGAAAATTAATAATTGTGGCCTATTTCCTTTTTTAAATAATTCGGAAATCACGAAAGAAACTGAAGAACCCGAGAGCCCTTTTAAATTAATTTCATCTTTTGTAGTGTCGGCGGTATTTTCACTTTGGGCAATAGCAATTTGCAGTTTCTGCAATTGCGGAGACTGTGAAAAAAGTTCGGTAATCGGGGTTTTAATCAACCTTCAATTTTTTGCAAAGATACTATGCATTGCTCATACAATCAAAAAGATGTAGTCGATTTAGTTGTCATTTCTAGGATATAAAACCGGATTAATTTTTCGCTGCCTTATAAACAAGATTAACGTTAATATTGCTAAAGTAGTTGCACATATCAAAGCCGTAGTTGCAATAAGGGTGATTTCTGTTGAATGTCTTACATAAATAGCAAAAAGCGCCCAAACACCAACTAAACCAAATACATAAATATGGCGCTTCCAAACCATGTAAACATTGACAAACGTTGCAATGACTATCATAATGATTGTCCATTGTATTTCCGAAAACGGAGCTCCATTCCAATTCAATTTGCTGAAATATGCCGCAACATTGGCAATGGTTGCTACCGAAATCCACCCGCTATACATACCAATAGGAAGCCAACCGAAAAGTGCAATTGAACGCGTTGTGCGTTCTTGATTCATATTTGTTTTTAGAATAATTTGTAGCAGACAGCTTAAAATTCCTAACATAATTAGTACCGATAAGCCGGTATACTCAAATGAAAAGGCAAAAACCCACATGCAATTGAGAAGATTAGCAGTGACAAACCAAAAAGAAGTCTGCTCTATTAAAAAACTCTGATTTTTACTATTGTATGCCCTTCGAACTTGAAAAATACCGTAAGCTAAAAGTGTAATAAATATGAGTCCCCAAATGGCGAAAGCATAACCGGCAGGGGTAAACAGATTAAAATAAGAGTTACTTACCTCTCCGATAGTTGTTTCATTGAATCGTAAGGACTGAGAGGCATAATTGATTAGAATAACTAATATAACGGATAATAAATTTAAAATAGATAAGCGTTTTTGCATGATTTAAGTTTTATGATCGGTTTCAAAGGCATCTTACGTTACATTTTGCCACAAACAATATACGTTTTTGGATTATGTTGGTTAGACTTCAAAAACAGCTTCTTTAGTTACCGCGAAAACTTTATCTGTTTTCTTAGGAGAAATAGTAAAATGCCCGGTAAACTGACCAAATGCAGGTACAATCATCTGGGTGTTGCTTTTATAAAAACAAGGCAATCTTAAGGTTTGTCTGCCAGCGCCACGCAATCGAACAGCAGGGTGTATGTGTCCTGAAAAATTAAAAAAACCTTCGCGTTCTTCAGGATGATGTGTTAATAGAAATCCATCAGCTTGTATTTCAGCAACCACAGTAACCCCTATCTTTTCATACTTCAATGGTGAAATAATATCATGATTTCCTTCCACTAAAACCACTTCGGCATCTTGTTGGGCAATCCAGGTTTCAAATAGATGCCATTCACTATTGATTGAAGAGTGAAATAAATCTCCCAAAAAGCAAATTGTTTTTGGCGAAAACTGTTGTACGGCTTCCGTCATCAAATCGAAATTCATTTGAATCGCTTTTTGTGGAACTGCTGCACCAAATTTTCGAAAGTGTGACACCTTACCCAAATGCACATCGCTAATAATCAAGATGCTTTTTTGCTTCCAAAAAACCACACTCAAGGGGTGTAAAATGAAGGTATTGTTTTTAATTTCAATATGCTGGGTCATGTTGCAAAATTAGTAAATGCAATGTTTATTTTTTTGTGAGAATGGCCGCCATTCGTTTAATTCTATCGGCAAGTTTTTCACTTGATAATTTTTCGCGACTCATACGATCAGTAATTAAAGGAAAAGAAAACGGAGTCGGTTTTGTGCAAGATTTCCATATAATTTGTTGCGTGGCAATACGTTCTAAGGCAGTACGCAATCGGCCTTCTTCCAATTGATGCTCAAAAGTTTCTGTAAAGGCTTGTTGGTATAAAAGATTATCATCTTCAAAATCTCGGAAAACGTCAAATAATAATTGTGAACTACTTTGCAAATGTTTCATTTTCACCCCTTTGTTAGGGTATCCGGTAAAGACCATGCCGCTGATTACTGCAATGTCTCTAAATTTACGTCGTGCCATTTCAGTTGAATTTAGACTTTTCTCTAAATCACTTAACATGTAATCAGTGGTGAATAAATTGTTGTCTATTATTGCTTCAATATCTATTTCTTGGTCAGATAGAATTTCAAATCCGTAGTCATTAAAAGCCAATGAAAAAGTAATCGGTGAAAGCAAGCTTATACGATACCCCAACAAACTGCCCATAGCCTCATGAACAAAACGCCCTTCAAACGGGTAAAACAGATGATGATACCCATCTCTAGTTTTAAATGTTTCAATTAGAAATTCATCTGGCTTTGGCACCAAACTTTCTAACCGTTGTTGTTTGAAAATATGTGCAAGTGATTTTAATTCACGTGATTGTTCTTTTCTTTCAAGGCTTACTTTGTACAACTCTTCTCGAAGTAATTTTGACATTTGGGCCGATAAGGTCATACGACCACCACCCCAAGCGGGTACTTTTTTGGTTTTTTTGCTAGAATTGCGCACATGCACTTGCATCTCTTTTATTCGAATAAACTCCAAATTGCGACCAGCAAAAGTAAAGACGTCTCCGGGACTAAGTTTTGAAATGAAGTACTCTTCAATAGTACCAATGTAGCCTCCTTTTTGATAACGAACCGTTAAATTAGCATCACCAACTATGGTGCCTATTTGAAAGCGATGCCGCATGGCAACACCCCTATTATTTACTTTAAATTTACCATCTTCTTCAACTTCCACTTTTTTATATTCATCATAAGATTGCAAGCTTTGACTCCCTTTCACTAAAAAGTTCAAAAGCCATTGCCATTGGTCTTCTGAAAGTGCCTGATAGCAAAAGGTCTGTAGTATTTCTTGATAAATTTCCTGTGGATAAAAACCGTCTGAAAGGGCGAGTGTTGTTAAATACTGTAGAAGTACGTCATAGCTATTGAGGTAAGGCATGCGATCTTCTACCGCTTTTTGTTTAACGGCTTGCTGTAAGGCGGAAGCTTCTACTAATTCAATCGCGTGGGTGGGTAAAAAATAGATGACACTTTCTTTGCCTGGTCGATGCCCACTACGACCTGCTCGTTGTAAAAATCGAGCAATGCCCTTAGGACCCCCAATTTGTACCACCGTTTCGACAGGTGCAAAATCGACACCTAAATCTAGACTTGAGGTGCAGACTACCGCTTTCAAGTTTTCATTGCGAATAGCATTTTCTACCCAGACTCTAGTTTCTTTATTGATGCTGCCATGATGCATGGCAATTTCACCTGCATATTCTGGGTGTTTTTCTAATATTTTTTGAAACCATATTTCACATTGACTACGTGTATTGGTAAAAAGTAAGGTGGTTTTGCTGTTGTTAATAATCGGAATAACGTCTTCAAGTAGTCGTAATCCTAAATGACCGCGCCACGGAAAGGTTTCCATTTCCTTCGGAATAATACTTTTGACGGTAATCTTTTTTTTCAAGTTGGCCTTAATCAAAACTGATTTTTCAAGAGCCTCTGAATTTGGGCCAAGTAAAACTTGCCGCGCTTGATCAAGATTGCCAATGGTTGCTGAAATGCCCCATATTCTGATGTTATCCGAAATGGCTCGTAGTCGCGAAAGGCCAAGTTCCATTTGTACACCACGTTTGGTGCCTAATAATTCATGCCATTCATCAACAACAATGGCAGAACAGTCTTTAAATAGTTTTGGATAGCCTTTGGTGGCCAATAGCAATTGCAAGCTTTCGGGTGTCGTGATCAATAGATCTGGCATCTGCCTTTTTTGCTGCGCACGCTCTTTGGTAGAGGTGTCACCAGTTCGAATGCCAACCGTCATGTGCGTGCCTAAGTCTGAAGCTACGCGTTCAGCCGATTGCTTAATTTCTTGTGACAAGGCACGAAGTGGAGTAATCCAAATGGCTTTAAGACCTTTCTTATGTCTGGTTTTATACTCCGGATTTTTGTGAATAAAATCTAAGACAATAGGAAACCACAAGGCATAGGTTTTTCCGCTTCCGGTAGGCGCATTTAAAAGCCCATGTTTTCCTTGTAAAAACGCTTTCCATGTCTGTTTTTGAAATGCGAAAGGTTTCCAGTTTTGTTCAGAAAACCAGTGTTCGGCTATATGATACCGTTCATCTCTTGTCATGAAACTATCATCTTTTTGAGATCTTTAAGCGTATTGGCTTCATGTATGTTTTTGTCTTGTCGCCATCGTAGAATTCTTGGAAAACGCGTGGCAATTCCGCTCTTATGTCTTTTGGATAAGGCAATGCCTTCAAAGGCAATTTCAAAAACATGGTGGGGGGTAACAGATCGAACAGGACCGAACCGCTCTAAAGTATTTTTTTTAATCCAGGCGTCCACTTTTCTAAATTCAGCATCGGTAAGTCCCGAATAGGCCTTGGCAAAAGTGACCAGTTCTTTTTCACCGCTTTCGGTTTCGTTCCATAAAGCAAAAGTATAATCAGTAAATAAATTACTTCGCCGACCGTGACCTCGCATGGCATAGGTTAACACGGCGTCAATGGTCAATGGGTCTAATTTCCATTTCCACCAATCTCCTTTTTTTCGGCCAACCAAATACGGAGAATCTTTTCGTTTTAACATCAAACCTTCGCTGTGCATTTCGCGTGCCCTTGTGCGTTCTGAAGAAACTTCTTCCCAAGAATCAAAATACATGGTTTGCGATAACTGTAGGGTAGGGTAGAGGTCAGATTTTGAAGCCAATTCGAAGAGCGAATGTAGCTTATTTCTTCGGTCTTGAAAAGGCAGTTTACGAATGTCGACACCATCCCATTCTAAAAGATCATACGCCATTAAAATTACCGGTACCTTTTTTAGTAATGCCTTTGATACCGTTTTTCTGCCAATACGAGTTTGTAAATCGTTAAAAGTGCCTATGCCATCCTCTGGAAAAGGTAAAATTTCTCCATCGATTACTGAACCGTTCGGTATTTTTCTAATAAATGATTGAAACTCTGGATATTTATCAGTCACCAATTCTTCGCCACGACTCCACACGAAAATCTCATCATTTCGTAAAATGACCTGTGCGCGAATACCATCCCATTTGTGTTCGGTAGACCAATGGCGAATTTCACCTAAATCTTCAACTTCATTTTCAACTGCATAAGCTAAGTAAAATGGGTAAGGTTTGGAGAGGTAGTCATTTTCATTTTCTTCTAAAATTAATTCCTGAAAGGTAACTGTATCAGGGTTCCAGTTGCCCATAAGTTTATAGGCAAGAATATCTTCATCGATTTCGGTAGCTTTTGCTAAGGCACGAGTCATTAATTTTTGACTTACTCCAATGCGAAAACCACCGGTGATTAGTTTGGTAAAAACAAAGCGTTCGTAATAGCTTAGTGTTTTCCAGTTCTCATAGAGATACGCCTTTTTATCAGCTTCCTCTTGCTTCTTTAAGGCGATCATTTCTTTGAGAAACTGGGTTAAGCTTTTTTCCGTTGAAGCGGTACTTGAGGGAATTACCAGTGCAATGGTTTCTGCCAAATCACCCACGATATGGTAACTCTCTTCAAATAGCCACAGGGGTATATTAGAGAGCTCGGAGGCCCACTCACGAAGCAAGGTGGTGTTAACGGGTCTTGGTGGTCTGCGATGCGAGAGAATGGCAATGGTCCATACTTTATCTTCATCAGAGGCATTTTCAAAATATTCGGTAAGGGCTTTTACTTTCAGCGTTGTTTTATTCGTGCTGTCTAATGTTTTTATTAATAAGGCAAAATCTTTCATGTTTTTTTCAGCAATTAGCCAATTGCATTTTTTTGATTTTATGAAACAGCTTTGATCTCATCGGCTTCAGCAGTTTCAAGAATTTCATCGCCGTATTGTGTTTCTTCTGTACGAGCATCATAGCCTTGTTCTCTGAGGTAGCGCGAAAAAATTTCGGTATAACCGTGTGTACAAATCACTTTTTCAGCGTTAGAAGCTTCAATGCTTTCTAAAAGGCCCTGCCAATCGCAGTGATCACTTAACACAAAACCTTTGTCTATAGCTCTTCTTCGGCGAGCACCTCGAAAAGTCATCCAACCACTAGCAGAAGCGGTAACATAGGGTACCATTTTGCGAATCCAATTACTGCCGTGTGCGTTTGGCGGTGCCAACACAATATTTCCTAGAAGTTCTTCTTTTTTGGTGTCTTTTGTGATTCTATTGGTTTCAGGAAAGTCGACCATAGGCCGCAATACCTCTGTTATATTTTCAATAGCGCCGTGAGTGTATATTTTTCCAATTTCAGGATTGATATGTTTTAATAATCGTTGTGCTTTCCCTAAAGAATATCCGAAGAGAATAGAGGTTTTTCCTTCTTGTTTGTTTTCAAGCCACCATTGATTGATATCTGCAAATACTTCCTGCTGAGGTGTCCATTTAAAAGCCGGTAATCCAAAGGTGCATTCGGAGATAAAGGTGTTGCATTTTAGGGCTTCATATGGCATGGATACTCCGTCATCTTCTGTTTTATAATCTCCAGAAAAAACCCAAACTTCACCGTTGTGTTCCACGCGAATTTGTGATGATCCAATAATATGACCAGCAGGATGTAATGAGAATTTTACATTGTTGATGACAAAAGTTTCTCCCCATTCTTTTCCGGTAACATTAATAGCACCAAGGCGATGTGAAATTATAGGTACATTTTTTCGATGGGTAATGTATTGTTGATGTCCATACCTGCTATGATCAGCATGGCCGTGGCTAATAATTGCTTTGTCAACTGGTTTCCAAGGGTCTAGGTATACCTTTGCTTGTTCACAATAGATACCCTTCTTCGTAAATTCGAGTAAAGGTTTTTTCATAGCCCCGTGAAGTTACAAATTTGAAGGTAAAACAAAGTTGATGGTTATATAAAAATTCACCTTTAAAAAAATTATATTTGCTTTGTTAAAATTAAAGATATGTCAATTGCAGATTTTTTTGATAGTGGATTTCAAAAGAGAAATCAAGACCATTTTGCAGCTATTGTTCGAGTAGCAATGAGCGATGGTGTTATTACTGATGACGAAAAAGCGTTTTTAGACCGTTTGGCTAGAAAACTAGATATTTCGGAAGGTGATTATAAAGAGATTTTAAAGGATTATCAGACTCATCCAGTGAATCCGCCAAGTAGTTATGATCGACGTTTAGAACGACTTTATGATTTGGCACGTATGGTATATGCTGATCATGAATTGGGTGAACGTCAAGTGGCTATGCTTGAACGTTTGTGTGTAGGTTTAGGCTTCTCAACTGCAAATGTAAATTATGTGGTTGACAAAGCTTTGAAATTAGTTCATGCAGGTGTTGATGAAGATAATTTTATTGATGAAATAAAAAACATGAATCGTTAAGATTCGGCGAAAAAAAAGGGAGCTATTTAGCTCCCTTTTTTTTAATGATATTTTGCTAAGAACTCTTGGAGTTTTTCAACCATTTTTCGACTACCACAGAAGAACGGTACTCGTTGATGTAGCTCTGTTGGTTTAATATCTAAAATGCGACTTTTACCGCCAATAGCTATTCCGTTTGCTTGTTCTGCAAGAAATGCAATTGGGTTACATTCATATAGTAAACGCAATTTGCCATTTTGTGTTACACTACTTTTTGGGTACATATAAATTCCACCTTTGATCATGTTTCTATGAAAATCAGAAACCAATGAACCAATATATCTTGAGGTGTAAGGGCGGTCTCCTTCTTCTTCTTGACAGTATTTGATATAATCTTTAACCCCTTGGTGAAAATGAACATAATTACCTTCATTAACAGAATAAATTTTTCCGTCTTCCGGAAACTGCATATTCGGATGCGATAAATAAAATGTGCCAATCGCCGGGTTCAAAGTAAAACCATTGACGCCATCACCTGTGGTGTAAACAAGCATAGTTGATGTACCATAAACCACATAGCCTGCGGCTACCTGCTGGTGACCTGGTTGTAGAAAATCTTCTAAAGTTACCGGTGTTCCTACAGGAGTTACTCGTCTGTAGATCGAAAAAATGGTGCCTACGGAAACGTTTACATCTATATTTGAAGAACCGTCTAATGGGTCAATTAGCACAATGTATTTGTTTTGATGGTTCTCATCAAGACTATTAATACTAATAAAATCATCTTCTTCCTCTGAAGCAATACCACAAACAATTTCTCTATTTGTCAAAGTCTGAATAAATTTGTCATTAGCTAAAACATCTAATTTTTGCTGATCTTCACCCTGAATATTTGTATCGCCAACAGCTCCAATTACATCTACTAAGCCAGCCTTATTGACTTCATGATTGACCACTTTAGCGGCTAATCGAATTGCATTAATTAATTTTGAAAGTTCGCCAGATGAATATTGAAAAGAAGATTGATTTTCAATGATGAACTCCCCTAAGGTTTGATTTTTTTTAGTCATTGTTTAAGGTTGTGTGATTTGAGTACAAATATCCGATATTTTGTGATGCTATAACGTTTTCGCAAAAATTTATACTTTTAAATTTATAACTTCGTGTTTTATTTATAACACAATGAATTTTAATATACGCAATGCACAAACGGAAGATATGAGTGAAGTATTGCAACTCATACATGAACTTGCCGTTTTTGAAAAAGAAGAAGATGCTGTTGAGGTAACTATAGCTGATTTACAAAGAGATGGTTTTGGAAAAGAAAAGTTATTTCATTGTTTCGTTGCCGATACCGAAGATGGCATCGGTGGTATGGCTTTGGTGTATCCTAGATATTCTACTTGGAAAGGACCCGTAATTCACCTTGAAGACCTAATCGTGACTGAAAAAATGAGAGGTACTGGTTTGGGTTCGGCCTTGTTAACTGAAGTCGTAAAATATGGCAGTCAACTTGGTGTTAAAAGAATAAGTTGGGAAGTCATTGATTGGAATGAACCTGCAATTGCCTTCTATGAAAAAAAAGGGGCACGAGTCATGCGTGACTGGGATGTAGTTCAATTGGATGAAAAAGGAATGTCAGCATTTCTAGAAAATATTTAGTAATCATTTCTAATGCTTAGAAATACCGTTTAAAATTACATTTTACTTATGAGAGTATTTAAGTTCGGAGGAGCATCTGTTAAAGATGCTGATGCAGTAAAGAACGTTTATAAAGTTTTGCAACAAGTCGGTCATGAGAAAACCCTAGTGGTTATTTCTGCCATGGGAAAAACCACAAATGCAATGGAGGCTGTGGTGAATGCTTATTTTGAAGATAAAACTTCTGTAGCAACAGTTATTCAAGAGGTAATCAGTTTTCATAATAATATTTTAGCTGATTTATTTGAAAACAAGAACCATGAGATTCATACTAAAGTTAAAACTCTTTTCGATGAGGTTCAGGGCTTTTTGGTGTGGAACAAATCACCACACTATAATTTTGTTTACGATCAAGTAGTGGGTTACGGAGAGTTAGTTTCAACTACAATTGTTAGTGCCTACTTGAATGAAGTTGGATTAAAAAATAACTGGGTGGATGTACGAGAGCTTATCAAAACAGATGATAGTTACCGAGATACCACTGTTGATTGGGAAAAAACACAGGAAAAAGTTACTGAAACTATTGATCGTAAGGTCTTAAATATCACACAAGGGTTTTTAGGAAGCGATAATAATAATTTCACCACCACTTTAGGTCGAGAAGGATCTGATTATACTGCTGCAATTTTGGCCTATTGTGTAAATGCAACTTCGGTTACGATTTGGAAAGATGTTCCAGGGGTATTGAATGCTGACCCTCGTTATTTTAAGGAAACCCAACTTTTAAATAATATTTCATATCGTGAGGCAATTGAACTTGCTTTTTATGGGGCTTCCGTAATTCACCCTAAAACTTTGCAGCCGCTACAACGTAAAGAAATCCCTCTGCATGTAAAATCTTTTGTTAATCCGCTCGATAAAGGTACTACAGTTGGTAAAGGTGTAGGTATTGAACCCAAGGTGCCATGTTTCATTGTGAAAAAGAATCAAGTTTTAATGAAGTTATCTTCCTTAGATTTTTCATTTATAGTCGAAGATAGTATTAGTGAACTATTCAAAATGTTTCATGAGTATAAAATGAAGGTTGATTTAATACAAAACTCAGCAATTAGTTTTTCTGTTTGTGTCGATAATAAATTTGGTAGACTTGACGAACTTCTTAGTAATCTTAAGAGCCGTTTTAAGGTAAAATGCCAAGAAGATGTTTCGCTGTATACGATTCGCCATTTTAATAGTGAGGCAATAAATAAGTTATTGAACGGTCATGAAGTTTTATTAGAGCAAAGAGGAACTGAAACCGTACAGTTCGTCATCAAATAGAATCAATTTGTACTATGCAACACATCTGATTTTAGGTTGTCATTGAAAGTGTTAAATTGCACGCCCAACTAGGTATTTTATTATATTTACTTCTTCCTAATAATTAATTGTGAATGGGTTTAGTGACCGCGAAAGAATTGGCAAAAGCCATTAACCTTGATAAGTATGGCTTTTTTGGAACCTTTATTGGTTGGTTTCTAATGAAAGTCACTAGAATTTCAAGTATCAATACCTTTTATGATAGTGTAAAGCATTTAGATGCTCAAGAATATGCCCAGGCTATTCTTGAGCATTATGAGATTGATTACGAAATTCCGCAAGAAGACTTTAAGCGACTTCCAAAAGAGGGACCATATATAACGATATCAAATCATCCTTTGGGGGCTATTGATGGCATTATTTTGTTTAAGTTGTTGTTAGGTCAACGCTCTGATTATAAGGTTATGACCAACTTCTTATTACAAAGAATGGTGCCCATTGAACCTCATATTATACCTGTAAATCCTTTTGAAAATAGAAAAGATGTTAAAAGTAGTATCGCCGGATTCAAAAGCGCATTACAACATTTAAAAGCAGGGCATCCTTTAGGAATATTTCCGGCAGGAGAAGTGTCTACACACAAAGAAGGTAAATTAATAGTAGATAAACCTTGGGAAGAAGCAGCTTTAAAATTGATTAGAAAAGCAGAAGTACCTGTAGTACCCATTTACTTTCATGCACGAAATAGCAAATTGTTTTATCGACTAGCAAAAATAAGTGATGTATTTCGTACCGCTAAGATTCCTTCAGAAGTTTATACCCAGAGAAATAGACCCATTAAAGTAAGAATTGGACAGCCTATTTCTGTAAAAGCGCAACAAGAACAAGAAACATTAGATGACTTTAGTGATCTTCTTAGAAAGAAAACCTATATACTATCAAATGCCTATGCTAGAGAGCGTTTAATTGATCAAATACCAACCTCACTTAAAATACCTAAACAACCAAGAAAAATAGTAACTGCAGTTCGTACTGAGGTCATAGAGGGAGAAATAGAAAAACTCACAGAAAAAGATCGACGTTTGCTTAAAAGCAAGAATTACGAAGTTTTCTTAGCTCCTGCGAATGAAATGCCGTTTATCTTAAAGGAAATAGGCAGGCAACGTGAAATTACTTTTCGTGAAATTGGTGAAGGAACGAATAACTCCATTGATATCGACAATTTTGATGCATATTATCATCATATGTTTCTTTGGGATAATAAAGCGAAAGTAATTGCTGGCGCATATCGAATGGGCTTAGGTTCTGAGATATTTGCGGCCCATGGTATTGACGGATTCTATTTGCAAGACTTATTTCGCTTTGAGCCCGAGCTTTTTAACATGATGCAGAAGTCTATTGAAATGGGAAGGGCCTATATCATAAAAGAGTACCAGCAAAAACCAATGCCTTTGTTTCTGCTTTGGAAAGGAATTGTGCATACCACCTTAAGACACCCTGAACATAAATACTTGATTGGTGGTGTAAGTATTAGTAATCAGTTTTCAAATTTTTCAAAATCTTTGATGATTGAATTTATGAAATCGAATTATTGGGACCCTTATGTGGCGCAGTACGTTCGTCCTAAAAAAGAATTTAAGGTAAAGCTCAATGACGCAGATAAAGAATTTGTTTTTGATGAAACCCAAGCTGATTTGAACAAATTTGATCGTTTAATTGATGAAGTTGAACCAGGAAGTCTTCGCTTACCAGTTTTAATTAAAAAGTACATTAAACAAAATGCTAAGGTAATTGCATTTAATGTCGATCCGCTATTTAATAATTCTGTTGATGGACTTATGTATATAAAGATTGCAGATTTACCTGAAAGTACGGTGAAACCGGTAATGGAGGAGTTTCAAGCAGAATTGGAACGAAAATTGGCGGAAGGAAAAACAGAGGAAGAGTAATTTCAGCACATGTTTTTATTTTACTAGTGTTCAATGTAAAAATACCTTTTTCTACCACTGTTTGATCGTCTTTAAATTTCAAAACCGTTTAGAGAAGTAAAGTCCTACGGTACCTTCTGAATAGTTAGGAACCAAAACGCTGTTCTTCGATTTTAAAAAGGGATTCCATTTGAACAAGTAGTCGAAATGATACACTATTTTGGTAACAAGAATTCCTAGTCCTGCACCAACCAACACATCTGAGACCCAGTGCTTGTCGTTTGCCATTCTTAAACCTCCTGTTATTGACGCGAAACCGTAACTGCTATAGGCCAAAACCGGATTAGAATGTTTAAACTCTTCATAGGCTACTGCACCCGAGGCAAACGCAACGGAAGTATGCCCTGAAGGAAAAGCATTATCATTACTTCTATCGGGTCGAATTTTATATACACCCCTTTTAATTGCCTTTGTAATAAGATCAGTGATAAGCATTGACAAAGCCATGTTTTTTGTTTGGTCAAACCAGTGATTTTTAGATTGAACCCCAGCTAAATCAGCAATGTACATAGTCGCAACAGGGGCATATCGTGTATAATCATCTATAGATGTTTTAAAGTCGTTTCCTACCCAATTTCTAGTGGTGGTATTCAATGATTTTTCAAAACTACTATCTGATAATAGAATTCCTGCGGTTATTAGTGACAACGGAGCGATGCTCTTTTTTAATAAGGTTTTTTTTGGTATTGAAATAGTGCTGTCTTTTTGAGCAGAAACGTTTGCAACCATGGTAAGAGCGCAAATGGCGATGATAATTTTGATCATAAACGTATGATAATTGGCAACGAGTTTCTCTTATAAAACTATTTAGAAACCTAACTCATTGCAATATTACCCGTTAAAATAGGAAACAAGATTTGATTTTGACAACATTTTTTTAAACTAAAACAAAATAAGTGTAGCTTATTTAACCTGACAAAGTACTATGTCTACCTTTCAAAGTATTTTTAACAATAGTATATAAGTCAAGCTTTTAAGAGGTGCTGGTTCTAGAATGAATGATAAAAAGACCACCAATTAACGCTTTTTTTTAGTTTAAATATACTAGGCAACCGCTTGTTTCATGACGTATAAAAGCTCAGTTGCAATTTGTAATGATCGCTCTAAATATTTTTCAGCTTGTTGAGGGGTGTTGTCGAATGCCTTTGGGTCTTCATAGGTTATAGGAAATCTGCCATCAGATCCGCCAACAAATGGGCAGCCTTGATCTGCGGAAGAACAGGTCATAATTGCTCCGAAATTTGATTTTGGATTAAAGGGGTCGTCAAAAGTTTTCGAAAAGCCAATAATAGGAAGCACATTATCAGCATATTTTATAGCGTATATCGGATTTTTTTCATCAGATAACTTTTGAATTTGAAAGCCCATATTTTTAAGCGTTTCCACTGCCATTGGAAACATTGCTGTTGCTTCAGTACCGCCAGAATAACAAGATACATTTTGAATACCAACTTCATACGCTAATGTTTGCGCCCAAACCTGTGATAAATGACTTCTTCTTGAGTTATGAGTGCAAATAAAATTGAGAGTAATAGCTTCATTTGCCGCTCTTTTCTTTTTAATATAATTCACCAACGGATCTAAAATTGCTTTTCTTTCGCTAGAGATGGTATTGGTGTCTAAAGAGGCAATAACCTCATCAATGGTACTGTAAATTGCTGTTTGTGTCATTTTATTTTATTCCAATTATTTCACTTCTTCTTTCAAAGAGAAGATTATCTTTCCATATTCCATGTAGTTTGCCTACGCGTTCTCGTTTTCCAATGTATCGAAAGCCATTTTTTTTGTGTAGTTCAATACTACCTGTGTTTTCAGGGAAAATTCCGGACTGTAACGTCCATAGTCCTTCAGCTTCACTGGCTTCTATTAGTTTTTGTAACAGAAGTGTACCAACACCTTTTCCACGAGATGTGCCACCAATATAAACACTTACTTCAGCAACACCACCATAAACACACCTGCTGGAAACGGGTGATAAGGCAGCCCAACCTAATATTTGATCTTTTTCGCTCGCAATTAATCGGCATGAATTCATATGTGCAGCATTCCAAGATTCGTATGTAGGAACCGTAGTTTCAAAAGTAGCAACACCTGTAGCAATGCCATCTTGATAAATTCTAGCAACGGCATTCCAATCACTGGCTTGCATGGGTCTTATGTCTATTTCTGAATGCATATTAACAGCAAGTTACTTTTGAACGATAATGCAACCAAATGCTTTGAGGTCTATTTAACAATAATATAATATGAAGCATAGCTAATATTATCGCTCCAGGTATGGTATTTAAGGCTACAAATTCAAACCATTGAGTTGCGGTAGATTGATGTGTAATGTTTGAAAATAGTAGTTGCCCGTCGTGAATATCTAATCGAACTACAATTAATAGGATGATTGCTGCAAAATGAAAACCATTGGCAAATAGATGAATGATATATTCCCATTGTGGTAAGCCACCCATAAAAGCTCTACTGTCTTTTTCGCTATAGGCATCAATAGCCAAAACAATGAGATCAATGCACACTAAAGAAAGACCTATTAGAAACGCTATGAAATTAGATTGCTCAATAAACAAAAACCACACAATTAATGGAAATAAAATGGCTCTTACTGTATGTGTTTTGTGTTCAAATTTACTTTCAGTGTTACTAAATAAGCTGTACTTCCAAATGTGTAAATAGAATCCGTCATAGGTAGCAAGAACCATAAAAAGTATCAAACTTGCTGTTGCAACATAAAATAGAATATCCATGATTAAGTCTTTTAATTAGATGATTACTTCGTTTTACACGTTGTTTGATGAATATTGAACTTCATTATTAGTTTGTTGTCATGTATTTAGAAATCGGTTACAAATAGCTAGGTAGCAAGAAACTGGGCATTGCTATTCGAATTTAAGCTCAACTTCATTTATATATTGCAATATTACGATAATATACAAAATAAAAAAAACCAGAACCTAATTTCTGGCTTTTAAATAAGAATTAGAACCAAGGTTTTTGACCAACCTGATAGGTGTTGTAAAACTCTGCATCTGATTTTGTTAAATATATTATTCCTTCAATAAGTCCGATAAGACCCATTAGCGAAGCACCGGCACCACAGGTAAGTCCTCCTAGTACCAAAGTAACTACGAGCATAATAATTCCTTCTTTTTGATAACCCAAAATAAACTTATGAATCCCTAAAGAGCCTAGTACAATTGCTAGAATTCCAGCCATAAGTTTTTTGTTTTCTCCTCCAAGTTCTTCAAAAGCCTCTTTGGCGTTTTCAGTAAATTCATTAGCTGTTTTTTTTGCTTCGTCAGCAAAGTCACTTGCTGCCTCTTTCGCGTCATCAGCAAACTCTTTTGTGGCATCTTTTGCTTTTTCACCTAATTCACCGGCTTTTTCTTTTGCAGTGTCAAAAGCATCTTCTGCCTTATCTCCTAAATCTCTGTTTTCATCTGACATGATCTTGTTTTTATGGTTGTTAAAGGTTCACTAATGTAATAAATATTTGAACATCATTTAAAAGCGGCGTCAATAGGTTCCCAGAGTTCTAATTTGTTACCTTCAGGGTCTAGTATCCACCCAAATTTACCGTATTCATATTCTTCTATTTCGCCCACAATGGTAACTCCTTCTTCTTTTAAAACTTTGAGCAATTCAACTAAATTATCAACGCGAAAATTCATCATAAACTGCTTATTACTAGGCTCAAAATAGGTTGTCTTATCAGTCATAGGGCTCCATTGGGTGCTACAATCATTACCATCTTTGTCTTTCCACCAGAAGGTCCAACCGTATTGATCAGTGGGTATGCCTAATCGCTCTTTATACCATTTTTTGATACCGTCGGGGTCTTTTGTTTTAAAGAAAAACCCACCTAAACCTGTTACTCTTTTCATAATTAAAAATTTAATCTGTTCTCAAGCATAAACCTTTTTTGGGGTTCAACGTTTTATTTTTAAGTTGGTTTATCTGTTCTTTATGTTATTTTCATAAATGTTGATCCACTCGTCAACAGTCATCTTGCGACATAGTTCTCCTATTAATTCATACGGAATTGTTTCCATTTTTTTAAACCGAATGCAGCTTTTACCCATGTCTAATTTGGTCTTTACATACTTTGGATACTGACCAACAAACCAATCGTGAATTTGCGTATCTGCGTAAATGCCAGAATGATATAGCGCAATAAAGTTTTTTTGGGAAGCTATACTGATAAATGGTAAAGGTAATTTGGTGTCACAATGGTAACCATCAGGATAAATAGAATGTGGTACTACAAAACCTGGCATACCATAAGTCATCTGTTCTTCAAAGCCTTTTGGTAGATTTTCAGCAATAATGGCTCGTAGTTTTGAAACCGGTTCTCGTCTTTCTGCTGGTAGTTGTGAAATATAATCTTCTGGTGAACTAGCTTTGTATTGCATGATTTTATAATTAAAGTTACACTGATATATCTTGTCATTTACAGGTACTCATCAGTGATATATCTTTAAAGTTAAAAAAACTTTGCCTTTATTTTATCTACAACAGTTTGAGCGAGTTTAATTTTGCTTTCTATGGTCCAGCCGGCGACATGTGGTGAGAGAATAACATTATTAGCGTTAACTAAGTATTGAAAAGCTTCTGGTAATTCATGCTCTGAAAACATATTTTCAAAAGATGATTTTTCGTATTCTAAAACATCTAAACCTGCACCTAATATTTTTTGAGTTTTTAAAGCTTTCACTAAATCTTCAGTAACGATGCATTTACCACGGGCGGTATTAATAAGCCAAATAGATTTGTGAAAATTTTCAATAAACTCTGAATTAATCATGCCAATGGTTTCTGAAGTTTCAGGTACATGTAAGCTAACAACATCGCATCTTTGATGAAATTCCATAATACCTACTTGTCGGGCGTTGTCGTCTTCTACACCACCCATAATATCATAGCAGATAACTTCATCTACATCAAAACCTTTAAGTTTTTTAGCGAATGATTTACCCATATGGCCATAACCAATCACGCCAACTACTTTGCCTTCTAATTCTAACCCTCGGTTTCCTTCGCGGTCCCATTTGCCAGAACGAACTTCACGGTCAGCGGTATGTAATTTGTTGAAAAGTGATAATAGCATACCTAATGCATGTTCACCAACAGCATTTCGGTTTCCCTCGGGTGCAGCTGCCAAAAAAATGTCATTGTTCTTTGCGTAATTGGTGTCTATATTTTCTAGTCCGGCACCGAGTCTTCCAATAAATTTAAGTTCGGTAGCTTTTTCTAGAAACGCAGCATCTAAAGAAAAACGACTTCTTATAATGATGCCATCGTATGCACTTATTTTCTTTAGAATTTCGTCTTTTGAGGAATGGTAATCTTCATGATTTTGAATTCCTAATGCTTCAAATTGCTCAATGATTAGGGGGTGATTACGGTCTAAATGTAATACTTTCATGGGCTGGTCTATATTTTAAAGGAATAACCAAAAATTTTTAAAAGGACAAATTTTTACGTTGAGAAAAGCCTTATTTAAGAATTATCGGCAACCTTACTTTTTATATTTTAGGATAATGGTTTTGTGTCATTTCATGAGAAACCTCACCGGTATGTTGTGTGTTTTGTTTTTCAAACAAAAGCAAATGTACTTCTTCGTTGTTTTTGGTAGACGGACAATGTTCAACACCTTTAGGTACTACAATAATTTCACCCGCTTTTACTTCTTCAACGCGGTCTCTAAATTTCATATATAGCGTGCCTTTTAAAACTTGAAATAGTTCATCTTCGTTCTCATGAGCGTGCCAAACAAACTCTCCTTGAACTTTAGCGAGTATTACGTGCATGTTATCTACCGTTGCTATCTGGTGTGGGTGCCAATGTTTTGTAAATAACGAATGTTTCTCTTTTAGGTTGATCGGTTTCATACGCTATAATTTAGATAAAATATTGTAATTGTCTACAATTAAATACCTAAAACAAGCCTTGCAATCCAGAAATAAATAAGTATTCCGAAGATATCATTACTAGTCGTAATAAATGGCCCTGTTGCAATTGCAGGATCAATTCCGCGCTTATCAAGAAATAAGGGTGTGAAGGTGCCGATGAAACCAGCAACTACAATAACAGCAATTAAAGAAATTGAAATGGCTAATGCAGTAAGAAAATCACCTTTCCAAAACCAAGTAAAAAGCAATAAAATAGCAGCAAGAATTATTCCGTTTAAGAGAGCCAAAAGCATTTCTTTTATTAAACGACTACTAACGCTACCTTTTAGGTCATCATTGGCTAAACCTTGAACAATAATGGCGCTTGATTGCACCCCAACGTTACCAGCCATTGCGGCAATAAGTGGGGTGAAAAAGAACAAAATAGCATGTTTAGCAATCATTTCTTCAAATCCGCCCATAATAGCAGCAGCACCTAGACCACCAAATAAACCAAGAATCAACCAAGGTATACGTGCCCGAGTTAAATCCCAGATACTATCATCGGCTTCCACATCTTGTGAAATACCTGCCGCTAATTGGTAATCTTTATCTGCCTCGTCTTTGATGACATCAACAATATCATCAATCGTAATACGACCAACCAACCGACCAATTTCATCAATAACAGGTATTGCCTCTAAATCATATTTTGACATGATTTTTGCTACCTCCTCTGGGTTTTCATTAACATTTACAGAATCAACTTTGGGAATATATACATCTTTAATTTGGGCCGTTGTTGATGCTGTTAAGAGGTCTTTTAAAGACAATCTACCCATAAGAATATCTTGTTCGTCAACGACATATATGGAATGTACTCTAGTAACGTTTTCAGCTTGTTCTCGCATTTCTTTTACACAGGCCAAAACATTCCAGGTTTCTCTGACTTTTACCAATTCTTTAGCCATGAGTCCCCCCGCAGAATTTTCATCATATCTTAAGAGATCAACAATGTCTCTAGCATGTTCTTTATCTTCAATTTCAGAGATAACTTCTTGAACAATTTCTGTCGGAAGTTCACCAATAATATCGGCGGCATCGTCAGTGTCAAGCTCTTCTATTTCTTCTGCAATTTCTTTAGCTGAAAGATTATTAAGAATGGCCTCACGAACATCTTCATCTAACTCGGTAAGAACATCAGAAGTTTTATCGCTATCTAATAATTTAATAAGATAGGTGGCCTCATCTTCATTGAGCTCATTTATGATTTCAGCAACATCAGCATAGTGTACATCACCAAGAATACCTTCTAAAGAAGTATCATTTTGAACCTCAATTAGTTGTTCAATTTCGGCTAAAAGCTCATCTGTAAGTTTAAATGGTGTCATTTGCTATCTTCTGAGTCAACATGATAAAATCAGCTACAGCCAATTGCTCTGGGCGCTGGTCAAATATAGCATCTTCTTTGAGAATATCAGAAAGCTCGAATATTTTTAAACTGTTACGAATTGTTTTACGTCGCTGATTAAACGCAGCTTTGACCACTCGAAAAAACAATTTCTCATCACATTGTAGATCAAATTGAGGTTTACGTTTTAAACGTAACACCCCTGAATGTACTTTTGGTGGTGGGTCAAAAACCTGCGGGGGTACTGTAAGCAAGTACTCGGCGTCATAAAATGCCTGTACTAGAACTGATAAGATTCCATAGGTTTTACTACCCTCTTTTTCACATATCCGTTTCGCAACCTCTCTTTGAAACATGCCGGTAAATTCAGGAATTTGTTCCTTTAATTCTAACATTTTAAAAACGATTTGAGTAGATATGTTATAGGGGAAATTTCCTGTGATGGCAAATTGTTGATCTCCGAATAAATCTTTAAGATTATATTTTAAAAAATCTGCCTCAACAACGTTTAGTGTACTTTTACCCTGCATTACTTTAGGATGTTCTAAAGGAAAGCTGTGATTAAGGTAAATTATTGACTCGGCATCTAAATCCATGGCCACTAAGTCAATGTCATTTAAAAGCAAATATTTGGTCAGTACCCCCGTACCAGGGCCAATTTCTATGACATTGGTGTAGCCCTCGAATGACAAGGTATCGGCAATTTGTTTGGCAATCGCTTCATCTTTTAAAAAATGCTGGCCCAAATGCTTTTTGGCTTTAACTGGGCCTTCGGCATCCTTTTGATTTTTGTTTTTCCAATGAGAAAAGGACTTTTTTTTGTGTTTGCCCATATGTTAATGCTCGCTAATAACTTGAAGTTCGGTGCGAAAAGCTACGAATTTACCAGCGAATAAACTGGTAATTTCTTGTCTTAAACGTGCTGCATCTTCTGCATAATATTGATCTAAAGTTTGTTTGTCTGCTGTGCTATATTGTACAGAATAGGTAGTACCACCCATGTCTTCTTCTACCAAAACTTTACACATTTTAGCATTAAAAAATTTGCCCGTAGCAAGCACTTCAGGAATGTGAGTTTGCTTCATCCATTGCAGCCATTCTTGATGTACAGAATCATCGATATTGATAGTAACGTTATAGATATACATTTTTTAAAGTTCTAAGTTTAAACAGAAATGTTAGGGCTAATTGATTTTCTATTTAAAGTTTATATTCATTCAATAGTTTTAGTTAATAGCATCTCCTCTGAGCAAACGAAAGTTCTTTCGGGCTTGCGGAAAATAATAACTGTCTTGATAATGGTATAGTATTTTCTCGTAATGAGTCATTGCTTTTTCAGGAACATTTAAGGTTTTACGGTATAATTCGGCTAATCTAAAATGTGCATCATCGGCTAATATTCCAGAAGCATAAAACTCAATAATTTTTTGATAATTGAACCGTGCTGCTTCAAAGTTTTTCAATTGTATATGAAGTTCTCCTTGTTTAAGAAGTGCTTCATCTTCAATTTTCTCTCCTTTGTGATTTTCCAAAATATCATTCAAGATATTAATCGCTTCTTTAGTTTTATTTTGGTAGGCTAGTAAATCTGCACGGGCATATTTTTTAAGGGCGGTTTGCGTAGAATCTTCTAAAATATTGTCTGAAATAAGAAGGCTAAGTTGCATCGCATCATTAGCAATAAGTTGTGATGTAGAACTTCGCAATACTTTTAGTTGAGTTAAGGCCCAATCAAAATCACCTTTATAAAAACTAGTTTGTGCTACTTTATATCGTGCATTTTGACCTAAAACATCATTTTTAAGGCTACGTTGAATTTGAGAAAAATAAATCAGTGCTTCGTTAAACTTTTTATCATAAACCAAAATATCACCTAAAGCTAATTTAACAAAAGCTTTTCCTCTATCATTTAAAGGAAGCTCTAAGCTATTTTTTAAAACTTCTATAGCGTCTTCTGGCTGGTCTCTTTTAAAGGTCAGAAAGTTAGCATATGCAATTTGCAATTGAAGTGTTTGGCTTTTATAGCCATGTTCCAAAGTGAGTTGCTCATATTTTTTCTGAACGGCATTTAATTGATTGGCATCTGCGTCAATTAATTCAATGTCAATAATGTTCAATTTTGCATTTAATTGCGTTACATTATTGGTAGCATTTTCTACAATGTATTTAAAAATACTAGTTGCTGTTTCTAAATCAGCGTTTTCTAATGATACATTTCCGAGGTTTTCAAGTCTATGTAGTGAGGCTCCATTTTGCCGTTTGAAAATGGCCTTTTCTTGCCGAAAGGCACTGTTATATTGCTTTTGTTGTACAAATAACCAGCTAAGTAATTGATTCCAAAGTATATTAGGTTCCTTTTGTGCCTTTTTTAAAAGTATGGTTTTCAACTTTATATTGTTCACGTACTCCGCATCTTCGGTAATAAAGTCATCAAAATTGCGAAGTACATTAGATAATGAAGATTTGCCATTGCCAATAAGGGTTAAATATGATTCATACATCTTATCAATATTGCCTTGTTCGCCATAAATACGGGCCATTTGAAAATTATAGTCGAGACTAGGGTTCAAATTCATTGCCTTGTCATAGGCTTTCAAGGCATAGTCGAGTAAGGCGTATTTTTGAAAGCGAAACCCTATGCCATACCCGTAATTCGGATTTTCTTCTATCATACCAATGGCCTGATAGTAATAAGTGTTCGCCTTATCGGGCATTTGTTGTAGCGTATAATTATACCCTAGTTCTACCAAGAAAATAGGGTTAGGGCGGCCTTTTTCAATTTGTAACAATAGTAATTGTTCGGCGTCTACATAGCGTTCTAATTGCTGATAGCAAGCAACTAAACTTTCAGTAAAATCAGTTCTTCGCGGTTCTTTTTCTACTAACTTTTCGTAAAAGACCACTGCCTTTTCGAAGTCACCATCTTCAAAGTACCGTTTAGCTAAGAAATCGTCTTGAGCGAAAGCTGTAAATGAAAAGCATATTAAGAAGAGTACTAAAAGTGCCTTCATATTTGAAATTTAACAAATATAGTTCAGCCTAAAAAAAGAATCTGTTAAGGTCTTGATAATATCGAGCAGAATTTTGGGTTACTCGATTTTGTCAAATCCGCAATACGGAATTAATACTTCCGGAATTTGAATGCCCTCTGCTGTTTGGTAATTTTCTAAAATACCAGCTAAAACTCTAGGTAATGCTAAAGAACTTCCATTTAACGTATGTGCAAATTGACTTTTGCCGTTTTCATCTTTATACCGCAATTTCAAACGATTGGCTTGATAGGTTTCAAAATTAGATACCGAACTGATTTCTAACCATCGGTCTTGAGCAGTTGAAAATACTTCAAAATCAAAGGTTAGAGCAGAGGTGAAACCAAGGTCGCCACCACATAATCTTAAAATACGATAGGGTAGTTTTAATTCTCGAAGTATTTCTTTTACGTGTTCAACCATACCGTCTAATGCTTGGTAAGATTTCTCAGGATGTTCCACTCGTACCAATTCGACCTTATCAAATTGATGCAGACGGTTTAGACCGCGAACATGAGCCCCGTAACTACCGGCCTCTCTACGAAAACAAGGAGTGTATGCCGTGTAACAAATGGGAAACTTTTGCTCATTTAAAATTTCATCACGAAATAAATTGGTGATAGGCACTTCGGCGGTAGGTATTAAGTATAAATCATCATCACCCACATGATACATTTGACCTTCTTTATCTGGCAATTGACCTGTGCCATACCCTGAAGTTTCATTCACCAAATGAGGTACTTGAATTTCAGTGTAACCTGCTGCGGTATTCTTGTCTAAGAAGTAAGCGATTAAAGCACGTTGTAATCGTGCACCTTTTCCTTTGTAAACGGGAAAGCCTGCGCCGGTAACCTTAACACCCAGTTCAAAATCGATGATATCGTATTTTTTAGCGAGCTCCCAATGAGGTTGTGCATCATTGATTAAAGTAGGAATGTCTCCTTCACGAAAGATTTCTTCATTGTCTTCGTCAGTGCTTCCTGCAGGAACAGATTCATGCGGAATATTTGGAATTTGATACAAGAGGTT
Source organism: Maribacter algarum (ex Lu et al. 2025) (nom. illeg.) (assembly GCA_947495915.1). GTDB lineage: Bacteria > Bacteroidota > Bacteroidia > Flavobacteriales > Flavobacteriaceae > Maribacter_C. The sequence continues at coordinate 50,548 of CANMAW010000001.1, read as the reverse complement.
TTGTAGCTCTTCTGCTATGCTATTCAATTGTTCACCTAGTTGTTTAGAACTTTCTTTCAGGCTGCCAGTTTTCTCTTTAAGTGCATTAGCTTCTTGACCTTTTCCACTTTTGAAAAGTAAACCGATTTCTTTTGACAATTTATTAGACTCTGCTAAAGTGGCATCGAGTTGGGTTTGTGTCGCCTTTCTTTTATCATCTAAATCGAGAACATTTTCAAGTAAAGAAGCGCCATCAATATTTCGCTTTTTTAATGCCTTAATGAAAGTGTCTTTATGATCTCTTATCGCCTGTAATTGTAGCATTGTAATTTTATTTGAAATGCAAATTTAAACTAATCCTACAATAATGAAACCTTTACATTTATGAATGATGAAAATGAATTCTAGTAATGATTCATTCTTGGCTATTTGAAGGGTAAATCCATTCATTATGCCAGAAGTAATTCCATTCAGCATGGGCTAAATCTACTTTCGGATTGATAAACGCCCGAAAGGGTTTTCCGTTGATACTAACCTTTGAATTCTTTGCGTAAACAGAAATATCTTCACCCTTTTCAGCATATTCTCGTTTTAAATGTTGGGCAAATTGCCATATGAAATCTGGGTATGCAGCAATTCTTCTACCTTGTTTAGCCGTTAAGTATTCGTCAATATTAACGATATGTTTATCTTTTGAAGTATGGTTTACCACTTGAAATTTAATCTTACCAGCTCGACTTCTAAGCATCATTCGCCAGCTCAATCGGTGACCTTCCTCCGTCCAAAGTACATCATCTTTAATAATGTGATGACGAAGCGGTAAGCATACTTGAATTACGAAATAAATACTACCAAGAAAGAGAACAGTGTTTTTAAAGGAAGGTACCGTAGTATATTGCTTGGAGTACGTTTTTTTGCTTTTAAAGAATATTTTTTGAATGGTTTTGGGTTCAAAAAAGAAGACCGTAAATGCTAAGGATAAATAGGGGAAAATTCCAATTTGAAATACGATAGAGTTGAATAAATGAAAAAATATGGAAATGAAAAAGGCAATTTTTCGGGTTGGTTTCCAAAGTAAAGCAGGCACAATGAGTAGGTCAAACAATATTCCGAAAATACCGACTATTTGATGTACCCACTCTTGTTGCAGCATATCGCCAATGACGTAATAGTCTGCTTTAGATGCCATGAGTAGTTTAATAATGCCTAAATCGAACCAATCTCCATATAATTTAGCAACTGAAGCATAGGTGTAAACAATAAATAGTTGTAATACTATAACCCATTTAATATAGCTATACATTTCGTTTTTTCGAAGCGCTTCATTGTTATTGGCGTCTATTGCATAATTGGTGTTAGCAGGAAAAAAGCACATCAATGAAGAGATCAGTACAAGAAGATAGTAATGATTGTTGTATGAGGTTTTTTGCATCAAGTAAACTCCTGTCCAAAGTAGCGTGAATGAGATAATACTAAAACGATATTTGTATCCTAAAGCTATACCTATGCCTAAGGTTCCCATTACACAAAAGTAGGCGTACATGCCCCATCCGGGCAGGGGTTGCAACCATTCAAAGCCAATAAAACTGAAAGTAAATTGCGGGTCAATTAAGGTGCGTTTAACCCAACCCGTTGCAATGGCACCATAACACTCTAGAGCTACTAAAATTCCAAAGAAAATACGAAAAATAAGTAAAGGAGAATTGTCAATTTTAGTAAATAGCAAGCGGTTTATGGCATTCATCATTTTGCTATTATAGATCGGGTGTTTTCTTTGTCTTTAAAGAGTTGATCTTTTAAGGCGTTTACGGACTCAAATTTATGTTCATCGCGAAGTCTTGCCATGATGTCAATTTGTAATTTTTGATCGTACAAATCTTGATCAAAATCTAGAAAATGTATTTCTATGGTCTTGTTTTTGCCTGATACCGTCGGGTTGAAACCAATATTCATCATGCCAAAAACAGTAGTGTTGTTAATGGTACTACTAACAACATAGGCGCCAGTTTTCGGAATTAATTTATAGGTTTCTTCAATATGAAGATTTGCTGTTGGATAATCTAATTGCCTACCTAATCCTTTTCCTTGAACCACCTTGCCGGTTAACATATATTGATATCCTAAATAAGCGTTGGCAGTTTCGATATCACCATCAGCCAGTGCTTTTCTAATTTTGGTAGAACTTACTGATACGTCATCAATTTCTTGTGCAGAAATTTCTTCAACTTCAAAATCGTAGGTTAACCCAAAGGTTATTAAGTCATTAATGTTGGCGTTTCTATTTCTGCCAAATCGATGATCATACCCGATAATAATCTTTTTAGTATTTAATTTATTAACTAATAAATCTCTAACAAACTCAGTAGCTGTTAATCGACTAAAATCTTTGGTGAAAGGGTGAATGATTAAATTATCAAGGCCTAGTTTTTCTAGAATCAACTTTTTTTCGTCAATAGTATTTAGCAATTTAATGTCTGCATCTTTTTGCAAAACCATTCTTGGGTGCGGAAAAAATGTGACTACTGTAGCCTTTAATTCAGTGGTTTTTGCATCTGTAATAAGTCGTTCTAAGATTTTTTGATGTCCGATGTGTACACCGTCAAAAGTGCCAATGGTTAAGGCTGTGGCGTGTTCCTTATCGAACTGAAAGATGCTTTGAACTGTTATCACTTACAAAAAGGATAAAAAGGATTATATTTGATTTTGGATAAATTCCCCTTAATGACTGCAAAATTACGTCTTGTTTTTACAATTACCATAGTATTTCTATCCTTTTACGGTACAGCACAAACAGGATATTGGCAAAAAACAAAGGTTCAAAAAAATATAAACAAAAGGTTTGCGCAACGATTTGATGTTGAAAAGGGGCAACAGTTTACCTTTGATGAAGCTTTGTTTAAAAAAGAGCTCGCAGCAGTTTCAGCAAGCAAAGGTAATTCAAAGTTGGTTTATTTTCCAGATGAAAAAGGTGCGTTAATTGCTTTTCAGGTTTTTGAAACTCCTGTTTTTTCTCCAGAACTCTCCCGTAAATATTCAAATATAAAATCGTACTCCGGTAGATCAATTGATACTAAAACTAAGATAAGGTTTAGTGTTTCACATAAGGGTATTCAAAGTATGATGGTGCAGTCAAGTACTGACGAAACCCTTTTTATGCAAAAAGATGCTGGAAATAAGTACGTGTTATATAAGCGTGATCCGAATGCAAAACGAAATGAAGCGTTTTTATGTGAAACACAATCAGTAATTTCTAAAGTTTCTAAGCAGTCAGCACAAAAAACTGTGAATGATCAAGTTCTTCGTAAGTATCGATTGGCAGTAACTGCATCGGGTGAATATACCGCATATCATGGTGGAACGGTTACTGATGCTCTTGCCGCAATTAATGCTACGGTAACGAGAATTAATGAGGTTTTTGAAACAGATTTAGCGGTTACTCTTGAGGTTGTGGCCGGACTAGAATCTGTGATTTTTACAGATGCTGAAACCGATCCTTACAGCGGTAGTTTAAGTCCGAAAGTTCAAAATACTTTAGACACTAATATTGGCAGCGCAAATTATGATGTCGGCATATTGTTTAATCAAGCCGGTCAAAGTGATGGTAATGCCGGTTTTATTGGTGCGGTTTGTGTTGAAAACCGAAAAGGTAGTGCTTATGCCACGGGTCAAGTGCCCGAGGGTGATCTTTTTGATATAGATTTTGTAGCCCATGAAATTGGTCATCAATTTGGTGCTAATCATACGTGGTCGTTTGAATCTGAAGGAACTCAAGTACAGGTGGAGCCTGGTAGTGGAACTTCTATTATGGGGTATGCGGGTATTACAGGTATCAATAATGTAGCGCAAATGGGCGAAGATTATTTTCACTATGTGTCTATCGTTCAAATTACCGATTATATCAAAACAACAACTTGCGCTGAAGAAATAGTTTTAACGAATGTACCTCCGGTGATTACACCAGTTGGTAGTTTTACAATTCCGAAATCAACAGCCTTTTCATTGACAGGAAACGCTACTGATGCTGATGCTGATGTTTTGACCTATACTTGGGAACAGGTTGATGATGGCGTAGTGCCACAATCGGTTTTTGGACCATCTAATCCTAGTGGTGCTAATTTTAGATCTCAAAAGCCCAATATTGATTCAACCCGGTATTTTCCAAAACTTTCGAGCGTAATTTTAGGAAGATTAACACAAGAGAATCCGAATGTAAATTCTACTTGGGAAACCGTTTCAGATGTTGAGCGTGAAATGAATTTTGCATTAACCGTAAGAGATAATGCTCTTGGAGGTGGGCAAGTGGTTTCTGATTTGGTGAATGTATTTGTAGAAAATAGTGCAGGGCCATTCATAGTAACCTCGCAAAGCAGTAATGTTGTGGCTAGTGCTGGTACCGTTCAAACGATTACATGGGATGTCGGTAATACAAATAGAGCCCCTATAAATACCGAAACGGTAACTATATTATTATCAACAGATGGAGGTGTTACATTTCCCATAATTTTGGCGGAAAATGCAGTGAATGATGGAAGTCATGATGTTGTAATTCCTGGGTTTGCTACGACCACCGCAAGAATAATGATAAGGGCAGATGACAATATTTACTTCGCTGTGAACACTTCTGATTTTGAGATTGAAGCATCAGAAATTGTATTAAGTTTTGATGATCTTGAACAAGAAGTTTGTCAGGCAGATATTATAGTAGTTCCTTTTGTTTATAATACGTTTGAGGGCTTTGTTGAAGAAGCAACTTTTAGTATTATAGATGCGCCTGTAGGGTTAGATGTTGTATTTTTTCCTGAAACCGCTACAGCAACTGATACTGAAGTAAATCTAACACTAAGCGATACAGAAAATTTAGCGGTTGGTAGTTATCCAATTCGTGTTTTGGCGACTACTGCAAGTATTCAAAAAGAAGTGACTTTTAATTTGAATGTTTATGATACCTCTTTTTCGGAAGTAACATTGGTTGCCCCAGCAGACGGACTAACTGATACTCCAACGGGTATTTTGTTAGAATGGGAAGCTGAATTTCTAGCAACATCGTATGATATTGAAATTGCCACAGATGCTGGATTTGGTACCATCGTTGAAACTGCTAGCTTAACAGATGTTAATTATGTACCTTCAAATTTAAACAATCAAACACAATATTTTTGGCGAGTTAAACCTAAGAATAGTTGTGGCGAGGGTGTTTTTAGCCAGTCCTTCTCTTTTACTACCATCGATTTTAGTTGTATCAATGTGACGGGTGGTTCGCTTCCGGCTTCTATTTCTTCGTCAGGTACACCAACTGTTACTTCTGAAATTACGATTCTTGATGATTTGCCAGTAGCAGATATTAATGTGAATTTAAAAATGGATCATACCTACCTTTCTGATTTAACGATTACATTGACCTCTCCTTCCGGAACATCTGTCGTACTCATGAGTAACAGGTGTGAAGAGTTTAGAAATATAGATGCAATTTTTGATGATGCAGGTTCGGCGATAGTATGCGGTGGTATGCCTGCGGTTTCTGGCACGGTAAAACCACAAGGGTCTTTAGCTTCTTTCAATGGTGAATCTACATTAGGTACCTGGGTGTTAACTGTTGCTGATAATGCCCCTGCCGATGGAGGTGAATTTCAATCGTTCGCTATGGAAATTTGTGCAGAGGGTCAATTTCGACCAGACGACGACAATGATGGTGTTTTTGATGACGGGCCTGATTTGTGCTTAGGTACTCCTGAGAATACCCCAGTAGATGCATCAGGCTGTGCGGTGTCAATTTTTCCGGCAACAAACTTTACAATTGAAATACAAGGGGAAACTTGCCGTGCGAACGACGATGGCTCCATTATGATTGAGGCTGATTTGTCTGCTGATTATAACATTACTGTAACTGGTAATGGGGTAAATATATCAGACAGTTTTTCAACGGCTGAATACGCTTTGAATGATTTAATGGCCGGGGTTTATAGTTTGTGTATTTCTGCTACCAAAGGTGAAGTAAACTATAGAGAACAATGTTTTGAAATTGTTGTTGAAGAGCCAGATCCTTTGAGTGTGTCTTCAAAAATTTCTGTTGACGGTAGTACGGTTGAATTACAACTACAAGGCGGTTTGCTGTATAATGTTGCTCTGAATGGGGTTGTTATACAGACTGAAAAATCTAGCATTACATTAAACTTAAAAGAGGGTGGTAATGAATTAAAAGTTTCTACGAATATACCTTGTCAAGGCGCCTATTCCGAAACGTTTTTCTATGGTTCAGATCCGGTGTTTTACCCTAATCCGTTTACAGATAAATTAACCCTTGGTTTAGGGGCTGCTGTGCATCAGATTTTAATTCAAATTTATTCGGTTGACGGTCGCCTAATTTATAGTAAGCTTAGTGAAGTGAATGGTGTTTCTGTTGATTTAGATTTGGCTTCGTTAAATTCAGGACTATATTTCGTGAAGTACGAAGCAGAAAATATTAAAGGAACATCTAAAATTATTAAAAAATGAGATTAGTCAGCATCATATGTATTAGTGCTTTTTTTCTCTTTGGATGTAAAAAGAAGAATAATCCACTTCCGCCTGAGGGAAGTGTATTGGTGTTTCCTGATAAAAATTCAGAATGCACCACTGGGGTAGAATTGTCTAGTACAACCAGTGAGGTAGAGTTTCGATGGCAACCAGCAGATCATACAGACCGTTACGAATTGCGTGCTACAAATTTATCAGCGAATACTACTCAAAGAATAACAACAGCGGCGACAGCGGCTAAATTGCCTTTACAAAAAGGAGTGCCCTATTCATGGAATGTTACCTCAATAAGTGATGCGGTTTTAGAATCGGTTGCCAGCGAAACATGGCTTTTTTATAATTCAGGGTCACAAACCACATATGCTCCCTTTCCTGCGGAAATAATAGCGCCAGCCATAGGTACTTCAGTATTTAAAGATGAAAACAATGAAGTGACTCTACAATGGTCAGGTGCAGATGTTGATAATGATATTGTAGGTTTCGAAATTTACTTTTCAACGCAGAATCCTCCAGAAGCATTACTAGTATCTCCTAGTGCCACGGTTTCGAATACCAATGTCACTGTAGCAGCAAATATGGTGTATTACTGGAGTGTAGTTACCATTGATGGGGCAGGGAACAAATCTAGCTCTGGAGTGTTTGATTTTAGAGCGTTGTAGCTTTAGGTGTTGTTGAATTCATTCATGGTGATTTTGACGCCTGCCAAAACGAAAGAGCGTATTAATGCTGCCGCTCTGTCAAGCCGTTCTGACATTTGATTCTTTTCGTCAGTATTCCATTCTCCTAAAACGTAATCCACTTGTCTGCCTTTGCCAAAGTCAGCACCCACGCCAAATCGAAATCTGTTGTATTGGTTTGATTGCAGAACATTTTGTATATCCTTTAGGCCATTATGTCCGCCATCACTACCTTTTGTTTTCAATCTAAAAGTTCCAAACGGTAAGTTAATATCATCGGTAATAACCAAAATGTTCTCTTTGGGTATTTTTTCTTTATCCATCCAATACTTCAATGCCTTGCCACTCAAATTCATATAAGTAGAAGGTTTTAGGCATAGAACACTGCGTCCTTTCACCTTAAAGGTGGCAATATCACCGAGCTTGGCGGTTTCAAAAGAAAACTCTTCCTTTTGTGATAAAGTATCTAAAACCTTAAAACCGATGTTATGTCTGGTTTCGGCATACTCACTGCCAATGTTTCCAAGGCCTATTATTAAAAATTTTTTCATGGTATCGTTCTCTTCTAGCAGCGACTTATTTCTATTAAAAAAGAAATTTAAAAAATTGAACATTCGTAAAAATACAAAAGCATCTCAATATTTAAATCGAGATGCTTTTGATGTATTAAGAATACGTTATTTCTAGCTTTCTCCACCTTCTGCTGCTGGTGCATCTGCTCCGTCAGCTGCTGTAGATTCTTCGCCTTCTTCACCTTCTTCATCTTCATCATCAACAACCACTGCCGTACGAGCTGTTTTAACTTGTACTACAACGGTGCTATCAGGGTGTAAGATTACAAAGTCATCATTTAACAAACTTTCAACAGAGATGTTTTCTCCAATTCTAAGTTTGCTAATATCAATATCAAAGAAATCTGGAAGCTTGTCTGGCAAAGCCTTAATAGCTAATTTTCTTTTTCTGAATAACAAACGACCACCGTTTCTTACCCCTGGAGAATTTCCTACCAAACGAACCGGAATGTTCATGGTAATTTCTTTGTCATCAAAGAGTTGGTAAAAATCAATGTGTAAAATCTTATCTGTTACAGGGTGAAACTGAATATCCTGCATGATAGCTTTTACTTTTCCTTCACCTAAGTCAACCTTCACGGTATGTGCGGCCCCGGTGTACACTAAATCTCTGAAACTTAATTCAGGTGCTGAAAAGTGTAATGGTTTTTCCCCTCCGTATACCACGCAAGGAACCATTCCAGCATTACGTAGGGCTTTCGTTGCCTTCTTGCCCACGCTTTCTCTTTCTGATCCTTTAATTGTAATTGACTTCATTATATATATTAAAAATTAATAATTCTACATTAAGAACTTCGATGATATCGAAGTATTGTTATGAACGCGATGCATCACGTCAGCAAATAAATCACAACAACTTAAAACTTTTACTTTGTTACTCTGCTTTCGAACAGGTATTGAGTCGGTGACAATCAGTTCTAAAAGTTTTGATTTTTCAATTCTTTCATAAGCTTCACCAGAAAGCAAACCATGAGTGGTAATAGCACGAACGCTTAAAGCGCCTCTCTCCATCATTAAATCTGCTGCTTTAGTTAGAGTTCCGGCAGTATCAACCATGTCATCAACAAGTACTACATTTTTTCCTTCAACATCTCCGATTAACTCCATATGTGAAATTACATTGGCTTTCGCTCTTTGCTTGTAGCAAATAACCACCTCACACTCTAAGGCTTTTGAATAGGCATACGCTCTTTTTGATCCTCCCATATCAGGTGAAGCAATCATTAGGTTGTCTAAATTCATGGCTTTTAAATGTGGCAAAAACAAAGTAGATGCAAATAAATGATCAACTGGTTTTTCAAAGAAACCTTGAATTTGATCAGCGTGCAAATCCATCGTTATAATACGCGTTGCACCCGCTGTTTCTAGCATTTTCGCAATTAACTTGGCAGCAATTGGTACTCTAGGCTTGTCTTTTCTGTCTTGTCTTGCCCAACCGAAATAAGGCATGACAGCAGTAATATGCCGAGCAGATGCTCTTTTTGCAGCATCTAACATCAATAGCATTTCCATTAAATTTTCAGAACTTGGGTGGGTTGACCCAATTAAGAAAATTCTTGCACCACGAACAGACTCTTCAAAAGAAGGTTGAAATTCACCATCGCTATAGCGTGATAAATTTACATTACCCAATTCTGTGCCATATGATTTGGCAATTTTCTCAGCTAAATCTCGGCTGTTTGAACAGGCGAAGAATTTAGGTTCCGGAACTTGATATGGCATGACGAATTATATTGCGTTTACTCCCTGAATTCTAAGGAGGTGCAAAAATAAGAATTAATTTGTGTTGCTAAAGTATAATTGTTGTTATTTTCATTTGAAGATTGAAAATATTTTTTAGCTTTGCACTCCTATTTTTAGTAATGCTCGAGTGGCGGAACTGGTAGACGCGCTGGATTCAAAATCCAGTTCTTCGGAGTGTGGGTTCGATTCCCACCTCGAGTACGAAATAAAACCCTATTAAATTGAACTTCAATTTAATAGGGTTTTTTGATTTTGCCGAAATTGGTCGGTAGAAACAGTTTTTTAATTACTACTGTTTACGGTGTATCCTAAACTACAGCAAATAAAAGCCAAAAAAATGCCCCGAATTGGAAGTCGAGGCGGCTTAAATGTTTTCACAACGGAATAATCCTTATTGTGAATTGCTTTCAGTACGGTAAATGTAATCATTAAATTTTAAAATGGTTTACGGTTTTCCGTAAACACATTCTTACAATACTTTGTATTTTCATTGCACAAAATATAAGAATGAAGAAAATACTAGGACTTGACTTGGGAACGAACTCTATTGGGTGGGCTTTGGTAAACGAGGCAGAAGATAAAACGGAACAATCAAAAATTATCAAGTTAGGAGTGCGAGTAAACCCTTTAACCGTAGATGAGAAAACAGATTTTGAAAAAGGGAGACCACTTTCCGTTAATGCAGATAGAACACTAAAACGAGGAGCACGCCGAAATTTGCAACGTTTTAAATTGCGTAGAAAGAATCTAATTGAAATTTTTCTAAAGAGTAAAATTATTTCTGATGAAACCTATTTAACAGAAATAGGTAAAAACACTACACACCAAACCATAGGATTAAGGTCTAAAGCGGCAAACGAAAAAATAGAACTTGTTGATTTTGCCAAAGTTTTACTGTCTATTAATAAGAAAAGAGGATACAAGAGCAGTAGAAAATCTGTTAACGAGGATGAAGGCGTCGCTATTGATGGTATGGGTGTTGCCAAAACTTTATATGAAGAAAACCTTACGCCTGGTGCGTACGCATTAAATCTCCTTGAAAATGGCAAAAAGTATATTCCTGAATTTTATCATTCAGATTTGCAAAGCGAATTTGATAAGATCTGGGAAAAACAAAATATATATTATTCAAATATTTTAACAAAAGACTTGTATCAGGAACTACAAGGTAAAAACAAAAGTGCGACATGGGCTATTTGCCAAAAACCTTTCAATATCGTAGGTAAGAAATTAGATGGGAAAGCTCAGGAGCAAAAACTTAAAAAGTTTCAGTTGCGCGTTCAAGCCTTAACAGAAAAATTAGATTTAGAACATTTAGCCGTTGTTTTACAGGAAATAAATAATGACACCAATAAATCTAGTGGCTATTTAGGGGCTATAAGCGATAGAAGTAAGGAGTTGTATTTTGATAAAATCACCGTTGGTCAATACCTAAATAAACAATTACTAGATAATCCACATACATCACTTAAAAATCAAGTGTTTTATAGACAAGATTATCTAGATGAGTTTGAACAAATTTGGGAAACACAGGCTAAACATCATTCCGTTTTAACCAAGGAGTTAAAAGAAGAAATTAGAGATGTTGTTATATTCTATCAAAGAAGATTAAAATCGCAAAAGCATTTAATTTCTAATTGTCAATTTGAAAAATACCATAAAGCAATTCCTAAATCTTCTCCTCTATTTCAAGAGTTTAAAATTTGGCAAAATCTCAACAACCTTCAATTCAAACAAATTGCAGGAAATGCGAGCGATATTTTCAATCAAGAATTAAAAACTGATTATAAATTAGATGAAGAGACAAAACTTTTACTCTTTAACGAATTAAATGTAAGAGGGGATTTAAAAACTAACGAAGTGCTTAAATTCTTAGGTAAGAAAACTAAAGAATGGAAATGCAATTTTGAAAAAATTGAAGGTAATAGAACCAACCAAGCTTTATATGCAATTTATAAGGAAATAGCAGATTTAGAAGGTTATGGTTTTGACTGGGCTAAAAAATCGGCTTCGGAAATTAAAGAAGAATTGAAAGCTATTTTTTCTGAGATAGGAATTATGCCCGAAATTTTAGATTTTAATGCAAATAAAGAAAATACGGACTTTGATAAGCAAGCCAGTTATCAGTTCTGGCACTTATTGTATTCAGCCGAAGACGACCATAGAATTATTGAAGAAGATAAATTGGTTTATGGTAATTCTAATGTTGCTTTAAAAAAGAAACTACACCGTAAATATGGTTTTAAACCAGAATATGCAAAATGGCTTGCTAACATAAAGCTGCAGCAGGATTACGGCAGTTTGTCATCAAGAGCTATACGTAAAATTTTACCCTTTTTGCAGAGTGGAAATGAGTTTTGGGAATCTTGTAGGTTAGCGGGCTATAATCATTCCAATAGTTTGACTAAAGATGATTTAGAAAAAAGGGTTTTAAAGCACACTTTAGAACTGTTGCCTAAAAACAGTTTGAGAAATCCCGTAGTAGAGAAAATATTGAACCAAGTTGTGAACTTGGTTAATCAAGTTATTGAAACCTACGGAAAACCAGATGAGGTAAGAATAGAACTTGCTAGAGAACTTAAAAAATCTGCAACAGAGCGCAAAAATGCCACATCTTTTATAACAAAACGCACCAAGGAAAATGAGGATGTTAGAAAATTGATATCGAAAGAATTCGGTATTCCTAATCCAACAAAAAATGATGTGGTTAGATATCGGCTATATGAAGAGTTAAAAGATTTGGGCTATAAAACAGTTTTTACAAATGAGTACATTTCTAAAGAAAAACTGTTTTCAAAAGAAATAGATATTGAACACATTATACCAAAAGCAATGTTGTTTGATGATTCTTTTTCAAACAAGACCTTAGCTTATAGAAAAATTAACCTTCAAAAAAGAGATAGAACGGCGCTAGATTTTATTGAAAATGATTTTAACGATGATGTAGAAAATTACAAAAATAGAGTGGAGTCTCTTTATAATAAAGGTAATGGTATTAGCAAAGGCAAGTATAAGAAGCTTCTAATGAGCCAACACAACTTACCAGATGGTTTTATTGAGCGTGATTTAAGAAACTCACAATATATAGCTAAAAAAGCAAAAGCTATGATGTTTGAAGTATTTAAAAATGTAGTTTCTACAACTGGTAGTATTACCGATAAGTTGAGGGAAGATTGGGATTTAATCAATGTAATGAAGGAGTTAAATCTTCCTAAATACAAAGCATTAGGTTTAACTGAAATTCAAGTAAGAAAAGGAAATAAAAAGGTAGAAGTTATTAAAGATTGGACCAAACGAAACGATCATCGCCACCATGCTATGGATGCTTTAACAGTTGCATTTACAACACATAAGCATATACAATACCTTAATAACTTAAATGCTAGAAAAGATGCGAAGCATAAAAAGCATTCAAACATTATAGCCATCGAAAAAGTTATTACGCATAAAAACAGTAAGGGTAAGAAAGAGTTTGTTGCTCCAATGCCAAATTTTCGTACACAGGCAAAAGAGCATATAGAATCTATTTTGGTTTCTTTTAAGGCTAAAAATAAGGTAGTTACCAAAAACATCAATAAAACCAAGTTAAAGGGTAAAGACCACTTCAACTCTAAAGTACAGTTTACCCCAAGAGGTCAATTACATAAAGAAACGGTTTATGGCAAATCCAAACAACCAATGGATAAAACCATTAAGATTAATAAGAGAATTACATTAAAGCATATTAGTAACATTATACATCCGCAAATAAAGCAATATTTACTAAACCATGTAGCAAAAAATAATAATGATCCTGTGCATGCTTTTGATACAAAGACACTTAAGAACGAGCCATTAGTATATAACAACGAACCTATAAAAGAAGTGCATTGTTACGAAGATGTGTATACAATTAGAAAAGGAGTAAACGCTGATAATTTTAAAAATGAAAAGAGCTTAGAAAAAGTCATAGATAAACAGTTAAGAGAACTTCTTAAGAAACGATTAAAAACCTATAATGGTAATGCTAAAGAGGCTTTTTCAGATTTAGATAATAACCCAATATGGTTAAATAAAGAAAAAGGCATTACGGTAAAACGAGTTACCATTTCTGGTGTGAGTAATGTAGAAGCGCTTCATGAAAAAAGAGACCATGTTGGTAGTTTAATACTAGACAAAGATGGGAAGCCAATACAAAATGATTTTGTAAGTACTGGAAACAACCATCATGTAGCTATTTATAAAGATGAGAAAGGAAAACTACAAGAGAAAGTAGTTTCTTTTTACGAAGCAGTGCAACGAGTTAATTCGGGGTTTTCAATCATTGAAGAAGAGTATAACAAACACCTCGGTTGGCAGTTTTTATTTACAATGAAACAAAATGAGCTATTTGTGTTTCCATCTGAAGACTTCAATCCAAATGAAATTAATCTGATGGATGAAATGAACCAGAAAATAATAAGCCAACACTTGTTTAGGGTACAGAAGTTTACAACTAAAGATTATTTTTTTAGAAACCATTTAGAAACAACTGTAGAAAATACTAAGGAAACACTTAATTATTCATGGATTAGAACAGGGTTGTCTGGTTTGGAAGAAATTGTCAAGGTAAGAACTAATCATCTAGGTCAAATTATTCAAGTTGGGGAAAATTAAGATGATGTGCAAATGATTAAACGCACCCTATTTTTTAGCAACCCAGTATATTTAAGCACTAAAAATGAGCAATTAGTAGCTTCCTACCCAGAGGATGGTAAAAAAGAAAAAACAGCGGCTATAGAAGATTTGGGTTTTGTAGTATTAGAAAATTCGCAAATTACTATAACTACTGGTTTGTTAATGAAGTTGGTGCAAAACAAAACTGCTGTATTAACTTGTGATCAACAGCATTTACCCATTGGCTTTTTGCAACCCTTGGTAGGGCATACAGAACAGACGGAGCGCATGCGCCATCAACTGAATGCCAGTGTACCCTTAAAAAAACAGCTATGGCAACAAACGGTCATGGCAAAAATAGAGAACCAGGGCAACCATTTGCTGCAACGAGGCAAAAATGCCCTAAAATTGAAACGCTGGGCCAAAGAGGTTAAAAGCGGCGATGGCGAAAATCATGAAGCTTATGCAGCTGCCTATTATTTTCAACATCTTTTTGATATTGAAGGTTTTAGCCGTAACCAAAAAGGGGTGGCGCCGAATAATTTACTTAATTATGGCTACGCTGTACTTAGGGCGGTCACCGCTAGGGCTTTGTGTAGTAGTGGTTTGTTGCCATCTGTAGGAATTTTTCATAGAAACAAATACAATGCCTACTGTTTGGCAGATGATATTATGGAACCATATCGACCCTATGTGGATCTTTTGGTTTACGATATTGTAGAAACTGGTTGCCCTTTAGAAGAGTTAAACACTAACCTTAAAAGGGAGTTGTTAAGCCTTCCCGCTATGGATGTTGTTATAGATGGTAAGCAAAGCCCATTAATGAACGCCATGAGCCGTACCACCAATAGTTTGTACGAGTGTTTTGAGGGCAGTAGTAGAAAGTTGTTGTTCCCTCAGTTATAGTTGTTACAAAGGTAGTTTACAGCCAAAGGAAGATCATGATGAACCAAAATAGATTTGAACGTCTTAACCAATATCGGTGTATGTGGGTATTAGTATTTTTTGACCTGCCAACGGAAACCATATCCGAGCGTAAACATGCCGCTAGATTTAGAAAGGATTTATTGAATGACGGGTTTACCATGTTTCAGTTTAGTATCTATATGCGGTTTTGCCCTAGTAGGGAAAATGCCTATGTACATATTAAAAGAACCAAAAATGCATTGCCCAAAAAAGGTAAGGTTGGTATAATGCAAATAACCGATAAGCAATTTGGTATGATCGAGCTGTTTCATGGTAGAAAGGAGCAACCGCCCGAAACCCCAAGCCAACAATTGGAACTATTTTGAATTAAAAAAAGATGCACGAACCTTTATACAATTCATAAGTTTCGTTCCTATTTTATAACTCTAACATTAGCCTTAAATAACAGTATACCAGTTTTTTATGGCTGGTATACTGTGAATCCTCAATAAAATTAAAGAACTGAAAGCAATTCACAACTCACCCGCTTCAAGTTCTTCTGTCAGACTACTGTGAATCCTCAATAAAATTAAAGAACTGAAAGCAATTCACAACTGCGCTGAAAGAAACTAGCAATATTTGAAAACTGTGAATCCTCAATAAAATTAAAGAACTGAAAGCAATTCACAACTAATTTGTCTTGCACCCAAGTACATAAAAACTGTGAATCCTCAATAAAATTAAAGAACTGAAAGCAATTCACAACTCTAGTGGTGTCATTTAATCAAATTGATAGACTGTGAATCCTCAATAAAATTAAAGAACTGAAAGCAATTCACAACTCCTGTAGAGTTATTTATTGCCATACCCAAACTGTGAATCCTCAATAAAATTAAAGAACTGAAAGCAATTCACAACAGTAGCTGTAAACGTTAAGTCGTAGCCATTACTGTGAATCCTCAATAAAATTAAAGAACTGAAAGCAATTCACAACTATATTTCGCTTAGTGCTTCATATTTGCTAACTGTGAATCCTCAATAAAATTAAAGAACTGAAAGCAATTCACAACTCAATTTCGTTAAGTGCTGCCATATCATTAACTGTGAATCCTCAATAAAATTAAAGAACTGAAAGCAATTCACAACTAAAGTTGCGCTAATTATTCTATAATTTGTACTGTGAATCCTCAATAAAATTAAAGAACTGAAAGCAATTCACAACTGTGAATGAAAATATGGAGTGGGAAAGTAACTGTGAATCCTCAATAAAATTAAAGAACTGAAAGCAATTCACAACTATTGCCTTCACATTTAATGCAGATAGTTGACTGTGAATCCTCAATAAAATTAAAGAACTGAAAGCAATTCACAACTAAAGAAGAGTTTAACGAAGACTTAGAAAAACTGTGAATCCTCAATAAAATTAAAGAACTGAAAGCAATTCACAACTAAGTAGAGTCTATTGTCGAGTTGTTCCCCACTGTGAATCCTCAATAAAATTAAAGAACTGAAAGCAATTCACAACTATAAAGTAATGGGGATTAGTGAAGGCTGTACTGTGAATCCTCAATAAAATTAAAGAACTGAAAGCAATTCACAACTGTTTACCGTCTCGTTTTAGAATTACATTAACTGTGAATCCTCAATAAAATTAAAGAACTGAAAGCAATTCACAACTGAAAAGGGAATGAACACTGGCGATAAAAGACTGTGAATCCTCAATAAAATTAAAGAACTGAAAGCAATTCACAACTATTATACGTGTACTTATCTTCGTTACCTACTGTGAATCCTCAATAAAATTAAAGAACTGAAAGCAATTCACAACTAAATAGCAGATATTCTAAAAATAGATATGACTGTGAATCCTCAATAAAATTAAAGAACTGAAAGCAATTCACAACTATAGCGTTGGCGGTGGCGTTGACAATGAAACTGTGAATCCTCAATAAAATTAAAGAACTGAAAGCAATTCACAACTTAATCCAGCAACAGCATATATACGTTTACACTGTGAATCCTCAATAAAATTAAAGAACTGAAAGCAATTCACAACTAAAGGAAAATCTGCTAAAATTGAAATTAACTGTGAATCCTCAATAAAATTAAAGAACTGAAAGCAATTCACAACGCGCTCTTGCTTTATATCTTTTAAACTATTACTGTGAATCCTCAATAAAATTAAAGAACTGAAAGCAATTCACAACTTATTTACTTGGTTAAAAATTCAAAGGTTAACTGTGAATCCTCAATAAAATTAAAGAACTGAAAGCAATTCACAACAGCTTCGGTTTGGTCTGCAATTTCACCTCCACTGTGAATCCTCAATAAAATTAAAGAACTGAAAGCAATTCACAACTTGCCTTCTACTGCTATTTGCCAACCACTACTGTGAATCCTCAATAAAATTAAAGAACTGAAAGCAATTCACAACTTATTTACTTGGTTAAAAATTCAAAGGTTAACTGTGAATCCTCAATAAAATTAAAGAACTGAAAGCAATTCACAACAGCTTCGGTTTGGTCTGCAATTTCACCTCCACTGTGAATCCTCAATAAAATTAAAGAACTGAAAGCAATTCACAACTTGCCTTCTACTGCTATTTGCCAACCACTACTGTGAATCCTCAATAAAATTAAAGAACTGAAAGCAATTCACAACTTTGGTTAAACCCGTAAAAGATACGCCCGCAATGGCTTTATGGTTATTTGCAAAGGGTGTGTCTGGTCTATGGTAGGGAAAATTAATTCAATTCAAAATTAAATTTCGAATGGCATGTCTTATAGGCGGATTATTAGCTTTTTAAAGTTGATATAGTAGTATATTATCAATATTTTGCTAAATTGGCATAATTGAAGTGAAAATATTGTTACATGTTTAAAATTGAAAGGGCGAAATTATCTATTTCAGTTCACATGCTAATTCTGAACTTATGAAACTAACATACAAACAAACAGATCGAAAACCAGAGAATTCTTTTTCGGCAAGGCAAGATACAATACCCTGCATTGAACAAGATTGGCATTTTCACCCAGAGCTAGAGCTTATCTATTTCTTAAAAAGTAGTGGTACTCGATATGTGGGTAACAGCATTGGTAATTTTGAGGCTGGTGAATTGTATTTAATTGGTAGTAACGTACCTCATTTGTTCAGAAATCATCGTGAGTATTACGATGATATTGAAGAGAGTGAACCTGCCGATTTGATTGTGGTGAAATTTGATCGTGAATTTTTGGGCAGTACCTTCAAAGACCTGCCTGAAACGAAAAGCTTACAGGTGCTGTTTGATAATGCGAACCGGGGGTTGAAATTTTCTAAGGCTGCTACATATTTAGTGCATACTCATATGGTGGGTCTGGTGTGCTCTACAGGGCTATCACGAATTGTAAGTCTACTTAAAATTTTAGACGTACTCTCTGTTAGCGAGAATTACGGTTTTCTATGTTCGAATGGTTTTGATAATTCTTACAAGAAAAGCGAAAAAGAAAGAATGGGGCGAATCATATCGTACCTCAATGAAAACTTCGAAAATAAAATTGAATTAGAAACTGTGGCTTCAATAGCGCACATGGCACCTAACGCTTTTTGCAGATATTTCAAAAAACGAACTCAGAAATCGTTTGTTCAATTTTTAAATGAAATTAGAATTGGTCATGCTTGCAAATTATTAATTGAAGGCAAACATCAAATAACTACTATTTGTTATCGCTCAGGTTTTAATACGGTAACTAACTTTAATAGGCAGTTTAAAGCCTTAATGAATATGACACCTACGGAGTATATGGAGCCCTATGTCTCAAAAGAAAAGCTAGAACTTGAAGAGGTTTAATTTAGAAAGATTCACCTGACTCTTTTGTTTTAGTTTTAAAAAAAATTATGCTTAATGTGTAGTAAAGAGTTGTCGATACCTATTAAAATAATGTTGGCTTTGGGTAATTAATGCAGTAGCCTTTTGTGTTGTAGCAATTACTTTTGTGACTGTAGATTGTGGTGTTAGAACAATGTATAAGCTTTGATAATTGTAGCATACGAATACTATGACTTCTCTTTTCATTTTATTTTTTTCAATTGCATTTTTAATAGTAAGTGTAACTAAGTTTAAAGTGCACCCTATTCCTGCCTTGTTGGTGGCTGGGCTGTTATTAGGGCTGGCGACTGGAAATTCAGTGGCATCAGTGACGGAAAGTTTACTTAGCGGATTTGGAAATACCCTAAAATGGATTGGCTTAGTTATTCTTTTTGGTACTTTACTTGGTGAGATTCTCGCTGAAACAGGAGGCGCAGATGTCATCGCCGATAGTATTATAAAGTTATTTGGTATTAATCGTTTGCCTTTGGGTATGGCGGTTATTGGTTTTTTAGTAGGAATACCTGTTTTTATGGATGTTGCTTACCTAACCCTATTGCCTACAATGGTCGCTTTATCTAAAAGATCGGGTCAATCGATTTTAGTGTTAGGGCTTTCATTGGCAATGAGTTTGACTATTGCTCATGCTTTAATTCCTCCAACTCCTGGTCCATTAGCAGTTGGTGTTATGCTTGATATTAATATAGGTGACATGATTCCATTTAATGTGGTCGTTGCAATTGCGGCAGTTGTTGGTGGATTGATTTGGATAAAATCAAATTCGAGAAAACTAATAATTCCGAACGCATTGGTTAAAGTACCAAATGCCACTACCGCAAACGGCGAGACATTAACGGGATATAAGAAAATATTTCCGTTTGCTTCATTATTAGTACCCTTATTACTTATGTCTATTGGAACGGTGTTTCCTTGGGAGCATCCTGTGATTGAATTTGTTAAAAACCCCGTATGGGCATTACTAATCGGTGTTTGTTTTGCCTTGCCATTAATTGGCAAAATCAATTTCACAAATACCTTAAACTCATATTTTCAATCTGCAGGAGAAAAGTGTGCCATTGTAATTCTTATTACAGGAACAGGTGGTGCGTTCGGTCAAGTTATAAAAGATACATCAATTGTTAATTCTTTGATCACTGATGTTGATATGAGTGATTTATCAGTGTTGGGGGTGGTGATTCCTTTTTTACTAAGCTTTTTGTTTACTACCGTAACTGGGTCGATAACGGTATCATTAATTACTACTGCATCGATAGTTGCTCCTATGTTAACTGCAGGTATACTTCAGCCTGAACTTACTGCTGCGGCAATTGGGGCGGGCTCATTAGGTATTGTACATGTAAATAGCAGCTTCTTTTGGTTATTTAAAGAAGTTCATGACATTTCAGTTAACCGGTTGCTCAAGTCATTGAGCGTGCTTTCTGCTATTGTAGCAATAAGCGGCGGACTTTTAGTCATCGTATTATTCTTTTTGATGAATTGATTTTCAATCATTGCTTCTACATTTTTCAGTGTGCTAAGATTTACTTTATAGCTTTTTAGTACTTCAAATAGCCTTGCTAAGTTGCTGAATTGATAATATAGTGTAGGTCACTGTTAATAATTGCATAGTTATGCGTGTCATAATCCCCGTACTTTGAATTGTTAGTTAAATTATTTATACGATTATCGTTGCATTAGTACAAACACGGAGGTACCTATACATATCACCGTGTTTTATTTTGATAGAGCGAGGTTTGATGGTAGAAAGAAAGCGTGAATTTTTTGTCTTTTTTGCGAGCTTAGGCAACTTTGTTAGTGTTTGAATCAACAACGATTTTTAGAAGATCTGTAATGGTATTATAGTACTGGTTGTGATGTAGTACATGCAGATTTATTGGTTGCATTTAATTTTTTTTAATGAAATAAATATATATGGAAATTGAGTTACTTCCTTTAGTATTGGTATTGCTGGCAAGTTTTTTTCAAGGAACTTTTGGGTTGGGTATGAAATACATGGCTCCATTAAAATGGGAGGCATGGTGGTTGGTGCATGCTTTTATTGCCATGATACTAGTTCCTATTTGTTGGGCACTATTGGTGATTCCTAATTTGTTTGAAGTTATTGCGAATACCGATAGTAATACCTTGTTTATGGCTGCTATCTATGGATTTTTATGGGGAATTGGAGGTATTTTATTTGGTGTGAGTGTTGAAAAAACAGGTATATCTATAACTTATGGTATTGTTATGGGTCTGGCAGCATCCATGGGATCTATAATTCCCCTTTTTCAAATTGAAGGTGCAATGAATCAGCCCACTTTTCCTATTATACTTATTGGGGTTGCGCTTTTAATTGTTGGAGTTGCAGTAACTGCAGTTGCCGGAGTTAAAAGAGATAAGCTAAAGTCACCAGAAGGTGGGACAAATAGTGCGATACAGATGGGAGTGTTGATTGCTGTAGCATCTGGTGTGCTTTCTGCATTTTTAAATGTGGGCTTCGCTAATGCTACGCCTGTAGCAGAAGTGGCTGTTGAACAATATGGTGTAGGTGCTCAAAATGCAAGTTTAGCTTCGTGGGTTGTTGTTTTAATTGGTGCGTTTATTATGAATGGTGGATATGCAATTTTAAAACTAGTAAAGAACAATTCATGGTCGTCATACAGAGCAAGTAATAGTCGTAAGGCATATACTTGGGCTATATTGTCTGGTGTGTTCTGGTTTGCTGCTTTAGGAGTTTATGGGCAAGGAGCCGCCTTAATGGGTAAAATGGGTCCGGTTATAGGTTGGCCAATATTGCTGGGTCTAGCGTTGATAATAAGTAATATTTGGGCATACCGATCGGGTGAGTGGAAAAATGCCAAAAAGCCTTTTAATGTGCTTCTTATTGGTCTAGCAATTCTAATTATTGCTATTTGTATCTTAGGATACGCTAATTATTAAAAAGTAAAGTAATTAATAACAGTGATCGAAGTGAACAAATTTCGAACAGTTCATAAAAAGTATTGATGAAAATAACCAAAATAACACCTTATATAATTGTTCATAAGTTAGAAACGCCTTTTTATTTCTCGCAGTGGCAGTATGATACTAGAAAAATTTGTATAGTAAAAATAACACTGGAAGATGGTACCTATGGGTGGGGTGAAGGTTATGGCCCAGCAAATGTAATCAAAGCGGCTATAGAGTTTTTTAAACCTTTTTTATTAGGTAAAAATGCATTAGCTCATGAAGTGCTTTGGCAAGAAATGTATCGACGGTCATTAGATTATGCACGAAGCGGTTCAATGCAAGCCGCTATAAGTGCCTTAGATGTTGCGCTATGGGATATTAAAGGAAAAGTATTTAACCAGTCGGTAGCAAGTATGTTGGGAGGGGTTAAAAACCCTTTAATTCAACCATACGCCACTGGCCTTTACTTTACTCGCGTTGATAATTTAGAAGAGAAATTAGTTCAAGAAGCCCTACAATATAAAGCTCAAGGTTTTAAAGCTACTAAAATGAAGGTCGGTTTAGGTATTAAAGAAGATATAAAATATATCTCTGCAATTCGAAAAGCGATTGGTACCGATATGAAATTAATGATAGATTCAAACCATGCCTATAATTATCAAGAAGCAATTGAATTGGCTAGAAAAGTTGAAAAATATGATATATCATGGTTTGAAGAGCCCGTTTCGCCCGAAGATTATGAAGGGTATAGAAAATTAAGAGAAAATACTTCCATACCCATCGCAGGGGGAGAATGTGAATATTTAAAATTCGGATTTAAAAGACTATTAGAGCAAGAATGTGTAGATATTGCTCAGCCAGATATTTGTGCTACAGGAGGGTTGACAGAGGCCAAACGAATTGCTACTTTGGCTCAAGCATACAACAAAGAAGTGGTTCCTCACACCTGGGGAACATGGATTGCTATTAATGCTGCTGTTCACTTTGTGGCGAACCTAGATAAGAACCCGGGTAGAATGTATAACGAGCTGCCAACGATGGAGTTAGATAGAACCGAAAACGCACTTAGAGATGAAGTGACCCAGAGTCAGGTGAAGGTTGAAAATGGTATTATAAAAGTGCCAGACGCTCCTGGTCTTGGGGTAGATGTAGATGTAGAATCATTAAAAATTTATGAAGAAAAAGATACAAATGATACAGAATTTAAAGTTCGGACATAAAAAATTATATATCGACGGTGAATTAGTAGATGCGCAAGATGGTAAAACCTTTGAGGTTATTTGTCCTGCTGATGAAAAACCAATAGCTACCATTGCTTGGGCAGGAAAAGAAGATACTAAACGAGCATTGCAATCAGCTCAAAAAGGTTTTGAATCTTGGTCTGTGATGCCTCTGGAAACTAGGTTGCAATGGATTGATAAGTTGAGAAATAAGCTCATTGAAAACAGAGATTTACTTCGAGAGAGTATCATGTATGAAATGGGTAAGGTTTGGGAAGGAACCGATGAAGACCTTACGAGTATCATTAACTCATTGCAATATTACGCTGATGAAATAAAGCTGCGAAAAGACATTCCAATAGCTGATAAAGAAGGTACTCATGAACACAAATTGGTGTCACAACCATTAGGTGTTGCCGTGGCTTTTTTAGCATATAATTTTCCATTGTTAAACTTAGGTTTTAAACTAGGGCCGGCCTTAGCATCTGGCTCAAGTATTATTTTGAAACCTTCAGAGTTTTCTCCTTTATCCGCCTATATTATTGGCGAATTATGTGCCGAAATTAATTTCCCGAAAGGTGTTGTTACGATTATTTGTGGTGATGTAAAAGATGTGGGTATACCGCTTTGCGAAAGTACGATTCCGAGACTTATTACAATGATTGGGTCTACAGAAACAGCACAAAAATTAATTACACAAAGTGCGCAAACATCGATTAAGAGATATAGCATGGAGTGTGGCGGTAATGCACCTTTTATAGTTATGGATGATGCTGATATGGCACTTGCGGTTGAATTAGGTACTGCCTTGAAAATCGGAAACACTGGGCAAATTTGTGTGGCGCCAAATCGCTTTTTTATTCACGAATCAGTTATCGATTCTTTTACTGAAGGCATGGTGAAAAACTTTAATAAAACTAAAATTGGTTTTGGAAGAGAGAATAAGCCAGAAATGGGGCCTTTGGCAAATAAAGCCTCTGTTGTAAAAGTAAAGCAAATTATAGATGAAGCGGTAAAACAAGGTGGTCAGATACGGTGCGGGGGTAGCCCAATCGATGGTCATGGGTATTATTTTGAACCAACGGTAATACGAATGAAAGATAATAATGCCGAAATATTACAGCATGAAATTTTTGGTCCGGTTGCTATAATTGTAGGCTTTAAAACCAAAGAAGAAGCACTAAAATTATCTAATAATACTAATGCAGGATTGGCTTCATATGTCTTTTCTAGTAATAAAGAAACATTGAATTATTTCACTGATAAATTAGAGTTTGGTGAGATTCAGTTAAATGGAGTGAAGTATGATATTTACCTGCCACATGGCGGCGTTAAAAATAGTGGTATTGGTGTAGATTGCTCTACCTATGCTTTAGATGATTACTTGGTAAAAAAGAGGGTTTCTCGAGCTTTGCAGGCATGACTTTTCCAGATTATTTTATTAGTTGTGATTGGGGTACTTCCAACTTTAGACTTAGGCTTGTGAAAACTGCTGATTTAAAAATAGAAGCAGAGCATAAAACCAATGAAGGGGTCAAATTATTGCATCAAAAATTCTTACTTCAAAATGAAGTAGATCAAACACAGTATTTTAAAACATATTTGGCCAATCAAATACTAGAGTTGAATGAGTATGAAAAGGCCTCTTTAGTTGTAGCTGCTGGCATGGCTTCAAGCAATATAGGATTGAAAGAGTTAGACTATGGAACCATTCCTTTTTATGAAAATGGTACGGGGTTGTTATTTAAGGAGATTCCTTTTCAAAAAGACCTAGACCTATTATTGGTGTCTGGTGTGAAATCTACTTCGGGTATGATGCGAGGTGAAGAAGTGCAGGCCTTAGGATTGTCGACTTACTTGAAAGAATATGACTCTGGTATTCTGATATTGCCTGGTACCCACAGTAAACATGTTGAGTTTAAGTCAAATGCTTTTACCACTTTGAAGAGTTACATGACTGGTGAGCTTTTTGATGTATTAACAACAAAAAGTATTTTGTCAAATAGCGTACATCATGGAAACTGGAATGAGCGCAATTCCGCTGCGTTTGTTGAAGGCTTGCAAATAGGAGCTAAAGAACAATTGAGTGCCAATCTCTTTTCAATTAGAGCTCGACATTTATTACAGAATAGTTGCAAAGAAGAGAACTATTTCAGATTAAGTGGTATGCTTATAGCTGACGAGTTGTCTTATCTTGAAGATTTTGATAGCACTATAGTTTTGGCGGCTTCTGAGCCCTTCTTAACTATGTACGGGTTGGCACTTAAAAAAAATTGTGGTAAAAATAACATCATTTGTTTTGAAGATAAGGTGTTAGAAAACGCATTGTTGTCAGGTCAAAAAAGAATCATAGAATTATATGCAAAATAAATCAGAATTTTCTTGGAGTAACTTTTATAAAACACCAGTGGTTGGTATAGTTAGAGGTTTAGAAGTTGATAAGATAAAAAACATTGCTCTAGCCTATGAAAAAGCTAGTTTTTATACTATTGAAATAACCATGAATACCCCTGAAGTTGCTAAAATTATCAGGGAGTTAAGGGATGATTTTCCTCAACTAAATGTTGGTGCTGGTACTGTTTGTAACCTAAAAGAATTAGAGGTTGCTATTAATGCAGGAGCCCAATTTATTGTAACACCTATAATTGATGCAGCTGTGATTGAAAAGTGTGTAGCTTCTAATATTCCAGTCTTTCCGGGTGCATATACGCCAACTGAAATTTATAAGGCATGGTCGTTAGGTGCATCTGCTGTAAAAGTATTTCCAGCAACCCAACTGGGTTCGCAATATATGAAAGACATTTTGGCTCCATTAAATGATATTAAATTAGTGCCAACAGGTGGTGTTTCACTGAATAATATCAGTTCGTTTTTTAACGCAGGTGTTGTTGGTGTTGGTATGGGAAGCTCTCTGATTGATAAGCGCATGCTTTTTAATAATGACTATATAGCATTAAAGAATCATTTTGATCAAGTTCGAAATGAAATTCTATCCTATTGTAAGAAATAATTCTTTGACTTTTTTATTTAATAGTTTAATGACCATAAAAGGCAATTAGCTTTTGGTTGATTTAACTATTCACTTTTAAAATTCTCTTTCAGATTTAATTCAATTATGTTAAAATAGTACTTAAAGTCCTTAATTTGAGCTATTGTGGCTAAAATCAGAGCCATTTTAATCATAATGACTGATTTTTGGTTGTAGTGTTTGTTTTTATAATTGTGTTCTTGCTTAAATTATTAAAATTCAATTAGTTGTGAATGTATATCAATAAATTTTTGTGGATTTTATCGTAGGTGATTTCATTAATTAAATGAGAATAATGAAATTAAATTAGAAAATTCACAAAATAGAAGGCCGAATAATAGTGATTTATCAAATAGGTTAGAATAATGCTAATAGAAGGTAATTTACTGGAATTCAAAGAGCATTTCTTCCGCTTCTTTTGTAGGGTAATTGTAGTTAGTCTGTGATAATCACCACGGTACTAGTTTGTTGCAGTTCAAAAAAAAACTATTAAAACTAAACTTTAACCAAACAACGGAAAGCTTTATGGGAAAAATGAAAAAAGCTATTGCTAAAAAAGAAAACCCAAAGGGGGGTGGTCTTTATTTTGACAATACACATCGGGTAATTTGCTGTACTATTCTTTGTTTGTTCTTGAACTTAACAGTGTCTTTTGCACAAGACCATGTTGTCTCAGGAACGATATCAGATGAACAGGGACCATTGCCAGGCGCAAGTGTAGTAGTAAAAGGTACTACAGTCGGCACACAATCAGATTTTGACGGTAACTTCACATTAAATGTGAATGATGCAAATGCAACTTTAGTGGCATCGTATATTGGATATGCTTCCAAAGAAATTACTTTAAACGGGCAAACCAGTATCGACATTATTCTTGAAGAAGATGCTGCTCAATTAGATGAGGTTGTGGTACTTGGGTATACGACCAAGAAAAAAGGAGAAGTAACTGGGTCTGTAAGTACTATTGATAGCAAGGCTATAGAGCAATCATCAAGTAAAGATGTTGCCAAATCCTTGGCAGGTAGAGCTTCGGGTTTGATAATTAGTGACCGTGGTGGTGTACCGGGTGCAGGCAATGGTGGCGGTGGCAATACAGATGATGATGCTACTACGATCTTAATCAGGGGTAAGTCCACTCTTGGTAATAACAGTCCATTGATTCTTATAGATGGAGTTCCTTCGGGTTCGTTCTCACAACTTGCACCGCAAGATATTGCATCACTTACCGTTCTAAAAGACGGTGCAGCGGCAATTTATGGTTCAAGAGCGGCTAATGGGGTTATTTTGGTAACCACAAAAAGAGGTAAAAGCGGGAAGCCAAAAATAAATTTTTCACATGCTTATAACGTTTCATCTTTTACCAAACGTCCAGAATTGATGGATGTTAACCAGTTTGCAACCTACGAGAATGAAATAAATGCTAGAGTTAATGGTGCTGATGCAGATCCTGTATTTACGCCTGAAGACATTGCAAGTTTTCCAAATACTGATTGGGCAGATGAGGTATTAGCAAAGACTTCTCCAGAATCTAGAACTTCTCTTTCTGTATCTGGTGGGACTGAAAAAGCTAAATATTTTGTCAGTGGAGATTTTATTGATCAAAAGGGTTTATATAAATCTGGAGATTTAGGTTTTAAGCAATACCAACTACGTTCTAATATCGATGTCAATTTATCGGAAAGCTTTAAACTAGGTGTAGATTTGGCTACGCGTTTTGGTAAAAGGACTGCGCCGGGTGTTAATACAAATAATATTTATAAACTAATTTTTGCACTACCGCCTAATGAAATAGCGAGATACCCTAATGGTCTTCCAGCGCGAGGAGGGGATGAAGGTAATCCTATTTTAACCTCAAGCAATGCCTCTGGTTTTGAAGATAATTTTACAAACACGACAACAGGTCGTTTTACAGCAGATTGGAACTTAGATAAGGTTTTAAAGGGCTTAAGTATAAAAGGATTTACAGGATTCAGAAAAATTGAAAACAATTCAAAATCTTGGTATTCTCCATGGACTTTTTATGCTCAATTAGATGATGGTACTTTTGAGCCAAGAATTGGATCTAACCAGCAAGGAACAGAACGTATCTTAACAGAGAGTTTTAGCAAGTTTGATGAGCAAATTTACAATGCACGTTTACATTACGATAATACTTTTGGTGATCATTCCATAAGCACCTTTGTGGGAATGGAAAGGTTGACCAATGATTCAAATAATTTCTTTGCAACAAAAGTTGGTGGATTTCCTGATGCTAGCAGAGGAGAATTGTTTCAAGGTAATAATGATGATAGACAGTCTTCTGGCGGAACAAGTTCTGAGTTCAAGAGACAAGATTTCTTTGGATCGCTATCGTATGATTTTAAGAAAAAATACTTTGTTGACTTTACAATGCGTTATGATGGGTCTAGTAGATTTGGAGAAGGCAACCGTTATGGAACATTTCCAAGTGCTGCAGTTTCTTGGGCTATTGATAAAGAGGGTTTTTTAGAGAAGGTAAGTTGGATCGACGGTTTAAAACTTAGGGCTTCTTGGTCAGAAATGGGTAACGATCGTATTGGTCCTAACCAATTCCTTTCCTTGTTCGATTTAGGAACAAATACAGGAAACGCCAACAATCCATTAGCGACAAGATTTCCAAATTACTATGTTTTGGGTGAAGGCGGCGAAAGCTTTTTCAATACCTATAACCTTTCTAGATTGGCAAATACTGACGTTACTTGGGAAACAGCCAAGCTATGGAATGTTGGCTTGAACTTTACTTTATTCGATAATAAATTATCTGGTGATTTCAACTACTATGAACAAGATAGAGCAGATATTTTGGTGAATAGATCAGGGGCTATTCCTGGGTTTATAGGGCTGCAGAACAGTCAAATTCCGGCTGAAAACATAGGTGAGACAAAGAGTTGGGGTTACGAATTTGAATTAGCTTGGAATGATCAAGTAAGCGATAACTTCTCTTATAATTTAGGAATGAATTTTACGAATGCTCGTAACGAAGTAATCTCATTACCAGAAGGCGAGAATATCTTAGATTCCCAAAAGCAAGCCGGTAAGCCTATAGATTCTTACAATAGAGTTTTCCCTACCAATGGTATCTTTAGAGATCAAGCGCAGGTTGATGCTACTGCTATAAAAAGAGAGGGTACTGTACCGGGAGAACCAATTTACGTAGACGTCAATGAAGATGGAGTAGTAGATGGAAATGATTTTATTAGAACATCGACTTCAAACATCCCACAAGTACAATACGGTGTATATGGAGGATTCAATTACAAGTCATTTGGCTTAAATTTCTTGTTCCAAGGGCAAGCTCAAGCTGAAACCTTGGTATTCTTTGATCAATCAGGCGCAAAACCTGAATTTGTATTCAACGAAAGATGGACGCCAAACAACACAAATTCAATCTACCCAAGAGCCTTTGCGCAAGGTGATGCCATTAGTGGCGGTCAGGTAGACGGCGTTGATGGTTTTGCTGACCTATATTATTTTGACGCTTCTTTTGTGCGACTTAAAGAAGTGGAACTTTCGTATACCTTAAAAGGTGATGTCATCAAATTTGCAGATGTTCGCCTATTTGCCAGAGGGTTTAACCTAGCTACTTTCTTCTCAGATATTTGGGATTTGGGTCTTGACCCAGAAGCTACGGGTTATAACAACTTTAGAGGAGCACAATATACTCCCCTAAAAACATATACTTTGGGTGTTAATTTTAGTTTCTAAAAAAAAATGATCATGAAAAATTATAAATCGATTAAAAGATATAGTACCATGGTACTAGCAATCATTCTCTTTAGCTTGAGTGCTTGTGAAGATAGTTTAGAAATAGATGTGAGGGATTCTTTTGCCAGTGATTTGGTGCTGAGTACACCAGAGCAAGTAGAATTATTGTTACTTACCACATATAATAGTACCGAGTCTTTTGGGGCTGGAAGTCAGTTTTGGGCGCGCTATATGAACGTAGAGATAGCCTCTATGGAAGCTAGAATGAATTTTAACGCCGCTACACAAGCATTAGATCGTTTCAATGTAGTGAGAGGATGGACTTCGGCAAATGTAGGTCAGTTAGGTCAAAAGTGGCAAGATCTTTGGACTTATGTAAGACAGGCCAATGTATTTTTAGAATTGGTTGAAGAAAGTGAGGCGCAAATAAATAATCCTGATGAAATTGAGGCACTTAAGGCAGAAATGCGATTTTTGAGAGCCAACCAATATTCAAAATTGTTAAAGTTCTTTGGTGGTGTGCCATTGTTGACTTCTGCAGCAACACTAGATGATGACTTTAACATTCCACGAAACAGTTACCAAGAGGTGGTAGATTTTATAGTTAGTGAAATTGATGAAATTGCACCGCTTTTACCTTTAACCAGAGATAGTGGAGAATTTGGAAGAGCTACAAGACTAGCTGCCTTGGCGCTTAAATCTAGAACTTTGTTATATGCGGCGAGTGATTTGCATGATCCTTCTATGGCTCCGCAATCATCTAATTTAGAGTTATATACTTATGACAAGCCCAATAAGTGGCAAGATGCTGCAGATGCTGCTGCTGCAGTAATTGATTTGGTGGGTGACCGAGATTTGATTAGTACGCCAAATGCTACGGCTTATCAAGAACTATTTTTATCGGTAAATGAAGATATTTTGTTTGCAAGGCCTTTTGGGGGAACTGTTTTTGGGTTTGGTACCGATGTAACAACACAGCCAGATAATGCCCAATCACCTAGAGGTTTTGATGGATGGAGTCTTTCTACTCCATTACATAACCATACTATGATCTACAATATGGACGATGGTAATACTACAGACAGCCCTTCTTTTGATGCTGCTAACCCTTACGAGAACCGCGAATTGCGTTTTTATGCCAACATCAATTACCAAGGGGCGACTTTTAGAGGAAGACCTATTGATTATGCTATTTCTGTAGATAACACCGTGGTTCCAGATGGTTTAGATTCTTTTTCTCAAGACCAACAAACTTTGGGGAATTTTAGACATGGTTCTACAACGGGTTATGCAATGCGTAAATTTCAAAATGAGGCATTGGGTACAGATGTAAAGCAGGCCAGCCCAGGAAGACCATATATCATTTACAGGCTTGCAGAAATTTATTTAAATTATGCGGAAGCATCTTTTAGAGCCGGTGATGAAGAGACAGCAAGAAGATATGTAAGTAGAGTGTCGGAAAGAGCTTTACAACCTGCCATTACCGCAAGCGGACCAGAACTTTTAGAGGCCATAAAAAGAGAGAGAAGGGTAGAGCTTGCTTTTGAAGGTCATAACTTCTTTGACGAAAGACGTTGGTTAAATGAAGATAATCTTGGTTTTGACGTCAAAGGTATGCGCTGGTCAAAAGACTTGGACGAAAGTGTTTCTTTTGAAGAATTTACAATTGAAACAAGACCATTTGATCAAAAACAGTACTATTTGCCAATACCGCAATCGGAAATAAATAGAACTGAGGCGCTTATTCAAAACGAAGGATATTAATATTTTAGTTGAGTATTATTTTTTGATTATTTCTAAAAAAAACCGGGGCTCGTCTCCGGTTTTTTCTCATTGCCTAATCATGTGCAAATATTTTTATGCCTATAGGCTTAGATGCTTTCATATAATAATTGGTTTAAAAGATGATAGCATATTTTATATATAAGAAGGCGACCAGATAATTCTAAATGATAGGGTTGTACGCCTAAAACCTTCAATATAATTTCAATGACCAAAAAGCGATACAACATATTGGCTTTAATATTCGGTAGTGTAGTTATCAATTATTTAGATAGAACGAATATTTCGGTGGCAGCACCAGCCATTAAAGAAGCGTTAGATTTATCGTCAGTTCAGTTAGGTTTAATATTTTCGGCATTCGGATGGACATATGTAGCATTGCAAATTCCTGGAGGTATTGTTGTAGATAGAATTAGCGCCAGATTGCTGTATGGATTAATGCTCTTGTTTTGGTCAATAGCTACGTTGCTTCAAGGCTTTGTTAATTCATTTATAATACTACTGGGTTTGCGGGCAAGTATCGGAATTTTTGAAGCGCCAGCGTACCCAGCCAATAATGCTATAGTAACGAAATGGTTTCCTGAAAATGAAAGGGCATCTGCAATTGCTATTTATACTTCAGGACAATTTATTGGGTTAGCTTTCTTATTTCCAGTACTTACCGTAATTCAAGACCAACTTGGTTGGCGCGGATTATTCATAGTTTCTGGAATTATCGGAATCGTTTGGGCAATTGTTTGGTATGTATTTTATCGTGACCCAAAAGATCATAAAACGGTAAGCGCTGAAGAATTGCAGCATATAAAACAAGGAGGAGGTTTAATTGGTTCGGTATCTCAAACCAATACAAAAACCAAAATTAGCTGGTATGATTTGGCCCAAGCTTTTAAACATAGAAAACTATGGGGAATTTATCTAGGTCAATTTTGTGTGGGGTCTGTATCAATATTTTTTCTGACGTGGTTTCCAACTTATTTGGTGGAGTATCGCGGATTGGATTTTATTAAATCAGGATTTTTAGCATCATTGCCTTTTTTGGCTGCTTTTGCCGGAGTTTTACTTTCGGGATTTACCTCAGATTTTTTGATAAAAAAAGGTTCTGCTGAAATTGCGAGAAAAGCACCCGTATTATGCGGGCTATTATTATCTGTATCGATTATAGGAGCTAATTTTACTGATGATACCTTTTATGTAATATTATTTATGACCTTGGCATTTTTTGGAAATGGTCTTGCGTCAATTACTTGGGTCTTTGTTTCATTGATGGCACCTAAACATTTAATAGGTTTGGTGGGAGGAGTATTTAATTTAATTGGTGGACTTTCAGCCGTGGTTGTTCCTGTTGTCATTGGCCTTTTGGTGAAGGATGGAGATTTTAGTCCGGCATTATATTTTATCGGCGCTATGACAATTATTGGGTTTTTGTCCTTTTGGTTAATCGTCGGTAAAGTAGAAAGAGTACAAGTGGTAAGCCCAATAACAGAATAAGAATAACTATGAAAATAACTGAGATAAAAACATTTCCTATTAATATTGGTTTTGGAAGCCAGCTTGTTATTAAGGTAGAAACAGATGCTGGAATTTTTGGTTGGGGAGCTTCAGGGCTTTCAGGTAGAGAATTAGCAGTCATTGGTGCAATTGATCATTTTAGACCTTTGTTAGTTGGTAAAAATCCTCTTCAAATTGGAGCCATTTGGCAAGATTTATATCGCGGTCAATATTTTGAGGGCGGCAGGGTGTTAACAGCAGCAATTTCTGCAATTGATATAGCACTATATGATATCAAAGGAAAATTTTTGGGCGTTCCAGTTTATGAATTGCTAGGAGGCAAACAAAGAAATTACGTTGACTGTTTTGCTTCTTTAAGATTTACTAGTGAAGATGAATTAATTGAAAGGGCTCAGATTTTAATCAATGAGGGATGGAGTGTGCTTCGTTTAGCTCCGGCAGAATATGAAGAAAATAGCACTTCATTTTTTGAACCTAGAGCGTCTATAGCCTTAATTTCTAAATGGGTTACAAAATTAAGAACGATAATAGGGCCAGATCCGGTGGTGGGCATCGATTATCATCATCGACTTTCAGCAGCCGAAACTTTTTCCTTTTTATCAAAAATGCCGGAAGGAACATTAGATTTTATTGAAGAGCCTATACGCGATGAAACTCCTGAGGCGTATGAAACTTTACGTAAAATGGTAAATATACCATTCGCTATTGGAGAAGAATTTGCCAGTAAATGGCAGTTTTTGCCTTATATAGAAAGAGGTATTACTCAGTTCGCAAGGGTTGATGTATGCAATGTAGGTGGTATTACTGAGGCTATGAAGGTTGCAGCAATGGCAGAGGCTCATTATATAGATTTAATGCCTCATAATCCATTAGGACCTATTTGTACGGCAGCTTCAATTCATATGGCCGCGGCTTGCCCAAATGTAGCTTGGTTAGAAGAGATAAACACACCTGCAGAGCAACCAGGAACTAATGATCAAACATATTACCCGTTGCAGCCGCAGCTTGAAGGAACTAAATACCTCATTCCTAATGAGCCCGGTTTAGGGGTCGATTTTAATGAAGAGCTAGCAACTTCAAAAACATTTATTCCAGTAGAAATACCTCGATTGGTAAAACGAGATGGATCTTATACAAATTGGTAAAATAATAAGCTTATGACTGATCACCTGAAAATAAATTATTCTCGAATTGTAGCTTTAATGGCTGTTTTGTTTATTAATTCTATGACTTTGGCTCAAGATCGGCCCAATGTCATAATTATGATGAGTGATGACCAAGGGTACGGTGATGTGGGGTCACATGGCAATCCATACTTGAAAACACCAAATATGGAATCTATAGGGCAGCAAGGTGTTGAGATGACGCATTTCTTTGCCTATCCTAATTGCTCAGCGTCACGCGCGGCACTTTTAACAGGTAGGTATCCTTATAGAACTGGGGTGACTGCGGTAACACAGGTAGATCATTTTATGAATGCATCAGAAGAAACTTTAGCAGAAATACTTGTTAATAGTGGTTATAGAACTGGTATTTTTGGTAAATGGCATTTGGGTGATAACACTCCTATGAGGCCAACTGATCAAGGTTTTCAAGAGGCATTAGTTCATAAAGGCGGTGGTATTGGTCAGGCTGCGGGCCCCGAGGGAAATACGTATTTTGATCCTATTCTAGAACATAATAATATTTCTAAAAAATACGAAGGGTACTGTGATGATATTTTTACTGATGCAGCTTTAGAATTCATAAGTAAAAATTCTGAAAAACCATTTTTCACTTACTTAGCAACCAATCTACCCCATTTTCCGTTACAGGTTCCTGATGAACGTGCTATGCCATATCGAAAAAAAGGTTTGCATGAAGACAATGCATTGATGTATGGTATGATTGACAATATAGATTTTAATGTTGGTCGCATACTTAAAAAATTAGATGAGCTAAATATTGCTGAAAATACTATAGTTATTTTTCTTTCAGATAATGGCCCTAGAAATAGAAGAACTAAAAATGATGTTTACCCTGGTCGATGGACTGCTAATTTGAGAGGTACAAAAACTAGTGTTTATGAATGTGGAATTAGAGTGCCATTTTTTGTGAAGTGGCCTAAAAAAATAAAACCGCAACAAACTAAAAAGACTATGGGTGCCGTAATTGATATCTTACCTACCCTTTTAGAAGTTTGTAATGTTCCGTTACCAAATAACGTAAAGATAGACGGTAAATCCTTATTATCTTTATGGACAGGTGAATCAGATACTATGGCAAAAAGGGAGTTTTATACTCAAATGCATTATGGGCCAACACCATTTAAATATATGCATTTTGCCGTGCGAACTCAGAAATATAAACTGGTAAGCCCCCATGATTTTCCACATGGTATTTTGTATCAGCCTAAAGACGAAGAATTGCAAGAAGTGCTTTCAAATTTAGAACTTTATGATGTTGAAGTAGATCCTAGTGAACGCATAAACTTAGCTGATAAATATCCTGAAATTGTTGAAGATTTATTGCTGAAATATGAAAGCTGGTTTGATGAAGTAACAGAAGAACGAGCTGCGAAGGGAATTCAAAGAATACATTTAGGTAGCCGTCAACAGCCAATGGTAAATCTTTCTCGATTCGATTGGGGAGGACCAAGAGTAATTTCAAAAAATGAATTGGGTCATTGGCGTGTAACAACCGAGGCAGGGGTTTATACTATCAATTTACATTTGCCTAAAACGAATACAGATGGAATCGCTTATTTAAAATATAATGATCTGAGTCTTGAAAAACCTATAAGTAAGGGGCAATCAAATGTGGTTTTTGAGAAGGTGTCATTGCCAAAAGGGGAAGGTAATTTTCATGCTTATTTTAAAAATGAACGATTAGCAACAGGGCCGATTTTCGTTGATGTAAAACGCTTAGATTTAAAATCAAATTAAGAAGTTTTAAGGCATGTCAAGAGTAATGTCATGCAATTTACCAAAACGAAAATTTAAAATAATTTAGAGTAGTAATCAAACCTAAAGATTTCAACATGAGCACTTCAAAAGTAGAACGTAACTCAAAAAATATATTAACCTCAAACCCCAACAAAATGTTAAACACTATTGCAATAGGAGATTGCAGGTGGACCACCGGTTTCTGGGCTGAAAAATTTAAAAATGCAGAAGATGTAATGGTGCCCTATATGGGAGATGTGCTTTGTGGAGATATTGGTCATGCATTAAACAATTTCAAAATAGCAGCAGGTTTAAAACAAGGCGAACATAAAGGTATGTTTTGGCATGATGGTGATTTCTACAAATTTATTGAAGCAAAAATATACGTTTATGCGTATACGAAAAATAAGAGTTTGCTTGAAGAAATTGATGAATATATTTCCATTATCTCACAGGCTCAAGAAGAGGATGGATATTTACAAACTCAAATTCAGTTGCGTAAAAATGTTGATCGTTACGAAAATAGAAAGTACCATGAAATGTACAATACCGGACATCTTTTAATAGCGGCTTGCGTACATCATAAAGTAACTGGGCAAGAGAATTTTTTGAAAATCGCGGTAAAGCACGCAAATTTACTCCACACTATTTTTATGCCTGAATCTAAACGTTATGCCCGTTTCGGATTTAATCAAACACAAATTATGGGATTGGTCGCATTGTATAGAACAACAGGCGATTCAAAATATTTAAAACTTGCTGAAAAGTTTATAAACAATCGTGGTAAATATGAGGTAAAACACGATGATACTACTATAGGGTACCCTATTGGTGATATGGTGCAAGAACGAACACCTTTGAGAGCTTCTAAAGAAGCTGTAGGTCATGCGGTTTTGGCCTTGTATTATTATGCAGGAGCAGCAGATGTATATGCTGAGACCGGAGAGAAGGCTTTGCTAGATGCCTTAGATAATTTATGGGAAAACGTTACTCAGAAGAAAATGTATGTTACTGGGGCTGTTGGTCAGGCGCACTATGGTGCTTCTACGAATTTAGACATGATTGAAGAAGGATTTATTGATGCTTATATGATGCCTAACATGACAGCTTACAATGAAACGTGTGCTAATTTGTGTAATGCCATGTTCAGCTATCGCATGTTTAATATTCATGGAGAATCAAAGTATATGGATATTATAGAACTTGTACTTTACAATAGTGGACTTTCTGGTATTAGTCTTACTGGTAAAGAATACTTTTATGCAAACCCGCTTCGAATGATTAATAATACAAGAGATTATGAAGCACACGAGAATGTTACTGAAACACCAAATAGAGAACCGTATCTAGAGTGTTTTTGTTGTCCGCCAAATTTAGTTAGAACCATTGCTAAGGTTTCTGGTTGGTCATATAGCATTTTAGATAACGGGGTTACGGTAAACTTGTATGGTTCAAATGTATTGAAGTCAAATCTAAAAGATGGGTCATCAATTCAACTTACTCAAGAAACTGATTACCCTTGGAATGGTCGCATTAGTCTTACAATTGACGCATGTAAATCAGAGGCTTTCGAAATCGCCTTTCGTATACCAGATTGGGCTAAATCAGCAACTATTGAAATTGATGGAGAACCCATTGAAATAGATTTTAAGCCAGGTGAATTTGCTAAAATTGAAAGAGAATGGAAAGAGGGTACTGTTATTCAATTAGATCTCCCTATGGATATCAATCTCGTTGAAGGACATCCAAGAATTGAGGAGGTTCGAAATCAAATCGCTATTAAACGAGGTCCGATTGTATATTGCATAGAATCGCCTGATTTGCCAAAAAACACGGAAGTACTTGATGTTTATTTTAATGGTAATACAATACTAGAAGCTGAATTTCAGCCTGATTTTTTAGGGGGAATTACGACAATTAAGGGTGAAGTACTTATTCGTCAAGATAAATCAGAAGGCATGTATCATACGATTGCTAAGCCTCAATGGGAATCATTTAAAACTAAATTTGTACCTTATTTTTCATGGAGTAACAGAGGTCAAGCAGAAATGACAGTGTTTGTTCCTGTGGTGTGGAATTAGGCTTTTTATTCATGTAATTATTTTTTGGCATTGTTTAAAGGGGTAAAATAGTGTAGGTTATAGTTAATTATCACAGTATAGTTAAGACTTGATTTTTCTTACTTGTAGTCCTATTTAACTTGATATAAAATGAAAAAACTTTCTTTGCTAGGCTTCAGTCTTTTTGCACTATTCCTTTCCTGTAAACAAGATCAAAAAACGGTATCTACGGCTCATAATAACAACAAAACGGCTTTGTCGCTAGATAAGAATGCCGGAATTATCAATAACACTAATAGTCCACATGTAAAACTAAAAAGTATTGATATCGGAGACTGTAGATGGACCGAAGGTTTTTGGGCAGAAAAATGGAGAATTGCTGAACAAGTGATGATTCCCCATATGGGTGAAATCTTAAAAGGAGATGTAGGTCATGGGTATAATAACTTTAAAATTGCAGCAGGCCTTAAAGAGGGCGAACATAAAGGTTTTTGGTGGCATGACGGTGATTTTTATAAGTGGATGGAGGCTAATATGTATCTATACGGAGTAAATAAAAATGAAGATATCGCAAAAGAGCTAGACGAAATTATTGAGGTAATAGCAAAGGCGCAACAAGATGATGGCTACTTATCTACTCCAATTATAATTAGAGATGATATTGACCCTTTCACCAATAGAAGGTATCATGAATTGTACAATAGCGGACATCTTTTAACTGCTGCATGCATTCACCATAGAATTACCGGTAAAACTAATTTATTAGATATCGCTATTAAGCATGCCGATTACCTATATAAGTTATTCGTACCTATTGATGATTCGTTGAAAAGATTTGGCTTTAATCAAACTCAAATAATGGGCTTGGTAGAGTTGTATAGAACAACGAATGACAAACGCTATTTAGAGCTGGCAGAGCAGTTTATTAATCTTAGAGGCACATTTGAAATTGTAGATGATACTACAACTAAGGGCTATCCTATTGGTGATATGGTTCAAGAAAGAGTTCCGTTAAGGGAAGAAACAGAAGCAGTAGGTCATGCCGTACTCGCATTATATTATTATGCTGGCGCTGCAGATGTATATGCAGAAACTGGTGAAAAAGCTTTGATAGATGCCTTAGATCGACTTTGGGACAACGTTACCAACAAAAAAATGTACATAACAGGTGCTCTTGGGCAAACCCACTACGGCAGATCTTCAAGGTTAGATAAAATCGAAGAAGGTTTTATAGATGAATATATGATGCCCAATATGACAGCCTATAATGAAACCTGTGCCAACATATGCAATTCCATGTTCAATTACCGAATGTTAGGGCTTAGCGGTGATTCTAAACATGGTGATGTAATGGAATTGGTGCTTCATAATAGCGGACTGTCAGGTATCAGTTTAGAAGGGAAAGATTACTATTATTCTAACCCTCTTCGCAAAATTAATGGCGCTTTAGAATATGAAAAAATGAATGTAGAATTTCCTGAGCGTCAACCTTATTTAAAATGTTTTTGCTGCCCCCCAAATTTGGTAAGAACGATTGCTAAATCTCCAGGATGGGCATATAGTAAGTCTGAAAATGGAATTGCTGTTAACCTATATGGAGGGAATAAATTAGAAACTACATTGCTTGACGGCTCTCCGATTAAACTTACACAAAAAAGCAATTACCCATGGGAGGGTGAAGTTGAGATTACTATAGATGAAAGTAAGAAAGAGCCCTTTGAAATGATGTTAAGAATACCAGAATGGGCAAAAGGTAGTACCGTTAATGTAAATGGTGAAACAATTGATAATGTAGTCGCAGGCAGCTTCGCTAAAATTGAAAGAATTTGGAAAGCAGGTGATGTTATAAAACTAGAAATGCCTATGAATGTAAAGTATATTGAAGGCCACCCTAGAATTGAAGAAACACGTAATCAGGTAGCGGTTAAGAGAGGTCCGGTGGTGTATTGCATTGAGTCAGCAGACTTGCCAAAAGACACCAATATTTTTGACGCTTATATATCGACTAAATCAATATTGAAACCTACCTACAGACCAGATTATTTAGGCGGTTTAACCACCATAGATGGCGAAATATTAATTCGTAAAAACAAAAGTGCTGGTATGTATAACGAGGTCATTCAGCCTGATTTTAAAAGTTATAAAACACATTTGATTCCATATTACGCATGGAGTAATAGAGGCAATGGCGAAATGACTGTTTTCATGCCAATGGTGTGGAATGAATAA
The DNA here is from genome assembly GCA_947495915.1 of Maribacter algarum (ex Lu et al. 2025) (nom. illeg.). Classification (GTDB taxonomy): domain Bacteria; phylum Bacteroidota; class Bacteroidia; order Flavobacteriales; family Flavobacteriaceae; genus Maribacter_C. The sequence goes on along the minus strand of CANMAW010000001.1, from coordinate 10,252 downwards.
CAATTTAAAGGATGAATATTCAGATTTATAACGAGGCATTCTTGGTTATGTAGTTGATTTTTAAGTCAATCTTACCTCGAATAAGTGTAACGATGATCTGAGTAAAGGAAGCAAGTAAAAGAGTATATCTTTAGTTGTTCATTAAAATATTTATAGATAAAAGGCAGAAATGAAAGTATGAAACGAGCAACCATTTTTATATGTATCAGTATTGTTTTATGGAGCTGTAAAACTAAAAAGGAAAAGTCTTTTGATACAGTAGTTAATAGGCCCAATATTCTTTTTATTGCCATTGACGATCTTAGGCCAGAAATAGGTGCTTATGGTTCTGAAGTAGCTATTACACCTAACATAAATGCGCTTGCAGCAGAAGGTTTATTGTTTAATAATGCCTATTGTCAAGAAGCAATATGTAGTCCGTCACGAGCAAGTGTGATGACTGGTGCTCGACCGGAAACCATAAAGGTGATAGAAAATTTTTCATATTTCAGAGATTTAAATCCAGATATTGTAACGTTACCACAGCATTTGAAAATGAATGGCTATGAAACGGTATACACTGGTAAAATTTTTCACCCTGGTTATACCGATGAAGAACTTTCTTGGAGTCGAAAAGCCTATTCAGGACCTGACGTAGCTCCAATGCCAAATCGAATTAGGGGATATGTACTTCCTGAAAACCAGGAAATGTTCAGAAAAAATCAGAAAGAGGTCATTGCAAAATATGGCGAAAATGCTCCAAGAAATGGCTTAGGTAAAGGCCCCGCATATGAGTTTGCAGATGCTCCTGATAATACCTATGCAGATGGTCATAATACCGAATTAGCTATTGAGACAATGAAAGAAATGGCTAAAAATGATAAGCCTTTCTTTTTAGGATTAGGGTTTTTAAAACCACATTTAGAATGGATTGCTCCAAAAAAGTATTGGGATTTGTATGAAGGTAAAGATCTTCATATGACCGATCAACATGAAGGCCCTAAAAATGGAGCAACAATGGGCCTTCACGCATCTTTTGAATTACGTGCCCGTGCAGATATCCCTAATTATGGTTCTATTGATGAGGTACAAGCTAAGAATTTAAAGCGAGCATATCTCGCTACTGTTAGTTATGTTGATGCACAAATAGGAAAAATGCTAAATGCATTAGAAGAGGCTGGCCTGCGAGAGAATACCATTGTAATGTTGTGGAGTGATCATGGTTGGCACTTAGGCGATATGGGTATATGGGGTAAAGCTACTAACTATGAGATTGCAACGAGAGTGCCGCTAATCGTAACAACACCAAATATGCCCGCTACAGTGAAAGGAACTAAAACAGATGCTTTGGTAGAATTGGTAGACATGTATCCAACGTTATGTGATTTGGCAGAAGTGGCTTTACCAAAGCATTTAGAAGGACAAAGTTTTAAACCTTTACTCACCAATCCTAATCAAGAATGGAAAACTGCAGCTTTTTCACAATTTCCTACTCCTGCATTACGAGAATGGGCGGCAAATCCATTGTCTACAGGTATGAGGGAAACTTCATTTGGTCCACTAATTCAGGAAGTAGAGGAGAAAATTAAACAGCAACAGGGTGATGCTTGGAATAGAGATTTATTCGAAAATAGATTAATGGGCTATTCTATGCGAACATCTAAATATCGGTTTACACTTTGGAAAGATTATACAAAACCACAGTCTAAACCCGTCTACTTTGAGTTATATGACCACACCATTGACCCTAACGAAACCATAAATATTGCAAGTGAAAATTCGCAAATAGTTCAAAATTTATTGACTCAATTCAATAAAGGTTGGGAAGGAAACAAAGCTAAATGACTTCTATGAATTGGCTATTGGTCGTGAGCTTTGAATATCTAGTACGGTAAAACTCATTAGTGGAATTCTAAAAGTTAGATGAAATACAACCAAAAAATAAGATTTGTTAGTTTAACCCTATTAGGTGTATTAGCACTTTTATCTAATTCATGTACGCAAAAAGGAAAGAAGAATGATAATGCGAAGGTGGTAACTAAAGCGAATATTCTATTTATAGCTATTGATGATTTAAGGCCAGAACTTGGTAGTTATGGCTCTGAAATAGCGATTAGTCCTCATTTAGATAAGCTATCTTCACAGGGTATACAGTTTAATAAAGCCTACTGTCAGCAAGCTATTTGCGGCCCCTCACGAGCAAGCGTATTAACAGGAATGAGACCAGAGAGCAGCGGTATTACGCACAACTATATAAAAATGCGTGAACAATTTCCTAATGTGATAACCTTGCCGCAGCACTTTAAGAATAATGGATATGAGACCGTAGGTATCGGAAAAATATTTCACCATGGCGATAAGGATGAACATTTTTCTTGGAGTAGAAAGCCAGTAGCTCATCCTCTAGAAGGAAAACAAAAAAATTTGGGTAACCGTGGTTTTGTTTTAGAGGAGAACGTTCGAAAGAAAGATAAGATTCGTAAAGAAATGTTTGCCAAGTATGGTGATATCGCCAAATTCGGACTAGCAATGGGCCCAGCGTACGAAGCCGCAGATGTACCTGATAATGCTTATGTCGATGGATTCAATACAGATGTAGCTATTGCTACTATGAAAGAAATGGTGAACAAAGGGGATAAACCTTTTTTTCTAGGTTTAGGAATGCACAAACCTCACCTCAATTGGAATGCACCAAAGAAATATTGGGACTTATATAACTCTGAGGATATAGAGGTAACTGACCAGACTAACGGACCCTTGAATGGAGCCGCAATGGCGTTACACCCTTCTTTTGAACTTCGGGTAAGAGATGGCATACCTAAGAAAGGAAATTTTGACCCTGAATTGAAACGCACATTAAAGCATGCCTATCTAGCCTGTATTAGTTACGTCGATGCTCAAATTGGGCGAATGATTAAGGCCCTAGAAGATGCCGGTGTTCGCGAGAATACCGTTATAATTGTTTGGAGTGATCATGGCTATCATTTAGGAGATATGGGGCTTTGGGGAAAAGCAACCAATTATGAAATTGCTACAAGGGTGCCTATGATGATATGTACTCCCAACATGCCAATAAATTCTCGAGGAGTACAGTCAGAGGCCCTAGTCGAGCTTGTCGATATATATCCTACACTATGTGAATTGGCAGGTTTAGAAAAGCCAGAATATTTAGACGGAACTAGTTTTGTGCCTCTGATAGAAAATCCGAATAAACCATGGAAAACAGCCGCCTTTAGTCAGTTTCCTTCTCCTGCACTACGTGAATGGGGTTCAATACCGTTACGTCAAGCAATGCGTGAAACTTACTTCGGACCCCTATTAGAAAATGTGGAAAATCGCATTAAAAGTCAACAAAAACAAAAATGGAATAGGGCTTTGTTTGAGAACGATTTGGTAGGCTATGCCATGCGAACAGCACAATATCGTTTGGTGGCTTGGAAAGATAGTTCTCAACCAAGCAAAGAACCTTTATTTGTAGAATTATTCGATCATAATGTTGACCCTAAAGAAAGCGTGAATATTGCAAATGATAATGAAGATATAGTATCGGAGTTATTACTGCTTTTAAATAAAAATCGTTTGGTATCTGGTACAAATTAAACAACCAAATTATTGACAAGAGAATCAACGAAAACTTAAAATGTATGTGTTTGAAAAATAGAGAGCATTCGAAATTAATTATGTCGCTGTTGTTTCTAATAGTTCTGTTCGCTGCTTGTAAAGACCTTCCGAAAGTGGAAACTGAGCAAGCTGCAACTGTAGAAAAAAGACCTAATATTATCATTATAATGGCCGATGATTTAGGTTATGCAGATGTTGGTTTTAATGGCTCAACTGAAATAACAACACCTGAATTGGATAAACTGGCTGCTAACGGAATGAAATTTACGTCGGGTTATGTGGCACATCCATTTTGTGGACCAAGTAGAGCTGCATTGATGACAGGCAGATATCCTCATACAATCGGTTCGCAGTTTAATTTACCAGCAAGCAGTGAAGCCTATGGGAGTTCGGGAATTACCATTTCTGAAACATTCATAAGTAAAATGCTTCAAAATGCCGGATATTATACAGGGGCAATAGGAAAATGGCACTTAGGTGATGTTCCGAAATATCACCCAAACAACAGAGGTTTTCAAGAATTTTATGGTTTTTTAGGCGGTGGTCATGACTATTTTCCTGAAGACTATACCGTAAAATTTGCAAAACAAAAAGCCTCTGGGCAAAAATTCATTTTTGACTATGTAAAACCTTTAGAACATAATAAAAATGTGGTGTCTAACCCTACAGAGTATTTAACTGATGAACTATCAAGAAAAGCGGTAGACTTTGTAAATACTGCAAGTGAGAAGAAAAACCCCTTCTTTTTGTATTTAGCATACAATGCACCGCATGTACCATTGCAAGCCAAAAAGGAAGATATGCAGATGTTTTCGCATATTAAAGACAAAGATAGAAGAACCTACGCCGCTATGGTTTATGCTGTAGATAGGGGGGTAGGTAAGTTGGTAGAATCTTTAAAGGCAAATAATGTTTTAGATAATACCCTTATCGTATTCTTAAGTGATAATGGAGGAAAGCTAACCAAGGGGGCAAATAATTACCCTTTAAAAGAAGGAAAAGGTAGTACAGCTGAAGGTGGTTACAGAGTACCTATGTTCTTCCATTATCCGAATGAAATTGAAAGTAATTCAATTTTTAACTATCCAATCACAACCTTAGATTTCTATCCTACGTTTGCAGCATTGGCGAAAGCAGAAATTCCGGAAGATAAAATATTGGATGGAAAAAATGTGTGGCAATCTGTTGTTGCATTAGAAAACCCTAGAAAAGATGACTATGTGTTTGTGATGCGTCATCGTGAAGGCTATACTGATGTGGGTGTACGGCAAAATCAATGGAAAGCTCTAAAAACTAAACAACAAACTTGGAGGCTTTTTAATATTGACCGAGATATGGGTGAAGAACATGATTTAAGTGAGCAACACATGGGTCAGTTGAAAACCATGGTAAAAGCAGCTGAAAAATGGAGTAAAACGCATTCTGAGCCCTTATGGTTTGACCCTGAATCACTTAGTGTAGATTGGGAAGAAAAAGAAATGGCTAAATTTAATAAGACTTTTAAGTTAGATGTTAAGTAGTATGTTTGACTCTTATTTATAGTTTTTATTGCATAAAACTTTATGCCGGTGACTTAGATATCAAATAATCGATATTGATTAAATTCTAGGTTGATTATTAACCTAATACGCGTTAATTTTAGTTTGGGTTAGTAGCTAATTATTGTATACGGTGGCTTGCAACATGAAAATGGATATTTTGAAATAACTATCCCAATAGTCTAACCAGTTATTTTCTTGGTAAACCTCTGCTTTATCATAAAAATATTATCTAATAAATCAATACCAATTTCTTTTGCATGCTATGCGTTCACCCTTCGTTTTCTTAAATAAAATCGATGATTTCATCTCGAATTGAAATGAAATGTTTTTGTAAGCCTAAATAATCCTTCTTAAGTATTAATTCTTTGTCATATAAGGTGCTTCCCATGCCAGCGCCAACTGCCCCAGCTTCAAAAAAAGATTTAATATTATCTTTAGAAACACCTCCAGTAGGCACCAGTTTGATCGTATTTAAAGGGGCTAAAACATCTTTAATATATCGAGGACCTAATTGAGTTGCAGGAAAGACCTTAACACCAGAGGCTCCTAATGACCAAGCTTTAAATATTTCAGAAGGAGTGTAGGCACCAGGGAAAATAGGAATTTTTTGTTTCACACAAGTTTTTATAACTTCTTCATCGATTATAGGAGTTACTATGAATTGAGCACCTGCAGAAAGAGCTTTTTCTAAATCTTGAACATCGCACACCGTACCAGCACCTACATTTAACTCAGGAAACTTTTGTCTAAGTTCTGTAATAATTTCGCTTACCCCGTTCGTGTTCATCGTAATTTCTACGGTATAGAATTCTGTATTTGAATGAACCTGTGCCAATTCAAGAACATCTTCAATTCCAAGTCCACGAATGATTCCTACAATGGGTGTAATTTGATGTCTTTCCCATGAAAACGAAGTTGTGTTTGTCATATTTTTTCTAAAATTTGTTTTTGACCAATTAAAAATGCCTTTTCTAAATCAGAACCAGAAAAAGTAATTATTTGTTGTAGCGGTATTATTGTTTGTAATGCTAGTTGATACAGCTCAAAAAACGGCTGTTCCGCCGCTAGAAAAACGTTTTGATCTGTAGATTGCAAATAAGAAAGTTCATCACCGATGAGCATGCCGCTGAGCATAAAAAAATTATTCTTAAGGTTTTCATTTTGTAATAAATGCTTAGCTCGAATAGAAAAAAGATTTTCATTCATTTTGCCATTAAAACCTATAGCTAAACCCATTTCAAATGCTGGTTTTCGCAATTTAGACCAAGCACATGCTTCTACGCTATTTGATAGGATACTTTTTGAAGAAAATAATTCAAAAAGTTCACCTGTCATAAAACTTTTGAAAGAGGTAAAAGTATCACCTTCATAATCAATATGCTTACTATGTGTGCCAGGTAAGATGAGCACACCCGATTGATGTGATTTTAATTGTTTGGCGAGACCTATGGCTTGAATTTCTTCTCCTCTCATCATTCCTAAAGAATCTTTAACCCCAGAGATGAGTAAAATTTCTAGATTTTTTTGAAAGGGAATCAATTCATACTTAACACCGTCACCAGATGATGAAATAGGAACATTGGCGTACGCTAATTCTAGCATGCCAATATTTGAAGACGCCATACCGGCAATGACTACTAACTTGGCTTTCGACCAGTTGTTAAGTCGTGCAATTTGACTTGATAGATAGTTCTTAAAGAAATCCGTTTGATTGTACTCGGTTTGAAGTAAAAACTGTTGATATAGCGTTTTTATACCTTGATTTGAGGTACATTCTTCTATAACTTCTAAAGTGTTGGCTTCGACTAGTCTTATTCTGAAATTAGATGTTCCCCAATCACAACTAATAAAATATTCTGAATTTTTCATTGCGTTATCAAAGCACTTACTTTTTTAGTAAAAAACCAATTATTGGTTAAAAATAGAACAAACTTCGACCAAAAAGCCAATTTATTTATATTAGTGAGGCTCTCTTTTTGGTTGTCTTTAATAATTGGTGTGAATACCATAGGCCTTGCTTTTAAAATGTAGTTAAACTTTGTTACTTATTTAATAAATGTAGTTTCTATACTGACGGTTTTTTGGCAAAATTGATATAGCAAAACGTATTAAAACCTTTAATAAAAAATTTAGAGTTTTTGTTGTGCTTCAACTTTCTATGTATCAAAATTTTCAATAGTACAGTTAAAAGCAAATAAGTTACATGCATGAAGCCATGTTGGTATTTAGAGGAGCAAAGGCTGTTTGTGTGTTGTTTCCTTTAACGATAGCATCTTCATGTGGTATTTACATCTGAACCCCTTCATCTTTTGCAGAATGAAAACCAAAGGTTAGATTTTGATCAGGAAGGAGGAGATTGTTCTCAATTGTTTTCGATACATGAATTTTCGAAATGACAATATTCTCTTTTTTAACAAACCCCATAATTCTGTTAGCAGTGGAGGCGGTATAATCACCACCAATACTAACCAATAATTTTACATTGTTATCTAAATATAGTTTGGTATTTAGTTATTCGTTACTTGGTTTGAATCTATTCATGACCAAGGTAGATCCTCCTCAGCTGAATATACGATCAGCATGAGGAAAATCAAACTCTTTGGTTTTCGGAAATTCCGAAAATATTCCTTTTAAACCTTCATGTAATCCTAAAACTCGATACCCATCTTTTTAAAAAGAAGTTGGCCATAGTACTTATGACTGCATTTATGCCAGGAGCGTGCCACCACCACAAAAGATCAGTGTCGGTTTTTTAGCATTCATTGTAAATGTTTAAAAGTTATCTTGCTACTCTACCTGAAGCATCACCACCCATAAGTTTTTCAACTTCTGAAACAGTGACTAAGTTTGCATCACCCTTTATAGTGTGTTTCAAACATGAAGCTGCAACTGCAAAATCTAAAGCGTTTTGATCATCTTCAGGGTATTTAAGTAAACCATAAATTAAACCTCCCATAAACGAATCACCACCACCAACACGATCAACAATGTCAGTAATTTGATATTGGCGAGTTTCGTACATTTTATTTCCATCCCAAAGAACACCTGCCCATGTATTATGAGAAGCAGATATTGAACCTCTTAAAGTGGTAATTACTTTTTTAGCTTTTGGGAATTTTTTCATCATTTGCTTACATACAGATAAGAAAGCTTCCGCTTTAACATCAGCGCCATCTTTATGTACGTCAAGTCCTTCCGGGTGAATTCCGAAATGCTTTTCAGCATCTTCTTCGTTACCTAAAATAATATCGCAATACTCGGTTAAACCAGCCATTACTTTTTCTCTATGTGCATCGTCACAGTATGTCCAAAGTTTAGCTCTATAATTTAAATCTGTAGAGATCGTAATTCCTTTTGCACTAGCAGCTTTTACTGCTTCTAAACATACATCGGCAGCACCTTGTGAGATAGCTGGCGTAATGCCTGTCCAATGAAACCATTCTACACCTTCAAAAACAGCATCCCAATCGATCATACCAGATTCAATTTCTGAAATAGCAGAGTGTGCTCTATCGTAAACAACTTTACTACCTCTAGATACTGCACCAGTTTCTAAGAAATAGATTCCTAAACGGTCACCACCGTATACAATTTTATCTACACCAACGCCTCTTTTACGCATTTCCATCATCGCACATTCACCAATATCATTTTTTGGTAAACGTGTTACAAAATCTACAGGAACACCGTAGTTAGCTAAAGAAACAGCTACGTTAGATTCCCCACCTCCGTATATTACATCAAAATTATTAGCTTGAGAAAATCTTAAAAATCCTTGAGGTGCTAAACGAAGCATGATTTCACCGAATGTTACTACTTTTTTCATGTTGTTTTATAAGTTTAATAAGTACTGATTTTAATTTGTTTAATCGATTAACCAACAGGAGTAAAAAATAACCAAAAGAGACATTTTTTGTTTAAAATTATTAAAGTGTTACTTTTGGTTAATCGATTAAACAAATATATATAAACTAATTGAATAAAAAAAGAACAACTTTAAAAGACATTGCAACTGTTTTAGGTATTTCGACTGCAGCAGTTTCGAAAGCTTTAAATGATGATGCGCGTATAAGCATAAAAACAAAGAAAGCTGTAAAACAAGTTGCTAAAGAATTGAATTACCAACCTAATCATTTGGCAAGTGCCTTAAGAAAAGGAAAAAGTAAGTTGGTAGGTTTAATCGTGCCAAGAACTAACAGTAATTTCTTTTCTTCGGTAGTCGAGAATATGGAAGAGGTGCTGAATAAGGCAGGATATAATATAATAATAACCCAGTCTAACGAGTCATTTGAAAAAGAGTGTGATAATATTGATACGTTACTTTATTTACAGGTAGATGGTATTATAGCATCAATGGCAAATGAAACGGTGGATTTATCATTTTATGAAAAAATAAAGTCTAACGGAATTCCTTTAATTTTATTTGATAGGGGAGAGAATGATTTGAATGTCGATTATGTTGGTATAAATGATTACGAAAGTAGTCATATGATTATAGAGCATTTGGTAGCACAAGGCTGTAAACGAATTGCTCATATTGGGGGTTATCGAAGAACTCGAATATTTAATAATAGAATACGAGGATATATAGATGCTATAAAAAAACACAACCTACCACTTGATGATGAATTACTTATAGAAAGTAGCTTAACATTAGAAGATGGTAGACATCAGATTGAAAAATTATTGACTTTAAAAGATAGACCAGATGCTGTTTATGTGGCTAGTGATTATGCTGCATTGGGAGCATTGCAAGTTTTAAAAGAGAAGAACATTAAAGTACCTAAAGAAATTAAATTGGTAGGTTTTGGAAATGAACCGTTTACTTCTTTAGTAACACCTTCAATAACAAGTATAAATCAACACAGTAGGCAAATAGGAAGATTAGCTGCAGAAACCTTTTTAGGTTATGTAGATAAAGATGTGGTGCAACAATCTTTAAATAAATTAATTCTAGACTCAGAATTGATTGCACGAGATTCGTCTAAATAGAAAAGCGTTATCGTGAATTCACTATAACGCTTTATACCAAAGTATATTTTTTTAAATACCTAGTCCTTGACCACCACCAATTTGAATAGTTTCTGCAGTCATAAAAGCTGCATCATCGC